>NZ_JAKEUT010000001.1:1233766-1548716 GCF_022398025.1 Vibrio sp. Isolate25
AACCAAACAAGCGCACAATATAATTAGCATTTATTTTATAAATCATAAAATAAATCAATTAAATTCAACCTAAAATCAAATATTGTTAAATATGTAAATTAAAACCTCACAGTAAAAATAACGGTTATTTGTATAATACAAACAACCTTTATTGACTTAATTATTTAATTCCAATTTAATCAATTAAATTAGCAAATTATTGAATGCATCAAGAAATTAAAATAACAAACAGACATTTATTTAAATAGTAAACTTCTTAAAAATAAGTGAGTAAAATAATATTTATAACCGCGTAATTAGAAGACTGCATTCAAAATATAAAAATCAAAAATATTGATGATCACCTAATAAATCGAACTCGGCTGAATAATAATATTAGCGCGACCAAAAGCTGAAGTGTAAAGCATGAAACGAACACCGCTTGCTCACCAAAGCTAGCAACCATATACCCTGACGCTGCTAAACCAAACGGCATGAGCAACTTAAACAACGAACCCGTAATCCCCGTCAGCCTGCCGAGGCATTGCTCATCGAACGCTTCCTGGCGGTAACTCCAGATGCAGATCGAGCTGTATAAGCCAATGGCAGAGATCCACAAGAAGGCAAAGACCAGACTCCACACTCCGGGAAGCACCAGAGGAATGAGGAAACCAAACGCCTCCAACGCAATTGAGGCAATCAATAACTGGCCTAAACCAAACTTGGTACGTATTTTATCTGCGGTAAATGAACCCAATAAGCCACCCACACCCGAAGCGGCAATCAAGTAGCTCACTTCAACTGAATTCAGACTGAGAGTGGATTTCGCATAGAAAATCGACTGAATCCAGAATATTGCACCTGTAGTGTTAATTACCATCACGGCCAAGGTGATGTACCACATATTGGTTTCAGCACGCAGTATCGCCCACCCTTCCGCCAATGCTTTTAGCACGGGTGGGTGCGGTTTCGGCTCTGGCTTCACTACAGCTAACTTTTCCAGTTGCCAATAAGCCAGCACCAACATTGCCGCGACACCAAGAAAGACATGATGAATAGCCGACAATAGCATCAGCGCACCAGAAAGTACCGGTCCGACCGTTTCCATAAAACTGCTCAACGAACTCATACGTGCAATAGCGGTATTTTGTAGTTCATGAGGGATACCATTTTTCATCATCGCTATACGTGCATTGTGATAGCCGTAATTACACGCCATCATGAAAAACGCCGACGGGAAAAGAACCCAGAGCGGATTATCCAACCATTCCACTGCAAAATAGCAACTCAGTACCATCAGCAACTGACCTAACAACATCATTTGAGACCAGCGTTTTTTGTCGACTCTATCGACCCATACACCAATAAACAGCGCCAGCAATAAGTTAGGTAGGAATTCAACTGCTCGCATCCAGCCCATCATCTGAGATGACTGAGTCAATTCATACACTAACAAAGGCAATGCCAAATTATAAATCTGGGCACTAAACGCCACGAACAATGCACTGGAAAAGAGCACCACAAACGATCTATTTTTCCACACTGAATTTTGAGGGTGAGATAACGTCTCCATCGAATAATCCTTTCTTCCTGATAAGAATCCACTATTATCCGAATAAAAAGATGAAGAAAAATAGAAATAGAAAAAAGGAATTTCACCTTTATGCGTTACTGGAAATCCCTCGCGTTCTGCCGTGATAATCTGCAGCTTGAGCAGTGGCGGCCAATGTCCTTGGATAATTTCAGCCAATCACTGGACTGCACAAGACGCAATGCCCAATTGCTCATTAAGCGATTGATTAAAGAACGCTTCCTGGAGTGGCAGCCGGGGGTAGGCCGAGGTAATTTACCCAATGCAAAGCTATTGAAGTGCCCAAACGAACGATTGGAGCAACAAGCTTTTCGTCTATTAGAAGAAGGAAAAGTCGCGCAGGCTCTATTGCTGGTCAAGGATTCACATCGTGATAATTTTTTGGAAAACTATCTCGCTCAGTTTCAGCCGAAAGATGCGTCAAAACATATACTAAAGATCCCTTTCTACCGCGGCACCCATTGCCTAGATCCCGTCTTTATCACGCGGCGAACAGAAATCCACCTTGCACGCTATCTTTATGCCAATCTGCTTATCATCAATACCGATAATCTCGGCGTACAAGCAGATCTGGCACACTCATGGAAACTGAGCGGCCACACACTTGAAATAACATTACGCAAAGGGCTTAAATTTCAGGACGGCAGTCCTTTGCTGGCTCAGGATATCAAAGCTCACTTTGAGCGATTGATGAGCTCAGACGCTGGTTGCAAAGTTCTGTTCGAATTTATCGATGACATCATCGTAATCGATGACCTATCTATTCACTTTGTCAGCCATTCAATACCGAACCTACTGCCTAAATTGCTGGCACACTCTGCTATGGGCATCACCAAAGCAATCAAAGGTGAAATCGTCGGAACTGGCCCATTCTGCTTAGAAGAGCAATCTGAGTGGCGAACACTGATGACCATTAACCCGCACTATCACGGATTCAGACCTTGGATAGACGGTATTGAGATCTGGAACATTGGTGATAAAGCTAAGAACTTTGACCTTAACAGTCATGTCGTACACGGCAGCCATATACGTGAAGAACACGCATCTGGCTTCCGTGCGCAAAATCAATGGGAGGAAGGTTGTGTCTACGCAACATTCAACCTGAATCGTAATGGATGGATGGCCAAACGAGCTCATCGGGCTGCGCTGCAAGAGGTTTTATCTCATATGGGCGCACCGCAATCACAACAGTGCGAAGAGCTCGCCGGAGCGAGCGGCATGATGTCTTCTCCCGAGTCAATCAGACCATCAGCGTTAGATTTAATTGCAGAGCATATTCGTTCGCTCTCTAAGCCGGAAGCGCCTCTCTCTGTCGTCACCTACCAACTTGCAACCCATATAGAAACCGCTCAGCTAGTTGTCGAATCGCTAGAAAAGTTAGGCATAAATGCCAAACTGACTGTTCATGAATACCCCGTGTTTGACCAACTCAGCACCTTATCTCAAGCGGATGTCATCATTTGTGGCGAAGTGTTCGGTGAAGATACTGAAATGTCTTGGTTAGGATGGCTATTTAACACCAGTGCTCTTACCGCCTGCCTGACCGATAAAGAGCAACATTGGATCAAGCAGAAATGTACTCAAGCAATGGCACAACCCAAGCTAGCTACGAGACTCAAACAGTTTGAAAATATTGAGAAAAGCTTAATCAGTAAAGGAATTTATCAACCACTCTTTCATGTAGAACAGGACCTCAATATCTCAGACACAGTGACAGCGCCCGCGCTGCTCGCTAACGGCTGGATAGACTTCAATCAGGTAGTGATGAAATAGGTGACTCGCTGAAGGTTACGAACCATTTGATAGCGATACAAAACATTAGAAAGTTTAGTTGTGCGCCAACCAGTCAGATAACGCTTTGACCGAGTCATTCGGCTCTTGATTTGCCGAAAGCAAAAAGTAACTATTGCCAGAGCGGATACGCATATCAAACGGGCAGAGCAAGCGGTTTGACTTAATATCCTGCTCCGCCAAGGTCACATCCCCCACGGTCATCCCAAACCCCTGCTGTGCCGCATTCATAGCTTGATCTAAAGTTGCAAATATCTGATTGCCCGTTCCTTTCAATGCCGATTCATTGCTACTGTTGCACCACAAAGCCCAGTCCGATTGCTCTTGATTTGCATGTAACCACATAAAACGATTAACCAAGTTATCTTGTACTGGTTCATCCTCCTCAACACACTGCGACCACAATTGAGGCGAGCAAACGGGCGCTAAAATTTCATCAAACAACAAGGTTTGCGAAACCTGCTTGCTTCGAGCTGGTTTACCATAAACGATCACCATATCGAAACTATCAAAATCAGGGTGCAATTGATGTTTAGTGGTTGAAGTCAACTCGACATTCACATTTGGGTTAGCTTGCTGAAAGTTTGCCAAGCGAGCCAGTAACCAGGTGGTAATACAACTCGGGGCAAGTAATTTGACTCGGTTGGCACTTTCGGACACTTCCCTAACTGAGCGTTGCAAGCGCTTAATGATGTCTTGCGCCAGCGGAAGGAATAGACTCCCTTCAGGCGTCAAAGCAAGTCCTCTAGCGCGTCGATAAAACAGGCTAACTCCCATAAGAGATTCCAGTGATTGGATCTGTCGGCTGACCGCACCCTGTGTCATGTTGAGCGACTCGGCGGCATGGGTGAGATTGAGGTACTCAGCGGTAGCCAAAAATGCCTGCAAATTTTTCGTCGAAGGTAATCTCATTTTTCACCACCCAATAAGCCATGCATTTATTGCATAGCTAGTATGCCTTTATTTCGATTCTCCTCAAACAAAACTTTGACTACCTTTTTATAAAATAAGAAATTCTAGTTATAGATCTAACTTTAACTAGATTAGTTATGCAGCAAAGGAATAGAAACATGATATCGCTGGCAGATAAAATTGCACCCGATAATATAAAAAAATTAATACCTTATCAGTCAGCAAGACGAATTGGTGGTTCTGGTCGACTGTGGCTCAACGCCAATGAGTTAGAACAACCACTTCATTTTAACGAACAGCAAAATGCGTATCACCGCTACCCTGATTTTCTACCTCACGATATCGCCTCCGCCTATCAGGATTACTGCCAAACCCGAAACCCTGCTCTTGCTGTCAGAGGCGCTGATGAAGCCATCGATCTACTTGTGCGTACGTTCTGCCAACCGGGTAAAAGCCGTATTGCTATCTGTAGTCCGACTTATGCAATGTATGAGTTTTGTGCAGATTCACTGGCCGTTGAAACGATCGACGTCCCTTTACTTGCACCAGACTTTGCTCTGGATGTTGAGGGGGTAGTTAAGGCTGCCGAATCGGCGAGTTTAATTTTTCTCTGTTCACCAAACAATCCAACCGGACAATTACTGAAACGACACGATATTTTATCCATTCTTGAGCAGACACAAGAACACGCTCTGATCGTCGTTGACGAAGCATATATTGAGTTTGAGCTTGAAGAAAGCGTTGTCAGCTTAATCGAGCAATACCCTAATCTGGTTGTTATTCGTACTCTCTCTAAAGCCTTTGGCCTTGCAGCCGTGCGCTGTGGTTTCATCATCGCTGATACATCCGTGATGAACTACCTCAATAAAATGCTACCACCTTACCCAATGCCGGATAGCTCAGCAGAAATCGTATTAAACGCACTGAGCTCAGAGGGTTTGGCCCAAGTCAGGGCGAATACCGAGAAGCTAATCGCTACCAAAGAGTGGTTTGTAGAACAGATTCAGTCATTTGAATGGATTGAGAAGGTGTACCCTTCTGCTACCAACTTTATTTTAATCCGTACGCGACCTGATGTTGACCTTTTCAACTATTTGCTTAATGCCGGAGTTGTGACCCGTAATCAAGCCCATGAACCGAGCTTGAAACACTGTGTACGGATCACGATTGGTTCACAAGAATCTATGCAAGAAGTCGCTACCATCATTAGCCACTTCTCAAACCCAGTATCAACGAAAAACAAAGACAAGGATTTCAACCATGAACAAAGTGCTTAGTGTGATTGCCTGTGCAGCCACTCTTCTGTCTACACCCACTTTTGCAAAACAAGTGCGCTTGGCCTCTGATTTCACTTACCCACCGTTTAACTACAAAGATCCAAACGGTAATCCAACAGGGTTCGATATCGAAATTGCCGATGCATTGTGTGCTGAAGCAAAATTAGAATGTACTTGGGTTGCTCAAAGCTGGGACTCACTCATCCCGAGTCTGCTGGCGAGAAAGTCGGATGTGATCATGGCTTCGATGCGCATCACAGAAGAACGTAAAAAGCGGGTGCTATTTACCAACAAGTACTACCAAACACCAGCTCGGTTCGTCACTGCAACGGGCACTAAGATTGATATTTCGGAGAAAGGATTAAAAGACAGAGTTATAGGCGTTCAAGGTGGCACGATTCATGACCGCTATGTGACCGATAAATTCGGCGATGTCGCCGAGATCAAACGCTATACAGGTCAAGATGAAGTCTATATTGATATGGCCACCGGCCGACTTGATCTGACTTTTGGTAACTCTGATCAACTTGCCTTGGCGTTTTTGGATAAAGACATTGGGCAGGGGTTTGAGTTTGTCGGCAAGCCCGTGACCGACAAAGCTTACATCGGTGAAGGGACTGCTCTGGCACTGCGTCAGAAAGACAAACTGTTGGCCGATAAATTCAATAAAGCGATAGCCGCTATCCGTGCCAACGGTACTTACGACAAGATTGCGCAAAAGTACTTCTCTTTTGACATCTACGGCGAAGAGATGTAAATCCATTTGGGCCTGTTATCAGGCCCCTTTTTATCACTTTGATGCCAGCTCCTGATAGCGGAGCATAATCGGGTTCTCAGGCTGGTAGGCCTCAATCAATGAAGACAGCTCTCCCTCAGCCTTCAACTTTTCAAAGCTTTGCCTCAGCGCTTCCACTACTTCAGGTGACGTTTGCTTACCTGTGACCAACCACAACGCTTTACACAATGGTTTTACTTTCATCACTTCAACAAAATTACTCGGATCGAAGCCGTATTGCGCCATTCGGTAAGGATAGCTGACCGTCACTAAAGGGGCGTAGTCAACCCGATTAGCTCGCAACAAACGAATCGCGTCCTTACCGTAGTTCACTGGAATGATCTGCTTAAAGCCCAAAGACCGGATCAACTCTTCAAAAGACCCTTCTGTTTGAGCACCAAAGCGATAATCCTTGAGTGCTTGTAGTTGATCTGTTTTGAGGCTTGGACCATTAATGTGGCGAAAGATACTGACTTCATATGGCGAAACTTCACCAATCCAGTGAAATTTATCTTCTCGTATTGGTGTGCGTGACACAGATACAAGCAAAGCATTCTTACGAGTTTGCGTAATTCGCATTGCCCTTTTCCACGGCGTAAAATGGACCTGATGCAGTGTCATTGGGAGGGTTCGAGCAGCATCTTGTACCACAGCTTCGACAAATTTGATCACGTATCCTTCTGCCACACCATCGACTTCCACTTGTAACGGTGGAAAATCCTGAGTGTAGAGAGCCAACTCCACGGGATGGGGAGCAGCATAACTTGCAGTGGAGACGATCAAGCTTGACGCACTGAGGATAGTTTTCATCTTTGTTATCCAGCGCAGCATTGAGTGTTTATTCTATTATTCAGCAGCAAATCTAGCGCACTACTATAAATGACATTTATATCGGGTCAATGTCATACCAGTGCAATATGTCTGATTAGATTGTCTCTTTTATGGGAGAAGTGAAAGAGTTTCTTACTCGCCATCCAATATTGGGATCAAGAAAGCAGAAAGCCCCATTCGGGGCTTTCTTTATTTAGAATATTTTGCCATTGCAGCTTGCTCTTTAGGTACCACAGTTTTTCCAATTGGCGCCAATGAAATATACGCCAGTTTGAGGTGCTGAATCGCAAATGGGATACCAATGATGGTCACAAAACACGCCACCGCTGACATGATGTGGCCTATCGCTAACCAGATACCTGCAAACACAAACCAAATGACGTTGCCGACCAAACCGAGCGGGCTGGTTCCAATGTCCATTTCATTAGTCAGTTCATCTCGAGCAATCGCCTCTTGACCAAACGGGAAGAAAGAAAAATTCCCCATCACAAAACACGCCCGCCCCCACGGAATACCCACGATACTAATGAAAGCCAGCAGGCCGAAGAACCACCACATCAGGCCCATGACAATGCCACCAAGCAAAAACCAAATTATATTGCCTATCGTTCTCATAACCTTATTTTCTCCTTTTAGAAAATCTTAGCCGAACACACTCTCATAATGTTCTACGGTCGGAAATGGATCATAAAAGTGATGTAACAGCGCTTTCCATTCCTGATACTCGGCAGATTGTCTGAATCCGACTTCATGGTCTTCCAAGGTTTGCCAATTCACTAACAAAATATAGCGCCTCGGGTTTTCTATGCAACGTTGCAATTGATGAGAAACATAGCCTTGCATGCTGAAAATAATGGCCTGAGCTTTCGAAAAGTTTTGTTCAAAATCTTTCTCCATATCCGGCTTCACATCCAGAATTGCGACTTCTAGTATCATGGTTTTTCCTTAACCTAAGATGAACATCAATAAAAATGGCTTATACCAAACCTTGCCAAACTGCTGTCGCACCACTGACGGTACACAGCATCAATGCTCCAAGACGAATCTTCTCTTTGGGTAGAGATTGAGTCGTTGCTAAAGCGAGTTTATAACCCAACCACGCAGCGGGCAGTAACGGAATACTGATCCACAAGTGGTGCATCGTCAAAAAACCCGCTGGCATTTGGATAATCAATGAAATGATTGAGCTGAAGACAAAAAAGGCCGACAAATTGCCTCTTAATTGATTTGCCTCCTGATGTTGTAACAGTAAAGCCATTGGCGGTCCACCAATCGCTGAGCTGGTGCCAAAAAAGCCAGAGAAGAACCCCGCAATACCCATACGGATTGGGGTCGGTTCGATACGAAAAGGAAGAAGGCTCACCGTAACTGCCAGCAGTACCAACAGACCAAGCCATAATGCCAGCAGATCGGTAGACACCATCACCAGCAACACACCACCCGCTATAGAGCCCGGTACACGACCAATTAAGGCCATCTTAAGCCCACCGATCTCGACATTAGCTCTATGTTTCAACGCGTTAAGAATAGAAATGTAAAGGGCGACTAAACAGATAGGCGCGGGAACATAATCAGGCGAAACAAGGAACAGCAGTGGTGCGGCAACAATCGCTAAGCCAAAACCTATCGCTGTCTGTACGAATGAGCCAAGGAAGATCAGAAAGGCAGCAGTCAATGCCTCTGCCGTTATCCATTCAGCAAACATATTGATAAAAACCATTGTAATCAAAGGCCTTCATCATAATCTAATTTACGCTCTAGCACGTTTTTATTTTTCACAACACGCTGGCGATAGGGCTACAAAGTTTCAATATGCTCTAAATAATGCTCTGCTTTTTGCAAAATCTCACTTTGTGCCTGTTCCTCCAGATTGTCCCAAGAGCGATAAATAACGCCAATACGTGGATTCTGCGTAAGCATTTCTCTGTGTTTGTGCATGAAACGCCAATACAAGCTATTCAACGGACATGCATTATCCTGCGTTTTTTCGCTATGGTTATAATGGCAACCTTTGCAGTAATCACTCATTCGATTGATATACGCGCCACTTGCAGCATAAGGTTTAGTTCCTACAATGCCACCATCCGCGAACAGAGCCATACCTCGGGTATTAGGCATTTCTACCCATTCAATCGCATCCACGTAGATACCGAGATACCACTCATCAACCTGGGCTGGGTCAATCTCCGTTAACAAACAGAAGTTTCCCGTCACCATAAGCCTTTGAATATGGTGTGCGTAGGCAAAATCCAACGATTGCCCGATAGCTTCCTTCATACATGCCATTTTTGTTTCCCCAGACCAAAAATACTTCGGCAAGTGGCGCTTAGCGTCGAAATGGTTGTGCTCAGCATAGACTGGCATATTGGCCCAGTAGACACCTCGAATATATTCCCTCCAACCAAGTATTTGACGTATAAAACCTTCTGCCTGAGAAATATCAATGTCTGGGTTTGACTCATACGCTGACAGCGCACTATCAATCACTTCAAGAGGGTGAAGCATTTTGCTGTTTAAGGCGAAGGACAATCGACTATGGTAAAGCGACCATTTTGATTCATGCACCTGCGTCATTGCATCTTGAAACCGACCAAAGTTAGGTAGGCATACGGAGCAAAAGTGGGCAAGAAGCGTCAGACTTTGATTGCGGTTAATCGGCCATAACAACGGCCCTTCAAGTTGCCCTATGGTGCTGATATTGTGCCGCTCAAGCGACGCTCTAATCTCGGTGACATCATTACCAAACAACAGAGGGGTCGGCAAACGTTTTATATCCGCTGTTTTGAGTTTGTTGCGATTGTTCGCATCGTAATTCCACTTTCCACCTTTAGGTTTTCCATCATCCATTAAGATACTGAAATTTTTCCGCATTTTACGATAGAAGTGCTCCATCATAATGTGCTTTCCTTGAGGAAAGTGCTGCTCAATCTGCTCAAAGGGAAGAAGGAAGTGTTCACTCTCTGTACGTTGAATACGGCAGCCTTGTATCTCTATTTCATTAAGGAGCGTTGCTAAACGAAACTCATCTGGTCTTTGATACTCGAACACTGCTGCACCAGACTCTTTGACATAGTGATGAACAAGTTGAGAGACATCAGAGAATTCCAAAGTTTGGTCCAGATTGAGATGCAACACTTGGTGTCCGTCTTGCTGAAGCTCACGCGCAAACGCTCTCATTGCAGCAAAAAATGCACACACCTTTTGCACGTGATGCCTAACATAAGTAGCTTCTGGGTGAAGTTCTGCAATCAAATACAACACTGACTGGTCAACATCTTGAAACCAAGAGTGACGTGCATTGAGCTGATCACCAAGAATGAGACGGATAGTATTAAAGGTCATTTTACTTACCTCCTGATTTTTCTCTTCTCAGTGTATACGTGAAAAAACAGGAACTAAGACATACGTCGGATAAATTATTGCGCTATTGCAAACTGTCGAACAGGCTTGTCGTTAATTGGCAGGTGAATAATCGCCGCAGCAAACGCGAGAACAACCGTCGACCACCAAATGGGCTCATAAGAACCGTAGTAATCGTAAATACGGCCACCAGCCCAAGCCCCTAAGAAGCTGCCGACCTGATGAGTGAAAAATACCAGCCCGTAAAGAGTCGATAGATACTTAGCGCCGAAGATCTGCCTCACTAAGCCAGATGTCAACGGCACCGTACCTAGCCAACAAAAGCCAATGGCCGCACCAAATATCGCCGCTGTGTGCTCTGTGACTGGCAACGTCACAAATGCGCCAATCACTATGGTACGCATCAGATACAGCGCAGACATCACATGGCGTTTGCTGAATTTATCGCCCATCACTCCCCAAAAGTAAGAGCCGAAGATATTGAAAACCCCGACGTAGGCGAGTGCCATCGCAGCCGTTGAGGCTGGTAACTGTTTGTCTGCTAAATAGCTAGGTAGGTGTGTCGCGATGAACATCACGTGGAAGCCACAAACGAAGAAACCAAGATGGATCAGCCAATAGCCTCTATGAGAAAACGCTTCTTTTAAAGCCTGCTTAAGCGTCAAACTATCTTCCTTTATCTCACTAGTAGAGTGTCCTTGGTTAGCCGCTGTTTTCGGCGCTCGCATAAACAATGCAAACGCGATCATTGTTGAGCAAAGCATAGCAAAGCCCTGAAGAGCCCCTTGCCAACCCAAATCACTCAGCAGCACCTGTGCTCCGGGAATCATAGCAAACATACCAAAAGAGCCTGCCGCAGTGGTCAAGCCAAATGCTTTTGCTGCGTGCTCCGCTGGGACAACTTTAGCAACGGCGCCAAGAACAATGACATAGCTAGTTGCGCTCAGGCCTAAACCAACGAAAACACCAAGTGTCCAATAAAGTGTTGAAGGCTCGACAGCGATGGAGGTCAAATACAAGCCGACGCCATACGCGATAGCACCTGCAATGATGATGCGTTTTGCGCCGAATCGGTCAGCAGCCATACCGACAAACGGCTGAAAGACACCAAACAGCAAATTTTGCAGCGCAATAGCAAAGCTGAAAAATTCACGTCCTGTTTGAAAGTAATCGGAAACCGGCATCATGAAGATGCCAAATGATTGCCTGATACCCAGGCAGATAACCAAAATTGCGATACCTAACCAGACCATTGCTGGAAATCGGAAAATGCTCATGAACTTACCCTAATGATGGTGATGATGATGAGAATGGTCACCGGACATATCATGACTTTGCTGGTGGCAACCGCTATTGATCGCCTGCTCTGCTAACAGTTCCATCAGACGTGGTGACTGATGGACGACCAACAGAGTTAGGCAAAGCAATACCGTCATTCTCACTAGCTGAGCAAAAAGTGATTGAGAAAACATGATTCATAGTCTCAGCAAGAAAATAAAGAGCGCGAAGTGTATTGAGCCTCTCGATGTGACTCAAATGACATTTTCACAATGACTCTATGCGCTATACTCATAGGGTTATTGTCGATGCATCAATAAACCGTTGCACGCCAAGCCCACACAGAATCAACTCTAGCCACTAAGCGCATGTTTCAACCTCCTGTTTGAACAGCTCAAACCCTTCATCAAGCCAGCCTGTGACTCCACCAATCATTTTTTTCACAGGTCTACCAAGTTTTGCCAAACGAATAGCCGCCTTCTCGGTACCATTACAGTGTGGCCCAGCACAATACACCACAAACTGTGTGTCTGTGGGAAAGGCACTCAGGCTCTTTTCATTCAACCTCGGGTGAGGAATGTTAATCGCTCCCTTCACGTGGCCTTGCGCAAACAGCTCATCTCCTCTGACATCGAGCAACACAAAATCCATACGATCATTGCTGATGGCATGGTGCACATCCCAACAGTCTGTTTCAAATTCCAATAGCCGACTGAAATGTGCCAGCGCACGCTCACTACTGGCGGCTGGAACTCTAGTTACTGCACTTGTCATAACGTCTCCTTGTTTGTCTTTTGAATCATTATTGCGTTCAAATGAGCAACTCAACACTGGCCTAAAAGTCAATATTCGATAATAATCAGCCAAAGACTATCGCTCACTAACGAGTTTCCAGATGATCAAAGTTGCTATTCTTGCCCACTCTCACATCACCTTGTTTGAAATGTCCTGCGCTGCGGAACTGTTTGCCTTGCCTCGACCAGAGTTCGATCCTTGGTATGACTGCGAGATCATTAATATGGAGAATAAAGATTTTGAAAGCACAGGCGGTGTTACTCTCAGGACGAAATTCGTAGATAGTTTAAAGAGTTACCACACATTGATCATTCCCGGCTGGCCGACCGGAGACTACGAGATTCCTCCCCTGATTCAGCGCGAAATTCGTCAGTTTGTCGCTGATGGTAAACGCGTTTTGTCGCTCTGTTCAGGCTCTTTTTTGCTGGGTAAACTCGGACTGCTTAAAGGGCGTAAAGCCACCACACACTGGATGTATGAAAACGCATTTCGTGAGCAGTTCCCTGATGTCGAATACCAGAAAGATGTACTTTACGTATTGGACGGGCAGATTGGGTGTTCAGCCGGAAGTGCATCTGCCCTCGACCTTGGTCTGGCGATAATCCGTCACGATTACGGCTATCAGATTGCCAATCAGGTCGCGAAAAGGCTGGTCATATCTTCCCACCGAACAGGCGGACAAGCGCAGTTTGTTGAAACACCCATGCTCAAAGTTCCGAGCACATTTTCACAAGCTATCGCCTGGGCGTCTGCGAATCTGGATAAAGCCATCACTGTCGAAGACTGGGCTCAACAAGCCAGCATGTCTCGACGTACTTTTGATCGTAAATTTCGCGCCAGTTTCAGCCTTTCCCCTAAAAAATGGCTAATCCAACAGCGCATCGAGAGAGCAAAAGGCTTGCTGGAAACCGAGTCCCTACCAATCGAACAATTGGCTAACCAAGCAGGGTTTGAAAACGCCGTCACCATGCGCCATCATTTTCGCCGCTTGGTGGGCGTTTCGCCACAGAAATACAGAGCGCAGTTTGGTCAAAACTGAGAGAGAAATTGACCTTAATCAAACGTATGGCGTTTCTATCCTTTGTGACGATGTGAAAACGACAACGCGCTGATAGCATGGCTGACGTCGTTCACTACCAAAGTCAGCTATGGATGCAAAAATGAATCAGGTGCTATTGGAAATAGCCCTCAACCTGAGCTCTAACCTCAACAGCGAAGCCCAGTATCAGCATTTGATTGATGGTATTGATCGGGTATTTCCATGCGATGCCAGCGCGCTATTCATTTTGGATCAGGATGGATTTCTCACCCCCGTTGCGGTGAAAGGCTTGTCCACCAGCGTCCTCGGTCGACGGTTCTTTCCTCAAGCGCACCCGAGGCTGGAAGCGATCATGGCAAGCAAGCAACCGGTTCGGTTTAGCGCCGATTGTGAGCTACCAGACCCCTTTAGTGGTGTACTACTTAGCGAAGAAGCCGAGTTAGACGTGCATGACTGCCTCGGTTGCAGCTTATACGTGGATGGACAACTGGTCGGCATACTGACTCTGGATTCGCTCAACATCGGCGCGTTTGATGCCATAGAGCCAATGACTATTGAGACATTCGCAGCACTGGCGGCTGCCACGTTACGCAATATTGGCCAAATTAAAGCGCTCAAAGCCCAAAATCGCAAACAGCGCTCTGTCACTCAAACCCTGATTCAGCAAGCCCGCTCAAAACAGGGTGAGATGATCGGTCTTAGCCCTCAAATTCAACAGCTTAGAACCAATATTGCCACCGTCGCTCAATCAGATTATGCCGTTCTAATCACAGGTGAAACGGGTGTAGGGAAAGAGTTAGTGGCTCACAGTGTCCATGCGCAATCAAGCCGCCGAGACAAACCAATGATTTACGTCAACTGCGCCGCTTTACCCGAAGGCTTGGCAGAAAGTGAGCTATTCGGCCATGTCAAAGGGGCATTCACCGGTGCCAACAGCTCACGAGCAGGTAAATTCGAGCTGGCCGATGGTGGTACCATTTTTCTTGATGAATTGGGAGAGCTACCTTTAGTTCTGCAAGCAAAACTGCTGCGTGTGATTCAGCAAGGTGAGCTGCAGCGTGTCGGTAGTGACAAGCATTTACTGGTCAATGTAAGAATTATTGCTGCGACGAACCGTTTACTTGAAAATGCAGTCGAGCAAGGGCAATTTCGCGCCGACTTATTCCACCGTCTAAATGTGTTCCCGATTTCCGTTCCAGCGCTACGTAAGCGCGAGGGTGATATTCCTGTTCTTGCAGGCTATCTTCTGGAAAAAGTCCGTAGCCAGTTCAACATCCCTAACTTGCATTTACACCCCAAAGCCTTGGTGCTTTTGGAAAAACAGAACTGGCCCGGTAATGTACGAGAACTGGAACATACACTAACCCGCGCAGCGTTAAGAGCCATTCAGGAGCAACAGCAGATTATTCACCTCAATCACTTTGACGGCGGCTTTGAGAATACGGATGTAAAAAGCACATCACACTACCTGCCGCAAAGTAGCCAAGGAATGAGAGATCTCGTCGAATCTTACCAGAAAGACCTCATTGTTCACGCACTGAAAAAATCGAACCGTACTTGGTCTAAGGCGGCGGAGTTTCTACAAATGGATCGCGGCAATTTATACCGAATGGGGAAAAAGCTAGGCGTTGAAGCCTAAGTTCAATAACACTTAGGTAGGCCCGCAGGCCTACCTGATCTCTCACAATCGTCTAACAAGACTAAGCCAAAGAAAGTGTCGCCTTCGAACAGCCCCTTTTCTGGTGTGCTTGCCTTAGCTTTTCCTTTAGATAAATAATGAGTTCATCAACAGCTACCTGAATAATTGTCCCGTCCTCACGACATTTTATCGCTAGGCTGTTTTCGGCTCGCTCTTTGTCTCTCGCTGCATTTACATATTCCAACCTATGTTGTTGAAACTTCAATCTTCCAACGATTGGGTTGTATTGATCATTTTGAGTGCCTGATGATAGAACACTTCGATCAAAACCAGTGTCGAGTTATGCTCTTGCCATGTAAACCTTGAGATACGACCTTGGTTTTGAATGAGTCCACACTGCTTCGAACGTTCGATTGTAGGAAGTGAACACTCAATAAATTGATAAGGGCTACGCTTGACTGATTGGTAGGAGAAAAGCAGTTGCTCACCCAATGATTGACCTTCTAAGCAGCAATACGCTGCAACTGTCTTTTCATGCTTAGAAAACAAAGTTGATTTAGCCCAAACCAAAGGCAAAGCACCATCACAAAGTATTACTTCCCGTGTGTAAATCGGGCTTTGGCCGACCACACGTATCGGTTGAATCTGGAAATCTTCACTCGCAGAACGCAAAGCCTGTGTCAGTGAACCCAAGCCTTTCATTGCTTGAGGGACTGCTGTTGAGTCAATCACGCGGAAATTCATGCCACTTCCTCCACAACCTTGTCTCTGAGGTCAGGGACGAACTTGAAGCACAATAGGCTTACCACACCAATTAAACTACTCAGCAATAGGAAAAAACGCTCTGTACCAAGCAGGTTTTGCAAATCGAGCACGAAGGCGCTCAACGCCTGCCCCAGAAAATAGAACATCACAAAACCGCTCAGCACGGATGTTCTCAGCGCTGGTATGCTCGTCTGAATAACCAGGTGAGTGAGCACTGGCAGCAATAATCCAAACCCAATACCTGTGCTGACTAATACTATGTATGCGCGCCAATCACAATGTGTTTGCGACAGTGCTAGAAATGCAGTGGTGAAACACATAAAGCAAAGCGCTATGATAAGCTTCTCACCATAGTTGATGACGCCATGTCTAAAGAAATACGCTACGAAGGCTGACAACAAACTCATCGCCCCCATCGCCAACCCCGTTTCAGAGCTGTTGAAACTTTGAGACGTTTTCAATAGATAAGGTAAGCCAAGCAATACTAGGTAGTATGACAACATACCCACACACCCAAGTAGATAAAACGGCAAGACAGGCCTAAAGCCCAACCAGCCTAGTTTAGGCCGAAATTGAGTACGCACTTTTTTACTTGGGGGAATTCCTTTTAAAGACAGTGCGAGTGTCAGCAATGCAATCAGATAAATAGTAAAAGGCAGTCGCCAATGCAAAGAGGCTAACCAACCGCTGGCAACGACAAAAGCAATCCCTCCAAGGTTGACCGCAATGGCCTGTTGAGAGATGAAATGCATTCTTTCCTGACCTGAAAAGTAGTCGCTAATCAACTGGTTGATCACCGTCATGCAGATAACGATACTTGCCCCGAAAATGACTCTTCCAACAAGCAGCGCTGCTAATGAATCCAGCCACAAGCCACTACTACCCGCGACTCCATAAAATCCAAGCCCTAACATTAAGCTTTTCTTCTCCCCCAAGTGATCAATCATACGACTCACAAATGGCGCAAAGCCAATGACCGCAATGGCGGGAAGCGTCATTAACAGTGAAACGCCGAATGGGTCAACAAACACATGGTTTATTTCAGTCAAAGACGGCGCAATCGAGGCATTGGCCATGACGAGTAAACTGCTACCAAGTAGTAAACAGGCTCGGGTTAAGTTAGGAACTGATGAGGTTTTCATTATTGGCCTTAAGTAGGGCTGACATAGGCCAAAGGTTAGAAGTTTTCACTCAAGCCAAATAGCGCAAAATTGGCAACACAGCGTTGCTTTGGATATAGGTTTCAATGTGTTATTAAAGAATCAAATTGAGAGAGGAAGCAGATAGTATGGACTGGAACCTAAACGATCTTCCGATATTTATTGCCGTCACAGAAACTGGCAGCGTTTCAAAAGCAGCAAAAAGGCTTGGCATTCAAAAATCCAGTGTCAGCCGAGCCATAAACAGATTGGAAGAGTCGTTGAATATTAAACTGCTTGAGAGAAACAGCCGACATCTGAACCTGACCTCAGACGGAGAACAGCTATACAATCAACTTAAGCCGCTGATGCAGAACCTGTCTGCAATCAAAGAGCAAGTTCCATCGCAAAGTCTATGCGGCACTCTCCGCATCGCCACTACGTTCGCCTTTTCTCGGGAAATATTGTCACCTAACCTTAAGGCCTTCACCGAACGTTACCCCGATATACAGCTATCTATTCGCAGCATGTCGCACCGTGCTCACTTACTGGAAGACAAACTTGATCTCGCGATTCAGCTCGGTGATTTAGCCCCTTCTGGTTTTTATGCCAAAAGGCTCACTGTTGTGAAATTACTCTGGTTCTGCACACCTGAATACTTGCTGGCGAATCCAGAGCTCCAATCGGCTACGTTGGAGACTTTGCAACAGCACGTCAGTTTTTATCACGATCAGGAGAATAACCAGTCGATGCTGTACTCAACAATGACTGATGGCAGTAAACAAACCATAGAATTTAAACATGCCAACCAACTGGATGATGTTCTTCTGGTGCGAGATATGGTCGCATCTGGCAGTGGCGTTTCACTGCTGCCTGACATTTACTGTCGTCAATTGTGTCGTGACGGTAAGCTAGTACAAATCGCCCATGAACTTAACGTTTTACCGCATGTGAATATTTCAGCCGTTTACGCTAGCAAAACCACTCATTCTCCTCGTTTAAAAGCCATGCTCAACTTTATGGAAGAAATCACTGCACAGTACGTTGGCGAGTGTTAAACGTAAACTCGCTCAGAGCTCGGTATTGAGAAAACATCAAAAACGCCGACTATGTAACTAATTTCATTATATAAGTCATGCCATAATAGTGCTTCACACCACCATTTTATGGACTGAAATGACTGCAACTCAATACCTCAAAGATCTTAACCATCGTTACCTAGACGTTCATCGTACCAAAGAAGATTTGTTCTGGGACACCTACATGGGGATCAGTAACGAACATGATCGTTTTGCCACTGCGCAAACCGCATGGACTCACTTCCTGAGTAATGCCGATCAGATTTCTGACATCGAACAACAGCTCAGCACGCTCAATGAAATAGCCGACTTAGAAGAGCGTAAACAAACTCAAATAGGGCTTGAAGGCTGGCTAGCCACTTTCCGGTCACACGCTATCGAAGGAGATAAAGCTCAAGCACTCAAGACAGAACTGATAGCATTTGAAACGGAATTATTTGAGAAAAAACAAAATCATGCACTGGTTTACGTCAACGAGGAAGGAGAACAAGTTGACGCCTCTTTACCAGCACTACGCTCAACCATAATGGCAAACGAGAATGAAGCCGTGCGCCAGTCAGCACATCAAGCATTGTTAGATCTTGAGCAATGGTTACTTGGCAATGGCTTTATCGATTTAGTCAAACTGCGTAACCAGTTTGCCCGCTCGTTGGGGTACGATAATTTCTTCGATTACTCAGTACTGAAAAACGAAAAAATGACCACCACTGAGTTGTTTACCATTCTGGATGATTTCGAGCAGCGGACCAGACAAGTTAATCTCACCAGCTTAGATAAACTCGCCAGTGAGAAAGGCCAAAATGCGCTCACAGGTTACAACTTCAATTACTCTTTTTCTGGCGATTCGATGCGTGAGTTGGATCCATACGTTCCGTTTTCCAAGTCACTCAGACGCTGGGTAGAATCTTTTGGCCGGCTGAACATTGATTACTCTGGTGCAGAACTCACTCTGGACTTGCTGGATCGTCAAGGTAAATACCAAAACGGTTTTTGCCACGGCCCGATACCTTCGTTTTATGACGACGGGCGATGGATAGCAGCCAAGGTCAATTTCACCAGTAACGCAAAGCCTGATCAGATCGGCAGCGGTTATGATGGCATCAACACCCTTTTCCATGAAGGGGGACATGCCGCGCACTTTGCTAACGTCAAGATGAACTCACCTTGTTTTTCTCAGGAGTTTGCACCGACGTCCATGGCTTATGCCGAAACTCAATCCATGTTCTGTGACAGCCTGCTGAATGATGCTGACTGGCTGAAACAATACGCTCTGGATGCGAATGGAAATCCAGTTCCAGACGAGCTCATTCAATCGATGATCAATAGCAGCCAGCCGTTTCAAGCGTATCAGGAACGTAGCATTTTGGTGGTGCCTTACTTTGAGCGAGCCTTGTATCAGCTAAGCGACGAGGAACTGACGGCAGAACACATTACAGCATTGGCTCGTCAGTGTGAAAAGCAGATTCTGGGACTAGAATGCAGCCCTCGCCCATTGATGGCGATTCCACATTTGCTTTCTGATGAAGCGTCCTGTGCTTATCACGGTTACTTGCTCGCCAACATGGCCGTCTATCAGACACGCGCTTACTTCCTCGACAGATTTGGGTACCTGACTGACAACCCAGAAATTGGCCCCTTGCTGGCAGAGCATTATTGGCGTGCAGGCAATCACTTATCCCACAATGACACCATCAAGAGCCTGACGGGTGAAGGCTTCAATGCCAAATATCTTGCCGAGGCATGTAGCCTCACCGCCGATCAAGCGTGGGAAATTCAGAAACAAAAGATTGCTGATTTAAACTCCCGTGAACGAACCGATGCCAAACCGTTGAACGCAAAGATCAATATTGTTGATGGTACTGATTGCTTAGCTGACAACGCTACCTCTGATGAGCTGATGTGTAAGCAGTTTGAGGACTACATAACAAAAACGTACGGCTGTTAATCTTCTCCATGAGCCAGATTCAGGTCTGGCTCATCTTCCATTCAATGGAGTTGATGTTAAAAGTACATCGCGCGTTCCAGCTCATCCCATCATGACAATCACCGTCTAACTATCTGTTTTACTCGCTTATCCTCAGCTCAAAATTCATACATTTTACTGACTATCTTATTTACTGTTTAGCTCTTCGTAGCATTCATTGATGTGTTATTTACATCAACATCGTTGTCATTCAAACAACAACCTCATATCCAAAAAAAGAAAAAACTCTTAAATATCAACCACATAAATAGTGGCACGCTCTCTGCAATTCTAGCGCTAAACAAATCCAAGCGGCGTGACCGCATAAAGACTATTTACTGGAGAAGCGCAATGTTCTGTATTCAATGTGAGCAGACTATTCAAACCCCAACTGTTAAAGGTTGTTCTTTCGCCCAAGGCATGTGTGGCAAAACATCTGAAGTTTCAGATCTACAAGATGTACTGGTCTATACCCTTGAAGGTGTTTCGTACTGGGCAGAACAAGCTCGTCGCTTTGACATTATTGATGACGAAGTTAATCAATGGGCGCCAAAAGCCTTCTTCTCGACCTTAACCAATGTGAATTTCGACCCTGAACGTATTCTTGAACTCGCTGCACAGGCTGCGCAGTTTAAATCCCGACTTAAAGAGCAGACGCTCGCTGCGGCAAAACTGGCTGACGTTGAACTTGAGCCCGCACCTAAAGTCGCTAATTTCGAGTTACCAGCAAGTGCTGAAGCGATCCTCGAATTTGCTCCTCAGGTTGCGGTCAACCGTGGCTATCAGGAGATCAGTGAAGATGTGATTGGTCTACGTCTGCTGTGCCTTTACGGCCTGAAAGGTGCTGCCGCTTACATGGAACACGCACGCGTCTTGGAGCAAACCAATAACGATATTTACGCTGAGTATCATGAAATCATGGCGTGGCTAGGCACTGATCCAGAAGATCTTAACGCTTTGCTTGAATGTTCAATGCGTATTGGTCTGATGAACTACAAAGTTATGGAAATGCTGGACCTTGGTGAAACCACTACTTTCGGCCACCCAGAGCCAACTCAGGTCAACGTTAAACCAGTTAAAGGCAAATGTATTTTGGTCTCGGGGCATGACCTGCATGACCTAGAGAAAATTCTTCAGCAAACTGAAGGAACCGGAATCAACGTTTATACCAACGGTGAAATGCTCCCTGCGCACGGTTACCCTGAGCTGAAAAAATACCCGCACCTGGTCGGCAACTACGGCAGCGCATGGCAAAACCAGCAGAAAGAATTTGCTAACTTCCCTGGCGCGATTGTCATGACGTCTAACTGTCTGTTGAACCCGAACATGGGCCAGTACTCAGATCGTTTGTTCACACGTAGCATCGTTGGCTGGCCGGGCGTTGCACACATTGAAGGTGATGATTTCAGTCAGGTGATTGAGTGTGCACTGGCGCAAGACGGTTTCCAACACGATGAAATTGAACACATGATCACCGTAGGCTTTGGTCGCAATGCGTTGATGAGTGCAGCGCCTGCAGTGGTTGAGCAGGTCAAAGAAGGTAACATTAAACACTTCTTCTTAGTTGGTGGTTGTGACGGTGACAAAGCAGAGCGTAGCTACTACACCGATTTCACCGCCAGCGCGCCTGAAGATACTCTGATCCTAACACTGGCCTGTGGTAAGTTCCGCTTCAACAAAAATCAGTTTGGCGACATCAACGGTATCCCGCGCTTACTGGATGTTGGCCAGTGTAATGACGCCTATTCTGCCATTCAGCTTGCCCTAGCATTGTCGAAAGAATTTGATTGCGACATCAACGAACTGCCGCTAACTCTCGTGCTGTCTTGGTTTGAGCAGAAAGCCATCGTGATTTTGCTCACTCTGTTCGCACTAGGTGTGAAAGGCATTTACACAGGCCCAACCGCACCTGCATTCCTGACCGATAACCTCATCCAAATCATTCAGGATAAATTCGACATGCGCAGTATCGGCAATGTTGAAGACGATCTGAAAACTATCCTAGCAGCTTAATCCCTGCCTTTTGATAGCCCAGTCAGTTTGTTTGGCTGGGCTCTTTTACTTGTGAGGAATTATGATTCGCGAATGGCAAAATAACCAACCCGCCCAACTTCGTTGTGTTGATAAATGGCAGGAAACGTCAGATACCGTCAGCTTGACGCTGACCTCTGATACTCCCCTACCAAATGGATTTGATTTCAAACCGGGTCAGTTTATTTCGTTAGGCTTTGAGTTCGACGGCAAGGTGGAATACCGCGCGTATTCTGTTTCTTCGTTACCGGGGGAATCGCATCTTAAATTGACCGTCAAACGAGTCGAGAATGGCTTGGTATCCAACTACATCATCGACCACTTCAATTCCGGAGACAGCGTCTTGGCACTGGCGCCGACTGGACCATTCAACAGTATCGATTGCCCACCGAAGCATAAAGTGGCTTTGCTCAGTGCAGGTTGCGGCATCACACCTGTCATGTCGATGGCAAAACATTGGTTGAAAACCAAAGTAGACGTCGAGATAACCTTTATTCACATGGCGAAAAGCGCTGCTCAGACTATCTACTTTGATGAACTGGAGTCCATGGATGCGCAATGCCCAAATTTCCACCTAAAGTTACTGCTTAAAGACAATACAGGCACACGCCACCCGCAAGGACGGCTCGACAGAGAGTGGTTAGCCAAACTGTGCCCAGACCTTAACCAACGCACGGTTTATCTCTGCGGACCAACTCTATTTATGCAGGATATGGAGAGCAACGCGTTGGCACTGGGTGTTGAGGCGGCGCAATTCCATCAGGAAAGTTTTACTCCTATCGAAGCTCATAATGAAAGCTCGTCAGATGGTGTTGTTCAGTTCGAAGTGCCAGCGTTTGGCGTATCAAAAGAAATCAGCCAAGGCGCTACCTTAGCTGACGTGCTGGAAGAAAACGGGGTGCCAATTATTATCGCCTGTCGCAGCGGCATGTGTGGATCCTGCAAATGTAAAGTGACTAAGGGCGAAGTCAGCCGCACCAGTACGGAAACGCTGACTGAAGAAGATCTCGCCAATGGTTATACCTTAGCGTGTTCTAGCCAAATTCAGTCAGATGTTGAAGTGGAACTGTGCTAGGAGCCATCAGCTTTGCCAGAGACAAAAAAACAGCCCGCTAAGTCACATCTAGCGGGCTGTTTCATCAAATAAGTTCAATTAAGACATCAGAAAATCCAATGTGCGACCAACACAATGATTGGCAGCGTAACTAGCGTTCTTAGCAGGAAGATAGCGACCAGCTCCAAAAAGTTCACTGGGACTTTACTGCTTAGAATCACAGAGCCCGTTTCTGACATGAAAATCAGCTGAGTTACAGACAACGCTGCCACAACAAACTTGGTCAGATCGGCATTAATCGTCGACGCTGCGATGATCGAAGGTACGTACATATCAGCAAAACCAACTAGCATGGTTTCCGCAGCAGCTGCTGCTTCCGGAACATTCAACGCGTTTAGCAGCGGAATGAACGGTGCACCCAGTAATGAGAATAATGGCGTCGTTTCAGCGACAACCAGACCTAAAGTACCGATCGCCATAACCACAGGCAGCACGCTGATTACCATATCCAGTGCGTTGTGCACACCTTCTTTAGCTACTGCCCCAAGGCTTTTCACTTTGCTTGCTCTGTGCAGTGCCAACTTCAAGCCAAAGCCCATAACTGACTGACCCGCAGGCACCAATTCGTCATTACGATTAGGCTTAGTACCATCAATGTACAGGTCTTTCTTATACGATAACGGTGGCAGATACTGAATCACCATCGCGGCAATCACGCCAGACAAACAGATAGAGAAGTAGAACGGGACAAATAAGTTTTCTAAGCCAACCTGAGTTAATACCACCAGCGAGAAAGAAATCCCAACCGGAGAAAACATAGTCGCGACAACCGCTGCTTCACGCGCAGTGTATTTTTTATCTTCGTATTGTTTACTGGTCAGAATCACCCCAACGGTGCCATCACCTAGCCAAGAAGACATACAGTCAATCACAGCACGACCTGGCAAACGGAAAACTGGGCGCATAAAACGGCTCAGAACAGTACCGAGCAACTCAAGCAAACCAAAGTTGAGTAACAGTGGCAACAGCAAACCGGCCAGGAAGAAAGTCACAAGTAAAGAAGGAAGAAGATCATTAAGCACCAGACCACCCGTGTTGCCGTTCCAAATCACTTCAGGCCCGATTTGATGCAATGCCATCAGAGTGAACACCGCGCCTAAAACTCGAACGACTAGCCAAACTGGCGTCAGAACAAACAGTCTTGTCATCAATGTAGATTGAGTCACAAAAGTTGGTTTGATGAGGCTGGCAAGAATAGAAGCGACCGCAGAGAAGCAAATCACAGCGGTGACAGTTGGTAAAATCGCATCCCCAAGGACCGCTTTGACGCCTTTCGCCATCAGCGCTAGCGGAAAGGTGAAGTTGCCATCAATGGTTAATGGTGCAAGGAAAAAGAAAAGACCCAACAAAGACGGAATTGCGAACATCAATATGCTGCGACTGTTTTTGTGGTTCTCTTCGGCTAAAAGTGTATCACTCATCTGACTGCTCCCTAGATGATTATATTTTCACAATTAGTGAATAAGTTCTCTTTGCCGCAATTATAACGACAAAGATTTCACACTCAAGCAAATAATGAAAAATAATTCACTAAAAACGCATAATAATATAAATCAATACGTTATAGAGCTAAGATAATTGGTGGCATTTTGTACGAACGTGCTTAACAATAACCACAGACTCTTTAATCCCCCCCTTTTATATCGAGTATGAATGTGATTATTTATGCAACAACCATAAGAGAAGTTATTCGAGTAAGCTCGATAAATAGAGTTAGCGAATAATAGGTATCTGAAATGAAAACGTTGCCCCCCCTGTTAAGGTCAACTCAATATCACGAACCATTTCAATCAAAAAAGCACTGCCATCAATTTCCAACTTCTGTTCGTCTACGATCTCAAACAGCGCTTCTAAAGCCGCACTGTAAGCAACATCAGAAATCAGATACACCTCAGCGCACAGGTAGTACCCTTCAGGAATCACAAAATCATAGAGAGCTTCATCGACTTGCCAATCACCAATGAAAGTCTCAATTTGGTCCCATACTTTTTCAAGTTGGTTAATCGGCGTTGCGCCGAGTAGATTGACAGTTTTTTTGCCATAGATTTCGATCACCGAATCCCAGTCAGGATCTTCCAGAGCGGTCTTTTTCATACCTCGCTGAGGGTACCAAATCAACTCAGTCGGCATAGACTTGGCCAGCTCATTCTCAATCGACTGCTGAGCACCGGGATGAGCAAGCTTAGCGATAAAATCAGCGGTCTCTCGCGGTGTGGACTCATAACCCATTTTACGAATTTGTTTCGCCGTCACTCCAAGCTCTCTCTTTAAAGCCTTGCCTAAAGCTTGTGAAGAAGAGAAACCACAATAGTGAGCAATCTCCATCACACTCCAAGGCTCATCATTGAGCAGCAGATTCACCGCGACTTGCAGTCGTAATCGGCTGAGATACTGCCCCGGCGTCTCATGGAACAATTCGCTAAACTGACGATGGAAATGATAAGGAGATATAGCGCTCTCTGTAGCAATTTGCTCCCACGATCTGTGTTCTGCCAGTTCGTCATGCATCAACTTCAATGCGTGAGCAAAGCGCTTTCTAAGATGCTCTGATAGCGGTTCTAATAACGCAATTTCGGGCACCAGTTTAAATGCTGGTTTCTCTTGCTGTGACATAGATACGGGCCTCACTGGGGCGACCAGATCACTATCGCCCGTCAAGCGGATAAAATCAATCACGCTCAGCATTAGGCTCCCTCTAATGCCAACTCATCTTCGACAGGCTTTGGCGCTTTACGACTGGTCATCCCCAGCAGTATTGGGATCAGAAGCAGGGTTACCGCCGTGGCAAATAGCTCACCAAACACCAATGAAACCGCTGCAGGTTTTAAGTACTGCGCTTGCTCTGCGGTTTCACTGAGTAGCGGCAGCAAACCACATACCGTCGTAATAGTCGTGAGGAAAATCGCCCTCAATCGACTGGTACCAGCCGTCACTAAAGCCTGTTTAAGCGGCACACCGCTGCGATACTCAGCATTAAAGCGCGTGATCAGTACCAATGAGTCATTGATCACTATTCCCGTCATTGCCATCATGCCGAACATCGACAGCAAACTGATTGGCAGATCCATCAAGTAGTGACCGAAGATAGCGCCAGCAAAACCAAATGGAATTACTGCCATGATGATGAACGGCTGCCAATAAGACTTCAGCGGAACCGCCAACAAGATGTAAATCAGCAGAATGGTCAAAATCATCGCTGAGCGGAAGCCGTCAGAGACTTCACCAATCTCTTCAAATTCGCCGCCTGCTTTGATCCGAACTCCTGGATACTGCTGATGCAGCGTTTTGATCTCAGAGCTAAGCTGAGCCATAGTCTGCTCAGGCGCCTGAACGTCTCGGTTCTGCTTCCAATAGAGGTTTACTACTTGCTCACGATTACGTCGGTAGAGTATCTGAGGCTCCTGCTCATGACGAAATTCAGCAATATCACCGAGTAAGACACTCTTCCCTTCAGACAGCAACACCATCGTCTGCTCAAGCTGAGCGAGGGTTTTACGCTCTGAACGAGGATACTGCAACAGCACCTTAGTTTCTTGGCCTTGTTCTAACAGGCGGTGAATTTCTCGCTCACCAAATGCCTCACCCGCCAATCGCGCCAACTTGTCTTGCGTCAATCCGAGCTGTTGACCGTATTCATTCAGCACTAGCCGCACCTGAGGCTGGCCGCTTTTACCATCATCATAAA
This sequence comes from Vibrio sp. Isolate25, assembly GCF_022398025.1. Taxonomy (NCBI): domain Bacteria; kingdom Pseudomonadati; phylum Pseudomonadota; class Gammaproteobacteria; order Vibrionales; family Vibrionaceae; genus Vibrio; species Vibrio sp. Isolate25. Next base: position 1,260,810 of record NZ_JAKEUT010000001.1, read on the forward strand.
TATCCGCCACGCCAGGCAAAGCAGCCAGTTTGTCCTCCAATTGACTACTGACGCGCTTAGCAAGTTCACGGTCACTGGATGATATCGAGATGAATGTTCCACCAGCAGGCGCTTCAGCCGCACTAAACTGAACTGAATACGCTCCTTCAATGCTCCCAGTATGAGTACGCCAACTATCGGTCAGTAAATTACCCGGCAAGAGGCTCAGGGCTTCACTGGTTAGCTCGGCGGTCACTTCCACCTCTCCATAACCATCCGACCACGCAAGCAGGTTTACCACGGGTGGCAGGCTCAACGGGTAGTCTTGCATCAGCTCGTCTTCGACGTTGATCATCGCCTGTTCGATTTGATCTAAGGCTTTCTTTTGTAACGGCAAAGGGGCACCGTCTTCTAGCTCGACTTTCGCGGTAACGTATCGACCGGGGATTTCGGGGAAAATGGCACTTCGAATCGTCCCAGTCGACCACATGCCATATGCCAGTACGATCGCGGCGACAAAGCCCAGCAGTGATGCCAGTTTATAATCCAGTACCTTCTCCAAGGTAGGTTTATACACTCTGAAATTGAACCACTCCAAACCACCTTGAGCCACAGACTGAATGCGAGAGAAAATACCGTTGTTTTTTTTACTTACAGACAACTGTGCTAGGTGCGATGGCAGAATGAACTTACTTTCAATCAGAGAGAAGATCAGCGCAAATATCACCACAGCGGAGAATCCAGCCAGAATCTTGGCAAAATCGTTGTTAATCCAAAGCATTGGCGAAAATGCCGCAATAGTGGTCAAAACACCAAATACCGTTGCAACGGAAACCGAGTGTACGCCGTGCCATGCCGCTTTGCGCCCGCTCGCATGTTTACCTCGTTGTTCATGAATGGCCTCACCTACGACAACGGCATCGTCGACTAGGATCCCCAGTACCAAAATAAAGCCAAACAGCGTGATGTCATTGATGCTGTAGTTAGCCAGTTGCATCGCCCCTAAGGTACCCGCGATGGCTACCGGTATACCCACAGCCACCCAGAATGCCAGTTTCAGCTCAAGAAAAATGCCCAGTAAAACCACCACAATCAAAAGGCCTTGCCACGCATTATCACCGAGCCTGAACAATTGCTCTTCAATATAGGGAGCCATATCTGCCATAGTGCTCAGCTCGATGTCTGAAGGCAGGATTTTGCGTTGCTCCGCCAAGGTATCCTTAATTGCATCGCTCACTTTGAGCAGGTTGTCGGTCTGGCTGGTGCTGATCAGTAGAGCGATTGCGTTGATGCCATTATTACGGACGATGGAGCCACTACGCTCATAGCCACGACTCAGCTTAGCGATGTCACCTAAATAGATGGTACCGGATGGACGAGATACGATCGCCAGACGACGCAGCTTCTGTACGTCATCGGCGTAGCCATCACCACGGATGACCATGCGGCCCTTGTCACTAATCAGCTCACCTGTGCGAGACTCAAGTGACATCTGTCCGATGGTGCTGGCTAAATCTTCCAGACTCAAACCCAGTTTCTTGAGCTGCGCTGGATCTGGCTCAATGATAAGTTGTGGCTTGCGACTTCCCCAGTTGGATACTTTAGAAATCTGGGGATTACTTTTCAGCGCTTGCTCGACCTGTCTTGCGATGGGTTGAAGCTGCTCATCGCTGCGTGGCCCTGAAACGACAACAAAGGCGGCCAAGTTAGTAAATTCATTTCTAACCACCTGAGGCTTTTCAGCTTGAGCAGGAAAACCATTGATCGCATTCACTCGGTTACGTACATCATCCAGCAGCTTATTGAGGTCGGCGCTGCTGGTTTTCCGTACAACAACACTCGACATACCAGCGCTAGACTGACTGGTCACCTGTTTAATACCAGAAATGCCACTGATCGACTCTTCAATTCGCTGCGTGACACTCTCATCAATCTGTTTAGCTGTACCTCCCGGGTAGGCAACACTAATCACAATAGATGATGGCGAAATCTGCGGAAAGGACTCCACACGGAGTTGACCAAACGCCATAACACCACTGGCGATGATCGCGAGCATCAACAGATTCGCCCCTACTGGGTTGTTGATAAACCACTTAGTCAGCCAGCTCATTGATTACCCTCCTGCTTCGCAACCAATATCTGCGCAGCTTGAGGAGCGACTTGCTTCCCCGGTAACATCGACAACAGTGGGTACACCACCACCTGACGTGCCTTAGCGCTGTCTTGATCAAAGCGGGCATAAACCTGATTACGCGCTTGTCCTATTTGCGTTATCCACTCTTTCTGCAATCGGTTCTGCTCATCAAGTGTCCAGACGTATCCATCTCGTGTGATCGCACTGAGTGGCAAGGTCACTATTTCTGGCCTTAGCCCGAGACTAACGATGACTTTCACCTGTTGATTAGGCAGCAAGCGAGTCAATCCTTGATAAGGCTCGCGAACAGACAAAACCACTTGTCGCTGACGTGTGGTTGGATCAGCCTGCGGCGAGACATATCGAACTTGTGCCTGCCACTCGCTGCCATCTCGATTCACAATTGTAATCTCAGGCTGACGCAACGCGGATTGCACCTGCTGCCAGTGAAGTTCCGAAACAGGCAGCTCGACATCCAGTGAGTCGCTGGCGGCGAGTTCAAAAGTCACCTGCCCGGCTTCCAACCATTCACCGGGGCTGATGTTACGACGCATGATCACAGCATCAAACGGCGCTGCAATACTTGCTTCCTCAAGCAACTTTGCTGCACTGGTGTAAGCCTGTTTGGCCTGCGCCAGCTCTGCCTTGGCTGCCAACACCTGTGGCTCACGGCGAGCAAACGGTGAGCTTTTGGTCGGTGATAACATTTTTAACGCGACCGTTTGTTCGTGCTGTGCCTGTTTAAGGTTTAATTCTGCCTGCCTAACGCTGCTGTTCGCCTGAGCCAGATTAGACTCTAAAGCGCTGGTGTTGAGCTTCGCCAACAAGGTCCCTTTTTTCACCAGTACACCCGGCTCAATATCGGGGTTCAACCACGCTAACTGAGCGCTGCTTGAAGCCTTAAGCTGGATCGGCCAACGCGCGGTGGTTGTTGCCAGCAAAGTCAAATTGGAATCGTGATCTTCCGGCGTCACTTGCAGTACTGAAACAGGGACTTTGCTCGGCGCTTTTTGCTCAATCACAACTGGCTGAGGCTCTAAAACATCCACAATCACCAATGCCGCGAAAATTGCCCCGCAGCCAGCTAATATTGCAAGCGTCTTTTTAAATTTCATAGGGCTTCTCCTCTACAGCCAATTGAGCGGGGGGTTGATTTAATCGTTGACTGATCTCCATCAGGCGCGACAAGGTTTGCAGTGTGATAGGCAACATCACTGCCGTTTCCACGAATTCCAGTGAGTAAGTTACGATGGAAAAAACCTGACCCACAGTAGGATCAGTAAGAATGCTCACCATCCAAAGATTGGTTAGGACTGCGGCAAATAAGACAATAAAGATCAGCCCATACATCAGCGCTTCAGTGTCGGACAGCTTGATTTCACAGCGTTTCAAGCGTTCAAAGTGTGTTCTAAGCGCCGCGAAAGGCTGGCCGCTGAGTACGCGAACCTGTTGCTCTAACTGATCGTTTAACGCGCTGTTAAGTCGCGTAAAGGTTTGATGGAACAGACCACAAATCAGCAGCATGATCAGCCCCGCGACCAATACGCATAATGCAAGTTTGATATGAAAAGTGGCGAGAATGACAACGGTAGCAACCAACTGCACAACGGCCGTGATCAGAGATGGTAAATCGTCCTCTAGAAAATCTACCAGCTCGCGGGACATGGACAGCCTGGCATCTTTGACCGACACCGATTGGCCGCGTAAATTACGCTCAACCAAATTGGACAACCGCACTCGGATCCCGCCATAAACGCGAGTATCGTAAAAACGACGAGCGACACTGATGACCACCAGTACAAACAAGATCGCTGCGAACATAAGCAACGGCTGCAAATTTTGCTTAAGCACACCATCAATCGCAAAACCGATAAACAGCGGCAGCAAAATCATAAATACGTTCTCAGCCAGAACCATCAGCCAAGTAAACATGACTTTAATGGGACTCAGCCGGATAACGGACCGAAGTGTGATGGGTTGATTGAACAGCATTATTGACCCCACAAATGAATGTGGCGCCAGTATTACCAATTATTAACCAGAAAAAGTGTCCCAGATTGCTGTTTTGGGCAGCAAGCTTTTTTGTTTTATTTAATCATCCGCACAATCAATGATCCCGGAGCGCGCAAAGCTTCAAGGTTATAGCTAAGAACCGTGCCTGATTCTGGGGCGTGATAATGTGCGACGTCGAAACCCAAACTATTGTACTGAACCGCCAGAAGCTGACCTTTCTCAACTTGTTGCAGTAAAGATACCTGCGGCTCAACAAAACCGCCTTGCTCAGCCCGAATGCTGATGGTCTGGCAGCCTTCAATGCAAGGTGTTGCTTCAACGACTTTCCCAGACAGCACTTCGTAGTAACGCAATATGTTCAGCACTCCTTCAACTGCTCGCTCGACCATGTCTGCATCATGATATCGACCTGAACCCACTTCGACCGTAATACTTGGCACTTCATGTTTGTTCCATGTCGTTTCCAGCACACCAGACTCACCGGGATCATTGAGAATCACATCAGGATTCATGAGCTTTGCTAGCTTCATCGCTTGGTCAACCCGATAGTCAGCAAATACATAGAGAGGGTAACTGGTTCCTGTAGTCTGGGTGTGTAGATCTATCGCCACCTCTGCGTTTGGCTTTAGCAAGTTTTGCCATAAGCTATCAAGGTAACGTGCGGCTTCACTCCCAGCTTTGTCACCGGGGAAAAAACGGTTAAGGTTAGAAGAAGAGACATCCGGATCCACTGTCTGAAAGTCACGGCTGTGATGAAGAATACCACTCAGATTTATCGCAGGAACGATAGTGACGCACCCTATCAAAGGTTTGCCGGCCAAAGCTTTTGCCACTTTCAACGCCGTCACAATACCGTTTTGCTCATCACCGTGAACACCAGCAGTAAGCATGATTTTACGACCCGGCCTATCACCTTTAAAAACTCGTACAGGCATTTTCTGCCAAAGCCCTAATGCATCCGTGGCAACCGCAAAAAGGAATGAATGTTCTCCAGCAGCTAAAGTGTCAACGTCAAGTGAATGAATAGTGGGGCAGTGTTCCATAATAGAGGCAATTTCAGACATACTCAGAATTCCTTATACAACAGAAGCGAGTACCTGCTCGCCTTGAAAAACAGCTCACTCTAATCTTTGTTAGCAACCATGGATAGTAACAAGGTGGATTTTTGTTAGGTAAGTAGCGCTACCTGACCAGAGAAATAGGTCACGAAGAGATTACAAAAATAAAAGTAAGTTACTATTTAATATTAGGTTTAAATGCTGTTACAGCTTCTGGTCAACCAAAAGATATAATCTATTCCTAACCGAAAATTATAACTAATCAATCAACCGGACAACCAATGACCCAGGCGCTCGTACCGACTCAACATTATGACTAATCACTGTAGCTTTGATTGGGGAGTAGTAGGTTTGAATTTGATCTCCGAAACTGTTGTACTGAGTCGCTAAGATCTGGCCCTTGTTGACAAGTTCCATCAATTCAACGTGACAAATGACAAACCCTCCCTGCTCAGCACGAACACTAGTAATCCGCTCTCCTTCAACACAAGGATGAGCCACCTTTACTACTTCACCTACAATGAACCGATAATCTTTGAAAATATTCAATACCCCAGTAACGGCGCGTTGCACCATGTCTAAGTCCGTATAGCGACCTACCCCTACTTCAATTGTGATAGAGGGAATACCAGCACGGTTATAGACCGTTTCCAAAATACCCGGATCTCCCGGATCGTTGAGGATAACATCTGGATTGATCAGTCTTGCCATTCGAATGGAATCATCCAGTCGATAGTCAGCAAATGCATAAAGAGGGTATGCTGAACCACTGGTTTGAGAGTGAAGGTCAACCGCGAGATCGGCATTTGGTTTGAGTAAGTTTTCCCACAGGCTGTTGGCGTAGCGACTGGCGTCATCTCCATTCGGATTACCGGGAAATACGCGATTAAGGTTTGTCGATGAACTATCAGGAGCCGCAGAATGAAAGTCTCGACTATGTCTTACAATACCTGATAAATTGACCGCTGGTACGATAGTAATACAACCTGAAATGGCTTTGCCTTCCAGCTCTCGAGCCAACATTTGCGCAGTTAGAATACCATTTTGCTCGTCACCATGAACACCCGCAGTGATCATAATACGCTTCCCAGGCTTTGCACCTTTAAGCACTCGTACGGGAAGCGTTTGAGGATGACCAATCGCGTCCGTCGCAACCGCAAACCAAAACTTATGTTCTCCCGGTTCAAGTGTATCCACATCCAACGCTTGTATGGTTGGATACATAGGCACAATGCACTCATTCAACGGCTTCGTCATTGATCTTCTTTCCTTAAATCGCAGCGACCATCTTTTGTAACAAACGAATGATTTCTCGTTGCTCTTCAGGCTCAAGTGAACTCAGCATCTTTTTGTTGATCAACCAGCCAAAACTGCTTTGTCTGTCAAATTTCTCACTCATCCAATAGATTTAAAAAGTAAAGGCAATAATCGTCATAGTAACTGATATTGCCAAAACTAGCACGAGCAATGCTCGAAGTTGAGAAACAAATTCAAGCCTGTGGTGTTGAGACAAACCTACCTGAACTCCTGTCACCATAGCCCAAGTAAGTGGCTTCGAACGAAGTTTATAAACGAGAATGGCAACAACATGTACAGCAACTAATGTAGGTAACACTTTTGCCAACATAAGATGTACGGATTCGAGAACCCAAAACCCACCGAATTATATTATTCAATAATTGGTATAAAATTCTAAAAAAATATATTAACAACTTATAAAAAAATAAACACACATTCAACGATGTAATTGATATTTATAAATTAACCCCCATTACTGATAATTCTGTTACATGTAGCTGGTTGAATTTTTAATATTGATTCCATTTGAATAATCTTACATTGCTTAGTCAAATTATATTTCATTACAATTATTAATGAAGGGATTGTTACTTTGTGTAATTTATTAGCTCACTTCTGGCATTAAATAAATTGCTTACAGCCAACAAAACCGGACTAGGTTAACTGCTTTTTCAGAGAAGAAAGGCCCCGTTAGCCATATAAAACTTAGAAAGCTTTATCGCTCTCTAAGCGATATACCCTAACCATCAAGGATGAAAACATGCTTAAAAACGTCATTGTTTCTATACTCTCATTATTTCTTATATCTACGGCATTCGCGGAAGAAAATAACTTCCGGTGTGACAATTTATTAGGGAAGTGGTATTCGGAACGAGCTCAAGACCCTTTAATTATGGAAATTATGGATAATGGTGTTAATAACTACCTTGTCTACTACAATGAAAAACTTGAGGATGCGGCTGAATTAACGTGTTATGACAATAATGGAAAGTCTACTCCAATAGCTTCTATTGAAAGTAATAGTGGCTATAACGTCACAGCTTCATTTGGAATCAATGAAAATTACTTGTCGCTCAATGTACAAGCAATAACAGCTGACTCTGTGTCTAAGATATATTCCATGACCAAGAACATGAGTCCGTCAGAGAGTTCTATTAATGCTGCACAGTTCAACAGTTCCCTGCAACCTTATCCAGCTGAGCCATGTCGTTCAATATGTATGACGGGACCTCTATTAGAGCGCTGTCGCTGTCCAAACGGACAACTACCTGGATGGCATTAAATGATTTACCGCAAGCGATATAACATCTGCCTTATGTCGGTTGTCTGAACATAGAAGAGACAAAGGAACCTTCTGAAATCACTGTTTTCATAAGGTTCCTAATCATACAAATAAGTAACGGAAGAATTATTCAGTTTCTCTAGTAGACGTGACCACAACACTAAACAAAATTAGCGCCCCACCTATAACTTGTACTGGGGTTAATGATTCCTGTAACCAAGCCATGGCAAATATAGCACCAAATAATGGCTCGCTACCCATCAGCAAAGAAACCCGTGTTGGCGACGTTCGACGTACGGCATAATTCTGAACATAAAACGCAAATAGTGTACAAAACAGAACCAGATAACTGACCGTTAACCAAAACTCCATCGAAGTGGGAACCGAAAACTCCACAGCGGGAAGATAGGCAACTGCAAATATAATCCCGATCAAAGCGACAACTAAAGACTGGAGAGAAGTTAAGGTCGATGTAGTGATTTCTTTGCCTTCCGTAAACCTCTTGGTCATAGTGACCATTAGGGCCCTCAAAACAGCAGCGATGAGGATAAAATAGTCACCACGGTTAAGTGAAAGCTCAAAGCCTTTGTTGCTGGTCAATAATAACACTCCAACAACACTACAAACCGTCAATATCCACAACGTGTTGCTGACCTTTTTCTTATTGATGAATAATTCGGCAAAAGCGGTAAAAATGACCGATAAACTGATCAGAAACGCAGCGTTGGATGCAGAGGTTTGGGATACACCAAACACCTCACAGAAAAAAATCGCCGATAGAATAAAACCGGTGGGAATCGCTATTTTCCAATCCTTATTCAATCCTCGGCGAAAGTCTCGAATCACCACAGGTAGCATACATAAAAAGGTGACCGAAAATCTTATGGAGATAAAAAGCAAAACACTGGTATAAGCCAACGCACTTTTGGTCAGGCCATAACTTGTCCCCCAGAAAATCGCTACCAGTAGTAGCAGCGATTCCGTAATAGGAAACCTTATACTTCCTTTCTTTAACGAATCAGCAGCCGTTGTCATTTCAATCCTCCATCCGTGTAAACGCTATGACGAGTACGTCCCTGTACGCGCATTTTTCCGAGCAAACTGGTGTAATCGGCGTAACTTCGTGCATTGTCTGCTCATCGTCCGCCATAACTAAATCAAAGGTTTTATCCAACATAATCTGTTCACGAAAACACCCTTTAGCGTCAGTAATACTGGTTACACCACCAGCGATGTTGACTCGATTGATCATCAAAGACGCAATGAAAGTCACACCATCACGATGAAGCCCTTCCGGTGTGGGTTGCCCCTGCTGCGAGCTATTCGCGATGATCCTATACGGGTGCAGCCGTATATTCCAATTCACAGGGGTTCCCAGGGAATAGTCGTAGATGTCACTCATCATAAATAGCAACTTTGCTAGCAAATCTGATGTGACAAACTTATCGCTCAGTGGGGAAAAATGACGTTCAACATCACCGTTCAATGTATTAATGAAAGCCGGTTGAACATAAGGCTCATGCGGTAACAGGGTTATTTCACGCTGAGCAGCCAGCTTAGTGAATTGACCATAGCGCCGGTACCGATAGGTCCCGCCATCCGCCATATAATTGTCTCGTTCAAGTGAGCTCCAACACTGCTTAAAACGGATCACTTCATCGACATTGGTATCCAGCAGAGCGGTCATTTTTCGCCCCGACACAAAGACATAGTCTTCTTTGATAAGTGTGTGGCTGATGTCTGCCAGAGTCTTGGTGGCTGCGTCCTGAATAGAAGTCATCGGCGGTAATTCCTATACCCACTGACGATTTGATCTAGATTGACTATTGAACTTGAGCGCTCGTTGTGACCTTTGCTGAGCAATCTCAATTTCCCACTCGTCCCTATCACGTAGATACTTCGGCTCATCAGCCACTATCCCAGAGGGGATAAAGCTTCCTCTGGATAAGTTGAAAGAGACACTGCCAGAGATGGACTCGGCAGTGTGAGCGATGAACGCATAGCTTGCACACTGCAACATACTTCCCCAACGGCCTTCAACAGCCTCCTGAGTCCACATGTCGTTATGCAATGCCTTCGCTTTGAGAACATCTGTAGGTAAAGTTGCTGTCTCCAGTAACTTATAAGCCTTTATCAGAACTAAGGCGGCGGGCGCTTCTCGCACCTCTAGTACCTTTTCATCCTGATCGAGATGATCGAACCCTACAAAACGACCAATCTCATACGCGCCAACGTAGTTGTTAATGAAGGCAATTAACTCTAGTAAATTAATCGGCTTATCATTCAGTGTGACAGGATAGCCCTTTCTGAAGCCGATCGTAATTTGATCATTGTCTAAATGTTTTTCTGGCTGCCACTTTGACCAGGTAAACAACGAATCTGAAACTACAAAATTTTCAGGGTCATCTAAAACCCCAGACTCGAATTCACGGCACCATAGATTTGAATCCCCGCTGACGTTTCGGGTCTTAAATCCCACTAAGCCTGAATGAAACAAAGCCTGTGCCTTATCTTCACGAGACAGTGCTGAGTACTCATAGGGGGAACCGTAATAACCATCAAAACCTGATGCTTCTATCGCACCATTAATACGACGCAAGCTATTTTGGGACTGGTTTGCTGTATGAATGATTGCATCACAACCTAAGCTCCCCGCCAACTCGACCGCCTTTTTCACTATGATAGGCCGTGATAAAGAGGAACTGACCGGATAGTCATTGAGGTACATTGCTTGCGCCTGTATTGCCGAGACTAAACTGTGTTCAACAAATTCCTGCCTTGCGTCGATAATCTTGAGATCAAAACCATAATGATCCGTAATTAACTTGAGTTTCGATTCTTCTATCCCATCGCCGAGGTTAACCGCGACTGCGGTGACTTTTACATCACTGCTTTTTAGTAGCTCCAGCACATAGGAGCTGTCTAAGCCACCGCTAAATAAGGTCAAAATATGATTAGCAACTTTCGCGACGGCCTTAACATCACCAACGCTTCTTATTTTTTTCACGCGTCACGTCCTTGGATATTCTGGGATACTGTCAATTGACTTAATTAGTATCCATAAGTAACTTGAACGAAACAATATAGCTGAAATGCAAAGGATAATTGCACTGTGGACACAAATAAATTAATTCCTCTCTTATCTGAGATGGCAATTTTCGTAAATGTGGTCGAATCTGGGAGCTTTTCAAAAACCGCTCAGAGGCTTGGTGTGTCACCTTCATCAGTCAGTCGTTCCATCACTCGGCTGGAAAGTGCATTGCAAGAAAAGCTGTTGGAAAGAACGACGAGACAGATGCGTCTGAGCACCACAGGACAGGAGGTCTACAGCTTGTGCAGTGACATGATGAACTCGGCAAAAATGGCTATCTCTGCTGCCCAAGTAGATAAAACTGATGTATCAGGCGTGCTGCGTGTCGCTGCACCTAAAGCCCTTTCCCGACAGGTTCTCATGCCAATGATCCTCAGCTTTATTGACCGTTTTCCCAACATTTCATTGCAACTGAAAGTCGCTGATCACTATATCGACCCTATTGGTGATGAAGTAGATGTCATCATTCACATTACGGATAAGCCGACTGAAGGTTTAATTGCAAAGCAGCTCAGTCAATGTCGCTTGGTCATGTGTGCCAGCCCTGCTTACTTTGAGAGGTGTGGTATCCCCACTCACCCCGAAGACATTTCCAATCACAACTGCTTGTGCTTAGGAGAAAATCCCAAGGATAGGGTGTGGGAGTTCACTAACAACAACAAAAAGCTATCAATGAACGTCGGTGGTTCATTCGCAGTCAACCATAGTGAAATTCGACGCGAAGCAGTATTGCGCGGTGTGGGAATATCGGTTTTCCCTGAGTTTGCAATTCAGTCCTATATTGATTCTGGGCAAGTGATTGAAGTATTACCTGACTGGCACGTGGGAGGAAACTATCAAGGAAAAATCATCGCCCAATATGCACAATCTAAGTACATTCCCAGTCAAATCAAAACTTTCATTGAGTATCTGCAAGATTGTTTTAATGAATAAGCCAATTAAAAGCCAGAGGCAAGCTCTGGCTTTGTTCTGTTGCTCGATTTGTCAAGCATTAGCACTCATTATCAGTCGGGGAATACTCCAGAATATCTCCGGGTTGGCAATCAAGATGCTTACAGATAGCTTCTAAAGTCGCTAACTTGACCGCTTTCGCCCGACCATTTTTAAGCACTGATAGGTTTTGTTCAGTAATACCAACTAATTTTGCTAACTCATTGGAGCGCATTTTTCGCTTAGCTAACATGACGTCAAGGTTAATTACAATTGCCATAATTTTTCACTTAAATTGTCAGCTCACTTTCTTTTTGAAGCTCTGCCGCTCTTTCCATTACCACTGCAATGACGCGAACAATCAAACCAATAACAAACATTGTGATATCAGCGTCATTGACGTTAAAGGACATGCTCCAGTTTCCGTCATTGTACGACAATGCAAAGCTGAGAAGTATACCCATGATAAATTGAACGAAAGGTGTTGCCATCAGCAAGTAGCTGATCTTTTTGTAACATAGCGTGTTTTGACGCTCAAAGACCTGCCCTCTTTCATATAAGCGGAATAGAACTATTAATTGCCACAATAGAGCCATTGTCAGAAATGTTGTCAGCATACTTGGTAGAAAACCAATCAATGACCGCGTAAAACTCAAAGGCAACTCGACCTCTACTGGAAAGCTCGCCTCGAACCACTCCACATTCCATAGAGTTGCAGAAAACCAAAATACAGTATTCAACACAGCAGTAAAAATCAGAGAGAACCAAAATAGTACTAATAATTTTCGGCTGAATGTGCTTATCGATTGTTGTGTCATAAAACATCCTAGGTAGCATTAATTTGAGTTCACCTTAAAGTAACAAAAATCAATTATCAATAAAAAATTATCGTTTTACGATAATTTTTTATTGCCCTATATTGTTTTTGCCTCTATTTTATAAAACACAATCTCTCAAACCCTTTTAAACAGGCACAACTATGATCAAATTTTTATGCATGGCCATTTTGCTGGCCTTTTCAACGAGCTCTGTAAATGCAGGAACTTTCCTTGATGAGATAACTGATGTTCTCCCCACCGAAAGTGTCAACCAGTGGCAATCATCTCCATACACGGAAGACGCTGCACCAATACAATCACACTATTCAGGTAGCGAATGTACCAATAAAACGCAGACACAATTAAATCGAGAAACGTCAAAGCAAAACGGCAACTCTAGTGAATGCTATATCACTGAGTTTCCAGATAGAGGGATCGAAACCCATATTCAATCAACGGAACAAGGGGATTTTAGTGTGGGGGTAAAATGGGAAATAGATTAACCAATACCAAAGGATAGCAACAGGCTCAGGCTTTCAGAATATCAACCTTTTTTCTTAGGGGAAAAGCTCTTCTGTTATTACAGAAGAGCTTAGTAATTTGCTGATGTGAATTATGCCTTTTCTAGATCGGACACCATAGCCTTGGATAGGGCTTCAGCTACTTTGATGCCATCTATACCCGCAGAAAGGATCCCTCCAGCGTAACCTGCGCCTTCACCCGCAGGATAGAAGCCTTTGAGGTTTACACTCTGGAAGTCTTTGCCACGCTTGATACACACTGGTGAAGAAGTACGAGTTTCCACCCCTGTGAGCAAACCATCCTCAGATGCAAAACCCTTAATCTTCTTATCAAACGCCGGAATTGCTTCTCGGATCGCTTCTATAGCGAAATCAGGCAGCGCTTTAGAAATATCCGTAAGGTGAATTCCCGGCGTAAATGATGGTTGAACATCACCGAGCTCACTTGGATCGCGACCTTTTAGAAAATCACCTATCTTCTGTGCTGGTGCATCGTAGTTTTCACCACCCAGAACGTAAGCACCCGATTCAAGCTCACGCTGGAAGCGGATGCCTGCCAGTGGGTCACCTGGGTAATCACGTTCTGGATCGATGCCAACGACAATAGCACTGTTCGCGTTGCGCTCTGAGCGCGAGTACTGACTCATGCCATTTGTGACCACGCGGCCTTCCTCAGACGTAGCGGCAACGACAGTACCACCCGGACACATACAGAAGCTGTACACGGTACGACCATTCTTACAATGATGCACCAGCTTGTAGTCGGCGGCGCCAAGAATTGGATTGCCCGCGTTAGGACCAAAGCGCGCTTCATCGATCATTGACTGCTTGTGCTCAATACGGAAACCAACCGAGAACGGCTTCGCTTCCATGTACACGCCGCGATCGTGGAGCATTTCAAAGGTATCACGCGCACTGTGGCCGACGGCTAGAACAACGTAGCGAGATTTAATCTCTTCGCCGTTTGATAGTGTTAAACCTGTGATTTGCTCGCCATCCATGTGGATATCATCGACGCGCGTACTAAAGCGAATCTCGCCACCCAGTTCGATAATTTTCGCACGCATCTTCTCGATCATGGTGACCAGCTTAAACGTACCAATATGTGGCTTACTGACGTACATGATCTCTTCTGGCGCACCAGCTTCCACAAACTCCGTAATGACTTTTCGACCATAGAAATTTGGATCTTTTACTTGGCTGTAAAGCTTACCGTCAGAGAACGTACCTGCACCACCTTCACCAAACTGTACGTTTGATTCCGTGTTTAGAGTGCGCTTACGCCAGAAACCGAAGGTATCTTTTGTACGCTCACGGACCTCTTTACCACGTTCAACAACGATAGGTTTAAAGCCCGCTTGTGCAAGAATCAGCGCGGCAAATAGACCACATGGGCCAAAACCGATTACTACTGGACGCTCTGTTAGGTTCTCTGGTGCTTTCGCTACGAACTTGTACTCCATGTCTGGAGTCTCTTTTACGTGCGGGTCGCTAACGAACTGCTCAAGAAGCGCAGCTTCGTTTTCAACGATAACGTCTAGCGTGTAGATAAGTAGGATGTTGGCTTTTTTACGAGCATCATAGCCACGTCTGAACACATTGAAAGAGATGACTTGGTCTTCAGAGATGCCAAGCTTCTTGGTAATGGCAGCAGTCAGCGCCTCTTCCTCATGATCGAGAGGAAGTTTAATTTCAGTTAAACGTATCATGTTGATGTCTCGTATAGATAGGTGTCTTAGCCAAAACCGTCTGACAAACGGTCAGCTCACAATGGCGCGCATTTTACGAGAAATTAAATTGTCTGTCATACTAAATCAGACAGCATTAGTAACAATCACCGTGCTGGATATTGAATTTTAGCTTGGGATGAGTATCATCCCCATTCTTCGATTTTGACTAACTAAAAGAGCGGATCACCATGGCGTTCGTCGTAACAGATAACTGCATTCAATGTAAATACACAGACTGTGTCGCTGTATGCCCTGCAGATGCTTTCCACGAAGGGCCAAACTTTATGGTGATCAATCCCATCGAATGCATCGACTGTGGTTTATGTGTTGATGAATGCGACGCTAATGCGATTTTTCAGGAAGATGAAGTACCGGAAGATCAAACCGTTTACATTGAATTGAATGCAGAACTCGCCGAATTATGGCCAGTGCAAACCGAAGTAAAACCAGCTATGGATGGCGCTGAGAAGTGGAATGGCGTACCGGATAAATTAGGGATGTTAGAGAAGTAGATTCTCTATCTTCAGATACAAGAAAGCGCAGTGGATCACTGCGCTTTTCTGCATTCGGAACTTTTTATTCACCATGCTGGCGACGTAAGTTATCTAAAATGATCCCCGTTGCCATCGCCACGTTAAGTGACTCAGCACCACCAAAAGCAGGTATGGTGATCTTGTCTGTGACAAACTGAGCGGCTTGCTCACGAATACCGTGAGATTCACTGCCCATCAGCAAAATACCTTCGGCTGCAAACTCGACGTTATGTACACTCTCACCTTCAAGAAATGCCCCATAAACCGGTAAGTTAGCTTGTTCTAAATAGCTAGGAAGGTCTAATTGGCTGACTGTGACGCGACCAAAACTGCCCATAGTGGCACTAATGGTTTTCGGATTATACGGGTCAGCACAATCATTACTGGCAACGATATGCTTAATACCATACCAATCTGCAACACGAATGATCGTCCCCAAATTGCCAGGATCCGAGACACCATCTAAAGCAATCATCAAGCCCTGAGCTTTGGGTACGTCAACACAAGGGGTGTTCACTACCGCAATCGCCGCGTTATTGCTCACCAACGTACTTGCCTTCGTTAATTCATCTAATGGCGCTTCGATACATTCAAAATCGCTTAATGTTGAATGATGCTCTGCCAGGAACTCCGACGTAGCGAAGATCTGCTGTACCGTTAGTGAACTCTTTGCCAACTCAAGTACATTCTTCTCACCTTGGACCAAAAATAGACCATGCGCCTTACGTTGTTTCTTTTGGCCTAAGGCACGAAGTAATTTAAGTTGGTTTTTCGAAATCATAATGTATCCAAGGTGAAAGAGGGTGATACCCCACACTAAAGCGCGGCAATTATAGAGTAAAGCGCCACATAGCTAAAGGGCTGTCGCTAAACATCTCTTCACGGAAAAACGAAGGCTCTACCCTTGGCTTTTGCCTAACTCCAACGGAGGATACGCACTTCATTACCTTCTTCAGGTTTGGTCGGAATATTAAGCGATAGAAGAAATGATACCCCTGCCATCGCTGCGCCAATATAGAAAACCGCTGAAGGCGAGATTAACCAGATCAAACCAAAAGAAACAGGAATGAATACCGCTGCGATGTGGTTAATCGTAAATGACACACCAGCAGTTGAAGCCATATCTGCAGGATCCGCTATTTTCTGGAGGTAGGTTTTGATTGCCAAGGCTAGCGCAAAAAATAGATGATCGATGACGTACAACGCCGCAGCCCATTCAGCGCTTTGAACTAAACCATAGCCTACGAATATAAGTACCAACCCAGTGTACTCGAACAACAGCGCCTTACGCTCGCCGACTTTACCAATGAATTTGCCTATTTTTTTAGCAAATAAGAAATTAAATAAATAGTTGATCAGAAACAGCATCGTAATATCAGCTGCTGAATAACCAAACTTTTCCACCATCAGGAAGCCAGCGAAAACGGTAAAGATTTGTCGACGAGCACCACTCATGAAGGTCAGTGCATAATACAACCAATAACGCTTACGTAAGACCAACTTTTTATTTTGTTGGACTTGAGTTTGGAACTGCGGAAATGAAAAAGCCATCCAAACCACTAATAGAAAACCAATGCCACCAAAAGTAAGATAGACCCACTGGAAATCCATTTTCAGCATTTCCAGACAGACCCACAATGCGCCATAAGTCACCAGTGATGCTAACGCACCGACGGAAATAAACTTACCCAACATTTCCGGTGCTTCATCTTTCGAAAGCCATTGTAGTGAAAGAGATTGTTTAAGAGTCTCAAAATAGTGGAACCCTGTAGACATCAATAAGGTCGTCATTAACAATCCAAAAAGTGAAGGGAAAAAACCTGTCATAGCGGTGCCCAGAGTGAGAGCCCCCAATGCCAGCAACATAAACCGTTGTTCACGAATAAACATTAAAACAAACACTGCGGTAAAGGCTAAAAAGCCGGGAATTTCACGTACACTCTGCAAAAGCCCAATATCTGCGCCATCAAACTGTGCCTTTTCAATCACAAAGTTATTGAGTAGTGCCATCCAACTGGAAAATGCAATGGGAACGACGATAGAGATGATGATTAAGAAGTTTTGAGGGGTTTTCCAGCTAGCCGACTGTTCCATTTTGTTATTCCTTTTATTCGCTCAGAGACACCTTAATTCTTCACTAGTGAATAGACAAACTTATTTACAAATTAAACGTCCGTAGTACTCATAGCGTTCAACGTGCATCAGAGTAAAGTTTCACTTAATTAAAATAAGTTAAAACAATGCTTTATCTTTAAGTCCTTGCTCGTTATTGTTGAGCTATGTTTAACCAGTCGAGAAGGTAATAATATGGAAATAACAATTCGTCCGACTCAAGTCAGTGATGCCGCCGCAATGTGTGAGATCTACTCTCAACCTAAAGCACAACGCGAAACTCTCCAATTGCCCAAACCCTCTGTGGCAATGTGGACACAAAGACTGGAAAACATGCCTACCGGTATTTATAGCTTTGTCGCGGAATTAGATGGCAAAGTGGTCGGAAACATAGGTTTTGAGCATTCTCAGCGGCCTCGTACCGCTCACAGTGCGACTTTCGGTCTAGGTGTTCATGATGACTATCATGGTATGGGTATAGCTAGTAAGCTGATTGAAACTGTACTTGATTTAGCAGACAACTGGCTGCAAATAAAGCGCGTTCATCTCGAGGTCAATACGGATAACGAAGCGGCGATCGCGTGCTATAAAAAATTTGGCTTTGAAATTGAAGGCGAAGCGAAAAATTCGGTTTTCAGAGAAGGCAAATACCAAAACACTTATTACATGGCAAGGCTCAAACCATAGCCGTGTAACGACATTATGTTAAAGGCTTACTTATAGGTAAGCCTTTAACATATCAATAGCCCGATGAGCCAAAGCTTCCGTATAAGCATTGATTTTCCAATGATCCGGGCTCCATCCTTTAACAAAACGATGGAAATCTGCCCAAGCAATAGCAAATAACGGTCGCCAAGTTTGCTCTACGTCAAACGCATCGGTTTCAGGCATTAAATCACTTATCGCTATTTTCAGGTGAGTAAAATAAGTATCCAAAATCCACTCCTCCATATCATTGCAATCTTCAGGCTGGACAGCACTACTCATAAAGAGAACGACATCCTTCATCGCGCAACCTCTACCCACATACTGGAAATCGACAGCCGCGGCCTCTTGGCCATCAGAAGTAAAACAGAAATTCGCTAACTTCGCGTCACCATGAACTAAGGTTTGATAAGGTGCATTACCAAGCACCTTATCAATATCTCTCGCAGCTTGTTTGAGTGACATATCATCGAGCGCCGCCAGTTCATCAGGACGAGTATCAAGGTGCCAATAGGTGCCTGTTTCCCACAATCCTTCCCCTTTCTCTCCGATATGTGAAGCATGAAACCATGCTAGCCACTTGAGCACCGCTTCCAAATGTACTTTTTCAGCCTTGTGGCACACCTCGTCATAACCAAGCTGATGTAAGTCTTCCATCACCAAAAGGTGCTCCATTCCCTTTTGCTCCACAATAATGGGTTGTGGCTGCGGACAATGAACATGCGCACGTGCCGCAAAATGTCGATACCAGTGTAACTCGACATCATAAGACTTAAGTTTCCGCTGATGTGAAAGTGCTGTATTCCAACCTCTGGGATGTTGATCAGGCTTAGGCAAGTGAACATGTTTTATCACGATACTGGTTTGATCGACATACAACCTAACCAACTCACCGTAGCCACCCCACAAAGGTTGTAAAATCTCTCTATGTTCTAATTTTCGGTATCCCAAGCGCTGACATAACGCTTGATAATCATAGATTTGCTTCATGACGGCTCAGCAAGCAAGTGAGACCACTCTGGGTGACGTGACAAGTAATGGACAACATACGTACATATAGGGTTGATTTTCACTCCTTGTCGCTCAATCTCAGGCAAAATAGCTTCCATCATCACCTTACCGTACCCTTTTCCTTGCAACTCTTCTGGGACTTTAGTTGAAGTAATGACATAAACACTACCTTGCACATCAAACTTCATGATGGCGTCATGTTCACCCTCTAGGTGAACACGAAAAAGTGAGTTTGGTTCATCAAAAACTACCTTATGTGACATACGGACTCCTAAAAATGATATCTAGCTCAAAGTTATTGAGCGTTTTGATATTTGAACAAACGGTAAAGCACACATAGAATCGGAAACCATCAAAGAGAATAATAAATCCTCAATGAAGAATAAGTTGGCCTACAACTAAAACGATAGCATGGCGACTCTAACGGAGGCTAGATGAATACTCAGGCGATTGCCAGTAAAGAACAATCTTCACGATCATCGGCGAGGGAGAAAAGCGTTTCAACATTGAACAGCACTGATGCATTAGCAATGTTAGAGCATGGCGGAGAACTTACTATTGGTATCACTACCCCAGTAGGTACCACTTTTAGGTGTAAGACAACATTCATCGGCTTCCACTCTCAAAATTTGGTTCTCGCTGAGCTGCCTAAAGTCTCAGATAGCGATCTCAGCTTTTTCTTTCAGCCGGGATTTTGGGCTACGATCAGAGCGATTTCTCACCGTGGTGAGGGCGCCATCGTCCATTTCCGAAGCCAGCTCGAACACGTGATGACAGCACCTATACCGATATTCGCATTGACGGTCCCAAACACTATGCAGGTTACTCAACTGCGAAAAGAGCCAAGATACGATGTCAATCTTGCCGCACGTGTTAATGCATCAACTCATCGACTCGATTGCCAAATTCGAGATTTATCCAAAAGTGGTTGTCGCTTTGTTACCGCTCCACTGAGCCGAGCTTTTCAAGTTGGTGATGTGATAGCATTGGAAGTCTATTCTGGTATGAATAAGTCCAACCACTTTGAACCTCTATTCGGCAAGATCTGTAACCTCCAAAGCTCTTCACACTATGCTCGCTATGGCGTACAGTTCGATGAAAATGGAACAGAAAACGCCAAGCGACTGCTAGCGAATCTCAAGTTTGATGGCACCAAACTGACACTGCGATAAAACGCATCAACCTTCGAATATAAAAAGGCTTGGTTCTCACCAAGCCTTTTTATTATCCAATCACATTTTAAGTACGATACTGTTTAAGAATATCAGCGAGAGAAATCGATGCTTTGGTCAGATTTGCTACGCCTTGAGACGACTTCTCCGCCACACTACGGATAGTATTAGACTGGGTACGTATATCACTCAGTTCTGAAGCGATATCGTTCGCAACAGCACTTTGCTCTTCTGCAGAGGTGGAGATCTGGATACTCATATCCATGATACCTCGCGCAGACTCCGAAATTGAGTTTACATCCTTCCCAATGTCTTCAATTAGATCACTACTGGTTTGTGCTTGCTCAACCGTTTGTTGAGTAATGGAGGCGATGTTCTGGCTCTCCGACTGCAGTTTTTCGATCATAGACTGGATCTCCACCGTCGCCGCCTGAGTACGGCTGGCTAGAGTACGTACTTCATCTGCCACAACGGCAAAACCTCGACCTTGCTCACCGGCACGCGCTGCCTCAATCGCTGCGTTCAGCGCCAACAAGTTAGTTTGCTCAGAGATAGCATTGATTGTGGTTATCACTTCATTAATCTGAGTGGTATTGTCATTCAGAGTCGAAACTGAGCTAGACGCCTGCTCAATGTAACTAGACAGTTTTTCAATCTCGTTGATCGCGGACTGAACACGCTTGTAACTACCATCGATATGCTGAGAATCTTGCTCTGCTTGATCTGTCGCCTGCTGAGAAATATTCGACACCTCTTTCGCTGAAGCTGTCATTTCTTCCATCGCGGTCGCAACCGAATCTAAAGAGGTGTACTGGTTGGTGATCTGAGATTCACTCAATCGCATTTCTTGTTCAAAAGACGCAGACGTTTCACTCATTGTCTTCGCATTCTCTTTTACGTTGTTGACCAAATCGGTCAAGGTATCCATTGCTTTATCAAGCGCACACCCAATAGTGCCAAACTCATCTCGACCAGGGTGGAAGCCAAGGCGAGACGTCAGATCACCCTCACCAATTTTCTGAGTCGTGGTATACAACACCCAAAGAGCCCCACCAATAAAGGTAGCGACCCAGTAACAAAACACCGCAAACGGAACAGCCCAGACAAAGCTAAAGAAAAAAGTGGATAAAGCCTGAGAGCGTGCTTGCTGATCTTGTGCCTGATTGTTCATGGTCAGTTGGTAAACATTGCCATCTTTACCCGTTTGAGAAACCGTCACAATCCCATTGTTATACGTCGGTTCATCGACACTAGACACTTTGCTAATATTAGCTTGGTCCACTATCGATGCTTCAGTACCTGCACTCATCACACCGTCAAGTCGATGAACCGCAGCTGAGATCGCCGAACTTTCAATGTATTTTATTTTAGAGTAATAGTTTCCGCCTGCTATGCTGCCTACAGCGACAAGAAACAAGGCAAAAATCACCCACATTTTGTCATTAATAGACATCTTAATAAAAAGCTTGTCTATCGTTCTGAACTCTACTTCTTTCATGTTAACTCTGCCTCCTCTAACAATGGCTCCATGCCTGGGTGTTGGCTATATAAAATTATCGGCCTATAAGAGTAATTTATGGGACACGAATCAAGTAACAATGAAATGTAATACTAATGAAATGTCATTTATGAGATCCAAAACCCACTTATATAGGCCGACGTCCCGCAACAAGTCGTTACATCCACAATTTTTGAGCAACTCATGGATGAATTGCGATTGAAAAAACCACCCTACAGAATTAGATTATTTTAAACCCATCGACAAGGAGGAGTGATGGATATTAAAACCGATCAACTTGATCATCCTGAAGTGATCAAACTGCTCGAGGAACACCTCGCAGACATGAATGCAACCTCACCACCAGAAAGTGTCCACGCTTTGGACACTTCGGCACTGAAAGCAACGAATGTCACATTTTGGACCTGCTGGAAAGATGAGCAACTGCTAGGTTGCGCAGCCATCAAAGCGCTTTCCGCAACACATGCGGAGTTGAAATCAATGCGTACCACACCAGCGGCTCGCAATCAGGGCATTGCTTCAAGTTTACTGTCATTTGCCATCGATCAAGCAAAGCTTAGGGGTTATCAACGCATCAGCCTTGAAACCGGTTCTATGTCTTTCTTCAAACCTGCCAGGGAGCTGTATACGAAATTCGGCTTTGAGTATTGCTCCCCTTTTGCAGACTATCAGCCAGATCCTAATAGTCGCTTCATGACCTTAGAGTTAAGTAAAGTTTAGCTAGAAACCTGCTCGGCAAGCCGAGACCGTTTCAACAGTCGAGCAGGAGAGAAACCAGTGACGAGCATGGTGCCAACTAATACGAGCACTGTGCCAGCAAAGGTATTTAGGCCAATAGGCTCATCAAGAATCAAAGCTCCCCATAGAATTCCAAATACTGGGATCAAAAACGTCACAGAAAGCGCAGACGCCGCACCTTCATCCGCAACTAAACGGAAATAGAGTAAATATGCAATACCAGTACAAAGTACGCCTAGTGCTACAACCGATAGCATTTCATAGCTACTCGGCTCTCCCTGCATCGGAACAAATGGTAACAGGGGGAGAATCCACAAAACAGCCGCCCACATATTGCCGTGTGCATTTTCAAATGATGCCACTTTGGGTGCGGTTTTGGTGTAGTTAGTGGCAATACCATAACAGCATGCTGCCATCACACTTGCCACGATAGGTAGCGCCGCACTGATACCAATGTTAACCGCATCCCACCCCACTAAGATCCCAACACCTGTGACACCAAGCAACATACCAAACACGGCTTTTCTTGTCAGAATTGACTTATGCCAGACAGCACCAATCAAAGCTCCCCAGATCACAGAGGTTGAATTGAGCACCGATAATGTTGATGCGTTCAAAGTTTGCGCAGCATACGCAAATAACAAAAATGGTAGAGCGGTATTAAATAACCCGATTATCATAAAATGCTGGAAATGCTGTCTAAACGCCAATTTCTTACGTAGATAAAGAGAGATAAGAAACAAACTCAGCGCAGCAAATCCGACTCGAAACTCAATCAAATATGCCGGTCCAAAAGTATTGGCCGCTATTTTCATAAATAGAAACGACCCGCCCCAGATAGCCGCAAGACAGATTAGACGTAAAAAGCTGGCAGTAGACATGAATTATCCCTCTTATTGTTTGCGCCTAATGTGAATCAATTGTTAACTAGAATCAATCATAAAATGAGTTACATTTCCGAAAATGGCGAATAAAAATAGAGAACTAAACACACAGATATGACACTTTTCTCATCTACTGAGAAGTTATCACATTGATCCGCTCGCTTATTAGATAAGTTGCCCTTAACTTAATTCCTTTCTCTCTGATTGAAATCTAGTATGAACTTAATCGTCAATATTAATCGGCATGTTAGAGAATATGGGTTTGAAATGGCCACAAGGCAAGCATGGCGCTGTGGCGTGAAAGCCAACCTAGTCCAACGTATTATTGGGGTTGCTAAGGGGCAGGTTGTCTGTGTCATTGAAGGGGTGAGAGCTGAATTGTCAACGCCTATGAACAACCCTCTCCACCATGAGGAAATACAAGGACGCTATATTTTTGTAGGAGGTATTGTCTGGCAACCAAACGATATCCTTGCCCCAGCTTTCCCCGAATTCATGTTCATGCATTTAAGAAATATCAGTAATAAACATAAATACATGACAGATGAACAACTGCAGGTAAATTTAGCGTAGCAAGTAACAAGAAGCCCCTGAAATCAAGGGGCTTAGTTTAGGCTTTATCGATATTGGATTGCGAGAAATCCAACTTTTCTTTCACTTCCGATTCGCTGGGTACGGCTTCAACCGATTCTTCTACAATAGGCGGCACTTCACTCACTAAATCTAACTCGATCTCCTCCTCACCTAACACATCCTGTTCTTGAAGCGGGATATTACGCTTGTATAACTTATTGAGCGCCTTGATAACCGCATGCTTACTTACCTTGTTATCGCGAATTTTTTTCAAAATCGGTTTCGACAATGACTGCAGGCCAACAACGGTATCGACTCCAATACTAAGTGCAACCTGATCTCGCAATATGCGAGCCTGTTCATGCCCTAGTTGTCCCGCTAGAAATAGCCATATATACGCAATGGAATTGCCATTAGGCCGTTGATCCATCCAAGCTTCGCCTGCGCTATACATTGCATCGGTATATCCTTTCTCAGCTGCTCGCTCTAACCAATAACAGCCTCGTGAAAAATTCGCAGTCACGCCAATTCCACGGATGTAATTAAGCCCAAGCTTCATACGACCCTCATTACTTCTCTGAGATGCCGCTTGCTGGTAATACTCCGTAGACAAGCGTGGGTTAGGCTCAGGGTTGTGGGCCGATGCAAACCAGTCACCCAAGAAAATCAGTGCATCAAGGTAGTTTTGTTCCGCCGCCTGCTTCATGACTTGAATTGCTTTGCCAATATTTTGCTCAGTACCTCGACCATAAAATAAGGCCAATGCCATTTCGAATTTATGAGGAATGCTGCCTTCCATTGCAGGAATACAGGTCTGCCAAAATTTGGCTTCTTCTCTCAAAACTAGGTCCTGATTCATTTTATTACTGATACGTACAACACCGTACATACCATTGACATTATCCAGTCTGGCCGCTTTGTTGTACCAATACAAAGCTTCTTTAGGCCTTGAACGTTCTGCCTCTTTAGCCAAAAAAAGGATTGTCGGAACATGGCCATTTTCAGCTTTATAAACTCGCTCTTCCTGCTCTTGCTTGCGATTTTTTTCCATTGCTTTCCGGTAAGCAACTTCACGCTCTTTACGCTCTTGTTCTAGTCGCTTCTTACGAAGCTGCAATGCAAGCATCCACATGAACAAACAAAGCAGCAGTAAACCAGTCGCACCAATGGCGATCCCTATAACATTCATCTATATCTTTTCTTCACCTTCAACTGGCGTTTGCCATCTAAAATGCTTGTCGGCCAGTCACAACAAAAGTTAAGGAGTTATGCCTCCTTTTGTTTAAGTGTACCTCACTCCCACGATTAGTTGATGAATAAAATACAAAATATGCCACAGGAGCATATATTTGTGGCCTTAATTTTTATGGTGAATTTTTTCGTTAAAAATCACGAGATGATCACTTTTCCTTGTGATGATATAAAGCAGTTTGGCAAAGAAAAGGCAAAAATTGACCGAAAACAATAGCCGCCACCACAAACTTATTTTATAATGAAAATTAATGTTTCAGAGCATCACAATTTCAACATTAGAGGCAACCAATGAGACTAATCCCGTTAAACAAAGCAGCGCAGGTCGGTAAATGGGCTGCAGCACATATCGCTAAACGCATTAATAACTTCCAACCAACGGCTGAACGTCCTTTTGTATTAGGTTTGCCAACAGGTGGAACTCCTCTAGCCACTTATAAAGCGCTGATAGAGCTTTATCAGGCAGGTGAAGTCAGCTTTAAACACGTAGTGACATTTAATATGGATGAGTACATTGGCATTCCAGCCGACCACCCCGAGTCATACCGCTCTTTCATGTATAACAACTTTTTCAACCACATCGATATTCAGGAAGAGAACATCAACTTGTTAGATGGCAATGCGGTGGATCACGAAGCCGAGTGCCAGCGTTACGAAGACAAAATTAAATCATACGGCCGCATTAACTTGTTTATGGGCGGTGTAGGGAATGATGGGCACATTGCATTCAACGAACCCGCCTCTTCTTTATCTTCTCGTACGCGTATCAAAACCCTGACCGAAGACACTCGTATCGCCAACTCACGCTTCTTTGATGGTGACATCAGTCAAGTACCTAAGTATGCACTCACTATCGGTGTAGGTACATTGCTTGATTCTGAAGAAATAATGATTCTGGTCACTGGTCATAATAAAGCACTTGCACTTGAAGCGGCTGTTGAAGGGAGTGTGAACCATTTGTGGACAGTATCTGCGCTTCAGCTTCATCCTAAATCTGTCATCGTATGTGATGCACCTTCCACTCAAGAGTTGAAAGTTAAGACAGTCAAGTATTTTACTGAACTGGAAGCAGAGAACATCAAAGGCTTCTAGGCCATTTATTCGGATAACAACTCAAAAAGGCCTAGTCTACCGTCTAGGCCTTCCTATGAAGCTAAATAGTAAATTTCTGACTCATTTGGCAAAAGTGCAAACGCTCGATCAAACTGGCAACAGAATCAATACTGTCCTTCTCAAATTGCACACCAAGCTTACCGTAGCGGCTAGTCATCTTGATATTTCTCACTACAGCTTCGAGTATCTGTGGCTCAATCACTTTATCGCTTTCGGTTTCTAAAATATTGAGGGAAATTAAATCGCCTACTTTATGGTTAGTCAGGTGGCGCTCAACCACGATCAAGCAGCCAGTACTCGAAATATCTCGGATCTGGCACTGAACATTTTGGGACTGGGGCGAAAGCACACCGTCCAAAGCCAGCTCCAAGCGAGCACTTTCTCTCAATCCGGCAGCGACCTGAGTTGCCGCTGGCAAGGTGATTAAGAACAAGCTATTACCACCAGCATCAATCACATACTCAAGCTTACTCTTGAAATATATCCTCGCCCCTTCTCCTGACTCCGAAATGACACATGCTTTAATCGCATAGCCTCGTTGAAAAAACACCGCCAGTTCTTTAGGTGATGCTTTGGGTACCTCTAGCAACATGAGATTATTCGAATGAAGGCCAATATACTTGGTTTTTCCTTTAAGATTTTTACCCGTTGGAGTAGTGATCAGAAAGGCAACCTCACTTAATGGTTTGACGTCATTAAATGCATCTTCACCATACTTAATGTTATCGGGCAACGGCTTAGAGGGCTGTTTTTTTTGTTCAGGCTCAGCAGAAGAGAGTTCTATCGCTTCCGCAGCCTCACTTTGGGTCGCTTCAGTCATTACGCAGTGATATCCATATAAACCAACTCACATAAACAGTTTATAAACAACCACTCGGTATCGGCAAGAAAAGTTACTGTCTGATTGACAACTATTGATATAAAGTTCAAAAAAATAGCCTAGTAGAAAAGTATTGACGATAATTAATCAGGCTGAGTATGATCGCTTTGTAACCAAGGTAAACAAGCACTTTTAGGAGGATATGATGATTGTAGCAAGAACCCACCCGGCAGAATTAGTGAAGAAGACTAGGTAATCATACGTTACCCCTTCCCTTCTCTTTGCCCGGTGTATTAAAACCGGGGTCTCAGGACCCTAGCTGACTTTACAAATGCAGAAGCCTTTCTGCAAGTCTGGGGTACACAATGAATATCAATCCCAAACAGCTATTGAGCTTGCCTCAACTCGGCTGGAACAACTTATTTCAACAACAACTTACACTTGAAGAACTGGAACATAGCCTTATTGCACGTGTCACAGAGCATCACCGTAGTGGCTACAAACTGGTCAGCGATCAAGGTGAAATAACTTTACCGATCCGTAAATCACTACCCATGATGACTGTCGGTGACTGGTTGTTACTGAACCAAGAGCATGGCTTCGAGCGCCTGTTAGAGCGCCAGTCTTTATTTGCTCGAAAAGCAGCAGGCAGTAAGGTAGAAGAGCAGTTAATTGCGGCCAATGTTTCAACCGTATTTATCGTTTGTGCACTGAATGATGACTTTAACTTGAGCCGTATTGAACGCTATCTTGCCACTGCAAACGAGTCTGGAGTCGAGCCAGTGATTGTCTTAACAAAAGCGGATTTAGTTGCTGATGCTGAAGCTAAACGTCAACAAGTTCAGCAGCTCGACCCTTTACTTATAGTAGAGATGATCAACGCACTTGATGCTAACCAATACACACCGCTTACGCATTGGTGTAAAACAGGCTCCACTATTGCGTTCATAGGATCATCGGGTGTTGGAAAATCAACGTTAGTCAATGGGCTACTTGGCGCATCGGTCCAGCTAACTGGCGGTATTCGTGAGAGTGACAGCAAAGGGCGGCATACCACTACAGGCCGTTCGATGCACTTTCTTCCCACAGGCGGGGTATTAATCGATACGCCGGGAATGAGAGAATTACAGCTGCTTGACTGTGCAGAGGGGGTTTCTGAAACCTTTGCAGACATCGAGGCGTTAGCCACCCAATGTCGATTCTCTGATTGCCATCACGAAAGCGAGCCTGGATGTGCCGTTACTCATGCGATTAAAACTGGTCAACTTGAGCATCGTCGGCTGAATAACTATCTCAAGTTAATGCGGGAGCAACAGCGTAACGGAGCGACGCTCGCTGAGCGTCGTGCTGCCTACAAACAGCAAACGAAGATGTATAAGAACATACAGACGGCCAGCCGGAGCCGAAAACAAACTTCGTAAAGCAACAAGGGGCTACTCGCCCCTTTTTTAGTACAACAACGACAACATATATAACACAATATTCACATTTTAACATTTTTAATAAATGTTCATGCTAAAAATCAATTAATTCTAGACACATTATTTCAACACGCTAGTATTGTCCCACTCAGTTACCAATAACTGAAATTACTAGAAGTTCATAAAATAATTCATTGCAGGGATAACTATGCAACACAACTCTATTTTTGCCCGCTTTGCGCGCGGAAATCTGGTATTACAGATCCTAGCCGGTATCGTTCTCGGCGTCGGTTTAGCCACTGTATCACCGGAGTATGCACAAAGTGTCGGCTTACTTGGAAGCTTATTTGTCGGCGCACTAAAGGCCGTCGCCCCTATTCTTGTTTTTATTCTGGTCGCTGCATCTATTGCCAACCAGAAGAAAAACCAACACACCTACATGCGTCCTATTGTGGTTCTGTATCTTTTCGGCACCTTAACTGCAGCTTTGACGGCAGTAGTGCTTAGTTTCATGTTCCCAACCACATTAACACTGGTTTCCGGTGCTGAAGGGGCAACACCGCCTCAGGGCATTGGTGAAGTCATGAACACCCTACTGTTCAAGATTGTTGATAACCCGGTTAGTGCGCTGATGAATGCTAACTACATTGGTATTCTGGCGTGGGCTATTGGCCTTGGTTTAGCACTGCATCATGCCTCTGGAACAACAAAAGCGGTATTTGAAGATCTCAGCCACGGCGTATCTCAAATTGTTCGCTTTATTATCCGCCTAGCACCATTTGGTATTTTTGGTCTGGTGTCCTCTACATTAGCAACCACTGGTTTCGATGCTCTGGCTGGCTACGCTCAACTTCTGGGCGTTTTATTAAGTTCGATGTTGTTTATTGCGCTTGTTGTGAATCCAATCATTGTCCTTGTTAAGACAGGTGAGAACCCATACCCGTTGGTATTCCAATGCCTACGTGAAAGTGGTGTTACTGCCTTCTTTACACGCTCAAGCGCAGCAAATATTCCAGTAAACATGGCACTTTGTGAAAAGCTTAAGCTTGATGAAGACACATACTCAGTATCTATTCCGCTTGGCGCAACCATCAACATGGCTGGCGCAGCAATTACCATTACGACACTGACGCTAGCAGCAGTCCACACTATGGGCATTGAGGTCGACCTCATGACTGCATTGCTCTTGAGCGTGGTAGCAGCTGTCTCTGCCTGTGGTGCTTCTGGTGTTGCTGGCGGTTCACTGCTGCTGATTCCACTGGCTTGTGGCCTATTTGGTATTCCAAATGAAATCGCAATGCAAGTTGTCGCGGTTGGCTTCATTATTGGTGTTGTACAAGATTCTGCCGAAACCGCACTGAACAGCTCGACTGACGTCGTGTTTACTGCCGCGGTTTGTAAAGCAAAGCAAAAACAAGACATGTAAACATCAGATATTTAAATTAAAAATATTTGACAGAGGCCCGGCTAAATTAGCCGGGCTTTTTTATTGAAGTCTCACATAGCAATCACCTGTATGCAGACCAAGCATTTCCCTTTATCACCCAAACAATGGCGTCAAACCAAACCAACTTAATTGGCAAATTAATTTCCATGATGGATATCTGCACATATACTTAATAACATAACAATCATTAGCGAATCATCATTAAGGAAGTTTTATGAGAGGTGTTGTTCTCGCCTTTTTACTTCTGGTAAGTCTGCCCACCCTTGGTGCTGACTTAGTCGTCCGTTTTGAAAACAGCCAACCAAAGACTTTGGCTTATGAACAGTTGATTTCGCAATACCCTCCAACCTCCTTTAAAACCAAGCTTCCATGGTATCCGGATGCCAATCAATTCACTGGCTTTAGAGTCTCAGACATGTTAGCGAACTTAGTCAAAGAGGAGACAATGGCCGTATCTTTCATTGCCCTTAATGACTACGCAGCCAGTACAACGATAGAAAACATTATTAAATACGATCCGATTATCGCCTACAAAATGAATGGCAAAAAAATGAAAGTGCGAAATAAAGGGCCATATTGGTTGGTCTTTAATCTAGACAAATACCCTGAGATTGATAATGCTGCTTTTCATTCTCAAATGGTGTGGCAAATTGACGAGATCATGATTCATCAAAAAACCAATGAGAATACTGACTAGAGTACGTGGATTTAATCAAGTTTTATCAAGAGCGAAAGTACTGCTGATCTTTCTCTCTGCAATACTGATTGTGGCAAACTTATACCTTCTCTCGGCAACTCGCGACTTAGCTCGTTCCTACAACGAGCAACAAAACCAAGCCACTTGGTATCTTTTTCAACTAACTAAAGAGTTTTCTGAACTAAAGTCCACAACCCTATTGGCTGAAAAAGATCACAATTACATAGATAAGGTATTGTTAAAATATGAACTAACATGGAGCCGCTTTGATCTACTGCTCAACAACCGTGAAAGTGAATCGCTGATCTCATTACCCGGAGCCGAATCATTTTTTGAATCACTTTTTCATCAATTTCAAACTTTAGAGCCCAAGTTAAAACAATTCCAAGAGAGTGGCGATCCTGCGTTGAACCTGAGTCAGGATTTTGAACATCAGTACATGCTGATGATTCACTACATTAATACCAACTTTCGTGTTAAAAGCCCACTTTACCAATCTCAAATGCAGCTGGCTCAGGCACTGACACATGCTCAGTTTGTATTAATGATATTACTGTTTGCGTGTGTTGGTATCGTCAGTTATATCATTCATAAAGAAGCCGTGTTCCATAAGCAAGCCTCTGTCACCGACTCACTCACAGGCATACCCAATCGCCTCGCTTTTATGTATCAATTAACAGAATACATTGAAGAGAAGACCAGTTTCTCTTTGATATTGCTTGATCTAGATGGGTTTAAAAAGATCAATGACTCACATGGACATCAAGCCGGTGATTTAGCCCTGCGAATCGTTTCAGCCCGCTTAATTGAGCTAATGAGCCAATACCAACTCTCTATTTATAGAATTGGCGGAGATGAATTCTCGGTCTTAACCACGCAAACTGACAAACAAGAAATAGACGCTCTTATCCAAACAATTAATCACTGCTTTGATAAGAGTATCACTTTGCAAAACCAGACAGTTCAGCTCTCTGCTAGCATAGGGGTCGCCAGCTATCCTTATGATACGACTAGTCTCAATCAGTTGATTTCCATGGCTGACCAGAACATGTATAACGAAAAATTCTCAACTAAATCCGATGAAGGTAACGTCTTCAACTTAAAAAAACGATAAACCAACATAACAACTCGGCATCAAGAAAAAAGCCCCTCATGAAGAGGGGCAAAGTACCATCGCTTATTGTTATAGTGATAATGCCAGTAAAACGACTCAGTGATTAACCAAAATCACCATTTACGTATCCTTTTGTACGATCATCTTTGGGATCATTAAAGATAACTTGAGTGTCATCATGCTCAACCAACTCTCCCATTAGGAAGAAGGCCGTACGGTCCGAAATTCGGCGTGCTTGCTGCATAGAGTGAGTCACGATAACAATGGTGTAGTTTTTCTTTAACTCTTCCATTAACTCTTCAATTTTGTGCGTCGCAATTGGGTCAAGCGCCGACGTAGGCTCATCCATCAAAATGACATCCGGTTCCATCGCAATGGTACGGGCAATACATAAACGCTGCTGCTGACCACCTGATAGCCCAAACGCATGGGACTTCAAACGATCTTTTACTTCATCCCATAGAGCTGCGCCACGCAGTGAACGTTCCACAACTTCATCAATGTGTTTCTTGTCTTTAATGCCCTGAGCACGTAAACCATAAGCCACGTTTTCATAAATGCTCATTGGGAAGGGGTTAGGCTTCTGGAATACCATCCCAACCTTGATACGCAAGTCTGCGACATCAATGTTGCCATAGATGTCTGTGCCATCCATGTCCAGCTTACCTGTAATCTTTACACCTTCAATCAAATCGTTCATACGATTCAGACAACGCAGTAACGTTGATTTACCACAGCCAGAAGGACCAATCAATGCCGTGACTTGACGTACTGGAATAGGAAGGTTAATCGCTTTCAATGCTTGGTTTTCACCATAAAACAGATCTAGGTTTTCAATATCAAATTTGTTCATTGTCTCAATCTCTTAAATCTAAAATTCGTGTCTGTGCTTTCAATTAAAGTCGCTGGTTAATAATTCGCAGTATTGAAGCGACTTGCGATGAGTTTGGTGATCATGTTGATCAAGAGAACAACGACAATCAGCACGGTAGCTGTACCATAAGCTTGGTTCCACTCTTCAATAGTGAACAGCTCAGTAGTCAGCTTATAAAGGTGAACTGTCAGCGTACGTCCTGAATCCAGTAACGAATCAGGAATACGTGCCACCATGCCCGCTGTCAGGAAGACAGGAGCCGATTCACCAATTACACGACCAATACTTAGAATGACCGAGGTTAAGATACCTGGCATTGCGCTAGGCAAGATCAAACGCCAGATAGTGTAGATTTTTGAAGCGCCCAAACCATATGAGCCTTCACGATAAGTTTGTGGTACTGCCATCAGAGCTTCTTCCGTGGTACGGATGATCACTGGCAGTATTAGAATACTGAGAGTCAACGCGCCTGAAAGAATCGAGAATCCCAAGCCTAAGATTGCGACGAAGAAAGTCATACCAAATAGACCGAATATGATTGACGGGATCCCCGCCAACGATTCAGTACAGAAGCGGATAACCTTAACCAGTCTACTGCCCACTTTAGCGTATTCAGTCAGATAAATCGCCGTCATAATGCCAAGCGGTGCCGCCACGGCGATGGACGCGATTACCATATAAATAGTGGCTACAATCATCGGGAAGATACCGTGTTCTTCGCCAGTACGGGTGTAATTATCAGTAATGAAATTCCAGTCTACGTGCTGCAAACCGTTCGACAAGATGTACCAGATAATCCAGAACAAAAAACCGACCGTCAGTGCTGCTGCAGCCCAGATAAAGCCGTTAAAGATATTGTCTTTAAACTGGCGTGCTTTTTTTAATTTTGCGCGATCCATAGTCATCACCTTTAAACCACTTTACTTCGCTTTTTCGCGGTTGAGATAAAGCAGGGCTGCGTTAAGCATCATGATAAACACCAGCAGAACAACACCTGTAGCGTAGAGAGCATTAGCATGCACGCCGCTTGCGTAAGACATTTCAATAGCAATGTTCGCAGTTAGCGTACGGGCTGAATCTAGGATGCCCTGAGGCATTGCAGGGGCGTTACCCATCACCATGATGATCGCCATGGTTTCTCCTAGAGCGCGACCAATACCCAGAATCACACCGGTCATGATGCCCGAGCGTGCTGCCGGAACCAGCAGCTTAAAGATAGTGAAAATCTTTGATGCGCCCAAAGCCAGTGAACCTTCTTTGTACGTTCGAGGCACAGCGCGAATCGAGGTTTCTGATACCGTGATTACGGTAGGCAGAATCATCACACCCAAAACAATAATACCGGCCAGAATTGTATTACCTGCTGGGACTGCGAAAATATCCTGAATCAGGGGAACAATGATCACTAATCCAAAGAAGCCGTATACAACCGAAGGTATACCTGCTAGCAATTCAACGGCAGGACGGATGATGTCTGCGAGGCGCTTAGGTGCGATTTCAGCAATGAAAATCGCCGTTAAAACACCCACTGGTACCCCAACGATAACCGCACCAAATGTCGATACGATGGAAGCAACAATCATGGTTGCAACACCGTAAAGTGCAGGAGGTAGCCAGTCTTGGCCTAATACGATGCCAGAAACACCCGCTTCTTGAAACGCAGGGATAGATTCTTTAACGATGAAATAGGCGATGACCGCCAGAGACACAATGCCAATAACTGCACTGGTAAGGAATAAGCCATGGAAAATACGCTCTTTCCAGTCAACACGCTTGCTCGCGCGTAGACTAGGCTTAGAAACTTGAGTCGCTTCAGTATTCATAAGCTCGTCACTATTTGTTGCGATGGTCATAAAATTCTTACCGTTCTCACGAACTTGGTTCGTTTGAAGTCAAGAAAAGGCTCAGCCCAAAGTGGGCTGAGCAATTAAGGAGTTTTACTAGATATTAGTTAACTGAGATGTAGCCGTTGCTGTCAACTAGACCTTGTGCTTCATCAGAAACCATCCAGTCTAGGAACTTCTGAGTTTCTGCAGAAGGCTTACCTTCTTTATATAGAACAAGGAATGGACGAGCAACTTTGTAAGAACCGTTCTTCACGTTGTCTACGTTTGCTTCAACGCCATCAATTGGTAGAGCGTTTACAGAGTTATCTACTGTACCTAGAGAAATATAACCAATTGCGTATGGGTTAGACGCAACCATAGTTTTCAGAGCACCGTTACCGTTTGCCACTTGTGCACGTTGAGAGATAGCCGATACTTTCTTGCCAGAGATTTTTTGCTTCAGCTTCATGATGTCTTCAAATGCACCACGAGTACCAGAAGCAGTATCGCGAGTGATCGCAACGATTGGCTTATCTGCACCACCAACTTCTTTCCAGTTTGTGATTTCACCTTTGTAGATTGCAGTTACTTGCTCTGCAGTCAGTGCTTTAAGGTCGTTCTTAGGGTTAACAACAACAGCGATACCGTCTAGTGCAACCGTTAGCTCTTTAAGAGCAGGTTCTTTTTCAGAATCTTTCAAGTTACGAGAAGACATACCTAAGTCAGCAGAACCGTTTTTCGCTGCTTTTACACCAGCAGAAGAACCAGGACCCTGAACTTCGATAAATACGTTCGAGTTAGTCTTCATGTATGTTTCAGAGAAAACTTCCATCAGTGGAGTTACGCTGCTAGAGCCCACTGCAGAGATAGTTTCTTTAGCAGAAACTGAAGTCACTGCCATTGCGCCTAGAAGTGCGATTGCACCGATAACTGTCTTTTTCATCACAATTTCCTTAGTTGGCAACATTGCCGTTATATTTCACTTGAACGGTGCTCACTTTAGGACTCAATTATGACAATTGTGTTTCACTTCGTTGAAGCCTATATGACAGGTGAGATTTGCTAGGAATTTTTGATGACGTTTTACTGATAAGTCCAACAGCGATGTAACAAACTGTGAAAACCAAACGAACAGATAACAAACTAGAACAATAACACTATGACTTAAAAGGAAAATGATTAAGCCACTTTTAGTGGTTATTTTATAAAATTATCATTTTCTGGATTGAATTATACTTGGGAAAACTTAGAATCATTCCTCTTAATTATAAAAACAATAACAGACAATTCATCACAATATAGAAGAGGACAATCGATGCGCCAATTACTCAGCGGGCTTTCCATTAAGCTCCAAGTAGTGGTTCCTGTCATATTCACTTTACTACTACTCGTAGTCGGGATAATTTACAGTACAACCAATCTTAAAAATGCTTTTCATCACGTTACCGTCTCAACAGAGAATGTCATTAATCATAAAGACTCGCTCTCTCAGATCATTGATAACACCTATGGTATGCGAATTAAAGCCATCTATAGCCTGTTTCGTGCTGAAGATGTTAAACAGCTAGCAACACATTTGCGGAACAAACAGCAAGAAAACCGCCAACTTCTGCATTCACTCGGCACTGTCAAAGGTCTCGAGCAAGAAATCACGGACATGAACCACGCCATTGATCATTATGTGAACTACTCAATTAACGTCATGGTCCCATTGCTTAATATTCGTCACAGTAACAACCTTCCCCCTTCTAATTTTCAAACCAAGTATGATCGTGCGGCAAGTGACTACCGAACCGCAGGCAACCAAATGGTTGAGGCAATCGATAGGCTTTCAAAGAAGTTAAATACACTGGCTCTTGATGAAGTCCAGGCAAACGAAAGCACCCACTCGAAAGTAATGAACAGCAGTATTGTTGGACTCTTATTGATATTAGCGGCAGCACTCACGATTAGCTGGATGCTCGCTGGCATCATAGTGACACCGATTAAGAAACTGCAACTCGCGATGAAAGAGCTCGCACAAGGCAACCTGTTAGTCTCGGTAAAAGAAGAAGGGAACAATGAAGTCACCGCTCTATCTCGTGATTTCAACAGCACTGTAAGCCAGTTGAAAAGCACAGTTGATTCCCTAGTCAGAATCAGTGTGGACGTCGCCTCAGCTTCGACTGAACTTGCCGCAGTCATGACACAATCAAGCGCCAACTCAGATCAGGAAAAAAATGAAGTTGAGCAAGTTGCATCCGCCATCAACCAAATGGAAAGTACTGCCACGGAAGTAACCCAAAATGCCAACAACGCGGACTCTGCATCTATTAACGCAGATAAGCTCGCTCGAGAAAGTTTAGAAACATTCGAACAAAATACGCGAGCCAGTGAGAAAATGGCGCATCAGTTGTCCCAGGCGGCTGGCGTGGTCAATTGTCTGAAAGAGCAGTCAGAACAAATTGGTAAAGTGATCGAAGTGATTGAGAGCATTTCAGAACAAACCAACCTACTGGCGCTTAACGCGGCCATTGAAGCGGCACGAGCGGGAGAAAGCGGCCGTGGATTCGCGGTTGTCGCCGATGAAGTGAGAATGCTTGCAGCTAGAACTCAGGAGTCGACAAAAGAGATCCAAGTGATCATTGAAGAGTTACAACGCCAATCAGGTGTCGCTAATGATAGCATGAACTCTAGTCTAGAAATGATTAGTCATAACCAGCTTCAAGCTGCAAAGGTAAGCGAAGCGCTTGGCCACATCAGCACTTCCATTTCAGAATTGACCAGCATTAATGCGCAAGTTGCGGTCGCCTCTGAGGAGCAAGGACAAGTAACTTCCGACGTCAACAGCAACCTCAGTAATATCTATGAACTGGTGAGCCAGAACGTGACTGGAATTACCCAAGCAGCTGCCGCAAGTCATGAATTGTCTACTCTAGCGGAAAGACAAAAACAGCAGCTGGGCTTTTTCAAAGTCTAGACAAGCCAATATCGACCATGTGGCTACATTATCCAGAGGCCAGAAAAATCTGGCCTCTGGCATTACCAACTCCTAAGCAACTCAGATTAAGTGGTGTAAGCACTCGGTCTGCGGCTAGCGGATAAATAAGCGACTCAAGCCTTTCTCAGCCACTTTCCTGAAACGTAGCAGAAGGCGACTTCTCGGCAACCAAGCAGGTGAACGCAAAACCGTTTTCGCTTTAGAAAATGTTTGAAAACCTTCGAAGCCATGGTAGTGACCAATACCAGATTCCCCTATCCCGCCAAACGGTGCATCTTCCGCCGCCACATGTAACAGAGTATCGTTAATCGCAACACCGCCGCTGTGGGTCTGCTCGATGATTTGCCGCTGAAGGAGGCGATCTGTCGACATCAGATACAAAGCCAGCGGTCTTGGTTTAACGTTAATGTAATTGAGCGCCTCATTCAGATGGCGATAGCCAATCACGGGTAGCAGTGGGCCGAATATCTCTTCCTGCATCACCTGCATGTTTTCTGTAACTCCTGTAATCAAATGCGGCAGCATCTGACGCCCATCCAACGTCACGTCCTCTATGGTGTAAATGCAGGCACCATGGTCTTTTGCGTCCGCTAACATCGCGTGAAGGCGGTCATACTGCCGTTCGTTGATGATGTGGGTTACTGTTGGTGCTTTATCGCCATCTATATACAGTGCCTTATAGCGTTTCAGATACAGGTTGATGAATAGCAGCTCTTTTCCTTGAGGCAGCAGAACATAGTCTGGTGCAACACAAATTTGCCCGGCATTGACTGATTTTCCAAGTAACACTGCATCAACCGCTGCGCGAAGATCAATGTCATTATCAATCACGACTGGCGACTTACCACCGAGCTCCAATGTCACAGGGGTAAGGTTTTTCGCCGCAGCCTGAGCGACTAGCCTCCCTACTGGCGTCGACCCCGTAAAGATAAGGTGATCAAAGGGGAGCTGAGAAAAATAGCTGGCGATATCCGCTTCGCCCTCAATGGGGTAAATGTGTCGGTCTAAGCAAGATAAGATCTGGCTGAGTACCTGATTGGTATGATGGGTATGCTCACTCAGCTTAACCATGACTCGGTTTCCCGCCGCAATCGCCGTCACGATAGGTGCAATGCTCAACACGATTGGAAAGTTCCAAGGGACAATAACTCCGACCACACCTAGCGGTTGATACTCGACTGTGATTGACGAAGGAGACAGCAACAAGCCCGCTTTACGTCGACTTGGTTTCATCCACTTTTTCAGATGCTTGATGGTGTAATTGATGTGAGAGACCGCGGGTAGGATGTCGCAAATCATGCTGTCGAAACGGCTGCGCGCACCATAGTCCTTTTGCAGAGCCTCAACCAACTCTTCCTTGTGTTCAAGTAAAGCTTGCTTGAGGATCTTTAGCCTTTTCATCCGAACGTTGTAGCCAGAAAATGGCTCACTTAAATAAAAAGCCCGGACTTCAGCATAGAGATGAAGTAACTCTTGCTGCGTTCTGATGTGTTCTTTTTGCCAACGATTAAGATCTACGACGCCTTCCATGTGCCATCATTGCCTGATTGGTTATTCTTTGCTCATAAGTATAGTAGCCAGATTCGACACCAATGTCTTGGCTAGCACACTCCTAACGTGCATAAGATAAAGGCGACATAAATGCCGCCTTCTGTTAATTACTGCAATTGGGTCATCACAGATTGAAAATGCTCAAGCCCTGTGGCTCCGACAATTCTCTGCTGAGCAATTTCCGCTCCTTTGGTATCGAAGAAAAATACCACCGGGGGGCCAAACACATTACGCTCTGCCAGCCACGCCATCTGCTCAGGGGTACTCTCTGTGACATCAAACTTGATCGTATTCCAGTCAGCAAAGTGCTTTTGTACAGATTCATGACCAAACACTTCTTTCTCAATGACCTTACACGAGACACACCAGTCGGCATAAAGGTCAATCATTACTGGCTTACCTTGCTGCTTCGCGAGTACTAATTGTTGATCCAAGACTTCAACAGAGCTGACTTTATCAAATGGTAAAACTGTGGATAGTTTGTCTGATGAAACCTGCGCAACATTAAGTGGTTTAAGAGGATCGTTTGATCCTGTCAACATGCCGACAAATATAATCAAACCATAGAACAGAGACATAAATGCGGCCAGTTTACGGGTCCTCGCCCAACCTGGTTGCGCTGAATCCAGCGCGCCAAAATGAATACCGCTTCCAATGGCAAGTATCGCCCACAAGAGCATCGTCAACCAATCTGGAATAAAACGGCTCAACAACACAATCGCGACCGCCAGCAGCAACACACCGAACATTTGCTTCACAGCAATCATCCAAGGGCCGCTTTTGGGGAGTAATTTACCGCCACTCATGCCAATCAGAATCAGTGGCACACCCATACCTAATGCCATCACAAACAGGGTTACGCCACCCAAGACCCAATCTTGCGTGGTGGAAACATAGAGTAACGCCCCAGCCAATGGCGCACTCACACAAGGTGACACCACCAACGCAGACACAGCGCCCATCACAAACACGCTTGCCATTTTGCCGCCGCCTAGTTTGTCTGAGCTTGCATTAAGTTTCTGTTGAATGGAAGCGGGCAATTGCAGCTCGTAAAAGCCAAACATCGCTAAAGCAAGCAGGACAAACACCACCGCAAATATCGATAGCAACCAAGGTTGCTGCATCGCCGCTTGCAGGTTCACACCTTTAGCCAGTGTCGTGACTAAGATCCCCGTTAGCGCATAACTGGAAGCCATACCCAATACATAGGAAGTCGACAAAACTAGACCTTTTCGGCCTGTCATTTTTGCGTCACCACCAATGATGCTCGACAAAATAGGCACCATGGGCAACACACAAGGTGTCAGTGACAGCCCTAACCCAAGTAGGAAAAAGATGAGGAGAGCCTGAGTTTTGGACGCACTGCCTAAGAGCTCAGACAGGCCCGCCGTGTCTTCTGCCAAGCCGCCAACTTTATCCCAAATGGAGGGGCTGCCGTCATTCAGTGTATTGGCGGGCAAATCGAGTTTGATCGTCTGAGGTAAGTAGCACAGACCTTTTTCTGAGCAACCTTGATAACGAACCTTTAGTTGACCTTCGCCACCATAAGGCACCAGCACGGTTACTGGCTTATCGAAAACGACGACTTCGCCAAAGTACTTGTCTTGTTTCTGTTTGCCCGGTGAAGAAAATTGAGGGTCAGTCAACTCAACGCCGCTATCTGCTGAAAACTTAAATCGGCCTTTATAGAGATAATATTCAGGCTGAGTCGCGAAATGGATCTGCACACCTTGTTCACTGACCGACCACTGATAAGGAAATGCCTCTTCCACGGGCAAAAAGTCAGGCTCCTGCGCGGACGTAAAGGCAGAGATAAGCAGTAATAATGGCAGGATGAAAATTCTGATCACGCTACAAACTCCGTATCTTGATGAATAGCTAATTGATCGTCGATAAATACAACGCCGACTTGTTCAGGAACTGGTAAAGTCGGCTCTAATGTCAATGCCGTACTGAGGGCGCCGGCTTCCAGTGTCGTTGGAGCTAAGACGCTGACAGAGAGCACTTGGGGATGTGTTCCACGTTGCGACAATATGTGTGAGCTTTCCTCATCGCCAAATTGGAAACTTCGCTCGTAATGAGCGGATGTCGTCAAAGCGGCATCAGCCAGTGGCAATGAGAAAAATGGCTCATGCTTATTCTTCGGATTAAGCACCGCCACATTGAAAGGTGAACCATCTGGCTTAGTGCCAAGCACTCGAATGTCTCCACCAAAATTCACCAGCGCAGAAGAAACACCAAATGTCTCTGCGATCATCACCGCCTGATCGACCGCAAACTCTTTAATCACTCCACCCAAGTCAAATTGAGTCTCTGCGTGAGGGATAGAGAGCGTTTTATCTGATAGAGACCAAGCATCAACGCCCATAAACGCTTTAGCACCTTCATAAGCCGCATTTCTGTCCAATTGAGGCGTGCTGGCCATCATTGACTTCACAGTACCGACCGTTGGGTCAAAAACACCTTTCGTACCGTCAACCAAACGCTTCAACACTTCAAATACAGCGTAGCTTTCATCATCCAAAGCCACAGATGATGACTGACGTTGATTCACTTGCTGATTGAGCCAAGAGTGAGAATCATAAAAGTTAAATTTCTGCTCTAATCTCAGAGTATTAGACTCAATTAAAGCCGCGATATCTGCGGCTTTCTCTGAGTGATACAGCTGAACTTCGCAAGGAACCGTCATCGCCTGAAATCGGTGAACAAACGGCGGATTAAAACTCATAGGTTGCCCCTACTGCCCACCACTGAGCTTCAAAACCATTGGACTGCTCGTAATAAGCGCCAAGCAGATTGAAGCGCAGTTTCTTGTGTACTTTAAAGCTTGCACCTAATTCATAGGCATTGGCCGTAAAATCACCAAGACGTAAATCAGAGGTCGCATAACCCGATGAAGCAAAAGTAGGATCGCTGCCATTAGGGTCACGGTAGAAATCAGCAGCACTTTGGGTGTACCAGAAGTAACCCGGAGCTAACGTTAGCCAGCTGTTGACCGTCCAAGAAAGTTTGCCACCAAGCTGATGAGAAGCTACTCCCCAATCATCCTGGAACCATTTGTAACGAGGACGAACCACTAGATTCTCGGACATTGACCAGAACGCCTGAATATTCACGCCACCTGACAAACGAGTATCCGGGCGTGAGTCCTGACCAAGAAAGACTTCGTCAGTACCGATCGAACCATCGCCATCAATATCCACCTCACGCAACACCGTCAAATAGTGATTGCTAAGATAGCCAGAACGATAACCCGCATAGCCGGTGAAGACCATGTAGTAATTTGGCGAGAAGGTTTGTGAAAGCCCAGCCTCAACATTCCCTGTAAAGATGTCTTCCCAAGATTGTGGATTGGTCGAAGTTTGATATTTGCCAAACGTCATCGTTTCATCAAACAGGGTAGAAAACCCTAAACTGTATGAGCGGTTTTTCTGTGCGTCGGCGTAAATTAGCCCTTTACCATTTAAGCCAATACTGCGGTAATCCTCTTCTTTGGAAAAGTTAGCGCCGAAAGTCCACTCGTTACGCAGCTCGTCTCGGTAAGTCGCGCTGCCATTGATCGATTTACGGGTATCTTCCAGCTCATATTTCTGAATTTTGTAGCCACTGCTGTGGGGATCGTAGCCAGCGCGGATCACCTGATCCGTCATATTTTGAGCTTGTTGAGTTTTCGTCGCACGGTTGACCGCATCCGCTGCACTGCCAATTGGAGTGGTTGGCCCCCAAGACGGTGACGCACCAGAAACCGTGTCGTAGCCCAATTCAAGATTGATGGTCCAATCAAGACCAAAACTCTTTTCGATAGAAACAACGCTGTCGCCTGCTTCCACTTTATCGTCGTACTCTTCGTAATTTAGATAGTGAACAGAGATATGGTCTTCTGCCAGCGTACTATTCGCCACTGCCGCTGCGCTCAGCAGCGTTAAAGGTAGTTTTTTCATTCTGATTTATTTTTAGT
The DNA here is from genome assembly GCF_022398025.1 of Vibrio sp. Isolate25. NCBI lineage: Bacteria > Pseudomonadati > Pseudomonadota > Gammaproteobacteria > Vibrionales > Vibrionaceae > Vibrio > Vibrio sp. Isolate25. The sequence goes on from NZ_JAKEUT010000001.1 coordinate 1,303,964, forward strand.
ATTTAGTTACAACCACAGCCGCCGCCACCGACGCCACTGCCACCCACTGAACCTTGCTTGTATGAGAAGACTTTCTCAGAAAATAAGTCGAACTCAGGCACCGGCCCTCCGGGTTTCATCTCTTTCTTAGCCAGCGTACCTTTTTCCCACGGCTTAACGGGTTCAATACCCAATGCTTCGTCGACAAAAGCGAGTGCTGACTTTTCATTTGCGACGGCTTTTGGCTTATTCAGCGTTAAATCCTTAGCCTGAGGTTTGACTAATTCAACGTTGCGACGCGCACCAATTTCAGAACTGCCACTGGTGTAGACCTGACCAGAAATCACCTCTTCTTCAATGCTGGAACCACTGACAGATGTTTCCGTAGCTTGGGAAGGTTTTTTCCCTAACTGACTTAAATCCACTTTAGGTGCAGCAACGCTCAGCGCCGGAAAGCAGAGAGCAAATACAAGAACGACTGGCTTCATAGCTGCACTCCCATATCAGCCAGATCAGTGAGAATAACGTTACGGATATCGTTGATGGCGCCAAACCGAACTTTGAGTACTTGGCCCTGATAGATGTAATAGAGCGCTGGCATGCCAATCGGCTTGAACTCGGCGATCAACTGTTGCTTTGGATCGTTGACGACAGGAAAGGTCAAACCTAACGATTTTTGAAACTCAAGGCCAACTTCGACCTCTTCATCGACATCCACACCGACAACCGTCACGCCTGTCCCTTCTAGTTCACGGTAGAGCTGATTAACCAAAGGCAGTTCATGGCGACATGAAACACACCACTCCGCAAAGAAATCCACTATCGTTAACTGGCTTTGATCCAGCTTGAGCCCCGTTGACGCTGAATCTGTAATTGTGTCTCCTTCTTTAAACGCAGATGCTGAGAAAGAAGCGCATAAAGCGAGTAGCACAACCAATTGTTTAATCATTATTTTCTCCATAATTTTGTTGTTTTATTTCTGTCCGAAGTTAAGCGTGGTGTCATACTGAACTTCTAATATCTTTGAAAAGTACTCATCGAGTTTCTCGGTGTTGGTTGCAGAGAAAACCTGCCCCTTAATTCCGTCTGTATTTGCGGCGTTGATGCAGCTCTGAAACTGAGCTAGGCGGCTGTCTTGGACATTGAAACCAATAAAATTGAGCTCAATAGAAAATTCATTGGCTAAACGGTCACAAAGGCCAGCGTCAATCAGGTCATCCAGTACATAACCACTATCAACTCCATCAGTCATCAGAATCAGCTTTTGCTTAGGTGCGAGCGAATAAGGGTTATATCCCCATTCTTGGCGCCACCTTGGAATCAGTTGACGAGCCCCCCAGATAACCCCTTGATACGAGCGGGTGCCACCTGTCGTAGTCAGGGCATTAATTGCTGTTTTCACTTCGCTCATATTGTCGGTAAGCGGGACAAGGGTGGCTGAGGCACTGCAGTCTGCGAGAAACTCGTCCGGTGCACGATGACTAACCGCCTTCTCGGAGTGGATTCGGTCTAGGTTTTGAACGGTTTCATTCACCAATACAGAGCCGCCAGATTCTTTGGTTAGCCCATCGATACAAAAGACGCCTTTGTCATCTAACCAATCGGCATTGCGGGCAGATACCCCATCAGAAAAAGGCACGATAGAGATACTGATTGCTCGCCTTCCATCGATTTGTACATTGTCTTGCTCTATGCGCTCTATTGCTCGAGTAAGGATGCTCTTTAATGTATCGATTGACCCTGTCATGGAACTGGAAATATCCAACACTAAAGTCATTTCCGTTGGGGTCACACTGGCCGATTGATTGACGTGCGCTTGCTCTACTGAGCCTGATTGTGCTGAATACGAAGCCTGTGCAAATTTCAATGATGAGAATAGCCCTGTCAGCTGATACCCCATGTTCAGCTCACAGCCTGAAGCACTGTATATCTCGCTTTTCACCAGTTTTACGTTGGGCTGGTAATACTCCAAATACGCCTGATTAACGCTAGGATCGGAGTAATCGGCAAATGCACACGCCAAAGAAGCCGCGTCCACGGCTTGCATCGCACGGCTGCTCAGTTGTACCTGAAAGCCAATCATGATGGTCGCAGCAGATAGCACCACCAAAGGAATCAGCAGCGCTAAGAAGGATAAGGAGACAGAGCCTGTATGTTGCTTAAGCACTGTAGCGCCTCCCTATCATGGCAGCTTGGCTGCGCATAGATGTTGGAAGCGGTAATGGCAGCCAATTGAAAATGGCACTATCCGACTCCAACGGCTCGGAGATACATAGCGTTACCTGATACAGGCTCGCAGTCTTACCACGTAACGAGGCAATCGAGCTTCGGCTAACTGGAGCGAGTGTAGACAGAGCATCTATCGTTTGTTCTACCTCACAGTCACTGCCTGCTTTTTGGGTGATGAGCTCTGTGCGGCCAGCGGTCACGGTTCGAATTTCAAGCACAAGCCCAATACGCTCTGCTTCAAAACCTGTGGGTAAAGAACGCTGTGCGACACTCAACAGTTGATTCGCACTCGCATCTTCATAGGCTTTAGCGCTACCTTGTGGCACTAACGCTCTTGCAGCAGCGCTCGCCATCGAATACGCCGTACTATCGACACGACTTTGAAGGTAGAGCAGCTTGTACACTGCGAACAGCCCCAAAACGATGGTCAGAATTCCGAGCACAACAAACGGAAACTCGATCACGGTTGCGCCATTTTGCTTTGAAACACTACGCATCATGACTCACCAATACGGTTCGACTTAAAGACGCCGCTGAAGGAAACGTTTCGGACAGGGCTGGCACCAACAAAAAGGTAAAACGGTATCGAATGTGGTACTCGGCCATCACCGCAGTTAGAGAAGTGGTCGTTCTCCCCAAAGCTAAAGATTGAACGCTATCGCTATAACGTGGGGGGTCAATGTCGATCCTCTCTAGATCGAGCAATGGAAACGAGGCGATGCGATCGCGGATTTGACCGTCTAAAGTCGTGGAAGGTGGCAGCGTTCTTACATCCCTAACCGCAGCATTGACGGCAGATTCAAAGATCATGGTGACCCACATCAGGCGAGCAAATTCAAATGCCGCCAGTAGCACAATCATCAGGGGAACAATTACCATTGCAAACTCTATCGTCTGGCTCCCAGAATGACGCTTCATCACCATGCGCTAGCTCCCAGCTCAGCAAGATGCTGGTAATACGCTAAGTTGTTCTCTAACTCCGCTTTGGTCAGATCGCCCATCGCGATCGTTCGTGCAGCATCGACCTCACCTTGCAATGCATAAGATAACGCCAAGTTAAGCCGCAACTTAGTTGTCGCTTCACCGCGTTGGTAAATTGGGTAAAGAATCCGAATACTTTGAGCTGGCTGACCATCTAGCATCCAGCTCAACGCGAGGTTGTTTCGGTACTCTAAGCTGTCCGGTCTGATGTTAATCGCCTGCTGAAATGCGTCACGAGCAGCCTCATAGCTTTTTTGCAATGAATAGCTCACACCAAGACTGTTTAGCGCCACTTCGTCTTTCTCGTTTCCTTCCACCGCTCTGCGCAGTGATTCCGTCGCTAAACGAACATTTCCTAATGCTAAGTGTGCGCGACCTAATTCACGATCAAACTGTGGGGAGGGCTTAAGTGCACTGCCCTTTTTGAGATAATGCAGCGCTTCATCGTAACGAGCGGCTTGATTACTGGCACTGCCCGCCAGAAACAAAAGCTGGGGATCATCTGGAGTCATCTCCAGTTTCTGCTTATAGATGCTAAGCGCATTATCCGCATGACCGTTTGTCAGTGCGGTTTCCGCCAGTTGAAAATCGGATTGCTCAACCTGACTGTCTGTAGACTGACAACCAAAAACCAATAGACAAAAGCAGGCTGAGAGAAATGGTTTAATCATAATGTGTCCAAGGTATTAAACAGGCTGAGAACAACAGGGGCGACAATCATGACCACCACTGGAAGCATGATGAACACCACAAGTGGGAAAGACATTTTGGCTGGAATTTTTCCTACCCATTCTTCGAGATCGAGCAACTGGTATTGACGACTATCAGACGCAATCAGGCTCAGTGCCTGCGAGAGAGGCGTACCAAACTGAAGCGCTTGAGACATGGTCACAACCATGTTGTTGATATCTGGCAATTCCAATCTCTGATCCAGATTGAGCAAAGCTTGCTGCGGAGAATCCAGCACTGACATTTCCGTTGCAGTCAGTGCCCATTCTCGGGCTAAGGCCGGAGAAACTGACGTCATTTCTTCACCAACAACACGGAAAGTGTTTTCCAGTGTCAGTCCAGAAGCGACGCAGACCACCATCAGATCGAGTGCATCGGGTGCCACTTTGGAGATTTCCTGACGAATCTGGTTAACACGCCATTCGAGCAGTCGATCAACCGCAATACCACAAGCGATTGCCACCGCTATATCTTGAGCAATATCCGCCGCCGACCAGCCTAAAGAGCGACCAAAATGCCACAAGCTAGCGCCGCAAAGCATCAAGACAAAGCGAATCAACACAAACTGGGTTTCTGCATGATTTTGGCTAAAGCCAAGTAATGCCAATTGTTTTTGACGAGCAGGGTTCGACTTCCATCGCCATTTTTCGCCTAGTGAGCGAGTGTGAAGTGTAGAAATACTCACCTGTTTCAAGCGACGATGGATAACATCCTGCTGACGTGCAAGCTGAAAGCAAACCACGGAGCTAATGACGCCCACCACAATCAGCAAGGTCGCAATCATAGATATCATGAGAACTTCCTATTTTTAGTCAGCGAATGGAGCGTGAAACCGCCAAAAGCAATGCTGGCTGCACAGTAAATCAGAATCGACTGACCACTTTCGGTGTAGACCAGTAACTCGAACAACGACACATCAATCCACGCAACAACGGCCACCAGCAACAAAGGCAGCAATGAGAGAAATTTTGCCGTCATTCTCGGTTCCGCGGTCATACTTTTTACTTTCTTGAGCATGGCTCGATTGTCATGCATGGTGCGGCTCAGATTGTGGAGGATCTCCCTCAACTGGCCACCGTTACTCTGATTAAGAATCAGAGCGACGGAAAAATAACGAAAAGTACGGTAAGGGAGGCGAGTACAGGCTTCATCAAGTGTTTGACGCAGCGAAATACCTAACGCCAAATTGTCTGTAATAAGCGCAAATTCCCGCCCCAATAACCCTGTTTGAGAATTCGCCACTTGTTCGATGGCTTGAGGAACAGAAAGGCCGGCGGACACCGCACGACTAACAAGCCCCAACACCTGAACGATATTGGTATCAAACTCTTCAATTTGCTTTTTACGACGCACAACAAACAGCGTGCAGAACAAGACACCAAAACACACTAAAACAACAGCGGTTTGCCAATACCATGCCAGCGCTTGCAGCCAGAATATCGTGCCAAGCGGCAAAGCGAATGCTGACAAAGCAAGCAATAGCTTGTCCTGACGTGGCAACAAGGCGTCAGTACGATACAAGAACTCGCGCACTCTCCCGCCAGACTGGCGCGATTTAACAATCGAGCTCAAATGACTCGTACCCGCCTCAGGGATGTACTTCGACAAGCGTCGCTTCACATTACGACGCTGGCTGTAGTAATGAAGGGAAAACGCTACGGTCAGGCACCAAATCACGACCAGAGCAAGGATCATAAGTCGAGCTCCATGGCTGAACGTAATTGGCTGTCAAGTTGGTAATATTGCGCTTTGGATGCAAAAGCAGGCAAACTTCTGACACTCATGTACTTGCCCAGCAGTTGACCCTGATGATCTTCGCCCTGAACCTCAAAGCGGTAGAGATCGTTGGTGACATATTGCTCACCTTCCAAGCCGATAACCTCTGTGATAGCGACGACACGACGCTTACCATCACGCATTCTCTCTACTTGAACCACCACATCAATCGTATCAGCCACTTGTCGACGCAATGCAAACAATGGCAAGGTGGATTGCGCCATCATCAGCATGTTTTCAATTCGAACCAATGCATCTAGCGAAGAGTTCGCGTGTAAGGTCGACAAAGAACCTTCGTGGCCAGTGTTCATGGCCTGCATCATTTCAAAGGCTTCGTCACCACGCACCTCTCCAAGGATTATGCGATCAGGGCGCATCCTTAATGCGTTCTTAACCAGCTCTCGCTGACTGACAGCAGCTAGCCCTTCTGCGTTTGCAGGTCTGGTTTCAGCTCGAACCACGTGCGGCTGTTGAAGCTGAAGTTCTGCGGCATCTTCAATGGTGATAATCCGTTCATGAGGCGAAATACTGAATGACATCGCGTTAAGCAGCGTCGTTTTACCTGCGCCTGTTCCACCCGCAATCAAAACGTTCAACCGACAACGAACAATGATATCCAGTAAGCGCACCATGCTGTCTGACATGGCGCCATTTTGCGCCATCTGATTGAGAGACAGTTTTTCCTGATTGAATTTGCGAATTGAAATACACGTGCCATCCAATGCAAGCGGAGGGATCATGACATTAACCCTGCTGCCATCTTCTAAACGCGCATCAACCAGTGGTGAGCTTTCATCAATTCGGCGGCCTACTTTGCTCACGATTCGACGGGCTAAGTTGAGCAACTGCTCTTCACTGCGAAACTCGACCGACGTCTTTTGCAATTTACCCAACTTCTCGATGTAAACCTCATTGGGTCCATTAACCATGATGTCACTCACCATAGGATCATCGATCAATGGTTGCAGCGGCCCCAAACCCAATAGCTCATCCACCAGCTGTTTGACCACTAGCGCGACTTCACGATTGCCCAGCGGTAGCTGATGAGTCGCAACCACGTCCGTCACCAGCAGTAAAATCCTCGATTCTAATTCCTGAGGGCTCAGCTTGATGACAACGCTGGCTTCAATCGCATTCACCACCTGAGAGTGGATCAGGTGATAATGTTCACGAATAGGATCCGATTGCGCGGCTACGGCACTGTGTGAGTGATTTATCGCTAGTGGCTCTTTCGCTCTTGTCGACTTAAACATTACGCCCCTCGCTTCCAGAATCTGAATGAGCGTGATTGCTGTGTGCCTTCAACTTTATCCGCTAGGTCAGAAAACGCTTGGCTGACCTTGCGATTCCCTTTGATGGCAGACTGCCCCAACGACTCTTTAGCTAAGAAGTGATTCGGTGCAAAAGGCACTGAAACATCAATATCAACACCCAGTGCACGGTGAACGTCATTCAATGCAATCAAGGAGGCTTTGTTCGATTTTGTGTGATTGACGACTAAAAGGTTTTCCTTAGCGAGGCCAGCTTCTGCCCCAGCAGAAAGGAAGCTAAAGATTTGCCCAGCATTGCGAATTGACGACAAAGTTGGTTCAACGACGATAACGCGCACATCTGCACTTTTTAGCACGCTCATACCAACCTGATCTCTCAGAGAGAACGAGGGAATATCGAAGATAAGGTTATCAGCGTGCTCCAGGCAGTATTTACTGAAATGCTCTAACGCGTTTTTGTCAGGCCAAAACGGGTCCGTATCCAGAGGTAAATAGCCCGTGAACAAGGTTAAGTCTGGCTGAACCGCAATGCCACTTCGTTCAAAGACTACTGGCTCAAGGCGCTCTGGGTACTGCAACATTTCAACCAAAGCGGTATTGCCTTGAACATCGAAGTGTAAATCCAGATCCCCTGAGGCAAAATCAAGGTCAGCCACTGCTGTCGACTCGCCACGGCTGTTCATCATTCGTGCGAGATTCGCAACGACAGTGGAAGTGCCAACGCCACCTTTAGTACCTACCACAGAGATACGTTTCCCACTTTGGTTTCCATTATGATGGTGACCAAAATCGAGAGACGCTAACGCATCCGGTGCAATAGGATTCACCAAATATTCGAGAGCTCCAGCCGATAGCAAACTGCGGTAGTAAGCGATCTTCTCATCATCACCAATTGCGATGACCTTGCAGCCTGTACGATGAACTAGATTACTCACAAGACTTTGAGCATCTTCAATTGACAAACCAATCACATCTAGCGCAATGACGCTGTGGTTATTGATCAGTGCCTGCTTGATGATCTGCTCACGCTCTAGAGAAACCTGAGTAAGCTGAGTGATCCCTTGCTCTGCAAATGCAAGGCTTAGATGGTAGCTGTCCAGCGCCGGAGAGCTTGCCACCAATACTGAAAGGTTCTGATTTTTCATCATTAGTTACCCCCCGTACTAATCGAAATCACCGAGCCGTTGTCCTGACTATTTTCATTGGTGCTTGCTGGAGCAACATAAGCATCAATGGCTGCAACGGCTTTTGCCCCATTCGTTGGACCGAGCTTTTCACCCACAACCAAATCCTTCGGGTTAGCGACCATTTGCGCTAAAGCCGCAGCATTACTGCACCCGTATGCCTGATGCGTTTTATATTGGTTGAAGATGACCGGCTGTGATTTATCAGTGCCACATCCAGGCACTTTGGCACGAAACGACTCAACGATGACCTGCACATCACCAGATTGAGTTCCGGTCGCGCGTTCCATCATGATCTGGTGCTTGGCGAGTCCCTGTCCGAGCAATAGGTTTGAAATAGGCTTAATCTGAGACTGTCCTTTAGGTGAATAGCTCACCAATTTCACTCTTAGGCTATAGGGGTTTCCACGCTGAACGATGAAGGATCGGATATCCTGTTGCTGCTGCGGAGTGAGCGATTTCTTTTCGACCGCAAGAGTAAGCTTATTGGTTACGGAGACCACATCTATGGCAGGTTGACGTGCTATTTGATCAGAAGCACAGCCACTCAGGACGAGCAAAACAGGCAAAAGTAACGATTGTAATTTCATGCGCACCTCAGTAGTAAAATCCGTTGTCGCCCAGTAAACGAGGCTTGCGGTTGTCGGTGTAAGTTGCTTTGCCACTGGTTCCGACGAAATCCTCGTCAGGCAGCGCCAGTAGTCTCTCCAGATCGCTTTGTGGAATCAGAGCATCGGTAGGAATCGGCAAGTTATCGCTTCGTGTTGGCTCGACAAGGTAAGCGGTCGCGATAATGATTAGTTCTGTTTCACGGCGTTGATACTCGTTAGAACGGAAAAGGCCACCTAGAATTGGGATATCTCCCATACCCGGCAGTTTTTGCAGCTGCTCAATTTCACTACTTTGCAGTAAACCGCCAAGTGCAAAGCTCTGTCCGCTAGCCAATTCAATCGTTGTTGACGCTCTACGTGACGTAAAGGAAGGCAGCACATTGCCATTTAAAACCGCTTGATTATCAACAGAGACACTGCTGACCTCAGGCTCAACCTTTAAGCTGATTCTATCTGGGCCAAGCACCACAGGTTTGAAGTTCAGATTGACACCAAATGGTTTGTACTCAACCGTCGCAGTGTCTCCTTGAATCAGAGGAATTGGCACTTCGCCACCAACTAGGAAGTTGGCTTCTTCACCCGACATTGCGGTCAGGTTTGGCTCTGCCAGAATCGACATATCACCAGTAGATGCCAGCGCATCAACCAGCGCACTTAGGTTAGGTTTGCCCCAACTGCTTACATCCCAAGGTTTATTGTAAAGAAAGCTACCGACCGTATTCTCAACGGTGCTGCCATTGGTGACCAGAGAGCCCCACTTAATGCCGAGTTTATTCGATACATTGCGCGAGACTTCTGCAATTCGAATACGGATGTTGACTTGCGTTGGCATCGTCACCACCAACTGGTTAATCAGCTCGTCACCATTCGAGTTTTGCTGGTTTTCAGAGTTACTCTCCGATGAATTACTGCTTTTTGAAGAGTCATTGTTATTGCTCTCTTGCGGAGCGACGATCGGAGACAAATACCCTTTCGCCACATTAACGATACTGTGCGCCATTGCCGGAGTCGGTACAGACCCTTTAAGCCACAACTTGCCACCGAGTGACTCAGAATTCACAGAAGCATCAGGGAACTGAGCTTTGATTAGTTCATCCAGCTCTTGTGTATCGTGGACTACACGAATTTTGTTGCTGTAAATCACTCGTTCCTGCTCATTAAGAACAGTCATCGTGGCAGTGCCAGCCTGCATACCAAACACCATGATTTTGGTATTGGTCATAGGTTGGTAGTCCGCGATGTGTGTATTGGAAATAAAAATCGACTTTGCCTTTTCTGACAGGCGAATCATTTTTGCTTCATTTATGTTCACTTCGAGGGCATTTGCCCATGTTGGAAGCGCAAAAAGCCAACCGGGAAGCAGCAACAAGCTCCACCAGCGCAGTAATGTGTTCATTGTTTCGTCCTGAAGTTGTTAGTTTTTGTCGCTGTTTGGTCGTAACTGAATCAGGTCTACGTCCGGAGCAATCAATTTGCTTTCCGGATTCAGCTGAGTCGTTGTGATGGTATGGCTTTGCGGTAATGAAAAGTCTGTTTCACCCGAACCACGCAATGAAAGAGTCAAGCGGCCTAACTGGTTAGCAAGCACAATTTGTGTTGCCTGCTCTGGCGTCACTTCAAGTGATACAGAGCTGTTATCCGGTATTTTCGCCCCGTAGTCGTGACGCTTTTCCTGAAACCCTTCGGATGAAGAAAGATTATTGAAAGCAAGAATACGAACATTGGTTGCAATAGTGCTGACGTAAAGGCCTTCAACCACATTATCGTACTTCTTCAACTCGCTGACCTTAGAACCCAGCAGTAAAATATCGACCTTATCACCCGGTTGAACAAAGCCAGAATTGGCAGTTACCTGATCAACAGGCACCGATACCGCTCTATACCCAGCTCTGACTTTCAAGGCCAGTGAAGCCCCACCCTGTGGTGGTATCAAGTCAGCCGCAGCAATAACTTGCCCTTGTTTAATTGCAATATGTGCAATACCACTCGCTAGGTTAATGGAAGTGATCTCATCTTCCGTCACGTAGTCAACGTAATCAGAAAGCTGCTCCTCACTCAGAGATTGCCAACGAAACATATTGGGCGTGTAGACATCGCCGACACCGATATCCTGACCCGAAACCAGCACTCGCTGGAACACTTGTTCAGGTTGCTCTTTCGTCTGATGTTCTGAGTTATCTTGCCCAAGCAGCAACAATCCTATGCCTATGCTAGACAATAAGATAGACAACATCATCAATCGCTTAGCCGTCATGATTATTCCTTCAGCCTTGTCGGTTTAGTTACCAGAATCCTGAGTTTGCTCCAGTGATTCGATCACTGTCTCGTAGGCACCAACAATGGCTTTGGTCAACTTGCCATCACTGCCCCCAACAAATGAAAGAAGAACAACAGACATTGCCGCTGCCAAAATCGCGTATTCAATCGCAGCTGCGCCACGTTGCTTATTTTTATTTAACATGAATAGACTCCTGAAAAAGAGAAGGTTCAGCCCCAATAAAAGGGCTGAAAGTTATTATTATTTTGAGATAAATCGGTATAGGTAATGATGCCCACCCGAACCATATATCTGGGTATTGATAATTTTGCTTTGCAACAAATCTACAGATTCAAGAACGTTACCTTGCATGCCGTTAGTGACGTATTCTTCCTTTTTGTGGCCACTGGTATCATTAGGGAAAACGTTGGCAAACACAGTTTGGTCGATTGGATTCAAACTCAATAGCTCATACGCATTTGGTAGTCGCCAATTCGATTCTCCGCAAAAAGATTGGGAATTAAGTGTTCTTAGTTCTTCTTCAGCGGAAGCCAAGAGCTTATAGCGATTACTTACATCAGTATCTTGGAAAAGTTGCCAAACTTCGCCAGTTGCCACGTTTTTAGCACATCTCGCGTTATTTCTTTCAGAGATAGACAAACCTTCCGCAGATAAGAACTGCCATGAGACGGCGTTTTCACGAACTAACCGAACTAACGTTACGCTACGTTCACCGTTTTCAGCGTTTGCAGAGAGCATCTTGGATGTGGAACTATAGTGGTGATTAGAATATGAGAAACCGTACTGGTAAGCTGAGCTATATGCCCAATTTGTCCAATAAGAAAATTGGATACCACCGTAATAATTGGTGCGGTCATATTCCGGTAGCATAGCCTTGTGATTAGGGAACACTTCGGTGTTAATTGTATATCCATCACCTTTTATTCCATCGCGCTTGTGCGTAGCTAAGCTCTTCAATTGAGTAATGTGAGGCACAGACCAATCACTATGACCACAAACGTTTTCGCTATTGGCTCTCGCTAACGTCCCATTAACTCCCATCACGCTAGCAACACCAGTACCATCAGGAAAATAATAGGTGTCATCAGATCCATTAGGTAAACCATCAGTCAGAAGCATCCAAACCCTTTTTTTATGTCCAGAAGACACATCTTCAACACACCTCCAAACTTTTAGTGAGTTTACTTCTGCAGGTAAATAACGGCCTAAGATATCAATCTTTGCAAAGCGTCCATCAATCATTGCATCAGCCACATTCACTCGGTAGCCAGAATCATGAGCACGGTTAAGACCACCCTTAGCATCTTGATACAGCGAATCAACATCATGTTTAGATTCAATGGAACTAATCTCAGCTTTAAGTGCACTCAGAATCCTATTTACTGAGTCATACTCACCGGTTAGGCCTAAAACACTTTGCTCTAGTACAATAAGGGCTGAATTATTCGCTTGAATTGCGACTTCAAAAGCAGAGAGCTTTTCATAGAAATCTAATGTTGCTTGATGAATCTCACTACCTAGGGTAACCGAATCCAGATTATCCTTACTCGTTGTCAGCAAAGAAGAATTGGCCTTTAATGTATTTAAACTGACAGCACTTTTTGCAATGTTAATTGTGGCAAGTAACACCTTATTGTTCGCTGATAACACTTTGTGCTTCGTGTGGTAATCTGCGAACCTTTCAACAACCTTGCGGTTTGTTGAATCCGCTTTGTAGTTCGAAAAGTAAACATGTTGAGTTAGTAGCGCTAAGCTCTCTGCGATCTTAGCCTGTTCAGCTTGATAAACTGACAACACATTTGTCAGTCGCACCTGCTCAGCTAAAGCTTCATCACCAAGTACCGCATGACTTTTTATCTCTTGTTCACTACTTTTTAGCCAATCAATGAAAAACAAATTCGTTTTGTTAATCTCATCCACTTGGTTACTAATAAGGCCTTCTATCACCGTAACTTCAGCCTCAATTGTCGCTAGTAATTGATCGTTTGGTTTTGGCTCCCACTTAGAAATTGCGTATCTCCAAAATGCCGAGGCATCAACTTCAATTCCGTTGGAAACGGTAACAGCTGAACCTTGCTTATTCGCCCAAATATTTTCATACCTATCTGATATCAAATTATTTCTAGCATACTCTGGGAGAGTATCTTCACTTCTAGATGACAGGGTAAGCGCTTCCCCTAAATCGGGAAGCTTCCACGCTACAATTTCACAATCATTTTGTTCTTTGACCTTCGGTAAAACGTCGACTGCATTTGATACATCGAACTTGGGCGCCCAAAATATCGGAGAACCTTTCCCTTCAGTATCATACTCAGCGATACAACTCTTATGGGATGTATTCCAACCGCTATTTGAAGCAAAACTCGTTGCTTGCGAATAGTTGATCATTGGTACAAATTGAAGCGCTGCAAAATCCCCTGACATCTCTGTGGACCATAAAATTTCACTTGCAACGGTATTTAACCCAGATATCGCGTTGGGCTTTAGCCGCAACCCTACGTTTTCTTTGACGTACGCTTGAGGCCCTACAAACTGAGGCTTGCTTGTCACGGTCTGCCAAATTAAGCCCTGATCGGTAGTAAACTCATAGTATTCTGGCTTATCAAAATCCACTTTGTTTCCACCCACAGACGTCGAAATATACGCCCAATCAATTGAGTTGGAGTGTTGCCCTTTATACTCCAAAACAACCCCATTTGTAGGCGCTGGTAATTTTGGCAGCTCTGTGAATACAGTATCATTACTGGCTCGTGCGCCCGCTGGCATGCCGTTTTCACCATTAGCACGAACGCGTACTTGAACCTGACCGATACTTTTGGCGACATCTCCCACTGCTACAGGTTTTTCTAGCACTGGAGCCCAATCAGTTCCCTGATTCATTGACCACTCATAGTCGGACAATGAGGTAAAGCCAGTGACAAAGGTCCAGTCCAAGGTATCAGCGGCGTCATCCACTACCACACCTGTTGGCGCTGCTGGCGCATCCGGTTGCTTTGTCAGAGCCTTGGTGTTTGACAAAACAGGACTAGCAAGGCGCCCTGTGACGGGATCATACTTAACACGGACCTCTAAACTACCAACGGCATAAACTTTGTCTGCAAGTTGAAGAGGTTTGCTCTGAACGGTTGCCCAAGCTGCACCGTCGACGCGATACTCATAATCACTATCCGAGTTAAAACCATCGACCCAATCCCAAGTAAACGTATTTAACGCATCATTAACCAGCCCATTCGTCGGCGCACTTGGCGTACTTGGAGTGACAGTGAATACCTTGTCTGAACACAAGTTTTCACCGACAGCATCATCGTCTGATGCTTTGATACGAACACAGACCTGTCCCACTTTGAATGCTTCATCAGGAATAGCCTGAGGTTTTGATGTTACAGGGCGATAGCTGATTCCACTATCAAGTGAGTATTCGTATTGCTCCGCGTTCGGGTAACCGTCAACGTTCGTCCAGTTCAGAAGGTTGTCAGCATCGTTGATGACTGGAAGCGTCGGTGCAACAGGCTTGTTCAACACTTTGTTAAACGCGCTGCTCACCACCAGACTTTTACCAGCCGGGCGGCCATCAATCGGGTTCGCTTTCACTCTCAGTTGAATGGTGTTGGCTGGAATGTTTACATTGCCAATTTGGTAAGGGTTCGCTGACGCATCTTGCCATCCGCTGCCGAGATTGATTTCATAATCAGCGGCGTTACCGAAACCAGACACGTTTTCCCAAGCCAGGATATCTGAGTCATCATTCGCAGAGATTAAAACCGGAGCAACGGGCGCATAAGGAGTGACCGTCATCGCGGTCTCTGATTTCACCACCAGCCCAGCAGGACGACCTGAACTTTGGTCAGCTTTAACTCTGAGCTTTAAGTCTCCGACTGGAATCGCAATATCAGCGATGTTTTGTGGTTTGCTCACTACATCGTGCCAATTTTTACCACCATCCAGTGTGTACTCATAGTGAGCGACGAGCCGAAAATCTGCCGAATGTTGCCAGTCAAAGTTATTATCAGCGTCATTGAGTGTCAAAGATGTCGGAGCGGCAGGTACAAGCGTCGCCGTGAACGCTTTAGTCGATAGAAGTGCCATGCCTGATGCCAAAGATCTCGCTGGCTTTGCCATGATACGTACCTGAACATCACCAACACTTCTTGCCGCAGCACCAACATTAATGGGCTTTGACGTTGCTGGTTGCCAGCTTTGGCCTCTATCTAACGAGAATTCGTAAGCGTTAACCTCTGTGAAACCCGGAACAAATTGCCAATCAAATGTGTCAGCAGCGTCATTGACGACCCCGCCGCGTGGTGCTCTCGGTCTGGTTAGAATTTTGTCGCCATCTAAGTCTTCTGGCTTAATTTTAAGATGCTCATAGTAATCAGAACCGATCTGAGCTAACGCTTCTTCCGTATTGCTCGCGCCATGAGATAACTGATCGGTACGAAGCTTTAGTTGCGCGGCGTCTAAATTCGCCAATCTTTGAATCGATCCTTTTCTTGCCGCTTCCTGACTCACACCATCATTGATAGAGCTTTCCTGTGCGGACTGAAGCACACGAGTAATCCCGCGCGCCAGCATGTGTATATCTCGGCTTGCCTGAGAGTCGCCTGCGATATAATCAGACTTAAGCACATCGGCAGAAACACTTAGATCGCTAGCAAGGCTTTCAGCAGACTCATCAAATGCCACTCCAGAACTGGAGGATAAGCTAGCAATCATTGATGTCATCGGGCTAATAATATGAGGTTGTGATGACAGCGTTTCCAGAGTGAAACCTTTAGCGACAGCTTGATTGGGGTTATCCATGTCAACCGTCACATTGGCAATGGCTTCTACCAGCAACTTGTAATTTTCGACGTTGCCTTCAAAAGGCAATGTGTACTGACCCGACTTGTCCGTCTGAACCGTTGTACCATCTCCACTATCACAGACCGCATTGTTGTTTTTATCCAGACAAACATTCGCTTTGTAAAGATAACCATCGAGTACCACACCAGATAATACTGAGCCAGAGTTGCCTGTTGCAGGCGTCTCATTTGAAGTCAGTTTTGGGTCAGATTCATTTCCTCCGCCACAACCGAAAAGTGCAACGGAAATAGCCCCGACACTGAGCTTTTTGGTCAGCATTTTCACCGCTGGATACTCCTTAAATTTGTAGGTCTAATCAAAATTCCGGCGGCGATATTAATTTAAATGATATTTATTATCAATATCATTTGATCTTTTATTTCACATGATGATTAAATAATAGAGATAAATGCTAGGTCTTATATTAATTAACAAAACTATTGGTCAAACATGCTTAAAAATACAACAATATGCAGCGTAGCCCTTGCTGTATCTAGTGCTATAGCTCTAACCGCATGCGGTGGTGGCGGAGAGTCAGGTAGTTCATCATCCACTGCTATTGCCAGCACTTACAGCTATCAAAATATCGCCTCATGTGCAGATACCGACCTAGATGGCAGTTGTAGTGACTATGAAAAACATGTCGCGCTGACAAGCGGTTATTCAAGAATGCTCAATGCCAATGGCGCCATACTAACCTCTCCAGCAGAATTGAGTATCATTTCTCCGTTCACAACCTTGCTCCACAGTGAGATGCTATACAATCCAGTGACCGGTGGTAATATTGAAAAATCAAAAGCTTACTTACAAACCGTACTGGGCCAATACGTCGATGTCGACTTCACATCGGTGGACGTCAGTCATGGTCCTCAACAAGCCACAAACCTCTTGATGGCATCACTTAAACAGGCTCAGATTCAGGGTTCAAGCAGTTCGCCAATGGTGAATATTGCCCAAGCTCTTGATGCAATGATTGAACACAAGACGCTTGATCTTTCCTCAATAAATCTGGCAACTCAAACATCACGTCACGTCAGTTTTGATGGTTCACTGTTAATTCATGGATCACAAAGCGATGCTGGCTTGGCCGCTATGAAATCGATCGCCCTTAACCCTGCCAATAGCAGAATAATCTACGTTGATGCACGCGATAATGTCCGAGAGCTGGATACGGCCACAAAACAATCGGTTGCTATCGGCGCATCAAGTGCCTTTCGTTCTCACAGCATTACTGCTTATGACGATCATGATCACGACCATGACCATGACCATGACCATGACCATGACCATGACCATGACCATTATGGCGGCAATGCCAACAGACTTCCTGGATATCAGCAAGACACCTCCAACACATTGAAAGAAGTGATTCCAGCCCTTAACAGTGTTCAATCCTATAAATTGTACGAGCCCAATGGAATTCGGAACCAAAGTTTTGTCTGCAACACCACTGGTGGTAACGGTATTTTCCTAACTAGCCTTCAGGATAAGACCGGCAACCCTAATACCAACGTCGCTAGCAAAACTGCATCAAGAAAATTGAAAATTGATGCTTATGGAGGCGCTTCTGGTAGCGATCTTCCCGTGACTCTACCAAGTACACCTCCCACCATTCCACTGTCCGCTTCTTCTTGCTACAACGACAACTTTGAATGGATGCATGCTCTTTATCAGCAGGGAATTATCATAGCGAAACTAGACGATGGCCTGAATGCAGATGGAGACCAGTTGCGCCGCTTAGACGCTACTACACTCAATATGGAGCCCATCACCTACACATTACGCTCTGACGAAAAAACCATTATCTTCTCTAAAGATGATAATGAAATTCTGATTATTTCTGATAACCGCCAGTCTCCCCCTAAACTTGTTGACACTAAGACTCTCACGGAAAGGCTAGCGCTGAATGTTACCGATGTTTTAAATGCTAGCTTCGCTGCAGGCGGACAAATAGTGATGGCGCTAGCCTCAGAGAACAAAGTTATTTGGACAGATAAAAGCCCAAATACTCAGCAACTCGACTCAATAAACCTTGATGGCCAAGCCAAGCTGATGGACTCGTCTCCCAACGGTAAATTCACTGTAGTCATTACTGCCACCAGCGTCTACCTGCTAGACAATATTAAGCGAGAAGTGACCAAACAAATCAGTTTCGATGCGAGTCAGACAACCAATCTGTTTGTCCAAAATGACAAAGCCATCACTGTTAATCGGAGTGGGGTAGATTACTTCCAATTCGCCAATATCTCAGGCCCGAAGTTAAAGGTTGCTTCGCAGTTGGTGACCAAAGAGCTGCTTGAGGAATGGGAAAAAACGTCCACCTCTCACTGGAACTCAACCAGCTTAGGATATGTGCTCACTCAAACTGGAACACCAGCCAGTGCTGCTCAGGCATTTCATGGTGTTACGCTGGACTGGAGCCCTTCAACGGCCACACAAGCCAGCCAGATCACCGGAGTCTATATAAGCGGAACTAACCGCGGCGACAGAGTTCAACTTTACAAAGCTCTATGACCAAGGGAGGCTTGGCCTCCCTACATTCATTTGTCTAGATTTAAGTGAAATGCTCTGCCATAAAATCAATAAAGGTCCTAACCTTCGCCGACATATGCTTACGGCTCGGATAGACAAGGCAAAGGTCGATTTTATTTTTGGGAAGATCGCTGAACAGCTCAACCAATCGGCCTGTCGCAACTGCATCCCGAGCATGTTCTTCTGGTAAGCGAGTGATACCAACACCTTCGAGGCACATGCTCATTTCCATATCAGGGCTATTTGCAGAAAAAACGCTATTGACTTCGACTTTGATGGCTTCTCCATCAGCGTCAATGTACTCCCATAAATTAGGATTCTTTTGGTAGCTATAAGTAATAGCTTTGTGTTGGGACAACTCTATAGGAGACTTTGGTGTTCCATGGGCTCGAAGGTAACTTGGCGCTGCTACCGTCACAGAACCTGTGGTTTTTATCCGTCGACTGATTAAACTTGAATCCTCGGCTCTGTGTACGGCACGCACCGCAACATCAATCCCTTCAGCGACAAGATCAACTCTGCGATCGCTTAAGTTTACTTCAAAAGTCACTTTCGGGTATTGAGCCATAAATTTGGCTAACATCGGGCTCAATTCCACCACCCCCAAACTAACTGGGCAACTGATTCTTAAATGCCCTTGGGGCTCACTTTGTTTGCCACCTAATGCGTTTTCTATATCTTCTGCGCTTTCGACTAACTGCTTACAGTTTTCATAATACAGCTCGCCTTCAGGAGTCAGACTCAGGGTACGGGTGGTACGATGCATCAACCTAACCCCAAGACGCTCTTCTAACTTAGAGATTTCTTTACTGATGTAAGAAGTCGAATGGCCAGTGTTCTGAGCAGCCTGAGTGAAACTTCCTGTGTCCACAACGTAAACAAAGATCACCATTCCATCCAGCAGATTCGTTTTCATTTTACACCTTAATTACAAGTCATATGGAAATAATAATTACACATTTACCTTATTAATCAATTAAAGGAATCAAACTATAGTTAACTCAACACCAAGAGTAAGTGAGGACATGAAGATGAAAGTATTAGCCTTTGGCGCAAGCAGCAGCAAACATTCAATTAACCAAAAATTGGCATTCTACGCGGCGAAACAGATAGAAGGCGCAGACATTTCACTTATAGACATCAACGACTATGAAATGCCTATTTTTAGTGAGGACAGAGAAAAAGAACTCGGCTCCCCACAACAGGCACAACAATTTTTTAAAGCCATTGGAGAGGCAGATATCGTGGTTATTTCCTTTGCTGAGCACAACGGGTCTTACACCGCAGCGTATAAAAACCTGTTTGATTGGACTTCACGTATCAATATGAAAGTATTCCAAAATAAGCCTGTCGTTCTCTTAGCAACCTCTCCAGGTGTTGGCGGTGCAAGCAGTGTACTGAACACAGCTCAAGGTTCGGCTCCCTACTTCGCTGCTGATGTAAAAGGTGCCCTGTCACTACCAAACTTTTACGACAATTTCGACATTGAGGAAGGCGTAGTAACTAACCAAGCGTTCAACCAACAGTTATTAGCTATCGTTCAAGCCTTATAATGATTCAGCTGCAGCAAGGCTCAGCTTATCATGCAGCCAACCTACCAAACATAAAAGAGTTATATCCCGATGGCTGCTGCGTTAACTCTTAAATGGGAATATAGTAAGAGCTCAATGAAAAAGAGCTTAATGAAAGAAGCCACCCTTACTGGGTGGCCTTAGTTTTATAACTCAAACAACTTAAGCCAAAACGGTTTTGTAGGCTTCGACTAGACCTTCTATTAACGTTTGAGTACCAATCACTGCCAAGATCAAACCCATCATTTTGGTGACTACATTCAATGCACTCGGACCCACCGCTTTTACCAGTTTATTACCAAACAAGAACAACACATAAGTAATGGCACACAATACACCAAAGGCTACAATGGTAATAATGGTCTGATCAAAGCCTCCAGCTGTTGCGAAGTTCATCGCCGTAGCAATCGTTCCTGGCCCAGCCAGTATCGGGGTCGCTAAAGGAGACACAGCCACACTCAAAGCCGCTTGCTGCTGCTCTGGCGAATAGGCTTTTTCCTTCGTTTTGTAATGAGTTGAGTTTCCTTGCAGCATATTGAAACCAATAAGGAAAACCAAGATACCACCAGTGATACGCAATGCGTACAAGGTAATACCAAACAAATCGAAAATTAACTTTCCGGAGATCACAAAGACAAAAACTATCCCGAAAGCGATTAAGACTGAGCGTAAGGCTATCGACTTTACCGTCTGGCGATCCTCATCACTGGTCAGCCCAAGGAAAATTGGAATATTAGCAATCGGGTTCATGATAGCGAAAAAACCCATAAATACAGTCACTGTATGTAGCACTAACTCTTTCATAACCCCTTCTTATTTCTATTCATTTTCAAAACTTCATCCAGATGTGAACAATAGCTGTGAAACAGAAAAGTAACAACTACATGATCTCTACTCGACTTTCAATAAGATACTAGATATGTTGCACATGCAACTTATATAAAGAACAAAGGACTCAGCCATGACACCAACGATAGACACCATTTTGTCTCACCGTTCTATCCGTAAATTTACCGATCAGGCCATTGACTCATCTCAGCTCAATATCATTATTCAATCTGGCCTTGCTGCTTCGTCTTCCAGCATGTTGCAAGTCGTGTCTATTATCCGTGTGACGGATAACGAAAAGCGTCAAGCTTTAGCGCATTTAGCAGGAGATCAACCATACGTAGCAAGCGCTGCTGAGTTCCTTGTATTCTGTATTGACTATCAAAGGCACTTTGAGATAAACCCGAAGGTAAAGCCTGAATTTACTGAACTCACACTGATTGGTGCAGTAGATTGCGGCATTATGGCTCAAAATTGCTTGCTTGCTGCAGAATCTCTGGGCTTAGGGGGTGTTTACATCGGTGGACTAAGAAGCTGCGCTCAAGAAGTGGATGACGTACTTAACTTGCCGGCCAATAGCGCTGTTTTATTTGGATTATGCTTAGGTCATCCCGATCAGGATCCTGAAATCAAACCCCGCCTACCTGCGCACGTAATCGTACATGAGAATGAATACCAGCCTCTCAACCTGCAAGATATTGAAGACTACGATACGACGATGCAAACTTACTATGCCGCTCGAAGCAGCAACCAGAAACAGAGCACATGGTCTGAACAAGTGACGGGGAAACTGGCCGGAGAATGCCGTCCACACATCAAGCCTTACCTCAATGGTAAGGGGTTAGCGATAAAGTAAATATATCCATCACAAGAGGTAATCGCTTACGTAAGGTATAAAAAGAGCAGCACGGCCAATCATGTTCGTGGGGGTTTTTGGAGCATGTTGCTTGGCTGTGCTGCTGTCTTTAGCCACTTACCAATGGCAAAGATGTATTAAAGCCAAAATAGCGGAACGTTCCAGCCAAGAGTCCGCTTTTTCCAATCTCTCATAGTAATAACAGACTAGTGGCTTCTGTTTGCTGTAATTCATCTTTTCTCTCTTAATCCTGTGTTGACCTGCTTATTATTTCTCTATAATAGGAACAGAAAAACCGAGAACTTTTATTTAATCACTTCCCTATAAAGTCATTCACAGCCTTAAATGAAACGAAAATTCACTTTTATTATTAAAATAGGGAAATGATTATTTTGTATTGTGCTTATTTTTACTATCTGGAGCCCTTGTGTCAGATTTAACCTTGTTGCGCTACTACTCCCGACTCGAGCCATTAGGAGTGGGTGAAGAAATCAAAATAGCCCTACCTCAAGTGGCTGAACTCCTGTTCACTAGCCCTCGTCATGCAAGAAATTTAATCAACCAGATGCAACAGCTTGAGTGGTTGGAGTGGGCTCCAAAGGTGGGCCGAAACCAACGCTCCAGTTTATTACTCAATCATCCACTGAATGAGCTGAAATCACAGCTGGCGGCGAAGCGCATATTGGAAGGAAAGTATGAAAAGGCCTTGGGTATTCTCGATAACGATGAAACTGCATTTGGGCGTCTGTTACAGAGCACATCAGGGGCCTCACTTAGAGAAGGCCTGCTCCATATCCAATTAACCTACAAACGCTCTTTTGAACGACTCGTTCCCCATCAACTACAGCGTTCCAGCGAGCGATACTTATTACGCCAAATCTACTGTTGCTTGGTCAGCAGTGATGCCGAAGGTAACCTTGAACCTCAGCTTGCTCATCATTGGCACTATGATGAAACACATTACCAATGGACGTTTTATCTTCGACCTTCACTCACTTTCCATAACGGGGCAGCCATAGATGCAGACAGTATTGTTAGCCTGTTTGCTAAACTTTCAACACTGGCCAATTATCAAAGTGAACTAGCCCATTTAGTCAGCGTGACGTCTCCAATGGCGAACAAGGTGATCTTCCAGCTTTCACAGCCCGATCAAGGGTTTGGTGGCCTGATCTCAGGTGTCAAATATTCGATTCAACCCACCAGCCAAGTCAATAATGCCCACAGCTATGCTGTGATTGGTTCCGGGCCTTTTCGAGTAAGTGAACATTCACAGACCCGCCTTTGTTTGGAAGCATTCGAGCGATTTTACGGGTGTCGAGCACTCACGGATCAAGTGACTATCTGGAAGCTAGATGAAAGTGAATTAACGAACAAACAGATTCAGACTAATCAGCCAGGTGCACAGGAAAGCCGTGAGTGTCATTATTACCTTTCTCATGCTGTCGACATTAAGGTCCGCAATGATACTCAGCAGTCACGTATCGAAGACGGCTGTATGTTCATACTGTTCAATCAAATAGCCTCCACCACACTGAATGATGCTCAGCGGCGCTATCTATCTTCACACTTGAGTTCTGTGCGTGTGTTTGAACAGCTCAAATCAAATCAGACATTATTTGGCTGTGAAATAGCACACAATATGTTACCGATGTGGCATCCAGTTATTCGACCCGAGGCACCCAGTGTTGAATTGCCAAAACAACTCGACATCGCTGTTTACGACTATACAGTGCTAAGAAACTGTGCTTTTGCCGTCAAAGCGATTCTCGCTGAACTAGGAGTCGATGTTCAAGTTCAAACCTACTCCTACCGACAGCTCAATGAACTGGCTCAAAATCAACAACTCAACCAGTCCATGATCATTACGAATATCAATTTAGATGACAATCGACACGCTTCCGCTTTTAGCAGCCTGTACCATAATCCGGTTCTACAAAGCTGTATTGGCCAAGACTCAAAACAATGGCTCACTCAATCGCTCAATACACTTCGTTCAAAAACGCCTCTAAATCAATATCTTGATGCTTTGGAGCCCATAGCTTCCGCATTGATCAATCAATACTGGTTAACACCACTTTTCCATCACCGCCAAACCTTGCGCTTTCATGGTGTTCTTAAGGATGTCGAGCTCACCAATTGGGGCTGGCCGGATATCCGTAATGTATGGTCAACGGATGATTCAGTAAGTGATTCGCACCCTTATATTTAGTGCTCTAATAGAGGGTTTTATTTAAAACCCTCATTTTATCTACAAAACATGAAAATTAGCCATTAAACCAACATCTCACTTCTTGATATTCATAAATTAATCATTTGAACACTAATTAATTTTTTACTACTCTGTGCTTGTATACTTCAGAAAGGAATTTGAAATGAAATACGCAACTGCAGTGTTAGCCCTCATTGCCACCAACGCCGCTTTTATCTCTCATGCTTCTGCCAATGAATGTGGCAAGGTCACCATCGCTGATATGAACTGGAACTCTGCCAGCCTAATTGCCAACATTGACCGCTTCATTCTTGAACACGGTTACGATTGTGAAGCCGAGCTTATTCCAGGCGATACGATGCCAACGGGCACATCTATGATCGAAAAAGGTCAACCAGATGTCGCACCTGAGCTATGGAGTAACAGCCTTAAAGATGCTCTAGATAAAGGTGTTGAAGAGAAGCGGCTGCGCTATGCAGGGCGCTCACTGGTTGATGGCGGTGAAGAAGGGTTTTGGATTCCGTCTTATTTGGTGAAACAGTACCCTGAAATGAAAACCATTGAAGGTGTTAAAAAGCACGCGAACTTATTTGAGCATCCTGAAGATCCTGATAAGTCAGCATTCTATAGCTGTCCTGCCGGTTGGAACTGTCAAATTAGCGCTGGCAACCTATTTAAAGCACTGAAGCTCGATAACTCTGGCTTCGTCATTGTTGACCCCGGTTCAAGTGCGGGCCTATCGGGCGCCATAGCAAAAGCTTATGAGCGAAAAGAACCATGGTTTGGTTACTACTGGGCACCAACAGCTGTTCTTGGTAAATATGACATGGTTAAAGTTGATTTTGGTAGTGGTGTCGATGAAAAAGAGTTTATCTCTTGTACCACCAACGCCGACTGCGATGCACCTAAAGCCACAATGTACCCACCATCACCAGTACACACGATTACAACCGAAGCCTTCGCTAATCGTGCACCAGACGCTTATCAATACTTTACCAAACGTGGCTTCACCAATGCTGATATGAACCAGTTACTAGCGTGGATGGAAGACAACCAAGCGGATGGTGAAGAAACCATGTATTACTTCTTGGAAGATTACCCGCAAATCTGGACTAAATGGGTTTCTCAAGACGTCGCTAACAAAGTAAAAAGTGCGCTTTAACAAGACGTTATCACTGATATGAAGTACTCCAAAGCCAGCCTTGTCTGGCTTTGGTTTTAAAAGGAATTAAATGATGTCTACAGAAAACTGGCTGAACAGCTTTCCTGAAATGGAACGTTCTGATTTAAGAGCGATTAGAAAAACACTCGATGGTGCTTATCGAGAATTCTCTCGAGAATACGGAGAATTCATTGAATCTCTCTTTGACCCGCTCCTCTCTTTTCTCATCTGGTTTGAGAAACTGCTTCTTTCAACACCTTGGGTCATTATTCTTGCTATTTGTACCGGTCTTGTGTTCCTCGCCAGCCGCTCCTGGAAACTAACGCTCGGCTGTTTCGTGTCGCTGATACTCATCGGTTACTTCGGCATGTGGGAAGACACCATGCGTACGCTGAGTATTATCACCGTCTGTACACTGCTTTCCATCGCCCTCGGAATCCCTATTGGTATCGCAATGGCACGTTCCGATCGTATTCAGTCAGCGGTGACTCCCCTGCTGGATATCATGCAAACCATGCCCGCCTTCGTATACCTAATCCCTGTAGTCATGTTATTGGGTATTGGTAAAATTCCAGGGTTGATCGCCGTCGTAATTTACGCTATTCCTCCGGTTATTCGTCTCACTAACCTTGGCATCCGGTTGGTCGATAAAGAAGTACTCGAAGCAGCCACGGCCTTTGGCGCCAGCGCCAAGCAAAGACTATGGGGCGTCCAACTTCCACTTGCCATGCCAACCATTATGGCAGGGATCAACCAAACCATTATGATGTCTCTATCGATGGTTGTTATCGCATCGATGATCGGGGTAAAAGGTCTAGGACAACCTGTACTTAAATCTATTACCAACCAATACTTTACCCTAGGCCTGCTCAATGGCTTTGCTATCGTGGCCTTAGCGATTCTGTTTGACCGAGCATCGCAAGCCTACGCAAAACGTACTCAAGCTCACCTAGGAGACATGAAACATGACTAAACCTCTTATTGAAATTAGTGGCTTGTATAAAGTTTTCGGACGCAAACCTGAGTCGGTTATGAAGCGGGTGAAAGCCGGCGACAGCAAAGAGGAAGTACTTGCAGATACTGGGCATACCGTCGGCCTCAAGGATATCAACCTTAAAATCAACAAAGGTGAAATCTTCGTCATTATGGGTCTCTCAGGTTCAGGTAAGTCGACATTAATCCGTCACTTTAATCGCCTCATCGACCCAACTGAAGGACAGATTCTGGTTGAAGGCACAGACGTTATGCAACTCAATCAGAAGCAATTGGAAGAGTTTCGTCGCCATAAGATGTCGATGGTATTTCAACGCTTCGGTTTGTTACCACACAGAACTGTCGTGGAAAACGTATCTTACGGCCTTGAAGTTCAAGGCGTAGAGAAAACCCAGAGGCGGACCAAAGCCGAGCAATGGTTAGAAACGGTTGGTTTGAAAGGGTACGAGAACCAATACCCTGCGCAATTATCCGGTGGCCAACAACAACGGGTGGGTCTTGCACGAGCACTGTGCACTGACGCCGAAATTTTATTGATGGATGAGGCCTTTTCAGCGCTCGACCCTTTGATTCGCAGTGAAATGCAAGACCAACTCATTGAGTTACAGGAGAAATTGCATAAAACCATTGTGTTCATCACTCACGATCTTGATGAAGCTCTTCGTCTCGGGGATCGCATTGCCATTCTGAAGGATGGCTTATTGGTTCAACAAGGAACACCTGACGAAATCCTGCTCCACCCAGCAGATGAATACGTTGAGGCCTTCGTGAAAGATGTCAACCGTGCACGAGCTCTGACCGTAGAAACGGTAATGCAGCCTCCAGCATATCGCATTACTGCTACTAGCATTCAAGAAGCTATCAAACAAATGAAAGGCATCAAGCAAGACTACGCCTATCATGTGACCGAAGAAGGCTATCAGGGTATTGTCACCAAAGAGAGCTTACTAGATGCGGCAAAGGACACATCAAGCAAAGAGTTCAATGAAGAGATCTACGAAGAAGTACCATCCATTTCTCCAGATGCTGCCATTGAAGAAGTCCTGATGGAAAGTATCTCTTGTGATTACTCACTCCCTGTGGTCGATGAAGAAGGCAATTTACAAGGGGAGCTGGAAAGAAGCGCAGTAGCAGAGATCTTCTCCGATCAAACGGAGGAAGACACCCCGTCCCCAAAGTTGGATAAGGTGTCCTAAATCTGCATAAAGCCGCTTTAGACATCTAGCTCAAATCTAAACTCCACACATTATCGTGTGGAGTTTTATTTTGAAGTAACCACAAAACGTAAAATCAGCATTCTTATCATTCATAGAAATTCCGCCTCGGTATGATCAACTTTCTATCTTTATTCCAAACTTTGAACATAATCACGCTGTTGCATTTGAAATCGAAAATTTAGTCCGTATCTTGTATTGGGAAATACAAAATTACTGTATGGATAAACAGGTGTTAGCAAGCAAATTTCAGGTGCATTATTATTTTGATGATCATTCGCATTCCATGGATGCAATGGTACGTAATCAGTGTGAGTGTGAGATCATTGCCATACTGTTGGAAATTGCTAGCGCACTAGAAGAGAATATTCTGATAGAAAGTGAAGCTCATCAGGAAGGCGGTTTGCGCGATATCTGGAAGGTAGCTAATGCCAATGCTGGCATGCTTTCAGTGATCGTCGGTATTGCCTCACTGGCCCTCCCTCTTCTGCCAAAATCAGACTCTGAGCTTGAACGCCTCCAGAAAGAAGAGCTACGTTTAAGCATTGAAGAGCGCAAGTTGAGAATCGAAAAGCTCAAAGCTGAAGTAAAGTCTGACAATGTCACACCTGAAACCATTTCCAAAGTTGCAGAAGTTGTTAACGAAAACTACAAGGTGATTACTCGTCGCTCGAACCTGTTTAAGCACTTAGACAATTATCCGAAAGTGATCCAATTAGGTGTCAATAGTCTCACTGAATCCGGAGAGGAAGCTTTGCCCGAATCTCACATCAGCCGATCCGCCTTTAAGCAATATGTTTTACCTACTCACCGCCTACCGATGCAAACCATAGATGATGCAGTGATAGAAATAGTTTCGCCAGTATTAAGGCAAGGCAACTATCGATGGAAAGGCATCTGGCAAGGGCAAAACATCAGCTTTACGATGAAAGATATCAGCTTCAAACAAGATGTTCTGAGCAAACAGATCAGCTTCCAACATGGCTCTTGTATCCGCTGCGTCATGAATATTCGCTCTAAGCTAGACCACATTGGTGAAATCGTGATCACCAGTTTTTCCGTGGAGACGGTTCTGGAACATGGTCATGGCATTGGCTCTCATGAAACTCCGCAGGGTAGCGCCTATCATCATCGACGAAGTTTGGAGGCCGCTCAGGGCGATCTGTTTGAAACCTCTTGAGAGCTGAGATTACTTTGCCTTTACTCGCCTAAGGCTTTTCTCTCCCAAAAGCTGAACTGTACGTATATACATATTAAATTTATAAAATTAGAATCATGACTATGCAATATAGCAGTAAGGAATAATAATGATTGAACACTTGGAGTCAGGTATCCGAGAACTGGTTGAAGGATTCATTGACGCTGGAAAACCTTGTCCTTCAGAGCAACCCATTGAAGCGAGACGCGCAGGATATCAGTCAACAGTTGAGCTGGCAGGTAAAGGCCCAGAGATGGCGCAGGTGTATATCGATATCGTTGACGGGATTACGCTCAAAATTTTCAGACCCAGCGACGCTTCTCACCTGCCGATAACGATTTACTTCCACGGAGGTTGCTTTATCAGCGGAGGCTTTGACACCCATGAGCAGCAGTTGCGTCAACTCGCGGCCGAATCTAACAATGTGGTGATCAGCGTTCAATACCGATTAGCGCCAGAGCACACTTATCCTGCCGCTCACGATGATGCCTACAATGCCGTTGTCGCAATCCGAGAAATGGGCTCGAAATATGGTGGTGATACTGAACGTATCTCCTTGGTAGGCGATAGTGCCGGCGGCCATCTCACATTAGTGACAACAATGCGCCTTAAGCAAAGACAAAACTGGCTACCTGAGCGCCAGATTCTCATTTACCCAATGCTCGATCCGCATGGTTCATCGGCCAGTTACAAAGTTAATGCAACCGACTACATCATTACCGACAAAATGCTGCTGTCTGGTTTTGATATGTATCTTAGTGAAAGAAACCCAGAGCACATTGATGCAAACCCTGAACTCAACCCGCTGCTATGTGGTGACTTTCGAGGTTTGCCTCCAACTTCGATTATCACAGCAGAATTTGATCCATTAAGAGACGAAGGTGAGCAGCTTTACCGTCAGCTGTTAAAACATGGTGTAGAAGCGCATTGTGAACGATATTTAGGTGTCATACATGGTTTTTATCAGCTTTCTGCTGTCAGTCAATCAGCAGTACGTTGTATTAGTCGTATTGCCGCCGAGCTGGCTAGCTCGATTCCAAGTACATTAAACAGAGGTCACTGACATGATTGGATTGGATTACCTGGTTCAAGTCACTAAGCTACCGAGCGATCTACAGAGTGCTTCTGGGGATGTGAATCACCATCTGTACGACACCTATGAAATTTATCAACGTGTCATCGACTCTAACTTGCTGTGGCGAGTCTGGTTAATCGACGAATACGATCAGGTGTGGCTTGAGGTTAATTTCATCAACTCTGAAGGTGAGGCAGAGTTTCACACCATTAAGATCGATGAAGGCACCTACAACAAAGTGGACTTTGATCGTTACTAAGCGCTAGATAAGCTTGAGTAGTTCCAGTGCAAGATTGAATCTCTGAGCTTCAAATCCTCAATTGTCCAATTACTCATTTTGATGCACACATACTCGTTTACATTCTTACTGTTTGATATAATGGTAAATTATACAATAAACACTTAGATTCCCGAGAATTATGCCTAGAGTGTATTTCTATCGCACATAGCGACTTCGCGGGTAATCAAAGACAACAAGAATCAACAAAACGATATTCAGATTGGATAAAAGGTAAGAACATGAAATGCCCAAAATGTGACTCTAACTTTGAGCAACTTCAGACACCGCTAGGTGATGTAGAAAGATGTATTGACTGTAAAGGGCTTTGGTTAGATGCCCATGAAATTGAAGCGATGAAGCCACTTGCAGATG
The DNA here is from genome assembly GCF_022398025.1 of Vibrio sp. Isolate25. Taxonomy (NCBI): domain Bacteria; kingdom Pseudomonadati; phylum Pseudomonadota; class Gammaproteobacteria; order Vibrionales; family Vibrionaceae; genus Vibrio; species Vibrio sp. Isolate25. The sequence continues at coordinate 1,334,134 of NZ_JAKEUT010000001.1, forward strand.
TCATCGACAACGGTGATGAGGAAATTGGCAAAGCGTACAACGCAATCGATCGTATTCAATGCCCAATTTGCCCAAACAACCAGATGTTAAGACTCGTCGACCCAAAACAGCCACATATTTGGTTTGAAAGTTGCCCTACTTGTAAAGGTCGTTTCTACGATGCCGGTGAATTCAAAGATCTTGCGACCATTGATCTATCCGATTTCTTCAAAAAGTTTGTGACATCTGAGCGCGTTTAACACTCTCGCTCAATCTACAGATAAAAAGCGCCCCACCCGAGCAGTGGTGCGCTTTTTACTTTTAAGTTATAACGCGATAATTAATGATGTCAGGCCACGTTAAGCTAACACCAGCAATAGTTTACTTACCTTCTTGTTTTTAATTTGTCTAGACCAGTCAATCAAAGGAATTCATTTTGATAGATACCATCAACCACGAAAACAATGAGATCCAATGGCCCGCTTTTCTTAAGCTCGAAGGTGATAACGAACTCGTTTACCTCGCTTCACAAGATATGCTTTTTCGAGAGCTAGAATCACTGATACTCGACACCAACGATTTGGTCATCGATTCTGCTGGAAGGTGTTTCCAACTAGCATCAGACTCTGAAACAATCGGGTTAAACATGACGCCAAAAACATACGACTTGACCGAAATAACCGACCTAATTCAGGCACATGAATTCAGCAAAGCTCAAGTTTGTATTATAAAGATTCAATTTGATTCCATTCACGCCGCGATCGATTCATTACGCGATCAATAAAAGATCAACATTTGTTCACGCCGGACATTCGCGCTTACAATACGCTTCTCTCCTATAGCGGATTCGCTGCTCACACAAAAGGTCTCGATCATGTCTGAAATGTACACCAAACACGCTAAACAGTACGATGCTGTCGTCAAGGACAACATTTACAACGCCTTGCTCGAGCGCCCTTCAACCATGGCGCTTCTCGATGACCTTTCAGGTGCTGATGTTGTTGACATGGGCTGCGGTTCCGGCGTGTATGCTGAGTGGTTTATCAGCCAATCGGTGAAGCACCTGACTTGTGTTGATGCGTCTAGCGATATGATCGATCTTGTACAAGCCAAACTGGGCGATCAAGTCAGCGCTTACGTACAGGATATTGCGAAAGGCCTGCCTCAGGAGTCAGACAGTAGCGCCGATGTCATCGTCTGCCCTCTAGTGTTGCACTATATCGAAGATCTCACACCAGTCTTCGCAGATGTGTATCGAGTCCTTAAACCCGGTGGTTACATCGTATTTTCAACCCACCACCCTTTTGCAGATTTTGAATGTTCAATCTCGGGCAATTACTTTGAACGAGAATACATCGAAGAAGAGTGGAACACGGTCGGTACGCCGGTCAAAGTGAGCTTCTATCGACGCTCTCTGATGGAAATCAGTGAGGCAATTAGTGCGTCTGGGTTAAAGATATCTCGCATTACCGAAGGTAGCGTGGATGAAAAAGTGAAATCCGTTTGTGAAACTACCTATCAACGTTTGAAGAACAACCCTAATTTCATTTTCTTCCGTTGTGAAAAGCCAAGCGCAGACTAATCAAACACAGCCAATTGGATAATGATGATAACCGGACTCAACCACATCACTCTCGCTGTAAGTAACGTAGAACGTTCGTTGGACTTCTATACTCGCGTTCTTGGCTTTGAAGGGAAAGTCAAATGGGAGAAAGGCGCTTACCTCTCGATAGGGGAGTTGTGGTTGTGCCTATCTCTAGACTCCCCTTGCCCTAAAACCGATTACAGTCACATTGCATTTAATGTTGCTGAGGAAGACTTCGCGACCTTATGTGACCACCTGAAGAAGCACAAAGCTGAACAATGGAAAAGTAACCAAAGTGAAGGCTCATCTGTGTATATCCTCGACCCCGATGGGCACAAACTAGAGATTCACTGTGGAAGTTTGGCAAGCCGCTTAAAAAGCTTAAAATCAAAACCTTACCGTTGTTTAAAGTGGTTGAAGCCCTAGTCTGATATTCGCACCTATGCTTAAATAGTGCAAACGGTGGAGGTGCAACCATGGAAGTAGTAACAGAATCCAAACTGACTTGCCCAAAGTGCGGTTTTTCGAGCCTAGAATCTATGCCAGATAACGCCTGCGTTTACTTCTATGAATGTAAAAACTGTGGCGAACTCCTTAAGCCACTGGCAGGAGACTGCTGTGTATTTTGCTCTTATGGCACGATTCCCTGCCCACCCATTCAGATTTCAGGAAAATGCTGCCAATAGCCTAGCAGCAAGCCATTAAAGGAAAGGCATAACTAAAAATGGAACAAACACTTATCATGGGTTTGGCTCAGGCTCCAGCCAAGCGAGGAGACATTGAAGCCAATTTGCGCACTCACCTTATACATGTGGAGCAATCTTCTCAGCTTGGAGCAAATCTCGTCGTGTTTCCTGAACTGTCTTTAACAGGGTACGAACTGGATTTAGCCGACGAGCTTGCCTTTGCCCCATCAAATCCTGCGATTAATGCACTTTCATCCGCAGCTACTGCGCACAACATAACAGTCATTGCGGGCTGTCCGCTTGCAGTGCCAGGCTCAAAGCCACATATTGCCGCGGTTATTTGCTTTCCAAACGGAGAGATCGAGTTCTACTCCAAACAGTACCTGCATGACGGTGAAGGCACTTATTGCGCTGCTGGAAAAACCAATCACCTGCTCAACATTAATAACACGCGCATTGCGCTCGCCGTATGTGCTGATTTTGCTAAACCTGAGCACGCACAGGACGCAGCCGACAACAAAGCAGACCTTTATCTGGTTAGTGCCCTGATCTCACCGAGTGGTTTCGTCCCTGATGCTAGTATTTTGTCTGGTCTTGCTCGTGACCATGCATTCCCAGTCCTCCTCTGCAATCACATATCAAAAACAGGTGGATGGGATACTTGCGGCAAAAACAGTGTTTGGAACGCTCAAGGAGAATTAGTAGGTACATCCGACAATGCGCAGCAAGGCGTACTTATTTGTATGATTAGTAAAAACCATCTTTCAGCACAGTTTCATTCTCTTCCAGAAAACGGCTATTAAATGCCTATTTTGACAAAGCAGTAACTTATTGATAGGTATTGATTTAAATCGTTTTTACGTCCAACAACCACCGGCATAGCAAGGAGGCTAAATTGGTGACCATTCGCCCAATGACAATCGAAGATTACGACGCCGTAATCCGGTTGTGGCTTCAGACTGAAGGCATGTCCGTAAGGGATGCCGATTCTCGTGAGCACATCGCACTCTACCTCGACAGAAACCCCAATTTAAGCTTCGTAGCGATCAGTGAAGGTCACATTATCGGCGCGGTTTTGGTTGCCACCGATGGTAGGCGGGGCTATCTGCAACACCTAGCTGTCTTACCCCAGTTTCGCGGTCAGAGAATTGGCTATCAGTTGGTAAGCCAATCCATTAACGCGCTAGCCAATATCGGCATTGCTAAAACTCATCTGTTTGTCCACGACAACAACCTCAATGCACAAAAATTCTATGAGAAACTGGGCTGGTTCCCTAGAGATAACATCAGGATGTATTCGTATAATTCTTCTAGTAATTCCAACGTCTGAATCAACGCAAAGAACAGAAATGCTACACGATTAATAATACAGGCATTAAATCAAGCGATTCTAGCCCACATACTACGCAAGGTAGGCATCAATTTCCCTGCGTAAACGGATATCTGAATACAGTACTTTTTTATAGATTTCAGAGATATAATTTATATTCATGCCTTCTGTTTTACGGGCTTCACTTTCAATTTTGCTAAAGAGTTCTCTTAGCTTATCAGCTCCTATATCGCCACAAACGGCTTTTAACTTGTGGCTCCATTCAAATATCTCTTGTGAATTACCTTCCTTAATAGATTGACCTAATGCTTCAATATGCTCTGATGCCGTTTCTCTAAAAATCTCAACAATGGTGTGCAAAAGCTCATGGTCCCCACGCATTCTTACAAGAGCATTATCTTTATCCCATTCAGGCTCACCACCTTCTACCATCTCTTCGGAAAAACCCTCTGCTTGATTCATGGAAAGCACCTCATCAGGCACCCCCACCCACTGCTCAACTTTCTTGATGAGAAGCTCTGCATCAACGGGTTTGGAAATAAAATCGTTCATTCCATAGGAAATACATTTCTCTCGCTCACCAGAGAAAGCGTTCGCCGTCATGGCGATAATTGGTAGCTTGCCACTGCCATATGTCTGGCTGTTGTACCTTAATTGACGGGAGCAGTCGTAGCCATTCATCACTGGCATCTGACAATCTAATAAGATGCAGTCGAAAGGCACCCCTTTCATAAACGACTTCTTAACAACTTCAAGACACTGCTCGCCATCATGAGCAAAAAAGACTAACGCACCGACTCGCTCCAGATAACCGCGAGCCACTTCCCTATTTATCTCGTTATCGTCGACAACCAACACTCGGGTACCGGACAGATCGATATCAATAGAGGAGGCTTCATTTTCTATGATCTCAACGTTGACATCTTTTGTTTGCTCCCCTCTGAAGGCAACCAAAAAGTCCAAATAAGTACTTGGCTTCGATATCCTAAAAGAATTAGGGTAATGCCCCGAAGCTTGGTTTAAGTGTGCGCACAGTTCAATCGCATGTAGCGGGCTATCTGTTTTAGCTCTGGCTTTAACCATTGAGATTATCTCTTGTCGCAGCGGGTGAGCATCATCAAAAATTACCCTATCAGACTGTTTCAGGCTCTCTGAGGCAGTGTCTGTTATGTGCAAAGCCTCTCCCCCTAATGAATGAACCGTGCGAGTAACCGATTCTAATAGAGATTCATTATTGAGTGCGATTGCCACTGCTTGTCCCGACAAAATCAACGCTTTTTCTTCCTGCTCGCACTGGCTCTCATCAAAATCAACGAAGAACTTAAAATGGCTGCCTTTATCTTTTTCAGATTCAAACTCAATCTCGCCATTCATCAGTTTGCACAACTGTCGACATATCGATAAACCCAGCCCAGTGCCACCATATTGCTCTGAAACTTCAGACTTTTCTTGAGAGAATGGTTGGAAAAGACGATGCTGATTCTCTTTCGCAATCCCTATTCCCGTATCGTAAACATCCACAACCAACCTCACCACACCGGGCTCTTGTTGAGTCACTGAGACCAGAACCTTGACTTCTCCCTCATTGGTGAACTTGATCGCGTTATTGATCAGGTTACTCGCAATTTGCTTTATTCTATTTGGGTCACCAAACACCTTTTTGTAGTCGATGTCTACTGTATCTAAAATCACCTCGAGCCCCTTTTCTCGGGCTTTGACCGCACAAGTTTGCACTAGAGTTTCTAGCACATCTCTTGGTGAAAAAAGGATGTGATTAATTTCCAACTTCCCGGATTCAATTTTCGATAAATCGAGAATATCGTTAATCAATACAGCAAGCGTGTTGACACTATTTTCAGCCATAGTGAGGTAGTTACTTTGCACCGCGCTCAGGCCACCGGTCTTAATTAAACTCAACATCCCCATCATCCCATTGAGAGGAGTTCGCATTTCATGACTAATGGTGGCAATAAACTTACTTTTAGCCTGACTGGCTTCTAGCGCCTTTTCATGGGCGTCTTCTAGTTGAAAGCTGTACGCCTGCAACTCTTCTGTCCGCTGGGCAACTTTTTCTTCTAGCTCAGAGTTGTAATTTTCTAATGCTTCTTGCGCTTTTACAGCGCCAGTGATGTTACGAATATTCACTACCAAGGAGTCACTTCTTCGCTGGCCATCAGAAACAATAGGGGCAACACTTACCTCAATAAATACTGTATCATCCGTCGTGATTTGGTCTTCTATAAGCTGTATCGCTTGTGTATTTTTAGCCCGCTCTAATACTTCGGATAAATCATGCTCAGATAATGTCACAATACTCGATAGAGGTTTATTCATCACATAGTGCTCAGCTTGGCCAAACAGCTTTTCAGCAGATCGGTTCCAAGTGGTAATGGCTCCAGAAGCATCAAGGCAGATAATCGCATCAGAAGCATTTTCAATAACCGTTTTCGATCGAGAGTTCATTTGATTGAGTTGTAGGCTTGACTGGTATGAACGGTAGAACAATGCAAGAGCAACAAGAGCAAACACAAGAACAAACCCCACCACTAACCATAACTCGGTGAGCTCCTCTTGAACGATGTTTTGTACCGTTAGCTGATTAATCACACTATAGAGGGTAAGCTGCTTTGAAATATTGTTACCAAGATAAACCTCTTCCTTGGTTGCTAGCCAACTTCCGCTTCCAGCTTTCGACGTAATTTCAAAATATCCATTTTCGACCTCTCGAATATCGTATAGCAGATGGATATTTGCGGATGGCTCCAACTGGCGTGTAAATTGTTTTTTTTCGTTCTTGGCAGTAATGAAGTACCCATCACTATCTACCAGCCAGTTATCGTCCGCCAAAACATGTGCCTGGGTCAGATAGGTTAATAAAGAACTCGCATCGATATTAATTTTCAGCGCACCAAAGCGCTTCCCAGATTCATAAAAAATCGGCATAAAAATCCGATAAGTTGGTTGAAAAGGAAACGCTACTCGACCATGTTCACGATTCAAGTTAATCGGGGTGATGTAGATTTCGTTGAAATTAAGCGTTTTGAGCGCACCATAGTAGGATTCTTTACTCTTACTCTGTAATTGGTTGTCAGGCAAGATAAGTACTTTCCCCTGAATGCGATCAACTCGAATAAACTCTTGTCCTGACTCATCTGCCACTATCACACTCAACTGCATGACATCTGGGTTGTTCTCTATCATCCCTTTAAAAATAATACTCAGACGCGCTTTCCATTGTTCCAATGTGGTGCCATCAGCTACATCTAAACCGTCATTACTGAGCGCTCTCGTGATCCCTGAAATAGGTGGTGTCGAGTGAAGAAATTTAGCAGCGGCGATGTTTCTTTCTATATGCTCACGAAAGTAGTCGGCCTTGGTCATCGCCTCCACTTGCAAAGCGTCTTTTACTTGAGAGAGACTTTTTTCTGTATTTTTGGTCACAAAGTAGTAGATCGCCAACGCACCCAGTAAGGCAAATACTAGGAAAAAAAACCATTTAGCCAGCCTTCGTTTTATTGCCATACCATCCCCATCGACTACATTAGTAACGTACTGATAATAGTAGACCATATGCGTATTTTTAGAGGCCAAGTCCAGCATTTAAAACGCTAGAATAAGGGGAGTTTCACACCTTTAGGCTGTCCTTATACTTTCACCTAGCATTTTGTTAAACAGATGGCTCAACTTAGGATCGCATAAACACGGTGAAACTGGCTTGACTCATCCCTATAACACGATGTTTTGTTCCCCCTCCCAGCCAAGACAATTCAAGACGATCAACCATAAAGAATTGCAACATGTATCACTCGCATTACGGCAAGAAACAACATCATATGGCTTACCCTATATTTAGTTAGACCTCTACTAAATACCTCCTCCACTATTTACTTAACTATTTTTAATAAACCTGATTTTCTTTAGTTTTACCAAGTATTCTGGTAACCTCTGCACGAATTTTACTTCGAGCTCTAAATAATTAGTGAGGATTAATGAGTAGTACTAAGGATAGATATAGTATTGAAAATACCGATTATACCGTCGGTCAAGACAACGTTCAGAAATGGGGGTTTGACGTACATAACCCTGTTTTTGGAGCCAGCGCGGGCCTGATCATTGTCTTTCTTGTCGCCCTTCTTATCGCCGATCCCACCGTTGCAAAATCCACTATTGATGGCGTAAAGCTGCAAATCATCGAGTCTTTTGACACGCTGTTTATGTGGTCTGGAAATGTATTCCTAATTTTCTGTATTGGCCTAGTTTTATCACCTTATGGCAAAATTCGCATTGGTGGTGTCGATGCCAAACCTGAGCATTCCAACCTTTCGTGGATTGCCATGCTGTTCGCTGCGGGTATGGGTATCGGCTTAATGTTCTGGGGCGTTGCAGAACCTGTTGCTTACTTCACTGGTTGGTTTGAAACTCCGCTGGGTGTCGAGCCATACACTGAAGAAGCAGCTAAAGTGGCACTCGGTGCAACCATGTTCCACTGGGGCCTTCACCCTTGGGCAATTTACGCAGTCGTAGCTCTGGCAATGGCCTTCTTTGCCTTCAATAAAGGCCTGCCTTTATCGATCCGTTCGGTTTTTTATCCTATTTTGGGCGACCGTACTTGGGGCTGGTTTGGTCACATCATTGATGTGCTTGCAGTTCTCGCTACCTTGTTTGGTCTCGCGACCTCACTTGGGCTTGGCGCTCAACAAGCCGCCAGTGGTATCAGCCATGTTTTTGGTATCGAGAGTGGACTCGGTCTTCAACTTGGTGTGATCGCTTTTGTTACCAGCCTAGCCATTATCTCCGTTATTCGCGGCATTGATGGCGGGGTCAAAGTACTGAGTAACACCAACTTACTTGTGGCTTTTGCGCTGCTAATGTTTGTTATCATTGCTGGTTTTGCAACGGCACTAGGCACTATTCCAACTACCATCGCCGGCTACGTTGAAAATATGCTGCCACTGAGTAACCCTTATGGTCGCGAAGACGAAGCTTGGATGCATGGCTGGACCGTCTTCTACTGGGCTTGGTGGGTATCATGGTCACCATGTGTCGGTATGTTTATTGCTCGTATTTCCAAAGGCCGAACAGTAAGAGAGTTCCTGACGGCCGTGATTCTGATACCAACCGCTATCACTCTTGTCTGGATGTCAGCCTTTGGGGGAATCGCAATCGAACAGGTCATCAATCAGGTTGGTGAGTTAGGTCAAAATGGCCTTACAGATATTACTTTGTCACTGTTCTATGCCTTTGACGCTATGCCGATGGGGACAGTGCTTTCTGTAATTTCTATTATATTAATCATGGTGTTCTTTATCACCTCATCTGACTCTGCTTCACTGGTTGTCGACAGCATAACTTCAGGCGGAAAAGTGGATGCACCGATTCCACAACGCATTTTCTGGGCATCGGTAGAAGGCGCTATAGCGGCAATGTTGCTTTGGATTGGCGGTACAGAAGCCATTCAAGCACTGCAAGCAGGAACCATCTCAACTGGCTTACCATTTACTGTGATTCTGCTGACCATGTGTGTCAGTCTGTTGATGGGCATGCGCACAGAGCTGCAACATCGCAAGCTCAGCTACGCTTAAGTGATACCAATACCACTCGTTTAAGCGAGTTAAACAATCTTGAATCCCCACTAACTTTGTTAGTGGGGATTTTTTTATAACAAGAAAACGACAAAGGGGTTTTCCACTCAGTTGTATTGGCCTTTCCGCGATCATCCTCACCATCGCGCTGAAACAACGTAGCGCTGGAACGTTAGGAACGCAGAGCTAGGCTTTATTATCTGGATGTCGCGGGCAATCCTCGCAGAGTTTACGTCCGTGACACTTGTATACCAAACAACAACTGGTACGCACCAGTTTCAACTCTCCACTTTGCTCATCCACGGTCAGTGTTTTAGCCAATTTAGCTGGCAACCCACACGCATCCAACCAAAGTGAAGCCTGTTCAAGCAGATAGTCATTCGGAATATGCGGGGCAAACTTACTCAGCTTGACCAGACAACCCAGCACACCATCAGCGAACAAGTGGTTGGTAAAGCCCGGACGAATCCGCGTCCACTGGCTCATTTCTTCGCGGAAAAAAGCAAACAAGGTCTGCAGTTGAATACCAGCTTTTGCTACTAACTCCGCCTCTGTGCCATGAACATGCTCTGTAGATTCGAATTGAAAGCCTGCTACAAACTCCGACTGCACTTTTTGTCCAATACGAGTGAGATCAGGCAAACCATGCAACGCATAAATCGAGATGAATGAAAGGTAAACTGGTTGCCAACAAATCAGATCCCACGTTCGGGTTAGCCAATAGGCAGAGCCAGCTTCAGGATGGGCCGCCTTGAGGCGTTCATACAAATCCTGGATATTTTCACTGCACGGATGATCGACGTGGATGATGTCTTGCTGAGACGCATCTTCGGGGATCGGTGCAATCACACCAGCCAGATAAGGCGTTACTTGTTGCGCGTATTCGAATAGGTGGTCGAAGAAAGCGTCTGAGCTCATAGTGGCGATATTTATAGAATCAAAATCAGCTTGTTAGAATAGTGATAACATGAGGTTAATGCAATTGATTCTTATTACTTTGAAAAATAAGCAACTAGCCTTGCTTTGAAGAGTGCTTTGCCGGGCAAACTAGACCGCATTAGCATCATCAAGCAGTGTCGTATTGGTCATTTTCGCGATTAATCCACTGACACGCTGTCGCATCTCACGCCGATCAATAATCATATCGATGGCTCCGTGTTCTAACAGAAACTCGCTACGCTGGAAGTTCTCAGGCAGTTGTTCACGCACGGTCTGCTCTATAACTCGGCGACCAGCAAAACCAATAATCGCTCCAGGTTCACCAATATTAATATCTCCAAGCATGGCTAAGCTAGCGGACACACCGCCAAATGTCTGGTCAGTCAGCACCGAAACATAAGGTAACCCACAACGGGACAATTGGTTGAGCGCTGCACTGGCCTTGGACATTTGCATTAAAGACATGAGTGATTCTTGCATACGGGCACCACCACAAGCAGAAAAGCACACTAATCCACAATTACCCTCAATCGCTACTTCAACCGCTTTCACAAATCGAGCGCCGACCACAGCCCCCATAGAGCCCGCCATGAAAGCAAACTCGAATGCGCATGCGACGACTGGCATCCCGAACAGAGTCCCCTTCATGGCCATCAAAGCATCGGTTTCGCCTGTCGTCTTTTGAGCAAGCGAGATACGATCTTTATATAACTTCAGATCTTTGAAATTGAGTAAATCTTTCGGCATAAGATCACTGGCAATTTCCTCTCGATTCTCCTTATCCAAGAAGCTGTCTAATCGGTGACGCGCCTTCATTCTCATATGATGATCGCACTTTGGGCAAACCTCTAGGTTCTCTTCTAACGCCAAACGATAGAGGATTTGCTCACAAGAAGAGCATTTGGTCCAGATGCCTTCTGGGATCGATGCTTTACGAGCACTGATTTTGTTTTTTCTATTAAAGAGGTTTTCTAACCAATCCATGAGAGCCCTTTCAATAACTTGCAGAGCCAACATTGTATAAGCCAGTTATTGGTAATAAAGTGGGTAAAATGGATTTTATAATCCAATATTTTGGGATAAATATGTTAGATAGAATTGACCAACAATGGCTCAAAAGTTTTCACTGTGTTTACGAAAACAACAGTTTCAAAAGAGCGGCAGAATTTCTCGATCTACCAACCTCCAATGTCAGTCGCCATATCGCTTTACTGGAGGAGCGCCTTGATGTTCGACTGTTTGACCGGACAACACGCAGAATCAACCCAACAGATGCAGGGGAGCACCTTTACGTCAGAACTCAATCTCTTTTAGACAAACTCAATCACGCCCTCGAAGAAGTGACCCAGCACTCTCATGAAGTTAAAGGACAGCTAAAAGTGCTGATGCCAGATTCACCCGTCTTAGCCCAAGCGGTCGTTTCATTCTGTCTGGAGCACCCTTCAATTTCATTATGCTGTGACACAAGCATTAATCCAAAGGACGATCCATTAGATGGGTTTGATATTGTTATCAGTTTTCACCGTGACAAACTCGATGACTACAACTGGGTAGCTAAAGAGATCATGCGATGGCCCAGTGCTGTTGTTGCCTCTCCCAAATGGCTACAAACCCACCCAACTCCGTATCAAATTACCGACCTCAACCATATTCCCTGCATCACCAGTTACACAGTTTTAAATGGCAGCCCATGGGTGTTTAGAAGCGCTGAGGGCGAGTTAGTGACTCAAAAGGTCAGTTCCACCTTCAAGGTCAACAGTGGCTATCTCGCCAAAACAGCAGCATTAGCTGGACTCGGCGCAGCCCTATTGCCAATTGAGAGTTGTCGACATGAGTTAGCGACTGGTGAGCTGGCCATGATAGACATGGAGCATCAGCCTGCAGACTTGGTTTTGTATGCTTTTTACGCGTCTAGAAAACATTTAGCCAAAAAAATCCCGATGTTTATTCAACATCTGAAAAATCAGTCAAGAGAAGGGACTTCTATCTAAATAAGGCATAAGAGCATTTCACCTGTGGATTGTGTATTCCTAATAAATATCTCAATATTTCAGTGGCTTTTTTGGTTTTCAATTATTAATCTTAGTAATGTAATTAGGGATTAGGCTCTGTTGTAATCAATTATTTATAGTCATAATTGCCCCCTTCTTTATAAACATTTGCATGCAGGTAACCCTGCCATGTGGTAGCAAATAAACGTAGTAGAGTTTGATGAAAAAAACTGGTTTTACATTAATCGAGTTGGTCGTTGTCGTGGTTATTTTAGGTATTCTTGCTGTCGTGGCAGCGCCTAGATTTCTTAACCTTCAATCCTCTGCTCGTGAAGCCACATTGGAAGGTATTGCCAACGCAATGGAAGGCGTGATTAATCAGGTTAGTGCGAAAGCCTACATTAACGGATTAACACCAAGTACGTCTAATCCGGGAAATCAACAAGATTATGTGTTGGACTTTGGTATCGGTACCGTTGAGGTCGATTGGGGAGCACTGTGCCCTGAAAGTGAAGGGGAATCAGGTGACGCATTGACCATGCTTGATTTTATAACTCTTGGCACAAGCGATGATCTCACAACAGCCATCGGCAATCGGCATACTGTGATTGGTTTTGAACACTCTTTTTCTGAGACTGAACTTAACAGTAGCAACATCACCACTCTGCCGCAGGGTTGCTATGTCATCTATGATTCCTTTGGAGGAAGGTCTTCTAGCACCTGTCCAGCTGAGGGCTGTGTCTGTACCGTACGGGTTGAAAATACCAACTGTTAAATCAAAGTTCGTCCTCTCTGCCAAGCAAATCCTTTTTGCTTACTTTCAGCACAAAAAAGTCCGGTCATCCCGGGCAAAACAGAGAGAAAAATCCCTGAGACTTATCGTCTTAAAGCAATAAGAACAAGAAAGCAGAAATCAGAACACCCGCCCCCAAGACAAGTGGATACGCATGACGACTGATATCCTTTGCCATTTCGGGTTGCTCTTCTTCTACTTCCGGTTCAGGGGCGGCTTCTGTTGACACGTCTTCTTCAGCGCCAAACAGCTGCATGACTTCTTTACTCGATTTCGCTGCCACCAACTGGTCACGGAAATCGTCATCCACTAGAGAGGAAGTGAGTGTAGTCAGCACTTCCATATGTGTTGAGCCAGCTTCCGCTGGCGGAATGGCGAGCAAAAAGATCATGGTCACAGGCTCATCGCCATCCAGACCTTTCCACATCATTTCATCTTTAACGAATGCACAGGCAAATACAGGTTCCGTGACCGCAGCAGATTTACCATGCGGCACGGCAAGATATTCACCCAGTGCTGTCGGTCCCTCGTCTTCACGCTTCAATACCGCTTCTAGAAACTGACTCTTATCCGTCAGTTTTCCTTCTTGCTCGATTTTGTCTGTCAGAGCATGAATAGCAGCGATTCGATCATCAAACGTCGCATCAAGCATGATCAGATTTTCAGAGGTGAGGTTCGCAAGTTTCATAGTGTGGCTCCTATTGCTCTGTCAGCCAGACAAATTGATACGGATTAAGAGTAAACTGGTTATCAAAGCTCTGATCGCTGACCAGATCCTTACCACCAGAGTTCAGCGTGACGGATTGCGTCTGCTGAGACAAGTTGACGACGAAACGAATCGCTTTGTCACCTTCACCACGCTGTAAGCCAAACAGGCCATCACCCAGCTCTAATACCTGCTGAGATGAACTTGGTGAGAAAGCAGATTGCTGCTGGCGTACGTTGAGCAGGCGTACCATTTCACTGTAGACGCTATTGCGCAGTGAACCTTGCTCAGCCAACTCGGCTTCGAGCGATTCGACCGAGAACTTTTTGCGGTTGATACGACGATTGATGCCAGACTCTTCCATTCCGGCCACATCGTTCTCACTGCCAAGGAAGCTGTGGTAGTAGACCGCAGGCACACCAATAAAAGAGAGCAAAATTGACTGCGCTGCGAGAAACTTCGCCGCTTTCGTCTGTGTGTCATCTTCAGGCTCAGTGATGGCACTTAAATAGTTAATGTTGAGCTCGTACGGAGACTGAGTACCATCCCCATTATTCTTGTAGTTGACTCGACCACCCTTACGCTCAACCTGCTGACACATCATGTGGCGATCGTCGTCGCTAAGAATACCTTCCGTCGGACGTACACCAATACCATCATGGCTGGCAAGGAAGTTAAAGTAAGTGGTTTTGCTTCCAGCTTGCAACGATGCCATTGCTTCGCTTGTTAGTCCCTTCGCCCATTCGGTCAACACACTGCTGTCCTGGCTTAGGAAAGCATGCAGCGTTAATGGTGGCAGTGGGAACTGGTAAACCATATGAGCTTCATCACCCTGACCAAAGTAAGAGATATTCTCTTTATGCGGCACATTGGTTTCTGTAATCAACAGAGAGCCCGGCATAACGTCATCGAGAACGATACGCCATAGCTTGATGATTTCATGAGCTTCCTCAAGGTGAATACAAGTTGTATTAAGCACTTTCCAGATAAACCCAATGGCATCAAGACGAATAGAACGACCACCGTTCGCTGCGTACATCAGCAAAATATCGATGCTTTCCAACAGCACTTTCGGGCTTTTAAAGTTAATGTCGATCTGATCGTCTGAGAAGGTTGTCCAGACATGTGTCGTCTCACCCGAAGCCTTGGTAAACGGCGTCAGGAGCGGTAGTGCGCGGGGACGCGTAACGCTCGAATAATCAAGACTCGGGTCAGACTCTACAAAATAATCCTGATAAGCCTCATCGCCCGCGAGATAGCGCTGGAACCAATCGCTATTCTTAGAGATGTGGTTAATCACGCAGTCGTACATCAGGTCAAAATGTTCCGCCAACTCATTCAGCTCTTTCCAGTCACCTAAGTTTGGGTCAACCTTGCGGTAATCCACTACGCTGAATCCGTCATCCGAAGTGTATGGGAACATTGGTAGAATATGGATATTGCTGATCGCGCCACGCAAGTACTTATCGGCAAAGTACTTCATGGTATTCAGCGTAGGCTCTCCCTCGCGGCGAATACTGTCGCCGTATGTGATGAGGTACGCCGTCGACTCGTCGACCCAGTCCTGATAAGACGGCGCATGACCACGCCAATTATCAACCAGTGCCAAAATGTCCTGTGTCAGTGATGGTGCCAGCTCTTCACCGTACAGCTTGGCAACTTTGTTATAAATCTTCTCTTTCATTGTGATTCCAACCTGTTAAATCTTGAAACTAACGCGCAGGTCAATGGCATTGTTTGGTTTGACTATCCAATTCTGCTCGACACTCTGCTCTCGGTGATTGACACGCTCAACATCTGCGAAGTGAGCGAACGCGGTGACATCGAGTTGCTGTTCACTTTCCGTCGCATTAAATAGGCGCACAATGACCGCATTGTCTTGATAGAATGAATGGCCAACGCTGGATAGAACCAACGGCTGGTTCAGTTCAAACAGGCTGAATTTTTTCTCGGCTTCGCGGCTATCGAATCGAACCTGAAAACGTTCGAGGCGATTCTCAAAGCTGTTGAGCGACTGTTTCTGGTAGCTGAATGGGCTATCAAGATATTCACTTTCCAGCTCTCGGATTGTCTGATGCTCAGCGCTGTCCGCCAACGCAATAGCAAAGCTGAATTGCATGGATTTCTGTAACTGAGCGTCTGGCGTGTACACCACGGTGTTGTTGATGCCAGAGGCGCGGCCAGGTCGCCATAACAGGTCATCTTTACCGAGCTTGCCTGTTGCCTTAAACAAGGTCAGAGCGATCAAGTCACTGGTATCACCTTTCAGGATCTGGAACTCTTTCAAACCACGACCATTAACAATCAGGGCTCGATTCCCTGCCGCTACAGCAACCGCGCCATCGGTGGTTTCAATGTCTACCGGACATTCGCGGAAGCTATCACGCCAGCCATCAACATTTGGCGCAACCGGGCGATTCATCAACGCAAATGGCTGAGTGCTGATGGATGTATCGGTCTGAACATCTGAATTGATCAAAACGCGTACACGGTGATCATCAACCTGATTAAGCGTATCGATATCTACTTCTAGGGATTGCTTGCCTTGAGTAAGCGTCAGGCGAATGATAAATTCCGCTTGAACAGACTTTTCACCCTTCTGGCGAGCTTCTAGGTTCTCCGGAAGCTCTAGACTTGCTCTCAGTGTCATCGACTGCTGGCTTTCACCCACATGAGATTCAACCCAGCTTAGTTCACTAGTGTACAGTGGCGTATCACCTTCCAGCGGTGAGAAGTCATAAGAATCGCCGTCATCGGCCTGCTCTTCAAAGCGGATAAGCTGCTCAATAATACGCTCTGAACGTTTATCTTTCAGCTTAAGCTGACCATTTTCCAGCCAAAGCGCCAGTTTGCTATTTTCAATCTGAGTTGCAGAAGAAGCCTGTACTTTAGTAACGCAATCTGCTTCCACTACCTGAAATACCTGATAACCCATTGCTGGCAGATCTGTCACATCGACATTGAGCTCAAATCGGTAGTAAGGAGGAACAGGCACTTCTTTTTCGCCATCCTTAGTCACTTCGATGACCTTACCGCCATCCAGTGTTTCACGAGTGACCACTTCACTGCGAAGGGTTTTCTCGCCATCACTTAGCGCGATGGATTCATGCTTGGAAAACGCAACAACACGGGTAATGCCGCTAAATGGCGTCGTCTGACCGTTGAAGATCATCACTTCCGAATCATCACAGGCATTGGTGGCAATTTCTTTGACAACCAAGTTGTATAACCCATGACAGATTTCTTCCGCCTGCTTAAGGCGATGCATGATATCAGCGTTGGTGGCATCACTATTACAACCACCCATGCTATCGTGCGCATGACACTCAAGGATCTTCTTCCATGCCAAGTCCACCAGCTCAGTGTGCACCGTCATGCCCTGTGCTTTGGCAATCGCAATAACCACTTCCAGTTTCTTGAGCAGGAACTGTTCGATCTCAAAGTTAAGCTTTTTGATGTCGTAGCGCACAGAACCTATAGTCTTGTGAATACGTGTGTAGCGCGGTGTTTTGAACTCACCATAGTAAGTCTCAAACCCTTCACTATTGCGGCGTAGAAAATCGACGAAGTTTTCCATCGAAGAGATAGAATACACATCGCCAGATGGAGAACGCTCAGACGCTGCCGCTAACGTGGCTGGCAAATTCGGGTCGATATTGACTTGGTCGCCACCCGATGGAATCAATACTTCATCAAGGCCTGACAACGACTTGATCTTCTCAATCATTGGGAAGATTTTCTTATCCAGATGCTCAGCATCCGGCACGATGTTCTTCGCTGCACCATAACCATGAACTAAGTTGTAAGCGTATATCTCATCGCCACCGTGAGATTGCCACATGAAATGGGATTTGCTGACATGTTGGTCGTAATCAATACCGCGCCAAAAGACGATGTTGTCGATGCCCATACCGCGGAATAGCGTTGGCATTTGCGCGTTATGGCCAAATGTGTCTGGCAGGTAGCCGACTTTCATGCTGTGGCCCAACTCTTCTGCGATGTGCATGCCGTATTTCAGGTTACGGATGATGGACTCACCCGCTACGTTGTAGGTATCGGTCTGGGTGTACCAAGGGCCAATGAATAGCTTTTTGTCTGCCACCAGCTGTGCCATACGCTCACGCATATGCGGCAGAACCTTCAGGTAATCTTCAACAATCGCAGACTGACCATCAAGGTGATAGCAGCTGTAATCCGCCTGACTTTCCAAAGTTTCAATCACTTTGGTGAAGTTGTAAGTCGCTAAAACGTCACTGTCTTGCTGAGTAAAATACCACTCACGATCCCAGTGAGTATGTGGAATGACATGTACTTTAGTCATGGGAGTTTCTCTAATCTAAATTCTGATTCTTGTTACCAGAGGCTCAATTTTGGAGAGCAGAGCCTCTGGTAAGTGACGTGTTAGGCGTTAGCGCTTTGTGGCTTGGTACACAGCAGTAGTGCGACTGCGATAAATAGTGAGCCAGCGAAGACGGAAATGGTGTAGCTGATTGGGTCTGAAGATAGGAACCAACCCCATACAGCTGGTAGTGGCAGGCTTTGCCATACATCCAGTACAACCGCGAGCTGTGTGCCGATGATAGAACCCAGAATCATGATTGGGATCATCTTCGGATTCTTCAGAATGAATGGGATTGCCCCTTCTGAAATACCGATCATACCTAGCATCAGTGAGGTTTTACCCACCGTCTGCTCTTCCGGAGTAAAGACACGTTTGCGGAACTTGCCATCAAGAATCGCTGCCAGACCAACACCAATCGGCGGAATAACGATACCCAGTTCACGAGCAATCAAGTCAAAGCCTTCGCCCATGCCATTCAGACCAAGTGCCACCGAGCCAGCCGCTTTGTTGATCGGACCACCAAGGTCAAACGCAGTACCCGCAGCAATCACCATTGAATAGATACCGCGACCTGCATCGCCTGCCTGAGTGAACAGTTCAATCATAGCGATGTTCAAAGCGCCAAAGAATGGGTTAATCACGTATTCCATGGTCAGCACCATCACGACACCCGTAACGGCTGGAACCAACAGCATGGTCTTGAGCGTAGTCAGCTCTGACTTCACTTTGATCACATCATTGAGGTAACGAACCAGATAACCGACAAGGAAACCAATCGCAATCGCGCCAAAGAAGCCCGATGGCGCCCAGCCTTCAAGATCAAAGAAGCGCTTGTAGACCTCATCACTCATGATGCCGCCAATAAAGGCTGGAATCAGAGCCGGTTTACCCGCAATCGAATATGCCAGATACGCAGCAAAGATTGGGTACATAAACTTGATGGTCATAAAACCAAGCTTATCGAGCGTTTCGATTGGCGTGCCGGAGATATCGACCAATTCACCCGTGATCTTCGCCACCGCCATTAACAGGCCACCAAGCACCACCACTGGCAACATGTAGCTGATACCCGTCATGATGTGGCCAATTGCCACCTGATACGCGGAGCGTTTTTCTTCTGCCACTTCAATATCGGCGTCAGATTTTTCTTTGCCGCGCAGGAAGACGGTTGGCAGAAGTTCGTCTACGCGTTTAATCAATTCCTGAGTGCGAACTTTCAGCGGGTTGGCATTATCAAAACGTTCCATGTCCATGATGGGTACATCGACAGCCAGAACAACGCCGTCTGCTGTCGCAATGTCATGCGCCGTTAGCTTGTTCTTAACACCATCACTGCCCTGGGTTTCCACTTTGACTTCGTAGCCCTGCTTCTCAGCCCATGCCTGAATTTTTTTCGCTGCCATAAATGTGTGTGCAATGCCGGTAGGGCAAGCGGTCACTGCAACGAGTTTTTTCTTACTCATGGTTGTTCACCGTATTCTTATCAACTCCGCCAAGTATATTTAGCGTCCACGTACCAAGGTACAGTTTCCTGATACAACCCACGTATGACGATACTTTTGTGATAGCAATCAAGGAAAATATTTGCCAGTTAGCGCCTAATAATGACAATTTAATTACTAAAATTGTATGCGATGAATACATTTAAGGGCATTGAGCGTGTCATCTATGAGTACTTGATCAGCCACGCGAGTGAGTTGGCCGAGATCTCTGCGAAAACCATTGCGAACAAAGCACTCACGACGACGACCTCAGTCAATCGTGTGTGTAAAAAGATGGGCTACGCCAGTTACACTGAGCTCAGGTACAAGCTCGCCGCTGATCTGAAAAAGCAGACGCAATCTGTGATTGAAGAAGATGACCAAATTCAACGCATCGAAAAAATCGCTCACTCATTAAATCATTCGCCTGTGGTGTATCTCTATTCCCGTGGTGCCTCGATCGTCAGTGTCTCTTACCTTTCACGATTTCTATCCTTGGCGAATGTTCCCCACTTAGTGATCACGGATATCCACCAATTGGCCCGCGCCGAAAGTGGTACCGTTATGCTGATCAGCAAGTCAGGAGAAACGCAGTCTGTGGTGGATATGGCCCACAATGCAAAACGCAAAGGCTTGAAGGTATTTGCGATCAGCCATACAGGGTCAACACTCGCGGGGATTGCCAGCACCAACTTAGATCTTGCTGAGCAAGTCGATGGTATCTCACCATACAGCCGCGAATCGCAAATCCACATTCTAGAATTGGTCGATGCCATTGGCCGCGAGCTACTGACGCACTAGTCTACCGCCGCATAACACCCTCCCCTAATTCGCAGCTGATGGTTTTCCCTGCCTGAAACCAAACGCATCGCATTAATCCTTGCCAAGTAATTATGGACACTTATTTCCATAATGATTGGAAGTTTTCGCTATTTCTCCCCTTCTTCAATGTCGTTAATCTACGCCCATCGACATTGTTCATATCGAAGTCTTCGAGTTTTTGAGCTTGTTCGTTTACTTGAAATAAGGGTTCAACATCGTCCGAGCGGTTCGTGAGACCTAATGCAATTATCTAAATTCAACTAGGAGCCAACATGACTCACCCAATCATCAAAGATCTAAACACTCGTTACACAGCCAAAAAATACGACGCAAGTAAGCGTATCTCTGCTGAAGATATGGAAGTCATTAAAGAAGCGATTCGTTTATCTGCTTCTTCTATCAACTCACAACCTTGGAAGTTCATCGTTCTTGAGAGTGACGAAGCAAAACAACGTTTCCACAACACGTTTGCCAACATGCACCAGTTCAACCAACCGCATGCCAAAGAAGCGTCTCATACGATTTTGTTTGCTCACAACCCTCGCTTTACCAAAGACAACTACAAAAAAGTGGTCGATGCAGAAGTGACCTCAGGCCACCTACCAGCAGAGCGATACAATGACATGTTAAACGGTGCGTTCGGCTTTGCGGAACTCAACACAGATGAGACAGGTTTCAACGGTAATTGGACAAAAGCTCAAACCTATATCGCACTAGGTAATACGCTACACACGTTGGCGCGCATGGGCATCGCTTCGACACCTATGGAAGGGGTAGACCCAGAGCTGATCGGTGAAGAGTTCAAACAAGAACTGGAAGGCTTTGTATGTGACTTTGCGCTAGCACTGGGTTATCACAAAGACGGTGAGGATTATAACCACGGTCTGCCAAAAGCGCGCCTGCCTCTAGAAGACGTCATCACGACACTGTAAAGCATCAGAAATTGACAAAAAGGTAAGCAAATGAGCAAGTTAACGATTATCGCCAATATCATTGCCAAAGAAGGCCAGATTGAATTGGTTAAAGCTGAACTGATCAAACTGATCGACAAAACACGCGCTGAAAATGGCTGCATCAACTACGATTTGCATCAAGACAACGACAACCCAGCGCATTTCGTTTTCCATGAAAACTGGGCTTCTGAAGCCGCGCTAGATACTCATCTCGCCAGCTCACATATCGCTGACTACGTCGCAGCTGTTGACGGCGCGGTAGAAACATTCACGATCAACCGCATGACGCATATTGCCTAACTATGCTATCAAGATAGAAAAGCCGCTTTGCGCGGCTTCAACACATCATCCCCATATTTAATGTCAAATAAGAGGACACTCACTAGGCAATTAGCGCTTTCTTAATAGAGCTCGGCTCAAAGAATACAGAGTGCAAAGCACATATAGAGGTATGGTATTCATCATCATTAACAACGAATTGTACATTCACATTTCTCATCGATGAGTGGACAGCAATCGGGGTTATGCCTTTTTCCATCAACGCCAACAGCCCTTTCGTTAATGCTTCATTTGTATCAAACTGGGAGCCAATAGTTGATATCAAGGCCACCATTCGACCTTTAATATTGGCATCTGGGAAACGTTTCTCTGTCTTGTATAACACGGTATTCAATGCATCTGTGCTACCCGTCAGATAATAAGTCATTGAGTTCGCATTCATCTCTTTACCTACCAATCTCACACGAGCATCTGTAATGATCTGCATTAAGTCATAGCTGACATTATCAACGCATCCCACCATGGTTTGATCGAAAAGGTGTAAAGCAAAAACTTTCTCTTTACCTGCAATAATTTCGACTTTATCCATGGTTGGACGGAAAACACCAGAGATCAGAGTGCCCGGGTGGTGAGGCTCAAATGTATTCTTAATTTGAAGCTCTATACCACTTTCGCGAAGACCAGCGGCAGCATTGGGATGAATAGCTTCCATACCCAAGTTCGCAAGTTGATCAGCCACATCATAGTTTGTTTCCCCTAGTGGGAGCACTTTATCTGAGCCAACAACACGAGGATCAGCTGAGCTTAGGTGGTATTCTTTATGAATAACCGCAAGATCTGCTCCAGTTAATGACGCAATTCGGCTAAACGTCATTTCGCTGTAGCCACGATCATAGGTAGACATCAAGCCTTCTTTGCAAGACGCATAACCCGTGACGATAGGCAGCTCCTGAGTGACATCAATGTCTGAAAATGCTTCAAGAATACTTTCATCCAAACTAATGGGAGCCTGTGTATCCCAACCTGATAAGTCAACAAACTTTGCATTCGCCCCCATGTTTTTCAGCTTGAGTGCCGTATTGTAGGCACTGTGGGCTTCACCGATTGAAGAAAGAAACTCACGAATTTGAGGGAGGTAATGACGAAGTGAAAACTGACCGTATTGGCACGTTTCCAGTATGTTAGAAATACATATCTTAGCTTCCGAAATCCGAGAACGAATGAACTTATCTGAGCGTAAGCGATTCATTGGATCAGCAAAAATATTCTCATTGGTGAGTAACATTCTTTGTTCAACACCATCAAGAGCTTGTTGCCAAGCATCGTCTCTCTTAGCAATCAATTGGTACACACCTGCTTTGCTGGTTTTTTTGCATTCGAGTAAAGCATCAGTGATACCTGCGTAAGCGGAAACAACAAATACACGGTTGTACATTTCCTCTTCGCTTTTCTTAATCAAAATATTATCTAAAACAGCATCAAACGCGGTCATTGAAGTACCGCCGATTTTCTCTACGGTATAGGTCATGTTAGGGCCTTTTTAAACTGGAGGAGTGGGTAATAGCTAGGCCCACAAGCCTAGCTATTAGAGCTTCTAATCGATGAGAGGGTATACGCCATTTTCATCATGAGTCTCTTTACCTGTAATAGGAGGGTTGAATACACATGCCATCACCATCTCTTTTCCCTCATAGGCACGAAGATAGTGCTCATCGTGTTGATCTAAGATGTAAAGAGTGCCGGGCTTTATTGCATAAGTTTTACCACCAACGACTTCAATCTCTCCTTCGCCGCTCATGCAATACACCGATTCTAAATGGTTCTGATAGTGGATATGCGTTTCTGTATTTTCAAAAATCGTTGTGATGTGAAAAGAAAACCCCATGTTGTCATCTTTTAACAACATACGGACGCTTTCCCATGTCTCTGAAGCTACTCTGCGCTCACTATCTCGACATTCTTCAAGTGTACGAACAATCATCTTTTTCTCCCTAATTACGATGCTTTCTTAAATTGTTGCTGGATAACAAACTCAACAGAACGCTCAAAAATATCTAGCCCTTGTTTGAGTTCAGACTCCGTGATGGTGAGTGGGGAGAAAAATTTCACCACTTCGTCGTCAGGCCCAGCGGTTTCAATCACTAATCCATTATCAAAACAGGTCTTGACGATATCGCTGGCTAATTGACCATTGCTACACTCAATACCAATCATCATTCCTCGCCCCTTCTGTTTAACAAACATGCTAGGGTAACGAGCTAGAGTGGAGTCAATAACCTCTGACACGAGGGCAGAGCAACTTTCAATATGCTTTTCAAATGGTTCGCTATCCGACCAATAAGCCTTGAGAGCAACGGTTGCGGTAACAAAGGCATGATTATTACCACGGAAAGTTCCGTTATGTTCCCCTGGTTTCCAAACATCTAATTCAGGCTTCATCAGTACAATAGCCATTGGTAGGCCATAACCACCAATGGACTTTGATAGCGTGACCATATCTGGCTTAATACCTGCGGATTCAAAACTAAAGAAGGTGCCGGTACGTCCACATCCCGCTTGGATATCATCGACGATTAATAAAATATCGTGCTGCGAGCAGATTTTGCTCAGGCGCTGTAACCATTTGTCAGAAGCTGCGTTGAGCCCCCCCTCGCCTTGAACGGTTTCTACAAGTGCTGCGGCAGGTTTATCAAGACCAGAAGAGTTATCATTTAACATCGTTTCAAACAATTTTAAGCCATCGATATCCGCATAGCCTTCAAAAGGGATACGCGTGACATTGTTTAAACTGACTCCCGCCCCCTGACGATGATGCTGATTACCAGTTGCTGCTAACGCACCAGACGTACAACCGTGAAAACCATTAGTAAACGCAACAATTGAGCTCCTTCCTTTTGCCTTTCTCGCTAGTTTAAGAGCAGCCTCAACAGCATTAGTGCCTGTAGGACCCGTAAATTGGACTTTGTAGTTAAGGCCTCGTGGCTCAAATATATTCTGCTTCAATGCATTAAGAAAATCTGACTTGGCCGTTGAGTGCATATCAAGCCCATGTGTAATTCCATCAGCTTCAATATAGTCAAGCAAAGCTTGTTTAAATATCGGGTTGTTGTGACCGTAGTTGAGTGACCCTGCACCAGCAAGAAAATCTAGGTATTTTTCACCGGATTGCGTCTCCAGCCAGCACCCTTTTGCTTTGGTAAAAACGACCGGAAAGCTGTTGCAGTAAGAACGTACTTGTGATTCTTGTTTATCAAAAATATCCATGATTAGACCGTTTATCTATCCTGTGGTTTGAGTGTTTTTGAGCGGAATTCGATACAAATATTCAGTATCGTGCTCCCCTTTAAAATGTGTGTTTTGGTCGAGAAATGTTGAAATGCTTCCCTGAAGGCCATTCCGAGCATCGACCTTCTTGAACAGTGCCCAAGAAGAGCCATTATCTTGGGTAATGGTCGTTTCAATTGCCGTAATATTTTGTAGAGCATCTCTCGCTAAAAGGGCATCGATCATTCTTAGCGCTAGGCCCTTTCCGCGAAAATTAGGCGCAACAGCCACCTGCCAAATGAACAATGTGCTGGGCTCTTCCGGCTTGCGATAGCCAGAAACAAAACCTGAGATCTCACCTTTGTAGCGTGCTAAAAGGCAAGTTTGGCGAAAGTGGGTAGATTGCAAAAAGTTGCAATAAGAAGAATTGGTATCCAATGGCGGACACTGGGCAATAAGCTTGAAAATATCATGACCATCTTCAGCGCTAGGTACACTGAATGATCCGAAGTGCTGGCACTCTTCGTCAATCTCAGGAAAAGCAACCCAAGGAGCCACTGCGATCATAGGAATATGCATTTACTTTGTACTCTAAACAATTTCACTGCTTATTATCGTGCATCAAATAGCGAACAAAGCAAGAAAACAGCCTCAAAAACTTAATTTATGTGACCAAAATCACACAATAAAATAAGAGCACGACCAGAAAATAGATTAGAAATCTAATGTTTCGAATTTTAAACATTAAAAATGATAAGTAACCAAAGAAAGAGTAGGATTATGTATGAAAATAAAAATGAGCACGATGAAGTTTTTCATCAAGATTAGACTTAAAACATTAAAAATTAATAAAAAATTAATAATAGAAAAATGAAATACGATTGACTCTTCATAAGCCAGTCGATAATAGAGGATAAAACTTACTTAGAGGGCGAAATAATAAAATAATCGCTTTGGACGTTGAAAAACCAAAACGTTAGCTGATAAAGAGAGGCATATAAATAATATAACCAATTGAATTATATGAGTTTTAACCCAGTTCGGCGATTAACACTAAATAGACCAACCTTGAGCAATCCATTACGTTAAACTCACCACAGTGGAAGATATCGCCCTCCTAGACAGATATCCTCCTAACGAAAAGTTTACCTAACATCGCCCACATATAGAAAGGGGCTGCTCAGCGAGATTGATAGCAGAGCAATGCAACACACTAACGCTTATTTGCTCTCTCATCATAAGCTTGACGAGCACACTCTATCTCCTGCCTGTGATCATCTGCCCAACAGACTAATTGATATAGAGGCTTCACCAGTTCTCGCCCCATATCCGTTAAACAATATTCTACCTTTACTGGCACTTCAGGATAGACGGTTCTATTGACGTAGCCTTCACGCTCTAAATCTCTCAAAGTTTGAGTCAACATTCTTTGAGATATGCCTTCTATCCTAGATTTCAAAGAGTTGAACCTATCCGCCCCATCTACCAGAGCAAACAGGATGAGTAGTGACCATTTGTCGCCAATTTGGGACACAACGTTACGAACAGCACACTCTTGATTGTTGTAGAAAACTCTTCTTTCTGGTTTAGCTTGAGCTGACAATTTCTCACTCCTTGTCTTTTCAGAATACTTCATAGGTTACCAAAATGTGCCTAGCGTAGCTTTTAGTACCTTATTGTCATGCAGGTTACTATTAATTACCATAATAATCAATGTATACCAAAATAAGACATCAACATCAGGAGTCCCCATGTTAAAAGCAATGACATCTATTATTATTTTACTAATAAGTACAATAAGTTATGCACATTCATCAGATAAAATAACGATTGATATAACGAGCTTGCAAAAGCCAAATTGGACAGAGCAAGAACGTGCAAATGCCGAACTGATTACTGATTTTGTGCAAAACTTAATGAACAATCATAATTTTGATTATGTTCTTGAGCACTACAACGACAGCACTTATGTTCAGCATAACCGCAACCTTCCGGATAAAGTCACCGGCTTAGTCGATTTCTTACGTGAGTTTGTTGAGGAATACCCTGACTATACCTATGACGTAAAACATATCTATGTGGATGGCAATTATGTCATTTTCCACTCTCATGCCACACTCAACAAAGAAGATAGAGGTAATGATGAGAAAGGTATGAATATTATTGATACTTGGCGACTTGAAGATGGCAGAATCGTCGAACATTGGGACTCAATCCAAGCTCTGGATTTTTCAATGAGGGTCTACTCACTGATTAGCGGAGGGGATATCCAAAACTCAAATGGCGTATTCTAATTGGCCAGTTACCCAGTTACACAGCCTAAATGGGGCGTTCTTCGCCCCTTGGGTTACTTGTCTAATCTCGTTATCTAGCCAAAGTCGAGTGTCATTATAAAGCGACGCTGTTCAGGGTGAATGGCAGGTGAACGGTGAACTAACGCTGTCTCTTCATTACCTTCCCAGCGACCACCTTTAAGCAAGGCAACATCACCACAATGCAGTTGCTGTACATCGGATTCGTGTTGATACAAACCAGAAAGAGAGTCAGGTTGACCATTACTGCCACGGCCCAGTTTTGAACGATCTAAAGCAGAGTTAGGTAGCCACTCAGTTGCTGCACCGTGATAGGTAGTCACAAGGCGACATGGCACTTGGTCAACATGGAATCGCGGGCACATCGCAGTACTTAATGTTGCAAATCGCACTCCTACCTCTTCCAAATCAAATAAATAGCAGAACATATCAACAAGCTGAGCCATGTCTTTCAACAAGGATTCCGGTGCTTGCCCATTAGTCGCACAGTCAAGAGTCTCAAATGCATTTGAAGGGGAGACAGTTAAAGACTTACTAATGGTTGGATTCGCAGCGATATATTGACTGATCAAGTTGGTAAAGTCTTCATCGAAACGTCGTTGCCAGACCGCTATATTGACCCCCTCTTGATAGATATCACTTAACACAATTGGCTGTCTATCTAAGCGAGCATGAGATCCACCAATCGTCTGAACTGCATCACCCGCTACAATGGGCTCGGCTAAAACCACATTCATTATCTCTCTCCTGTGTTGTACAAAACCAAAAAAGAAACGTTATAACATAACAATTAAATTTACCAATAGTTGTTTTCTGACCTTAGGTTTCAACCTTGCTTCAAGCACACCCAAACTCTTGGCTGGATCTTAAAACTCATATTGAAGGTCAAGAGAGCATGATTACAGGGTTTGAAATGGAGTGGACGTTCGATGACCCAGAAAGACAAGGGAACATGAATTTCTTTCACAATGAATTTGAAGTAATACCATTGTTATTCAAGTCCAGAACAAAGTTATAAAGGAATCTACTCTTATACCCAGACAGAATTAAAAAATGAATAAATAGCTGTCTAGAGCATTCAGCAATGCAAAGAGTAAGAAATGACTTCAGCTTTCATCTAAGGAAATAGGATAACGATCACCATGAATACAGACTTCACCTTTACTATCAAGAGCCTTAGCCTCGATGAAAATTACCGACCATCTGATAGCACACGCATAACAACTAACTTTGCTAATTTGGCAAGAGGTGAAAGTCGCCAAGAGAATTTACGCAATGCATTGAAGATGATTGACAATAATTTTAATGCACTGGCTCATTGGGATAACCCAAATGGCGACCGTTACTCAGTTGAACTTGAAATCGTTTCTGTGGATATGGATATTGAAGCTAACGGCGAAAGCTTCCCTTCGATTGAAGTACTCAAAACGTATATTGTCGACCACAAAACAGAGGAACGCATCGAAGGCATTGTGGGGAATAACTTCTCTTCCTACGTTCGAGATTATGATTTTAGTGTTCTTCTCCTTGACCATAATAAAGACAAACCGAAGTTCAGCATCCCAGAAAACTTTGGTGAACTTCATGGCAAGTTGTTTAAGCACTTTGTTAATTCAGATATATACAAGCAGAATTTCACAAAGCTCCCTGTGATTTGCTTAAGTGTTTCTGACAATAAGACTTATCATCGCACCGACAATCAGCACCCTGTATTTGGCTACGAATATGAGCCAAATGAATCGTCCCTAACAGAGCTATATTTCCAGAAAATGGGGCTACAAGTGCGTTATTTCATGCCGCCGAACAGTGTGGCTCCTTTCGCCTTCTATTTCTTTGGCGACCTGTTGAATGATTACACCAACTTGGAGTTGATCAGTACCATCAGTACGATGGAAACTTTCCAGAAAATCTATCGCCCAGAGATTTACAATGCCAATGCCGTAGCCGGTAAAGCTTATCAACCAAGTTTAAAAAATAGTGACCATTCACTAACACAGATTGTCTATGACCGTGAAGAGCGCAGCCGCTTAGCAATTGAGCAGGGAAAATTTGCTCAAGAACACTTCATCAAGCCATATCAAGCTGTGCTTGAGCAATGGTCTGCAAATTACGCGTAACAACTGATAAGAATAAAGAAAGGCTTACTATGAAAACACTATTACCAACTTCTACAGCAGGCAGCCTACCCAAACCTTCTTGGTTGGCAGAACCGGAAAAGCTTTGGTCACCTTGGAAACTACAAGGTGACGAACTTACCGATGGCAAGCAAGACGCGCTACGATTGTCGTTGCAAGAGCAACAAGATGCGGGTGTGGATATTGTTAGTGACGGCGAACAAACTCGCCAACACTTTGTGACAACCTTCATCGAGCACTTGAGTGGTGTTGATTTCGAAAACCGTAAAACCGTAACAATTCGCAACCGCTACGAGGCCAGCGTTCCAACGGTTGTCGGCCCAGTCAGCCGCCAAAAGTCTGTCTTTGTCGAAGACGCTAAATTTTTACGTCAGCAAACAGATCAACCCATCAAATGGGCGTTACCAGGCCCAATGACCATGATCGATACTCTGTATGACGATCATTACAAAAGTCGCGAAAAACTCGCTTGGGAGTTTGCCAAAATCCTCAATCAAGAAGCGAAAGAACTTGAAGCTGCAGGTGTCGATATCATCCAATTTGATGAGCCCGCATTTAATGTTTTCTTTGATGATGTCAACGATTGGGGCATCGCTTGCTTAGAACGTGCTATCGAAGGACTTAAATGCGAAACAGCCGTTCACATTTGCTACGGTTATGGCATCAAAGCCAATACAGATTGGAAAAAAACTTTAGGGAATGAATGGAGGCAATATGAGGAAATCTTCCCTAAACTGCAACAGTCCAATATTGATATTATTTCACTGGAGTGCCATAACTCTCGTGTACCGATTGAGTTATTAGAATTGATTCGAGGCAAGAAAGTAATGGTAGGCGCGATTGACGTTGCGACGGATAGTATTGAAACGCCTGAACAGGTCGCAGAAACACTGAGAGAGGCACTCAAATACGTTGATGCAGACAAGCTCTACCCTTGCACCAACTGCGGTATGGCTCCATTACCTCGCGAAGTCGCACGCGGTAAACTTACAGCCCTAAGTGCAGGCGCTGAGCTGGTCAGAAAAGAGCTGTTATCTTAAATATCCGGTGGTTGAGATTATCGTTATCTAGCCACAAACCATTGGTTATCTGGTAACTTCATGTTCTCCATTTATAGGGAACGAATAGAGCGAGTGTATATCATCATTGAGTGAAGGATTGACACCTAATCTACATTTGGGTATCTTCCGCCGGATAACGAATTTTGACTTCTCTACTATGCTTTATATCCTATTCAAGAATTTTGTCAGACGAGTGAGCTCCGCGCATTAACACGATGAAGTGTTGCTCGGAGCTGAAACTCTTTTAAATCTTCATCAGATATTACCGACTATGACGTTCCTGTTTTTTTTCAGGAGCTGCAGGTGTATCTGATTAAAAAGTAGAGAGCGGGCCGACGATGACCTTCATCGCCGGCCCTTATTGTTTCTGAGATTCAGAAGCATTATTTCTTGAAGCAAATTCTTGTGACGGGGTCGGTATGAACAATACCGACCCCGTTTTTTTATGGATATAAAACCATGAGTATACTTACAATTCAAAATCTTACGTATCACATTGGCGAAAAAATACTCTACCAGAATGCCAGTTTTACGCTTTTTCCGGGCGAACATATCGGGGTAACCGGGAAAAATGGTGTCGGTAAGAGCACACTATTGAAACTGTTGCAGTCGGACTTATTACCTGATGGCGGTGACATCACGTGGCAGCCGGCTGTGCGAATAGGCTATTTAGATCAGCATGCTGTAATGAGATCAGCTATGACTGTTCGTGACTACCTGCACACTGCATTTGCCGATTTATTCAACCTTGAATCCGAGATGATGGCGATCTACGCATGCCCTGAGAAATGTATGCAGAAGAGCTCTCTAGCCCGAGCCGCCGAAATTCAGGCATCTCTGGAAAGCCAAGCATTTTATACCATAAACAATCGGATTGATGCGGTTGCCGACGGGCTTGGCATTATTCAGTTTGGGATGGAAACTCCGCTAGGAGAGTTAAGTGGTGGGCAACGACACAAAGTAATGCTGGCTTCTCTGCTGCTGATTTCACCTGATGTATTGTTGCTCGATGAACCAACCAACTACCTCGATACCATTCACGTTGACTGGTTGGCCGAGTTCCTGAGCAGCTTCGATGGTGCATTTATGGTGGTATCGCATGACCGAGCCTTTCTGAACCGGATCACGACAGGGATTTGCGATATTGATCATCAGCAAATTCGCAAATATCGCGGTAACGTCGACAAAGCCATGGAACAAAAAGCCAATGATGACGCAGCTCATACAAAGCAATATCTCGCACAAAAAAAACATATCGACAAGCTGGAGCGGTTTATCGCCAAAAATGGCGCTGGAGTGAATGCGAGCATTGCCAATGGTCGGAAAAAGCAGTTGGCCAAAATGACTCGGCTGAGCGCTCCGGAGCAGAAGAAGTCTGTCTCAATAAGATTCCAGTCAACTTCGCACAGTGTACATCAAGTCTTAGCTGCCACAGATCTGGAAATTGGTTATAGCAAGCCGTTACTACCTAAAATGGATTTCAATATTTTGCAGGGAGAAAAGGTGGTCATTGCTGGTTTTAACGGTATTGGCAAATCCACGCTGATCAAAACACTGGTCAGCGAGATTACGCCTATTGCTGGGAATATTGACATATCACAAGGGGTGAAACTGGGCTATTTCGAGCAAGAGTTGCATTGGTACGACCCGCAGGCAACGCCGGTAAGTTTAGTCAGATCAGCCTGCCATGGCTTAGATGACAAAGCAGCACGACAGCACTTAGCTCGATTTGGCCTATCTGGAAAACTGACATTACAGCCAATTCACTCACTCAGTGGAGGGGAGCAAACCAAAGTGAAGCTGTGCCGCTTAGCTTTACAGCCAACAAATCTATTGGTGCTGGATGAGCCCACCACACACCTAGATGCCAGTGTGAAACAGGCTTTGCAACAAGCACTAATAGATTACAAAGGCACGTTGATTTTAGTGTCTCATGAACGAGAGTTTGTCGCCGGATGGCCAGATAAAGTGATCAATATCCAAACGATGCACAGTCACTGACTCTGCGTTAACTTAAGGAATAAAAATGAAAATTCTATTGTTTTTTATTGCATTTTTAGTTGGTGCAGATGAGCTGATGCTAGGGCCAATTCTGACTCCAATAGGAAAAGATCTCGGTGTCGCTCCTGAGCGCGTCACTTTATACATCACAGCCTATAGCCTTGCACTTGCATCGATTGCTCCCTATCTAGGGGCATATTCCGATCGTTATGGGCGACTTAAGATCATGATTCCAGCCTGCCTACTATTTGGTTTGGCGTCTATTGCCACTGGCCTTGTGGACAACTTTGAAGCAGGGCTGATAACGCGAATAGCCACTGGGCTGGCAAGTGCTGGCATGTTACCACTTGCTTTTGCGTTAGCAGCTGACTCCAGCGGTGAGGACGCGATGAAACAAATTGCTTGGGTGCAATCTGGTCTGACACTGGGAATGATATCCAGCCCAGCCCTGGGTGCTGTTTTAGCTGAAGTATTATCTTGGCGAGCCGCGTTTTTACTGCTCGGTTTCTGCGCATGGTTTGTTGCAGCAGCATTGGCCTATATATCCATGCAGAGGCAAATACCTAGCCAGCAAGCGATAGAAGCTAAAAATGCCCATCACGTTGGCAAGGTCTGGCAGATACCTGGGGCTGCTGGGGCACTACTTGCCATGTGTTTCGGCTTAGGCGGTGGTATTGGGCTATTTAACTTGATTGGTCAACACCTAAAAGATACGCAGGGAGTTTCGATATGGGTCATTGGCAGTTTGTATACGATTTTGGGTTGCATCAGCGTGATAGGAAACTTACTCATGCCTAAACTGGCTAAGCGCCTAGGAAACGGACGCCAACTCATGAGAATCGCCTTAGGAGTTTGCGTGATCGTCAGTGTATGGTTTTATCTGCTGCCAACACAAAGCCTATACGTTCTGTTATTTCCGCTGGCCTTATGGGCACTGGCAGGTGGCATAGGCTCTCCCGCTTTACAAGGCTATATAGCAGAGCTGTCTACTCAGCATCGCGGTGTATTGATGTCGCTAGCAATGACCATGATGCACTTAGGTGTGGCCATGTGGTCTGGTGTCGCTGGCTTTGCCTACACTGAAGGACCAATGGGTATGGCATTGTTGGCTGTGGTTCTGTTTGGGGTAGCAATGACGGCCTTGAAACCAGTGCCAAGAAACTTAGCCTAAACCTAATATACAAAGCCGCCCTCTTCGAAGGCGGCTTTGATGTTCATCTCCTTTAAAGGTTACCTATTGAAGCAAGTCACTCAAGGAGCCTTGTTGTATTAGACAATGTGCAACGAGTCGTGCCTTGTCATTACTGGGGGTTTAAACCAAGTGTTTGCAGAACCAGCTTGAAGTTATCTTGACGCTCTTTCACTGCATGTACTTCGCCACTGACCGGACAAGTATGGTCTGGACAACCTCTGTTAACGATGCCGGATACCGCATCAATAAACTCAGTACCTTTTAAGCCTCCATCAACGTATTTTTTCAGTTCTGTGTAGTAGTTCCAGTCAGCGTAAGGGCCACCTTCATCATTGTATGCCTGCACTGATGTTACCCAGTAAAACAAGCCTGCAATCCATTTGATCTCGCGGTTTTCCTCAGAGCTACAAATCAGCCCAGGGTTAGAACAGAAGTCTAGATCCGCATAGAGAGGATTCGCTGGAGGCGCTTCAACGGTTACACCATTGACAGTGGTGCCAATAGTATCAGGGTCAACATGTGAGCGGCCCATGAAGTGATTCAACGTACCAAAGTTCTGACGCCCCGTCGTTTGAATAACACCACGGCCCCACCAACCACAGCCTTGGACTGTGCCGTTAGTATCTGAACCATCCCAGATAAACTTACCCGCTTTTTGCTCAGCGTAGACTTTACATTCATCACGTTCCCAAACCTGTTTAGAGGTATCAACAACGCTAGGAACCTCATTACAATGACCGTTGTTTGTCCATCGACCGACATTACCATTGACCAACAGACCTTGTTCTTCCAATACAGAATCTGGCGCTGCAAAGATAGGCGCTGGAGCACCGTACCACTTAGCATTCGTTAATGCACTGACTTCCATTTTAGGGTCACGAGGACAAGAATAAGGATGATCCTGCCCAGTCACTGGATCCATACCATAATCCGCATACTTCTGACCAAGTTGACCACAACTTGCAGTCATTGGGTAGTCGACGGGAGCACCGTATCGAACTTCAGACCAGTTGTTTTCATCACAAGCATTATAACGAATCGTCTCCTGCATACTTTGTGATAAGAAAGCGGCAATGGCGACTTTAGCGTAGATCGTATTGGTAGCATCATCCGCTGCATCATCCAGCAGCCAGAAAGTATTACCCGCAACACCAACGTTGTGCATTGAGTTAAGCCCAGCCAAGAAGTCTGCCCATTTATACACAGTCGACGGAATCCATTGAGACTGAGGTGTTTCAAATAGGAAAGCTTGGTTATTCATTGCCGTTTCTGCACTGGCTAACTCGTTATTGAGTGACTCAATTCGCGTTAGAGGCCCGCTGGTGACACTTTCACCAACATAATAAAGCGGGACAGGTGCATTCTGGTAACGAGCAATTTTAGCGCTAAGATCAGCAGAAGCAGAATCAAAAGAAATAGCAAAAATATTACTGTGAGCCGCTTTGCGAATATGGCTTTCTCCTGCAGTGTTGCCGAGGAAATAAGCTGAAGCCTGTGATGTGGGGAGAGAAGAGAGCAAAGCCGGTGTTTGTAGATAATCCGTGACTTGCTTGACATACTCCAACGCGTAATGCCATTGGTTGTCTGATAATGAAGGGGATGAGCTGGATTTAGTGAATGCAACAAAGTCTGCTTTTGTCAACGAATCCGCTTTGTACAGTTCAAAGCTAGATAGTAAATCTGATGTCGCACCAGACGCTGCATTCCAAACCGCCCTGCGACCCGAATGAGTGTCGTAAGCAAAGTCTCCAATGTTGAGTCCCCAACCGAAGGTGGCTTGTGGCGCCAATGTAGAGATAACAAGGTTGTACGCTTGCGCCCAGCCTTGAGCGTCATCGGTAAGCGCATTAATGTCATTGATGTCGATTTGACTGCCCGTCGTGTCAACCGCTGACGTTAAAGCCTGCTTAACAGCAATCACACCCAGACCCTTTCCTTTATCTACTGTTGCCACATCCAACACATCGCTGTTGATGATGATTGACGTTGTGCCTGCAACCTCAACATCTTGGATAAGTGAAACAAACGCGTTGGTTAACTTAGTGATGTCCGACAAGTTTTGACTATTGATTGTATCGACAACTAATGTAGAAGGTGCATTCAGTGTTGCGGGGCTGGTCACCACAAAATGGCTCGGCCAACCATTCACTTCAAGCCTTACTGGATCCATAGGGTTTGGCAAAGACAGTAATGGTGCAGTACCAGGAGGCGTATTGTCACAATTTAGGTGATGAGACCAACTGCCATCACTTCCGGGAATTGACGATGTCCACCAGTTTGCTTCATAAGCAATGTTGTCTTTAACCATGACATCACCACCATTTGCGTGGTCACCTTGCGTCCAGTCAGGATAGATATTGAACTCTGAACATAAGCCATCAACGGGCCCCGGTGTCGGATCTGGCGTCGGCTCCGGTGTTGGTTCTGGATCCGGTGTGGGATCAGGTTCTGGCGTTGGGTCAGGCTCTGGGGTTGTATCACTAATCAACTTCCATGGTGAGTCCCACTCATTAGCATAGTCATCAGTTGGGCTCTGCCCTGCATTAACCCACCATTTGGCCTCATAAATTTGCCCATCCACCGTTACTTGCGTTCCACCAGAATAGGTTTTAGTCGCATCATACGGCTCTGCTGCAAATAAGTGCCCACTTAGAAGCACACACGCCAATGAGGTCGCTATCTTATTAATCCTAAACATAATTTTACCTTTCAGTTCATTATCTATTTCACGTTTTATAGGAGTGAAGTGTTTACTTATTTATAAAATAATCTTCTAAAAATAAGTTAGCAGTTCTTGATAGCAATATCAGACCAAACGTTAGGATTTATATTGTTATGCGGCAAATATCACGCAGAAACGAATGAAAAGGGCTCAGTTAGTTAACAGGTTAAAATAACTTAATTACGAATTGTTCTGCTCAATGAGCATGCTTCAAGTAAGCTCTAGAAAATTGAGAGGGGATCGAAAAAGAAGAAATGCAGGTGCTTGAAAGAATAAAGAATATTACTCCTTTAGCAGATGTTCGTCCGCCTGAGTTGTAATCAAGTCAGGCGGATTCTATATACTTATTTGGTATGGAATATTTGCTCTGTCTCTAAGGACGTCATAGCTCTGATTTGACGCCATAGGTAATAGAAAATACCGAACATCATCAACATGCTTGGAATCGCAATGGCTGGATAGCTGTACAAAGTGAGCTTGCCCAGCTCTTCGTTAAATTCAGGCGTGCCCGCAGGGCTGGTGACAATCCAAGTTGCGAGGAAATAGTTCATCGCAGAAGAAAACGCAAAGGTACTGGCGAATAGATAGTTTGATGACATCAGGCATCGCTCAAATTCTTGAGATTTACCGTTTTCTTCAAGGCGTTTGGTGATCAAAGATAGGTTTAAAACCGTGTCGTTCAAGAGCATCTTCTGCATTAGTGGGTAACGAGTAAAAGTAGAACCTAATACCGCTAAGCCGATCAGGCCAGGGATCAGTGCTTCTTTTAGGGCCAACCAACGCGTATCAAGCTCCAACAGACCGATACCGCCAGTCAGTAACACACTGACAAAACCAAGTGCGGAAATGAAGTTGAACTTCTTATTACGGATAAGATCCATACCGCCGTAACCAATAGGGAAGAGCAAAGCGACCACAAGCGCCATTGCCGTACCTAGGTGCTCTTCACCACTAAACTTCATCAATATGAATGAAGGGATGAATACGTTAAAAAGGATCTCAAATAATGGGTTCGACTTTTTCGTCGTCGTGTTGCTCATAATTTCCTACTAACTCTATTATGTCGCTGTTATTTACTTTGGTGGAAGTGTTCATTGCTTAGCGCAAGATGTAAAGCGTTAAAATGTCGGGTTGTGTAACGACTTATTAAATACATAAGCAACCAATACATTGACTCAAATGATACGTAACCCCACTCACGTCAACTCTATCACAAGGTTAAGCGTGCGACTTCTCTTCATTTCACAGCGTCAATACTCTCCAACGGTGTGGCCTGACTACCTCAGGCCACAATCTGACTGGCTCCTGCCCTGCATTTCTGCTTGAGATCGTCACATTTTCCTGTACTTTACCTGATATTTGCTTGAGCGCTTTTTGAGCCTTTCGCTTTCTGCATTTTTAGGTAAACAAACATGTCGCTTTCAGATATCAAATTCGTCGCTGCCGATATGGACGGCACTCTGCTGGATGAAAACAGCCAGTTAAATCCTGAGTTCTTCGAACTATACGAACAGCTTGAACAGAAACAGATCATTTTTGCAGCGGCATCGGGGCGTCAGTATTACAGCCTGATGGAGACTTTCTCTCCAATTAAAGATCGTATGATGTTTGTCGCTGAAAATGGCACGCTGGTCATGCACCAAGGTAAAGAGCTTTACAGCTGCAGTATTGATGGCAGTGCCATTGAAGCCATCATTCAGCAGGCAAGAGCAATTAGTGGAACACACATTGTGCTTTGCGGTAAAAACTCGGCTTACATCGAAACGCAAGATCCTCGCGCGTTGGAAGAGTTTGCCAAGTATTACCACCGTTGCGAGTACGTTGAAGATCTACTCAGCGTTGAAGAAGAGTTCATTAAAATCGCCATTTGCCACTTCGATGGAACCGAACAGCTCGTGTTCCCTACCATGAACGAGCACTTTGGTGACAGTCATCAAGTGGTGGTGAGTGCTAAGATCTGGCTGGATGTGATGAATGCAGAGGCTTCAAAAGGCGCAGCCATTAAACATCTCCAACAAACGCTTGGCTTTAGTCATGAACAAACCATGAGCTTTGGCGACTACCTAAATGACTTAGAAATGCTCAAAGAGAGCTACCACTCCTACGCAATGGAGAATGCTCACAACACCATCAAGCAGACCGCTCGATTCCGCGCACCAAGTAATCGAGAGAATGGCGTCCTTCAGGTCATTAAAGACAAGCTGCTTTAAAGCGCATCAATTTAAAGCCCATCACCGTCGTTCTTGGGCTTCTTCTTTCTCCGATAGTTCTGCGAGTTGCTGCGTGATTTCTTCTTGCCTCTTGGAACAGCGTTCAACTGCCTCTGCGGTCACCTTAAGGGCTTTGGCCATCTGAGACACATTGTGTGTTGCACTGAATACCGTATTCTGAAGTGGTCTTAGCAATAACCAGTACACAGCACCAATGATAGCGATCAAGATGACACCAACTAAAGCGACGATCAACACGATCTTCAACTGCAAATCGTCGAAAAATCGCTGACTCTTTTCACTCACCACTTGTTGCGAGTGCTGAATGGCGGCAGGGAAGCTAGCAACAGACTCTCTGGAGATGGAGACCAGCTGATTGAGGTTGGAAATAGTCTCACTCAACGTCTGCTTTTGTTGTTCAGTCAGATTATCACTGTGCGCAATACCATCGAGAGCGCCAGCAATATTATCCAACGATGCACGAGTTTGATCGATGGACTTCTCTATCCCTTCCAACTCCAGCGTCACATTAACGTCAATAAAAGCACTATCCTTTTCACTCTGTTGTTCTGCTGCCACATCGATAGATATCAGCGCTAACCACAATCCAATCCAGATCCTCATGCCTTTACTCTCATTGTTTTCATTCCCCCTATCGGAGGACTTGAGCTGATGGTTTGTTGCTAACTGGCGCAGAATGAGTCTCCTGGTATGCAGCAGCGGCCTCCCGCCCCATATATTTACCTAATGTTCTGACTGGTACCGAAGTCAGGTCGACGACAATCAAGCCATCCAGCGCAAAGTTAAAGGCAGGGTCAACATTAAAGCAAACCAGCTTACCGTTCATTCCGAGGTATTGTCTCAATAACACAGGTAGCCCCATGCCTTGCTCAAGGCGACTCAGCACTTTAGAGAGCAACGGTAAATCAGCCAATGAACTCAGCATGTCCGGACGCCAGAATTCCTGACCACTTTTCTCTAGTGGTGTGGTTGGCGATACAAGCTTTGCCTTCTCTTCATCGTAATAATGGACAGACATTACCGATGCAATCAGCTGCCTCGCGACCGGGCTGTAATCATTGCTGATACTGACTGGACCAAATAAATGTGTGTATTTCGGATGGCGCTCAACAAACTTGGCGATGCCTTTCCATAGCAGGAGTAAGGAATGCATGTTACGTTGGTATTGTTTCGACACAACAGAACGCCCAAGCTCAATCGACTGGCCTAACGTATCAACAAACGCTTCGTCATAATTGAACAAGCTGGTGGAATACAGCTGCTCTATCCCACCTTTAGCGATCAGTTCATCCACAAGACCTAAGCGATAAGCACCCACTAAATCTTGGTTTGCACGGTTCCAGACAAACAACTGATGGTAGTGCGGGTCAAATCTGTCGATATCGCACGATAAACCGCTGCCTTCACCGACTTCACGGAAGCTCTCTTCACGCACACGGCCAATCTCCTCCATCATGTGTGGAATCACATCCGTTGGAGCGCAGTAAACATCAAAGTCACCTTGTTCGAGGAGCTTGTATTGTTCAATCTGCGACAACTCATTCTCCAATGTGGCAACACCAACAGGGGCAATGATTGGCTCGGCATCATCCGCCTGCAGTGCAGACGTCTGTGGCTTTCCCATGCTGCCCATTAAATACGTGTTCAGGCGGAAGTACTGGGTAATGTCTTCTTCATCCTCAAAACCTTTGATTTCTGAGAATGGGATGGCATTACCGATGGAGACGGATATCGTCTGCCCTGATTTGTTCAGCAGTTCACGTCCAAGTAGCGCCGTTCTCAACAAAGGGTGGATTCGTCCCGCTTGATAGAAGAGCTTGCTGTTCATGCCATTGATAAAAACCGGCACCGTTGTCGCTTCGGCATGCTTCACAAACTTGGCGACGGACTTACTCCACGCTTTATCGGTGATTTTATTTTCATTCGCCTGCCAAGCAGAGACTTCGCCCGCAGGGAAGATAATCAACACCCCACCCTCTTTGAGGTGCTGATTTGCTTCTTTGATCGCTTTTCTGTTGGTCTGTCTGGCTTGTTCTCCACCAAATACGTTCACTCCAATGAACAGGTCATCCAGTTCAGGAATGCGTTTTAGCAGTTCATTCGCCAGCACTTTTACGTCCTTTCGCGCCTTAGAAATCAGAGACGCGAGAATTATCCCTTCAATGCCACCAAACGGATGGTTAGCAACAATCAGCACCGAACCTTCGGCGGGGATATTTTCCAGACTACCATGGTCAACTTCATACTGGGTGCCAATTCGGTTGAGCGCTTCTTGCATAAACTCAAAGCTGTCTTCCGGCAAGATATCTTGCTTGTAGAGTGCGTCGAGTGTTGATAAACCCGTTGCCCACTCCACCATTGACTCACCAATACCAAACGGCGTTTTTCGCGGCAATCTGAAAGGACTATCCAACATATTAAGCTCCTTTTGCTAGCAAGTTATGCGTAAACGTTCCTTCCGTTTTCACATCACGGATGAAGAGGAATACACCGCACGACCAAACAATACATGCCATACCGAATAGCAAACCACCGTCGTCACCAACAATCTCACCCATAGCGTTGAACTCGGGCATAACAATGCCTAGTGGAGTGAATAGGTGGAAGAAAATCGCACCTGTCATAATGCCTGCACTCATTGCCGCACCAACACCGTGTAAGCGAGTAAACAGCAGGATTGAGGCAATCAGCTCGGAAAAACCAATTAAGTAACCACCGTAAACACCAAACCATTCAATCCCTGACCATTCCCCTAGCGTGCCAAAGATATGGTCCGTCTCATAAGAGCCTGAGAACTTGAAGAACAACGATTGAATAAAAACAAAGGCAATAAACGCTGAAGGAATATGCTTAATCGGAGAAAATTTCATAGAGGGAAGTCCTTGTTAGTTAACTAAAGTTGGCCAATTGATATCAGCTTGTTTGATATGGCCCACTCGATCGTCATCCCACCAGCTTTTCACTTCTGCGTCATAGTTCAAGTAAAGCTTACCGTCGACGATCGCCCATTGTTTTGGATCCGCTGACGCAAAATCGTTTTTAGCTGAAATCGCCCACGCGCAGTAACCGCCATATTGAGGAGCGTAAGCTTTAGGGTCTGCTTTAAATTTGTCTAAATTTTCCTGAGAAGAGAAATACCAGTCAGCGCCCTCATACTCAACTTGCCACTTGCTATCTCCTTTGACAGGTTTGCCTTCGGTAAAATAGGCCACCGTGTCATAACCGCTCACTGCCTTGCTACTGAAAATTCCGGTGTAGATTTTATCTGCTGACCAAGATGGGAAGCTGGCTAGCATGATTAAAAGGGCAAAAAATTGCTTCATTTGAAGACTCCTTGTTCTACAACGTCGGCCTTCAAACAACTTTGTGTGGTTCGAAAATCAACATTGCGGTGGTTGTCGATTGATTGGTAATTCATCTCTTGTTTAGTAGAAGACACGACAACTGAGGTAAAACTTACAGTGCGAGCGTCATTTCTTTCCATAAGAGGAGAAAGGTGGGGATAGCTTTCATCAAACGTCTGATGAAAGCGTTGGCCTATCTCTTCATCTGGCGTCGTCAACACCAATTCGTTAAACAGACTTAGGCGATATTGTCTCGCTTCTTCGTAGTGCAAAGCCGCTGAGACTATCGGAGCAGACGCATGTGAACGCCTGAGCTGATCACCATCCCAAGTCCATAACACGGTTTCATTCGCTGTTCTGCGCGTATCGAAAGAAACCACAGTGAAAGGTGCAAAATGTGTGAGTCCCATTTCCAACAATCGAGCATCGACAGTCTGGCTGGAACAACTGCTGGCAAGACGTTTAATGATCATGCCCCGGCTGGTCAGCGGACCTTGCGGTGTTTTCCCTTGGTAGAAGTTAAGTAGGCAAACCGTGACACCGTGCTCATTGGCGGAAATCCAACTGCCCCCACCCACAGGGTCAATCGGCATCACACAATGCACACCATCAATGACCAGACTTTGTGGCTCAAGCGCTGGCAGGCGAGAACGCTGCTCGTCGCGATTGAAATAGACTTCGTAGTGGTTATTGCCATGGTAAATCCAAGATAATGTACACATAGATTACTGCGCCCTTTGGTAAGTTGCCGTCGTTGGTGCGACGCCAAAATGGCTGTCTGATGCCACGCCTCTTAACGATGCCACGACTTTCGCCATCGCAAAGTGATGAGTAGCGTGCAGCGCGGCGAAGGTAATTTCGCGGACAAAGGTCGAAGTCACTTCTTCAACGTGCGTTTGAGAGAGCATCACTTCTGTTTCAACCTGAACGGGTTGATTCAGTTCATTGGCTGGTAAACCAAACAGCCACTCAATCAGCTCAGCTATCTCCTGCTTGGCGACATTAATATCTCGCTCGACGTTATGACCGCGGCGGCGAACGTTGTAATCAATTTTGTCACGGTCCAAACGAATAGCATGAAATAGGTCGAGCCAATGGCGGTAGTGCTCTCCAATCGAGCTGCTCACATGAGGCTGGGCGATATAGGTATAATCTTCCGGTTGCAGCGTTTCTAAAAACTCGTAGCCCTGATTGAGCGTCTCAATACAGCCGACAACGGCCTGAGAAGTCTGAGATTTAGCAAGCATGGCTGAAAGCGTCGAAGTATTGTTCATAAACATTTTTCCTGCGCAGAGCTATTAATCGGTCATGGGATAAAGCTGAGTCAGCAATTTTTCTTCTCGCCACGCCCGTAATAGCGCACCCAGAGAAGGCGTCTGATGGCCTTGCTGTTTGTGTTTGGAACCAATTTGATAAAGCAAACGGTACTGCTTAAGCAGCGTACTAAAGATATGCGACAGTGATGTGTCGCTGTCCCAAATATGCGCAGCTTCACTACTCGCACCATTAATCTCGAGAATGTCGAACGCTTCACCACGCATTAATGCATTGATATCTTTAAATTTCACATCAAGGCGACCGTAGTTAAAGCCATCAAAATCACCGAGAACTTCGTCCAGCTTTAGCTCGAGAGCCTCCGTGATGAATTGATTGCCATCGCGGAAAATACAACCACGTGAATGGCTACCCGCAAATGCCAACTGAAACTCGTCCCCTTCCGGAATGACTACATCGAGATGTTCGCTATGACGAGGCAGATACAAATGCTGAAGTTTGCCTGCACGTGGACAGTGTTCAATCAACTGTTTGAGTGAAGAGCGTCCATCACCCGTCACACGTGGGGAGTATTTAAGAGTGATGGAAATAACCTTGCCTCGCTCCTCTCCCGGTTGTCTGACATAGAATATGCCTGCTTCAGCACTGTAGTCCGAGCGAACTTGCAACAGAAAGCGTCCTTGAGAAGGGAACTGAGCGATATAGTCTTTGAGTTGTTGATCGCCATTCACCAACTTGACCCCAACTCCTCGGCAACCCAAATCAGGCTTTGCCACAAGAGGGTAAGTAATTCCTTGCTGTTTAAGTTGTGCTTTTGCCTGTGTAAACAATTGCTCTTCGTTAGTGTCAGATTTCTCCAACGTAATGAAAGGCAAAATCCACTGGCGAGTAATATCTCCAGCCGCGCTGAAAATGTCGTGTTTCGATTCTCCCACCATGCCGCTGAGTTTGATCGCAGGGTTAGCAATCAGCGGTAGCGCCCAATCTCTGTGATATAGGCTTAATGCTGCACTTTGGACAACCACAGGGGCATAAACAAACCAAGCTGGTAAAAATTCAAATGGCGAGATGACTCTTTTCGGTTCATGGAGAACAGGCATTCCCGCATTGACCTTGCCTTGTGGAATCATTTCGACATTAGCGAGCTGTGTCATAAGAGCCTCTTAAAAACGTTTTTGTAATAATTTTATTGAGCATCCACATTAAGCATAGACCTGCCGGAATCAGCACCCAGCTAATGTGACTCTCTTTCAGCCAAGCCACACTGCCCAACTGGTAGAAGGAACCAAAAATCAAAGCAGTCCAGAGCCCTGTTGCACCAATCACCGCGACAAAAAATCGCATCACAGGCACATCAAGAAAACCGCTTAGGGTAAAGCCCACAGTGCGTAGACCAGGAATGAAACGAACAATAAACAGGGTAACAAACGCGCTCTGATGAAGTTTCTTCTTCACTTGACGGACACGTTGATATTGGAAAATTCGATATCGTAGCAATCGCACACGTTGCGCACTTTTTCCCATCAGATAGAGGCCAAGATCTCCTGTGGCAATCCCAACGAAGATAGCCGCTAGCGCCATACTCATTGGCATTAACTCTTGTACTGCGAGCGTTGCCGCGGTCACGATGGCTAAATCTTCCAGTAAGTAAGAAAGCAGGATGATGCCAACAAACAGCATTGCGACTGATGTATGCCCAGCGTACAACCATGCCTGTATCTGATTTGCTAACTCCATCTCTAACCTCAGCCATACTTCTTCAAATGTTCAGCGCTACTCGCATAGGCTGGCTAACTATCCATGGCATTTATTGCTGCGCCATGGTTAACAAGATAGGGAAATCAATGAGAAAATTTCACATACCTACAATTTAGTTGAAAAAA
Organism: Vibrio sp. Isolate25; assembly: GCF_022398025.1. Classification (NCBI taxonomy): domain Bacteria; kingdom Pseudomonadati; phylum Pseudomonadota; class Gammaproteobacteria; order Vibrionales; family Vibrionaceae; genus Vibrio; species Vibrio sp. Isolate25. The sequence goes on from NZ_JAKEUT010000001.1 coordinate 1,379,022, forward strand.
AACAGCTAAGGGGGCGAAAAAACAGAGTTTTCCGTAATTCGTACCACTAACGCGCTAAGCTGATGGGCTAAGCTAGAAAAAGCCAAAGATAACGCAAGTGCGATTTGGCTGGAGGGTGTATCACAATTCGATTTTATGATGTGCCAAGATATGTAGAGAAAGCCACTCAAGCGGTCGCTCAGCATTTTCGTATCCATATTCAGTAGCTTCTGCAATGCATCAAGGCTTAGTTTGCAGTCAACACATGTAGAAAAAATTCTAGAACGGCTAGAGGATGCCAACAGTCATCGAGATCACGTCATGATTGTTGCCCATAGAGGCTTATGGATTAAAGATGGCACACCTATCTATGCAGAAGGCTCTTTAACATCGATAAATAAGGCGATCGAATTAGGCATCGAAGCGATCGAGCAAGATATTCGAATGACTAAAGATGGAGTGTTTGTCGGTATGCACGATGAAACGCTTGACCGTACTACAACATGCACAGGGGAAGTCGTAGAAAAGCTTTGGTCTGAGTTAAAAGAATGCAACTTGGTTATCACGGATAACTTAGGAAAAAATAGAGTTGTAACGAATGAGAAAATTCTCAGCTTAAATCAAATCTATCAAGCGATTGATGGCAAAATTCTATTAAATCTTGATAACAAAGTTGGCGTAAATTACTTTCCTGAGATGATTGAAATGGCTCGAGAGCAAGGTGTTGAACATCAACTTTTGGCTACTATCAATCAGAATACGCCTGAACAACGCCAATCAGCCTCACAAATGCTCAATATCATTGGTGAAACAAGTGCCAACTTTCTTCCCAACCTTTATGATTCCCATGTCAATCTGGATGATGTAGAACGTTCACTTCAAGAGTATTCCCCTTCTGCTATGCAGCTGAGAAACTACCACGCTCCTGATGGAAAAATTACTATGGATGGGGGGATCTTGTTTAGTCAAAAAGCAAAACAGCTCGCGAATCGATATAATTCTCATATGTGGATAAACACGCTTTATACGTATAGGGAACAAGCCGGTATGCGCTCAGGTGGACGCGGAGATGAAATGGCAGTTTATGCAAACCTTCCTAGTGAAGTTTACGGCTTTTGGGTAAACCAAGGAGTCACCATGTTTCAGACTGATGAACTTGAGTTTTTGTTGGGCTGGCTGAAAAGTAATGGTTACCGAACACCCTATAACTGATCGGCTTCCCCATACCTATCTGGGCCATTAGCTGACATAATTTATGGGGTCGACTTGCACAATGATACAAGTCACCCCCTATCGTTAAAATCTATATCAAACCGTGGTCATACCCAATGTAGCCATGAATTCCACTAGCCTGTCGGCTTGTACTGTATCCACTGCTATCTTGTTCTTTCCCACATGCTTACATGAAAGGCTCTGAGCCAGAACTCTGAGCTTGAGTTTTCATCAGATAACGAGACTGCCATCATCATTAAACTCCCAACAGTCGCCATAAGCGACTTCCCATAGATAGCCATCGGGATCGGAGAAGTAACCGCTATATCCTCCCCAGAATACGTCTTGTGCTGGTTTGACAAGCTTGCCCCCTGCCTCGACAGCGACACGTAGAATGTCATCCACTTCATCTTTACTTCGCGTGTTATGCGCCAACGTAATACCACTAAAACCTGCCCGTTTTGCGGTAAAGTCGGGCGAGACATCATCTGCTAATGCTTCAAGAGGATATAGCGCTAAACAAGTCCCGCGAGTTTTGAAAAATACGATGCCTTCTTCCGGTGTTTGAGCCGATTCAAAACCAAGCTTCGTATAAAAGTTAAACGAGGTTTTAAGCTGGCTGACGCCAAGCGTAATAATGCTGATTCTAGGTTCCATTACAGAGACTCCTTTATTGGTTTCATCCATAGTAGTGCAAATAGAATCACTGTGCTTAATTCAATATCGATTTTGTGTTTTGCCTAACCCGACCTAACCGTCATTGATTAACATAGTTCAACTTTATTATGACCTGAGTAATTGCGCGGATGTGGCAAGAATCGTAAGTAAAGGTGGGAGTGAGAAAGCTCAATTTGCCGCCTAATCGTGTCAACTAGGCGGCAGAGGTAACCTATTTTACTCAGGGTATAAACGGTATTTTTCACGCATACCGCGATATTCGTCTAATGCGGGCTCCCAGCTTGCTTCGATTTCCTCGTATGGGGTGCCATTGCGGATTTCGTCTAACACTGACTCAGTACCAATCAATTGTGCCAACCACCAAGGGCGATCAACAATACATACGTGACCTTCTGCATCTAACTCTGCGCAGCTGTCTTCATAGCCAAGTGCACGCATTTTCCAGTACCAACGATATAATGGCTCTAGGGTGAATTTGGTGTCTTCCGGTGGGGCGATACGGTAGCTTTCTCCCCATACATACTCACCTTGTTGTGGCCAAGCTGCAGGATCATCCTCAATTTGAAATTCGTAGTTTATGTACAGATCTGGATCCGGGTAACCAATGACTTCAAAGGGAGTATCGGTACCACGACCGACGCTGATGGTGGTCGCTTCAAACAATCCCAAGGTTGGGTAGTATTGAACCGCTTCATCGGTTTGCAAGTTTGGTGACGGTGGCGTAGGTAGTGAGTAAGGCGTACTGTGAGTATATTCCGGCACCTCGACCACTTTCAGATCTTCATCGTTAAGTTGAATTTCGTTGGCCATCCAGCGCTCGCCATTAATCATCAGAGCCAGTTCACCCACAGTTAGGCCGTGAACAACAGGAATCGGAGCCATACCAACAAAAGACGAGTGTTCCTCTTCCATAATAGGGCCTGCGATGTAGTGCCCATTCGGGTTGGGACGATCAAGGATCAGCACTTGACGATCATTTTCAGCAGAAGCCTCCATAACATATTGCATGGTACTGATATAAGTATAAAAACGGACACCGACATCTTGCATGTCAAATACCATAACATCGACGTTTTCTAAATCTTCAGGAGTTGGCTTTTTATTATCGCCGTGCAAAGAGATGATAGGTAGGCCAGTATCTGGGTCGATGCCATCTTCGACATGGTCCCCAGCATCATGATCGCCACGAATACCGTGTTCTGGGGCAAATAAAGTCGTCACATTAACTCCATGCGCTAGCATGGTATCAATGGTATGAGTACCATCTTGAGTATGTGAGGTTGGGTTAACCACCAAACCTACCCGTTTACCTTCAAGATAAGGTAAGTATTCTTCAGTTTGATCCACACCCACTTTAATCTGAGCGTTTTCACTGACATCCTCTTCATCACAGCCGCTAACGATCAGAACGCTAGTCAATACAGCTAAGGAGAGTATTCGTTTCATGTTATTTCCTTATAGTTAAGTTCCATAGTCAGATTGGAACGTAGGGCAATAAAAAGCCCTTCCCCGCGAGGGAAAGGGCTGAGGGCATAGTGGTTATTGTGGGTAGCTAAGTCCGTGGCCAATTTCGTACTTAAGATCGCCCATTTCACCATCTTCATTTTGCTCGAAGATGTTGACTGGCAGTTTGCCAGCTGGGTTGAGATCACCCAGAATCACACGGGCAGCTGCATCCATTGCATTGGCACCTAGGTCAACACCGTTATCATCAACACCATAGTAGTTATAGGTAGCAATAGTGCTGTGAGATACTTCATCAAAAGTAATTTCATCGTATGGTGCACGCATGGTTAGATGAATCACATTTTTATCTTTAGCATGGTTGTACGCATAATCCATCATGTTGTAGGCAAACTGGTTATTATCCACTTCTACCTTACTTTGCGTTTCATTGACGTTAAACACTAGTGAACCAGAGTTAGCTTGCGCGAGCTTGTTGTTTGATACTCCGTAATCACCATTATCTTCAACAGGTGTTGCTTCCGTGGCAGAAGTACCCACAATGATGGTGTCAGCATCGTCAATCTTACGCTTTTCAATTTCTTCTAGGGTATTGGCAATTATTACACCAGATACATTGGTCACGCCATGTTCGATAAGCGCAGCTTTCAGTGCTTCAGCTTCATCACCTTCGCCAGCATCAGGCATGATGATGTGTACTTTGCCAATGCTATGTGCAGGAAGCGGTAATAGATCACCTTCATTAGTGATCAAAGTCATGGCTTTATCAGTGATGTCTTTTTCAATCGCTTGGTGCTCATCATTACCGATGATTTCTTGAGCTTGCGATTGAATATCAGTCAATAGTTGTGCGCCATTATGATTGAGGATATTACGCTCAAGCTTTGTGGTGATAATACGCTCAACGGAGCGATCGATATCAGCTTCGGAGAGTTCACCAAGTTCAACGGCTTCAACCACTTCATCAATCAGTTCCGTAAGCTGATTTTCACCACTTGTTGTGCGGAACAAAGTTGGCATTAAAGCGATATCCACTCCTGCTTGGAAAGTCTTGATAACCGCTTCAGCTTCGCCAAAGTAATCAGCAATACCTGCCATGTCTAACGCGTCAGTAATGGTCAGGCCTTGGTAATTGAGCTCTTCACGTAGCAGCTCAGTTTGAATTTTGTAAGACAGGGTTGCCGGAACCAACATCTCCTCACCGGTTACGCTACTGGTGATGGTTGAATCGTCAAGTGCCGGGTATTGGATGTGCGCCGTCATGATCATGTCCGGTGCTACACCTTGTTCAATCGCTGTCTTGTATGGCGCTAAATCAATGGCATGGGCTTCTTCTAAGGTTTTATCTACAATCGGTAAGCCGTAATGAGAGTCAACTGCAGTATCGCCATGGCCCGGGAAGTGCTTGAAGGCACCAATAACATTAGCGGCTGCCATGCCTTGTGCCGCTTGGCCGCCAAGAATACCGACTGCTTCTGGGTCTTCACCATAAGATCGAACATTAATCACTGGGTTAAGTGGGTTAGACTGAACATCAACCACAGGGGCAAAATTGACGTTAAAGCCAACAGATCCTATTTCTGTTGCTAATACCTTGCCAGCATCATACGCCAATTGTGAATCACCGCTGTTAAGGTAGGCTGAACCCAGTGCCATGTTGCCCGGTAAGTTAGTGCCTTGGGTACGCGGAAGGCGAACCACATTACCACCTTCTTGATCTATGGTCATGAACAGGCCAACCGGCTGCTCATCTTCAACAGCATCTTGCATATTCCAGATAAGTTCTGCTGTCTGGTCTGTATCAACAAGGTTACTGCTAAATAAAATCACCCCACCCACTTTATTGTGTTCAATGACATGGCGAACACTGTCATTTATTTCTGTCAGGCCATCCGTACACTCTGCGTTGCCATCGTCACACCAGTAACGAAAAGACATAACAATTTTCTGAGCAATTTTTTCTTCAAGAGTCATTGATTGCGTAATAGCTTTCGCTTGTTCATCAATGCTCATTGTATCGTCATTACACCCTACTAATGCCAATAGACAGCTAGTAGCTAATGCAGAGACTTTAAAGCCCTTCTTCATGGGTATTCCTTATTTCAACTTCAATATTAAGTGGAGTGAATTTGATAGTTTAAATTAGATTAAAATAATCATAAAACAGTACAACGGAAAAATAATCCACTGCTTTCCACCATTTTAAAGATATGTATAACCCACTTATTTTTCTGAGAAAAAAATCACATTTTTAGCTTTGACGCCCCCTTTTAACTATTAATTATATAAACAAAGACAATTAATTATAATGCCAAACTTATCAATTATAATTTATTTATATTTAATTAAATACAAGAGATAAATTTTAATAGATATAAAGACAACAATAAACTAAAGACATGAAATGAGTTTTATTAAATTATATCTAATTATTTTTTAATTTAACAAACAATATATAAACACAATAAAAAACAATATTTATATTGATATATGCCATGCACCATGATTTATAGAGTAAAACCAAAAACAAAAAATAATCATTATCCATTATTATGTTATCTTAATAATAAGAGAATATTTTTTTAATAATTCCTAGATAAGATTTTTCTCTTTTTAATAAACCGTTAATGAAAAATGAAAAAAATCCTGTTAGCTTTACTCATTTCGCATACTTTAACTGGCTGTGATTTCGATACAGACGACGATACACGAGAATCAGAACACAACCTTACCCAAGAGAGTACATTAAAGGTGGGTATACTCCCTGACACGCAAGCAGATGGTGTTACCGTGGCGGAGCATACTATGAGAGCCGTATTGGATAAGCACCTAGAAAATGGCGTAAATGTCGTGATCGCTGTCGGCGATCTAGTCGATCAAGGCAATCAATCTGAATTTGAAAGCTGGACTAGCATCGCGCGTGAATACCAAGAAAAAGGGCTTGAGTTCTTACCTCTTATGGGTAACCACGAAGAGTCGTATAGTTTCATGGTGGATTGGATTGACTATATGTCTGAGTTCATTCCCAAAGATGCAGTCCACCAACCTAAAAAAGAATGGATCAATTACTACGTAAAACGTGAAAATGTATTGATGATTCAGATTTCTTACTGGGAACTCGCCTTTGCTTATGAATGGATAAAGCAGGTAGTGGCTGAACACCGAGATGATGTTGAACATATTTTCATCAATAGCCATGATGGTCTTATCGGGGCTAAGTATGGCCAAACTCGGGAGCTGATTGTTGAAGGGAACAAAAACGATGTACGCGGAGAGCTACTTGAAGAGCACTGGGATGAAATCAGAGAGTTCTTCTTCCAAAACGACATTATTTGGAACCAAGGCCATGAACATTTATACCAACGTTCAACAATTGATGCACCTGAATATCTGATCGATACAAAAGGCTCCACCCCAACAGGCGGTAACTATCGTATTCCTGTTTACACCCAAGTAATTTCTGGCAACGCATCATATAAAGGCTACAACTTTCGCTATGGAGAGCGAGATTTTGTCCAAAACATCATCCAAATGAAAATGGGGACTTTTGATGACACTTCAGAACATTTTGATGTCAACGCACCTCAATACACCATAAGTGGTGAACGCATAACCTATGAGGCTTTCGTTACACCTCACACCATTAAAAACAATAGTGAAGGACCTAAAGAGCTACAAACACCGGACTGGATCCTGATGGATAAATTTGATCGCACAACAAACCGCTGCGAAAAAATTGTCGATGCCATCACAATCGAAGCCAAAATGGAGACGGGAGATGCTCGTCCTGATGGGCATGATTTCTCCTTTAGAACGACGCCATGCGTTGACTCAAATCAGCTACATGCCCGTATTCTTGGTGGGCAAAATACATTATTCAATAGAGTCATTAATGCTGAAACAGCAATTGGTTGGGATGAACAAAGTCGAGCGAAAACACCAAGCGCACTATGGGCAAGAATGCATAACTACTTGTACCAAGATCATGAACCATGGACACCCAATTTTAATGCTAAAGAACGTGCTGTAGAAGGTATTATTGACAATACTGAATTTAAAATTCCACCGACTTCCATGGATATGAAAAAGCACATCACTCTAAGCTGGGATGACACCACTACCAAAAACATGCTGTCTGATGTATTAATTATATCCGGAATGACAACCCATACAGGGACCTATCAAGATGCCAATGGTGGCCGCTTAGACATTGAAGTCGAAGAAGGAGTCAAAACCACTCATGATGATTGGGATAAACCTGCCGAGCCAATGCCTAGCAACGCCACAAAGGATTGGGATATCAACCAACAAAAAGCCGTTGCGTACAGTGTAGAGTTCGACTTACCTCAATCCCAAACAGTTGATAAGGTAGCTTTAGCCACGTATAAAGATAATCAATGGGTTCCCATGGTATCAAAAGACTGTGTGTTGACTTTACCATACGAAGATACCTACTTGGATACTCCACCCAATACGGGAACAAATTGTGATAGTGAGTTGATTGTTGGTTACGATGTCGATAAACAAGCTTTTTGGACGATCTTGCATGATGATGCTGAATTAGCTTTGATAAAACAATAATCATGTCAGTAAAGACCTGTGTAATAAGCACTACACAGGTCTTAATTCTAGCTAACAAATATGAACTCGATCACTTATCGACATTACCACTTTAAAATAGCTATTTGCCATTCCATCTGATGTCTCTTCCTTTCCTCCTAACTCATCCCTACGAACTCAAATCGCAGTGCTTTCGCTTTCTGGCTGTCTGGAAAGATGGTTTCGAGTTTCTTCGAGGTAACCGATAAATGTGGGCCCAGTACCCCTTTGATCACTGAGCGTGTATCTGTGGTCGGTTTGAGATCACGCCCTTGATATAAGTCAGCTTCCGCCAAGCCAGGCCAATGGCCTAGTACTTCTCCGCCTCTAATCGCCCCACCAGCCACGAACATTACATTCGCCGTACCATGATCCGTCCCCATGGTGCCGTTTTCACGCGCAGTACGGCCAAATTCGCTCGCGGCTATCACAACTGTCCGTTGCCATTGCTTGCCTAGCGCTTGTTTTAGAGATGCTAGACCAGCATCCAATAACTTCAACTGATTACTCAATCTACCGTTAACACTGCCTTGATTAGCATGGGTATCCCACCCTCCCAACTCCAAAGCCGCAATATTCGGCCCTGCTGGATCCGCCAAAATTTCTCCAGTCTTCTGCGTTAGGGATTGAAACTGCTTACCCACACCTCCGTCCCCTACCAGTTTGTCGATTTTCATCATACTTTCAAAGTTAGACGACAAGGTGGCGTCAGATTGAAGCAGTTGTTCAAGTAGCTCCGTTTGACGCTCTCGTGTTTTCAGTCGGTTTGGATACCAACTGTCGACTCTAGCTTCTCCCTGCATGATAAGTGGAAGGCCAGAGTCAATGGCAATGGCCTGATTCCGGCTTTCAATACTTAGCAATCGGTTGAGCCAACCTTCCGCATAGAAGGGATCTAATGTGCCATTTTCAAGTATCTTCTGACCATCAAAGTGGGAACGCTCTCGATAAGGAGTGGCACATGCATGAACAAAACTGATCTCCCGTGCCTGATACCACTGGTGACAAGCTTTAAGAGCAGGGTGAAGACCAAAAAAGCCATCTAAGTTCAGTAACTGCCCCTCATGGAGCCCAATGGTTGGCCTAAGCGACGCATATGCTTTATCACCATAAGGCACCACCACATTTAGACCATCCATCGCACCACGCAGAGATATCCAGATAAACAGGTTGTCGGAACGTGATTTGGCAAACACAGGCATGGGTAGCAATGAGCTCAGACTCAGTGCAGCAGCACTTTGCAAGAAGCGGCGTCTATTAGGCAAGGTAGATGACATCATGATTCTCCTTAGCGATACTGAAACTGCGGACTGAGCCAAAATAGCGATAGCTGCATCATTGGGTTCTTGGTTTTACTCAGTACCAGCTGAGTATGTTCATCCAGGTAGGCGCCATAGAGCTGTGAGATCACGTCATCGACCATTTTTTGCGGTTGGATGTTACTCGCTTTAGCCTGCTTGACCGCTTTGGCCGCCAACATATTAGCGACTTGTAACTTCTGTGTTAGAGCAGAAGGACTATTGTAGTCTTTGTCTCGGTCTGGCCAACCTGCGGGGGAGCCCGGATTGAATGCCGGCTGCCCTAACACATTCAACACATTCATCGCTTGTTTATCACTGATACTAATTTGCGCGCTGCGCAGAACAGCAAACAACCATTCTTTAGGCGTACGAAATCGCATCGGCTCAGCGGAACCTGCTGGCTCACTTTCGATCAACACTTGGTATACAGGACGCAGCTCTCCTGCAGATTTTAAATAAGCATTAGCCATTGCCGCCTCAAGCTCAGGGTAGGAGCGACCAAAGAAATGTTGGCATAATTTAGTCGCTAGGTGCTGCGCGGTATCAGGATGCAGCGCTAACGCTTGGAGGCAAGCTTCGCCTTGTTCTATTCCTTTTTGCGCATAAGTGCGGCCCATAACCTTCACCGCCCCTGGCTCATGCATGCTCGGTACAAAGCGAAAACCGACATCAGGTGATTTGAGTTTGATGCTCCAACCAGAAATCGCCTTTGCTAGTTCAATCACGTCCTGCTGCGTATAAGAGCTATCGACGCCTAGGGTATGAAGTTCAAGGATTTCACGAGCCAGATTCTCATTCAACCCTTTACCACGTCGTTTGCCAAGCTTGGAGTTAGGGCCGGTCGATGCCTGATTATCCAAATACATTAACATCGCTGGGTGCTTTGATACGCCCATGAGCATATCGCTGAAGTTACCACTCCAGTGTTGACGAACAACATCGTTCTCAATTTTGGAAGCCAGTGGCATCAAGCGTCGATTGTCGACGGATATGGCAAAATGATTGCTCCAAAACTGGATTAAGCGTTCTTGAAATCCGTATGGAGTATAAATGCTTTGTTGATGCCGAGCTTCGATCTGCTGGCGATAGTGCTGACGATAAAAAGCCTGAAGTTGCTCTTGCAGCTCACGCTTTTTCACCTCATCATTTTTAACTTTGGTTCGTTGCGCTTGGCTTTCACCAAGTTGAGTCAGAATCTCTTTGGTACTTGGTAAGGCTTGAATGCTAGGGTGAAGATAACTCACACCCTCTAGCTGATGCACCAGTGGTGAGGTCGGTCTTCCTAATTGAGGACCAAACCCAAATCTTTGTTCTGCAAGGATCTGCTCGTTTGGATAATAATTCATAACGCACTTCCTGATACGACATACTGTAAGAGTATTCTGCCTCTGTCAGGAAATGATGAGTTTTACCAAGTTTCAATCCGCCTAATGTCAATTTTTCGTTTTAGTGAAAATACCAGTTACTCACTAATCTATTAGGGAAGAAACCATCACCCGAGTATTTAGAGCGCAAATCTAGTATTTGCGCTCATCTTCCAAAGCTTACTTCAACTTGTAAAACACCGTCGCTAATGGTGGCAATCTGAGGGACAACGACTGTGGCTGGCTTTCACTCTCAACCATTTCTGTCACCGCACACTGTTTCACCTCATAACCACTACCGTTATAGCACTGGTCATCGGTATTAAGCAGCAGTTCATACTCACCCGCCAACGGCACACCCAGTCGGAACTTATCGTGAGGAACAGGGGTAAAGTTGGTAATAACCAAAATGCGCTCCCCATTATCGCTTAAACGTTCGTGGGCAAGAATGGAAGACTCAGCCGCATCCTGCAAACGCCATTCGAAACCACGTGGTTCACAATCCAGTTCATGCATCGCACGTTCAGATGTATACAACTTATTCAGATTGCGAGTGAGCGCTTGCACACCTTGATGACGTTCGAATTCCAGCAGGAACCATTGCAGTTGATCGTCGTGATTCCATTCAGCCGTCTGACCAATCTCTGCTCCCATAAAGTTGAGCTTCTTACCCGGTTGGCCGTACATGTAACCAAGATAAGCGCGCAAATTCGCCGTCTGTTGCCATTCGTCACCTGGCATTTTGTTGTGAATCGACCCTTTGCCATACACCACTTCATCATGTGACAAAGAAAGAACATAGTTTTCGCTATGTGCATAAACTAGCGGAAACGTGATGGTATCGTGGTGGTATTTTCGATGAACAGGATCTTCTTTGATGTAGGAAAGCGAGTCATGCATCCAGCCCATATTCCACTTAAAGCCGAAACCCAAACCGCCCATAAAGGTTGGAGCAGAAACCCCTGGGAATGCCGTCGATTCTTCCGCAATAGTCATCGCATTCGGGAAGTACTTATACACTTCCTCATTCATCCATTTTAGCGTTGCAATGGCATCATAGTTTTCATTGCTACCATCGACATTTGGGATCCACTGATCATGACTTCGCGAGTAATCAAGGTAAAGCATCGATGCGACAGCATCCACTCGGATACCATCAATATGGAATTGCTCAAACCAGTACAGAGCATTAGATACTAAGAAGCGACGCACGTGCTCACGGCCTAAGTCGTAAATGTAGGAATTCCAGTCCTGATGCCAACCTCGTCGCGGATCCGGATCATGGAAAAGCGGTGTACCGTCGAAATTGGCCAGTCCGTGATCGTCGGAAGGGAAATGAGCTGGAACCCAGTCTAGTACCACACCAATTTCAGCTTGGTGACACTGATCAACGAAATATTTAAAGTCATCCGGCGAACCAAATCGGCTGGTAGGAGCAAATAGCCCCACAGGCTGATAACCCCAAGAACCGTAGAATGGATGCTCAGAGACGGGCATTAACTCAACATGGGTATAACCCATATCGACCAGATAAGGAATAAGCTGATCAGCCAGTTCACGGTAATTCAAAAAATCGCCATTAGCATTACGACGCCATGAACCCGCGTGAAGCTCGTAAAAAGACAACGCTTCCTTACGCTTTTCAGTAACCGGTCGGCTTTGCCACTGAGTATCTTGCCAGTCGTAGCGAGAGTGATCATAAGTTACCGATGCAAAGGAAGGATACTGTTCCGCATACGCTCCCCAAGGGTCAGCCTTATGCGGTAGGCCTTCACCATTTGGCCCTTTCAACTCAAATTTATACTGAGTCCCTTCTTTCAAGTTCGGAATAAAGATGCCCCAAATACCATAATCGAGGCGCTGCATAGGCGTTCGTCGACCATCCCACTGGTTAAACTCACCCACCAAACTACATGCCGAGGCATGAGGGGCGTATACCAGAAAACGAACGCCCGAGATTTGTTTACCACCACGCTCTAAAGTCACAAACTGTGACCCCATGTGATGGTACATGTCTTTAGGCGTATGCAGATCATCATACTCTGCATAGATAGTATGATATTGGTAGGGATCATCGACGATCTGCTCTGAGCCTGACCAATGAACAGCAAGCTGATAATGCGTTTGAGTTAAATCTCTTTCTTGAGTCAAGATAAAACCGGACGCATCTTCGCGTTCAAGCTCGATTCTATCTTCGCCGTCAATCACTAATTCAACCTTGTCCGCACCGGGCATCCACACCCGTAACCCACCTTGCTTAGGTTCAAGATATGGACCAATAAAAGAAAATGGATCCGCAAACGAAGCATGCGAAAGTTGGTTATACAATCTGGTTTTCTTATCTAATGTTGCCGCTTTCAAGTTATTCTCTCCCTAACCTAACTTTCTGAAAATAGCCGAAAGTCTGCTTACATCTTTGAGGTGGATCATTGCGGACGGCAACGCTGACTAACAGGCGTTTAAATCGAAGCGCAACGTAAACAGCTTCTGGTTTTTATAAACAAAAGCCCGCTAAAAATGCGGGCTTAATATAGCATCTAAAAGTTTACCGCATTCCGGTTTAACATAGAGTGATAGAGTCGATATTTTTCTATGTTATCCGCGATAAGAGCCTGTTAATTACTCGCTTTTGCGCGAACTTCCGTCAACTTATGGGCAATGCGATTTACCTCTTCACGAGCAAATACTTCATCCAAATTCATTGACAGTTTACGACGCCAGTTTGGATACTCATCAACCGTGCCTGGAATGTTGACCGGCTTATCCATTTCCAACCAATCTTCTAACTGAACACTGAGCAATGTTGATGAGCCTGCAGCTACGTGCAATTGCAAAGCCTCAGCCAGATACGAGTCCATAGGAACGTACTGCGCATCTCGGCCCACACCTTCCGGAAGGTAGCCGTGCCAAGCCACAGAATCCAAAATACCTTGTTTACTTTCCAAACGATCTGCGAACAGGTTCTTTAATTGCTCTGGATCTGGGTACAGACCCAGCTCTTCGCCCATCTTTAAGTCATCACAGTGCCAGAAGCCACGTAAAGTCGGCATATCATGCGTACATAGCGCAGACATAGACTGCTCAGCATAATGAGCTGGTGAAATGTAACCACCGTCGTCTTCTGACGTTTCGAAGAAGAACACTTTGTATGAATGAACACCTGCATCACGCAAAATCTCCACGATTTCATCTGGCACTGTACCTAAATCTTCACCAATAACGCTGCATTGATGACGATGAGATTCCAGCGCAAGAATCGCTAGCATATCTTCCACGGGGTAGTAGATGTACGCACCTTTGGTCGCATTTTCACCTTTAGGTATCCACCACAAACGCAACAAGCCCAAGACATGGTCAATACGCAGTGCTCCACAATGCTTCATATTGGCACGCAGCAGTTTGATGTAGGCATCGTAACTGGTTTCCTGAAGCACTTGCGGGTTAAGCGGCGGTAAGCCCCAGTTTTGGCCCAGAGGGCCCAGAATATCTGGCGGAGCACCAATGCTGGCGTCCATCACAAGATTGCCGTCATCAGCCCAGGTTTCAGCGCCTGAATCAGCCACACCAACCGCTAAATCACGGTATAGGCCGACAGACATACCTTTCTCTTCAGCTAATGCCTGAGCTTCATTAATTTGGATATCCGCAATCCATTGCAGGTACATGTACAGATGAACCTGATCGAGATTCTGTTCAATAAACTTTTGGACAGCGGTATTTTCAAAACGGCGGAATTCATCTGGGAAAACTGGCCAGCCCCAAACATTAGCATTTTCAGCATGCAAAGAGGCATGTAGAGCATCAAATGCAGCCTGATGCATCAGGCTATCGCCCCCTTCTTCAACAAACGCTAGGAAAGTTTGAGCGCGCTCGGTGTTCTTATCCAAGTGGCGCTTCTTGAACTCATCAAACAGTAGCGGAAGGACGCTCAACTTGAGATCCGCCACTTCGGTGTAATTCACCCAATGCGATTCACGCGCTTTTTGTAAGCGCTGCTGGAATTCAGCACTGCCAACACGCTGTTGCGCTTCGATACTCAATGCAAACTCAGGTACAGAACTAACATCAATGTATAGGATATTTAACCAACGGCGTGACGACGGGCTATATGGGCTGGCGCCTTCAGGGTTTGCCGGGAATAATGAATGAATTGGGTTTAGGCCAACAAAATCACCGCCCCGGGAAGCAATATCAGCCACCAGCTGTTTCAGGTCACCAAAGTCACCCATTCCCCAGTTATGTTGTGTGCGCAAAGTGTAAAGCTGAATGCTCGGGCCCCACATTTTTTTGCCACTTTCGATGTCATCCTGTTTGTAACAAGCTCTCGGTGTGACAATCAGAGTCATCTCATAAGGGGACTTCCGACGTTTGCGAGTGATCGTCAGCTTGTGGTAACCCCAAGCCAAATCACTCGGTAATGTAAACACTAAAGGGCCACCCTCTTTACGTTCATCGCGAACGATTTGAGACTGAAGATAGCCTTCAAGTACCTCTCCCTGCTCGGTATCTAAACGCCAGCTGAACTCGCTTTCACGAGCACTTGCGCCAAGATTAAGTTCCACTTCCACTGGCTCAGCATCACGGACCACCAGCACTGAATCCAGCACATCTTTCTTGTGTTTTTTCTCTGCCGATCGCAGAAGAGTATCATCATTCGTCGTGTCGTAGCCTAAAGACGTCAATAAGTAGCGAATCGTTTCTTCGTCTACTTTTGCCTCATCTCCCCACGCGCTAACGTAGCTGTCGGCAATTCTTGCCATTTCAGCGACTTGTTGTAATGCGTTTTGTTCTTTCATCGCTCTCTCCGAAGGATTCAGTAACCTTCAAATGTAGGGTTTTTATTTATTTGTAATTAAGAGAGCCAAGGCTTAATAGCCTTGGCTTATTTCGGTGGAATTAGCGCTTAACCGCTTCTAATTTCCAGATATTGTTTACATAATCTCGAATTGAACGGTCTGACGTAAACTTACCAACCAAGGCCGTGTTAAGAATGGCTTTCTGAGCCCAACCCGCTTGATCTTTATATTGTTTGCCCATGTCTTCATGCGCTTGCACGTAAGAAGCAAAGTCAGCCAAACATAAGTACGGGTCACCGCCATCAAGCAAGCTGTCAAACGTTGCACGTAACAGACCAGGTTGACCTGGGGTGAACTCTTCGCCCAACAGTAGGTCAAGTGACGCTTTTAGTAGTGGGTCCGCGTGGTAGTAGTCATAAGGGTTGTAACCTTGTGCTTTAAGCGCTTGTACACCGTCAACGTCTAGACCAAAGATATAGATGTTCTCATCACCCACTTCTTCACGAATTTCAACGTTCGCACCGTCCATAGTACCGATAGTCAATGCACCGTTAAGCGCCATTTTCATGTTACCCGTACCTGATGCTTCTTTACCTGCTAGAGAGATTTGTTGAGAAACGTCAGCCGCTGGAATGATGATTTCCGCCATGCTTACGCGGTAATCTGGAATGAATACCACTTTCAGCTTATTACCGATACGAGGGTCGTTGTTGATCTTCTCAGCAACCTTGTTCACCGCGAAGATGATCTCTTTCGCTAGGTGGTAACCCGGCGCCGCTTTAGCTGCGAAGAAACAAACACGTGGCGTACATTCGAACTCAGGTTCGTTAATGATACGGTGGTATAGAGACAAGATGTGCAGCAGATCTAGGTGCTGACGCTTGTACTCGTGCAGACGCTTGATTTGCACGTCAAAGATAGCATTAGTATCTAGCTCGATACCCATGTTCTCTTTAACCCAATCCGCAAGACGCTGTTTGTTTTGCTTCTTAACGGCCATGAACTCTTTTTGGAATTTCGCATCGGTTGCAAACTGAGCAATACCTTCAAGCTGTTCAAGTTTAGCTGGCCACTCAGTACCAATCTTGTCTGAGATTAAGTTAGATAGACCCGGGTTACAGAACTTCAACCAACGACGTGGCGTAATACCGTTTGTTACGTTAGTCAGTTTGCCTGGGAAGATTTCATTAAACTCAGGGAACAGATCTTTTTTAACCAGTTCAGAGTGAAGTGCTGCTACACCGTTGACTTTGTAAGAACCAATCACACATAGGTTTGCCATACGAACCATGCGGTTGAAACCTTCTTGGATGATAGACAGCTTAGCTTGTTTCTCACCATCACCAGGCCACATTTTACGTACGTCTTGTAGGAAATGGTGGTTGATTTCGAAAATGATTTCCATGTGACGAGGCAGTAGACGCTGAATGAGCGACTCTGGCCATGTCTCTAGAGCTTCTGGAAGTAGCGTATGGTTGGTGTAGGCAAACGTGCTTGCACTGATTTCCCACGCTTTGTCCCAAGATAGACCTTTCTCATCAATCAAGATGCGCATCAGCTCTGGGATAGCGATGGTTGGGTGCGTATCGTTTAGCTGGATAGTTTCTTGCTTAGGAAGATCGGCCAGTGCAAAACCTGCGGCTTCATGGCGACGTAGAATATCGCGTACCGATGCCGCTGAGTGGAAGTACTGCTGCATTAGGCGTAGAGTCTTACCCTTCTCGTGGTTATCGTTCGGGTAAAGAACTTTGGTGATGTTGCCAGCATCAATTAACGAGTGCTGCGCTTCAAAGTAATCACCGTTGTTAAAGCTTGCTAGTGAGAATGGTGCAATCGCCTGACATTCCCAAAGACGTAGCGGGTATACTGTATCTGATTCGTAACCAACGATTGGCAGATCCCAAGGCATTGCTTTTACTGTCATGCCAGGGACCCACTTGCGAATTTCTTTGCCATTCTCGTGGCTGACTTCTACGTGACCGTAGAAACCAATTTCTTGTGCCAATTCTGGACGAGCGACTTCCCATGGGTAGCCTTCAACACCACGCCATGCGTCTGGTGCTTCTTTTTGACGGCCTTCTTCAAATGATTGCTTAAACAAACCGTACTCATAGTGCAGACCGTAGCCGACCGTTGGGAATTCTTGTGCCGCACAGGAATCCATAAAACATGCCGCAAGACGACCTAGACCGCCGTTACCTAGTGACGGGTCGCGCTCTTCTTCAAGTAGATCAGTTAAGTTATGACCTAGGTCAGCCATCGCATCAGTGATCTGCTCGTATAGACCCATGCTGATTAGGTTGTTACCTGTAAGACGACCGATTAGGAATTCTAGAGAAAGGTAGTTAACGCTTTTCGCGCTTTGAATCTTTGGGTCTTGTTCAGTTTTTAGTAGATCCAATGTCGTTAGCTCAGCCAAAGCTCGACCCATCGCGAGGTACCAATCACGCGGAGTCGCAGTCGCTTCCGTCTTTGCGTAAGTAGTCGATAGATGCTGCTTCACGCTTTCTTGGAACAAAGCTTTATCAAATTTTTTCTGTTGCGTAGGTTTCATTAGAGAAATCTCACTTATCGGTTTTAATCCATCTGAGACATATCGTGCATTGACATGACAACCAAAACATCCTCCTATATCGACAGCTCATTAGGAGGAGGATGCAGGGCGTAGAGGGCGTATGACCAGAAGCTCCGTGATCTAACTCCCAAATCAATTGGGCTCAAACCTTCGCTCTGGTGATAAAGATCACACCATCAACGAAATTCACCTTAGCCTTGGTGTATGAACCTTAGGTGTCCATATTCTCAATAATTTGAACAATATGCTCACCTGATCACATATTGAGCGGAAGATTTACGCAACTTTCATTGTTTTTGGTGCGGTAGGAGCGATAACTCTCACTTATAAAATCAACATAAAGTGACAAACATCACAAATATAGGGCGTAGAGGCAGGCAAAGTGTGAAATACGCGAAAATCTGGTGGTTGATCAATAACTGTCGCTATTGTTCTCAAGTAACATCCCTGTCATTAGGTCTGATTGACTAAGTTTTAATCAACATACTCCGAATAAAGATTGGTATTTGTGAGTATTTCAGAACAGGGAAAAGAAGATGTGGATTCCTTCGAAATTAACCCGTCCAGGGCGTTTACACAACGCAATTGTCCGCCCAAGAGTTCTCGATTTATTACAGCAAGCCCCCTGCTATAAACTCATTCTTTTCCGTTCGCCCGCAGGGTATGGCAAAACAACCATGGCATCACAGTGGTTAGCCGACAAAACCAACACGGGCTGGTACAGTATAGATGAGAGTGACAACGACTCATTCCGCTTTATCAACTATCTGATCCAAGCATTGAACAAGGCCACGCACAACGCTTGTCCGAATTCTCAGAAACTGGCTGAAAAGCGCCAGTTTTCTTCTCTTCACTCACTATTTAGTGAAGTGTTCGCTGAAATCGCCAATTTTCACCAAGAGTGCTATCTGGTCTTGGATGATTACCACCTTATCTCTAATGATGACATCCATGAAGCGATCCGTTTTTTCCTCAAGCACATGCCGGATAACCTGACGCTAGTCGTCACCAGTCGCGCAACACCACCGTTAGGGACTGCAAACCTGCGTGTTCGCGACCTCATGATCGAGATTGGCGATGACCTTTTGGCATTTGATACCGAAGAAACCACTCGCTTTTTTAATCAACGAGTGGCTGATGGCATTGACGACGCGACTGCCGACAATTTACGAAATTATGTAGAAGGTTGGCCGTCAGCGCTGCAATTAATCGCACTGCAGGCGCAGCATCAACACAAAACCTTAGCTCAGTCTGCTGAATCCTTTTCCCAATTTAATCACGCTCACCTGTGGGACTATCTGGTTGAAGAAGTGTTCGATCTCTTAGATACAGAAACACGTTTATTTCTACTGCAATGTTCTGTACTTGATCACTTTAATGATGCTCTGGTATCGACTTTGACCAAACGTGATGACGCTCTCAGCATGATTGAGTCACTCAACCGCTACGGCTTATTTATCCACCCACTTGAAGGCGAACAAAACTGGTATCGCTTCCACAACTTGTTTGCTGAATTTCTAGCTCATGAGCGCTCTGCTCGTATACCTCAGCAAGAGCAAGAACTGCATCAGACTGCGGCTCAAGCATGGTTAAAGCTTTCTTCTCCTCACCAAGCACTTCGTCATGCTCAAAAAGCAGGAAACCGCCAATTAACTGCCGACATCTTGAGCCAATATGGCTGGAAAATGTTCAACAGCGGCGAGCTTCAAACTGTAGAAAAAGCGATTAACACCCTCGCCCCTGAGCAACTCTATAGTGAACCGAAATTGTGCATGTTGCAGGCCTGGTTAGCGCAAAGTCAGCACAGGTATAACGATGTTGGTGACCTGCTATCCAAAGCGGATGAGCAAATGAAAGCCTTCAACGTCACATTAAGCACCAAAGAGCAGGGCGAGTTTAACGCCTTACGTGCTCAGGTCGCGATTAACCAGAACGAACCCGAAAAGGCACTGGAGCTGGCTGAACTGTCTCTTGGACAGCTCGACAGCACAGTGTATCGCAGTCGCATTGTCGCAACGTCCGTTGTTGGTGAAGTGAACCACGTGTTAGGCCATCTGAGTCGCGCACTGCCTATGATGCAGCAAACCGAAAAACTAGCTCGCCAGTATCAGGTTTACCATCAAGCGTTATGGGCGATGCTTCAGCAAAGTGAAATTCTCATTGCTCAGGGCTATGTACAGGCTGCCTTTGAAGTACAGGAAAACGCCTTCAAGCTAATCGAGGAGCAGCAACTGCAGCAAGTTCCAATGCATGAGTTCCTGCTACGTATTCGTGCACAGATTTTCTGGTGTTGGAATCGTCTCGACGAAGCCGAGGAATGCGCATATAAAGGCTTAGATGTACTGGGTAATCACAGTCCAAGTAAGCACTTACATAGCTACTCTATGCTGGCGCGCATCGCTATTGGGCGTGGTGAGTTGGATAAAGCCAACAAGTTCATTGAGCAAATTGTTCACCTGCTGAAGCAGTCCACCTACCATGTTGACTGGACGGCGAACGCTTCGTTGTCTTTGATTCTGTTCTGGCAGGCACGAGGTGATATGGAAGCCATTCAACATTGGCTGGAAACCACACCTCGCCCAGAGAAAGCGTGTAACCACTTTACTCAATTGCAGTGGCGTAACATCTCTCGTGCACAGATCAATCTGGGTATGTTTGATGAAGCGGCTGAAACGCTTAAATTCCTTCAAGAGCAAGCGAATCACAACAGTCTGGTCACGGACAATAACCGCAACCTGATTGTTGAAGCTGTACTGGCGACCACACAGCAAGATGAAGAGCGCGCTAAGTTACTGCTCAAACAAGCACTGGAACTGACGAATCAGACGGGTATTTTGGGCAACTTCCTCGTTGAAGGCGGCAAGATCGGTCATATTCTCGAAAAGCTGGTCAACAAAAATGAGTTGGGTGATCTTGAACGCCATCGCGCTCAGCAGTTGCTCAAAGATATCTCGACAACTCAGCGTAGCCGCTCGGTTCACTTTGATGAAGAATTTGTTGAAAAGCTGGTTAACCACCCGAATATTCCTGAGCTGGTTCGCACCAGTCCACTAACTCAACGTGAATGGCAGGTACTTGGCCTAATCTATTCTGGCTTTAGTAACGAGCAAATTGCTCAGGAGTTGGATGTAGCGGGCACCACAATCAAAACTCATATTCGTAACCTGTACCAGAAACTCAATATCGCGAATCGAAAAGAGGCGATAAAAACAGCAGAAAACCTTCTGCAATTAATGGGTTACTGATACTAGTACTAGGCCCTCAATCTCAGCAAAAAGCCCTGACTATCAGGGCTTTTTTACATCTGCTCAACGCCAACAACGTGCATCAGCTTCAAATGCCGCTGTAATGCCGCAAAGCTCTGCTCCCGAAACCATCGATGGGCAGGATCTTTTTGATGCCGACTGTGCCACAGCAGATAGTAGCTATGCTTGGGCAAATCAAAGGGCAATGGTTTTACAACGTAGTCAAAACGATTAGAAAAATAGCCCGCCAAATGCAAAGGCGCGGTAACCAGTGCGTTACTCTGACAGACTAATTCCATTGCCGCAGTGAACGATGGCACTCTGGCGATCACCTTACGCTGAACCCTGCGATGTTCAAACTGCTCGCCCACATACTGACGCATCTCTCGCATACCATGCACCATCACATGGGAAGCACTAAAATAATCATCCATTTCAAGGCTAGCGTCAGCCAATGAATGATTACCAGACATCAGTACTACATATTCATCTTCAAGCAATTTTTTGCCGTAGATATTCTCAGGAAAGTAGTCGAGTGTGGTCGCCAGTACATCAATCGGGCTGTCACCCAGAACGCTGACATGCTGATCTTGCCACAGCTCTCCATTTACCCCTGCGTTTGGGGCCAATCTAAGCAGTTCAGCAGACACCAGAGGCACACTCGATTCAGACAAAAATGCCGTGTAGGCCAGTCTGAACTCTCTTTGACAAGCATGAGGCAAAAATGCTTCCACCGCATAAAGCTCATCCAATGACCCAATCAACTCAGGCAGTTGAGCGAGTAACTGCTGGCCTCTGGCACTGACTACAAACTGTTTGCCTTCCCGAATCAAAATCGGGTCATCAAAGGCCGTTCTTATCTGACTCAAGGTTCGGCTCATCGCTGACTGAGTGACGTTGAGCTGCAGTGCAGCCTCGGTCAAGCTACGAGTTTGGAGCAGCACCAACAATGGGCGTAGCAGTTTGTAGTTATTCATATTACCTTCTTAGAATCACAAAGACTTAAGCATCCATACATCGCAGCCGTTGTGCAAAGTACCCTCAAGAGGTGCAGTGAGATGCTCGAATCCCAAGCTTTCGTAGAGTCTCACCGCCGCAGACATATTGGACAAAGTGTCCAGATAACAACGTTCAAAACCCTGTTGCTTAGCAAAGTCTAAACAGGCCAACGACAAGGTTTTTCCCAAGCCAAGCCCTCTACTCTCTTTAAGTAAAAAGAGCTTCTTCAATTCACACGTTTGCTCATTTTGCCCAAAAGGCGCAACACCACAACCGCCAACCACCTTGTCGTCTAAGAGCGCAACCAAGTACAAGCTACGGTTCTGCTCGTGATAATGCTGACTCATATTGTCGACCTCAGCATCAGACGGCCCAAACCCTTCTCCCACAGCACCATACTCTTTGCCGACCTGCTTGATTATCTGGCAGATCGCTGCGTCGTGTTGCGCTGTGATAGGCACTATACGAAGGTTTTCTTGGCTCATAGTCATCTCTCTTCAATATCATCTTGGACAGCTGCTAAGGTAAAGCCAATCAAGAATGAATTAAAATCACTTTAAGTCATACTAATCATGATAAAAAGTCATCATTTAAAGTTTAGTACTCCCTTCTCATCTCTTAGGGTTTACATTGTAAATTCATCTGAATTACATTTTCTCACTAGGATTAAATACCTGACAGATACGACAACTGGAACCAAGTCACATTCTGACGCTATAAACTCAAAGCTTTGGTCAGCCTATTCTTGCACTCTCCCATAAGCCTGCCAGAATGAAAATCATCAGTATAATGAATGAGATATAAACAATGGTTTGGTTGAGAAAACGGCTTCTTCCTGCTGCAATTGTGGCAGCCCTTACCCCTATGAGCTCGGCTTACGCCGATATCGGCGATACCCCAGTGATCGGTGGGCTATTTAACTCAACAGAAGTACTGAAAAATCAAATCACCTCTTCATTGTCCTACTCGACGCGCTTTGCTCGTGATACGACTCTGTTTACCATTGGCGGACTGACTCTAGAAACCTACCTACTGACATTGCCACTTGATGCAAGAACGAAAGGTCGAGTCATGGCACAGATCGCTGATCCGACTTATTCCATTCCTCTCGGCTATTTTCTTTATCAGTTCTACGATCGCTACACAGGAATCAGTAGTGATGATGAATTTAAAGCCTACCTGCAAACTGTGTATGACAAACAAGCTCTGAAAGGCTTTGAGCACTCGCTCTTTGCTCTAGAGGAAAAGGCCAAAAAAGAGCCTAAACAACACGCTAAAGACCAGGCTCACCACGAAGGCATCCAAATTAATGGTCAGTTTATGGCGGCCATGGTGACCGTATATGACGCTTTGGTTCAGATTGGCGAATGGCAAGATATGGATCGGCTGCCTGAGCAATACACATATCTAACCAAGTCACCAGAAGATTTGGCATTGGTCGCCAAGATTCAACCAATCGTGGTTGGCATCATGCAACAAGCCGCTTCAGGAATGGAAGAAGGCGACATGAAACAAGCCATACTCGGCATTGTGGCCGATGGTGCAGCAGGCAGAGCCAGCCAACCGAATAACAAAGCGCAAGCGTTAACCATTACCTTAATTGATTTTGTGCGTCTCAATGTGCTGAAAGCCTATCGCCAATTTATCTACCAGGATGAGAGACAAGAACGTCTTAATGAGTGGCTGCAAAACGCGTTTGACGATCACCCTCAACAAGCAATTGAGTTTCTCGAGTCACAGCAGAACCGCCGCTTTGCTGTTCAGGTAACGGTCGACGGGTTGCAACAAGGGTTAATCGAAGGATTGGTTGATCCAGATAAACCTTTTCTTTCCCACGCTTACCAGCAACATACTAAGAGTACTGAGTTCGGCAGCCCTGTCGCAACAAGCAGCCCAGAGCACGTTCAATCCATGCGTTTTCTTCAGGTTCTATCAGAACAAACGTATCGTGATCCATATTACTTACCGTTCTTCAAACGACTTTATCAAAACCATACCGACTCCATTGCTCGGGTAGGTATCTCTTCCACACCGACGATTAGCGTAAGAAACCTGCCTATCATCAAAACAGGGGCAAAAGTCTCTGGCGAACAAGGAACAGGAATCCCGAATTTCCACTTTGTCGACCGAAACGAAGACAGAGCCTATTACTTCTTTGGTAATGATGCCCTTCAACTTGATCGCTTAATGCAGGCCAATCAGGTTCAGACGATGTTTGATCGACTGGTTCACATGAAAACGCTTAACTGTAACGCCCAATATGACTGGAATGCTCACACCAGTTACGACGGTCTGGTTAACCTTGGTGCAGGCGAAGCACTACGTGACTTTGGTGAGAAACGTTGTTTGAGAGAGCTGAATGAAAGAGCTGAAGTGGAAAACGTGCTAACGAAGCAGCGTCAGTCCCTCATCGATAACATTCAAAGCTATCAAGAGATACCGCTATGGGACTTCTACACCAAGCTGACCCGAAAATGGAAAATTGAACAGGACATCGCTACTTATGCAGAGCTTGATGGGCAAGGGATGCCAGATTACGCTCTGATCTACAATCCGTGGCCGGATCATTTTGCCCACTTTGTTGGTCCTTTTAGCGATGAAATCATTATGCCAACAGGTGAACTCAACCGCCTCGATTACTGGATACGTCAAATTGAACAAGCGTACAAGGACGCCGGCATTTACCAGCAGACACTCTGGGGAATGGCGGGGGACCATGGTTTATCTCCGGTCTACTACACCTTAAATCCGGAGAAAGCGATCTTTGAGCCACTTTCGGAATCACTCGACTACCCTCTAGTGATCAAGAAAATCTCATCTGATGAAGGCGAAGGACCAAAGATCACCAATGCATTAAATTATCCGAGTAACCAAGGTGTTGATGTGGTGGTAGCCTCTACCGCTGGCGGTAACTTCATGATGGATATGTTTAATTCGCAATCGGGTTGGCAAACACAACCTGTCTATTCGGAGCTGACCAACTGGACACCGGTCAATGCACCACAAGGGGAAAAGCTGGACATCATTGCCGAGTCAGTAGAAAAGCTTTCAGATAGTCTCGACTACCTGGTCGTCAGAGAATCAACCTGCGATGAAACAGAGTGTCAGGTACGTTTGGTCGCTCAGCGTGACGGCAAACGAATCGATGAGCTCATCATCAAACAAGGAGAGCGCTATTTCTACAAAGCCAATAGCAAAACAGCGTTACTGGAAGTCAACAAACTCAACCC
Source organism: Vibrio sp. Isolate25 (assembly GCF_022398025.1). Classification (NCBI taxonomy): domain Bacteria; kingdom Pseudomonadati; phylum Pseudomonadota; class Gammaproteobacteria; order Vibrionales; family Vibrionaceae; genus Vibrio; species Vibrio sp. Isolate25. Next base: position 1,404,464 of record NZ_JAKEUT010000001.1, read on the forward strand.
TTATCTGCCTTCACCAAATCAAGCAAAGCTTGAGACGTTTGCTCAGTTGGTCAATCAATGTGTCAACCGAGCAGGCATCGACAACCCACAAAGCTGGTGTGATGAAATGCAATGGCGCGAACTAACCCAATTTACGCCTAGGCCTGATTCCGTCGTACAACTCGCCAAGCTTTACGCCGAACCGCGAGCAGGTACAGTGAATTTATTCCCTCGAGAAGGGATTGGCTACAACACGAAAGTTCCGGGCCGTCACGCAGGCGAAAGCTATTTGGAGAAGGACGCCTTTATCGGATTTTGGGGCGCTCCAATTGGCAAACAAGCTACGCCACTGAGTAGTGAGGAGAACGGCTCTCTGGCTCCGACTCTGTATCAATACCTGACTGGAGATGACGTTAAAGCCGGAGAAAATGGTTGGGGATATCCATCATTGCTTAGCAAACTCGATATTCACTAAGCCTCCTTCACAACAGAAAGCAATAACAAAAAAGCGCCTTACGGCGCTTTTTCAGTTATCTGGAAATCAGAATTTTTTCGGTGCGTAACCAGTCATGACTTCAAGTCTCAGCTCTTTACCCAGCTTAGTCATTGGGTGAACCACGATTAGACCTTTGACTGACCTTTTCAGCTTACCCATGTCTGCTTGTTCTTCTTTAGTAATTGCACGTGAGAACGGCATGTCAATCAAGCTCTTACGCTCTTTGTTCATGTCGTATTTCTGTTTGCTTTTCATCACGTGAATTTTTTTGCTTAGCTTATCTGCTTCGTCAGTGAACTTAGTCACCATTTCCTGATCACCACGAGATTTCGCCGCATCCAGCTTACGCTGACACTTGTCCAGACGATTGTGAAGGTTTTGAAGTTCTTGCTTAGTGCTCATGGTATTGATCTCATTGAAACAGAAAAGGGCGGCGAGTGTAGCACAAGCTGACTCGCTGCCCTAATTTTAGTCGTTAGGAGAGTTTTTGGTCGTAATCTTTACTGACTTTCTGCAGTCACTCAAAATCAGTTTGAGTAAAATACCTCAATACTTCATTTAACGATCATTTTCATCGACAAGTCTCCTTTCGAAGCGCGATTCAACGCAAAGTAACGTTTTTTATGTCAATATTGAGTCAGCATATTAAATATACAGATAGATTGAGTTTGCCTATGTTTAAACACCTTTTCCCGCTGGCAATTGTTGCTATAACGACAGCGATCACGCCGGCGGCATATGCCGCTAAGAAGAACATTCAGATCCAATATCTGCCTCCCACTAACCAAGCCGAAGGGAAAATGAAAGCAGACCTTGAAGCAAACGGAGTCAACGATACCGTAATAGAGCTGTCAGATACGCTGTTTCCATTCAACAAGACGTTAACCATTCAATATGGTAGTAAAGATGGGCCACTTTATGATCCAGAGCAGCACACGGTGCATATGCCTTATCACTTCTATCAGGAAGCGCTGAATTACTTTATCAAGAACAAGTACGACGAAAAGTACGGTAAAGAGGCAAAATTTGGAGCGATGGACACGGTTTTGCATACTCTACTCCATGAGGCCGGGCACGCTTATATCTCCGATCAGAACATTCCTATTCTCGGTAAAGAAGAGGATGCCGTAGACAATTTTGCTGCGATTTTAATGATCGAATATTTAGACGGAGGTGATGAAGCCGCTATCAGCGCTGCCGATATGTTTGCTTTTGAGTCCGATGACAGGCCAGACTATTACGACTTTGGTGAATACATCGATGAACACAGTTTTGACTTGCAACGCTACTTCTCAACTTTATGTTTGGTTTACGGCAGTGATCCTGAAAAGCACAGCAACTTGCTCGATGAAGTAGAAAATGATTACTTGGCTGATCGAAAAGATTTTTGTGTTTTCCAGTACCAGTCGCTCAGCGATAACTGGCACACTTATCTAAAAGAGCCTGTGGCTGATCAATGAAGTCGCGTATACGTAGAAGATGGAAAAAGGATAAACCTATGACTCAACTTACAATTTTCTACGATGGTACCTGCCCACTGTGTGTGAAAGAAATGGAACGCCTTGCACACTACGACAACCAGCAGCATTTGATGCTGGTTGATATTCACTCCGACAACTTTCTACATTATCCAGATATTGACGCTCAACGTGCGGCTAAAATTCTTCACGCACTGGATAATAATGGAAGGCTATTGCTTGGCTTAGACGTAACTTATCGTGCATGGAAACTGGTTGGCAAAGGCTGGTTGTACGCACCATTGCGTTGGAGACTCATCCGTCCAGTTGCTGATTGGTGCTATATCAAATTTGCTGACAACCGATACACCATTTCTAAGTTGCTGACTGGAAAGCGGAAATGCGATTCCGGTCAATGTTTCAGATAAAACATAACGAATACCAAGCATTAAACACTAATTAACCTATCAAGATTCACAGTCCTGCGTCGATAAATTGGCTAGTCTTAAAGAATAAACGTTTGGGCGAATACGCTTCTTCTGCTTGTTAATAAGCGTGATTTAGCGTGTATAGCCCAAATTAATAACAACAGGCGTTTCATGCCAGATGCAGCTCTGACAATGTAAAAACGCCAAAGACCTTTCAGAGACAGGATGTTTGTATGAGTCTAACGATTAGAAGTCGCCTATATATTTTGGCGCTTGTTCCTTTACTGGTCATCGCAATAGGCATGCTTGGATTTACTTATGTAAAAACCAGTGAACTCAATGATCAGCAAATCGAAGTTACCCGCACCAACATGATGAACATGAAGAAAGCGGAACTGAGAAACTATCTCCAAATGGCGAAATCTGCCGTTCAACCTTTTCTCGACAGAGGTGCCAGCTTAGAAGAAGCGTACCCGACTCTAAAAACATTAGAATACGGTAAAACTGGCTATGTATTTGGTTATGACTCTAAAGGTATCCGTAGAGTACAAGGTCAAAGTTCTAAAGGTATTGGTGATAGCTTCTGGAACCTACAGGACAAACAAGGTAATTACCTAATTCAAGATCTCATCCGTAACGCTAAAACAGGTGAGTTTACCACTTACTACTTCCCTAAACCGGGAGAAACCGAAGCATTACCTAAGCTGAGTTACTCTATATTTATTCCTGAATGGGATTTGATGCTAGGTACAGGTTTCTATACCGACGACATCGATGCCATTGTGGCTGAAATGGAGAATGCGACCACGGAAGCGCTACAGGAAACCCTTTCTGCCATCATTTTGTTCTGTATCGTGATCGCGGGTATCGTTGCCGCCTTCGCCGTGGCCGTGAACCGAACCATCCTGAAACCACTAGAACTGTTCGATGCTTCGATCAGTTCTTTTGCCAGCGGAGACGCTGACCTCACCGCCCGCATGGAAGACTTCAAAGCACCAGAGTTTTCCCAGCTTAGTAACAACTTCAATGCATTTGTTGCCAGCTTACAAACCATCATTCGCAGCGTGAGTGATGTCGGTCAGCAAGTCGTTGCAGAAACAAGCAACATGTCTAGCCGGGCCGCTAAAGTGGACGAGTTAGCATCAGGCCAACGTGAAGAAACCGAGCAAGTCGCCACCGCAATGACTGAAATGACGACAACGGCATCCGAAATCTCAAACAATGCTAGCCAAGCGGCACACTCTGCTAAAGAGGCCGATGACAACGCGAAAGAAGCTCAGGGAATAGTGAACTCTGCCGCGCAATCTGTTGAAGCCCTTGCCGAAGAAGTATCTCAGGCGAATGGTGTCATTTCACGTCTTGAAGGCGATGTGCAGAATATTTCCTCATCTCTTGAGGTGATTCAAGATATTGCCGAGCAAACCAACCTATTGGCACTCAATGCTGCAATTGAAGCCGCACGTGCTGGTGAGCAAGGTCGTGGCTTTGCCGTCGTCGCTGATGAAGTGCGTAAGTTAGCCAGTCGTACCCAAGACAGTACTGGTGAGATCCACCAAATGATTGAGCAATTGAAAGCGGCATCAGATGACGCAGTCAGAGCGATGGAGTCAAGCCAGAAAAGAGGGGCAAGCACCGTTGAAGAAGCGAACGCTGCGGCACGAGCACTGGTTCAAATTCAGGAGTCCATTGGAACCATCATGGATATGAACTCTTTGATCGCAACCGCAACCGAAGAGCAAAGCTTGGTTGGTCAGGAAATTTCACAGCGCATAGTGGTGATTTCCGACCAGAGCTCACAATCGGCTGAACTGGCCAACGAAAACCGCTCAGGCAGCCAAGAGTTGAATCAACGCGCCAACGAACTGTACGAATTGGTAGACCGATTTAAGGTGTAACTCAACAAACTAATTGCTTTATCAAAGCCAGTAGGGCCATCCTGCTGGCTTTTTCTTTTTGTACCACTTTCTACCATAAAACATCCAATTACCTACGCCCTAATCCCACTCTTACCACGCGCTCACCCTTATCTATGCAAAATAAATCACTATTGCCTTAGCACGTAGATCCCACCTGATAGAGCAAAAGCTCTCATTTATGACTCCTATCCCACCATTCAAGAAATAGTAATAAGTCAATTTCAATAATTTTATAAACCACACGCAGATTTCTAGATTAACTAAAACAACAATATGCAACAACATGAATAAATGCATAGTTTGAAAATTGTAATCAGGTTCTCTTCGAACCATGAGAACCCATTTTGCATGCTTGTAGTTTGTAGTAGGCCATGTTCAACACTCTCTTTTACAATTCAAAGGAAGACAATATGTTTAAGAAATTATTAAGTTGTTGTATCGCCTCGACTCTTACAGTGATCTCAACCTCGGGGCTAGCACAACAAAACGAGGGAGGAGCCATCACATCAGACAACCACATGCTCGCGCCTTTAGTCACAGCGTCAGCAAAGACCGCAATTAAAAACCAATACATCGTCGTGCTCAAGCAGCCGATGACGCTCAGCAATGACGCCCAAGCACTTCAACAGTTCACTCAGCAAACCGTTTCTGGTTTAGCCAGCCAACACGCTTTAAAGATCGATAAAGTCTATGATCGTTCTTTAAGCGGTTTTGTTGCAACCCTATCAGCTGAGCAATTGAAAGCCCTTCGTGCTGATCAACAAGTTGATTTTATTGAGCAAGACCAAGTCATCTCACTTGACCCAGTTGTCTCTGCCAATGCCACTCAAACCAATCCAGTTTGGGGGTTAGACCGAATCGATCAGCGTGATTTGCCACTCAGCAACAGCTACACCTACAACTACGATGGTTCAGGTGTGACCGCTTATGTGATCGATACCGGTGTGACCAACACTCACGTCGAGTTCGGTGGCCGCGCGAGTTCCGGTTATGACTTCGTTGACAATGACAATGATTCCACCGACTGTAATGGCCACGGTACTCATGTAGCGGGAACGATTGGTGGTTCACAATACGGTGTGGCGAAAAACGTCAATATCGTAGGTGTGCGCGTACTGAGTTGTAGTGGCTCAGGTACGACTTCAGGCGTCATTGGCGGTGTGGATTGGGTAGCGGCAAACGCTTCTGGCCCATCGGTCGCTAACATGAGCTTGGGTGGTGGTGTCTCAACCGCGCTTGATCAAGCAGTTGCCAGCGCTGTTCAATCAGGCATCAGCTTTATGCTCGCAGCAGGTAACTCCAACGCTGACGCTTGTAACTCCTCACCGGCTCGCGAACCTAGCGGTGTGACTGTAGGCTCAACCACCAGCAGCGATAGTCGTTCAAGTTTCTCCAACTGGGGGAGCTGTGTCGACGTATTTGCACCGGGTTCAAACATTAAATCCGCTTGGTACGATGGCGGATACCGCACCATCAGTGGTACATCCATGGCAACGCCTCACGTAGCAGGTGTCGCAGCTCTGTATCTACAAGAAAACAACTCACTGTCACCTGCTCAAGTATCAACACTGATCAGCGAACGTGCGAGCGTAAACAAAGTCAGTGATACTAAAGGTACCGTGAATAAGCTGCTATACAGCCAAACTGACAGTGGTTGTGAACCAGATTGTGGTACGCCTTCTCCAGATGGTGAACTGACTAACGGCACACCAGTGACTGGTATCAGCGGTAGCCGCGGTGAGCAGAAGCATTACTACATCGACGTGACCGCCGGTCAGACATTGACTGTCACCACTAGCGGTGGCACAGGTGATGCCGATCTCTACGTTCGCTTTGGCGCCAAACCAACGACTAGCTCTTGGGACTGCCGCCCATATCGCTACGGCAACAGTGAGACGTGTACAGTGTCTAGCACTCAAAACGGTCGCTACTACGTGATGCTTAATGGCTACACTAGCTTTAGCGGCGTCAGTGTCCAAGCTAACTACTAATTCAGCACCTCAACACATAAATGCCAGTCAGTGTTTGCTGACTGGCATTTTTTGATCCGATACATGGACAAGTCTGTTATTTTTAAGCAATGATAATTTACTTAATTCGGTAACCGCACTGACTTAAAACTGTCATATTTCAGTGTTAGGCTGGCGCGCTTTTTTACACACAGATAATTTTTCTCTTACTATCGATACGTTTCGAAAAGAGGTTTCAGGGCATCCATGAAAAAGCAAACACTCTCGATTGCTGTCGCAGCAACTCTTCTCTCTGGCTGTGCTCAATTAACACCAGAAAACCAAGTGGATCTGATGATCACCAACGGTCAAGTTTTGACCATTAACGCCGATATGGACGTGATCGACAATGGTGTCGTTGTCATTAAAGATGACACCATTGTGGCGATTGGTGGGCAGGAACTAATTGAACAATACCAAGCAAAACAAACTATTGATGCAGACGACGGTATTGTACTACCTGGTTTTATTAATGCTCATAACCATTTGCCAATGATAGCCTTTCGTGGCCTTGGCGAAGAAGGGATTTCCAATCGTCTGTTTGCCTACTTCTTCCCATTAGAAGGCGAAAAACTCAGCCGTGAATTGATTTATAACGCCACAAAACTCGGCACTATCGATCTCGCTCAAAGTGGCGTAACGACCTACGCCGACATGTATTACCATATGGATGAAATGGCCAAAGCGACCAAAGAAGTGGGGCTGCGCGCGGTATTAGGTGAGACAGTGATAAAGTTTCCCGTCGTTGATGCCAAAGAACCCTATGGTGGCATCGAATACGCGGAACACTTTATCGATACATACAAAAACGATCCACTGATCACTCCAGCTTACGCACCTCACGCCGTTTACACGGTCAGCAAAGAAAAGCTGCAACAAATCAATCAGCTGTCAAAACAACATGATGTTCCTGTACTAATCCATGTTGCCGAGTTCCCGAATGAGCAGGAGCGCATCAAAGAGGAGCACAACGCCAAGTCTCCGGTTGATTACTTGGCACAGATTGGCGCACTGGATGAACGCACCGTTCTGGCTCACGCCATCCACCTATCAGAACAAGATCAACAACTGATCAAACAGGCTGATGCAGGTGTGTCATACAACCCAATGGCCAACGCCAAAGGTGCAACAGGTATTGCCCCAGCATGGGAGATGTATCGATCTGGTATACGTATGGGGCTGGGTACAGACGGGCCAATGAGCTCCAATCAAGTCGATCTATGGCATACGCTCAGCTATTCCGCCAACATGCAAAGGCTGAAGCATAACGACCGTACCATCATGATTCCCCAACAAACCATTGAGCTGGCTACCATCGGCGGCGCAAGAGCCCTACATATGGAAGACCAAATCGGTTCATTGGAGAAAGGTAAAAAAGCGGACATTATTATTGTAGAAACACAGTCTGCGAACATGATGCCAAACTATGACCCGTACGCGACTTTGGTATACCAAGCTAACCCAAGCAATGTTTCAACTACCATCGTCAACGGACAGGTCGTCATGCATGAAGGTGAAATGGAAACCGTTCAGTTGGACGACATTCGCCATAGCGTTGAAGCCTTCGAAGCCGATATCAGTGAATTTGCTAAAGAACTGGCCAAGAAAGCGATTAAATCAAAAAGTTTAATGGACTAAATGTACTGGCAGGGCTTTGCGTAAGCCCTGCCCAAATCGAAATGAATTGATTCCTTTCGATGCTCAACTTAATTGCTGCAAAAACCGTTTTGCATGTCGAGGGCTAGTCAGACGAATAAAACGAATATGCTGGTAACGCGGGTTTGTCATATCTGCGAGATAGCGTTGGCGATTAGAATGGTACGTTTTCAATGTCCATAGAATGATTGAATCACGGCTGAAAAAGGATTTCACAATACTCTCGGTATTCCCTGTCCCGGGCCACAGCTCTTTTTGCGTCAAGCAGCGATACACTGCTCGTGTCACTGCTTGATACAGCGTTCTTAACCTTGAGTAATCAACCCAGATAACCGTGTCCACCTCTTTCCACTTTATTTCACGGCTACGATTGTAATTACCGTCCAGCACCCAATACGGCTGCTGAGTGGCCTCCTCTATCTGAGCAAAAAACTCATCATCACTCGACTCTTGCCAGTCGGCTTTCCAAAATAATCGGTCCATTTCGATGTACGGATAATTCAGTGTTTGTGCTAGTTGACGGCTGAAAGTTGACTTGCCGCTGCCACTGGTTCCCACAACATTTATCTTGTGCATAGCAACTCCCTGAATATCAGTTTCAAAAAAGGGGCGCGAGTAAAACACTTTATTAACAATCGCGCAAGAAAAATGGTTAGAATTTTGCGCCTTATACTTCACTTCTGTGGTTATCGACCTTGCCAATGCTAGCCACGTGTATACAAAGTGCAGTATCATTGTTTTATTAGGGAAATAAATAGGTTGAGGGTGACAAGCCGCCTATGGCAAATCTAAAAAATTCTGTGGCGAAAAACATTAAAACAAAAGTCGCCGGTCAAACGCAGGATGACGTGGTCTATTGCCACATCTTCGATGCGATACTTGAGCAACGGTTGCCACCAGCAACCAAACTGAATGAAGAAGCTTTAGCAGAGATCTTCAGCGTGAGTCGAACCATCATACGCCGAGCCTTGCTCCGATTGTCGATGGAACAGGTGGTCAGTATCAGGCCGAATCGCGGTGCGATGGTGTCTGCACCGACCAAAGAAGAAGCAAAACAAATCATCAAAGCGCGTGAAGTCATGGAGCTTGCCATTATTGAGCTTGCCGTTGAACATGCCACCAGCGCGAAGATAGAAGAGTGCCGACGCTTGGTAGAAAAAGAAAACGAGGCTTTCGATAACGGTGATTACGGTAAAGGACTTCGACTATCTGGGGAGTTCCACATTAAGCTGGCTGAGATGGCAAACAACGCCCCATTGCTCGCATTCCAGAGAAGCTTAGTGTCGCAAACATCACTGCTGATTGCCCAGTATGAAACTGGCAACCATTCAAACTGCTCTCAGGACGAGCATACCCAGTTGCTAGATACGATTGAATCTGGCGATACTGAGCAAGCTATCAGCCTGATGGAAGAGCACTTATCTCATATCCGTTCCAAGCTAAACCTTGATAGTAATGCTGCTTCAAACGACCTACATGTCGTCTTTTCGGATCTATTGAAGAACAAATAAGCAGCTAATTTTGCATTATCTAAGTCCGGCGCCTTGCCGGACTTTTTGTTTCTCACCATCAAGATTGTACACAAAATAAAATACAATATTAAATTTCTTTACGTTAAAATTTTTTACGTCAAAATAAACTTTAACATCATTAAATTCATAGACTTACTTTGCCACCACTCTTGTTAATGACACCTTTACCGGTCATCTAATGTTGCAATATTGTAAAATTAAAGTTGACCTTACAGTCAAATTATCCAATTATTGACCCAAAGGTCAGAAAATTATTATTGGAACAATAGTGTCAATGCACAAGGAGGTCTCTTGATTACTTTCCTACTCAATCAAGAACTCAGACAAGAGAGTGAGCTGTCACCAAATATGACAGTGCTGCAGTACCTGAGAACACATGTACAAAAAACAGGTACTAAAGAAGGCTGTGGCTCAGGTGACTGTGGTGCCTGTACCGTAGTACTAGGCGAAGTGATCGAAGGCCAACTTCAGTATCGCTCGGTGAATTCCTGTCTGACGTTCGTATCCGCACTACATGGTAAGCAGCTGATTACCGTTGAAGACTTGCAGAACAAAAACAAGCTTCATCCGACTCAGCAGGCGATGGTCGATTTCCACGGTTCTCAATGTGGTTACTGTACTCCAGGTTTTATCATGTCGATGTTTGCTCTGAGCAAGAACAAACCTGCGGCGAACAAGGAAGATGTCATGGAGTCTCTGGCGGGTAACTTATGTCGCTGTACCGGATACCGCCCTATTGTTGACGCCGCTTTGTCTCTGGCTTCTGATAAACCTTTGATGGACCAGTTTGTTGAGCTGGAAAAAGAGACCATTGCTCGACTAGAAGTTCTTCAAGGGCAACCCGCCAGTCTGAGCCAAGGCAACCTAACAGCCTATATCCCTCGTAGCATTGACGAACTGGCTCAAATTTACACTGCAAATCCAAAGGCCAAGCTGGTTGCTGGCGGTACTGATTTGGCTCTTGAAGTCACTCAATTCCACCGCGAGATTGAAACGTTGATCAGCGTAAATCTGGTTGAAGACATGAAAGTGTGTGAAGAAAGTGACGATGCTCTACACATTGGTGCTAACGTTGCGATCAGCGATGCCTACCAACTTCTGACTCAACATTTCTCTGATTTTGGTGAGCTGCTGCATCGCTTTGCTTCTCTTCAAGTCCGTAATCAGGGCACATTGGGTGGCAACATTGGTAACGCCTCCCCTATCGGTGATGCGCCGCCGCTTTTGATTGCACTGAATGCACAAGTGAAATTGCGCCGTGGTAAGCAGACCAGAATCTTGCCGATTGAAGACTACTTCATCAGCTATAAAGTCACCGCTCAGCAGGAAAGTGAATTTATCGAGCAAGTGATTATTCCTAAATCAAAAGCGAACGAAACCTTCCGTGCTTACAAGCTTTCCAAGCGTCTAGACGATGATATTTCTGCGGTTTGTGGCGCATTCAATATTGAGATTGAAGATAATAAAGTCATCAATGCCCGCATCGCTTTCGGTGGTATGGCGGCAACGCCAAAACGTGCAACGCACTGTGAAAATGCGCTATTAGGAAAAGAATGGACACAAGCAACCATTGATGCCGCGATGGCTAAAATCCATAACGATTTTGAGCCACTGAGCGACTTCCGTGCCAGCAAAGAGTACCGCTCAATGACAGCAGCGAACATGCTGCGTCGCTTCTACATCGAGCAGACTCATCACAACAACCAGATCGAAACAAGGGTAACGTCTTATGTCTAACGCACATCATCAGACCATGACTCAAGAAGAGATGGTCGCCATCGTAAAGCAGGATCTGAAAACCGGCGTTGGTAAAAGCGTAAAACACGACAGCGCTCCGAAGCAGGTCACAGGTGAAGCGGTTTACATTGATGACCGCTTAGAATTCCCTAACCAGTTGCACGTGTATGCACGTCTGAGTACGCAAGCTCACGCAAAAATCACCAAGTTGGACGTCTCGCCGTGTTACGAATTTGAGGGTGTTGCGATTGCCATCACCCACGAAGACGTACCGGGCCAGTTGGATATCGGTGCCATTCTACCGGGTGATCCTCTGCTTGCTGACGGTCTGGTTCAATACTACGGTCAGCCCGTACTTGCCGTTGCCGCGGATGATATGGAAACGGCACGCAAAGCCGCGCAAGCCGCCATTGTTGAGTACGAAGCCCTACCACCAGTACTCGACGTAAAAGAAGCGCTTGAGAAAGAGCTGTTTGTTACTGAAAGCCACCAGCAAAAACGCGGTGACTCAGCAGCGGCACTCGCCAAAGCAAAACACGTGATTGAAGGCGATCTGGAGATTGGTGGTCAGGAACACTTCTACCTTGAGACTCAGGTCAGCAGCGTGATGCCAACCGAAGATGGTGGCATGATCGTTTATACCTCGACACAAAACCCAACTGAAGTACAAAAGCTGGTCGCCGAAGTACTTGGGGTTTCGATGCACAAAGTCGTGATCGATATGCGTCGTATGGGCGGCGGTTTCGGGGGTAAAGAAACGCAAGCAGCAGCGCCGGCGTGTATGGCCGCAGTCATTGCGCACCTAACTAAACGCCCAACTAAGATGCGTCTACCTCGCATGGAAGACATGACCATGACGGGCAAGCGTCACCCATTTTATAACCAGTACAAAATAGGATTTAACGATGATGGCGTCATTGAAGGGGCTGACATCATCGTAGCGGGTAACTGTGGTTACTCTCCGGATCTGTCGAGCTCGATTGTCGACCGTGCCATGTTCCACTCAGACAACGCGTATTATCTGGGTGATGCTACAGTGACAGGTCACCGCTGCAAAACCAACACGGCGTCGAATACGGCTTACCGTGGATTTGGTGGCCCGCAGGGGATGATGACCATTGAGCATATCATGGATGAAATTGCCCGCTATCTGGGTAAAGATCCACTCGAAGTCCGTAAAGCGAATTACTACGGTGGTGAGGGGCGTAACGTCACTCATTACTACCAGACAGTTGAAGATAACTTCCTGCCAGAAATCACTGAGCAACTTGAACAAAGTAGTGACTATCACGCCCGTCGTAAAGCCATCGCTGAGTTCAACAAGCAAAGCCCGATCCTTAAGAAAGGTCTGGCGATCACACCAGTGAAATTTGGTATTTCTTTCACTGCGACTTTCCTGAATCAGGCTGGTGCGCTCATCCATATTTACACCGATGGCAGTATTCATTTGAATCACGGTGGTACGGAAATGGGTCAGGGTCTGAACATCAAGGTGGCGCAAATCGTTGCTGAGGAGTTCCAAGTAGATGTTGAACGTATCCAAATCACCGCTACCAACACAGACAAAGTACCGAACACATCACCAACCGCGGCCTCATCGGGCGCCGACCTCAACGGTAAGGCCGCCCAGAACGCCGCACTGACCATTAAACAGCGTCTGATCGACTTCGCAGCCAGTCACTACAAAGTGTCAGCAGAAGAAGTGGTGTTTAAAAACGGTATGGTCATGATTCGTGAAGAAATTCTGACCTTCGAAGCCTTTGTTCAGCTGGCCTATTTCAACCAAGTATCGCTATCGAGCACTGGTTTCTACCGCACACCAAAAATCTACTATGACCATGAAAAAGCGCGTGGCCGTCCGTTCTACTACTTCGCGTACGGTGCCTCTTGTTCAGAAGTCATTGTGGATACCCTGACAGGCGAATACAAAATTCTGCGCGCAGACATTCTGCACGATGTAGGGGCTTCTCTTAACCCAGCAATTGATATTGGTCAGGTCGAGGGTGGCTTCCTGCAAGGTGTAGGCTGGCTGACCACAGAAGAGCTGATCTGGAACGAACAAGGTCGTCTGATGACCAACGGGCCTGCCAGCTACAAGATTCCGGCGATCGCCGATATGCCTATCGAGTTCCACACTCACCTTCTGGAAAATCGAGCCAACCCAGAAGATACCGTGTTTAACTCCAAAGCTGTCGGTGAGCCGCCATTCATGCTCGGCATGTCAGTGTGGAGTGCACTGAAAGATGCCATTGCCTCAGTTGCCGTTGAAGGTGCTATACCTAAATTAGATACGCCAGCAACACCAGAGCGTGTGTTGATGGCAATCAATGAGGTAACGCAAACGCAACAACAAGTGGCAAAACAGAACACGCAAGAGGTTTAAGCGGTTATTCAAGGGGTTACCGTTCAAGGAGAGACGTATGTTTAAGGACAATTGGATTCATGAACTGGCACAGCTAGAGAAAAACAGTGAACCTTGCGTGATGGTGACCGTATTGGAAGACCGTGGCTCAGTGCCACGGGATGCGGGCACAAAAATGTTGGTCACTCGCGACCGTTTGATTGCCACCATTGGTGGTGGTCATCTGGAGCACATCGCCACCAAAATGGCGCGTGAAATGCTGCTCGCGGGTGAACGTTCACTGAAAGTAGAGCGCTTTAATCTCGGGGCTCGCTTAGGTCAGTGTTGTGGCGGAATGGCAACACTGAGCTTCGAGCCAATTGGCACCGCGCAAAAACATCTAGTGGTATTCGGTGCTGGCCATGTTGCCAAAGCCCTTTTACATATCGTCTCGACGCTCCCTTTCCGTGTCACTTGGATTGATGAGCGTGAAGACGTATTCCCTGACGAGATCCCTCGCAACGTAACCAAGTTGGTGAGCGATGATCCTGTCGCTGAAGTACGCGACATGTCACCAAATAGCTACTATCTGGTCATGACGCACAATCATCAACTCGATTTTGAGTTGGCAAAAGCCATCATCGATCGCGACGACAGCGCGTATTTCGGCATGATAGGTTCGCTGACCAAACGTAAAAAATTCGACATGCGTTTGGCGCAGCGCGGCTATAACCAGCAACAAATAAATACGATGATTTGCCCAATTGGAATCAGTATGGTGAATGGAAAACATCCTGCTGAAATTGCGGTATCGGTTGCGGGTGAATTAATCGCACACTATCAGGGAATTTCGCTTGAAGAAAAACGCCCTACGCCACACAGTAAAGAAGAACAACTGAGCGATTCATCATTGGAAGAGAAAATCGCCTAGCCCCAAAGAGGGCCTTTAAAGGAAGTAAACATGACAACTCAACGTAAAGCTTATCGTGCAAGCCTTCTGCACAGTATTGCTGACCCAAAAGACGTCGGACTGGAAAACTCGTATCAGTTTTTCGACGACGGTCTTCTCGTGGTAGAAGACGGCCACGTCGTCGATATCGGTGAGACAGAAGAGGTGCTTAAAAGGCAACCAAAGAACCTCAACATCACCGAATATGAAGACAAGCTGATCACATCAGGTTTTATTGACACCCATATTCATTATCCGCAAACAGGCATGATCGCCTCCTACGGTGAGCAACTGCTCGACTGGTTAGAAAACTACACCTTTCCAGAAGAAAGGCGTTTCAAAAATCCGGTTTACGCGCATAAAGTCGCGAAGCTATTCTTCAATGAGCTAGCGAGTAACGGCACCACCACAGCACTCGTGTTTGGTACGGTACATAAAGAGTCGGTCGACGTGTTCTTTGAAGAGGCAGAGCGCCGCAACTTGCGTATGATCGCAGGGAAAGTCCTAATGGATCGCAACGCACCACACTACCTGACCGATACGCCAGAATCTGGTTATGAAGCGTCTAAAGAGCTGATTGAAAAATGGCACAACAAAGGCCGACTGCTTTATGCGGTTACGCCCCGTTTCGCTCCAACCAGCACACCGGAACAGCTGGCGACTGTAGGTAAACTTCTGGAAGAATATCCAGATGTGTACATGCATACCCACCTTTCAGAGAACAAGAAAGAGATTGAATGGGTACTTGAGCTGTTCCCAGAGCGCGACTCTTATCTGGATGTCTACGACCATTACGGACTGCTGCATAAGCGCTCTGTGTTTGCTCACGGCATTCATCTCTCTGATTGTGAATGTCAGCGTTTGGCAGAAACTGAATCGGCAATTGCCTTCTGTCCAACATCGAATCTGTTCCTTGGTTCTGGTCTGTTCAAACTACCTAAACTGGAAGAACATGGGGTTCGCGTCGGTATGGGCACCGATGTCGGCGCTGGTACCAGCTTCTCGATTCTTGAGACAATGAGTGAAGCGTATAAGATCATGCAGCTTCAACAGGAGAAACTGCATCCATTGAAATCCCTGTTCTTAGCAACACTGGGCGGCGCACGTTCACTCCACCTTGAAGACAAAATTGGTAACCTTGAAATGGGTAAAGAAGCGGACTTTGTCGTGCTGGATTTACATGCAACTCAACTGATGCGTTTCCGAATGGAGCAGGCCAAAACCTTGGAAGAGAAGCTGTTTGTGCTGATGAGCCTTGGCGATGACCGCACTGTTTCTAAGACGTACATCTATGGCGAGAAAGCCTATGACGCAGAGGGACGTATCGACGCAAAAAAGTTCGCTAGTTAGCCTTTAGCGCCTCTGTGCCACAGAGGCGCTTACCATTCCTTATGCGTATCTCTCTAACATCCCCTTCAACCACTCCAACTTAAATGGTTTAGAAAGCACATTATCAAACCCTTGCTCTAAATAGTTTTGTACATCACTATCAAATGTATTGGCGGTCAAAGCAATAATCGCAGTGTCTGGAGCCAGGTTATCCTGCTTTATCTGTTTAAGAGCTTCTAACCCATCCATTATCGGCATTTGTATGTCCATGAATATTATGTCAAACCGCTCTCGGCTCAATAAATCGATGCACTCTTGGCCGTTATTAACGGTAGTCACATCGGCTTGTAAGGTCGCCAACATTTTTTGAGCAACAATTTGGTTCATGCGAATATCTTCAACCAACATGACGGATACCCCCGAAGCATTTTCCTCAGGTATCGTATTCTTTTGTGGTAGCAAATCCGCTTGATCAAGTACAGGGAGACTATGAAGCAAACTGAACAAGTCATAAGGTTTACTTAATAGGGTCATGTTTTTTCTCGTGGGCAGCGTTACATCAATGTTGCCATACACAATAAGCTTTGCGTCATCAGGGCAATTTGTGTGCTTCAATGTTGTTTCCAGCGTGTCATTTGAGCTCAGATAACACAACACCGTCGACCCTTGAGGATCGTACAACCCTGCCCTATTTAACTCTTCGATAATAAAATCAGCCGCATCATCGTTATCCGCAATCACTCTCACTGTCCCCGTTGCTCGGTTATCTTCTAATAGCGGAGTTGACTCAATGACATCAACGGGGATTTCCACCTTAAACTCACTGCCTTTCCCTAACGAACTCTCTACACTGATTTCCCCCCCTAATAAAGAAACTAGGGACTGGCATATTGGCAACCCAAGCCCCGTGCCTCCGTACTTTCGGGTAATAGAGTCATCAGCTTGAGTAAACTCTTGAAACACTTTGTCTAACTGCTCTTGGTTCATACCAATCCCAGTATCTCTGACAACAATATTCAATTTCTCAGCTTGCGAATTAAGGGATATTTGAATATCAACATGGCCTGACTCCGTAAACTTGAGCGCGTTGTAGCCGAGGTTGTTGATGATTTGTACAAGCTTGGTTTTATCCGACCTTATTTTGTAGTTTCGCTCTGAAAATGCTGAGAAAAATACATCCACACCTTGCTGCTTATCGAAGTTAATGAATACCGTTTTGGACACATCTATCAGTTCACTAATAAAGAACTCATCGCTTTCTAGCTTGGACTTCCCTTGCTCTATCTTGCTCAGGTCTAGAACGTTATTAATCAGCTTGAGGAGGTGCTCTCCCGAGCTATTAATCATTGAGAGAAAGTGTTGGGTTTGCTCATCAGAAGCTTGGTAGTATTCTTTCTGACTCAAACCGATAATCGCATTCAAGGGAGTGCGCATTTCATGTGACATGTTGGCAAGAAATCGTGCTTTAGCCATAGAACTCTGCTCAGCATTGCGCTTCGCTTCTTCCATAACCTTGGTTCTTTCCTCTAAATCTTTAGCTAGCTGAGTCTGACTCAAATACATCCTAGAAATAACACCAATTATCAGCATAGAGCATAAGAAAATGATGCCTAAGTAGACATATTGTTTGTTATAGAAAGACTCTTTGAAATCGAGAAACTCAATCTGCTGACGTTGTACCTCAGCAACAAAATCTGCTAGGTAAATGTTCAAGCGTGAATAGGTACTATCAATTTGTTCCACGACTTGATCCGTACCCTCGCCGCTTGCCTGCGTTAGTTTGTCGATAGCATCAAAGACAGATGTAATCTCAGCAATGACTTGCTGAAGTTCCTCTAAGTTACCAAACTTGGCATGCACTCTCTGTGTTCTCTCCGCGAGAAGATCCTGTAGGATACTCGACTTATAAACTCTGGATGTAAACTTGAGCTTTGACAGGCTTTTCTTATTTTTTAGTGCCGAGAAAGACAGTACTTCAGATTTGACAAATAATAGCTTTGTTTTAGCAGAGATGTTGTTGTTAATGATGGTGACATAAGGTTCAGAGGCAATGTTTTTGATCTCTGAAACAGAATAGAAAACGTAGCCGATAACCACGATAAGCACAGCGCACAGCGCTGCAACAACCACAACAAAATGGCGCCCTCTATTCCAAAACCTCTCCATATGGGTCACTCAATAACAATCTCTCGAACCTGCCACACGGATAAACTGTAAAACAGATCCGTTTGTATTTCGGGATGGTCGGTGAAGGGAAAAACAACAAAAAATGGGCCTTTGTCATCAATGGTCATTTTAGTACCATCTTCGTGTGTCGCGAGCAAGACACCATACTTCTTGATGTCTGATACTGGAATACTGACAACGTATTCATCCCAAGCTATCACTTTTACTGTCGAGCCTTGCGCTCCGACATAATCCAGTAAGGCGCTCAATGTTGGCCCTTGGTATTCAACAACATTAGACACAACATGGTTACTGGTCTTAATCACCCCATGCTCAAGTTGCTTTATCATTGCAGAATCAAATTCCACACCATCAGCAGTATTGGACTGAGTTATATCTCCAGAGACCCAAAGTATAGGGTCACCTTCCGGCACGGGTAGCGCATAAACCGTACTGGCTAACACCACTCCAATAACCAAAATGCTGAACCGTGTTGCCTTGCGCATAGAGCCCCCTTACCTATTCTTTTTAGCCATTCATACTATTTATCAGTATTCAGGTTCAGTATAGACAAGGATTGATTAAATGCCTCTTCAAGCCTTTGAAGTAGCGACAGAACTTAGAACTTGATGAGGAAAAAGCGACCTAAGTCAGAGCCGCTTACTATGCGCCAAACTCGGTACCATTTGCTAAAAGCAACTTTAGTGGTAGGAGTGAACCATTAAGACTAAATAATGGTCATTAGAACTCGTATTTGACGTTCACTTCAACAGACTGCTCTGCACCAAACCAACAGTTATATTGGTTGTAGCAAGAGTAGTATTCTTTATCAAATACGTTGTTCACGATTAAGTTCGCCGTTGCTCCAGCCAAGGATTCACTTGCATGACCTAAATCATACCCAACTGACATATCTACCGCAGTGTACGATGGAACTTTGCCCTGAGTGTTGGCCGCATTCATTTCCATTTCTCCCACATAACGGGCACCGCCACTGATACGAGTACCCGCAAGTAGACCAGTAAACACCTTGTAGTTGGCCCAGATATTCGCACTGTGCTCTGGTACGTAGATTGGCGTGTTACCTTCTAGGTCATTGCCTGAGTCTTTGGTAATTTCCATATCAAGATAGGTATAGGATGCTGCAATATCTAGACTCTCGGATGCAAACCAACGGCCTTCTAACTCTATTCCTTGAGACACCGCTTCACCGACTTGAATACGAGGACCATATACGTTGCTTGGATCCGTCATCAACATGTTCTTCTTGGTGATATGGAACAATGAGGCCGTTGCTGTTTTGAACATATCCGCTGACATGTATTTCACACCCACTTCCACTTGTTCGCCCGTTTCAGGGTCAAAAGCTCTATTGTTTTTATCTACACCGGGCGCAGGTTCAAAACTGGTCGCGTAGCTTGCAAACGGTGACAGGCCATTCTCTAACTCATACAGCACACCGACACGATACGTGAAATGATTGTGATCAGACTTTGTCGAGTAGTACACGCTTTCTGATTCATACTGATCGAAGCGACCACCACCAATCAGTACCAGTTGATCAAGTCGAACCTGATCTTGGAAGTAAATACCTAGCTGTTTCGATTCGCTATCATCTAAATATTCACTTGTTTTAGTCAGATCATCTCGATCCAACAAATTATTGTTTGGATTGAGCGGTTCAAACTTCCCGAACCCACTTGAAGCATCAACACCATACTCGGAATAAACCGTGTTCCCGTCCATAGACTGGTAATCAATGCCAAATAACAGATTATTTTCAATGCCCGCTATGTCAACGATACCAGACACTTGATTATCAATAACAAACCCTTTTAGCTCTTCATCTGTCGAGTAAGGAGTGCGAGTGAGCGTTCCATCAGAATTCAGTCCCGCTGTGTGGTAGGTGTTCTCTTGATACAAACTTGCATCAATGAAACGAGCGTTTTGTAGCAACGTCCAGTTTGAATTGAATTCGTGGTTGATTTTATAACCCACCATTAAAACTTCACGTTCAAGCTTACTCCAGTTCACATCCCCCATCGACACGGAAGGAGCGCTCTTTTCTAACACCTCTAATGGCATAGAAGAGTTAATGCCCATTGAAGGGTCATTCTGATAGTAAACATTAAAGTTAACCAAAGTTTTGTCTGTTGCCTGCCAATCCAAGCTCGGAGCCAACACATAACGCTCTTCTTCGGCATTATCAACTTGGCTGTCTTGTTTACGTGCCAGCGCAATTAAGCGATATGAAAAGTCACTGTCACCAATTTGACCTGTCGTATCAATCGAGGCTCGCATCAGATTTCTTGAACCGGTGGCAACACCCACTTTGGTTGACGCTTCTTCTTGAGGTGTTTTGGCTATCATATTGACCATACCACCAGGAGGCATCGCACCATACAGTACAGAGGTGGGACCTTTAAAGATCTCCACTTGCTGGAGCGCGATAGGATCTACCTGAGGTTGCAAGTTCCAGCCTGTTAGGTGGAGCATCGACAGACCGTCATAGTAATTGAGGTTTTTTGTCTGGAAACCACGTATGGTGAAATCATCAAACATGGTTACCGAGCTACCTCGGTTCTCAGTCGCGACACCCGGTACGTATCGCAATGCTTGATTGATAGAAGTGACACCACGCTGTTCAAGCTGCTCTCCTTCAATAATCGAGATACTTTGTGGTGTTTCTTCAGGTTCTAACGATGTTTTGGTTGCCGTATTGCGATAGGCTTTGCCCATCACAGTGATGGTTTCTAGTTCAGTTGTATCTTGACTGACTTCATCCGCAGCCATTATGGGGGCTGAAAAGGCGGTAAGCAGCGCTAAAGTAAGTGTTGAGCGCTTAAAATTTTTTGGAGTTGTCATGTGTCCCTCAAGTACCAATGCTTTCTTATCAAGAATAAATCTCATTTGCATTCTACAAACCTGAGAAACAGGAAAGTTAACAATTTGGTGCATCTTACGCGAAATAATTTAGTTAACTATCAGTAGGTCGTTCATTTGATCATTGAGACAAGCGTTCAACAGGAATCCAATATTCCATAACTGCATCGGTATCATGTTGATTGTAATTGGCGGGATAGCATTCGAGTTCATAACCATCTATGCCGCGATAGCCAGAATTAGGTAGCCAATTAAGCAGAAACCACTCCAGCGTTTTTGGCAAATGCACCACCGGGCCACAATGTTTAACAACCGCGTACGTTTGTGCGGGCACCACCAAGGTGCTCAGTTCAGAAGAGATGACAGAAGGCAATTGAGGCAGAAGCAGGTCATCGGTTAACTCCACCCCTGCCCAATATTCCATATTACTGCCGTCAAAATGGCTTTGGGTGACATCAATGACGCCTGTCAAAGCAAGCTGCCGCTCAGTTTCGTCTGGGATGGTTTGCTCTAACCGGCGCCACAGTGCAGGGACTTTTTGCTGAAAGTCAGGATTGATTGCGAATAAGCCATTAATTTCACCATGAAGCCCTTTTAGGAAAAACTCACTTTTGAATTCCACTTTCACTTCAACGAAAAGAGGACAGGCCTCTTCAGCCGTGCGTTGAGAGACCTGAATGGGTTTACGTAACCCCGTTCTGAGACCTTGTTTACGATAAGCTCTGGGACTGAGGCCAAACACTTGCTTGAACGAGCGACTGAAGCTGATTTCTGAGCTAAAGCCAAGCTCCAGAGCGATATCAATCACCCTATCAGAAGTGTCTATCAACCTTTCAGCTGCCTGACTGAGTTTGAGCTCTCGAACATAAGTGGCCACAGCCATGCCTGTTTCTGTCTGAAATACGCGCTGCAGTTGCCAGCGTGACCAACAGCTTTGGCGGGCAATATCATCCAGTGATAGCGGTTCACTGATGTGCTGATGAATAAACGACAGTACCTTGCTTATCCGACTAAACGCGTTAGAAGGCTGTTCTATGGATTTGCCTGTCGTCATGCTGTATCTCAATTAAAATTGATAGGAATTCCGCTTACTTTAACAAACATGCAAATGAGAATTAATAACAATTGTAAATATCACCAATGACGGAAACCTGAAATTGAATTTTAACCCAAAAATAACAGATAAAAATTCAACTTAAGTTACAAAGATAAAAGAAAATAAGCCAAGATAAAATCCATAAAACTCACTGCTTTTTATAGACTAAAAGTAGAAACGCCTGTACATGGTTGAGAGTCCAGTAAAGGCAAGGCATTCAAAAATTATATTTGATTAAGCAATCATTAATTATAAATAAGAATGTACGCAACAAAACATTAATCATAATTTAATATTTGAGAAACAAACATGAGTATTTAACGATGATGGAGGTTAACTAACCAATGAAGTTCATATAAAACACAAGGAAGAACACAATGAAAATGCTCGGTGTTGCTATCGCTATTGCACCTTTTATCTCTTCATTCGCTATGGCGAATTATCAGGTTCAAACGACAGAACCAAATCGCATCTCTTTTGAATTTAAAAAAGTCGCAGATATTCCCGACTTCCCAAAAGTCGTGAGTGAGAGTAATCAGGTTATTGGTTTTGTAGACCCAAATTCCACTTGGCCAGATTTACCTGACTTTTCCTCACGAGCGATGTATCGCTGGAGTGAAAGTAAAGGCGTCGAATGGCTTATTACAGAAGACATCATTAGCTCAGATCCAAAGGATATTAACAATAATGGTGACGCCACCGCTAAAGTCTGTGATGCCAACTCTTGCTACTCTGCAATTTGGACAAACAAAGGCGACATCCAAAGTTTACAAGATGAAGTTGATCTACCAATCCAACAGTTTATTGAAGAAAATGAACTGGGGTCAGCGCAACAAATGGGGCAGGATAACATTAATATCAACGAGAATGGGCAGCTTGTAGGAACAGCAGTCTTTCCTGGTCCAGCAGGGGAGCGTGCCACACTGGCTTGGCGTTGGGATAAGAAATCAGGTTTAGAGATCCTAGAAAATGCGTCTGAGAATGTCATTTCTGAAGCCACTGATAATAACAACAAAGGCACAGTGGTTGGTAGTAGTTATAGCGATGAAATCAACAATGAAACCGCCACTTACTGGGATAAAAAAGGTCAAAAAAACCAAATCATACTCGAGCAGAGTGATTACCCTTGGGGCACACTCGCAACCGCAGTAAACAACTCCGGTCTTATTGCAGGCGTTGATCGTGTCAGCTATGCGAGCCCTTGGAGATATAGCATCAGCTCACAGCAAAGACTGCCTATGGAAGAGTCGACCTATGGTGGAACAAGAACCACTCATGTTCTAGAGAATGACTACATTGCAGGGGCAACTTCATCCAACTTCCCAGATGGGGACGACTTATTCCTAAGACCGGTACTTTGGGACAGTAAAGGTAACATTTATGACCTTAATGATGAATTCAATGATCCTGAAAATTACTTGGCAGGCTGGTTTGGTATTAACACAAGTTTGTTGATGGCTACACCGCTGCGTCCGAAAAGCGGAGGCTACTATGAAGGCGCTGCTGTGTATCAGTTAGTCGTAGTTCAAAAGTAAATACTAATCCCCCTCAACATACGTGTTGAGGGGCTCCAAGAGCTTTGCCAACTCAATGGCTAGAGTGCCTTTTTGAGAGAAACTGGCGATAATTCAAGCAGATCAAACCTATCTCACATACCAATAATCAAAACCTCTTTAGAATAGAGCCACCATAACAACGCACTTCTTTTCAAGGAATGAAAGTATGAAATTGCAGTGGTCCGCTTTTGTCGCCCTTTTATTGCTTCCCTTTTCGACTTTTGCAGCCAACAACACACATGAACCCTTACCATTAACTCAATCAACCATTGGCTATGTGGCTATTCTGATTTTCACCTGTGCATATGCATTGGTGATGTTAGAAGAATACCTGTCATTGAGGAAATCTAAACCTGTCCTACTTGCCGCTGGTTTAATATGGGCCATGATTGGCTATGTGTACTCGCAACACGGGCAAATCGAAGTTGCCAAATCAGCCCTCGAACATAACCTATTGGAATACGCTGAACTGTTGCTCTTCCTACTCGTCGCCATGACCTATATCAGCGCTATGGAAGAGAGGCGGCTGTTTGACGCACTGCAAGCTTGGATGGTCGGAAAAGGCTTTAATTACAAGTCGCTATTCTGGCTAACAGGTATTCTGGCATTTTTTATTTCCCCCATTGCCGATAACCTCACAACAGCTTTATTGATGTGCGCTGTGGTCATGAAAGTCGCGGGTAATAACCCCAAGTTCATCAACCTAGCGTGTATCAATATCGTTATCGCTGCCAATGCTGGTGGAGCATTTAGTCCATTTGGAGACATTACGACATTGATGGTGTGGCAAGCCGGCTATGTTTCTTTCTCTGAGTTTATGCCCTTATTCTTACCTTCCGTTGCTAATTATCTCGTGCCTGCGATTATTATGTCGATGTTTGTGCCGAGCACCACACCGGATGTTGTCCACCAGCACGTAGAACTTAAACGCGGGGCACGCCGAATTGTGGGATTATTCATTCTAACTATTGCCACCGCTGTCGCTTTCCACGCCGTACTGCACTTCCCACCAGTGATTGGGATGATGATGGGCTTAGCCTACCTTCAATTCTTTGGCTTCTTCCTACGTAAAACACTCAAAGCTTCTCTGCATAAAAAAGCCGCACTTGCGATTGCAAACCGAGATGATCTTGCCTTAAAAAGACTGGGGTCTGTTGTACCATTTGATGTATTCAGAAGAGTATCTCATGCAGAGTGGGATACGTTACTTTTCTTCTATGGTGTCGTCATGTGTGTTGGAGGATTAAGTTTACTCGGTTATTTAGGCCTAGTGTCAGAAGTCATGTACAGCCAATGGGATCCAATTTGGGCCAACGTCATGGTCGGGATCCTGTCTGCCATCGTCGATAATATTCCCGTCATGTTCGCTGTTTTAACCATGGAGCCAGAAATGTCAATGGGCAACTGGTTACTGGTAACCCTAACTGCGGGTGTCGGTGGTAGCTTACTCTCGATTGGTTCTGCTGCGGGTGTCGCTCTGATGGGCGCCGCACATGGTAAGTATACTTTCTTTGGTCACCTCAAATGGGCTCCCGTAATAGGTATTGGTTATGCTGCAAGTATCGCGCTGCACCTCATGCTCAACTCAGCACTCTTTTAACGATAGTGTTTACCAAAGAAGGGCAGCTAATATGCTGCCCTTCTGGGGTTTTACCTTAACGATCAATCCAACCGGCGCTGCCAGACACTCGCCAATTGATACTTCGCACATACACTGCACGTTAATGCTTCTTTATCCCCATGGATACGCATAACGATATCGTCTCTCTTTTCCTTTGAGCTATTACGCATCGTAATAGTGAGAAAATTATCCTCGACTGAGAAAGGTTTCGTAATTTCTGGAGCCCCCACACGACTAATGGTGACCATTGCATCTTTGAACAACAGCAAATCTTGTGAGTATAAATTTTCATATACTCCTTCAAACTCATAGGTTTGCTGATTGATCATTCGTTCAAGTTTTTCTTCAAAACATCCTTGCAGCATGAACATTGCTAGCAAGGAGACTATTCCTTGTTTTAACCGCATTCCTCAGGTTCCCAATGCTCTATTTTCAACAATGCTGCTTTCCTTTCCAGCCCGCCCGCGTAGCCCGTTAACTTACCACTTTTACCTATCACTCTATGGCAAGGCACAATCACCGAAATAGGGTTCTTGCCGTTTGCCAACCCCACGGCCCTAACCGCTTTTGGGTTGCCTATCGCATCGGCAAGCTGCTGATAACTCCATGTTTCACCAAACGGTATTGTGGTTAATGCTTCCCACACCTGTTGCTGAAATATAGTCCCTTCTGCTGCTAATGGTAGCTCAAATTCCTTACGACTACCGGAAAAATACTCTTGTAACTGTTTGATTGCTTTAATAAGTATAGGATGATCTTTATCGTTTTTGCCTAACTCTTCAGGTTGTGTGGTCTGAGTCTCAAACCAAGCGCCCAACAAACCTTGCTCATTCGCCTGAAGAGTCATTTGTCCTAATGGCGTCTTAAAAGTGGTGTAGCTTTTGTTCATGCGTGGCTCCAGCAATGGAATGTGGCGTAACTCCCCCATGGAGATACACTTTCAACGTTCAGTTCAGGAAATTGATTCAGGGCTTTTTTCACGACTAAGTCTCCATCAAGGAAGCAGTTGGCCTCTGATTCTCCTCTTAGCCTCGCATAGTTGACTGTCCATGGCCCAATCCCTTTGACATCCAGCCATTGTTCTAAGTTTGCTTGTGGTTGTTCAACCATAAACTGTGCAAAGCTCGCTAATGTTTCTTTACGACTGTGCGGCATACGCAAAAAAGAAAGGTCCGCTAAGGCGACTTCTTGTGGAGTAGGAAAATGCGTCACCTCTTCAGGCTGTAAGGTTTTAACCAGCAAATTCAACTGCCCAATCGCAGCCTTGATCGATACCTGTTGGCCGAGAATCGCCCTGATTCCACCTTCCCAAGTGCTCCAAACTCCCGGAATACGAATTCCACTCCGTATTATCAAGTTAGGGCTAATCGAGTTCAGTTTTTGTTCTATAGTTAAAATATCCGTATCTAAGTCAAACATTCTGCGTAACTGGTTAACTAACGCCTTCAAGCGACGGGTATCAGATAACTCAAATTCGACCCGCATAACTCCGGGCTTATGATACCGAATCGAAAACCAGCCTCTCGTACCTTCGAGATCAAATTTTCTCTGGTAGCTTTCATGACTCACCCGCTCTAAGCCTTCAATGGCTCTCATACGGTAAAAATCCAACATATGCTGCCAATCCAAAGGGCCTTTGAAAGCCAAATCGATATAACTATTTTCCACTGGCATCACCGTTTGCTCTTTTCTCACTTGTGTGGGCGTTAGTTTAATGACCTGCTTAAATGCATCATTAAATCGCCGCACACTTTTAAAACCACTTGCAAAAGCAATATCTGTGACAGACATAGAGCTGGAGTGAAGCAGTTGCTTGGCGAACATCAATTGATGGTATAGCGCGTATTGCTTAGGCGCCATTCCAAGGTGGTCTTGGAAAAGCTGCCTCAAGTAACGATCGCTGATACCAAGCCGCCCCGCCAATTCACTCAGGCTGTGATTTTGCAGTTCACCATGCTCAATCATTTTCAACGCCCGAAGAAAAGTAGTCTCTACCCCTTTCCATGCCCAAGAACTAGGCGCGCTGTCAGGGCGGCAGCGCAAACAAGGTCTATAACCCGCTTGAAGCGCTTGTGCCTTCTCTACAAAATACTCGACATTTTCTTCTTTGGGCAGATTTGCTGGGCAGATAGGACGACAGAAAATGCCTGTCGTTTTGACTGCAACATAAAAGCGTCCATCAAAGCGCGCATCCCTTGCCTGACGAGCACTTTGACACTCTTGCAGTGTTATTGATGGAAGTCCATTCACACTCTCATTCCTACTATCTTTCAAACCCTTAACAAGAGTCTAATTGGCTCACAATTTAATACTAGCCATTTTCGGAAGTTAATCGAATTTACTATCAGTTTAAAATCTTCTAGAGTTAGATTTGCAGATCAAATAAATAATAAGGAAGTTGGCTATGAACCTGCACACATGCACAATAGTGCTAAAAGATAATCTCACCCTTACGTATGATAGCGTCGAGCAAAGCCTCAACGTGATCGAACAACACGGTGCATCCAGCATCAACAATATTTTGATTGATGCAACCGATGGCCAAACCATACGTTCTTATCACAACCTATCAGTTGAAGAGTCGATTGAAAGCTTGATGGATTTGTAAATCCTCACTTTGCAACGAGTCTATAAAGGTAAAGGCCTCGGTATACCGAGGCCTTGTTTATTATTCATCAAGTGGCAAGTCAGCCATTTGCTGTAAAGAGTAGGCTGTTATAGGGTCGATATCTTTGACTAACTCCTCAACCTGTCTGATCGCTTCTACGGATGAACTCGCCTTGCGATAACTTAAGTAGATAGGTCGGTGCCAATCCTCAACACCCGCTACTTTATATAGCTGACCACTTGTAATAAACGGCTCAACTAACGATACAGGTAAGTAAGCACTTCCTCCCTTTTCAAGGATGAAATCCATTGCAATACGTGCTGTTGATGTTCTTAGATAAGGCGCAGGAATTTTAGGATGTCGCTCAGCGTGCTCTGACGCAAACTTGGTTCCCCAATCAACATAAGCATATTTATCCTCAAATACACTTTGTAATGTATGTTCCTCCGTTGACACCAATACCAAAACGATATCAGCCACCTTTTTACAATGCAGCTCATCTGCTTTTATCTGGTCAAATGCAAATGCCATATCAAGGGTTCTTTCTTGCAAGCTGCGATTGAGAGCTTCGCGTCCCATCACTTCAGCGATAAAGCCGTAACCACCGAAAGAGTCTGTCACAATGCTCAAGCAGTTCTGCAAATAGGCATCCCAAATATTTGGCGTCCCGCCCATCGTCAGTTGTAATGCTTTTCCATTTTCCAGTGATAGTTCTAACTTTGCTTGCTGCAGTGTCGTTACCATGACGTCTGCATAACTCACCAGACGCTCACCCGATGACGTTAATTTAATGTTGTTTCGATCGCGAATAAACAGCTGGGTATCAAAATAGTTTTCTAACTGTTTAATGCGTGCACTCACTGCCGCCTGTGTGATGTACAGGTTCTCGGCCGCACGTCCGAAGTGACGTACATTGGCCAGTTCTAAAAATGTTTTAAAGACTTTGACGTCCATCGAAATACCTCAGTTAAGGGCGATAAAGGCTAACCATAATGGATTTCACTTATTTTCCCATTAAACAAACTGTTACCTAACGTTCATAAAAGTGTTTAATTGAAACGATAAAAAGGTTTTGTTTTTCTTTTGTTAAATTTACGCCTACTTTTCGTTTTAGTTCAACCCAGTAGGTTTATAGAGGCTACCAAAATGTCTGACACTCTATTTCGTCACGGCAAAAAACGTTTTTATGACAACACAAAATTTCCACGCGGCTTTGCCAAGTCTGGAGATTTTACGCTTGCAGAAGAGGAAATCCTAATGCTTTATGGGGATACCATGCAGGGTTTGGAAATGGGGATACTTGAACCTGAAAATGCGGAAGAAAAGCATTTTCTTAAGGTGATAGAAAACCCAGGTAAAGCGAAGTCAAAACTGGAGCGAGTCTGGCTGAAGTACGTGCAGTTAGCACGTGGTCGAAAGCGCTTCCACACCCTCAATGGTCGTAATAAGCCTGATGCCAGTGAGGATTATTCTGAAGAGGTCAGCTTGGCCGAAGAAGATTAACAATAAACAAAGCCCCATTCCTCGGGGCTTTCATTTAACTAAGACATTATTTCGCGAGTGTGGCGACTTTCTTGAGGAAAGTGTCTCGCAAGTGCTCCTGATCGTATTCCAAATGATAAGTATTGTGGAAGCCAATCTTAAGCTCAACGCCATTACCACGCAGATACACACTGTACCCATCGTAGTCCGAGAAGGCTTCTACTCCTTCGTACATCTTGCCGTATTCAGTCGGCGTCCCATTTGCCATCACCGTCTCGTACGCGTGAAGTATTTTGGTCGGGTCGAGTTCGTTTTTCATCACTTGCTCTCCGTGGTTATACCTCTTAAGTATGGGTAACACATCTACTTTTCGCCATTGTAGACCTTGAGCAAGGTCAAAAGTTCAGCAATTTATCTTTCAGCGTATAGCCCAAAAATATTTACTGGTTAGGTCAATAATTTGTACTATCCAAGTCAATAAAACCGATCCCCCCAAGGGAAGATTAGGCTAAAGAAAAGCTTTATCAGGTGCAGTAAAGGGAGCCTTTAGCTCCCTTATGCGTTACGCCCAGAATGCCATAGCGATAAAGGTAAGTGCCACAATACATGCGATATTGAGGATCAGGCCGACGCGCATCATTTCACTTTGCTGAACATGCCCGGAGCCAAACACAATGGCATTAGGCGGGGTGGCAACAGGCAACATAAAGGCACAAGAAGCCGCCACGGCGATCAATACAGACAGCACCACTGGCGATAATCCAAATGCTTCCGCTACGCTGGCAAATACAGGGATAAGCAGCGCTGCACTGGCGGTGTTACTGGCAAACTCGGTCAGGAAGACTACAAATACAGCGATCACCGCAACGATGAAGAAGATGCCTAGGTGTGAAATCAACTCACTCAAGCCGTTGGCTAAGAAAACGCTGGTACCGGTTGCTTTAAGCACGTTGCTCAGGCAGATACCACCACCAAACAACAACAGCACTCCCCAGTCTGCCGTCTTCTCGATATCTTTCCAATGCACCACGCGAGCAAAGTTAACCGCAACAATCGCACCCAAAGCGACAACCGTATCGAACTTAGCATACCCGCCAATCAACGCATTGATTGGCTTACTGAAAATCCACAGGCAAACCGTTACAGCAAAAATACCCAAGGTGACAATTTTGCCTTTGTCCCAGTTTACTGGTTCATTGTTAAGTTCAAACTGACCTTTCAGGTCTGGCTTAAGCACCATAAACAACACAGCCACAGCGATAGGCAGCAAGATGATGGCAGTCGGCAGGCCAAAACTCATCCAGTCTGTAAAGCTCAGCCCCACTTCTGCTGCTGCAATGGCGTTTGGTGGGCTGCCAACGATGGTCGCGATACCGCCGATACTGGCGCTGTAAGCGATCCCGAGCAGGACAAACACATAAGTTTTGTGGCCACTTTCGGAATTCACTTTGCTCAAGACACCCAGCACTAACGGCAACATCATCGCGGTGGTCGCGGTATTACTAATCCACATTGACAGCGCAGCAGTCACACCAAACAGCATAAATACGGCAACGCTCATCTTGCCTTTAGCGATGATCAGCACTTTATCAGCAATGACTTTATCTAACCCCTGACGGTGCATCGCTGCAGCCAATGCAAAACCACCAAGAAACAGAAAGATGATGGAATTGGCAAAATTATTTAAGGCGGTTTGAGTATCAAACACACCAAACAAAACGGCCATAACAGGCACCAAAATAGCGGTAACAGTTACGTGCAGCGCTTCAGTGAGCCAGAGAATGGCGATAAACGTTAACATGCTCAGACCAAGAACGACCTGAGGTTCGAAGGGCAGTGTAAAGTAGAGGGTCGCGAATAAGGCGACATTAGCAAGAACAATCAGGCTGTTGCGGTTTAACAGCCACTCCCGAGTGTTTGTGGGCAATGGAACACTATCATTTCTATTCATTATTATATTTCCTCATGAGGGCCAGATGGCAATGCAAATGGTCCCACATAAGCTCATGAGGAAATATTTTTCATTTCGAAATTGTTAACCATATCAAAAACGAGGTTAACCCTGTTAACACAATGAAATAAATGGAGTTTTATTTATAGCCAATTTGTCTATTATGCAATCAATTCATCAAAACTTTGCATAACTTGAGGGCATTTCATTACTCTGCCATGGCCTTGTCCCTGAGTCGCGACCAAGGTGACATTTTCCATGTCCTGTGCCGCCTTCTGCGATACAGAGAACTTAGTAAATTTATCCCCTTCGTCATGCACTATGATGGTTTTCGACTGGCGTAATTTCAGTTTGTTGTAGGGGTCAATCGACTGAATCGGGTAGCGGTATTGCTCCTCCACTTCAGAGACTACCGCACTAAACAAACGCATTGAGTAGCCTGAGCGAGCGACGCTGCCAAACAGGTTATCAAGGTAATCCAACACCGGAGCGATAAGCAGTAATGGCTTGTCGACCAGTTTCTGATGATGGCACTCAATTGCTGAAGCAGTTCCCATACTGTGGCCCACTAAACCTGCCACTTCATCAACGCTATCAAGAATTGCCTCCAAACCGTGTACAAACGCCGGAATATGCCCATATAAGCCGCCGCTTTCACCATGCCCGGGATGATCATACGCCAGTGCGGTATAGCCCTGTGAAGCGATATGCTCCATCAATGGGAAGAACTGGCTCGCTGTACCAGACCAACCATGAGTGAGCACCCAAACCGGGCCTTGACCGAGTTGATAGGTCTTAAGCGGCCCTTCTTTAGATTGAACTTCGCCCATGACTAAGCCTTCCGGTTGAACATTCTTTGGTTTCGTTCTCGCTGGCGTCAGCAGCAATTTGCGAGCCGTCTGCTTTGCATGACTCGGTGCCAACGTATGATGCAAGCGTGTCGTCAGGTTAACCAAACTCTTCTTAACGCTAAACTTGTTCGAGGTATTAAAATAAATCTTCTCACTCATGGTCGCTATCCTTTTTCGGGTTCGTCTCACTAAAAAAACGAACGACCGTGCTATTTTTAGTTAAATTATTGGCTGAACCTAGTTCTCATTCAGACTAATGGCTCAGCCAGCTAAATGCTTATTTCCAGCTTGTCATCATGCGTTCAACGCCTTGCCAGAAATGTTGGTAACTCTCTTGCTCCCCGTGAATCGAATAGAACAAGTGGGCACTTAAATACAAACCATACAACTCAAACGTGGCCTGCTTCGGGTCAAGATCTTGGCGAAACTCACCATTTTCTACCCCTTTTGCGACCTGAATTCTCAAGTACTCGACCCAAGTCGCGATGGTTTTTTTCAATGCTTGTTGCGTTGGGTTCGCTTCTGGATTGGTCTCTTTCCATGCATCCAAAAACATGCAGCTGCCCTGAAATGAATGATTCCAACCAAGCCAATTATCCAGCAGAGTACGAATCTTTTGCTCCTGACGAAGAGCGCTTTGCTCTCTCGCTGGTGCAATCACCCGTTGGGTAAAAATCAGATTCGCATGCTCCAAAACCGCGATCTGTAAGTTATCTTTGGAGTTAAAATGAGCAAACAAACCACTTTTCGACATACCGCATTGCTTGGCCAACTCACCGATCGTCAGGCTTTCCAACCCGTTCTCGCTCGCCAATTCAAATGCCTTACTCAGGATATTGTCTCGGGTTACTTTACCTTTGCTCATCATGCTCTCACTTATTCACTCTTGTTATTTTTAGCACGTTCGTACTTTTTTGCAATCTATAAATATCTACACAAACAAAAATTCACCGTAAGAATGTAATATATGTAGAGCCGAGACCTTACTAGCTCAATATCCCGTGAAAGCCCAAGTTGTTTGACCTAGGAGCCGTCTATGAATTTTGATGATAAATATCACTGGATTGATGGCCATAATGGAGGCGCTTTTGTTTAATCAGGGTTTTCTGGCCAAGTCTCGCGCCAGAATCAAAGTCAGGCCAAAGACTTGTAAAAACAAACCGATGTTTTTGTACCAAGCAATTTTTTCATTTAATTCTGCCATGACTTCAGAAAGACCAAGGTTTTTCAAATAGTACTCATCTATTTGATTACGATAGCTCTTTTGAGCCTGATTAATTTGCATCATTAATGGACTCAGATTTTCGCGGCTGATCGGCGGAACGCTTCCACCTAACCAAGCACTGAGTTGGCCTCGCAGCGCAGTTTGTAAGGCGTCATCTATCTTTTTTTCGCCAACCTGACTGAGGTGCAGCAAAATCGCTTCGCGTTTACGCTCCAAAGTTTCGACACTGTTCCACGCGAGTTGAATCGAATAGAGGTTGTCGTCTTTCTGCTCTGAAAGCGCCGCGATCTGTGCACTCAACCTATCCAACACCACACTCGACATAACTATTGCGAGTATGTTGAGAATAAGACCTACCAGAACTAACAACCATGCTGGTGGAACTTTGAAAGGCACTACCATAATTTTCCAAATGGCAGATAAACGAGGTTAAGGATGATAAGCACGGCCATCACCAAAAAGGTCAGCTTCATACCGGTAATTCGACCTTTGAGCTTCTCAGCTAATACCGCCTTAGCGTGCATAACCCTGCCAATCACAAATACAATCCCAGCCAAGTGGATCATCCAAGGGCTAGCACCGTTAAACTCAACCATCGCCATTAAAAACAAAGTGATTGGGATATAGTCCATCGCATTGCCTTGAGCACTGCGAGCCACCTGCAGGGCACTCACTCCGCCATCTGCATAAGCAACCTTAGAACTGCGACGCTGCTTGATTACCTGTATCGATAGCCATATCATCAATGCAGCTAATATCGATGCGTAAAGCGCTGTAATCATAAGTATTTCTCCCTGTAACTCTGATTATTGTAGAGAATAATTTCAGAAGTTATGGAGAAAATCTATTAAAAAGCACTGATAAATAGGCTAGATGAGCTCAAGTTTTAAAACCTGGCTCGCAACGTTCATCAGCACAGCACTCATCTTGTAAGAAGCTAATCACACCTTCAAGGCACTGATACTCTGCTACACAATAAAGCGTTCTACCTTCACGACGCTGGCGAATTAAATTCGCCGACGCCAAGCTAGAGATATGATGAGATAACGTTGAACCTGGAATAGCCAACTCCTCTTGGATAGCGCCAACAGCAATTCCCTGATACCCTGCTTTGACCACTCTTTTATAGATAGACAGGCGCGTTGGGTGGCCCAATTCTTTCAACGCCTTTGCAACAACTCCCAGCTCCATTACTCCCCCTACACAAAAGCACAAAAGTTATATTTCTAAAATAATCGAAATATGCGCATTTTTCAACGCTCGCCATCTCCTTAGAAAGGCCAATCTACTTTTGTGTGGTTACACTTTCATCGACCTGCACAAAGTTCGTTCATTCACTTCGTTTTCGGGAAGGAAATCTGATATTGAGTTCCCCCTTACTCTGCTCATTTTTGATATAGTCATACAATAATGTGTTCATTAAGGGATAAAAAATGAAAGTTTCATTGATTGCGACAGTGATGGTACTACTGATTGGTGGTTGTTCTAACACATGGCAAGGTGTAAAAGAGGATTCATCGCAAGTATGGGATGACACTAAGCAAGCCATTCACGAAGCCACCGCTGAAGAGTAAATCGACATCCTTTCTCAAAGCCAGCGCTCAGAGGCACTGTCTGATACAAGAATAGAAATGTTATGCCCTAGGGGAGTTAAAGCCGCTGTGTCACTCCCTTTAATTTTATGCGCTGGGATATGAAGGTATAAAGCCGAGAGCCTAACACTGAAGCTGATAAACCAAATAAAATCAGTGCCCCTCCTAGCATTTCTAAGTTACTCAATTGTTCATTCAAAAGTAGGCTTGAGCCGACAATACCCACTACAGGTATCAATAACGCAAAAGGTGTAACAACTGCGGTTGGGTAGTTTTTCAGTAGCCAGCCCCACAAAGCAAAAGCAGCCAAAGTTGAGATATAGCTAACGTATAGCAAAGACAACCAAGATTTTTCTGTCGTTGCTAATAACAGCGATACAGGTTGGTTTGTTTCGAAATGCCAAGAAACGAAGAACAGCGGAATTGGAGGAATCAAACTCACCCAAACCATGAAATGCAGTAAGTTCACATCGCCCATTCGTTTCATGATCAGATTGGAGACTGACCAAAATCCAGCGGCACATAGAATAAGCGTTATCCCTAATGCCGTTGCATTGCCTCCCGCGGTGTAGAAAAAGAAACTAAATCCAATACAAGCGAGTACCATACCGAATAATTGAAACCGATTTAGTGACTCTTTCCACAGCAATACACTGAGCAAAATGGTGAACACAACCTGAGCTTGCAGTAATAGCGAGGAAAGCCCCGCAGAAACATCAGACTCCATTGCCACAAATAGAAAGCTAAACTTAAGGACACCTAAAAATACGCCGACACCAAGCACATTCCAAATTGAGGTTTTAGGGAATGGGATAAACAATACCGCAGGTATAGCAACCACAAGAAACCGCAGTCCAGAAAATAAAATCGGTGGGATTTCTTCGAGGCCGAACTTAATAACAGAAAAGTTTACCCCCCAAATCAACACAACTAAAACCACACCAATCAGACTTTTGAAATCCATTCCCACCTCTGTCGTTTCTTATTATTCTGCCAACCGTTAATATACGCCCAGTTTATCTTTTTATCTCAGATTTTCTATCGAACCCCATCAAATACAGAGCCTCCACCTCCATTGTCGTAACCTCCAAGCGATTCCATGACAGCTTTATTCAGCACTCTTGAATAGTATTTATGCATCTATTTGGGAATAAACAATACCCTCAAAATAGCTAAAGGGGCTCGAAAGCAAGATTCTTGTGAGCTCACTACCAGAACAGAGAGAAATGTCGACTCCTAAATAATTTTAAAACGGATTAGCTATTCACTGGGGTTGAAACATTTCAGTTAAAACCAGAGTCACTCCCAGCAGGAATAATTATTTCTGGATAATTAATCGATTAGCGAATAAATATCCTATTTTTTAATTTCCTGGTCGGCAAAGTGGATTTTGATTTTTATCACAATTACCCACTGACTATTCACCTACTATCTCGTCACTTTCATCCAACAACATTAACCCTGCCAAAGATACAAAGATATCTATGGACAACCTAAAAGGATAGAAATTGACATGACTGGCGGTATTATTAAAGTTTCCAAAAACACCGAGCGTGCACCCATCAATGCACATTCTTCACAAACCGTGGCCTTTTCTCACTACAACAACTTATCGGCCCAATTACCCATCATTCCAGAAACTGGGGACGTTGTTACAGGTAGCATCAAAGAGCAGGCGAAGCAGTGTCTTGAAAACATTAAAGCCATCGTTGAAAGTATCGATCACAGTATGGAAGATGTGGTCAAAATCAACATATTCCTCAAAAGCATGGACGACCTAGACGTTGTCAATGAAGTTTACGCCAGTTACTTTAAGCAATCACTGCCAGCTCGTACGGCACTGGCTGTTTCAGACTTGCCCTTGAGTGATGCCCTTATTCAGATGGACGCCCTCATTTCAAACGGAGAAGGTACCGCTCCGCAAGCCCCATGCGACCTTGTTAAGTTATCAAGAAACACCGAAGTCGCTCCACTGAGTCCTTATTCGACTCATACCGTGGCCTTTTCTCATTACAATAACCTGTCAGCCCAATTACCTGTCGATCCAACAACAGGCAGCTTAGTGTCTGGAGGAATAAAGCCGCAGGCACAGCAATGTTTGAAGAACCTAAAAGCCGTAATGGAAAACATCGATGTGCCGTTTGATGATATCGTCAATGTTCGAGTCTATCTGACCAACTTGGCCGATCTCGACGCCATCGATGACGTTTACACAACCTTCTTCCCTGACTCAGCGATTGCCCGTAGTGTGGCTTATATGCCAGCCAGAACCATTGTTTCTGCAACTTCTTTACCAATGGGGGCTCTGGTTCAGATGGATGTGGTGGTTTCCCATGGAGACGGCACCCCACCGCAAGAAGTTGAAGACAGACATGGTATTGTCATTCGAGCACACAATACTGACGGCGCTCCTTTCAATGCACTACATACTCACACAGTGGCGTTTTCTCACTACAACCACATTGCGGCTCAGTTGCCTGTCAATCCTACAACAAACCAGTTGGTTGCGGGTGGTATTGAGGAACAAACACAGCAATGCTTGACCAACATTAAAGCCATTATTGAAAGTATTGATCATGTGATGGATGACATTGTAAAAGTAAATATTCAGTTACGTCACATCAAAGATCTGCACCTTATAGACGACATTTACTCGTCGTTTTTTGAAAGAGAGCTACCAGCAAGAACCGTCATTGGCGTTTCAGACATCGCGATGAATGCCGATGTGCAGATCGACGTCGTCGTTTCTAACGGAGAAGGGACGCCCCCTCGAAGTTAAACAATAAGATAAACGATGATTGGAAAGCCGACTGAGACCGTCGGCTTTCTTACGTTCGAGTCAATATTTCAGCTTAGAGTCCACCGTCAGAACAATCTTTCCTACAGCTTTGTATTGCTCAGAGCGTTTATGAGCGAGCTGAATGTCCTCAAGTGGATAAACCGTATCTATCGGGATAGTTAATTGATGCTCATTGAACAGAGCAAGTACCTTATTAAGATCATCAGCGTTGTTTTCAACCCACATTCTTGTGAACGTTGCACCATTGGTGCCAACATCACTTTCAGAGAGTTCATCAAACGTTGAAACAATTCGGCCACCCGCCTTCACACAGGGCACCGTTCGATGAAGCAAATCCATACCCCCCTTAGCAACAAAGGCGATATCGTACCTCATCGAAGAGTGCCAATCCTTTTGTGCTTCGCTATACACTTCATCTGCCCCTAGGGACTTTACATATTCCAATTTAATGTCGGAGGCTGTCGCCACAACATGGGCGCCTGCTGCTTTTGCGATTTGTACAGCGAATGATCCGACACCACCTGAAGCATTATGAATGAGAACCATTTGTCCTTGCTTAATGCCAGCATGGGTATGCAAACCTTGCCATGCCGTCACAGAAGCCAATGGTAAAGCCGCGGCTTGGATGAAGCTCATCCGCTCAGGCTTTAGTACGACCAAATCCGCGTTCACAGCGACGTATTCCGCATTAGTACCCTGCTCAGCAATAGGCGTAAATGACAGCACTTTATCGCCCAGCTCCAAGCCATCAACCTCTGCCCCAACCTGCGCAACAACCCCAGAACAATCCCAACCTAGAATCAGTGGAAGGGTGTGAGCACCAGAGTCTGCCATCATGCCGTTACGTATATGAAAATCCACAGGGTTGACTCCAGAAGCCGCGACTTTTATCAATACCTGATTCGCTGAAATTTCTGGTTGATCCAACTGACCAATGTTGAGTTTTACCGCGTCTCCATATTGTTTGATGAATGCTGCTTTCATAACTTTTTTCCTTATCTGTGATGAGTACAGCTTCAGTATTCAACGAATAAGCTATTTCTTCTAATTGATAGTTGATATAAAAGTTATTCCAATTAGGAATGAATTGTATGGCCAAAATTGATTTAAATCTGATTGTCATTTTTGATGCAATCATGCGCGAGCAGTCTATCACTATTGCAGCAGAGCAATTAGCGATGACCCAGCCTTCAGTGTCTAAAGCGGTATCACGAATGCGTTATGCATGGAAAGATCCTCTGTTTGTCAAACATGGACGAGGAGTCACCCCTACCCCTTATGCAAGGCAGCTATGGCGAGATGTCGCCGACCCGCTCAGTAAGATAAGTCATACCATCTCTCCCCCTAAGTTCGATCCGATGACTTCTTCAACTCAGCTTAGGGTCGCGTTAACCGATGGTATCAGCTGTCTTTTCTGGCCACGGTTACGTACGATTATTGAAGACAGAGCGCAAGCGATTGATCTGTATGCAGTTCCATTTAAGGGGGATGGACAAAAGCTATTACTGGAAGCTGAGGTGGATCTGGTGCTGGATTACTACCCAACAGCGCATGAGCAAATTTCAGTTCGCCACTTATATGACAATCACTTCACCTGCGTAATGCGCCCCGATCACCTACTGGCTGATGAAACACTCTCTCTGGATACGTTTTGCGGCGCTGATCATTTATTGGTCTCACTCTCCGGTGACCCAAGCGGCGCGGTAGACAGCTGCTTGGCACTCAAAGGACTACAGCGACGCGTCGCCATGACCGTCAATAGCTTTTCATCAGCTATGGACTTACTGGAAGAGTCCAACCTCATAAGCGTTATGCCTTTCACTGTGGCCAGCAAAGCAATACAGACAGGACGACTGATTCAAAAGCCGATTCCTATCTCCGTTCCTTCCCCCACCATTTCCATTGCTTGGCACCGAAGACATCAGCATAACCAAGCGTTGAAATGGCTAGTCAAAGAGATCGAAACGATTGTTGCAGCAGAACCTAACGTGTTTTCAAATCAAGGAGAGCTACATAAAGCCTGAGCGCCTACTTTCACTTCAGACATTAATTAAGAAGAAAAGGGGAAACGCCATGCGTATCCCCTTTTTTATTATCGTTCGCCCAGCACTTCGAATTCATCGTAAGTTAAGCGAGCTTTACCATCTTCCTGCAATGTCCACACTTCTTTATGTACCACACCGAATGCTTTGTTCATCGTCCACTTTGACGACAAGATATAGTTATTGTCATCGACTTTTTCCCATGTCGTATCTGTGTAAGATACATCGCTAAAGCCTTGGTCAATGATGTTTTGCCAAAACGCCTGAATTTGCTCGCGACCTTCAAACGTACCAAATGGCTTCGCGATCAT
Source organism: Vibrio sp. Isolate25 (assembly GCF_022398025.1). NCBI lineage: Bacteria > Pseudomonadati > Pseudomonadota > Gammaproteobacteria > Vibrionales > Vibrionaceae > Vibrio > Vibrio sp. Isolate25. The sequence continues at coordinate 1,444,477 of NZ_JAKEUT010000001.1, forward strand.
GGTTGTGCCTTCGGCGTATTGCTCTGCACACCCTTTTGCATCCTGACGATTAAATGCTGCTTTCCACGCTTCGATACCTGCCTGGCACGCTTCTAATACTGATTGACTCATTGTGTTTCTCCTTCTTGTCTGATGGGGAGAAGTTTAGGTCTAGGATTAACCAAGAAAAACAGATAAATTAGAAATCACTGTTTGGATAAAGAGAACAATAATGAATAAACACAAACAAATGATGATCTTCAAAGCGATAGTCGAGGCAGGCTCGATTTCGAAGGCTGCTGACAAATTGGAGTTGTCAAAATCAGTCCTGAGTACTCACCTTAAACAACTAGAGAGTGAGCTCGCGACCGATTTGTTAAAGCGCACCACTCGTAAACAGTCACTCACTCCTGCGGGCGAAAGGTTCTATCAACATTGCATCACAATGAGCGACGTTATGTCGACAGCCTGGGATGACATTCGCCAATTAAAAAAAGAGCCCAGCGGCAAGCTATCTATCACCGCGCCCATTGCGTTAATGGAGAGTATTGTTGTTCCTGCCCTGAGTGATGCTTTTGCTCCTTTTCCCAATGTATCACTGAACTTAGTCGCTGAAGATAAGCAGTTAGACTTAATGCAACACGACATTGATTTAGCCATTCGAGTTGGCGAGTCGCCGGACAGTAATGTAAAACAAAAGCGTATTGGTCAATTTCGCGATGTGTTATGCCAGTCAGTTGAAAGTCGCCAATCGCCTGAAACCGCTAAGTACATCGCCAACAACTGGCAGCCAAAAACCATCACACACCTTTTTCACGATACCAACAGCGACAATGCAACTGAGCTTAGCTACCTCACCCATCATAAAGTCAACACGGTCAGCCAAGTCGCTAGCCTTATTCGGCAAGATATGGGGATTGGTTTGCTTCCAGACTTTATGCTCAGCCAATATCCAGACTTGCGACCCTGTTTTAAACAAAAACAGCTGATGCACAATAATGTCTACGCTCTTCACCCTTATTCTAAATCCCCACCCACATCGGTCATTCGAACCATAGAAGCGATCGAAAAAAGACTGAAATCCGTGACGGATTTTTGAACAAGCGTTTAACCAAGATCAAGCTTCATGATTATTTCACCTATTGTTCAAACTCTGTGTCCTACAATTGTAAAACGCGTTGGCTAACCACAAGGAGCACAGCATGATTTCAACATTCAGGGATTACGAATTGCCAGATCAAAACCACTTCCATGCTCATATTGAAGTCAATCCAGTAGGGTTGTTAGATGTTGATATTATAGAAAAAAATGAGCATCACCAAACGGAACTCTGTGATATTAGTTTTGAGAAACTTAACGGTAAGACACGTATTAAAGGAAAGGAAGCACAGAACCAATGGCAATTGGATCTGGATGATAAAGATGCCACTGAATTACATCACCTGATCTCAGAAGCCAATGAGGAATATGAGATTTTAATGCGCGATTTATAAAACTCATTAGTCAGGAAAAGTGCTATGTTCTGGCGCACTTTTCCTGATGTATTTGCTCATCCAATCATCTCGAGTAATGCCTCAATCGAGATATTTTTAGCGGATTTGGCCGACCACAACGCCGATTTTCTTACTGCTAAGAGTCGCTCACCAAGTGTCTAAATCATTCAATGGCGATGCTCGCTACTTTTCCCATCCAAATCGCGCAAAACGGATCAATGACCCGTTTTTTATCGGTTATAACTAAGGTGTAGTAGGTACTGGCGTCGCAGACTGCACTACAAACTCGTGTCCATCAAGCAAGCCTTTACCTTTCTTCAATTCATTCAACCGCGCATTGACCACACCATCTTTACTGGTGAAATCAATCTTATAACTATCAACGTATTCCTGAACATATTTACTCGATAGGGACTTCAGCTTGTCTATATAGACCACAGCCTTATCAAAATCCCCTTGCGATATCACTTCCAGTTTAGGCGTCAGAAGTTGGACAAACTTATAGGGGTGGCCGACAAAGCCACTACCCATCACCAGAGCCGCGATAATTGGCGTCGTGATCACCGCACTTTGGAACCATTCAGAGAACATCTTATGGTCATTCACTAAGCTGCCTTTAGCGGTACGATTGTTCCACTCTTTCTTAGCACGTTTAACAACTTTCGCGAGAAGGCTACGTTGAACAAAGAAGTCCACCAGTTTGATAATACGCTCAAGAATACTGGTGATTAAGCTGATCAATGAACCAACCCCTGCTGCCGCATCACCAGCGGCTTGCAAGCCAATGCCTGCCACACCCATAGTAAAATCTTTAATGCCACCCAGTGCGCCTTTCGCAGAATGGCGAGCCAGAGCGTTCGAGATAATGCTTGGATGTCCACCCAGTAAGTCGACACCTCGACCACGATAGATTTGTGAAATCAGATCTTTGGATTTTAATACCGACTTTTTCGCTGCAGAATAGAGCCCAGAAGCACTTTGCACATAGCCCCACCCAGGAATAATATTTGAGAAGGTCCCAGCAAATTCACTAGTCAGCCAAGTGCCAACTTCAGCTAGCCACTCGACACCGTGCAACAAGTCGCCATAAATGTTCTTCACTTTATCAAGCAAAGAACGAAAAAAATCAGAAAACAGCTGCATCAGTTTCGTTTTTATCGCAGATGTAACTTCACCAACTTTCTCCGCCGCCTTAGAAGCTTTCTTAGCTATTTTGCTGTTTTTCAGCTTGGTCATCGCATCGGTTTTATTAAGCAGACCCATTGCTGCACCTTTAAAATCAGCAAAGGGCTCAGTTCCAACCACAAAGGCCTCAAAAAAGTGCGCGTTCGAAATCTTCGCCACTTTAGTAATTTCAGTGTTAGCTAACATGTACATCGCCCCCATACGAGCATCTGCCATCTGTGCAACCTGAACACCTAATGCCGTATTAGTGGTTTTACCGAACATTTTGTCTTTAATCAGACGTTTTAATAGTTTTATCTGCATGCAAACCTCTGCCCAAACAGTAACGACACGTTAAATTCAATATCGAAAGTGATAATTACATAAACAAGACAAATAATAGCGAGTTTTATCAGTTATGTGGTCTGTTTTGCTACTTTAATTACAAAAAAGCATACGAAAATTAGGGATGCGTACAATATATCATCGCACAAGTAAAAGAAGCCCCGCAGGTCAGAGCATGACGTGCAGGACTAAGGCAATATCAATGAGTGATTGAATCAGGTCGTTAAATGGGACCAGCGAGAGAACAGCTTTTCAGTGATCCGATCGAATTTTGGAGCCAACATATACAACATCAGGACAAATAACACCGACCCCATCAGATCAACAGGTCGATGCATACCTAACCACAATCGGCTGTACGCCATACCAACTGCCCATACGCCTAATGCCGTAGCCAGCACGTAGCGTCGATTGTGGATAAATAACTGCCCAAAGAAAGCAAGGCAAATGGCAGCAAAGATGGTGTGACCCGATGGGAATGAATAGTCTTTCTCCCCCTGCCAATGACGTGTACGCCACGAACTCACACTGTGAGAAATGTCGTTTATCACATCTTGCTGTTGCACTGTGCTTAAATTATAGAAGTGGGATGGTTGTGGAATCAGCAGTTGATGAGTCAGAAGTTCAGTATAAGGTCGTGGACTTTCTGTCATTTGTTTAAGGCCGGTTTTGCACACAAACCCGATTAAGAGAATTAATCCAAGCTGAGCCATTTTACTCAACCACTCGATACGGTTCGGGAGCAACCGCCAAGAAATAGCGACCAAAACAAACAGAGTGATAATGGCGCCTTTCGAACCTGCAGAGTCAGTCAAGAGGGTAAAAGTTAGCCCCAGTGGGTCCGATACGGTACTCAGTAAATCAATATGGCTGGTCAATAAACTCATAGGTGCAATGAGCAAAAGAAAGGCGACTAAAAGGCCCGTACCATACTGTTTTTCGATAAGAAAATTCTTCACCGTGATATCCTGCACCGAATCTGTCAGATGCAGAATATTAGTCGACTCAAGGTGGAAAATTTATCAACTCCATGTCAATTTGATGAAAGATCGAACCGGCTTGCTCAAAGAGTCACAGTAAATCATTTTTATAGAAAATAACCAAAAAAACACACATTCACAAAAGCAATTTCACCCGTAAATTCAACTCAAAAAACAGATATGGCAGTGATTAAATCACCTTATCTTGGCGAGAGTGCTTCCACTAGTTGCTGCATGATTTTGACTACAGGCCTTTCTGTAACTCGCAGTGAATTGGGGTCAACAGAGCTGAGTACAATCTGACAGTTCAACTATATCGTGTAACTTTCCAGTTATAGCATCACTTACTTAAATTTCATATATTTCAATATTTTAAATATAAAAAACACTTCTCTGCTATTGTTCACCGCTTCGATAACAAGCGATAACAGCTCCCAATACACAGGAACTGTCATACTCAATTATCATTAGTTTACTTTTAACCAATCGGATAGTTTGGTTGAGGCCTTAAATGGGTGCTCTAAAGTGATGGGGTCTGGTTCTTCTCCAACATTCTCAGTGTACGACAGCAAATCGACAGCATCCAATAAAGTGTCATCACCCAATTCTTTGGCATACGCCCAAGCTTGGCTCTCTGTCATGTGATGCCGAGATAGGTTTTTTGTTTTTGCATAGAGATCAGCTGCTTCTGATATTGTGAAATATTCCGGCCCAAGTAAGGTTAATCGCTTATTGTATAGCCTAGGTAGTTTATAACTCTGCACAACAGCTTGGGCGTAGTCCTCAGCGCTAATCCATCGGATGGGCTTCGTTGACTCGCACATGGTAGTCACTGTCTCTTGATCAACTAATAAGTTTAGGGTCTCAAAAAACCAACTTGGCAGATATGCCATATATGGGATGCCGCTGTTTTTTAATAAGCTTTCTGCTTCTAGCTTTGCTTGTGTATCAACTCTGAAGCTGTTCTGTTCATACGCTGTCGCAGTTGAAATCATAGTTATCAATTGTATTGACGATTGATCAACGGCTCGGAGGATCTGCTTTGTTCCCTCAACATGATTCTGGAGATAAGACTCTGGGCTGCAACCACTAAGATTGATATGAACAGCTTCTACATACTTCAACGCAGCAGCTAGACTCTCGTCATCGAATAAGTCTGCTTCGACAAACTCAAACTGCGAGCCTTGAAATAACCCACGAGCTTTAGACTGGTTTCTTGAAATGACGCGAACAGTATAACCATCATTAGCAAATGCTTTCACTACAGGTGAACCAAGCATTCCGGTAGCGCCGATCACAGCAATGGTCTTGAACATAACATACTCCTTATAAATGAAGCATTCATCATAAGCGCCATTGATTAAGATTATTAGTAGGATAAAATGATTACCTGCTTACCAAAAATGGGATAACAATGGATCTTGAAGCTAGCTTATGGTTTTTAACTGTGGCTAAAACTGGCTCTTTTTCGAAAGCTGCTATCGAACTAAAGGTACCCACCAGCACCGTAAGTCGACGTATTGCTAATCTAGAAAGCCAGTTAGGGACTACGTTATTGGTTAGAAATACTCGAAATATGCAATTAACCCAATCAGGAATAGAATATTTAGCTCTAACCAAACAGCTCGAAATAAGTTATCAATCATTAAAAGATTGGCAAGACACTCAATCACAGGTATCTGGTACGTTACGTATCACCGCCCCATTACAATTTGTTGATTGGCCTCTCAGCGACTGGGCCATCGAGTTTAAATCGATCTATCCAACACTCAACATCGAACTGGTTGGCAGTAATGAAAACCTTGATTTCTTCGAAGATAGAATTGATATTGCATTTCGTCAGGGGCCCTTATTAGATTCCGATCTGAAACAAAGACGTTTGTTTGAATTGCAATACGGTATATATGCATCACCTAACTGGTTAAAAAAACAAGATGGTATCCAAGATTTGGAGTGGCTGCAGGGACATGAAGTAGTAAATATTGGAGTTAAAGGAAAAGGTTTGCCATGGCTCGTTCAGCAAGATAACAAACCGCTCACAATTTTTCCGAACTCTGGCTTGTTACTAGAATCTCCGCAGCAGGTAGTGCGAGCCGCAAAAGCAGGTTTAGGTATGATATATGTTCCGTATTTTGATGCCCATTCAGCAGTAAGAAAAGGTGAAATTGTGCCCGTGTGTAAAGCACTGTGGCCTAATTGGATCAGCTTCTACCTTGTATTCCATGAGTCGAGAACGAAATCAAAAAAGCTGTCGATGTTTATCGAGTTTATCTTCACCAAACAGAAAGAACTGCTAAAACTCCCAGGTATTCGTGAGCCGATGTAACAAAGTCAGTTTGATTAGATTGTTCTAAACTCAGTCTGGACAAAACTAACCCAAATAAAATATTCGTAACTAAATACTGCGATTCGAAAAGTAACGCGTAGGTGACTCACCATAAACCCTGCGAAACATAGCGATAAAGTTACTGGGCGTTGAATAACCTAAAGCATAGGCAACTTCTCCTACCGATACTCCTCGTGCCATCATTTCTAGCGAATGAATTAGTAATATCTGCTGCCGCCATTCACTAAAGCTAATGTTTAACTCACTTCGAATCAAGCGTCTTAGTGTTCGAGATGAAACCGCTCCTATGCTTGCCCAATACTCAATAGAGTGTTTGCTGTTTGGATCAATTAGAATCGCTTGAGTGATCTTTTGTAGCCTTGGATCTTTGGGCAATGGAAAATAAAGTGATTCGTGGGGGCTATTGCCAACTTCGTCAGAAATCACCGAAAGAATGCGCGTACACTTGGATGATAGATCCTCTGTTTTGCTCCATGTCGATACTCTAATCGACAAGACTTTTAAGACATCACTCATTTCGATCACGCAAGGCCTAATTGGAAACTGGCCACAGACTTCTGGCGTAAACAGTAATGAGCGACCTTTCAGAGAACCACAAAAATACACGCTATGCATAGCGTTTGGAGGTATCCAACCCGCGCGATGAGGCGGTAAGATCCAAGTTCCTTCATCGGTTTTAACCTGTATTAGCCCTTCATCTATACACAACAACTGACCACGATAATGCTTGTGCCAATTATGCGGCCGTTGCTCCAACTGATTGAAATCACTCCGTTCATGCTGCCATTCCTTAGCAATTAACGCAGCTCCATTTTGCCATTCACTGTAATCACAGTTTGGCATTTCTTTAGAGATGTTCAACTTTGTCCATTATTCATTATTTTATGTCCTTATAACGTTATCATGACATGATAGAGTTCGAGTAATCTTTTCGCATCGACCAGTTTTATCGAAGGCGGATCTATGATGAACGAATCTATCTTTATCTTTTATTACATCACAGCTGGATTAGGGGTTGGCTTTCTTGCCGGACTCGTTGGAGTTGGTGGAGGTGGTATGGCAGTACCTATTTTTGCGTTACTGTTTTCCATACAAGGTATAGCAGATTCTGAACTAATCCACCTAGCACTTGGGACATCGATGGCTTCGATGATCATTACAACATTGGGTAGTATGCGTGCTCACCACAAAAAAAAGAACGTTGACTTGAGCATGGTAATCAAAATGTTGGGCGGAGTTCTGATCGGCACATTTTGCGCGACCTTAATGGCATCGAATCTACAAAGCGTACACTTAGCAGGTTTTTTCAGCGTATTTATGTTGTATGTTGCTTATAAAATGTTTCGAAGCAAAGATCATAAAAACAATAAAAGTCCACATGGAAGCATCGGTAATATCACTGTCGGCTCAGTGATTGGTTTCATTTCTGCACTGGTCTCTATAAGCGGTGCCGGTCTAATAATCCCTTATCTTATCCAGCAAAACTTTGAGGTAAGACGTGCTATTGGTACATCTGCGGCAATAGGCTTCCCAATCGCACTGTCTGGCAGTTTCGGGTACATGCTAAATGGCTGGGAAAATACAGATTTGAGCAACTTAATTTTAGGATATATATACCTTCCTGCAATGGTTTGCTTCTCCATCAGTAGTTACTTAACTACTAGCCTTGGCGTGCGATGTGCTGACTATTTTCCAAGTAATATACTCAAAAAGATCGTTGGTATTTTATGTGTTGTTCTGAGTTTCAAAATGTTGGTACAGACACTGAATTAGGGACATCCGAATATAGCCAATTATAGGTTTACAGATTGATGCGGGAATAAATCTTACCTTTTACTCATCCATTTTTTGCATACCTCAATTAACTGATTATCCGCATTGTACATAGATGCATACTGCATTTCTCAGCTGAAAGTTAAGACTGATCAGTTGAATTCGTATATCAAGGTTTAGCGTTAGCAATTTGAGTCCAAACCAATACAATAAAAAGAGCCAGTTTTTCATAAAACTGGCTCCTCGCTTGCTTAACTTCTCTCGGCGACTCTAAGTAGATTCTTAGAGATTGGATGCATGCAGTAGTGAAAAATGGTAACCAGCTACACCTCACCGTGCCTTTATTAGGAAATGAACGAATACAAGTTACGCTGCTGCCACAGTCTTTACCATATGATACTGGAAAGGAGCATAGAAGTTCGCCAGTTTGGTCAACCAGCTCTCAAAATCTTTGCTAGGTACTTCAAACTCGCCAAAGTTCGGCTCAAAAATGTACACCGTATCATTGTCTGTTTTTAGGCTCCCTTGCTTTGGTGACAAGGAACGATAAAAGGCAATAGTGTGCGCACCATCAGCTCCAACAACGGTTCCAGGAAACCAGAAGGAGTAGATAAAACCTGCGTGTTGAGGTTTGGTCACGGCTTTCACAATATTTTTGATGTTAAAGTATGAATAGTCGTATAAAAGCGCCGTTTCTTTCAAACCGCGTAGTGAAATCATCATCCTATCGGCTACTTGGTAAGAAGATCCACCTTCAGACCAACGACTGGCAAACGTTTTTTGTAACACTGGGTTACCAGCCCCATCACGCACAGATAACCGCTTCATACGCTGATCCGCATTGCCTTTTTTCTCGAACATAAAACTCAGCCACTCGATACTGAAGTTATGACAAGCACCATGAGTTGCTGCTGCAGATGTCCCTTTCTTCGCCTTCATAACATCCACCTGCGAAAAATTAGCAACAATATTGTCCTTCATAGATCCTCTCCAACTTATTGTTAATAGCAATAATGCCTTTAATATTCATTCAGTTAAAAATAGCAACTAAGAGAGTAGTGACCTAATTATTTTTTAGAGTAAAAATTCAGTTTATTAGTTTGTGACCAAATTATCCGAGCCTTTATTTACGCTAGATGGCATCTAGGCCTTGTTGCCAAAACGCCACCTCCATTCTGGTCGCCGTTCTGAACACCTGAATCAGGCTCTGACCTCGTTGGCTATGCGGATTGATATCTTTTAAGAGCTGATTAAAATGCAAAGCGCTCTGCGCGACTCCATTTTGAAACGACTCACCACCATACAACTCAATCCAACTCGCATAAGGATTTCCTTCCAAAACGGTCTCCTTATTGTCTAACAAAGCACTTCCAATCACTGCATAGCCTATTGAACATGGCGCGAGCGCGGCATACAGTGCGACCAAATCCCCCATCATGCCCGTATCAAGCACATAACGCGTATAGGCGATAGTCGCAACATCTTCTGGTTCGTGTTCCAGATCTGATTCTGTCAGCCCCCACTGACCACAGTACGTCACATGATGATCTATTTCAGTTTCTAACAAGACTTGAACACTCGGTAATGCAAAGCGCATATCTTCCAATGTACGAGCTTTATAGATGGCTAAAGCATGAGCACGTACATACTGTTTAAGGAATAAGAAATCCTGCTTCAAGTAATGAAGAAAACAGTGTTGATCAAGAGTGCCGTGCGCCAGTTGCTGAACAAAATCGTGCTGCGTGTATGCCTGCCAGTCCGGCTGACAAGCTTCAATAAGATCCTGATAGTTCATTGTTTCGAATCCCCTTACTAAACATCGACTCTGCCGTTAACGAACATTGACATGCCCACAGAAAAAGTGATGGACTGGTCCATGTCCCTTGCCAACGTTGAGTTCATCAGCATGAGCGATGGCCTGGGAGATGTATTGTTTACCTAGATACACGGCTTTGTGCAGCCTATTGCCCTGCGCAAGATAAGACGCAATCGCCGACGATAGAGTACAGCCTGTTCCATGAGTGTTTCGCGTTGGAAGCCGTTTGGCACTCAGAAGCTCACTCGTTTGCGCTAAGATCAGCAAATCATTGCTGTTGTCATCTTTTTCTAGATGCCCTCCTTTCAGCAATACAGCTTTGGCACCCAAAGCACGTAATCCTTCGATCATATTGCCCATCTGATCTTCATTTTCCGGCACCGCACTATCGATCAAAGCCGCTCCTTCAGGAAGATTAGGGGTGATCAGATCCGCCATCGGGATCAACTGCTCTTTTAATGTGCTAATCGCCGACTGCTCCAGCAGAAGATCACCGCTGGTTGCGACCATCACAGGGTCAACCACCAGATGAGCAGGCTTGTACTGTCTGATTTTGTCCGCAACGACCTTAATGATCCGCGCGTCAGCCAACATCCCGACTTTAACAGCAACCACATTGAGATCCGTAAACACAGCGTCAAGCTGACTTTCAATATGCTCAAGAGGAATTGGGTGAATCGCAGTTACGCCAAGCGTATTTTGTGAGGTGATAGCAGTGATAACTGAGCAGGCGTAACTGCCCGTTGCCGACATCGCTTTAATGTCGGCCTGAATACCAGCGCCGCCGCCGCTGTCTGAGCCTGCAATGGTTAATACAATGGGTGGTGTGTCTTGTGAATGTGGCATGGATGCTCCTATTACAAGACGTACAGGAACTCTCAGCCAAACATGAAGTGATCAATAAAAGAGAAGATCGAATCATAAAAAGCGAGTGCACCAAAGCGAGAATACTCAAACATCGGTGCTAATAGTTCCCTACGTCAGTGCTAACTGAATCAGGTTCTACGGGTCTCGTAATGCGATCTCAGCCCTAAGGCTCCCCGACTATTTCCCGCTGATAATAACAGTAATTAAAAAGCGAATGCACTGTTAAATTCGCAAAAAGTGCTCGCAGTCATTCAATCCCACTCTGGAGCAAAGTCTGGATTGGCAAGACGGTGATTGCGATCTAATGTTGCAATCAATGCCATATCATCGTGGCTTAAGTGCACATTTTTCTCCTCGAGATTGCTCTCAATATTGGCCTGTCGAGTCGACGATGGAATCGTCACGAATTCATTTTGACGCATCCACGCCAACACTATTTGTGCTGCCGTTACGCCATGCTTGTTCGCCAGTTGAAGAATGATTTCATCTTTCAAAACAGCACCATACGCAAACGGCATATACCCCGTAACCAATACATCGTTGCGTTTGCAGAACTCAACCACCTTCTTGTTTTGCAGATATGGATGAACTTCTACCTGATTGGTAAAAATTTCCCCTGCTCCCAAAATAACTATCGCTTGTTCTAGCTGCTGGTTGTTGAAGTTAGAAACGCCGATATGCTTCACCAGGCCCGCCTCTTTCACCGCCTTCAACTCTGTCAGATACTCTAGCATGGATACTTTTTCATCTTTCAGCGGCCAATGAATCAATAGCAAATCAATGTATGAGGTTTGCAACTTATTCAAACTCTCTTCGACACTGGATCGGAACTCTGCTTTCGACAGTTTGTTCATCCACACTTTAGTGGTAAGAAAAATCTCATCTCGGGCAATGCCTGACGCCAACATTGCATCACCCACCGACTGCTCATTACCGTAAATCTGAGCTGTATCGATATGACGATATCCGGCTTTAAGCGCCATCATAACGGAATCAAATGCCGTCTGACCTTCCAGTCTAAATGTACCGGCACCTAGCATAGGAATGTGTTTCATGGTATTTCCTGTTTCTGAATGAGTTGAACGGTGCAATTATTGCGAGTAATTAACTGATGAAAAATGGCAAAAAACTCAAATCACTTTTGTCTTTTTTGCCATCAATGGTTACACCAATTTCGCGACAATTTTGCCCGTGGTGCGTTGATTTCGAATTTCTACCAACTTATCCCCGACCTGATCTAACGGAATCACTTGCAGTGCTGGCGTTTCGAGTATCGCCAGTTCGAACAGTTTAGAAACCGCATTACCGGCCGCAACCATATCATTGCGGCCTTTTTCACCATTTACATGGCCAGAACCTAAGCTAAGTTGATGGAATGAAAGACCTTTCAGAAAAGCATCAGGATAAAGCTCAGGCTGCACGGTTTTTACCAGTTCAACCATTTGTCCTTCAAAACCCAATACTGATGCCGCAAGCAGATCATTGTCACCACCAACACAATCTAGTGCGACGTCCACACCAAGCCCATCGGTAAGATTCATGATTTGCTCAGCGACGTCATCACTTCGGTAATCAATCACATGGGTTGCCCCGAGCTTTTTCACATAGCTGTGTTTTGCTGTTGAGGCCGTAGTAACAATTTTGCTCACTCCAAAATGTTTGGCCAGTTGAATGGCGAAGCTACCTACACCACCAGCGCCACCGGCAATGAAAATGCTACTACGAGACTCAATATTCAGCTTGTCAACCAAAGCGCGATAGGCTGTCCACGCTGCACATGGAGTTGCTGCAGCAAATTCAGCAGGAACATTAGGGTGCGCCGTGAGGGTGCGTGCATCTTGGAGCGCATATTCTGCAAACCCGCCATGCACACGGCGCATATTTCCGTGATACAGAACTCGATCACCAACAGCCCAGCCAGTTACCAGTTCACCTGTCGCAACAATTTCCCCTGATACATCCAACCCTCCAACGAAGTTGTCGTTCATATCAGGGACCATTCCATGCCAAAAATTCACTTTGGCATCGACTGGGTTTAACGCCACCGCATGGACTCTTACCAAAACGTCAAATGGTGACTGAAGATTAGGTTGCGGCAATTCGGAGACTGTGAACGTGTCTTGTTCGCGCTGGTACGTGATCGCTTTCATTGATTTGTCCTTAGTTTCAAAGAATAAAGCCACTCATAAACATGAGTGGCTGAATAGCTTACTTGTAAGCACCTGCTGAGTAATGTAGCTCGTAGCTATGAGAGTAGATTTCAAGGATGTTACCGAATGGGTCTTCCATGTAAATCATGCGGTATGGCTTCTCACCTGGGTAGTAATAGCGTGGCGCTTTCATACGCTTCTTACCACCTGCTGCAACAATCTTCTCTGCCAGCTCTTCCACATTTGGATCCTGCACACAGAAGTGGAAAATACCTGTTTTCCAATATTCGAAATTGTCTTGTGGGTTTTCCTGATTCCTAAACTCAAACAGCTCAACCCCGATACGATCACCCGTTGAAAGGTGAGCAATACGGAAACGCTCCCAACCTGCACCAAATACGTCAGTACACATTTCACCGATAGCAGAATCGTCTTCAACGATTTCGGTAGGTTCCATGATCAGGTACCAACCAAGTACTTCTGTATAAAATTTAACTGCTGCTTCTAAGTCAGGTACTGAAATACCGATATGAGAAAAATTACGTGGATATGGAGTAGACATGTAGACCTCTTCTTTGCTCTTTGTGTCGGGGACTCTCCCGCTTCGTTGAGTACATATTAGGCAAAGAATATATCGATTAAAAATTATCAATTATTCTTATTTTAATAATTTTTTGTTATTAAAATATTTTCATAACTTCTTCGTTTCCAACTTTGTATGAAACTAATTTACTGTTCTATAGTAAGAAAGCTCATAAATAAAAAAGGAGAGTGCTAATGAGTCAGGAGGCTTTAATTTCGCGTCTTAACGAGTTACCTAGGATCCAGAAAGTACTACAAGAGCTACTTGATATGGTGAATCAGGACGAGGTCGATTTTGGTGAGCTCTCGAGAAAGATCGCTACCGATCAGGTATTGAGTGCTCGATTACTTCGCATGGCGAACTCTGCCCATTTCGGTGGCAATAAAACGGTCTCTTCCGTTAACGAAGCTTTGCTTCGTGTTGGTACTGGTCCAGTAAGAACTCTGGTAGTGGCTTCCGTACTTTCTGGTGCTTTTCCTAAACTCAAAACACTGGATATGGACCAATACTGGGAAGACACCTTCGAAGTTTCGGTCATTGCCAGCAAGATTGCCGACGAAACGGGCATGGATTCCAACGAAGTATTTACCACAGGTATTCTCCATAACATTGGAGAACTGATGATTCATACTTTAGTACCTGACGCTGCAGTCAAGATCCATGAACGTGCAGAGGCAGGAGAAGACGCGATTTCAGTCCAGGAAGAAGTGCTGGATATTACCGCTCCGACACTGGGTGCTAAGTTGGCGAAGACTTGGAAGTTCCCTGACCCTATGGTGGACGCCATCGCTAATTATCATGATCCTAGAGACGCAGAGCTGTCTCCTAAAATGGCAACGACACTGCACTTTGCTCGCTCGATCCATCGCGACTGGGATAAACTAGATAGCGATGATGCGAAAGCGCGATACCTAGCTGAGCATCCAGATTCTCGCTTACTTCATGTTTCCGCCGCCTTTGCACCAACCGTCGATAAATTCCGCGGTAACGGCAGGGATCTCGCCACTCAGCTCAACGCAGCTTAGTTCTAGATGGCGAGGTAACACATCTCGCCATTCTTCTCTGACTACCAAAACTTAACGTTATCACATAAACTATTAAGCATAATTTTTTGTTATTAAACGATGACGATGCTCAACCCACTATGGCTGAAGACCTTTCAAACACTGATCGATACTGGCCACTTCACTAAAACCGCTGAAAGGCTTTTTATGACCCAACCAGGGGTTAGCCAGCACATCAAAAAGCTTGAGCAAGCATGCGGTCATGCTCTCATCGCCAGACATAACAAAACATTTGAAATTACAGAAGCCGGGCAATCTGTCTACCGCTATGCCCTAAAAATCGAACATCAACAGGCTGAACTTCTCCATTCACTCAATATAGAAGACCCGTATTCAGGCAACGTTTCCCTTTCCTGTTCAGGAGCTCTTGCGCTACACCTCTATCCACACTTACTTAATTTACAATGTAAACACCCAAACCTAGTACCAAGGATAGAGGCAGCTCCACATCATAAAATTTTGGCAGATGTACTATCTGGAGAAAGTGATATTGGGATAGTAACGCATATACCTTCCGATTCTCGCTTCGAAGCAGAGACATTAGGAATCGAACCTCTTTGTCTGATGCTACCTGCCAGTATGTCATCAAAGAAGTTAACCCCTGATGCTTTGAAATCGATTGGTTTGATTCAGCATCCCGACGCTATCCATTACCTCTCACTGTATTTCGCCGGATGTGGGGAGCCGTGCTTAGAGAATATCAACATTGATGACATTCCCGTCACTGGGTATATCAATCAGTTGAATCAGATATTGTTACCAGTTGCCAATGGACTGGGATTTACCGTTTTGCCGAAAAGTGCCCTCGATTCATTTTCAGGCAAAGACGATATTGCTATTTATCAGTCACAGAGTGAGGTTGTAGAAACTTTGTTTTGTCTGACTAAAAAACACCGCCAGTTACCGCAGCGATTTACGACCATAATGAAAGAGATCTCTTCTCACTTTCATCGCAATTAACCAACGGTCACTTCAGTCGCTAGCTCTTCAATCACTGCCCCGCCCTCTACACCAATCAATGTGAGGCTAATAGTAATGGGATCACCAGACTCCGAATATAGTGAGAAGCTTTCAATCTTACGCTCACCATGCTGAAGAAACTGCATTTTGATGTTATAAACCGAATAATCCCAGAACCCATCTTTATCAATGCTTAAAGAACCTATCGTTCCCTTTGCTGCAACGATACTATTGGGGTCAAATCGCGTCTGGCGTCGGTGGCTGCCTGAAATGAGAAGTCGTCCAGAATCTATCAACAATGGTGACAATTCCCATTCTATAGCCTGGCTTGTCTCCTTACTGAGCATTTGACTGGCTCTTTCTCTTATTCCTTCAGTATGGCTTCGCAATAGTGAAATCGACGTAGAACGTAATAAACTTAGACTTGCAGAAGGATTGACATCGGTAGACAAAGCGTAGGTTTCTGTACGATTAACAGCGCTTTCAGGATGGTGTGAGTTGATTGAGTGAGCCATAACCTTCTCCTATTTCCTCTAATTGCACTTGTCAAAAACGAACACATTTTTTATCAAGTGAGGTACAGTCAACAATGCAAGCTGTGCGCCAAAAAGATCGAAAAACAAATACGCATAAAAGTGCATATAATTCATTATGATAGAAATGAGAAAAAGACAACCGCATATAGATTTTCAATATGAGAAGCAAAACACAACAAGCTTCAGGCTCTATTTTCAATTTGCCAATAGGACATTTAATCATTCTATTCACCACACAGTGACTTAACTCAAACGTGATAAATAGGGACAGAATTGAATCGATAGAGACAAAAAAGGAGCCGTTATGCAAGCGGCTCCTTTCCTCTACCCAATACCAATGCAATTTATGCTTCTAATACATCTTTTCCCGCGGCTTCTGCAAGGAGAAGCTGATCCGTTTCATCTAGCTGCATACCCAAAAACGGCAAACCGTGCTGGCATATCCAGCAGGCAAAGAAAACAATGATACCCAGAGCCACTAAACTCAAAACGATCATAGCCAAACCTCCTCCTTGGTTATCAACACATGTACCGATAACTCAGGTGCAGCTTCGAAAAGCTTGGACAACTATAAGGCCTTTGTAAATACTTTATTCTTTGGCGTTTTCGATTCACTCTCAGCGGCATTTCACTGAGCCTTGTGTCTCGTATTCGTTCAGTTTTTCGTATTAACTCTGAGAGCTTACTCGGGTCTCTACACCTTTAAATTATGTGGGCACTCTTTCACTATAGTTATACCGTATACTCGGAGCAACTACATTTAGTGGTTAACAGCCAAAGGATCACAATTTTTATGCTTACTTACGCATATTTATCCCACTTGGTATTCTTAGAGGATCAAAAAAGGGGCAAACAGCCCCTTGAGTAGTGCAAATATCCCCAATGGGAATGTTTAATTTTATGCGCCGATCACTCCACCATCTTCACGAGTGATAGCAACAATGGTTGAACGTGGTTTGCTATTACCACCCGCAGGGAAGTGCGAAGGTGCCCCTTTCTCACCTGGGTGCTGAACACCGACAAACATCGTTTTGTAGTCTTCGGAGAAAGTCAAACCAGTGATTTCACAAGCGACAGGCCCCGTTAAGAAGCGACGCACCTCACCAGTCATTGGATCACCACACAGCATCTGGTTGTTCCCTTGACCTGCAAAGTCTCCCTTGTTTGAGTAGTCACCATCGGTTTGGATCCACAAACGACCCGCCTTATCAAAACCAATACCATCAGGGCTGTTGAACATATTATTTTCATTGATGTTCTCACTACCTGCGTATAGGTTACCTTTATGCACAGTTGGGTTTCCTGCAATCAGATAAAGATCCCACTCGAACCCTTCACTGGTGTGGTCGCCATTCTGTGGCACCCAGCGAACAATCTGCCCGTAATGGTTTTCTTTACGTGGGTTTGGACCACCCACAGGTTGACCTTCCTTGACGCCACGGTTTTTATTGTTGGTCAACGTGCAGAAAACATGTTGGTTGTCTGGATGCACCGCAACCCACTCTGGACGATCCATAGTAGTCGCCCCAACCTGAGTCGCTGCTCGACGGGCAAACGTCACGACTTCCGCTTGGTCATGGAAACCGTTCTCTTTGGTCAAACCATTCTTACCATACGTCAGTTCTAGCCACTGACCTTTGCCTTTTAGCTCAGCATCATCCATCTCGAATTTAGCCACATACAGCGTGCCTTCTTCGAGTAGATTGCGGTTTGCTTTGTCATTGCCAGGCTGGTATTTGTTCTTAGAAACAAACTTGTAAAGGTGCTCACCACGCTCGTCGTCACCTAAATAGACGACTACATGCCCATCGTCATTGATAACCAGCGCCGCATTTTCGTGCTTAAATCGACCTAGAGCAGTACGTTTAAGCGGTGTTGATGTTGGATCATGCGGGTCAATTTCAACCACCCAGCCAAAACGATGAGGTTCATTCGGATGCTTGGCTAAGTCAAAACGCTCATCAGTGTCATGCCATTGATATTTGCTCTTCTCTGCAACAATGCCATAGCGTGCATGATCATCTGATAAGTCAGCATCACTGCTGGTACCAAAGTAGCCATTAAAGTTTTCTTCACAAGTCAGGTAAGTCCCCCAAGGAGTCTGGCCATTGGCACAGTTGTTGAACGTACCCAAAGGCTTCATACCAGTTGGATCAAGCTTAGTCTTCATCAAATCGTGACCTGCAGCTGGGCCTGTCAGCTGCATTTCTGTTACCGCTGTGATGCGACGATTGCGCTTACCATTTTTGTCCAGTTTCCATTCACCACCCGACTTGACGATTTCAAACACAGTCACGCCATGAGCTGCTTGTGCTTTCAATACATCATCTGCGGTCATCGCTTTGCCGCCATGATCAAATAAGTACTCATAATTGGTGTACTCATTATTGACTGCGATTACCGCACGATCCTTAGTGATCGGGAACAAGCTCATACCATCGGTATTATCACCAAACTGGCTGAGCTGAGCCTTAGAGTCTTGCTTACCACTCGGATAGAATTCAGGCGCATCAGCAAATATCGGATCACCCCAAGATAACAAAGGCGTTGCTTTATAGCCTTTTGGCACAATAATCGCATCGGATGTAGAGGCCGGAACAGCGTCAAAATTTAGTAACGTACTTTTCTTGTCTGCGGCGAATGCCTTAGTGATAGGGTTAAGTGACAGAAACGCGCCTGCACCTACTGCTGCGGTACCAGCCAAGAAACGGCGACGAGATAAGCCCGCCTCGATCATTTGGCTAAATTGAGAATCTTGCTCATCGCGATTCCACATTGCTGACTCCTTGCTCGAGTATGTTTTTTATTAATAGCGAGCGATAATAGACAGTAAAAATGACAATCTCGTTAAGGTATTGTTTCTCTTAAATAAAGACGATATTACAGTTTAGTTCGAATTACATTGCACTCCCATGAAAGTGAACCTACCTTCACTTTTTACAAGTAAGACGTAATGGATATGCAAAAAAATGTGATCTAGAACCTAGCGTTATTTTGATTTGGTCGCTACATTAAATCTTGTTCATGAGGAACTTGATTCACATATGCTCAATGACGAGCAAGTCATTAAAAAGTGAGGGAATATCATGAAGAAAATGAGAAAAGCACAACTTCACCGTGTCAGAATCCAATATTGGAAAGACGCCAATAAAGACACAAACAAGAAGTAACCCGCATCCTTTCAACCTGCTCTAACAGGTATCAACGACTAAGCTGGCAATTCATTGCCAGCTTTTGAATTTCTCAACCCTACAAATCTATTTATCGTAAAATTTGTCTATCAACACATAGATCATGACATAAACATTACGAGATCAGCCTCAACAATCACCGCTCTTACCTATTGGATCATATGGCGTCTTAAGCAGCATTACGCACACACTATCCATGCTCACAGTTGGCAGTTCACATTTAGTATTCGACCCAATTACGCCACTAAAGGACTTGATGGATATAAACCCGCCAGTTGGCGTAATATACTTTGTGTTTCTTTGGAATAGAGGTGTTTATCTTTATACCCAGTCAGATGAATACAACGCACCTGAGAAGAAATGAGTACTTGGCGCAGGATTCGATTAACCATGGTCACTTCGAGAGTATGGCCTGTATCTAAGTGTGATGGCGGATAAAGACAATCAAGATCCAAGCAAATAATGAGATCATCACAATGGGAAAGAAAACTGGCAATTTGCTGCTTAACCTGAAACCGGTGACCGAAACTACACTCAGGGAGTGTTAACCAATCACATCCCAGATCTTCAGCGTATTCGCATACTTTATCGTTGTGGCTTTGTTCAGCAATTCCCAAAAAGAACACTCGACATTGCGCATAGCGAGATAAAGCAAAGTGGTATACCGAGCCTCTTTGTACACCCAAGTCCGGATTAAGCTCAAAGTCTCGGCCAATATGGATAATCCCAAAACTCTTTTCGGTCGATTGAAGCAAAGGCAATGAATAGAGTAGAGTCTCGCTATTGTTACTCAATACAACAGGTAAGCATTGGCTATCCATCACCTGACTTAACCATAATACATAATCATCAACGGCTCCTTGCAAATTGAAATGACCGCCATGTTGCCATGGATAACCACTTTCCTGACACATCCACTCAAACATCTCTTCTAAGTTTTGATCGGCCACTTCAAAGTCGATTTTTGACATGGGCTTAAGGTATTCACTGACACTGGCTAACGTTAAACACTGTGGAGCGATTAACGCAGGAATACTTTGATGACGACGAAATAGCCCAAACATACACAATTTACCTCTCTGGGGGCAAAGCCCTCGCTGCCTGTAGAACATGCAAAATAATTCTTTGCTGATTCTGTTGGACACGATGAGCAGGCGCCATTACGGACACCGCCCCCATCAGCTTAGAGCCTTTCATGACTGGTGCGCTAATACCGGATACACCAGCATCAGTCTCTGATGTGCTGAGGGCATAACCTTGATAGCGAATTTGATCTAACTCCAATTGCCATTGCTCAAAGCGATGGTACTCACCAAAATGATGTAGAATCTTCTCGCATCTTGGTGCAGGCATATATGCAAGCATCACTTTGGACGATGCACCTTTAAGCAACGGCTGACTCTGCCCTTCCACATAACTGCATCGTAATGCTTGCATACTTTCCTTACGGCTAACACATAACGCGCGATAGCCAACTGGCACCATGTAAGCCGCCATTTCTTGAGTCTGTTTTTGTAAGCGATTCAATACTGAGTCGACCGAATCAAGGTTATGCTGCTTACTCTCGTAGCTCCTCATCAGCATCAATGCTGCCGGACCTATGATCAAGGTTTTGTCACTTGCACTTTCTTCAATCAAATTCCATTCTCTGAGCAATTTCAGATGACGATATAAACTGCTGATTGGCGTCCCCAGCTGCTCACTTAACACTTTCGCTGTGACTGGCTGTTCATTGACGGCGACCTGCATCAAAAGCTGGAGTACCTTCTCATTCACTTGCCCTGAGCTTTGCTTCATCGTGTTCACTTTCGGTTTTACCGCCTTATTGGATTGACGCGCAAATTATATTCTCACTCGATGAGGATTTATAAATAAATCAAACCTATCATTCTCATTTAATGGGAAACAGACCGCTACTCAGTATCTTTCAGCTCACTCATTGCTGTACCAATGGATACAGTAAAGGAGCCAAATGGCTCCTTTAATTCAAGATTTCAGCGATGCTCCGTGAGTTCGGATAACGTCCTGATACCAGAAAAAGCTTTTCTTGCGCTTACGCTCTAATGTGCCACTTCCATCGTCATGGCGATCAACATAAATGTAGCCGTAACGCTTACTCATTTCTGCAGTGGAATTAGCTACTAAATCAATCGGTCCCCAACTGGTGAAGCCCATCAGCTCCACTCCATCCAATACGGCTTCTCTGGCCTGAACCAAGTGGTCATTGAGATAGGCAATGCGATAATCATCTTCTATCTCCCCATTGGCGTTGATTTCATCGCGCGCCCCAAGCCCATTTTCAACAATGAACAACGGCTTCTGATAGCGGTCATAAAGAAAGTTAAGCAAGATGCGTAGCCCTTTAGGATCAATCAGCCAACCCCACTGACTTTTCTCTAAATGCGGATTTGGCACGCTGTCGACAATGTTACCGACCTCTTTCTGCTTGGGATCCGCACTAGCACAGCCACTCGCATAATAGCTGAATGAAATGAAGTCAACGCTGGCGCTCGCCAGTTCCTCTACATCACCTGGCTGCATGTCAATCTCAATCCCTTTTTCACGGAAATAGCGAAGCATGTAACCTGGGTAACGACCACGAGTCTGGACATCACCAAAAAACAGCCATTTGTTATTTTCCTGCATCGCCGCGATGACATCGTCAGGATTGCAGGTGTACGGATAATTGATCGCGCCAAGCAGCATGTTGCCTATCTTGGCATCTGGAATAATCTCATGACACAATTTCACCGCTTTTGCATTAGCGACAAGCTGATGATGTATTGCCTGATAAATGGCCTGCTCACTGGCCTCTTCAGCCAATCCCACACCGGTAAACGGCGCGTGTAGGGACATGTTGATCTCATTAAACGTCAGCCACAGTTTAACCTTGTTCTGATAGCGCTCAAACACGCTACGAGCATAGCGTTCAAAGAACCCAATCAGCTTACGGCTTGCCCAACCGCCATAGTTTTCTACCAACGCATAAGGCATCTCGTAATGAGACAAGGTGACAAAAGGCGTAATGTTATGTTTCGCTAGTTCGTCGAAGATACGATCGTAATACGCCAATCCCGCTTCATTAGGCTCTGATTCGTCACCATTCGGGAATATACGCGTCCAAGCAATGGACAAACGCAAACAGTTGAACCCCATTTCATTAAACAGAGCGATGTCTTCTGGGTAACGCTGGTAAAAATCTATCGCCAGATCTTTGATACCATCAGTGCGTTGCTGACGCGTCTGATGCGGACTGAGAATCCCATTGGGTAACATGTCAGACGTCGATAGCCCTTTGCCATCGAGGTCAAAACTGCCTTCCACCTGATTCGCCGCAATCGCGCCGCCCCACAGAAAATGCTTAGGAAAAGTTGTCATCATATTCTCTCTCACTTCGAGCCTAAACTGAGTGTAACTCACATTTTAGGAACAAAATGAGGCTGAGGTGTCTGAGCGTTATTTCCTAGTTTTACTGACTATCAACACGCGCCAACCAATGCAATTTGTCGCATTTCCGCGATCTCTTAGACAACATTTTTCGGTAATTCGCTCTATGATGAAATGAGTCAGTTCAATAGGAGGACATGGTAATGAAATATCGACATATTCTGGTCGCGCTAGAGCTTTCTGAAGAGAGCAATGTGTTGATTGAAAGAGCGGTATTTATGGCTAAGCAGCATGACGCGGAGATATCGCTCATCCACATTGATGGCACCCATGGAGAAATCTATCCAGAGCTGGTCGACATTCACGCCGACGCCAGCGTCAGGCCACTCAATGAACACTCAATGGAATGGTTGCGAGCGTTCCAAGCCAAGCTAGATTTTCCTGTGAAGCATTTTTTAGTCGGGACTGGCGATCTGGGCGATAAGCTTAATGACACCATTACAGAAAACGGCGTTGATTTGCTGATATGTGGCCACCATAAGGACTTCTGGAGCAAGATCATTTCTTATTCAAGGCACCTGATCAACAAATCTCCGGTCGACATTTTGGTTGTGCCAATTCCAGATTAAATCAACGAGTAAGAGAACCAAAAAGCCATCCTTCACGGATGGCTTTGTCATTTTATGTGCGGCTACACAAGGGCTTGCTCAGTATCGATATCAAAAATATGACACTCAGAGACATTAAAATTCAATAACGTCTCTTCACCATTAAACACCATGCGATCTGCATCAAACGGCACACGAGCAATCAATTTATCTCTGCCAACTTGGAAATAGAGGTATAGTTCATTGCCCATCGATTCCACAACGTTAATAGAGTGGTGCTGAGTGTTAACATCTGAGAATGGCGCATCATGGTTCGCCAGTTGAATATGCTCTGGGCGAATACCAAACCACACCCACTGGCCGATTTTTTGCCTTGCTAAGTCTTGCTTACTTTCTGGCAACGTCCATCGAGTACCGCTTTCTGCGAGTACATTGATGACACCATCAATTTCCTCAATACGCGCTTTAATGATGTTCATCGCCGGAGAGCCAATAAAACCTGCCACAAATTTGTTGGCTGGGTAGCGGTATAAGTTCATTGGGGTATCCACTTGCATGATTTCCCCCTGATTAAGCACACAAATGCGATCCCCAAGCGTCATAGCTTCCACCTGATCATGGGTCACATAAATCATGGTTGCATTCTGCCCCTCCGCTTTGAGGTCCGAATGCAGCTGAGCAATGCTTACTCTGGTTGACACTCGCAATTTGGCGTCAAGATTCGACAACGGCTCATCAAACAGAAAAACATCGGGCTTGCGCACCATCGCACGTCCAAGTGCAACACGCTGCCTTTGACCACCCGACATTTCACCCGGTTTGTTTTGCAATAAATGTTCAATCTCTAACGTTTTTGCCGCTTCAGAAATGCGCTGATCAATTTCCGACTTTGCCAGTTTTTGCTGTTTAAGCCCGAATGCCATGTTTTCATACACTGACATATGTGGGTATAGCGCGTAGTTCTGAAACACCATTGAGATACCACGGTCTTTCGGCGGTAAATCGTTGACGCGTTTGTCACCGATGTAGACATCACCATGAGAAATCTCCTCCAGACCAGCGATCATTCTTAAAGTGGTCGACTTAGCACAGCCAGACGGGCCAACGAACACCATAAATTCGCCTTCGCGAATGTTCAGGTCAACACCATGAACCGCTTTGAAACCATTGGGGTAGATTTTTTCCACCCCTTTAAGCGTGACTTCCGCCATAGCTTATCCTTAAATCAACTCGTTAAATGCGTGTGGGTCAAAATGGGCTACCGATGGAATCACCAGATCTGCAACAGGCGTCAGTTCGCTTTCCAATGCGGTTCCAGTCAGAACACCGATTTTCTTCGCCCCTGCATTAGTGCCAAACTCCATATCTGACACCGTATCGCCAAACATGATCACTTCGTGTGGCTCAACACCGCATTGCTGACAAAAAGCATTCAACAGTGCTGGGGCTGGCTTTGGTTCAATGTCACCGTCCGAGTAACCGACATAATCAAACATTTCGCTCAAACCAGATTGCTGCAAAGTGTAAAGTGTTGAGTCTTTGGTATCTGCGGTAGCAATGCCAAGAATCATGCCTTGCTGTTTAAGTGAATTCAGTTTTTCTGTTACCCCGGGCAGTGCTTCAATCCATTCAGGATGATTGGCGACATGATGGTTAAACGCCTCTTTGGTCACACGGGTAAACATTTCCAGAGAAACGACTGGGCGTAGGATCTCGAACCAAGCTTTGGCCGTGTCTTCCACCGGATTAGACGCCAACAGACCATGGTTATCGACTGAGTCGCCCTCTACGCCGATGGCTAAGAGTAACTCCGCAACTGTGACGTTTTGATGACCCTGGTTTGTGTCACTGAAATCCTTTACCGTCTGACACGCACTGCGTGAAGCGTTGAGCCACATGTTGTGGAATTCCAGCAGAGTGCCATCTTTATCAAACAATAGTGCTTTAAACTTCATCACTATTAAATCGCTCCATAAGTTCACCCCAGGTTTGGACCAGAGGCGTAGTAAAAATAGGTTGGTCGCCGTCATAAACGGCGTTAATGCAACCTTCAAATTCATCATTCTCAGCGCGGCGGATATCGATGCGGCACCAAGAGTAGCCTGCTTCTACAAACAGCATTTGCTCAGTGCTTTGCAGTGTGATGTTGGCAACAACAACGCCATCGACAACGCATTCGGCGTAATAAGTATGCTCAACATCGTCCACAGCCAATTGGTAGCACAATGCCTGCCCTTTAGAATCGCAGCCAGGTAATAATTCACTGTTGTTGATAGCAAAAGATAAGCCGCAGCGACGCTCTAAATAGACATGTCCACTACGTAGCCCAGCGAGAATACCTTCACCACTGAGCCCATGACTAAACACAAAGGTCGACGGGTCACCGTAGAGTGAAGGTTCCGTCGCTTTCGGATTGCGCTCATGAGGTTCTAGGTGGGAATCACTGCCGCCAATGGCGCTGATTCTATGACCGCAATTCCACATTTCGCTCAATACCTTAAGCGCTGAGTTTGTCGCTTTAGGTGATGTTGACCAAGTCGGATCGCAACACACCTCAAATGTCGATACTTTATCGAGTTCAAGTGAGGCATATTTCCAGTGCCATGGCTTCATCATCGGGTGGTTGACACTGATAGAGCTATGAGAAGCGTTGGCCAATGCCAATCCTGCTTCCATCACACTTTGGCTGCTATGCTCAACATGACGCAAATCCAGCGCAGATTGTGGACCATGAACATTGAAGTGCCCAAGGTCTGTAGTCACTTCAAGGGCAGGCATAAACAGGCATTGCTCAGACAAAGGTAATCTTGGCTGGCAGATGTTGTGCTCCGTAAGAAAGAAAAAATCTAAGCCCTGCGCTTCGACTATCTGCTTGGCTGCCGCAAGGGTGTTGTGTCCATCCGATAACTGAGTATGTGCATGTAGATCACCTCGATACCAGCGAGACTCTGAGCTTAATAACCGGCTGTAATCAAAAGAAATCTGATGATCCAAACCTACAGTCGCGACACTGTCTATAGCTAGAGTATCAACCGGTTGATCAAACGCGATATTCACCTGATACTGCATCGCCCGCTCAGAGCGAAACTCACCTTCAAGATTATACAGCTCCAGAGACCACTCCCCAGCAACCAGCTCACCGTCAATCGCGCCAAAACCTGACTGCTCTGCACAGATATTCAGTGACTTATGAGCCTTTTCAAACAATACCTTGCCGCGAAAATGACCATGACTATCGTACGCTGCTGCGTATAAGAACCCTTTAGTCACGGTCGTGCCCGTAATTTGAACGGCCTCAGCACCGTGCGGAACCCTAAACGGCAACGACACTCTGCCGAAGGTCAGTTCACCTTGAAATTCTGTCATCGGTTTCACCAATTAAGTCCACTGTAGGATGGAGGAGCCTACCCAAGCAGGCTCCTTATCAAGATTAAGAGCGGTTGACTCTGTCCAGCGCACGCTGCGCTTTCTTCGCCGCTTGTTTCAGCGCTTTCTCAGCAGGTACGTTCTGAATTTGAATCTGATCGGCGGCCACTTTCAGCGCATCCATGATCTTGCCATTGGTTGGGTCTAGGAAATCCTGGCTGGCGAAGCTTGCCTGCTTTAACGGAATCAGCGCTTGTGGGTTATCTTTGGTGAACGCCTGATACTCAGGCACGCTTTCTACACTCATACGTACAGGGATGTAACCTGTGAACATAGACCACTTCGCTGTGTTCTTAGCGTTGGTATAAAATTCCATAAACTCAAACGCACCTTGTGCTGCCTTGTCGTCGGTCCCTTTCGGCATTACATAGACAAGAGCACCAGCTTGAGGTGCGGATGGGTGAGAACCCCAACCTGGCTGCGTGGTTGCAGCAAGTTTAGTGAAATCGAGATCGCCCTGATCACCCGATGAACCTGTGTAACCTAGTGCGTTGTCTTTCATGACATCATCAATGGTCTTGTACCAGTACTCCCAGCCCTGACCACCGTGGTGAATACGCATGATTTGGTCTTCGTGAATCCATTTGCGGAAGCTGTCCCACACTTCAACCCATTGCTTTGAGTCAATCAGTACTGTTTTGCCATCATCGCTGATCACCTTAGCGCCATTAGAGAACGCGGCGTCGATCATATTGTCCTGACCCCACATCGGTTCCCAGCCATAAAAAGTCGTGTTGCCTTTCGCATCTCGCTGAGTCACTTTCTCAGCAACTTTAGCCACACCCTGCCAGGTACTCAGGTCTTTCTCTGTAAAGCCATTGTCTGCCAACACTTTCTTGTTGTAGTAAAACACCTGAGTCGTACCATAAGCTGGTAAGCCAATCACTGTTCCATCTTCAGCCGTCACCTGATCTTTAAACGCCCCGACAAAATCCGAGAAGTTGAACTCTGCGTCCATATACGGTTTAAGATCACGACTCAAGCCACGCTCATACATCGCCTCAGCTCGGACTGAATCAAGCAGAACCACTTCCGGAGCGGTTTTTGAAGCCAAACCTGCCTGCAGTTTCTGATACGTTTCGGTGTAGTTTCCTTGCAATGCTGGCTTGATGACATATTCATCTTGGCTGGCATTAAACTCTTCAATCAGCTGAGTCATCAGCTTCTGAGGTTTTGTACCGCCGGAATACCAGAAATTCACTTCCGTTTTTGCCAGAACGCTACCCGAGACCATTGAAGCGCTCGCTGCGCCAGCACACACTAGTGCGAGAGTTTTTAGTTTCATTTCCATTTACTCTTTTACGCCGTTATCGGCGATACCTGAAAGAATCGTCTTTTGACACAAGACGAATAGAATCAACAAAGGCAATACGGCAATCGTGCTGGCTGCCATGATTTGCGACCAGTTAAGACCGTAATTGCCTTCGGCGATGAAGTAGTGGCGAATCCCCGTTGCAATCAGGTTCAGATCTTGTGAAGTGATCACCAGACTCGGCCACATGTAGCTGTTGTAGTTCGTGATAAAGGTAATCAAGAACAAGGTTGCGACTGCTGCTCTGCATTGAGGCAGCAAAATCGCCCATAAGATTTTCAACTCACCCGCACCATCAATACGTGCCGCTTCGATCAGTGACGGATGGATTTTGATGAAGACCTGACGCAGGTAGAAAACGCCAAAAATAGACGCAGCATTGGACACTACTAGCCCCATGTGTGAGTCGAGCAGCCCCAACTTCGCCAGCGTGATGTAAGATGGAATGTAAGTCACCGCCCCCGGCAACATGTAACAGCCCATCACAACAAAATAGAGCACCGTCTTTGAGCGGAACTTCAGCTGAGTCAAGGCATAAGCGAACATCGCTGAATTGATGATCACTAGCAATGTCGTAAAAAGCGCGACACTGAAGCTGTTGAAAATGTACAAACCAAATGGTGCACTTTGGAACGTCTCAACAAAAGTCTCCCAGCGAAATTGCTCCGGAATCAAATTCAGTGGGCTGGCGAAAATCTCATCGTTCGATTTCAGAGAACCAGACAACATCCAGAGAAAAGGGAACACCATTAACGTGCCGCATATAGCAAGAAACAGGTGCTTACCTATCGAAGTCAGTGTTTGTATTTCCAATCGCTTGCTGGTCTTTTCCTGAGTAGCCGGTATTGACTTGTCAGTTATCACCGCTTGAAGTGACCCATTTGTCTGGCGTAATCGTGGCGCGCTACCCATAACTTGTGTCGTCATATTCCTATCCTCAGTAGTAAACCCAGCGTTTACCAATGTAGGTATTTGCCAAGGCCAATAATCCAGTGATCAGGAAAATCACCAATGATGTCGCCGCTGCCGGCCCCATTTCATAACGCTCAAAAGCTTGCTGATAGAAGAGGTAAAGTAGTGTGCGAGTCTCACCACCAGGCCCGCCTTGGGTCAGGATCTGGAACTGGTCAAACGCCTGAACCGCATTGATAATGTTGACCACCAACAAGAAAAAAGTGGTCGGCGACACTAGCGGTAACGTGATTTTGAAAAAGCGAGTCAGACTGCTACAACCGTCAATCAGTGACGCTTCATAAAGGGAACTGGGGATTTTGTTGAGCGCGCTGATGTAAAACAGCATGGTCCAGCCGATGGCCTGCCAAATAGTGACAATAATCACCGCGACCATGGCAGTATCGCCCTGCTCCAGCCACGCAATCTTGTCGAACCCTATCGACATCAGTATTTGATTCGCCAGACCGGATTTGGACTCAAACACCCAAGACCAGACAATCGACACCGCAACCGTTGGTGTAATCCAAGGTGAGAAGATCACTGCACGATAGAATTGGCTGCCCGCAAAGTTTTTATGCAGCAGTAAAGCAAAGATCAGCCCCAACACCACAGTCGGAATAACCACACCAAGAGAAAACCAAAATGTGTTGAGTAACGCCTGAGTGAACTCAAAGTCCTCGATCATATACTGATAGTTTTCCAAGCCGATGAAATCGTATTCAGGCGAAATGTAATCCCAATCTGTAAAGCTTATATAAATGGAGTAGCCGAACGGCACTAACCAAAAAGCCACCAGTGGAATCAGCAGTGGTGCAGTGAACAACAGCACTTTGAGATGGTTCGATATTTGTTGTGAGATGGTACTCATGGTTTGACCTTAGTACTTCCGTGATATGTCAATAAACTAAGTGCGCTATATGACAAGCCTGTTGGAGTGCCCCTCATTTTTTTTATGGGCACTCATAAGAAAATCTTTAAGCCAAGCCATCATCTTTGATCTGATGGTGCAGCCAGTCACAAAAGAAATTAACCTTGGCATTACGACTGTTTTTGG
Source organism: Vibrio sp. Isolate25 (assembly GCF_022398025.1). Taxonomy (NCBI): domain Bacteria; kingdom Pseudomonadati; phylum Pseudomonadota; class Gammaproteobacteria; order Vibrionales; family Vibrionaceae; genus Vibrio; species Vibrio sp. Isolate25. Next base: position 1,474,466 of record NZ_JAKEUT010000001.1, read on the forward strand.
TGATCAGATAATGGCCCGATTCCGCTGGCATAGAGGCATCCACCGCCAATACCAGCTCTCCACTCTTTAACAGTTCTGACACCGCCAGCGACCTTACCAACAACACACCGACACCATGTTTGACCGCTTCCAAAGCATGCAGAGAGTTACTGATTTCGAGTTGAACCTTAGGCAGCACCGCATCGAACTGATTGTGACTGAGCCACTGAAGCCAATTCTCCTGATACCCCTTTACTTGCACGGCAGGAAGCTGTGAAAAATCACGCTCATCAAGCTGAGTTTGATAGCCACGTTTGAACTCAGGACTGCACACCAGTTGCCAGTGTTCCTGAAAGAGTCGCTCAGCACTGGTGTCTTCACTTTCCACTTTGCCATTGGTCAATTCGATATCAACGTTCTGGCAAGGGGTAGTTGAAGGCCAATCGACCAACTGAATATCAAGGCGAATGAAAGGGTATTTGTTATAAAAATGCGGTAAGCGCGGTAGGAGCCAGTTATGGCAAAGGGTGTGGTTTACTCTGAGGCTCAGTACGTCAGTTTCCTTTTCACCAAACAACAGTTGAGTCTGAAGTTTAAGGTGAGCTAGGGAGCCAGAAACAATCGGTTGGTACTGCTGAGCAGACGACGTCAACCTGACGCCCTTTTGTGTTCGCTCGAACAACGTCGTATCAAGAAACGCTTCCAGACTTTTCAACTGTTGACTCACAGCGGCCTGCGTAACACACAGCTCCCGAGCGGCAGCGCCAATTGAGCCAAGCCGGGCAACTGCTTCAAAAGCGACCAAAGCACGTAAAGGAGGTAACATGGCGTTCACCTGATTGAAATAAAAGTGAAAATTACTTCAATCAGGTTGCAGATTTTCGACGCTAAGATGACAGATTAATGACTAATGGAGGTGGAGAACAGATTTATGATCACCGTCCCGCACAGGATAAAGCCGATACCAACCAAAGCATACACATCCAATTTTTGCCCATAGACCAGCCAAGAAAGTGCTGCGACAAGAACAATACCTGCGCCACACCAGATCGCATAAGCCACGCCTAACGCCATGCTCTGCACCGTCAACGAAAGTAGATAAAACGCTAATCCATAACCCACTAACACGCCTAATGTAGGATATAACGCCGTAAACTTCTGCGTTTTTGGCAACCAAGAAGTAGCAAAGACTTCAAGGACAATAGCGATAATTAGGGTCATTACAGGTGGAAAGGACAACAACATATTTAACCCGCATTTATAGTGTAAATAGCACAGGGTAATGACTTTGCATGTCATTACTGTGTCGAAACTCAATAGAAAATATAAGCCAAGTACCTAAGATTGCTTAGATTAAAATAACACGAATCATACAAAAAGCTCATTTGGTGTTGAATTAATTAATGAACCAATCTACATTTATGAACCATAACATCAAATAAACCATAAATTTCTTTGTATGACTATGTATCTTTACTCTCGGTTTTCTCCAAAAAACCAGGCTTATTCGCAACACCTAGAGCAAATGCAAGCTGCCGCTCCTGAAGCTATACATTTTCAGGACAAGGTATATGGGTATATTCCACCTATGGAAAGACCTGAATTCGTCAAACTTTTCAATGTATTAAAAGCGAATGATACGGTTGTAGTCTGGTGGCTAAGTGTATTTGGTCATGATTTTAGTCAAGCGCTTCATGTCGTAGAACGACTTTATAAAAAGGGCGTTAATGTACAAACCGTATGTGAACCATTACGACTTGAACCAAACACAATACAAGGCCAAACCGTACTCTCATTGTTGTCTGGTTACGGACAAGTACAGACTCAACACCGCTTATTTGCCGCAGAGATGGGGCGAAAACAACTCAAAGAAAACCCTGAATTATGGAAACAAAAATTCCGCGGTCGCCCTGCTGATAAGCAGAAACACCGACAAATCGCTGAACTCTTGATGCAAGGTGAAACCCTGCAAAACGTCGCCGAACAATGTGGTGTGAGCCTATCAACAGTAAAAAGAGTCAAAGCCAAGTTACAGAGCCATGATGACGAAGGCTGTCTTAAACGTCGTGTAAAAGGCCAGCCAGCTTGTGGAGAGAATGATGAGTAACACAATCCAACCAAGAACCATTCTACTCGCCTGTTTGATCATCAGTATCGGCCAATTAAGTATGGGGTTGGTATTCCCATCCTTGCCTTGGATAGCTCGCGACTTCAATATTTCTCTCGACCAAGCTCAGTTATTAGTCAGTGTGTACTTACTCGGCTTTGGACCTTCACAATTCTTATATGGTCCCATTTCTGATTCACTGGGCCGCAAGAAGGTGTTGCTGGCAGGGCTACTACTCGCGCTAACGGGCTTGATACTCATCCTCTTACTCAGCGACTCCTTCACTGGAATGGTATTCGGAAGGCTACTTCAAGGTTTGGGAACCGGTTGCTGTGCAGTGTTAGCACGCGCTTCGACCAGAGATCGCTACAATGGAGCTCAGTTGCCTACCGCCCTTTCTTATATAGCCATGGTAGCGTCAATCACGCCTTTGATCGCTCCTGTTTTAGGAGGCTTCATCAACTTCCATTTTGGCTGGAGTATGGTGTTTGTCTCATTACTCGGTTATGTGGCGATTGCTTGGGCTACTTTGGCGATATTTTTCGACGAAACATTAAGTCACACTAAACCACTGCTTTCACCGACCAGCATGCTGAGACAATATCGTGAACTGCTCACCTCTCGGTATTTCATAAGTTTCGCCAGTATTGGCTGGTTAAACTTCAGCCTGATGATCACCACAGTCTCCGTGATGCCCTTTATCATGCAAGATCAGATTGGAATGACATCCGATGAATACGCCATGTGGGCGTTAATTCCAGCGTTAGGCATGTTAACGGGGACCAGTATCTGCAATCGGATAAGGCCCGTGACGGGCAGTAAGAAAATGCTCCTGTGTACACCTGTATTGCACCTTGCTTCCGCACTATGGTTTTTCTTCTGTCCGCTTGAGCCGCTCTATTTAATGCTTGGCCAGCTACTGATGATCTTAGGCAATGCAATAGCCCTTCCCTGTGCGCAAGCGATGGTGATGCAGCCATACAAAAAACAAGCAGGGGTCGCCGCCGCTATGTCTGGTGGCGGTCAAATGATCATCTCATCTATCGTCAGTATGGCGCTGGTAACATTGGGCTTGAATCAAGCATGGCACTTGAGTTTTGTCATTATTGCCTTCGCTGTCATTACCCTGAGCAACATAGTGCGTGGATTCAGCACTCAGGAGGCCGTAGCTCAAAATGAGGATCAACTGGCTTAAAATCAAAACGCCCAATGAGGGACATCGGGCGTTTTAGTCAACAATATCAACCCATAATAAATGGGTCATTCTAAGCAAAAGCACTTATTCTTGCTCGAGCGCTTCTTCATCTATAGCGTAAGCACAACGAATCTCATACTGGTTAAAAGAAAATGTACTCGCACCATGTACTCGCTTAGTGATGACTTTTTCATCACCAAACTGAACTGTAACGTGAGTAAAAACTTTACTTTTCACCTCAACAACATTCTCTTCAAGAGCTTGCTCAAACTCTAGTTCATGTCTATCTCGCGCCGCTTTCACTTTCTCTAACCGAGCATTCGATTCTGTCTTGAGTTTCTCGATGTTGGCTTCTTCTTCATCACTTCGTTCAGATTTCGGTGTTTTCTTGAACTCTAACTCCTTGCGAACCACATCCATGGTCGCCTCTTGAGCAAGCTTATATTGCTCTTTGTACTTTTGCTGACGCTCTTTGAAATTTTGATAACGAGCAAAGGCATTGACATAAGTCGGTGTATCACCTTCGACACCAAGGTTTACACAGGTAACTTTGCCACCCACCTTGGCTTGCCCCCCACTTAAGGTGCCTTGCTTCTCTGCCTCATCTGATACCATTAGGTCTTTGCCACAACGGATTTCGTTATTCATGCAATGTACTGACAGGTTAATATTCTCCGCAGCTTGCAGCTCTGAGAATTGAGCATAGTTTGCAGTAATAGAGCCGCCCGCTTTTACATGGCAGCTTTTGGCTTCATCTTCTGAAACATTGTGGCCAATAATACCTTTGGCAACATCAATATTGCCCTGCGCCTGAACATCCGCAGACTCTATGAACCCCCCCACAGTTAAATTACCGGTAGCTCGAACCATCATGTCAGACTCGATATTACCCGTAACAACAACATTGCCTTTGAATTTTATGTGCCCCGTAGCAACACCTATGGTCGGTAAACAAAGCGCATCTTCAACTTCGACGGTACGCTCTTTAATCACAGGCATTCCTGACACCGCTGCAATCAGCACATTCGGGTCATCCGGAGAGATTTCTGAGCCTTTGCCGGCTTTGAGCATTGCATCATTACCAGCTTTGGGAGGAATAGGTTTGCCTTGAACTGTGACACCAGGTGTACCTTTTGTGGCCGGAATGCGCTTCATCAAACGAGCTTTTTCTTCGACCGTTACGGTTCCTCCAAGATCAAGCATATCTACTTTACCATTCTGATCTTGTGTAGGAGCGAGAACTTGCTTGGTGACGTCTTTTACGAGTGGAATAAATTTGGCGTCTTGCCCTTGAACAGGATCCTTACCTTTTGCAACAGGTTGTGTAAAAGTTTCTCCCGGTTTTAGCTGATGGCTCATCATTAGCACTTTTTTGAGGGCTAATTTATTGATTCCTTTCGTGACGTGCGCTTGAGCTAAGGCGTGTACGATCTGAGGGCCTTTAAGTGGTGACCCTCGATAAGCACCGGTGACAACCATACTGGCCAACATGTCATGCTCAGAGAGTACGACTTCGACCATTGCATCTCTGACTTCAGCGATAGGAAAACCTACCTGAGCTTCACTCTTACCTTCCTTTGCACAATTAATAAACCGAGTAATTTCTTCCTCTAATATGCAAAAGTCCGTGGCACCTATCTGCTCTAATGCCTCTTCAACACCCTTACTGTCAAAACGACCGTCAATGTTCATATCTGGTCTTAATTTAGCAATAACCTGTTGATTATCATCAGATAAGCTGACTAATTTTTCCCACATTTACAGCCTACTTAGTCAATCCCTATAACTTTAGTTTATATAATCCTCACGAATTACAGTATCAAAATTGTGACAAAGTAGGGCGTAGGTCACTTCTAGGCTCCGTTTACAGTGTAAATGTCATCAAGCAGAGCTCGGGAAGTGATGCTGAGCATCTAAACTATACACCGCTGTCACGCATTTCCCTTGTTTTGAATACTCCAAAGAGTCACATAATTCAGAAGCAAGAACTATTCCTCTCCCATGAGTGAGTGTTTTCTCATCTGGTTCACGATTTATTTCTTCATAATCGAAGCCAGTACCGTTATGCTCTAAATTCATAACCAACTGCTTCTGCTCTGGCTTATAGTCAATAGCCAAAGAAACCCACAGATCTTCAGGCAACTCTTTCAATTTATCTTCACGCATCTGATAAAAAGTAAAAAATCCGTCCGGTTCCTCCTTAATCTTAGAATCAAGTCGCAATAGACCATGCTCTATCGCATTAGCAAAGAGTTCAGAAAGAACTGAACAGACCAAATCTAAATGAGGTCCAGACATTACTCCTGTTAATATCTGACGAACTTCCGTCATGATCGTTACCGATTTTAATACTGAAGCTGGAAATTGCATCTTAGATTGAGTCGGTGTTTTACTCAGGTAAAAGCTATTTTGCTTAACAACGTGATCATTACTATTAGAGATTGGGAATTCCATATCCAGAATAGAAAGATCATCACCGACATTGCGATTAGCAAATTTTCTCACAGATTCAAACAGGGTAGGAATGAGAGCTCGCCCAGAGGTGATCGCTTCTTCCAACCTTTCTTGACCAAACTGCTCCCCAGTACCATTCCCTGCCTCAATAACACCATCTGTATAACAGACGATTTTCTGATCAGGCTCCATTTTTAAATGAATAAGGTCTGTTTCAAATTCATGAGCTTCGAGCACCCCCAGCGGCATATGCCTAGATACCAACTTGCGGACAATTGAACCATCTTTATCAAGAAGGTAACCGTCAGGAAGACCGCCCCCCCACCAAGAGACTTCAAATCCATTAGCCCTGACCTCAAACACACTCGCGGCAAGCATCATTCCCATAGGAAGAAAGCGCACCAGTACATCGTTGAGTTCTCGCACAATCTCCCCTAACGATAAACCTTTTGATGCCATTGAAAAAAATGCTCTCGTGGCAGGTATTGCCGATATCGCAGCGGGTAAACCATGTCCGGTAGCATCGGCGATCATGACGTAAACACCACCATGCGGGCGATTGGCGACAACAATCAGGTCCCCGTTAAAGATCGTAGAGGGTGTAGAAATGTAGTTGACGCCATAGATGCTTTTCACTTGGGCGCTCATTTCATCCATCAAATTGGAGAAAATGGACTCAGCGATGGCATAGTCATAGCGGACCTGTTCATGGAATTTACTCAACTCATCCCTTTGCTCCTTAACCTCATTGTGCATCTTCACGGTTCGATAATGCGCCTGCACTTTAGCAACAAGTACACTTCTTTCGACAGGTTTAGGGATAAAGTCTTCACCCAAGGTCAGGCAACGCTCAAACGAGTCGTGGTCATCTAAAACGGTCAGAAAAATAATAGGGATATGTAAATTTGGAAATGCATCTCGGATTTCCTGAGCAGTAGCAAAACCATCTTTGACTGGCATCATTACATCAAGCAAAATAACGTCAGGAAGCGATGACATCTCCTGCATCGCCTCAACCACACCTTCGCCATTTTCAAACGTTGTGACTTCCTCAGCCATCTCACCAAGCATGAACCGACATAATTCTCGATTTGTCGCGTGGTCGTCAACTATCATGACGTGCATACGACCCTCCTTAACCGCTATTCAATAGCAAATTTTTTATCAAAACGAGAAATTGTCAGTATCTTTCGTACCTGTGGTAGCGTATTAGTAATACGGATCATCCCATCATCCTGTTCGAGATAGTTGTGCATATTAAGCAGCATCCCTAGCCCGGCGCTGTCGATATAGTCGACTTTGCGCAGATCGATAGTAAATTGAAAATCTCGTTTATCTGAATAACAGCGACGAAACTCCTGCACTAAGTTAAAACCAAAAGCGCCCTCAATCAGGATGGTAACGTGCTTAGCATTCACATCGACTTCCGACTCTACTGACATAGTATCTCCTTGTTTACGACAAGAGCCTTACTGGCTCATGCAGACTCAAACTCACTTGCTTAAAAAAGTTCAACTTCACCTTCTTCAATACTTTCTTGGGAAGCGGCTGGCGCCCCTCTATTCTCAAGGCTGTTCTTTAGCTCATAAACCGCAAGGTTAAATTCTTCACCGCTAATTTTCCCATTGGCGTATTCCACAAAGAGATGGGCCATTTGCTCAAGGAACCCGACACTCATCTTGGCATAATCGCCTTGCTGAACAATAATATCGGTAAATTGAAGAGCTCGGACACCATCTCCAACACGGCGGTGAAGGGTGACACCAATGGATTTAATTTTTTGCACTTCTTGCTCAACGGACTCATTCGCTCTTTGCACTCCCTTCAACATATCATCGACCTTATCTTTAGATTCGATGGCCTCTGTCATGTCGATGGATGCCATTTCACCAACCGTCTTATTCGCTTCCTCGACCGTGTTCTGAGCAATGTTAATCTCTTTCTCAATCTGGCTATTAAGCTCCTCGGCTTTAACAGACAGATTTCTCACTTCTTGAGCGACGACAGCAAACCCTCTCCCAGCTTCCCCCGCCCTTGCCGCTTCTATGGCAGCGTTCAGTGCAAGTAAGTTGGTTTGTTCTGATAACCCTCTAACTTGCGCTAATAATTTGAAAACCGAGTCCAACTTTTCGGACATATCATGGATACTGTGCACCGCAGAGATGCTCTTTTCTGACACATTGATTAGCGTATCGACAAATTGGCGAATAATGCCTTCAGTTTTAGGTAGGACTTGCGCAATGTCGTAATCCCCTTGCTTATTCCCAACCATGTTGCTGACGAGCGCCTCAGCTATCTCATTCTGTCCTTCAGCAAGCTTTTGCACCTCAAAGAAGCTTTCATTCAACGTTTCAACGGACTCATCCACAACGCTATGCTGGTGATCAAGTGGTTCATTAAGCTGCAAGGAGATTTTGCCGAGAAGTTCACTAATATCCTTAGCGGCCGTTTTGGTATTTGGGACCGGTTTAGTCTGTTGAATAGACGGCTCATCTTGATTGTGCTGCGCTTCTCGGCGAGGAATCACAAACCATGGAACCGCAGCAGCCAGTACCATGACAGCGACATGTGCGATCGAGGAAGAAAGGGTCATTCCAATGGACAGCAATATGACCTGCGTGCTAATCGCAATACCATATCGATATTTTGGTGCCCTTATTATTTTGCTCATAGTTCTTTCCTGACGTTGTTTCTCATCACTCAATCGCTTGCTTTAAACAGTCACAAATCTGTTGAGGTATTTTTTTCAGGCCTAATACTTTTTGCGCAGCATTAAGCTCAACAGCGACTCTGGGCATTCCCCAAACAACAGAAGAGGCTTGATCCTGAGCAATGGTCACTGCTCCTGCTTGCCTCATTCTCAACAAACCTTTTGCTCCATCCTGCCCCATCCCTGTCAAAATGATACCAATCGCATTACTCCCCACCGTCTCTGCCACGGCATCAAACATGACATCAACTGAAGGCTTGTGCCTGTTAACCGTGGGTCTATCATCAAGCTGGCAATACAGGTGCACACCTTGCTTGACCACCACTAAGTGCTTATCTCCAGGCGCCACATACGCACAACCATTAACTAGTGGTGCTTTACTCACAGCCAGCTCCTTGACTTGAATATTGCTGTTGTCATTTAGCCGTTGTGCAAAAGGCGCGCTAAACATAGCGCTAATATGTTGCGTGATCACAATTGGTGGTAATCCTACGGGTAAGGCTGACAAAACCAACCTGATAGCTTCAGTTCCTCCCGTTGACGCACCAATGGCGACTAACTCAAACTTGGTTTTTCCACTATGGGCATTCACAAGCTTCGAAGGCATAAGCCTCGCTTTGTCTTGGAGCACATTCGCCCCTGCCGCCATTTTTATTTTGTCATTAACCAAATCTTTATAGGTGACCATCTCACCCGTGTTATCAACCGAAGGTTTAGGAAAGTAATCAACAGCCCCGAGTTCTAGAGCCGTCAATGTTGGTTCCGCACCATGTTGCGTCAAGGTTGATATCATCACCACTGGCATAGGGCGTAAGCGCATCAAATTCTTGAGAAACTGTACGCCATTCATTTTGGGCATTTCTATATCTAAGGTTAGTACATCTGGGTTATGAACCTTGATTAAATCACGTGCTTGATAAGGGTCTCCGGCCATCGCAACTACTTCAAGTTCAGGATCCGAGTTAATGATCTGTTCAAGCAATGCTCTAAACACTGGGGAATCATCGACGATCAACACCTTAATTTTTTTCATGAAAACAACTCCACATCGTCGTCATGAGGGCGATGGCTTTCTTTATCCAATTGACTGGCATACTTGTCTTCTTCTTGCTGAAGATGATGAACCTCGGTATAAGGGATTCGCTTGAGCCAAGCCTGACCTGTTAAGGGATTAAAAATAATCTTTCGGGGCTCTAGCCCACCGAGATCTTGGGCAATAACATCTAGGTTCTCCTGCTTTACGTAATTTAAAATGAATGCGATGTTCTTCTCTCCAATCATAGAATGATGTCCCAGCATCTGAGCCCCACCAAACAGCTTAACTTTGAGAGATGAGCGCGTTGCCCCATAGGCAATCAATGCGTTAATTAACATTTCCATCGCATGGCTGCCATATCGAGAAGCGGTAGACACAACTTCATCAGGGCTCCACGAGTTGATTTCTGAGTGATTATGAAATGGCAGCAGAAAGTGATTCATCCCTCCGACAGCAGCAGAGTCATCCCAAATACAAGCCGCGATGCATGAGCCTAACCCCGTTGCAATCAATTCATCTTCTTGTGTCCAATAGACCCCTCCAGGAAATACCTTAATCATATGCCTCTCTTTTTGAGGGTGATAAAAGCGATTGAAATGGCTATTTTCATATTTTGGTTTCGAATCTTTTAGCCCAATCATAATTCCCCCTACTGTTTCACATAGATGGTTTTGCCTAAGTGACGGAAGATATTGCTACACGAGCCGACACTTTCCGAATGACCAAGAAATAAAATACCATTAGGTTTAAGTTGTTGGTGAAAGCGCCGAATCAATTTCTCTTGGGTAGGTTTATCAAAATAAATCATGACATTACGACAAGAAATCAAATCAAAAGGCCGTTGCCACCCCCATCCATCTAACAGGTTTAACTGCTCAAATTGAACGTACCTCTGCAGGCCATTGGCAATTTTGATTTTTCCTTCCTGAGCCCCCCTTCCTTTAAAAAAACAGCGCTGTAGATACTTAGCCGGAATGGTAGAGATCGCCTCTTCGCTATAAATGCCCTGCTTCGCATGAGACAACACTTTGGTATCGAGATCTGTCGCAGAAATTTCAACTTGCTGAAAACGGCTGAATGCGTTTGCACAATACAAAGAAGACACAAAACTGTAGGGCTCCTCTCCAGTTGAACACCCTGCCGACCAGATGTTCACTCTATCGATGCCTTGCTGCTGCCACTCTTCTAACAAAATTTTTTCGAGAAACTCGAAGTGATGATATTCGCGGAAAAACTGCGTCTTATTAGTGGTGAGACTGTTGATAAACCTAACGCGCTCTTTACTGTCTTGCTCTATCAGCAGCTTATATTCAGAGAATCGCGTCAGGCCAAGCCGCCTAAGCTGGCGGCTTATGCGGCCGTACACCATAGTTCGTTTTCGATCAGAAAAGTAGATACCGGCGTGTTTATGCATGAACCACTGGATAAACTTGAAGTCTCTATCCGTCAGTTCAAATTCTTCACTCGGTAGCGCCCCCTCGTCTCGGCTTAGAACTCTTCCCATTCGTCCCCTTCCTCACTGGCCTTAAATCCTGAGTTTGCTACACGCGGTGTTCTTATCTCCCTAACATTACTACTCTGCCCAGAGTCTGCCGTCCTTCTGGAGTCAAATGTCGCGACGTTATCATCTGTCGCGAAGAAGTTCATTAGATGAAGCAGCTGTTTGCCTTCATCTTTCAAGGACTGACTTGCTGCCGAAGTTTCTTCAACTAAGGAAGCATTCTGCTGTGTCATTTCATCCATCGTCGTGATGGCACGATTTATCTCATCAATCCCCGTCGACTGCTCTAAGCTAGACGAAGCAATCTGAGCAATCAGCTCTGTGACTTTCTCGACGGCATCGACAATTTCATTCAAAGTTTCGCCGGACTCATCAACAAGTCGTGAACCCTCATCGACTTTTTCTACGCTGTCTTTAATCAGCCCTTTAATTTCTTTGGCAGCTGCGGCACTTCGTTGAGCCAAGTTACGAACTTCGCCTGCTACAACCGCAAAGCCGCGCCCTTGCTCACCCGCTCTTGCTGCTTCTACCGCTGCATTCAGAGCTAATAGGTTAGTCTGGAAGGCAATTTCATCAATTACACCAATAATATCGGCAATTTTCTTACTCGCGGTGTTAATTTCGGACATAGCCGACACTGCCTGACCAACCACTTCCCCACCTTTGCTGGCTTTCTTGGTTGCATCCTCCGCTAGTGTATTGGCTCCTTTAGCGTTGTCAGCATTCTGGCGTACAGTTGCCGTCATCTGTTCCATGCTTGCCGCGGTCTCTTCTAGGTTTGAGGCTTGAGCTTCAACACGCTGACTCAAGTCATTGTTCCCCTCTGCGATCTCAGTAGAAGCAGTGGCCACCCGAGCCGAAGAATGGGTGATTTTTTCAACCATATTGCGAAGGTTAATGATCGAAGTGTTTACCGCATCAGAAAGCCTGCCGAACTCCCCTTTGTTATCGGACATATTGGTATTGAGATCGCCGTCTGCGACGCGACTCATAACATCAATACACTGACCAATAGGTTCTACCATGGTATCCAGCAAATTATTGATACCATCACCTAGCTCTTTCATAAACCCACTGTAGACTGATGTATCAATACGTTCATTAAGCTCACCAGAGATGGCACGTTGGATCAAAGCCTCAACCTGACGCTGGCCATCTTGTTGCTCGGTAATGTCCTCCCATTGCAGAGCTGGTCCAATATAATTGCCCTTAGTATCATGCATCGCAATGCAAGTAAGATTAAACTCAAGCCCACCAACAGCGATATTAGAACTAAAAGGAAGACGTTCAGGATTGTTGATGATATTGCGCTGATGGCTTGGGTTCTTATGGAAGACGTCGATGTTTTTCCCTACAAGGTGACTCGCATCAAAGCCTGGCAGGGCTTTTTGTAAGTCACTTTCTCGCGATTTCAATAAACTGGATAAGGCAGGATTAATATATTGGATAATGCCTTCTTTATCCGCCATCATCAGGTTGGTCGTCATACCTTTGACCGCTGATGCTAAACGTCCTACTTCCTGCTCTTTCGCTCTCTCTTCAGTGACATCACGCCATTCCAACGTGTTACCTATATAGTTACCTTTTGCATCGGTGATCGCGGCAACGTTGAGCTCAATTTTTATATCGGCAATGTCAATATCCGTTTTGTAAGGTAAGTTATTCGGCGTCGATAATAGCTGTCTCTGATGAGCAGGATTTTTGTGGAACTCATCTATACACCTACCCATTAGCCACTCTTCTGAAGCTGTAAATCCTGACCAAACCGTACGTAAGGTCGCTTCATGCTTACTAAATAATTGGACTGTCTCTTGGTTGACATATGTGATTTGAAAGTCACGATCAATCATCACCATCGCTGTTTGAGCTTGATCAACCGCCGCCTGCAACCTTGCGATATCATTTTGTTGAGCGAGTTCTGCTGTCACATCAGACCACTCCAATGTATTGCCGACATATTGCCCTTTTCCATCAATGATGGCTCCCACATTAAGCTCAATTTTGACGTCTTTTACTGTAATCGTTGTGGTATATGGCAGATTGGAGGGGTTGGAAAGCATATGGCGTTGATGCGCCGGGTTGGCATGAAAACCGTCGATGCAAAACCCCATTAGAAACTCTTCATCAGCTCGAAAGTTGGGCCAGAGCGATTGAAACAGAGCTTCATGTTTTTTCAAAAGTTCGAGAGACTTTTGGTTGATGTAAGTAATATTGAAGTCTCGGTCAATCATCATCAAGGCTGTTTGCGCTGCATTCAATGCAGAAAAGAGCTGATCCTTCGATAACCCTTGCTCACTTGTAGGCTCATATTCTTCCATTAGGCTATCCTGAGCAGAGGCGGAAAATTGTTCCGCTGCATCAGGCTGTGGTTTCCGATTCCAAAATGCCATGAGTCACCTCTCACTGGTTGCTTTGTCTGATTTGCTAGGCCCAACTCTCTTCAGCTCGGTCAGGTACTGCTAACTCTGCCACGTCGAACAGAGCTTCAAGTTTTATTAAAATCAGATGGCCATTTTCTACAGAAGCAATACCTCTGATATAGCTATGGTCAACTGAATGCGATACGTGTGGCGCCGGCTTTATTTGTTCATCCAGCAATGAATAGACTTCTGAAACGCCATCAACGATGATGCCTAATGGATGCATCTCAGCATCATTGAGCACAATAACAACCGTGGTAGTACTTATTTCAGCAGGCGGTAATCCAAAACGCGCGCGTAAATCAACAATAGGCACGTACTCCCCACGAATTTCCAGCACCCCGAGCATATACTCTGGAGAGTTCGGAATTTCCCGAATAGAGCTCCAGCCACGAACTTCTCGGACATCAAGAATAGGCACACCGTATTCGTCATCGCCGAGAACAAAACTCAAAAACTCTTGTGGCATGATCATGTCTCTCTCCTCAAAATTCGGTCGATATTGAGAAGCTCTTCCGTGTTCAGCAAAGACATAACCTGATCACCCACATTCATCAAACCTTGTAGGTAAGGGGTAACTAGAGACTCCCCAACGCTTGGGTAGAGCTCATTTTGTCCCTGGCTGACTACATCGCTGACAGCATCAACGACAAGCCCCATCAGTCGCTCACTTTCTTCGGCCCGTAGACGAAGCACAATCACAACGGTCGTAGGAAAATATTCACATGTACCAATCTCAAATCGGCAGCGTAAGTCAATCACAGGTACTATCATGCCCCTTAGATTAATCACCCCTTTCACATATTGAGGCGCACGTGGTATTGGCGTCGGTCGCTCCCAGACTCGAATTTCTTCTACATCCTTTATTTCAACGCCATATAACTCATTTTCGAGTTTAAAACTTAAAAAATCGGCACTTTGCGACACTCCTTCTTCACTCACTTGTTCAAGAATAGCCTGAGTTTGCGCTTCAATAACTTGTCGCGAGTCGGTGGTACTTCCTGTCACTAGAGCTGTTTCCATCCATCCTCCCTACGCTGCTAAGCCGCTATGGGCTGAATCCGAGGTACGTTTGAGAAAGTTCGTAATCAGCCCCTGAATATCGAGAATCAATGACACAGAGCCATCACCTAGAATGGTCGCACCGGATATCCCAGAAACTTTACTGTAGTTGGACTCAAGGCTTTTAATCACCACTTGCTGTTGATCAAGCAACTCATCAAGCAAAAGCCCAACTCGATTGCCAGCAGCTTCAACAAAGCACAGAATTCGTTCATCTAAAGCGCCACTTTTCCCCATTTCTAACTCTTCTTGTAAGCGCAATATAGGAATGTTTTCCTCACGCAGTCGATACAACTCAATGCCTCCAGAAGCTAACTTGATACAACTTGTATCAATCTGGATGGACTCCACTATGGTTAATAACGGGATCACATACACTTCCCCACCAACTTTGACCAGTTGGCCATCCAGTATTGCCAGAGTTAAAGGGAGGTTGATCGTAAAGCAGCTACCAACGCCCAGTTCAGATTCAACTTCAATGTGCCCACCCAGTTCTTCAATGTTTCGTCTGACCACGTCCATACCCACACCACGTCCAGAAATATCTGACACTTCCTCTGCTGTAGAAAAACCGGGAGCAAAGATCAGATTCATGATCTGTTTGTCGCTGATGTCTTCTCGGCGAGCATCTGGCGCTAATACGCCTTTCTCTGTCGCTTTGTTCCACAACTTGTCACAATCAAGTCCAGCACCATCATCCTTAATTTCTATCACTATGGCGCCACCTTGATGGTAAGCATTGAGTTTAATGACACCTTGTTCAGGTTTACCGCGTTCTAAGCGAGTTTGAGGTTGTTCGATACCATGGTCGATACCATTTCGGACTAAGTGCACGAGAGGATCCACAATGCGTTCCAATACGGTTTTATCCAATTCAGTCTGTTCGCCCTGAATTTGTAAATCGACCTGTTTTTCAAGACGGTTAGATAAGTCGCGAACAAGTCGTGGAAAACGACTAAACGCAAAGCTCATAGGTAACATTCGGATATTAAGAACATTCTCCTGAAGATCTTTACTATTTTGTAGTAACTGCGCTAAGCCGACTTTGAGTTTTTCTAGCTTATCAATCGTAAAGTCGTTGCCAATTTCGGTAAGCATAGATTGAGTAATAACAAGCTCTCCCACTAAGTTGATCAGGCCATCGACCTTATCGATATCCACTCGAATAGAGCTCACACTGGTTTCGGATTTGGCGGCTTTGGGTGACTTTGGCTCTGTTGTCGCCAGTGATGGCGGTGCTGCTTGTTGAGCCATAATTTCTTCTTCTGGTGAGCTTTCAACAGAATCTGGAGATTGCGAGACAAGTTCAATCCCTAGTTCACACTCGTCTTCAACCCATTCAAATATTTCTCGGATATTCTCCTCTTCAACCGCTGCATCAAGGCTCGCTTGCCATCGCAGGTAACACAATTCGGCTTCTATCGCCTCGATCTCAGGTAAGAAATCAGTATTTACGGTAATAACGCACGAAGGGTGAAGATCTTTGAGTTCACGTAAGATTCTGAGGGGATCGTTTCCACTGAAGAACATTTCTGGGTGAGGTTCGAAAGTCACAAGCCAGTCACCTGCATTTCCAGAAGCATCAGATAAAGCTTCGTCATTATTCTCCAACGAGGACATTAAGCTGCCAGATTCGGGCTCTGAATTGATCGCCTCTGCACCCAATAATCTTTGGAGTTGCGCGCTGACTTCTTTTTGCAGCTCAGTATCTACGGCCCTACCAAGCTCGTGTCCTTCCAGCATGCTTTGAATGCAATCGCCACTTTTGAGGAGTAAATCCACGGTTTCTGCGGTGAGTTCTCGTTCATTATTCCGAACTAAATCGAGATAAGCTTCTACAGAATGGGTAAATTCACTGATATCGAACAAGTTGAACGTAGCTGCACCACCTTTAATGGAGTGAGCGGCACGAAATATAGTATTAATCGACTCCTGCTCGAGAGACGTAACATCCAGATTGAGCAGTACATTTTCCAACACTTCAAGATTTTCACGACATTCTTCGTAAAACATCTTGCGCAATTGTTCCATATCTAAAGCCATAAGCTTTTCCTGCCAGACGACGTTGTAAGTGAATTATTGTTTTATTTGTGTCTTAAATAACGCGTTTTAGCGTTTTAAGTAATGTTTCAGGATTAAACGGCTTGACCAGCCAGCCCGTTGCACCGACTAATTTTCCTTGCTGTTTTTTCTCAGTGCTGGTTTCTGTCGTAAGCATTAAAATGGGAGTAAATTTGTACTGTGGTTTATCTCTTAATGCTTTGACCAGCTCAAAGCCCCCCATATTGGGCATATTGACATCCGAAATCACCACATCAAACTTATTACTAGCAACCTTGTTTAGTGCTTCTCGTCCATCATTCGCGGTTTCCACATCGTAGCCAGCATCACGTAATGTGTGACTCACCATCTGACGAATGGAGACCGAATCATCTACTGCAAGAATCTTAGTCATTTGGATTACTCTCCGACTTTAGGTTTAACTCAAACACCTCTTGCAAACCTAGCGTCTCAATTCCCTCGAGAAGGACATCGCTCGGTTTTAGCAATTGGATCGTTCGTTGATTCTTCTTTGCGGAAATAAAAAGAGAAGAGAGGAGCTGTATGCCAGCGGCATCCACTCTGGCAACTTTATCTGCGCCGAGATGGATAGCCTCATGAGTGGCAAGCCATTCTTGATATTGAGTCGTAGCATCTAGTACCGTCGAAATGTCTAGAGACTCAGGAAGTAAACATTCCATGTTTCAACCTACACTTTTCTTATAGTTTCCTAGCCGTTATGGAAGCTTTTCGCTTAATTTTGAGTGTAGGAAGGAATAGATATTTAGCAAACAAACCCTGACATTTTATGAATCCAAAATCATATCTTCATCGTTTGATAAAATTTCAATACTTTGTTTTTTAAACACTTAAAGCTGAAATACTCACCCAAAAAATTTCCATACTTTTTTCAGGTCAATAGCATTTTTTATGCAAATCAAAAGCATTATTTAAGTTTGTCATCATTAACTGAACTCAAGTATCGAATGTTTACACTGTAAATAGCACATTCATAGCGAAGAGGTTTCAGCTTTATGAACACAAAAACCTTAGAAAGGACTAATAAGAGGATGAATGAATAAGATGATTAATCACTGTCCGCCGCTTTAAGGCGAGCAGGAAGGTGACATCAATTATTTTTACAGTGTAAATTATCGCACACTACACTAAGGTTGAATCAAGCAACGATTGAATATCGGCTCTTAACTGGAGTTCCGTTTGCTTTCTACCACTCAACTCAAACTCTTCACAGCACATTTGCCAACTACGTTGCTGTATCAATTTACGAATCATCAAATCTGAACTATTTTGTAGCGCGGCTGGTGAAGATAATAGCCATGAGGCGATAAAAGAGGCAACGCTCTCGTACCCAACTCCACCTTCACAATAACGACGAATTAGCGTAAAAAACTCACCAATCTCAACGGAAGCATCTTCTTTACGCAATAGATTACGTACAATGTCAGTTTCAATGTCATTGAACACATTGCCTAATAGGTAAGGCATCGAAAGCTCAAAATGACGCTCTGCACTTTCCATCCAATCAGGGCTGCCCTTTATCATAAGCACAGAATGGCATCCACTCGCTTGATCACGCTGAACACCAAGCCTGACTGGAGAGAAGCCATTCTTGCGCCAAAAATGAAGTAATTCTTTAGTCGCACCAAAGCTGGTGGAGATAAATGCCTTATCACAGTGCAGAGACAACTGCTCCAACATAGCGGAACCGATCCCTTGGCCCTGGTAATTTGGGTGAGTCGCTATACGCATAATACGTAAACTCATCTGCCGAGCAGCATCACTCAAGCCAAGTTGTGCGGCCAATATAACAGGCACTAGGTGCCCTTTAGGTCGACGAACACCTTGTTGAATGGAGTCAATCAATGATTGCTCTAATCCCCCTTCAGTAATGGTGAGTATGCAGCCAAGGCAATCCTGATGACTAAACGCAGCAAAAAGTGCAATGGACTCATCTTCCAATAACAGCATTAAATCATTAGGTGATGTTTGATAGTGCGCGTTAACTAACAAGGCAAAACAAGTACGCAGCAAATCAGAGTTATTTAGGAGTTGCTTTTTATCGAGCTTTCGGAGCATTATGCGCGCTGTCGAGGCAACATTAACTGGCGCGATTTCCGTATTGAGGAGAAAAGTGTCAAACAGCCAGCTTTCCAAAGGGTCATTCGCATTCCAACGAATAGGCTGTTCTAGATGGTAAAACACTGAACCAGCTCTTTTCTGCTTTAGCCAATGCTGAAACTTGAGCGTGAAACCTCGACCACAGCCCTCATAACCATGAACTGTCGTCGAAAATACGCAGCGATGATGGCGCTCAACCATCTTCTGCAACATAGGAATGGGAATTGCCGATGCTTCATCGACTAAGAGGAAATCACACTCTGGCCCCTGTCTGAGTAGCTCATCAGGAGCGATGAATTCGAGTGAAGCGGCATTAAAGCGAACCAGGCCTTTTTTGTGCAACGCATCAGGTAACAAACGCCGAGCATGTTCAAATACAGGCGCGACAGTAGCCAAGCTTGGTGCCGTGACCAAGATACGAATATCACGGGATTGCATCAGTTCAGCAGCTGCAATCCCCAACGCACTACTCTTCCCTCTTCCTCGGTCAGCAGTCATGACCAAAGGTCGTTTACGATGGCCTTCTACCACTTTACGAATCTTCTCCACAGCAAGTTTTTGCTGAGAAAAAGGCTCTGCGTCAAAACTATCAACTAAAGGAGGTGGAGGTAATGGCCGAGTTTGATCGATATTAATTAGACGCCTCAATGCGACACTTAACCATTGCATGGATAGCGATAAAGGGTTGGAGGTCGAAGGTAGAATCACAACTATACCTCCACCTTTGACGCAGCCTAGTGCTGCACTAAAAGAATTAGCATCAAAGCCAGAAGAGAAATCGCAAATCAACAACGAACATTCTTGACCAAGTAAACGCTGACCATGCTTGTAAGGAACACTATAGATATTGTCATCACAACTTTCTCCGCCAAGCTGAAAAATACTCGAGTTAGCGTACAAGGCTTTAATGATGGACAAGGCATTGTCTTGCCATGGCAAGTCACCATTAAGTACAACGCCAAACCTATGATTTGCCTGACTAGCAGAGTGAACCAACTGAGAGAAATAATTGTGCATGACCGGTGTCAGATTTCGGGAGATAAGCGAATTATAACAATTCAGAGCGATAAATGAGAGATAGAAAAAAAGCCGCTCATCGCGGCTTTCATCTACTGATTCTGATTACTTCAACTTAGACGAAACAAAGTCGAGAATTTCCTGCATAGTGGCGTCGTCCACTTTCTTTAGATTGAGCGCTAAATCAGCCCCTTTACGACTATAACTGACTCTTCCCTTGATCAGCTCAACCTTACGCGTTGTCGAACGTTTACTTGGAGAAAACTCTTCAATCCATTGTTCGATCGTTTCAGACACATCTTTGGTGATGCGTGCCACGCCTTGAGCTTGGCTGCGTTGCCAAACAAAACCGTCAGTTGACTGGCATTTATCCAAAAGCTTAGCTCGATTTTCATCACTCAGCGCGTTAAATTGTTTATGTAACTTCACGATGGTAGGACGACCTAAGTCTGCGACATTGGGGTAGGCCTGAAGCAGAGTTAAAGGCAAATCCGCCGCTTTCAATGCTCCGCTGACCAAAGCTTCGCTGCATTGGAACATCTTCGCCAAAGCTTTCTGATCTTCAGCTTCACCACTTTCCAGTTTCGCTTTCATCTCTTTACCTTTTTCGTACAGAGATAGAGGCTTATGCGCGTTTGCAACATCAGACAGGAACTTGGCATGACCGCTATTGATGTTTTCGGCAACGTAAATCAGGAAGTCTTTTTCAGCTAGAATACAAGACATGCGACGACGACTACCATCGAGCACTTCGATCTTGCCATCTTCACGTTTGCGACCCACTGCTGGGTACTGCTGCCCACGCTCTTTTAGCGTAGCAAGAACATCCGATAGAGCATGTTCATTCAAGAACGACTGTTCGCGTGCGTTTTCAGCAAATACTACGGTTTCATCAGCAACTTGGCTAGCGGGAATACGCAATAGCTCAAAGGTCACCATCTCTTCGCCCGCAACGGACAATTCAATCACCTGAGCCTGCTCTTTCGCTGCTTTCTGTGCTTCCTGCGGGGTCGCCACATGGCGCTTGTTCGTTTTACCAAACAGTCTTGCGTTTAAATCTGAAGTCTTAATTGCCATAGTCTAATTACCCCTGATTGAGTGATGACCAGTTGCTATGAAGGACACGCTCAAGCTCTAAAGCACTCTTTTGTACCGCATCTTGCGCTGTGGCTAATGTCTTTTTACCACCTTCAAAATCACCTGTCGTCAAATCAAAAACAGTGCTATAGGTATCAGCACAGGTTTCAAATGCACGGCTACGCGGAATCGTGGCCATTGTCACCTGATCACCCAACAAATAGTTCATTTCCGTCAATACAGCGACCTGCTTCTTGTTGTCATCTTCAAACATAGTAGGCATCAAGCGAACAAACTCAAGCCCCTGCCAATCGTCTGGGAACATCTCATACACTGTCGGTAAATGCTGGAAGAAGTTAACCGTTGATGCCCAGTCTAAGCGTTTCGCCGCACATGGGATCAGCAGCGCATTCGAAGCATACATCGCATTCCACACCAATGGATCAACGTGTGGACCAGTATCAATCATGATGATATCGAAATCATCAGCAATTTGATCGATGAGCTTCTCTTTTAGTAGCTTTACGATATCAAGCGATTGATTTTGCGATAAGTTTTGCCACGCCTCAGCATTAAACATTGCATCTTCAGGGAATGCCGATACTGTTTTCAGGTTTGGGTATTGAGTTGGTAACAAGACATTTTTATGTAGAAATTCTTTGTCGACTTTCACACCTTCAGGCACGTTGTCGAGCATAACATCTACAGCTGAGTAAATGTTATCGTGGTCAGTCAGACTGATTTGTGGATTAAGGAATAAACGCAGAGAGCCTTGAGGATCCAAGTCAATCAAACAGATACGGTAACGTTTATCAAGATTTAATGCTAAACAAGCGGCTAAATGTACCGCCGTCATGGATTTTCCTGTTCCCCCTTTTTGGTTTTGAACATTGATAATCCATGGTTTGTTGTCATTATTCTTCTTACGCTCATGGAACTTTGCAACTCCAGCAGCATCCATTAACATATGAGCTTCTTGCAGTGAGATCGAATAGTGGTTTGCATTATTCTTAGTAAACTGGTGACCCGCTTCTTCAAGTTTACTAATCGCATCATCCAACTTACGACGAGTCAGACCAGAACGAGTCTCCATCAAAGCTTTTGACATTGGCGGGAAATGCTCATCGCTGCGCTCTTCTAAAACAATCTCAATTCGATCGGCTTGAACCTGAGCAGTTTGCTCAGCCAGTTGAATGAGACTTTCAATTGTCTGTTCTCTTTTCATTGCCAAGTTCCATTATTAGTGACGGAAACCAATTGTACAGCATAACAAACCAAAAACAACAAAAAGGTGAACGTACATTCACAGACGATAATCACATTAATAAGAGAATTTTTTATCAATTAAATGAATTTGCAATTAATTCATCATTATTCGTCTTGCTAATTTTGCGCATAATCACCCTCTTAAAACACATTAGATTTAAAGTGTTACAACATCACTTATTTACAATGTAAAGGAAACATCTCCAAAAAATAAGAAATTAACTCGGAACGATTGATATCTGCCCATAATTTACGGTCTGTGTCATTTCAATTCGTGAGCCCTTAATTCAGCGCCTATATTCCATACAATAGGACAGACCTTAATCGGAAAGCTTGGAAATAACTTTTGCTAAGAAATACGCTAGGAATCGAAACGATGATCAAGGCGTTTACTTTGATCATGCTTTCAAGGTGAAATCATCTTCAAAGAAGCATGATCAAGGAAAAATAGTGCTTCGTTAAAAGTTTAAAGCTCTCACTTTCAAAAGATCCTTACTCGGATCAATGATCAAGTAATTCCATGCTTCGGAAGCATGTAAAAAAGGAGATAAATTACGGAAGAATGCAGACGAACTAAGGCATTGAGTCAATAAAGCAAATCAAGAGTACAAATCGAGGGACAAAAGTCATAATATTCTAAGCTGGTGTTCCTACATGATCATGCTTTCGTTCGATAGGCTAATCAATCAAAGTAATGCCAGTGGAAAGGAAAGATGTCAGATGGATTTCAAATTGATGAATAAACCAACAAGTTTAATCGTATTCGGTCATTTTCTTCCTACATCTTGATCATCGTTTCGTTGTTAAAACCAAAAATACACACTAAACAGGGCTCATTACTTACAGCAAATCGCTTTTCACTGTGGATAAAGTGTGAGTCTATGATGATCATGCTTCAGACGTAGTAATGATCATGCATTCGCTAGAGTAATGATCATGGTTCTGTAAGTATCTGATCATGCTTTCCTCTTTTTTATGATCATGCTTTCGTACATATCATGATCATGCTTTCAGATGTGGATAAAAAAAGTTCATTAATAACATGAGCTTGCAATGACAACTTGGTTCAGATCATTAGATCATATAATCAATAAAGATCATTTAAATCAGAAAGATCAGTTATTCAAAACAACAAGTTTTCTCTTTATTTATAAGGCTTTTTTCTTTATCCTGTCGGAACCATAGCAATATTACGGCTAACGTGACACGGATCATAATAAATGAGCTCAGAAGAAAAAGTATTGATCAAAGCTCCTAGGAGTCATAAAGATGGACATATGTTTGAAGTGTCCGAAGCCGCCGTAAATTGGATCGAGCAATATCAGCATTTCAAAGGCGTGACTAAAAGCATCGTTGAGCTTTTGAATCTAATTTCATTACAAGGTTTTAGTAGTAAAGATGGTTTAGTATCTACTACAGAACTGATTGAGGCGACAGATGGTCAACTGACTCGAGCCGCAATTCAACAGCGTTTGCGTGCAGCTGTAAATATTGGCCTCTTTCAGCAAATTCCGGTCCGTTTTGAAGAAGGCCTCGCCGGGAAAACCATGTTGCACCGCTTTGTAAACCCAAATCAGTTGATCTCTGTTCTTGGAGCCACCAGCTTGATGACAGAGTCGGTAAAGCAAAGCGAGAAACAAAAACGATCTAAAGCTCTGGCACAGACACACGTCAATAAACGGTTATTGAATGAGCATGGCCTAAATACACCACCAGCGATGAAAGATGAAGCAGACCAGTTTGTGGTTTCACCGACTAACTGGGCGGGTATTATTGATCAAGCTTTAGCGCCTCCGCGTACTCGTAAACAATATCAAAAGAGTATGGTTTTGATCTCTGGCACCAAAGCTGTGATCGAAACACGTTCTTCGAAGAACATCATGACCGTCGATGATCTTATGACGCTGTTCGCGCTATTCACTTTGACAGTTCAATATCATGATCATCACCAACATCAGTACCAGCTGGACGCAAAACAAACCCCTAATAAAACCCCACTGTACATTACTGATATCTTGTCTTTACGGGGTAAGAAAGACAGTGGACCGGCTCGTGATTCGATCCGTGACAGCATTGATCGAATCGAATTTACCGACTTTCAATTACATGAGCTGACAGGCCGTTGGTTGAGTGAAAATATGCCAGAGGGTTTCAAGAGTGATCGTTTTCGCTTTTTGGCCCGCACTATCACGGCATCGGAAGAAGCACCGACAGAGGGGGCTGACGGCGAAATTCGTATTAAACCCAACTTATATATATTGGTATGGGAACCTTCTTTCTACGAAGAGTTGTTGACTCGTGACTATTTCTTCCTTTTCCCTCCAGAAATCTTGAAACAGCACACTTTGGTTTTCCAGCTCTATAGCTATTTCCGAAGCCGCATGTCTCGTCGTCATACCGACGTGATGTTGCTTAGCACACTCAATCAGAAGTTAGCGCGTAATATTGAATGGCGCCGATTCTCGATGGATTTGATCCGCGAATTGAAAAAGTTATCGGAAGGGGAGGGCACGGACGATCTGTTTAAGGTCAATCTATGGGGTTATCACCTAACGATCTCCACGATCGTAGAAGGCGGTAAGATCAAAGACTACCAGTTTGACATCAAGTGTGATGCTGAAGAAGTGCTTCGTTACTCGCGTGCTCGCACGACCAACGCAGGTAAACGTAATATGGCCCCTACGTTGCCTAACCCACTGCGTAATGAAATGGTCACTAAGCAGCAGTTAGATGAAATGTCGCAGATTATTGATGGCGAGTTTGAACCCATCCAGCGCAAAGAACGTTCTCCAAAAGGAAAATTGGGACGTAGAGTTAAAATCCGTAAGCATTTAGTCGAGATCAATGCAGACGAAATTACCATTACCTTATCCAAGTATACCTCTCCAGAGGCCCTAGAGCGCTCTATAATGGCTTTGGCTGCGATGACAGGGCATTCACACAACTCGATTCAGGAAGAGTGTCAGGAGCTCATAGAGAAGCTTGATTTCCTTCGTGTAGGAGACGAAATCATTCCGTACGAGACACTAAGCAAGTTGATTGAACTTTACAACGGGCAGAGTGAAAATAAACACTTATCCATTGAACGTCTAATTGCTGGTCTCGCAGTGAGACGCAAAGTGTGTAAACAAGTTCATGAAGGGCACCTTGATGAAGGTGTGTTTAGAGTACTTGATGAAGTGGCGGTATAACCCTAGATACTCGTACACATAATGAATTGCCAGCATGTGCTTGCTGGCTTTTTGATATTATTTCTCTGTGTTACATACCTAGTGTGAATAGACAAACCTACTACATTCCCCTGACAGTGAACTGACATTGCTCACCGGGGAGTTGGATATTATTTATCCCGAATAGACAACCTTTTGTCCTTTCTGATGAATAAGGGATTTGGATTATCCCTGATAGATTGGCTCATATTGTTACATTCATTCTGAATTGTTTGCGAGTTCTTTTGAACTCGCTTTTTTTTGTCTAAATTTCTTCAAGTATTGAAAGCATGATCAAGGGGGCTCTTGATCATTGTTCCGTCAATCAAGGATCTTTCATTTCTGTAGTTCTAATGACAAAAAACAACGATTTCTCTCCCTAAAAGATTCGTATTGTAAATGTAATTTTATTATTTAAATCAGATCCTTATTCCATCTATTTCCTCATAAATATTAATTAGCTCTCGTTCATTTTTTGTTAATGGAAATGTCATTTCTTACTTCAATGATATCCCCGCATTACGTGTGCAGTGTTTCAATTTACTTATTGGATATTAAGAAAAAATATGATGGATTTTGCCAGATTGGTACGCATAGTACTTATTGCACTCAGTTGTTTAGTATTGAGTGCATGTGATGAAACAGACAGTGAAATAGAGACAGAAATTACTGAGACCGTTCGCTCCCATTCTCATAATGACTACTATCGAGAAGAGCCTTTTCATGGTGCAGCCGAGTTGGGCTTTGGTAGTTTTGAGGCGGATGTTTACTATAAGGCTGGTTATGAGGAGGTTCTCATTGCTCATGATGAAGACGATTTGGTCAATGAATGGAAATTTGATGAGCTTTATGTCCAACCGATAGTTAACCATGTCAGAAATAACCAACAGCAAATGTATGATGGCTGGGACTATACGGCTGTTCTTCTGATCGACATCAAAACACAAGCTGCTTTCACTTGGCAGGCGGTAGAAAAGGTCCTTAAGCAATATCCTGATGTGTTTAGTCGCTACGAAAACGGTAAAGTATATCAAGGCCCTGTTACTGCGATCATTTCTGGTAACCGCCCAATAGAGTTGATGCAGCAGCAGCAAACTCGTTACTCGTTTGTCGATGGGCGTTTAAGCGATCTTGATAAAGGGTATTCTCCAACTCTTATGCCGCTGATTAGTAATAATTTTGATCATTTTGATCAAGAACAATTTGGTAATTTTGATGGGACAGGGGAATGGCCAGAAGAGGCCCTTGCGGAACTGGAGAGAATCATCACAACAGCTCATGCAAATAAGCAGAAGATTCGCTTTTGGGCGACACCTGAGGACGATGCCGAAACACGCGACACAATATGGGGTGAACTAACCAAAGCTAATGTGGACTACATCAACACTGACCTATTGCAGACCCTTCATGATTGGTTATTGGTTAATGATCCACACCCAGATATGCCGGGGTTGAATTGGCTAGATCATCCTGATTGGCAGCCGATGGATTAGTAAAAATGACGTAGTAGGGAGATTATGGCAGCGTTACTCGCTGCCATGTTATGAGGATTCAATGGCATAGTGTGGATGAACCTTGATCATTGTTCCGTGACTCATTCCAACTTTGTGCCGCCATAAACTGCACATGAGCATCTACCCATTGATGTGATGTCTCTAGCCAACGGCTATGAGTCTGTTGGCGACAAAACTCCAAGCCTATTACTGTTAGGTGTTGCATTTGCATCATACACCAATGTTTCAATGCCAGTTCACTGGCCGAGTTAGTAACCACTTTTTGTAGCTTACTGTAGGCAAGTTGTAAGAATTGGTAGGCCTTGTTAGGAGAGGTGTATCGCTCGCGCTCAAAGATACGCAAGCAACCATCTAACCAGCACGCAATAGCTTTACTTTGTTGTTGTGTGATGCGTGGTCCCCAAATTTGCTCTGGTGGTGATAGGATCAATGACTCGAGAAGCTCTCCTTGATCATGCTTTCGAGATTGATACCAGAGTCCCATTTGCTTCACCCACGTATCTAATTGATTCATATCGCCCTCGCTCAAGTGCTTCAACTTATTTGATCTACCTTTTCGATTGCAATTTTCTCGCAGAGCAGATCAACCTCTAGACAATAGTGTGGTTCATGGTTGAGTTATTAACCAAGTAGCAGGGCAGAAGGATGTGTTATTGGGTGGGCTGAAGCCGTGGCTTGATAAACATGTTTGAGGAGCATTTGTAGTTAATGAGTATCAAGATAGAGCGATTGTTTACCCAGTAAAAATGAGAGCTTGATCGCCTTAGAATTCTTAGGGGTAATCCCTTAAATGTACTTCGCCAGTTAGCTATGCGCAAAGCTTATTTATACAAAAAACACTAACTGTGTACGAACTATTAGCGTAATCACATTATGGAGCTAAAATTCTTAACAAGGGCAGTCAGCTTTTGCTACAGATTAGCTGTCCCTAGCATGGTTTGTCCGGAGGTTACAATGTCCATTAATTCTATTGACCATGATGAAATGACTAAAATCACAGACAAGTGGGATTTCACGGAAGAAGTTGAGTCACAAAAGCCAACCAAAAGTGTTAAGTCAGCGGAAGCTCGTCGTCGTATTGAAGCATTAAGAGAGATTCGCGAAAGTGGCTTAACTATTGAGGAAGCGAAGGATCTAGGCATATTACACTAGTCGTGATAACAGTAATAATTGACTTAAGGGTGGCTCAAATAGCCACCCTTAATTTTTCTTTTTTTGATCTCAATTAAGTCACTGTGTGTGCTTTGAGTGCCCATTTAACTTACGAGTGTGTTATATTTTCTCCCCATATTTTTACAGATACAGAACCCTTGTATGTCTATTAACCTATCGACACTCCCTGCCAATGAGAAAAATAAAATTGAGCTTGATAAGCAAGCGTCTTTCTTAGTTTGGAAAATGCGTGAAGCAAAAGCAGGTCCTGATGAGATAGATCAGCAGGCAAACAAGATCCAAAATGAAGAAGAGCGAACTGCATTTCTTGAATCTGTAGCCAAATACAAACGAGTAATGGGCGTCGCCTGACCCTTTTTCTCAGCAAAGCGAGAAATTGAAATGGTCTCGTTTTTTGCTAAAATCCTTCGCGTTTAATTGAATTAGAGAGAACATCCCGATGGGAAGAAGTTTTGAAGTGCGCAAAGCCTCTATGGCGAAAACAGCGGGCGCAAAAATTAAAGTTTATTCCAAATACGGTAAAGAAATTTACATGTGCGCGAAAAATGGTGGTGCAGACCCAGACATGAACTTGTCTCTTAAGCACCTGATCGCAAAAGCGAAAAAAGACCAAGTTCCTGCACACGTTATCGACAAAGCGATCGATAAAGCAAATGGTGGTGGCGGTGAAGACTACGTTCCTGCGCGCTACGAAGGCTTTGGTCCTGGTGGCACAAGCGTCATCGTTGATTGTCTAACTGACAACGGTAACCGTACTTTCCAAGATGTGCGCCAGTGCTTCGTTAAAACAGGGGCGAAAATTGGTGTTGAAGGTTCTGTTTCACACATGTTTGATCACCAAGCAGTATTCCAGTTCAAAGGCGACGATGATGAAATCATTCTAGAAACGCTGATGATGGAAGACGTAGACGTGACTGACGTTGAACTTGAAGATGGCGTGATTACGGTTTTCGCTCCTCACACTGAGTTCTTCAAAACTAAGACTGCTCTAAACGGTGCCTTCCCAGACCTGACTCTTGATGTAGAAGAGATCACTTTCGTACCTCAAACTCACACACCTGTTGCGGGTGAAGATGCAGAGAAATTCCAGAAGTTCTTAGACCTTCTTGATGACTGTGATGACGTTCAGCAGGTTTACCACAACGCTGAGTTGTAATCGCAGCGCTGAAAATTAGATAAATCAAAAAGGGATCGATTCGATCCCTTTTTTTGTTTTCGTGTATCGTCCTAAATATGGTTGATACCAAACTCGAAAGAGCATTCATTCTGCTCACTTTGTTATTGATGGACCAATAATGACCAAATTTATTCCGATTGTATTAGGTTGTAGCTTGGCTTTTTCCGCTGCTTCAACCGAGCTGGAGCTCGTGACGAAAGCGCAGAAGCTCTATGAAGCAGGCGATAAAAAACAAGCGCAGACTTTGTTTATTCAGGCGGCTGAGCAGGGCAGTGCAGAAGCGCACTTTAGACTTGCTTACCAATACGTTTTACCAGATGAAGAGAGTGTCTATCATTTGCAGCAAGCCGCGGCGCATGGTCACCAAGAGGCACTAAAATACTATCTAGATAAGGTCTTTTTCCGCGCTGGTAGTATTAGAATGTCTGACCCTAAAAGCGCATTAGAGACTTACTATAAAGCCAAACAGAAAAATCCTCGTTTGTCCCTCTATGGCGAACAAGAAAAGGTGCAAGTACTGACTTACGCTGCTGAAGTCCCTGAGCGTGACCCTGATACGTTCTTTAAAACTTTTCAGGTAGAGGATGAAGACGGAGATTGGCCCTTCTACGATGTATGGGAGTTAGCTGAGCAAGCTTCAAAAGAGGGAGGAAAGTTTGGTAAACCCGATCCGGAGCTTGTGTTTTGGTTGATCACGCGTGGTGGTGATGTGCCAGCAGAGGTCTCATTCGCGGTTACTGATTACTATAAGCATTGGAAAAATAATCAAGTGGAGCCTTTTAACCTTTGTCATTACGTGACCAGTGGCGCGGGGGCAGGGTATTGCGCTGATAGGGATGCCGTAGAGCAGGAGAAACGTCGCCAGAGTGAGCTTTCCTCATTAGGCCAAAAGCTGTCAGGGGAGAGCCTAGCTCTGTTGAATCTGGCCTATAAAGAGATGGAAGGTTTTGTCACGCTCAAAGCGCAGCAAGAGGAAATGCATGGTGGTACGGGGCGTACTGCTTGGATTATAGACTCGATTCAATCGCAGAAGGATCTTTACCTTTCAATACTAGATAAAGCCATTCAAGGCGATATAGAGGCAGTTTCCACGCCGCTCAGTGAAACAGACAGCCAATTAAATGCGTCATACAAAAAGCTAATGAGTGCGCTTAAACTGCCAGCTGAAGACTATGCGATGCTAAAACCAGAAGCTGATGATGTAAGAGAAGTGCAAAGGCAGTGGATTAAACATCGCGATGCGACATGTCGCCTGATTGCGTCAGTCGAGCCAAGGTTAAAAGAGCAATGCCTCAACTGGATAACGGCTCAAAGAGAGCAAGAGTTGCAAGGTATTATCACGCCATAATGGCACCAATAAAAATGAAAGGGGACGTGAGGTCCCCTTTTTGTTTTTTAAACGCTTTAAGCCTGCGAGACAGCGTTTGTGCCAGCTAACCAGTTAGACAACTTTCTAATTTGCGGTAAGACCGTCAAGTTAAGTGTTAGCGCTGCTGGCCATGCCAGAAGAAAGCTATCTAGCCAAATTGCTGGCCACTCGTTACTAAACCCCAGTTTATAGCCAGAAATTAATCCCGACATAATGATGGCCATGGTCAAAGACGAAAGCAGGGTGGAAATCCAAAAATGTTTGCGGCTCATAAATTCTCCTCTTGTTGTTGTTGTTTTGATGCTTTAAAGGATATAACTATCCATAAGTGAAAAAAATAAGCAGGTTTAGAAGTATGGATTCCATATTTGGAAATGTTGATGATCTCTATCTGTTTTGTTGTGTTGTCGAAGAAGGCTCTTTGCTTGCTGCTTCTAGGAAGCTTCAGCTGCCGGTTTCCACCATGTCCCGCCGGCTTTCAGCCTTAGAGCAACGTCTGAATATTCGATTGCTTGAGAAGAAAGGCAGGGAGCTAGTTGCTACGCAAAGTGGCTTACAGGCGTTTGAGTTGTTGCAGAGTGGTATGGAGTCTATTGAGTCTGGCTTTGGACAAATTGTCTCTGATACTCAACAAGTCTCAGGTAAGATAAAACTCGCGATACCACATAACTTTTATCGTGCTTTTGTCGGTGATGTCGTTGAACAGTTTTTGGTTGATTATCCACTGGTTTCGCTCGATTTAGTCCTTAGTCAAGAGCAAGCGGTACCACAAACAGATAGAGATTTACTGATTACCTTCGATTTGGCAGATATGAACGACATGATTGCCAGACCTTTGTTTAAAGCACGACATGCTTTCTTTGCTAGCCCCGAATACATAGAAAAAGTGGGTAATGTGGAAGATTTACAACAACTCAGCAAACTGGACTGGATCAGTGTGGATCACGTATTGGATATCTCGGTTTACGACCAAGACCGCTTAATCGATGTGATGAGCGTGAAACCTAAGTTGATTGTTAACGATATTCTGGCGGTTTGCGGTGCGGTTGAAAAAGGACTTGGAGTAGCTTCTTTGCCGTTCAGGCATGTTCATAAAGAAATGAATATTGTACGGGTTCTGCCTCAGTATCAACGCAGTGTTAGACAAGCCTACTTGGTTTATAAGCAAAGGCGCTATCAGCCTAAAGCGCTGAGTTTGTTGGTAGAGCGTTTAATGGCTGGCGTAGAGAAGATGCAAGAGCCAACGGATTTTACACTGTAAAGTCACCTCAATTGAAATTGAAGAGTAAAGGAAATCAAATGGATAAAGTAGTCATCGTTACAGGAGCGGGAATAGGGATTGGAGCAGAAACCGCCAAGCTACTTGCGAGCCAAGGCTATGCCGTCGCTGTCAATTACCTTAGAAACCACCAGCGCGCTTATGAAGTGGTTGAGCAGATTACTTCCACAGGCGGAAATGCGTTCGCTATTCAGGCTGATGTTTCAGACCAAGAGCAAGTTGAAGCTATGTTTGCCCAAGTTACCCTGCGCTATGGCACGGTCACTCATTTGGTGAACAATGCAGGTATTCTGTTTACTCAATCAACCTTGAGCGAGATTGACTTAGAGCGATTCAAGAAGGTAATGGATGCCAATGTCATAAGCTGTTTTTTGTGCTGTAAGGCGTTTATCAATCAGCTTGATATTGATGGGGCTATCGTTAATGTTTCATCTGCGGCTTCAAGAACCGGAGCTCCGTTTGAATATGTAGACTACGCAGCTTCTAAAGGCGCGATGGATTCGTTAACCAAAGGGCTGTCACTTGAGCTAGCAGATCGCAATATTCGAGTGAATGGGGTTCGACCTGGTTGCATTTATACTGAAATGCATGCGGATGGCGGCGAACCTGGACGTGTAGACCGACTCGCTTCACAAATTCCGCTTGGAAGAGGAGGAACGGCATTAGAGGTGGCTCAATCGATAGCCTGGCTATTGTCCGAAGAAGCATCGTTTGTGACTGGTTCGTTTATCGATATAGCGGGTGGAAAGTAGGAGGACCTTGTTGATCCACGTTGGTGTTTACATTGTAAAGTGAAACGCCATGTTGATGTCATGGCGTTTGTTTTTTACCACTCAACTCGATTTACATTGGGTGGGTGATGGCTTGTTCTGTCGTAGTGCCAAGATCGCTTGAGGAAGAAGAGACATCACAATCATGCCAATCATTAAACTGTATTGGAAAGGCGTGAATGACTCACCAAGCAATATCAGGCCGGTTACTATGCCTGCGATTGGGTTGGCGATGCCACCAAAGGTAAAATCCACCACTGTCATGCGCTGCAGAAGCCATACATACATGCCATATCCCAACGCTGTGTTGAGACCGACCACCCACAATAAACCTAAGCTATTGCGCAGTGAGAAGTTCTCTAGTGCGTTGCTGTATTGAACCGGATCGATGAAGGATTGGAATCCTGCCGCGACTGACAAAATCGTGCCACCGAGAATCAGTTGCCACGTCAATACAGTCCACCAGTGCATGCGATTACCTAGTGATTTCGTCAGAGAGCTACCCGCAACAATACACATGATGGCAGCCAGCATAGCCCCCAGCCCAATCGGATTGAGGCTGATAGAGCCCGGAGAGAACAGCATCCATGCAAGGCCAATCAGTGCGGCGCCACAGACGGCTTGTATGTAGTTAGGACGGTGTTTATTCACCACCCAATGATACACCATGGCAAACACAGGTACCGATACCATACCGACACCCGAAATTGCTGAAGGCAGAGTCAATGCCATCACAAATATTAAGCCAAAGAAGGTCGCAATGTTGATCAATCCAAGGCTGAATAAAATTTGCCAGTCCCCTTTTTTCGGTAGAGACGGCTTAATCATCAGTAACAGCAGTCCGGCAGGCAGTGCTCGAATTGCCCCCAAAAGCAGAGGAGGCCAATCGGACAAAGTGAACTGTGTTACCGCATATGTTGTTCCCCAGAAGAAGGCGGGGATCATTGCCAGTAATATATTCATAATTATTTATCTTTACATTAAGATATTTTGCGTGAATGTACGCCTAAAAGTTCTGTTTGTAAAGTATCTTTATGTTAAGATACTTCGACACGTCATTTTGTTAGTGGAGAAATCTGTTCATGGACGCTATAGATAGAGTGGTCGATCAATGGGCAAAGGAAAAGCCCGAATTAGATACTGAGCCGATGGCCATCATGGGTAGGCTACTTAGAATTGCCAAATATATGGAAACGGAAGTCACGCAATTGCATAAGCGCTATGATTTAAAGCTGGGTGAGTTTGATGTATTGGCAACTTTGCGTCGCAGTGGATCACCGTTTCGTTTGACTCCTTCCGAGTTGATTGATTCTATGATGCTGACTTCTGGTGCGATGACCAATCGACTGGATAAATTAGAATCTAAGAACCTTATTGTGCGAGAGCACAGTAAAGAAGACCGCCGTAGTGTCACTGTGCAGCTCACAGATGAAGGTTTTACCTTGATTGATAAAATTATCGAGGAGCATGCAGAAGTGCAGCATAAACTGGTCAAAGGTATGAACTCAAACCAGAAGCGTCAGATTAATCAGATCCTCAAAGGTTGGCAGACTCAGTTCGAGTAATGTCATATTGTGCCCATCCAGTGGTGATTTTGCCGCTGTAGGTAGAAACCAAATGACAAAGAAAAACCAAGCCCCTACAAGTCAATAGGGGCTTGGTTTTTTAGTTTGGTCGAATCTCCAAGGTCAACATGGATGGATAGCTGTGGCTACAGTGAATGGTGTTTTTGGCCACTTGCTTGGTATATGCTTCACCTTCGGGTTCGCCGCTATTTGGGTTGACGTCAAACTTAGGGAAATTGCTGCTGGCAATGTCTAATCGCAGTTTGTGCCCTTGCGCGAAGCAATTCTGAGTGGCAAACGCTTCAACCTCAATTTCGTAAATCACCCCACGGCGAAGCAGCTCTGGCTGCTGCCAGCTTTTGTGGTAGCGACAACGAAAGATGCCATCGGAGATGTTCATCGCGAAGCCTTGCGGGTAGTCCTCGCTTGGCGGATAAACATCAACTAGTTTGATGGTGAAATCCGTATCCGGTGCGTCGGATTCAATAAACAGTTTCGCCGATACTTTTCCTGACACAATCATATCATCAGCGAGTGGTTCGGTTTCAAACACCAACACATCCGAACGTGCTGCAAGGGGAAGGTTATTGCCTTTGGCTCCGTAAAAGCGAGCATCTTCACGCTGATCGAACGCGCCTCCTTCAAACACCGGCTTACCCGAGGTTAACGCACCGCCAACAGTGGGGACTGGGTTACTCGGATCGGCCAGGTAGCTGATGCAATCATCTGTCACAGGAGCCTGCTGAGTCAGCAGGCCTTGTCGGTGCAGATACCAGTTCTGAGCTTCGGTGTTTTTCATTGGCCAGCGATCACTGCTTAACCAGTGCCCTCCGTGCTTGAGCCTGCCCAGCTCGCTTTTTTCACCTGAACCGCCGCCCATCTGGAACACCTGCACGTTGGCAAACGTATGACGGTCATCATTGAGCAGCCAGCGCTGGAACCACTTCACGCGAAAATCCAACCAGTTGTTGTCAATGTTGTCGTCAAATGAGGCGTCCTGACCGAAATCCACATCACCGCTATGTGTGGTATTTCGGTCTCCATGAAGCCAAGGCCCCATGATCAGTGCTGTCTGGGAGCGATTCTTTTCACTCAACACCGTGTAGTTTTCCAGCGTACTTTTAACGTATACGTCGTACCAGCTCGACATCAACAACACCGGAATATCAGCAATATTCTGATAGCTATCAAGCGCGTAGATGCCGGACTTTTTCCAGAAATCACTGAAACTGCCCTGTTTCCACTGCTCAAGCAAATACGCTTCATATTCAGGCACATGGCGCAGTGGCGACTGGCCCGCTTTCCACGGTAAGTACTTAAACCATTCGCGAATGTCTTCCTGCTCCAGCGCTTTTTTCACCACAGGATCTTGCTCGGCCTTGGGGCTCACCAGTGCCTGACGATAAGCCCATGTCGCCTGCTTGAGCTCAAACGCTCCGCCCTGACGAATACCGCATTGATAGGCATTGGAAAAGCCGCCTGAGTCCAGCACCATACTCGCCAGCCCCGGAGGATTGAGACATGCCAGTGCCAGTTGAGTGTGGGCGGCGTACGACAGCCCCATGGTGCCTATTTTTCCATTGCACCAAGACTGCTCAACTAGCCATGCACACGTATCGTAGCCATCTTCGGCTTCGTTGATGTACTTGGTAAAGGTGCCGCTGGACTGATAACGGCCGCGACAGTCCTGAAAGACACACACAAAACCTTTATCAACGAACGCCTGCGCCATTTCTGCACGGGAGACCTTATGCCCTTGCAACGTGACTTCAGAACGAGAAGGCGCCGTTTTGTCGTAAGGCGTTCGCTCCATTACCACGGGCCATGGGCCTTCACCGTTGGTTGGAAAGTAAATATCGGTCGCGAGTGTTTCTCCGTCTCGCGTACGGATTTTGACATCAGTTACTGCTTTCATGAGATGTCCTTAGGCGTAAACGTGTAGGCTGATGGATAGGAATACCAGAGCACACGCAATGGTGATGAGGAAGAATGGGAAGATGTATCTTGCCCATTGTCCCCATCCGACTTGTGCCGTCGCAAGGAAGATCAGTAGCCCGCTGGAAGTCGGTGTAATGATGTTTGTCGCCCCGTTACCCATCAGGAAGGCCAGTACCGTGGTGTGTGGGTCGACACCGGAAAGCTGTCCGAGTGGGCCAAGGATTGGCATGGTGACGGCGGCTTGCCCAGAGGTGGATGGAATCGCCACGTCGATGACCAACTGAGAGAAGAACATGCCATAAGCGGCAAGCGTTGGTTGGCCTTCACCGATGACTCCGGCTAAGTGGTAGATGATGGTATCCAGCACTTTACCTTGTGCAAGGACAATGGCGACAGAGGTGGCGAGCCCGATCAATACGCCTGCGATGAGAACCTTTTTCATACCGCTGATGAAAGCGTTGATGGTGTCATTGGCTGACAAGCCACCGATGACAGCGAAAATCACACCAAGCGAGATGTAATACGCAGATAACTCGTTGTATTTCCACTTCCACGTTTGTGAAGCATAGACCAGAAAGGCGATGCCCAGTCCAAGAACCGTCAGTACAAGCGTATGGCGAACTGGCAGAGGTTTGTTGTCCCATTGCGCGACGATTTCCGTTGTGCGTGCTTCTTTGCGAATACTATGCAGCACGTACGCCACACCGATTATCATCAGTACCACGTAAACGAAAATACGCATCCCCATACCGCTGAATATCGGCACATCAACCAGTGGCTGAGCGACGGATAGGGCATAAGGGTTAGTGATCGATGCTAAGTAACCGACTTTAACCGGAATAGTGACAATTGCCAGACCGATAATTTTTGACAGCCCCAGTCTTGTTGCCATGGCAACGACCATAGGTATCACGAGCAAGAACTCCTTCGCCATACCCATGAAGGTGCTGCCCATGGAAAACACCACCATCAGGATCGGTACCAATAAGTAGACGTTACCGCGAGTGGCAGAAAGCGTTCGCTCAAGGCCTGTTTCAATGGCGCCCACTTTGTCGAGTACGCCGAACATGCCACCAATAAACAGCACCATGAAAATCATGCCTGCTTGTTTGGTGATGGCTTGAGGAATACTGACTAACGCATCAAGCAAACTGACGGCTTGAGCTTCGCCTTCTTGAGGGTAAATACCAATCAGGTTGAGTGGGGAGACGTCTTTTTCCAGCACTTGGTAGGTGCCGGGAATGATTAGTTTGCCGTTACGTTCAAACTGTCCGGAATCGAAAAAATAGGTCATCAGTACTGCTACCACAACGACAGACAGCAGGATGATTACAGGGTTTAAGTTACCTTTCTTCTTTGGTTGTTCAGTAACATTTTGTTGAGCTGGTGATATAGCTTCACTCACTTTAAATCTCCATTTCGTCACATTCTATCCTACAACATTTCTGCAACATATTTTTTTGTGTTAGGGTTTTCAATTCAATGACAAATAATCATAGATGTATGACAGAAATGACTTATTTAAATGGAACCAGATGAATATAACAGCGAAACAACTTCGGGCGCTTAAAGCCATCAGCCAAGCTGGGACAACCAGTTTGGCGGCAGAACAGTTGAACTTATCTCAATCCGGTGTGAGTCGAATGTTGGCTCAGCTGGAAAAAGAGCTTGATCTGGATCTCTTTGAACGAGACCGAGGGCGATTGAAAATTAAACCCGAATCGCTCAATTTGTTATCAAACGCACTGCACGTTTTAGAGGGTATGGAGCAGCTCCAGACTCAGGCGTCGGAAATCAAAAGGGGACGCAAAGCGAAGCAAGTATTCAAGATTGCAATGCCTTATACCTTTGCCAAGTCACTGGCCCCCAAACTTATCAAGCAATTGGTGGCGCTATTTCCTGACGTGTCGGTTGAACTGTTTTCCAGCCATTATCAGTCGATTGAAGAAAGTGTCTATTCCGGTCAGGCAGATGTCGGGTTTACCCGCATCAGCAATCATTCTAAGTTTCGCTCCACGGCTCTGGATTCGGGGATTGCGATGTGTGTGTTTCCCGAGGGCCACGAGTTCGAGGCATTCCACTCGGTCAACGCTGACAACTTGCGCGATCAGAAACTGGTCATGATCGGGCGTAAGAGCAGTACTCGTCATGATGTGATGAACTGGTTCACTCGCAGCAATTTGTTTCCGGAAATTGTTGTCGAAGCGCACTCTGTCGATGTCGCTTGTTCACTGGTGGCGGAAGGGATTGGCGTGTCGATTGCTAACAGCACCATGCTCAAAGGAATGGACAATCACAAGATTCGTGCGTTGCCGATCTTGGACTTGCCTCGCTATCAGTACGGCGTGATCCAGCGGCCTGATGACATTGCCAATGAGCGCAAACAGCCAGTCATTGATGCGTTCTCGGATTTACTTCAGGAAATGTTGACAGAACTGCCCGTGTTGGGCCGTTAACGGTAATGAAAAAGCGGCCGGAGCCGCTTTTGATGAAGGGTTATGCCGCGTTCTCATCACAGAACAAGTCGGCGTGAGTAATACCACGCAGGGCGCAGCTTTCGTCGAGGTCAGAGATATCTCCACTGACACCGACCGCGCCGAGGATGTTCTGCTCAGCATCACGGATCAGTAAGCCACCAGGAACGGGGACCATATTACCGTGCGCCAGAACGTTTACGGCGGAGATAAACGCGGGGCGGTTGTCTGCGTCTTGAGCGAGCTTTCTTGAGGAGCAGCCGAGCGCGAGAGCACCCCATGCTTTTGCGATTGCGATGTCTGGCCGCATCATGCTACTGCCATCTTGTCGTTGCAACGTAATCAGCTTTCCTCCGCTGTCGAGTACAGCGACCGTCAGAGGGGCGCTTTGGCTCTTTTGTCCAGCCTGAAAAGTACCGTCAATGACGGCTAGTGCTTGTTCTAGAGTTAAACTTCCCATGTTATCTCCTGATTTTTTGTTTACGCGGCTCCTTGCAGAAGCTCGTAACTAGGTAAGGTCAGGAAGGTGGCGAACTCTTCTGCAGTAGACAACTTGTAGAAAAGGTCAGCAGTTTGTTCAAAGCGGCCTGCCGCATAGCGAGCCTCACCCACTTCCTGTTTGATAGTGTCGAGTTCCTGATACAACCACGTGTGGAATAATTCTTTGTTGAAGGTTTGGCCATCATCCAGCTTGACGCCGTGATGAATCCATTGCCAGATGTTCGCGCGAGAGATTTCTGCTGTCGCCGCGTCTTCCATCAGACCATAGATAGGCACACAACCTGAGCCCTGAATCCATGCCTCAATGTAGTAAAGAGCAATGCGAATGTTCTTGCGCACGCCAGCTTCGTCACGCGAGCCTTCACACGGTTTAAGCAGCAGCTCTGCGCCAATCTCGTGCGTAGGGCTGATAAAATCGAGCTGATTGACTTTGCCTTCAAGGTTTTTATCAAACACAGACATCGCCAAGTCGACTAAAGCAGGGTGAGCGACCCAAGTGCCATCGTGACCATTGCGTGATTCACGTTCTTTATCTTCAATCACTTTAGCGGTGACGCGTTCCATCTCCTGCGGGTCTTTGGCAGGAATAAAGGCCGACATACCGCCCATTGCCAACGCACCACGCTGGTGGCAGGTTCTGACGAGTAACTGGCTGTAAGCATTGAGGAATTCTTTATCCATACCAACCACATGACGATCTGGCAGGATGCGATCTGGATGGTTTTTCAACGTTTTGATATAGCTGAAAATGTAATCCCAGCGGCCGCAGTTCATCGCCACGATATGATCGCGCATGGCATAGAGCATCTCTTCCATTTGGAATACTGCTGGCAGTGTTTCAATCAGTACGGTTGCGCGGATGGTGCCACGTGCCACGCCGAAGTGATCTTCAGTGAAAGCAAATACGTCATCCCACCATTTTGCTTCTTCCATGCTTTCTAGCTTAGGAATGTAGTAGTAAACGCCCAGACCTTGTTGCGCTCGGGTCTGGTAGTTGTGATAGAAGTACAAAGCGAAGTCCATTAAACAGCCCGGAATCGCTTGTTGATTGAATTGGATTGATTGCTCTGGCAGGTGCAGGCCGCGTGGACGAGCGATCAGTAGGGCAGGGTTAGCATTCAGCTCATATTGCTTATTTTTTTTGTCGTCAAAGTAGCTGATGGTGCCTGCGTTGGCGTCTCTGAGGTTGATTTGCCCTTCGACCATGTTTTCCCATGTTGGTGAAGAAGCATCTTCAAAGCAGCACATAAAGACTTTCGCGCCGGAGTTCAGCGCGTTGATAACCATTTTTCTGTCTACTGGGCCGGTAATTTCTACTCGGCGATCCAATAGCTCTGGCGGTGGTGTTGCCACTTTCCATGATTTGTCATCACGGATCGCCTGAGTGTCAGTTCTGAAATCTGGCAATGCGCCTGCATCGTATTGCTTTTGCTGTTCCTCGCGTGCTTGCAGCAAAGCGTCACGACGGGCGCCAAATCGGTTTACCAATACTGTCAGAAAAGAAAGGGCTTCATCTGACAGAATCTCCTTATAGCCTGGGTTGTCTGTATGACCGACAACCTCCAGACAGGCAGTTTCTTCTCTTTCGGCTAGATCGTTCAAATTCATTGTTCGTCTCCTTTAAACAATATTGATCGATTTTGTGTACAAAAATTATTTACACGAATACTTATATGGGAAAATTTGTAAACAATCAAAGGGTATTTAACATTTATTTTTCATTTACTCGTCTGGGAAATTATTTTTACGTAAAGATATTTTATGTAAAGCAATGATTTCTTTGTCTTATGGGGTTAGCGACTACTTAGGGTAAATGTTCTATGTTGAAAAAATGTTGCAAATGGGGGTTGCTATATTTAGAAATTGATTCATAGTACACAAAGTATCTTTGAATTGTATACAATTGAAATGGAGGTTCGCATGGCAAAGATGAAGGCAATCGAAGCAGCGGTAGAAGTATTGAAAAAGGAAGGCGTAGACATTGCCTTCGGCGTTCCAGGCGCTGCCATCAACCCTATGTACGCGGCAATGAAAAAGCTCGGTGGTATTGATCATGTGTTAGCACGACATGTGGAAGGTGCATCGCACATGGCGGAGGGTTACACCCGTACTAATCAAGACAACATTGGTGTCTGTATCGGTACATCTGGCCCTGCAGGGACAGACATGATCACTGGCCTGTATTCAGCGTCGGCGGATTCCATTCCAATCTTATGTATTACGGGTCAGGCACCAAGAGCCCGTCTACACAAAGAAGATTTTCAGGCGGTGGATATTGAATCCATTGCGAAACCAGTCACCAAATGGGCAACAACGGTTCTAGAGCCCGCTCAGGTGCCGCGTGCTTTCCAGCAGGCATTCCACCTAATGCGTTCTGGTCGTCCGGGTCCGGTTCTAATCGACCTTCCACTTGATGTTCAGTTAACGGAAATTGAATTCGACATCGACACCTATGAGCCGCTAGAAGCGTATCAACCAAAAGCGACACGTGCGCAGGTTGAGAAAGCGATGGCGATGATGTGTGAGTCACAAAACCCAGTCATCGTATCAGGTGGTGGTGTAATCAACGCTGGTGCGGAAGAGCTACTGCAACAGTTCGCTGAAATCACTGGCGTGCCTGTTATCCCAACCTTGATGGGCTGGGGCTCCATTGCGGATGACCACGAACTGATGGCCGGTATGGTGGGCTTGCAGACTGCGCACCGCTATGGCAACGCGACTATGCTGGAATCGGATTTCGTGTTCGGTATTGGTAACCGTTGGGCCAACCGCCACACTGGTTCACTGGATGTCTACACCAAGGGCCGCAAGTTTGTTCACGTCGATATTGAACCAACTCAAATTGGCCGCGTGTTTTGTCCGGATCTTGGTATCGTTTCTGACGCCAAAGCAGCGCTGGAATTGCTGGTTGAAGTGGCTCGTGAGTGGCGTGATGCTGGCAAACTGCCTAATCGTGGCGCTTGGGTGGCGGAATGTCAGCAGCGTAAATCGAGCATGCTGCGTAAGACG
Organism: Vibrio sp. Isolate25; assembly: GCF_022398025.1. NCBI lineage: Bacteria > Pseudomonadati > Pseudomonadota > Gammaproteobacteria > Vibrionales > Vibrionaceae > Vibrio > Vibrio sp. Isolate25. Next base: position 1,516,447 of record NZ_JAKEUT010000001.1, read on the forward strand.
CACTACACTGACGCGCCAATCAAACCAATGCGTGTTTATGAAGAGATGAACAAAGCCTTTGGCCGCGATACTTGTTATGTCAGCACTATCGGCCTGTCTCAGATTGCAGCGGCGCAGTTCCTTCACGTTTACAAACCACGCCACTGGATCAACTGTGGTCAAGCAGGTCCGCTTGGCTGGACAACACCAGCGGCTCTAGGCGTACGTGCCGCGGATCCAAACCGCGACATCGTGGCAATCTCGGGAGACTACGACTTCCAGTTCATGATTGAAGAATTGGCGGTAGGCGCTCAGTTTAACCTGCCATACATCCACGTATTGGTGAACAACTCCTATCTAGGTTTGATTCGTCAGGCGCAGCGCCAGTTCGATATCGACTACTGTGTTCAGTTGGCGTTTGAAAACCAAAATGCGCCAGAGCTTGATGGCTACGGTGTTGACCACGTGACGGTAGTTGAAGGCTTAGGTTGTAAAGCGATTCGTGTCACTGACCCAGAACAGATGCAAGCTGCGTTTGCACAAGCGAAAGAGCTGATGAACAAACACAAAGTACCTGTTGTGGTGGAAGTGATTCTTGAGCGCGTGACCAACATTGCTATGGGTGTAGAGATTGATGCCATCAACGAGTTCGAATCTCTGGCAGACAGCATCGACGACGCACCAACCGCGCTAGCCAATCAATAATCTGTTTATTGCAAAATACTGAAGCAGCCCTAAAGGGCTGCAAGAAAAAGGACATCACTATGGCAAAGTTTGCTGCAAATTTATCCATGTTATTTACCGAGGTTGATTTCCTTGAGCGCTTCGACGCCGCTGCTCAGGCTGGATTCAGCGGTGTGGAATACCTCTTCCCTTACGCATTTGATGCTGAGCAAATCAAACAGAAGCTGGAGCAAAACAACCTGACACAGGTGCTGTTCAACCTTCCGGCGGGTGATTGGGATGCTGGCGACCGCGGCATTGCGTGTGACCCGTCACGCATCGAAGAGTTTCAGTCTGGTGTTGCGTTAGCCATTCAGTACGCCAAGGTGCTGGGCAATACGCAGGTCAACTGTCTGGCGGGGATTACCCCGGCTGGTGTCAGCCAACAGGATGCGCATGCAGCCTTTGTCATTAACCTCAGATACGCCGCTCAAGCATTGCAGGAAGCGGGGCTTCGACTGGTTATTGAAGCGATCAACACTCGTGATATTCCGGGCTTTTTCCTCAACACTACTGAGCAGGCCAAAGCAGTGATTAAAGAAGTGGGCAGTGACAATCTGTTCATTCAGTACGACATCTACCACATGCAGATCATGGAAGGGGATTTAGCGCCAACCATGAGTGCCAACATCGGCCAGATCGCCCACGTGCAGCTGGCAGACAACCCAGGCCGTCATGAACCGGGAACGGGTGAGATTAACTACCCGTTTGTCCTCAAACATCTGGATGAACTGGGTTACCAAGGTTGGGTGGGCTGTGAATACAAGCCAAAAACCACCACAACTGAAGGCTTAGATTGGCTAAACCTATACCGCTAAGTGCGGTTAACGTTACGGAGAATATATTATGAAAATTGCATTTATCGGCACAGGTATCATGGGTAAGCCAATGGCGATCAACCTGCAAAAAGCGGGTCACGACATTGTTCTATCTGATCATTTCAACCCACCACCGGTTGAATTAGTAGAGGCTGGTGCACTGGTTTGTCATTCACCAGCAGAAGCGACCCGTCTGGCAGACGCAATTATCCTGATGGTGCCAAATACACCGCAGGTGGAAGATGTGCTGTTCGGCGAGAACGGTGTTGAAGCTGGCTTAAACGAAAGTGGTGCAGCAGGCAAACTGGTTATCGACATGAGCTCGATTTCACCAATCGCCACCAAGGCGATCGCAGCACGTGTCAACGAAAGTGGCGCGCAATATCTTGATGCGCCAGTATCAGGCGGTGAAGTGGGTGCTATTAATGCGTCACTGAGCATCATGGTTGGTGGTGAGCAATCGGCGTTTGATAAAGCGCTTCCTCTGTTTGAGGTGATGGGTAAAAACATCACGCTAGTCGGTGAAAATGGTGCGGGTCAGACGTGTAAAGTCGCGAACCAAATCATTGTTGCGTTGAACATCGAAGCGGTATCTGAAGCTTTAGTGTTTGCATCAAAAGCGGGTGCCGATCCAGCGCGTGTACGTCAGGCACTGCTTGGCGGTTTTGCTAATTCTAAGATTCTTGAAGTGCACGGCGAGCGCATGGTGGAAGGCACATTCGACCCAGGCTTTAAGATTACATTGCACCAGAAAGATCTAGACCTTGCGCTGACTGGCGCTAAAGAGTTGGATGTAGCACTACCAAACACCGCAAATGCTCAGGAGCTGTTTGAAGATTGTGCAGCAATGGGCGGTCAGAACTGGGATCACTCTGCGCTGATTAAAGCGATTGAGAAACGCTCAGGCCACTCAATCAGGGACTAATTCCTGTCGGGACGATGTGGATTCCTCTCCCGCATCGTTCCATGGTGTAGCGGTCCTGCTGATTCTCTCATGGCTTGAATCCGTAGTCGCTGCTCCTAAATGATTCATTACTAAATCGCGTAGCTTTTCGTCTCCTTTTATACGCGTTCCCGTCGTAAGACAGCAGGTTGGAGTTACACCTTCCTCGGGCTCCATATTGCAGGCTCCTGGTGTGCTTACTTCGGGATTTTTTATCCTCACCACTTTGTCTCTCTTAACATATTGTTTAGTATGTCGTTACACCAGATGTATAGGGAATAACAATGTCTCGTATCAGGCAGAAAAATCAGGGATTGATTATCGATGTCGCGAGTGAAGAATTTGCCACCCATGGCTACGCAGCGACAAAGATGGCGGATATTGCAAAAGCCGCAGATATCCCTAAACCTAATGTGTTCTACTACTTCAGCAGTAAAGACAAGCTCTATTATGCCGTGCTCCAGACGGTGACTCAGCCGTTGCTGGAAGCCTCACGCCCAATTGAAGAACTTGACGATCCAGTCGAAGCCTTAACTCAATACATTGAAGCTAAGCTGCGTATTTCGCGCGACCACCCACACGCGTCTAAAGTGTTCGCTAATGAAGTGATGTCCGGTGCTAAGGTGTTGCCAGAAGACATCAGGCAGGAGCTGTTCAAGCAGTCACAGATGATTTTGGATAAGTTCGCGACCTGGAGTGAAGAAGGGCTGATGGATAAAGTCCCTGCACACCACTTGATGTTCACCATCTGGGCAGCGACGCAGACATACGCTGATTTCAGCTGGCAGATCTGTAACGTTATGCAGAAAGATACGCTGGATAATGATGACTACCAACAAGCCGCGGAATTCATCACCCAGCTAGTGATTAAGGGTTGCGGGGTGACGGGTAAAGCCTAACTATTTTCATCGCAGTTTTCATCGCAGTTTTCATCGCAGTGGTGTCCGATATTATCTCTGAGGCTGATTTGACTGCCTCCTCTTTTGATTCCTCAATGTTTTATAAAACATATTGCTTATGGGGTTGTTTGCGCTACTTTAGAAGTAGGGAATTAAATTTCCCAAGTTAAGTTGTGTATCCAGATAGGCTGAGAGTCATTTGGATCTCCGAGGCTATCAGGAATAGCAGTCACAGGTCAGTTGGTAGGAGAAATGTTATGGATAACATAGCCATTAGTCGTAAACAGTTAGGTGGTGAGTCCCCCATGGTGGCCTCTGAAGTGTTTGATAGCTGTATTTATACGGGGTTATTTGGAACGATAGACTCAGCTCGGATGGAAGCGATCACCGCTAAGCTGACGGATATGGTTGAGTCATCAAACAGCGACTTTGTTGTTATAGACTTGTCCAATGTCGATGCAATAGACACATCGGTAGCGTCACAGCTAGTGCGTGCGGCTGATACCATAGTTTTAGTTGGGGCGAAGCCCGTGTTCTGTGGCTTAAGAGGCGTCATCGCAAGAACCATGTCAAGCGCTGGTGTTGCTTTAGGCCGCCATCTGATAGTACGAGATTTAAAAGCGGCAACGAAATTTTGCATCCAAGAATCTGGTTACGCTCTGGTACCGACGGCCCCTACTCGTAGTAATGAAGAATATTGAGCAATGCATTTATCCATTCTCAAATGAAGTGGAAGCGTACCTTATCGCATCACATTGTAAGATGCATGCGTTAGAAATTGGAATCTCTGATTACCAAGCCAGCCTTTTTAATGCAGCGGTTTCTGAAATAACCATTAATGCGGTTCGTTACGCTTCAGGTGGGTATATGTTTATATCCAGCACTTCTAACCATTTAGGAATTGAGGTCACCATTGAAGATAACGGTCAAGGTATTGCTGATCTCTCACAAGCGCTAATGGATGGCTATTCAACGTTTAAAGACCAAAGCTTAGGTCTCGGTCTAGGGGTGGCAAAACGCTGTTCTGATGAAATGGTCATTAATAAATCAGACGAAACGGGAACCTCGATTACGCTGCGAAAGTTTTTACCTGTCTCAGAAGATGATATTTTAGTGAGGGCGATCTCCTATCCTGCAGTGAATCAGATTCACAATGGCAATGCTTATGTTGTAAAGCAATACCACGGTGATACCTGCCTTATAGCCCTTATTGATAGCCATGATGATAACGACTTGACTCAAGAGCGTGGACGTTTGGTTGCCAATAAGCTTGCAGAGGAAATCACCCAACATATGGCTGAGCCGCTCGAAATGATCATGGATCAGTGCCTGAGCATGTTTGACCACAACGAAGACATCACCGGGCAGTTGAAACTCAGCCTGATGAGAATATGCCGTGACAATCTTGACTTCCTCGTGATGAATACCCCCCCTTTACATTGGCTGAGCTATGATGAAAGTACCTTAGTAAATGCACCGCTCTGTGAGACCAAACACTTTACTCATGGGGTGGCGAGCCATCTTCGCATTCCAAGGCCTAATCATTTTACCTGCCTGCTTCACTCTTCTGGGGTGAATATTGAACCATTAACCAACCAAGATTGGCACGAGTGGGATGTATATAACATCGCCACTACTATTTTCAACGACTGTGCATACGAAGATAAGGATGCGACTGTCATCGTTATAAGAGGGAATCGTTATGCCTAACCCATCAAAACAAACCGCTACGTTACTTGAGCTCATGTCTGGTATTGTTGGAGCAATACCTAATGGCTTGATCACTTTTTCTGAATCTGGTGAAGTTAACTTAGTAAATACGGCAGCGCTGAGCTTACTCGGGCTAGAGAATAAGAGCCCCAAAGACTTCTTGGATCGTCATTACTATAGCTTGCTTGCAGATGTTTCAGATGTAAGAGATAAAATTGATCGATTACTCCTGAGTGGTAAGCATAGTGAATTGGAAGTTAGAAACGTCGTTGTTGATGGACAAAGTCTGAATATACAGTGTTATAGCATGCTCAAAGGCGTACTGATTGTTATTAGTGAAATAAGCGATGAAACCGCTCTGCTGTATCGAGAAAATAATGATATGTTGACGCAGTTGAACAACCGACAGTTTTTTGAAACACAGTTTTTGGAACTGGTCAGTCAAACCAATCACCTCCATCAGAATGCAGCGCTGGCTTTTTTTGATATTGATAATTTTAAAACCATCAATGACTCTTTTGGTCATTCTCTGGGTGATGAAGTGTTATGCAAAATTGCCAATATCCTTAAAAGCCGAACATCAAAAGGTCAGCCTATTGCTCGTATAGGGGGCGACCAATTTGCCGTGTTACTTGATGACTATACGGTACACGAAGCGCAAGGCTTCGCCGATGACGTTAGAAAGCATATTGACGCCTATGCTTTTAACTTGGATGAGAACTCGGTCAGAATAACGGTATCAAGTGGTGTTGCCCCTTTCTATACTAACGCCGCCCCTGAGCTCACTAAGCTACTGAGTATTGCTAATACGGCATGTAAGGCAGCGAAAGACCATGGCCGCAATCGTACTCATATCATTGACGCGAAAAATGATGAGTTTGAAAGTTATATTCGGGGGGTGAAGTGGATAGAAGAGATAAACAAAGCCATCCAAGAAGAAAGGTTTGTTTTATATTGCCAAAAAATTTCGCCCATTTCAGATAACTCTGTGCCTTTTTACTATGAGGTCCTGTTGCGTCTGAAAAACGAACAAGGGGAAGTTATCTCTCCTTGTGCTTTTCTGCCTATCGCTGAACGTTATCATATGATGCCGGATATTGATCGCTATGTGATGACTGCCCTGTTTAGTTCGATGGGAAGCCGCAGTGATCGAACCTATTCAGTCAATTTGTCGGGACAGACCATTTCGGACTATAGTCTGGTCGATTTTGTCAATAAGATGCTCAACCGTTACGTATTTAATCCTCGCTGTATTATCTTTGAGGTCACTGAAACTGCTGCGATGCGTGATTTTCATGGCACAATAGAAGTGATGCACTCATTACGAGCCCTTGGCTTCCAGTTTTCACTGGATGACTTTGGCACAGGCCTTTCGTCATTCACCTATTTAAAAGAGCTTCCCTTAGATACGGTCAAAATTGATGGTTCATTTGTCCGAGATATTGAGCATGACAAGATCAGCTACCAAATGGTGAAATCTATCCATGAAATAGGCCAAGCGATGGGCTTAAAAACGGTGGCAGAATTTGTGGAAAATAAAGCCATTTATCAGTGTCTATCAGATATAGGAGTGCATTTTGCACAGGGATACTACATTCATAAGCCTGAGCCAATCACTGATATAATGAAGGTGACGGCTGCAGTCAGTGAGTAAGTAACATGCCTCGCCACCTTCAACAGAGTTGAGCTTCCCTTACTTGGAACAAGCGTATGGCTTAATTAACTCTGATACTTATCCAGCTTGTTGTAGAGCGTTTTTATGCTTATTCCTAAGTCCTCTGCGGTTTCTTTTTTGTTGCCTTCATTTTCTTGAAGAGTGTTAATAATAGCGGCCTTTTCTATTTCTTCTAGAGTCACACCAGCTGGCACTCTCTCCTCTAATGTTGTCCCTGTTTCTAAAGGAGGAGTATCAAAAATGAGATGTTCATCTTTAATCGTATCGTCCGCCAAAATGAACGCTCGCTCGACACAGTGTTTTAATTCTCTAACATTGCCAGGCCATGTATGCGCTGCGATTTTTTCTAGCGCTGAGGCTGTAATCGCTTTTGGAGCGGCTTCATTCGCATTCCGGTGAGCGATGAAATGTTTAGCAAGGCCGACAACATCACTACCTCGTTCTCTGAGAGGGGGAATATTGATAGGGAAGTGAGCTAATCTAAAATAGAGGTCTTCTCGTAAAAATTGCTCTTCAATAGCCACTTGTGGATCACGGTTTGTGGCGGCGATGATACGGGTGTTGGCAATACAGAGTGTGTTACTGCCGACTGGGCGATACTCGCCTGTTTCAAGTACTCGCAGTAGTTTGACTTGATGTTCAAGGGGCATTTCGGTGACCTCATCAAGAAATAATGTCCCGCCCTCTGCTTGCTTAAAAACACCTTGGTGCGTTCGGTTAGCGCCTGTAAATGCGCCTTTTTCATGACCAAAGAGTTCACTGTCGACTAATTCTGGGCTGATGGCGCCGCAGTTAATGGCAATAAAAGGCTGCTCCTTTCTATCACTGGCAAGGTGGATAGTCTGCGCGACGAGTTCTTTACCTGCACCGCTTTCACCAATGATCAATACGTTGGCCTCTGTTTTCGCCACTCGTCTGAGGGTGCGATACAAGTTATGCATTGGCCTTGAGGAGCCGACTAACATTCCAAATTGGTCTAAGTCGCTTGTGGATATTTTTTTCCCCTCTTCCTGCTTTTCTAGGAAGTATTGACTAAAGTCCGCTAGAGTATCGGCCAAAATTTGGATATCAACTGGCTTTCTATAATGAAAAATGGCGCCGCTTTTCATCATCATGTCTAAATTCTTATTGGGTGCACCGGAGCCGATGATGACCAAATCCAATTCTTCCAAGCCTGTGGCACTGGATAGGGCGACAAAATCATCGTTGGTGAATTGAGATACTTCAACAATAGCGGCATTGGGTTGAAGTCGTTGTAGGCTATCTATCCAGTGTTCGTTGTCATTATTGCTAATCGTGTCAAATCGTGACAACTCTTCCAGAGAGCTTATTTGAGACAATAATTTCTGATCTTTTAATTCTACGAACAGTGTTGGTAATGCCATGATTTAACTCTCTTTCAACAGTAGTGAGAGAGATGATAGCACGAGGCATAAGGAAAGAGAATGTATGGCTTTTCTTTCGCGTTTTTTGTGAATAATAATGATTTTATATTTAAAATGATAGATAAAAATCGGGCAATAATATTATGGTGTGTCACTAACTCGGACGAGATAAATATTTATATTTTTTACAAATACTCCTTGTAAATTATTCATTCTCCATCATCGGAAATATTAATATTATTTTTAGTTCTTCATATAACTCCTTTTAATTCAATGGTTTGTATTTTTGGCATGCAGTTTGCTCTAATGGTAATGCAAGTACAAAAAAGGAGATAAATGATGAAAAACATTGCAAGTAAAATTCTACTAACAACGGTTATCGCTACTTCTTCTTCTGCAGCGGTTGCAGATAGCATGTGGAAAGAAGATACGCTAGATGCTTGGATTGACGGTAAAGCAGAAACGACACTATTACTTAATTCCAATTTGAACTCTTTTGATATTAACACTTATGTTAAAGACCAGGTTGTAACTTTAACGGGCTCAGTTGAAAATCAGACAGAAAAAGCCCTTGCTGAAGAATTAGTATTAAGCCTTGATGATGTTAAGTCGGTAAATAATGAACTTACGGTCATCGATAATGAAAAAGATAAAAATAAGGAATCAACCCAGGTCTTAACGGATACCAAAATAACGGCCATTGTTAAGACTCGACTATTAATGAATACGGGAGTCAGTGGTACTGATATCGAAGTGGAAACTAAAGAAAACACTGTGGTATTAAAGGGTTCGGTGACGTCAGATACGGAACATGACCTTGCGCTATCTATTGCTCGTAATACATCCGATGTTGATAAAGTTATTGATAAGCTTGAAGTAATTCAATAATAAATTTACCAACAGATATAAGAGAGAACATTATGCTTCGCTGGGCTTTAATATTTTTTATTCTTGCCATCATAGCTGCTTTATTTGGATTTGGTGGTATAGCAGGCGCTGCAGCAACAGTAGCTAAAGTTATGTTTTATATATTTGCTATTTCGTTGCTTGTATCGGTGGTAATGAGTTTAGTAAACAAAGATAAGAGTTAGGAGTTTTTATGAATATAAGCACAGTTATTTTCCGTTTTCTATTGGCAACAGGTTTTGCTTTTACGCTTGCCGCATGTAGTGACGACGGCCCCCTAGAGCAAGCTGGAGAAAGAGCTGACGAAGCGGTAGAGGAAGCTCAAAATCAGATAGAGGACGGCTGTGAGAACGTGAAAGAGCAACTTGGTACGGAAGATCAGGACTGCTAACAAAAGGCATTAACTCACGAATTAATCATCCGAACCTCATAAAAAGAATTGAAGCAGGAGCTAGATATGAAAAACATATTTGATGTGCTTAAAGATAGCCATGAGAAGCAACGGCTTTTGATGGATGCGATACTCCAAACATCAGGTGATACTCAGGCTAGGCAAGAATTCTACTCCAGTCTTAAAGAAGAATTAACTAAGCATGCGGTCGCGGAAGAACGCCACTTCTATGCACCTTTAATAGAGAGCGATCAATCCGTTGATATGACTAGGCACGGTATCGCTGAACACCACGGTATTGATAAGGTGCTTGCTCAGCTTGATGACACCGAAATGTCTTCACCAGCTTGGCTCACACTGATGAAGACACTCAAACACAAAGTAGAGCATCATTTAGAAGAAGAAGAGCAGCGTTTCTTTCAAACGGCTGGACGAGTTTTAGACTCAGATCAGAAAGAAACTTTGGCTCGAAAATATGAGCAAGAGATGGCTTGATTCGAAGTGTCACCTAAGCTTGATAGTGAAGCGTAGGTGTTGGTTTAACAACTTGGGCCCATTTATGGGCCCGCTTTTTTAATACACAGAGAAATTAAGGCCTCACTATGTTTATCGTTAAGTACTATATACTCATTGCTATCGCTTGTTTTTCTATAGCAGCATTTGTTCCCAATGTATTATTCAGCTTACTATTGGTTTGGTCAGGGTTATCGATGTTTATCGTTAGTGCCGCCTATATCTTCGAGATGCCATCCATATTTAGAAAAAATAGTGATGGCAAAATAGCTTGGTGGATCCGGTGGGCGTTTATTCCTTTTTTTCTAGGCATTCGTTTATACAATGCTTGGGCTATTAAAAGAGATAAAGTCGATCCCATTCAGCGGGTGGGAGAAGGTTTATATGTTTCTCGACGTCTACTCCCCTCCGATTTGTCATTTCTACAATCTCAAAACATAACGTGCATTGTTGATGTCACCGCAGAGTTTTCGGGTTTAGAGAGTGCGATGACCAGCGAAGAGTTTCATTACCTCAATACCCCGGTACTCGACCATCAAGCCCCTAAGTTACGCAAGCTTAAACATGCTCTTAATTGGATAGATACTCAGATAAGCCAATCAAGGTCCGTAGTTGTTCATTGTGCACTTGGCCGTGGCCGCTCTGTGTTTGTGGTTGCAGCATACCTGTTAGCGAAAAATCCATCTCTGAGCGTGGAGCAAGTGCTCAAAAATATCAATGATGTAAGAAGCACTGCGCAGTTGAACAAAAAGCAACTAAAGGTGCTGAATGCTATCAGTGATAAGGGACTGCTCAATCTTGAAGACAAATGCTGCCTCATTGCTAACCCTGTTGCAGGTGGAGGCAAATGGCAAACGAGTGAGCAACAGGTTATTCGAGAGCTCACCCGAAAGTTCAATTTAGACATAGTGACCACCAGTAAAGAAGTATCAGCGGAATCTCTAGCCAAACAAGCAAAAGCGCGAAATGCTTCTCATATCATCGTCTCTGGCGGAGATGGCACCGTCAGCGAGGTGGCAAGACAAATTGTGGGGACAGACACGGCACTCGGAATTATCCCATTGGGTACTGCAAATGCTTTATGTCATGTGCTCTATGGTTTTGCGACAAAAGTGTCACCTGTTGAAAAGGCTTGCGAGGCTATTCTATCTGGCAAGTCTAAGAAAATGGATTTGGCGTACTGTAACGACCAGCCAATACTGCTTATTCTTGGTATTGGGTTTGAAGAGAAGATGATTGATTACGCGCATCGTGAACAGAAAAATAAAAATGGCCAACTTGCTTACTTATCGGGTTTATTTTCTGCGGTTGTGGCAGGAGAAAGTCAGTGGTTTGAAGTCACTAAGGATGGGGAGCCAGCACGAGAAGCTGAATTACAAAGCTTAGTGGTTGCCAACACGTCGCCTTTCAGTACGGTCCTTGCTCAAGGAGGTAAAGAGCCAAAACCTGATGATGGTCAATTGCATATTACCTATTTAGAAAATACCGCTTCGCTTGGGGAAAGAGCTTTAGCGCTGTCTGATGTGTTGCTTTCAAGCTTAGGCCTCAAAGAACAAGCCTCATTTTTTGACTATGAGTCTGCAAAGCAAGTCAAAATAGACTCAAATCGACCGATACACTATGTCATTGATGGAGAAAAGTTCTCCGCTGAATCACTTGAGATAAGCATCAAAAGCCAAGCTTTATCTGTTTGCATTCCATAGTCACTGATGACAGCACCAATCATGAATGAAGGACATCACCATGGAGATGAATCTCTCTTTCGACATTGAGAAATTTAACCATTTAATTGAGCAAAAGCTGGAGCATTGGCTTGTTGAAACCATCAAGTTGATTCCTAATCTTATTGTTGCGCTCTTTACGTTGTTTGCTTTTATCTTTATCGCCAACCTGGGCGGCCGATTATTTAGGAACTTGAGCAACCGAGTCGTAGATTCAAAGGAAGCGACCAACTTATTAGCATCGATTGTTAAAGTGATCATTATAACCGTTGGTTTTTTTGTCGCGTTAGACTTTGTTGGGTTGCAAGGTACGGTTACATCACTCCTAGCAGGGGCGGGTATTTTGGGGCTTGCTATTGGTTTTGCTTTTCAAGATATGACCGAAAACCTGATTTCAGGGATCACGATGAGTATCCGCAAGCCATTTAAAATAGGCGATATTGTCGAATCCAACAGCGTTATGGGGCAAGTTATTCAAATTAATTTGCGCAATACTCTTGTAGAGACGTTTTCAGGTCAGCACGTTATGATTCCAAATAAAATGGTTTTTCGTAACATATTGACGAACTACAGTCGAAAAGGTCTCAGAAAAATAGAAATTCCTGTCGGTATCTCATACGCGGACTGTCCTAATTTAGCGACCAAAGTAATAACAGAAGCTATTAATCAAAAACCTTATGTGAGTAACCCCGAAGACACAGCGGTTCATGCTGCCAGTTTCGCCGACAGTAGTATCAATTTGCTGGTATGGTTTTGGATTGATTACCCTGGCGACTTTGGTTACATGGAAGCACAAAATGACAGCATTGTAGCGATTAAGGAATCGCTGTCGGATGCTGGTATCACGATTCCGTTTCCTATTCGAACACTGGACTTTGAGGCAAAAGGAGGAGAAAGCCTATCAAGCATAGTGGCGGATAATGTCGCTAAGATGTAGCAGACGTCACCCGGCCTCTTATGGTGCTAACGGTGTTTGCTTGTGATTGTTAACCTCAGTTTGAGCCAAGCCATTGCCATCACCCTGATTTTCAGTGCTTGTGATGTTAAGCGATGGCTTTCCGGTTTTCGGCAGTACTCAATTCATTCGATTAAGTACCCTCAGATGAAACCATGCAAACACCTGTGTTGTGAACGTTTCATCTGAGGGTACTTTGCAATGGGTGATTGATGATTATCCATAATAAACCCTTTGGGCAACATAGCCCCCCTAAAAAACGACTAATAGCTTTTTGCTTTCATATTCTCACCTTAACTGGTCATTAGAGTCATCACATCTTTTTTAAAATTTCACTAAATAATAGATGGTTTCGAATCGAGTTTAGAAAATCTATGTTTATTATTTTTTGAAAAAGTTACATAACAACGAGAATATTTTTCACGGCGTTTATTTAACTTAATTTTAAAATTTTTATACAAGGTAATAAATAGACTAAATTTTGTTCTTTTATTCGGTGTTCAACCTAGTTATGTTAATTTTATGTTATTTTTAGTATGTTTTAAATGGTTTTTAAAGTTGGCATTTCTTTTGCTCTATATAAATCGATATTTCAATGAAACTTATATTAGGAGAACGAAATGAAAAGCAATGTTGTTACTTTGATTAGCCTTTTTTCTTTAGCAACCTTTAGTACTTTTTCACACGCTGCGGACTCCAATGAGCATGGCGTTTATGTGGGTGCCAACTATGGTTATTTGAAAGTTGATGGGCAAGATGACTTTGATGATGACAGCGATGCTATTCAAGGTTTAATTGGTTACCGTTTTAACCCTTACTTAGCATTAGAAGGGGGGTATATTGATTTTGGTAGCTATGGTAATAACTTAGCTAATACCGAAACAGACGGTTATACCGCTGCTCTAAAAGTTATAGCTCCTATTGCTGAGCGTGTTGATCTTTACGCAAAAGGTGGTCAAATGTGGTACACGACAGACTACAATATTGCGGGCTTCGGGGGCAGTAAAGAAGACGAAGGTGTATTCGCTGGTGCCGGTGTGGGTTTCAAAGTGACAGATCAATTCTTAATCAATGCTGAATATATGTGGTATGACGTAGAACTCAATGCAGAGAACGTTACGAATGGTGCAAGCACAGAAACAGATTTTAACCAAGCATCATTAGGTGTGGAATATCGATTCTAATTTGGTTCACAAGACCGAGTTTAATAAAATGGTGTTAGGCTCTTGATGTGTTTTATAGCAGGGTGGAGCATACTTTGATGGTTTATAATCAAAAGAAAAACTCGTACCCTGTTTTTTGCATGAAGAAAATTAATAGTAATAAAAAGCGTCAAGCCTATTTGCTTGACGCTTTTTTATTACAGCTGATCGCCTGTTTGCCTAGAAGTGGATAATATCGAACTAAACTATAAATGCTTCGCCATTTCGTCATTTTCCACTTGTAATGCGGCAACCCAGTAAGAAAAGAATGATGACAGCTTTTGGTTGTTAAATGTTCCAATCGCACTTTTCAAATAGGTGATCAATTGTCGATTGCTTTGATACATCTCGTCGTAGTTGCTAATCACAACGGACTGGCTTTCTTGCATTGAATGATTATTTTCTGTTTTTAAATCAAGGACTTTAATCTTGATTTCATTGATCATCGAACGCTCTACTTTTAAAAAACGACTCGCGGCTCTAGAGAGAGTTTGGTGCGTCCTGTATTCAACGAGCTGACAGCATGATTGATAATGCTCTTTAAGAGCGAATAATATTCTATCTATGCTTTGATGGTGCGTTGCATCGAGAGTTCTATTGTGATTTTCCACCCACATATTGTTACTCCTTCTTGTCTTAACCGTGTTTTCCATACCTGTGTAAGATTTGACTGTTCATTCCATTGACCGTAAGTCATTGATTTTATGACGACATATTTCTACTTCTCTCTTAATTGTTGTTATTTTTTGTCTCAATTCTGGCGCTTGCTTTGATAGAATTGCTATGTCGTCAATGGTTTTTTCTTCTATGCCCGACAAATGTTCCAGATAGAGGCTGTCATTTGCACTTCCTCTCTCTTCCTCTGCTTCAATGCAATATCGTCGAGCATTAATGGTGTAGCTGTCTGGAATAAGCTTGTGCGGTTTTGAAGGTTTTGAGAGCGACTTTAGTTTTAACTCAGCACACTTCTTAATCGCATATATATCAAAAAGACTTCTTTTTATATCTTTATTATCTACATTAGATATCGCTTTTTCATAAATAATATTCCCACCTTCTATTAAACTTATAACAGATGAAATGCTTTTATTTTTCATAGTGCCTCATTTAGATTTGTTCGTAATAGAAGTAAAGCATGTTACGTGCCAAATAAAATCGCCACTAAGCCCTAGATTATGGAAGAAAGAAATGCAATTTTGTAAAAGGTACAATCCTCATGGAAAATGAGTGAAAATATTACATGAATGGCACTCTTTTTATTACCGGAAAGCTCTCTAATACCATATGCGACAAGCTATTTTAAAGTTGGCATGATGTTCGCTTATCTTAGTGTAAGAAGTGATAGTAATTTTGAATGATCACTTTATTTTCTCTCATTGGATAAGTTAAGGAGATTATGTATGCCAAATGCAAATACTAAAAAAACTGATTCTAAGCAGCAGGCCGAAGAGATTTATGAGATGGCAGAAGGGGTTGCTTCAGAAGCAATAGAAAATGTGAAAAATACCGTTCAAGACACGCTCGAAGCAGGGTCTGAAACTGTAAAAAATAAAACAGAGCAAGCTGAAAACATGATTAAAGAGCGCCCACTCTTGAGCGTTGGATGCGCCTTTATTGCAGGCTGGGCTATTTCTAAGCTAATCAAATAAGCCTGAATGATGCACGAAGAGGAAAGTTATGCAGTCTAATAATATCAACGACGCACACAATGAGCCTCAACATCGCGAAGAGGAGCTTTTAGAACGAGCGATCGTTCAACTGAGAGGGCTTTTAAAAGACCTAACCGTATTCCAATCTCACACTCAACAATGGTCAATGTCGATTTTTGAGTTGTTTTCTTTGGAGTTGCGTAACACGGTTGCCGCGAGTAAAAAACTCATTGTCATTAAACTCCTCTTCGTTGCATTGCTGCCGATGTTTCTTATTAGCATCGCCGTCGGTGTTGGGGTTATGGGGTACTACTTTACTTTGAACCTTTTAGTCGGTTATAGCGCTTTCATTGCGGCGTTCAGCGTTATCCTTATGCTTTTGATACTCGGCAGCCGATATTACAAGCAATTTGTGGGTTTTGAATATACTAAAGAGCAGCTTGGGAGGTTGTGTCATGCGATCAATGAAAAAACGACAGCGGAAAATTCTAATGAAAAGGCTTGAGTGTGATAGTAAAGCTCGTCAAGTTGCACTCAGCTTAGGGCTGCTCTACTTCAAAGGAAAAAGCTTTGTACAGCAATCCCCATTTCATGCGGCAGGGTTCGCTGCGCTCGGCATGTTCGTCCTTAGCAAAGTCAAAAATCTCAGGACGCTTTTTTATGGTTATAAGCAAGCACGTCTATTAATTCATTCACTTGATAAATAATTAATAGGTTCTGGCTTAGTTATCAATGTAGTTATTCACTATTAAGTTTAGTGTTACTAAGCCAGAACCGGATCTTAATATCTGAGGAACATAATGAACGTTAAACAAGAGAATATATTAGAATATAGTTTAATGACCATTGCTCTTATAATAATGTTCATTTTCATATTACATGTTGCCAAACCGTTTTTGTTACCCGTTTTTTTTGGCGCTTTTATTTCTCTTCTATGTGGCCCCTTAGTCAATCGATTAGTGCGTTTTGGCATTCCTCGTGTCATTAATGTTATTGCTGTTTTATTAGGGCTCGTTAGCTTCATTGTTTTGAGTTTAAATCTGTTAAGTGAGCCCGCTCAGCAATGGTGGTCTAAGCTGCCAATGTTAATTCAGAATGTTTCTAATGAAGTCAGTGAAGCGGCTGAAAGTAGTGAGTTAGGTGACAAGGGTGACTTCACTCTCGGTAGCACAGTGGCTAATGATGGGCTCACAAGCAATACCTCATTTTCCATCATTAAATCAGTACTCACTACAACTCCAACGATAGTCACACAATTAATGGTCGCGCTTTTTATGGCGTACTTCATGATGAGTTATGGACGTCAGATATATTCTCAAAGCTTATCTTTGTTCACACGATTTTCCGATAAACGTAAGGTGGTTGAGCTTGTGAAGGTGGTTCAAACCGATCTTTCTCGATATATAAGCTCTATTACGATCATCAATGTGTGCTTAGGAGTGGTTGTTGGCTGTGTATTCTACATGATGGGATTAAAAGACCCGTTTCTGTGGGGAGCATTTGCTGGCTTGATGAACTATATCCCTTATCTTGGGCCAATGGTTTCAGTGACCTGTTTTGCCTTGGTTTCCTTTTTGCAGTTTGAGTCTCTAAGTTACTCATTGACGGTCGCTTCGCTCTTTTTGGCAATCAATCTTATAGAGAGTCAATTGGCGACACCGACTCTACTTGGTAAAAGATTTAGTTTAAACCCCCTAATTTTGTTTGTGTGGTTAGTCTTTTGGGGATGGTTATGGGGAGCGATGGGAATGCTGATGGGAGGACCGCTGCTGGTACTTATCAATGTTATTTTAAGTAAAGTAAGTCGTCCGCAGCTTACTACTTAGATAATCATATTGGTGCCATCGTTACAAACCATCAGAATATAACATCTGGTTATATTCTTATGAAAAAAATATATTTTACGATACTTGAATAGAGGGCGAAGAGTTAATATAAATATTGGTGAGGTTAAGTTACCAAAGTAATTAGCCTCTTCATTTTGATTGAATAATTAATGTTGCTTCTTAGGAGGATATTATGAACTCAATTGATCTTACCCCACTATACCGCACAACGATTGGCTTTGATCGAGTCGCTTCATTGCTTAACAGCGCACTAACTTCTGATCCAATCCCTAGCGGTTACCCTCCATACAATATCGAAATGTTGGGTGAGGGCGAATACAGCATCACACTTGCCGTTGCTGGCTTTTCTCAGGACGATATCGATATTCAGGTAGAAAATGGTTTGCTGACTATCAAAGGGAATAAAGAATCTTCCAAGGATGATGATCAAAGCAAAATGCTTTATCAAGGCATTGCTAATCGTTCATTTGAACGACGCTTTAACCTAGCTGAGTATGTAGAAGTGACCGATGCTACCATGAAAGATGGTTTGCTGGCTGTATATCTCAAAAAAGAAATACCGGAGGCGATGAAGCCGAAACGTATCGAGATTCAGTCACATGATAATAATGTCATTGAACATAAGAAATGACCGTAACTTGGGCTGTGCTAGTGCACAGCCCAAATTAGAGTCTGTGTAAAACATATGATGTTTGCAAGGAGGAAAGGATGAATATTTGCCCATCTTGTAAAACTGAAATGATATTAAGAAATGGTGTACAGGTTTGCCCAAGGCATGAAATAGGTGACTGTACATTTGAAGTATTTGGTACTTCAGACAACAAACCTCACTTTAGGATACAACCAGAACTTAGATATCCGCCTTATGCTTCTGCTACTTACTGTCCTAGGCCTACTCAACATGGTATGAGAAGTTAAAATTTTGAAGCGTTACAGGCGGCACTTATTGTCGCCTATGCGCGTTAATATCCTTCTGCTCAATCCCTTTCTTCTGAACTTATTCTCGCTTTTCTAAATATGCCATCATTGATTGTATTGTTTAGGTAAATCATCCTTTTTAACTGAAGGGCTGTGGTTAATAGATAATATTTATTATGACGATAAAAATTTTTTATTAAAAATGGCCCTTGAAGTCGTATCTAGTGACCTTATTTATTTTACCGAAAGCGAGTCAAAGGCTCGTTGTTTCAGTCAATTGTCTTAACCTGTTTTATTTTTGTATTCAATATAGGAGGTGTTTCAATATGAAAATTCGTCCTTTAAATGACAAGTTACTTGTTGAACGGCAAGAGGTCGAAAATAAATCTGAAGGTGGGATTGTACTTACTTCCCAGTCGGTCAAGAAATCTAACCGAGGCAAAGTGATTGCTGTTGGATTGGGTAAACGCCTAGAAAATGGTGATCGTGCGTCGATGGATATCAAGACTGGTGATCAGATCATCTTCAATGATGGCTACGGTGTTAAAACCGAGAAAATTGATGGGCAAGAGTATTTGATTTTGTCCGAGTCTGATGTGTTAGCAATTGTTGAGTAATGGTTGGTAGTAGTTTTTGAGGAGATAAATCATGGCTGCAAAAGAAGTACTATTTGCAAATGACGCACGTCAAAAAATGCTCAAGGGAGTTAACCTACTGGCAGATGCTGTGAAGGTGACGCTCGGTCCTAAAGGCCGCAATGTTGTTTTAGATAAATCGTTCGGAGCTCCGACAATCACTAAAGATGGCGTATCTGTCGCGAAAGAGATTGAACTAGAAGATAAGTTCGAAAATATGGGCGCGCAGATGGTTAAGCAAGTGGCTTCGAAAGCTAATGATGAAGCTGGTGATGGTACCACGACCGCAACTGTATTGGCGCAAGCGTTTATTAATGAAGGACTGAAAGCGGTTGCCTCTGGCATGAACCCAATGGACTTGAAGCGTGGTATTGATAAAGCGACTGAATCTGCAGTGGCTAAGTTACGTGAAATGTCTAAGCCGTGTAGTGATAAAGAATCCATTACTCAAGTGGGCAGTATTTCCGCGAACAGTGATCGTGCTATTGGTGAGATCATTGCAGAAGCCATGGAAAAAGTAGGTCGTAATGGTGTGATTACGGTTGAAGAAGGGCAGGGCTTAGATAATGAGTTGTCTGTGGTTGAAGGTATGCAGTTCGATCGCGGTTACCTGTCGCCTTACTTCATTACCAACCAAGACAATGGCACAGTTGAGCTCGATAATCCGTATATTTTGTTGGTGGACAAAAAAGTCAGCAACATTCGCGAGTTGCTGCCAGTCCTTGAAGCGGTCTCACAAGCCTCTCGCTCGCTATTAATTATTGCTGAAGATATTGAAGGCGAGGCGCTAGCTACGTTAGTTGTGAACAACATGCGTGGCATTGTTCGTGCTACAGCGGTGAAAGCGCCAGGTTTTGGCGATAACCGTAAAGCGATGATGGAAGACATTGCGATTCTAACGGCAGGTACAGTGATTTCTGAAGAGATTGGGCTTGAGTTAGAAAAGGCAACGCTAGAGCAGTTAGGCTCAGCGAAGAAAGTGACCATCACGAAAGATACGACCACCATTGTCGGTGGTACGGCTGATGCTAGTGCTATTTCGGATCGTGTTGCATTAATTGAAAAACAAATCGAAACGACCACTTCTCAATATGATAAAGACAAGCTTCAACAACGTATCGCGAAGCTTTCTGGTGGTGTCGCAGTGATCAAGATCGGTGCGGCAACTGAAGTTGAGATGAAAGAGAAGAAAGATCGTGTTGATGACGCGTTACATGCAACTCGTGCTGCGGTTGAAGAAGGCATTGTTGCTGGTGGTGGTGTTGCCTTGACCAAGATAGCAAAAGAGCTTGCTGAGCTTCAGGGTGACAATGACGATCAAAATATGGGAATACGTGTTGCCATTCGAGCTATGGAAGAACCTCTTCGTCAAATTGCTGTTAATGCCGGAGATGAAGCGTCTGTCGTCGCCAATGCAGTGAAAGACGGTGACTCGACTTATGGCTACAACGCTGCAAGTGGTGAATATGGCAATATGATTGATATGGGTATCCTTGACCCAGCGAAAGTCACTCGCTCTGCCCTGCAGTTTGCTGCCTCAGTCGCGGGTCTGATGATCACGACTGAAGCAATGGTCTCTGATCTTGCTGAAGACAAAGATCTAGAAAACAAGCTGTAAATAGTGATCTAATCACTTTCGCTAATATCAGCGGGCTCTTCGGAGCCTGCTGAAACACCCGTTGGAGGTAAGTGTTATGATTCGTTTGCCAGCGTTTACTTTCTCAGTCTCTGAATCAAACAGTAGAGAGTCGTCATCAACATGGCCGGCTAGTGTGAGCTTTCCCCTTGTTCCTTCTGGGCAAGAGTTTTCTATAATGAACTCATTACCGCAAAAGTCGGCTTTGAGGATCTTAACTTTAACTATTGATCTATCGCAGATAATGAACAGTAAACAAGGTGAGAGAATCATTCATTAGACCATACAGCCAACACTCCGTTGGCTGTATTTGTGTAAGCTGCGTTCGTGTTCATTAGCTGCCTACCTTTCTTTCCATTATAAGTTGACTATTTCTGGTACCTTCCTCTCATGCTTGATATGTTTTTAATCAAGCTGAACTTTTACAATGTAAATAAGGTACGCAATGCAACCCTCCATACAAACGAGCAGATTAATCCTCAGACCTTTTCGGCTATCAGATAGCGAGAGAGTGGCCCGCTTAGCTGGTGAAAAAGTGATTGCGGAGATGACGGCTAATATCCCTCATCCGTATGAATCGAACATGGCTGTTGAATGGATAAAGGATCACGCTCACCAGTTTGCGCAGAAGACGGCCATTATATTTGCCATTACTTATAAGGGCTGTGATGACATTATTGGTGCAGTCAGCTTCCCAAGTTTAAAACAAGGGGTGGGTATTCTGGGTTATTGGCTAGGTACATCATATTGGAGCCAAGGTATTGCACATGAAGCGTCAAAGGCTTTGATTGACTATGCTAAACAACACTGGAATCTTGTGGAGGTTGAAGTACAGCATTTAGTGCATAATCAGCGTTCACAATCCGTCATTCAAAAGCTGGGCATTGAGTATCAAGGGGAACGGTGTGTGGATATTCATGGTGAAAAGCGCCAAGTATGTGTGTATCGTTCATTCGTCTAGTCTTGCACTGAAGACGGGTTAAGTAGGAAAAGATAATTATGATCAGCCATATTGACCACCTCGTCCTTACCGTATCGAATATTGATGCTTCGGTTGATTTCTATCGCCGGGTATTGCTGATGGAAGAAGTCACTTTTTCTGGTGGCCGTAAAGCGCTGAAGTTTGGTCGCCAGAAAATTAACCTTCAACTATTAGGCCAAGAAACTCGCAACAATGCTCGGGTAGGCTCTGGCGATCTTTGTTTAATCACCAACTGGGCAATCAATGATGTGATTACTCACTTACATCGCCTAGATGTTGAGATAGTGGAGGGGCCAGTCGAAAAATCAGGTGCGACAGGTGCCATTACCTCCATCTACTTTCTCGATCCAGATAGTAATCTGATTGAGGTGAGTACCTACCAATAAGTCTCCGTCTCCGAGCGTGTGGATCAATTATTGACGTGTAAGTCTAGGCATAACGAGCCTTCCCGTTGCTGTTTCGCTAATTCCACACACTTTAAAAGGTGAAGAGCAATAAAAATCCCCTGTGTGATGTTCATCTCGTTTATGGGGTTTGAGCACCAATGGAACAGAAAACAACGTTAAGAGGGTTAAGTATTTGTTCTAAGAGGAAATGTTTTTTGTTTAAGAGTGTGCTCTGTTTGAATTTTAAGATTTCTTTGCTAAGTAAAGCGGCCTACTCTCCCCCTGTAAAATGCTTGGTGAAACGTTGAATGAATACTGACCCAGCATATTAATATGTCGAGTCATTAAAGGTGATATACGTCCGATGTCTTCATTATTGACGTTTTCGTGCTTGTTGACATGATCCACCGCTTCTTGTAGATAAATCGAGTTCCATAAGATGACAGCATTGGTGACCAACCCGAGCGCACTTAACTGATCTTCCTGACCTTCTCTGTATTTCTTGCGGATTTCACCGCGTTTTCCATGGCAAATATTTCTTGCGATTGCATGACGGCATTTCTTGAATAATGGAAAGATGGTAAACTTTGACTGATTATTAAGCTATTTGTTCCGTTGATATAGACCTATATTGCTGATACTAAAAGAGTTCTGTAGTAACTCACGTGTTGAGATACAACGTTCACTAAGCATGGTGATGTGGTATTAGTCATTCTATATCAGTTGAAGGTTCTGACTTATCTGTCTGTTGTTATGCAAATTAGAAAAGACTTTGATTATTATCGCTGTTTACACTCTACGGTGACCCACGCATTACTTTATCTTCTTATTCACGTCTCATCGAGTCAGCGTCATTTACCAACCTCAAAGCGTAATGAGCTACTCATCAAGTACTTAAAACCGAAATTGAAAGAGCGCCAACATACGATAATTAAAAAGGGCATCAAGTTGATGATAAATGTGGCTCGCCAGAAAGGAGGCAACTTGGAGAGAAAACTCTATGAGCTCAATGATAAGGCTAAACAAACCAAAGTGGCAGGGGCTGAAAAACTCTATTCACTCTTGGTATTTCTTTATGAGCGGGAAGGGCTAGAATCTCGTTTATTCGATGAACAACAGCAAGTAGAAAAGGGCGTGCTCTATATGCTGGAAGAACATATAGAGCTTGGGTTTGATGCTGACAATAACCAAATCGCTCCCCTTTCTTTATTGATTGAGTCNACACTCTACGGTGACCCACGCATTACTTTATCTTCTTATTCACGTCTCATCGAGTCAGCGTCATTTACCAACCTCAAAGCGTAATGAGCTACTCATCAAGTACTTAAAACCGAAATTGAAAGAGCGCCAACATACGATAATTAAAAAGGACATCAAATTGATGATAAATGTGGCTCGCCAGAAAGGAGGCAACTTGGAGAGAAAACTCTATGAACTCAATGATAAGGCTAAACAAACCAAAGTGGCAGGGGCTGAAAAACTCTATTCACTCTTGGTATTTCTTTATGATCAAGAAGGGCTAGAATCTCGTTTATTCGATGAACAACAGCAAGTAGAAAAGGGCGTGCTCTATATGCTGGAAGAACATATAGAGCTTGGGTTTGATGCTGACAATAACCAAATCGCTCCCCTTTCTTTATTGATTGAGTCAGAAAGAGCGCCTGAGCTCGTAACCGTGATCAACTCACAYGGATGCTTTATCGCGGAGATGAAAGAGTGGAATGTAATCACCAGTCAAGCCCACATTCTTATTCATCCGGTGTAAATCAATGTCATCACTGGATAAGATCAATAGCAACACCAACAATCGCATATATACCAAGAACCACCAAAGATACGATGGCGGTTATTGCTGTGGTACGGATCCATTTTAGTTCTTCACGCCTCATCAATAACTGCCGACGAAGAAATTCACCTTCCATTTTGTTGCGTTGCCAGCTATTTTCTTGAGCTTCACCGTACATTGATGCCAACTCATCGTCAGTGAGTTCATGTGGAAGTTTAGGCATTTCCATCGCCCTCCTTATATTGGGTCACAAAAATTTTTCTGCAACAGCACGTTTTCCCTTCGGATCAGAAGATTCTAACAAGTCCTGCTCTGGATAATAGAAGCCTGTCACGGATAAGTCGGTATCACCAATATCACCGATTTGTACTTTAACAGAAAGCTCAGTACCGTCATCCCAAGTATTTCTGATTGTTGCTTTACAAATTTCTCCGTGAAGCTCGAACTCAAACTGTTCATTGCTAGGCTGGTAATTTTTGACCGCAATACGAATTAGCGTTTGACCAATTTTATCTCGCTTTTTCTGAGATAGCATATCTAAAGACCATTCTTTAATTGGTCCATACATCCCACTGTTATTTAAAGCATCGAGAATTTTTCTCATGTGCCCGCCCGTGTACTGATTCACGAACAGCGATGAACGAGAGCCATGTGGAGTACCCCAAATGCAGCTCCTCATATTCCACCATGTTTCAGCTACTTCAGCACAACGTGCATGCTTGACAATATCTTGTACGTACCAAGCTAATGCATCACGGCTGCGGATTGGCCCATCTGCTTCGAGCTCAACTTGCGTTGCTTCAACAACAGGATAAGCCGTATCTGAGTACAACGGCGTATTGAGACGATAAGTATGAATATAAGGTAGCGCATTAGCAGACTCAACAAGAGCGTTAGCACCGTTTTAATCGTAAGGGCACGTCACAAACCGCCTAACAAACATTCTTGTGTGATCGAGTCTTTTGTATAGTGTCTGTAGAGTCCCTCCATGGACATGCTTTCTGTCTGGAGTGGTTAAAATTGGATGCCAATCGGGATAGCCATCGACTGAGTGGCCTAACTCTTTTACTAATCGACGGAACTCGGCCACACCTTTTGCAGGATCAGAGAGACTTTTCGTTAAGTAATTAAGTGAAGACGCATTCGCTTCAGTTGCTGCAACGGGATTTCTGAACTCCATAATAAACCTTACATGAAATATACAACTTACGTTAAAGTTATTATTTGCGAAAACCTAGATCAATACGAATATCTTTTGGTTTAAATTGGGTATGCCTAATATGCACTTGGCCGAGGTCTAGTGATTTGCTAAACGTGCTTTTGATACTGATATTAGTGAAAGTTACTTGATAATTTGAAGGGGGGAGCTGTATGTGCATGGATAGTTTTTCATGAATTTAGTTAAGTGTGAAAATTTACGAATTTTGACTGATAAAATATAAAAGATAGCTCTATTTTAACATTGGATTTGAGGTTTTTATTGCCCTTTTATGCTTTGAATAGTCTGATAATTGACTTTATTTTGATAATACCTAGAAATACGGGAACTGATTATGACTAGAAAACTTAGGAACTACTCTCCTGAATTTTAAAGCTGGTGTTAATAAAGGCGACAAATTGTTGCTGAATTTGCTCAGAAATACAGCCTGCACGTGAACCAAATCTCTACATGGAAAAAGGAATTGCTAGAAATACCGCTATGACTTTTGTTTCTGAAAGTCAGGTGAGCAAAGATAATATGAATAAGTGGACAAGCTTTATGTCAAGATCGGGCAGTTGACCATGGAAAATAATTTGTTGAACAGAGTGCTTGGTCGTTAAAGCGGGCCCAGTGAAAAAGTTCGTTGGTTAAATCCACACCATTGCTGATTAAACACTAATGTGAACTACTTAATATAGCTTGTTCGACGGCTTACTATCAGTCTATCGGACTTTTCTCTGAGGAAATGGAATTGCGCCGCATCATCGACGAAATTCACCTTTAGTATCCATTCATGGGGAGCAGATGCATTCGAATGAATTGGCAAAAAGGTCATAGTGTTAATCCTAAGCAGGCCATACGTGATATGGTATTGGAGCCAACTGAAAAGGACACTAGCAAAAAAGCATGCAAGGTTCCCCCTATCTGTTGCTAATGTTGAAATTACATACCCGAAGAAAGCTTGGGCGCGATTAATATCACCGACATCCTAATGGTTAAAGGGCTCCTGTGCTTAGTGACCATTATTACTGGTATAGTCGTAAAGTGTTATGGGTAAGTTTTCTGTATCGAAACTCTTGAGCACTATGAACCGCCATATATCTTCAACTCAGATCAAGGTGTCAGTTTACTAGCACTGAGTTCGCATAGAAATGAATTGACGATGGTGTACGGTTCCGCATGGCAGGAAAGGGGCTTGTTCAACAACGCTTTTATCAAACGATTATGGCGTATGAAATATGAGGAAGCTTAGTTAAAAGCTTACACGATCTTATTAAGCCTACTTTAACAGGAAAAAGATACGCTGTGAGAAATTAACTCACGTGTACAGCCCAGTCATTGGGATCCCTTCTGTATTACCATTACATTTATCTTATTACCCCCCAAGCTAAGGAGAAAAGGATGGAGAGTAACCAAATTAGCCATATCAAGCAGCTAATACCAGTGAAAAAACACCATACCACTTGCTTTACTACTCCGGATAGGAAAGAGAGTCAGTAGCGTCATATAGTGCTCGTAAGGCTCGTTCTTCATGGTGGCGTTCTATACGTCTCCTTATAATCAGTTTCCGCTTAGTGAGCTGTTTGGCTCGACGGTTTTTATTTTGTATTGGTTCGTAGTAATGAGTTTCGGAGTCGTGATCAAAATCATCGGTTCTATCATTCATTGTAGTTCAGCATATCAGTCATAAAGTTAACGGAATTGGTATTCTAATAGAAACCTTATGGTTATTTCTATTACTAAAGCCTTATTAATATTTATTGAAGTTTTCTCTCTATAGTAATTGAGAGTCACTTTTGTAGTTTTTAATGACCTCCAATCGACAAATGCGTAGGGTCATGATGTGAGAATTGAGCTCAAGATTTAATAGGCATTAGCTAGACTGTATAAAGTATCGTTTTTGATGGTACTGTGTGCCTGAGTGTATGTTTTGCAGTGCTTGTATTGCAACTATTAACAAAATCAGGCCCAAATAATATCGATTTCTATATATTGATATGAAGATGTCCGTGGTTGATAGGAATTGCTCCCTTTACGTAATTTACGTTCATGCCAAATGAAAGGTGGATACTGATAACAATTACAGTAAAGGAATATCTAAGTGATGAGCTTTACACTATCATATAGGCTGATATCAATTGAATTTATGGTGATGCAAAAAGTCGTCGCGTGGTTAAAATTAGTTGGCAAGGTTCGGTGGTTACGGATTCAAAATACCGCAGAACCGTTATTGATGAAATTAAGGAACTGGAAAAAGGCCCCTGATGAGTGCAGGGGCAAACTATGAATATTGAGTACATAAGGCAGGTATACTCAGATTTATTATCCGCTTTTTGTTATGCTTTAAATAGTTATTGATATTTAATGAGCCATAATGATGATGGGATTTTGTAAGGGCTTAAACAATTCTTCATGTCACCGTGCTCTACTCTTAGGTATTATGTGATTAAAGCCCCTAAATGAATGGTACTATGACATGGGCATGAATTAGAGAAAGATAGCTTCTGAATTGATAACTTAAGGGCGATTATCTGCTTCAGCTAGACTGGACTCTTCATTAAGTGACATTTTGCTGCTCAAAGTTAACTTGGCTTAGATAGCTAAGAGTATTGTTCCTTCTCACTTTGATTATAACCAATCTCTATGTACTCGAAGACCGTTTGGCGCATCTCATCTTTGGTCATTATCGGTTCGTATTGAATCGCTTCCACTTTCATCGAATGGAAGAAGCTCTCAACAAAAGCATTGTCCCAGAAGTTCTCTTTCCTGCTCATACTTTTTTAGATTATAAGCAGTGATGAGGTTTCGATAATCTTTCGAGCAATACTGGCTACCTCGAACACTATGAACAATAATTTCCTTTGGGAAACCTCGACGGAATAGAGCCATTGATAATGCATTATCCTAAAGGCCGTTATGTTGGAGCGACAGCTACCAGTGTTACATTTTTCCACTCACGACTTCGTATTGTGGTTTGAGCAAGCGGTCGGTCTGCCTTTGGCGATGGAAGAGGCGAATCGCTTATTGATGAACGAGCTGGGGTCAGTGGNTATCCTAAAGGCCGTTATGTTGGAGCGACAGCTACCAGTGTTACATTTTTCCACTCACGACTTCGTATTGTGGTTTGAGCAAGCGGTCGGTCTGCCTTTGGCGATGGAAGAGGCGAATCGCTTATTGATGAACGAGCTGGGGTCAGTGGCTGCAGTTAACCCTACAGAACTAACATGGATAGGTTGGTCTTATAATAAGCATGTGGGGTTGGTTCAGCACCACCATCCTACCCCTGTCTTACTGTGAAAGCTTGTTAAGGAGAGAACCATGCCGATTGCTAGGATGACCCGAGAGCAGTTTATTGCAAAATCCCGCCAACGTTGGGGAGAAAAATATGGGTATGATGGCTTAAAATACGTCAACAGCCGGACCCCAGTTTTACTGTATTGTTTTCATCATCAACACTACTTTTCACAAACGCCTAAGGCGCATTTTGCAGCCAAGCATGAATGCTGCCCTTTATGTTATCAGGCTATCGCAGGGCGTTTTCAAAATGCGTGGCGGGACGAGCAAATTCCACCAAAACCCTCTCAAACGCAGTACTTTCATCTTATTCAGCAGGTTTTTCGGCTGCATCATCATTAGTGTGACAGTTATGGCCTTATTAGTGGAAAGAGCTCCGCATCCTTAAATGGGAAATTAAGCCTAAAATTAACCCTAAATTAATAAAAGATACATCATTAACACCCCCTTAGTGCCTTAATTTTACCTTAAGGGATTGATTTTTCGTTATAAAAACATACCTGACCGGGTGCAATGTGTATAGGTGGGTAAATTATTATAATTTAAAATGATTCATAACATTAAGCACGAATTTCAGTCATAATGTAGAAAGATTTATCCTTTTGTGCGCGCCTCTCTCTAGCATGAGATGGGTATGCATGCAATACATCGACTAACCAACATACCTACAATTAACCGAAATTGAACGGTGGATGATATGAACTACTTCTCGCACCATCACAAGCACCACGGCAGTACGTCGTGGTGGACGCTGTGGCGTCAATGGTTACTCTTGTGCATAACCATACTACTCACTGCCTGTGGCGGTGAGGGTGACCCTGCATTATCAGGGCAAAACGACAACAGTGGTCAAAATGGCAATGGAAATAACGCTACTATGACCGCCATTACGACACAGGCTCGTTATACAACGCTCCCTGTGGGCTATGAGCAATCTATACAAGCCATCGCTTACTTTGATGTGGAAGGCGCCAGTTTGGATGTTTCCAAGCAAGTGACGTGGCGCAGTTTGGATGAGTCCATCGCGACAGTCTCTGAGGAAGGGGTCGTGAATGCACTTGCGGCGGGTCCTGTTACCATCGAAGCAACTTTGAATGACTTTTCAAGCACGGTTGAATTGCAAGTGGTCAATGCGCAGTTGACCAGCCTTTCATTGACGCCTTCATTGCTGACGATGCCCATTAATTTCACTTATCCTTATGAAGCCAACGCCAACTACCTTATTGATGGTGTGCCGCATGATTTTGATGTGACGCATTTGGTGGAGTGGTCCGTAGGGAATGACGTTGACTTTTCTATCTCAGAAGAGGGTGTGTTGACATCAATGTCAAACGCGGCCACTGCAGATGTCGAGGCGGTGTATCACAATCGTCATTTCACCTCTGTCAGTGCAAAAGGCTTTGTGTCGTCGGTAATACCAACCTCGGTCACTGCGGTAGACGTACAGCCCGATGGTCAAATACCCATGATTGTGGGCGGCAA
Organism: Vibrio sp. Isolate25; assembly: GCF_022398025.1. NCBI lineage: Bacteria > Pseudomonadati > Pseudomonadota > Gammaproteobacteria > Vibrionales > Vibrionaceae > Vibrio > Vibrio sp. Isolate25. The sequence goes on from NZ_JAKEUT010000001.1 coordinate 1,546,083, forward strand.
AGCCCCTCTTAAAGCGATGGTGACCTATCAGGATTCACAAGGTGGTAGCCATACAATTGATGGCACGATGAATGTGGACTGGCAAATCTCTACCGGTAATGGTGCCATTGAGGTGAGCGAAGCTGGTATTGTGACAGCAAAGACTTCAGGAACGGATACGGTGAAAGCAGAGCTTTCAGGTATGAACGATACAGTGGATGTCACGGTAACGCCGGCCTCACTCCAGTCTATTCGAGTATTTCCTAATGCCATCAGCTTGCCCGCGGGGTTGACTGAAGAGGTTCAAATCATTGGTACTCTGTCTGATGGTACGACGATGCCCATCAACAACAACGATATTGATTGGACATCGAGTGAGCCGCTCGTCTTTGATATCGATGGTACGACGGGCAAAGTCATCGCACTGAGTCAAGGTACTGGTACGCTCACCGCGTATCACCCAACAAGCAATTTATCTGCAACGGCGCAAGTCACAGTCACAACCGATACGTTCACGGTCAGTAACCTGACCATCACTGAGCCGGTTCGCACGCCTCTGGATATTCCATTAGGGCTATCAGAGAAATTTGCCGCCACCGCGACATTGTCGGATGGTAATACGTACGATGTGACTAGCATGGTGACATGGAGCTCAACCGACGATACGGTCGCTACTATCAGTACTGGTGGGTCTGAAGCTGGGGAAATGCATACCGTCAAAAAAGGCGCGGCAACGATTGAAGCCTCATTGGCGGGTGAGGCAGACAGCAAAGATGTGAACGTCACCGATGCGACACTGGAGCGTGTCGTATTAACACCGGCTCTATCTCACTACTTGGTCGGTGGCACTCAAGACTACTCAGCCATGGGTTCCTTTTCCGATGGGAGTACTGGTGACGTCACCGCAGATACGGTATTTACGACCCAAAGTGGCGGCAGTGTTATCGCGTTTAATGGGCGTGAGGCTGAAGCCATCGCCGAAGGTACCGATACGATTGAGTCGGTCACGACTGTAAACGGCGCCGTGGTCAATTCAGTAGCCAAAGCGGAAGTCAAAGGCACAACAGCGAACATTCAAAGCTTGGATGTCACTCATCGCCAAGGTACTGGTAGTGTGCCACTTGGGGTTCCTGCGGCGTTTAATGTGATAGCCACGTTAAATGACGGCACCCAGCTTGATGTCACCAGTATGTCTACTTGGGTGAGCAATACCCCCACGGTTGCCGACAACGCTCCTTACGCTCAAGGCGCTTTGTTTGCTACGTTAATTTCAGGCAGTGCAGACATCACCGCAACCTTAGGGACAGCAACAGACACAACCACGTTAAACGTCACACAAGCTGTGCTGTCGGATTTGGTCATTGTGCCTACTTCTGTCAGCACCCCGATGGGAATAGATGTGCAGGTGGACAAACTAGTGGGGTACTACAGCGATGGTACAAGCAATGATACCCTCGACCCATCAGCCTATACTTGGCATACCTCTGACCCTGCTGTTGCCACTGTGGCGAATGGTGTGGTGTCGACAGTTGGTCCAGGCCATGCAGAGATTACGGCCGAAGACACGACCAATCAGGTGACCAGTACGCCAATGACGGTACACGTGACCCAAGCGACACTACAAAGCTTATCCGTGACGCCGCCTGGACCGTTAACGCTCCAGTTAAACAAATCTCAGCAATTCCAAGCAGAGATGACGTTGTCTAATGGTCAAACTCTTGATGGTACTAACTTAGTCAACTGGAGTAGCTCGCAATCGGCAGAGCTCAGCATTGATGACACAGGTTTAGCAACCGGTCTGATGGCAACCACTGGGGCAAAAATCAACGCGTCGCTTGCTGGCGTCAATGCCAATGAAGTGACGGTGGATGTGATTGGGCTACCAGCGATTGACCGCATTGAAATCACGCCTAACGTGTCTTCGACACCGGTCGGGCTCACGGTATCTTATGAAGCCACGGCTCACCTGTCAGACCAAAGCACGCTGCCTGTGACCAATAGTATGACGGCTTGGGGCAGTAGCGACACCGCTGTGATGGACATTACGGCGGACGGAACGGCCACCGCCCTTGCTGAAGGTCAGACGACGATTTCAGGGACACACCCGTCGAACGCTCAGGTAGTGCCTGCGGTTGCCACGGTCACTGCCGAGCAAATTGATTGGAGTACCTTTACCCTCTCAGACATTACCGTTAATGCAGGAGCGTACACTAAGGCGCACGCTGAGGTGAGTACCACCAATCAGAGCACTTATGACGTTTCGAAGATGTTAACAGGCATCACGGCGGATAACTCAGTGATAAGCCATGTCAGAAATGACGTAGTCCGTGGCGACACGGCTACGGTTGGGGGCGAAACCGCGATGGCACAGTTGGGTTCTCACACCAGTGCACCAGCCAATGTCACTGTTAATGGGAGCACACCACCGGTCGACAGAATCGAGTTGACGCCGGATGGAGCCGTTATCACGGCCAGCTCGGACAGTACGTTCAGCTACGTGTTGAATGCGTATGACGCAGCAGACCCTCAAACTCCTATTGACGTCACGTCAGACCCTTCAGCCACGTTCACTGTGGATGGCACTTACATTACGGCGTTCGACCCAGCGACGGGCGTTGCCACGGCAGGCAACACGATTTCGGATTCAACCGGCAC
>NZ_JAKEUT010000010.1:0-123452 GCF_022398025.1 Vibrio sp. Isolate25
TTAGTAAAAGAGTCGATATCGATATATAACGACTTGAGGCCGCACATGAGCTTGGGGATGAAAACTCCAAGTGAAGTGCATGAAAAAGCCAGCAGGGATTACCTACTGGCTTCATAAAAAAAGCGTCAACCTATTTTAGGACTAGACAATTATTTGTTAAGGAAGTTGACCGCTTTATCTGGGAAATCGGTAAACAGACCATCTACCTTGACTTGATTGTAGAAGATATCCATCATGCCCTCGAAGCTATCCGTGTAACTTGGAATACGGCCTGGGTCTGCTCGGAAAGTGTATGGGTGAACATCTAGGCCTGCTGCTTTTGCCTCTTTCATCAACGGCTTGATAATAATGTTATCTTTGGTTGATTTATCATCGACCAGCATTGGTTTCCAAGGGCCAATACCTTCGGCGTACTTGGCAACTTCCTTCATTGCGCCTGATTCGAACATCCAATCATAGCTGTACGGGGTTGCCGTATCACCTTGGTAGACCATGGTTTCGTTCCAGTCAGTGTAAGCCATCAGCTGCACTAATTTGAGATCCATGTCCATACTCGGCATGAGTTCATCGTTAATGCGTTTGAGCTCATTGGCGTCAAAGCATTGCAAGTACACTTTGTCATCCTGACTGTCATAGCCGTACTGTTTTAATAACTTAAGCACTGCGGAAGAGATGTCTTTGCCTTCATGACGGTGGAACCAAGGGGCTTTGATTTCAGGGTAGATACCAATATCGTAACCAATGGTCTTGTTGAGCCCTTGAATCAGCTCAATTTCTTCAGCCAGTGTAGGGACGCTGAAGTCGGACTTCCACATCGGAAAACGGGTTGGATAACCCGCGACTTTATTGCCACTGTCGTCAATATTGAACCCTTCTGTCACCTTCAATGTTTTGATTTCGGCGAGCGTAAAGTCAATCGCATAATAGCGGCCATCAGCGCGAGCACGATCAGGGTAGCGCTCTGCGACATCGGTGACCCGATCAAGGTAATGATCGTGTAAAACAACCAGTTGATCGTCTTTGGTCATAACGACATCTTGCTCAATGTAATCCGGTTTCATTGCATAAGCTAATGCCTTAGCCTCTAAAGTGTGCTCGGGTAGGTAACCTGAAGCACCCCGGTGAGCGATGACCAGAGGATGAGCTATGGCACTGGTTGATAGGCTAAGAGCCAGAAACGTAGCGCAAACTGACGTTGTTTTCATTGTTCTTTCCTTGATTGATATAGAGGTAGCATGGCTACCTCTGTTATAGATATTAAGCGAGTGCCGCTTTTTCACTGTCTTTTTGTTTATGGTGATCACGTTCGCCAACAAATGCATACACTAGGCAGACGATGGATGCGATACAAGAAGCGATAAGAATGGCAAAACCACCATCCCAACCAAAGTGATCCACGGTGTAACCTAGAATCGCATTAGCGGCAACCGCACCACCAAGATAGCCAAACAAGCCTGTTAGACCTGCTGCGGTACCTGCGGCTTTTTTCGGTGCTAACTCGAGAGCGTATAGGCCAATCAGCATTACTGGGCCGTAAATCAGGAAGCCGATTGCGACGAGTGCCATCATGTCGACAGCAGGATTGCCAGCAGGGTTGAACCAGTAAATCAATACAGCAATAGTGACGAGCGCCATGAATAAGATGCCAGCTGGAGCACGGCGCCCTTTGAACAACTTATCGGAAATCCAACCACACAGTAACGTTCCTGGAATACCCGCCCACTCATAAAGGAAGTAAGCCCATGAAGATTTATCAACCGTGAAATCTTTCGCTTCTTTGAGGTAAACGGGAGCCCAGTCAAGCACGCCGTAACGAATTAAATAGACAAATGCGTTTGCAATGGCGATTGACCAAAGCAGTTTGTTAGAAAAAACGTATTTGAAGAAGATTTCTTTCGCCGTCATTTCCTGTTCATGCGATTTATCGTAATCATCTGGATAGTCGTTTTTGTATTCTTCAATCGGAGGCAAGCCGCAAGATTGAGGAGTGTCTCGAACTGTCATCCAGATGAAGATAGCAACCAACGTGGCAAAAAAAGCAGGAACGTAAAAAGCGGTGCGCCAGTCGTCATTAAATGCCCATAGACCGAGAATGAATAGTGGGCCAATCAAGCCACCACCCACGTTATGGGCCACATTCCATACTGAAACGATTTCACCACGTTCCTTGCGTGACCACCAATGCACCATGGTTCTACCACAGGCAGGCCATCCCATACCTTGGAACCAACCGTTGAGGAAAAGCAGGATGAACATTGCAGTGATACTGCCTGTTGCCCATGGCATAAAGCCGAAGCAGAACATGATCAATGCCGACATCAGTAAGCCGCCACTGAGGAAGTAACGAGGGTTAGAGCGGTCAGAGACACTGCCCATTAAAAACTTGGATAAACCGTACGCAATTGATACCGCAGCAAGTGCAACCCCAAGGTCACCACGGCTGAATCCTTGCTCAATTAGGTAAGGCATTGCCAAACTGAAGTTTTTACGGACTAGGTAATAGCCAGCATAGCCGACGAAAATACCGATAAAGAGTTGCCAACGTAATCGGGAATAGGTGCCGTCGATGCTATCTGAAGATAAGCGATCGATGTGCGCCTTAGGTTTGAAGATTCCAAACATGAGGACCTCATTTTTTATTGTGCGATGGTAAGGTAAAGGAAAGTGAACGAGCAAAATTTATTTCGTTCGAAAGTGTTGGGCATTGTATGAATAATGGTATTAATTTCTGTGATAAATGTTGCATAAGTATTAAATTTTACTTAAATACAGAAAGTTAGAAGGGAAAACTTCGATGTCGATTCCGGATTACGCACTTTTGGTTACGAACGAAAACTTTTCTATCGAACAGCTTTTGTTCATAAGAGAACATTAATTAGAGAGGGAATAAGAAAGGCTGGATTTATGAAGCAGAAACAAAAAGCCACCGCACAGGACGGTGGCTTTTTTCTGGAAGGCGAAAGTTTAATGAAGGATACGTGCGCGTAGTGTCCCTTCGATCCCTTTGAGTTTCTTCAGCGCTTCTTCTGAGCGACTGGTTTCAACGTCGATCACTACATAACCAATATCAGCATTGGTTTGTAGATACTGACCGGCGATGTTGATGCCTTCTTCTGCAAAAATGGTGTTGATTTGCGTCAGGATGCCAGGGCGGTTTTTGTGGATATGCAGTAGACGTGAGCAATCACGATGCTCAGGCAGAGAAACCTCAGGGAAGTTAACACTCGAAAGTGTCGAACCATTGTCAGAGTATTTCGCTAGTTTGCCTGCCACTTCAACACCAATATTCTCTTGCGCTTCTTGTGTTGAGCCGCCGACGTGTGGTGTCAGGATAACATTGTCAAACTTTTGCAATGGTGACTCAAATGGGTCTGCGTTGGTTTTAGGCTCGGTTGGGAATACGTCAATCGCGGCCCCGGCAAGGTGGCCTGATTCCATCGCATGACAAAGTGCTTCAATATCGACCACAGTGCCCCGTGCGGCGTTGATGAAAATTGAGCCCGGTTTCATACGAGCAAATTCTTCCGCACCCATCATGTTTTTGGTACCCGCGGTTTCTGGAACGTGCAGAGAAATGACATCACACTTGTTCAGTAGTTCACTCATGGTATGCACTTGAGTGGCGTTACCAAGTGATAGTTTGTTCTCAATATCGTAGAAGTAAACACGCATCCCTAGGTTTTCCGCGATAATACCCAACTGCGTGCCGATGTGGCCATAGCCGATAATACCTAAACGTTTGCCTCGTGCTTCGTACGAGTTGTCGGCGCTTTTTTTCCAGATACCACGGTGTGCTAGGGCGTTCTTTTCTGGAATCCCGCGCAGTAGAAGCAGGACTTGACCAAGAACCAATTCCGCTACACTGCGTGTGTTAGAAAATGGGGCGTTAAACACTGGAATACCGCGAACAGCGGCTGCATTAAGATCGACTTGGTTGGTACCAATACAGAAACAACCAATCGCTACGAGCTTCTCTGCTGCGTTAATCACTTCCTGCGATAGGTTAGTGCGGGAACGGATACCGATGAAGTGAACATCCTTCACAGCTTCTAGCAATTCGTCTTCCGGTAACGAGCCTTTGTGGTATTCAATATTGGTGTAACCAGCAGCCTGAAGCACTTCTACCGAAGATGGGTGAAGACCTTCAAGTAGGAGGATCTTAATTTTGTCTTTTTCCAGTGAAACTTTGGCCATTGTTTTCGTCCTTAAAATGGAAATTTGGGGCTTAACTGGCGCACAAGCGGTGTAATGTTATTAAAGCAAACGTTTTATTAGCAAAAAGCCTGACGCAAACGTTTTCCTTGTGCGTCTTCTGTTCACTAAGTTAACAAAAAAAATACACTTTGGGTAAGAAAATTACGGAATAAGGAATAATTTTTATAGGATAAAAGACAAAAACGGCACCTAATGGTGCCGTTTGTAATGAAATAACTGAAACTAGCTTCAATTAATCTTCGATTTTAGCCCCTTGAGGCGTGCCAGTGATCACGACATCCGCACCACGGTGAGCAAATAAGCCAACCGTCACAACACCTGCGATAGCATTGATTTTATCTTCCATTTCTTTCGGGTTGGTGATCTGCATACCATGCACATCAAGGATCACGTTGCCGTTATCTGTTATCACACCTTCACGGTATACAGGATCGCCACCAAGTTTTACCATTTCACGAGCGACGTAAGAACGCGCCATTGGGATGACCTCTACGGGTAACGGGAACTCACCAAGAACGTCAACGGCTTTGGTGCCATCTACGATACAGACAAACTTATCGGAAATAGCGGCAACAATTTTCTCGCGTGTTAGCGCCGCACCACCACCTTTGATCATGTCGCGCGTTGCGTTGATTTCGTCAGCACCATCAACGTAGACATCCAAGTTCGACACTTCATTACAATCGAAGACTTCAATACCTAAACCTTTGAGTTTTTCAGTCGATGCCTCTGAGCTAGAAACCGCACCTTTGATATCGTCTTTGATTGTACCGAGTGCATCGATGAAGTGATTTACCGTAGAACCTGTACCAACACCGACAATGCTGTCTTTTTCAACATACTTAAGTGCTGCCCAACCAGCTTCTTTCTTCATTTCATCTTGAGTCATGCCCATCTCCTGAACGAGGTTTGAAATTAACGTTTGCGGCGCGATTATATGATCAATCAGAGACTATTCCCAATCCCAGATCTGCTTTGGTGTCACTATTTTTGGCAAAGGTACATCCCAGGATTCAACAGGTAGCTTGTCGACTTGTTGGCAATCATGCGCAAGGCCGATAGGTTTAGCGCCTGACTTGTGGTGAAACCAAGGCTCTAGCGTCCGATCATAATAGCCGCCCCCCATTCCAAGTCGGTGGCCGTGATGATCAAAGGCGACTAAAGGGGTAGTAATGAGATCCAATTGTTGAACGGGGATAATACGCGTTTGATCTAGCTTAGGTTCTTGAATGTTATAGCGATTACGTACCATTGGTGTATCGCTATCATATCGAAGGAACAACAATTGGCCTGCTGAAAAAGGGTGAATAACCGGAAGGTAAATGTCTTTGCCTTGCTGTCTGAGCCAGGCGATTAATGGAGCGGTATGGATCTCACCGTCAGTAGAAAGATACAGAGCAATATGCTGAGCTGAAGATAATTCTGGTAGTCGAGCAAATTGAGCGATCAAATCCGCTCCCGCTTTTAGCTGTGTCGCCTCATTGAGTTGATTGCGTCTGGTGCGGATGAGTTTTCTGAGGTCTTGTCGGGAAAGAGTCATAGGAGTACCCATAGTTACTGGGTACCGAGGAGGATACCCCAGAGTGCCGTTGGAGATTTTGACCCTTGAACCAGCTGGTTCAAGGCGGATCAGCAATGATAACCGTAGGCTTCTCGGTTCAAGCCGAGCTTGCTCAATAGCTATCAAGTACTAACCCTTGGGTATTGCTTATCGGCTCAGGGACGTAATCCCCTCACGAACACTCCAGGGTAAATTCTTGTTTGGCGGTAAAGGCTATTGCTGTCCTGGCTTTACTTTACTTAGTGCTTTCGTCAGTGATGCGCTGAGCTTTTCCAATTGCTCATTGAGTGCATTCTGCTGCTTTTCATCTACTGTATCACGGCTTTCGAGCTCATGACAGACGTTCAGAGCAACAAAGGTCAATAGTTGAACTTCATTGGTAATTTTGGTTTTTGCAGCCATGTCTTTTAAGCGTTCATCAAGGTTTTGAGCTGCATTACGCAAAGACTCTTCTTGTCCTGACGGGCAATTTACCAGAGTTAGCTTACCTAAAATTTCGACTTCAACTGCTTGATTACTCATACCGACTCTAAATGCGTTAGTAGGGGTGATGTGCAGACAATCACCGAGGGGGAAACTATAGGAAAAGGCTTGTTAAGATTCAAGCTTTTCCCCGCTAAGGTGAATAAATCATAACGCAATAACACAGTAATTGGGCAAATTGTGTAAAAGCTACCCACAATTGCGTAATCGCTCGTTTTCGCTGCTCTTGGTAAATGGTAGGATTGGCATTATTTAGCAAATTTTGGGTCTCTTTATGAGCGAAAGCAATCTGCCAGAATACCTAACTTTGGCAAGTGAACTTCAGTCAGCTGGATTGGCCGTCAACCCTTCGGAACTGCACGGCTTATTGGCTGGAATGTTAAGTGGTGGTTTGAGTTTAACCGACAAAAGCTGGCAACCTCTTATCTTTGATTACACCAATGATGGTATGGGCTGGCCGACAAAATCTTTGCAGTTGGCTGAAGCTACATTAGAAGCGACGATCGTAGAGTTTACAGGTTCAGGAATGGATATTTCGATGTTGATTCCAGACGAAGAAGCTAGTGCTAGCTTGTTTGACACAGCAGATGGTGTCGCAGAATGGGTCAATCACTTCATTTCGGGTCTGGGGTTAGTTGGTGCTGAGCTGAAGAAAGCGTCTAAGGATGCCAAAGAAGCGCTGGCCGATCTGGAAGAGATTGCCAAGCTTGGCATTGATGAAGATGATGACATGGAAGAGCAGGCGCTGTTATTGGAGCAAGTGATTGAGCACGTTAAAGCTTGTGCGCTGACTATTCACTCTGAATTTGGCCAAAAGCCAGCAGAACAAAAAGCACCAACTATCCACTAATCAGGACTTCTCATGAAGCAGTTTGATGTTGTAATTGCTGGTGGTGCAATGGCGGGTATGACGCTGGCATTAGCGATTAATACACTTTCTCAACAGCCGATTTCTATTGCAGTTATTGAGCCTTATAAAGCTGATCACCAAGCTCACCCAGGCTTTGACTCCCGTTCTATCGCTCTATCATATGGCACCGTAAATGTTTTAAAACAATTCGAGCTGTGGGAAGACATTTCAAAATTAGCGACCGCCATTGAACATATTCATGTATCTGATCGCTCGCATGCAGGCATGACAGACATCGACCATAAAGCAGTGGGTGTAGAAGCTCTAGGCTATGTGGTCGAGTTAGCGGATATTGGTCGCTTGTATCATGATAAAGCGGCTCAAGATCCTAATATTACTTTGCTTTGCCCCGTATCGGTGAACCGTGTTGAACGTTTGCAGGAAGAAGTGCATGTTTCTCTTGATAATGGGCAGGTGATCAGTGGAAAGCTATTAGTCGCCGCTGATGGTGCGGTATCAACCTGTTGCCAGCAAATCGGATTAGAGCTCAACGAGCATGATTTTGAGCAAGTAGCAGTGATTGCCAATATCAAAACAGCTCAAGCTCACCAAGGTCGTGCGTTTGAGAGGTTCACTGCATCTGGTCCAGCCGCCTTGTTACCAATGAGCGAACAGCGAATGTCGTTAGTTTGGTGTTTAAGCTCAGATGATGCACAGCGAATCATGTCTCTGAGTGAAGACGCATTTCTTGAAGAGTTGCAGCAGGCTTTCGGCTGGAGACTGGGTAAGCTGGAAAAAGTCGGACAACGAGCTGACTATCCATTGCTGTTGCGTTACAGATCGCAGAACACCTCTCACCGATTTGCCCTTGTGGGGAATGCTGCCCAGACGCTGCACCCAATCGCTGGACAAGGCTTCAATTTAGGGATCCGGGATGTTGCGACATTAGCCGAAGCGATTGCCAATCATGAGCATGATCCAGGTGCATACTCGGTTTTACGCCAGTTTAAGCATCGTCGTGAAAGTGACCGCCGCGCGACCATCACTTTGACTTCGTCTTTGGTGCATATTTTTTCCAATGACTACCTTTCGTTGCGTATTGGCCGAAATATCAGTTTAGCAGCGATGGACAATATTCCAGCTTTAAAAGCCCCTTTATTAGCGAGAACTTTAGGTTTAGTTTCTCGCTAGCAGATTGAATAAGGATTGAATTCAGATGATGCAAAGCGTTGATATTGCAATTGTCGGTGGAGGCATGGTCGGTCTAGCTTTGGCGGCGGCGTTTAAAGAGACTGACCTGCGTATTGCAGTAATCGAAAGCCGTGTTCCGGATAGTGAACTGGCTGAACTACCAGATGTTCGCGTCTCAGCTTTGAGCCGTTCAAGTGAAAATATATTACGTAACCTAGGCGCATGGAATGGCATCGTACAGCGTCGCGCCGCACCGTATTCAGCCATGGAAGTATGGGAGCAAGATAGCTTTGCCCGGATTGAGTTTGATGCTCAGAAGTTAGCCCAGCCAGACTTGGGGCATATTGTTGAAAACCGTGTGATTCAGCTATCATTGCTTGAGCAGGTCAAGCAGCAGTCAAACGTTAGCTTATTTATGCCGACAAAATGCAGTTCGATGGCTATTGGTGAAAGTGAAGCTTGGTTAACGTTGGATAACGGTCAGTCCCTGACTGCTAAGTTGGTTGTTGGCGCGGATGGGGCTAATTCTTGGGTGCGCAAGCAGCAAGATATTCCTTTAACGCACTGGGACTATGGGCATAGTGCCGTTGTAGCGAATGTTTGGACAGCAGAAACGCACGACAGAGTTGCGCGTCAGATCTTTACACCACAAGGACCGCTGGCTTTTTTACCTATGGGTGAAAGCAATATGAGTTCGATTGTCTGGTCTACCGAACCGAATCGAGCCGACAGTTTAGTGGCCATGTCTGATGCTGAATTCAATAAAGCCCTGACGGCTGAATTTGATGCTCGACTAGGGTTATGTGAAGTCGTCGGACAACGCTTTGCTTTCCCACTCAAAATGCGTTATGCGCGAGACTTTGCCGTAGAGCGAGTTGCCCTCGTGGGGGATGCGGCTCATACCATTCACCCGCTAGCGGGGCAGGGTGTCAACCTTGGTTTGTTGGATGCTGCGAGTCTTGCCCAAGAGGTGATGACGTTATGGCGTAAAGGTGATGACATTGGTGCTAAACGTAATCTCCGTAGTTACGAGCGCTGGAGAAAATCTGAAGCCGCGAAAATGATCGCAGCGATGCAAGGATTTAAAGATCTGTTTTCTGGGGATAACCCTGCGAAGAAGCTGGCGAGAGGTATTGGTATGGCGTTGGTTGGGCAATTGCCAGGAGCGAAAGATGAAATCATGAAACGTGCTCTTGGATTGAAAGGTGAGCTCCCTGCGCTAGCGCAATATCATGAGGCGACATTACCTTAGTTGTTTGTGGTAAATCACAAAGGGTTGGCTAAAGCCAACCCTTTTTAATTCCTATTTACGCGTACGCGCAGCGTAGTCTCATTATTTCTTGGTTCACTTCTTTGACTGTCTGGAAATGTCGTCGCTCAGCCTTTTCCGGTAAGACGAGTTTACCGTTATCAAATTCAAACTTACCAATACCGTAGATATAAATCCTTCCCTTAAAGAGCCGACTTACGTGTTTAGCAATCATACTTGGTGTATAGCGCTTAAACAGTCTCATAGAGTAATCCTTATGTTTAGCAAGCACTGCAAAGTATACGATTTTCCGCCTATTTTTTATGTGATTATGGTGGAGGAATATGCAGTTAAATGTGTTTTTTTGGATATTTGTGTTGTTGTAGGCAAAACTGCGGATAAATATCCATTTTATTGTGACAATTACCTCAGTTATGTTCTGTTTCTGGAACTCATCTCGGCTTATCACTCAGCGCAATAGTAAACCGGAGATTTATGACATTTATAAGAATAGTTTAACTTTTTTATAATATGCCAACTTACGGTAAATTTTTTGTATAAAAAAAGCCCGCTAAAATGCGGGCGAATAGTCACAGATGCATTACACAAAAAGTGGATGTCCTGAAACAATCAGTGGATTCACTTTTTCGTTGGAGAAGGATTTGTATGCTTATTACTATTTAATCGCTCAGCAGCTAAACATACCAAGCTATACATCATAATTCGCTCGTACTTTACCCAACGAAAATAAGCTTAATCTAAAATATTGATTGTGACTATATATTCTTTATTATTGAATAATGATTTATTTTGTTGGGGTGCTTTATTGAGTGGCTTATCACGATTTTATGCAAATAGAATGAGTGATAAGAGAGGTAAATGATGGTTATATCACCTGCAGATGTCGGCAAAGATCGGGTTGCAGAGCCGGATCAAGTCGTCCCTGTGGAGGGCTAAACCTGCCATATTTGAGCCACTGCTTATGGTGACTTTGGATTCGTTTAAGATTTGGTTATCAAAAATGATCGGCATGTTAATCGGAAGCAGTAAGGGTGTGACGGTGCCAATTTGATAACCTGTAAGCTCTTCCACCATTGATAAATCCACACAGGTCATTCGTCGGCAGTCAAGCAATGAGCGCACTTTTTTAGGATCAACTGATTTGTCTCCTGGTGCACAAGCTAACGCATACAAGTTACCCATATCACGCAATAGGATCGATTTAACCATCTGTGCAGGTCTAACTCCTCGTTGCCGAGCGGCATCATCAATCGTAATCGCTGGGGATTGATGCGGGAGGAGCTGGAAAGAAACCCGCTGCTCGGTCAAGTAGCGGGTGAGCTTGGTTTCGAACTTATTCATCATCTTCAAGAGAATAAGGAAGGGGTTGCATAGTCAAGATGGTGTTAGGGACATCTTTTAAGCGGAATTGTGTGTCGGCGTCGAGGTTATTTGGTAAAACCGCAAGGCCAATAGCGATACCATCATTAAAGTGATAATGACTCATGAGTTGTCCTGCACTACGCCAATTATCACCGACGGAACGCTCTATTTCTGCTCCTGCTTTGAGCTCTGATTCGCAGTGACCTCTTAGGAGCTGTAAGGCGCGCTTGTTCATGCCACGGTATTTTGCTCTAGCGACGGTTTCCTGGCCGGTATAACAACCTTTGCTAAAGCTGATGCCTCCGAGAGCCTGAACATTCAACGCTTGTGGAATATGTTCGCCTTGGTGCTCTTTTCTGACAGCAGGGATCGCCGCATTAATATCTAGGCAAGTCCAGATATCTTCGCAAGCCTTGGTCGCCTTGATGGACTGGCATAGCTGGGTTGCCGTTGCGCTATCAACGGCTAACAACCATCGTTGTTCGTCGATTTTGAGAGCCGTGCCACCTTCGATAGCACGCACATCTCCACTTTGCTGTGACAGTTCCTCAATGACTTGATTGGCGTTAGTACCAATTAGGCCAAGCAATACGTCGTGGCTTTCAGCAAACTCGACATTTGAGAAAATGGCGTATTTCTTTAATTCCGCCAGCTCTGTTTCGATTGCCGACTTGGGCTGTAGCATGGCGTAACCGCCTTGGTGGTGGAACAGACGAAATACACTCCAAACCTTGCCTTTCGCATCACAGTGAGCACCAAATGTTGTCTCGTCTTTGGCAAGCTGAACCACATCACAGGTGACCTGACCTTGCAGGTAAGATTTTTTATCATCGCCTTGTGCGGTGATCATTCCCCATGACGTTAAGTGGGTGAGAACAAGTTCGGGAAGAAAATCTGAACTAGAGAGAGAAAGAGGTGCAAAATCTTGTTGCCATTCCATGATGATTACCTGAATGCTATCGAATAGCGCTATGTTAGCGCTGAAAGAGTGATGGAAACAACCTTTGAAGTGATAGGGATAAATGGTGTAAATCTGTTAGCTTGCTCGGGAGTGTGACTGAGTTAGTAGTTGTGGGCAATTTTGATTGTTACACTCGGCGCAAACAACCGAATAGGTGAGGAATAAGAATGTACACCACGGAAGAAAAAGCGCGAATCAAATGGGCGTGCCGCCGCGGAATGCTCGAATTGGACGTCGTGATTATGCCGTTTTTTGAAGAGTGCTTTGACGAGCTCCAAGACAATGAGCAAAGAGATTTTGTGTCGTTACTTGAGTGCGACGACCCCGATCTGTTTACTTGGATCATGGGTCATGGTCGTAGTGAAAACTTAGGTCATGCATCCATGGTCGATAAGATTGTTGCCCACAACCTCAGTAAAGTGCGTTAATCTCTTCGCCACCAAGTCATTTCTATTTCAACAGGCTAATGCTACTTTCCTGATGTTGGCCTGTTGCCTTGTTATTTCTTCTGATCTACCTCTGCTTGCTACAGTCTTTATCCTTATTAGACTGATTCAATACCACAGTGAAGCAACATGGATTACTGAACCTGTACAAGGCCATTTAACCTTCTCTTCTGCCTGCTCATGTGAGATTGACGGAAAACCGTTAGATATTAAAAAAAGTGTGCTGAGCTTGGCTATGTTTGGTGTGCTGATATGGTTCGAAAGCGGGCAAAAACGTATTCTCTGGCGAGATAGTGTTGCAGAAGAGCACTACCGACAATTACTAGTGATGTTAAAAAGGGAACATTAAGTTCCCCCTTTGATTTATGACTGGATTTTCTTCGGTTCCAAAATAGTGGGGCCACTATTTGGTGCCAGTTCTGGGTAGTCGAGAGTGTAATGTAAACCTCGGCTTTCCTTACGCTCCATAGCGCAGCGAACCATGAGTTCCGCGACTTGAAGTAAATTACGTAGCTCAAGTAAGTTGTTAGAAACCTTGAAGTTACTGTAATACTCATGGGTTTCCTGCTGCAGTAGCTGGATGCGGCGTAAAGCCCGCTCAAGACGTTTATCGGTACGAACGATACCCATGTAATCCCACATAAAGAGGCGCAGTTCATGCCAGTTGTGCTGAATTACCACCTCTTCATCTGAGCAGCTCACCTGACTTTCATCCCAAGCAGGTAATGAAGGGGGAAGCTCTGCGTCGTCTAAACGTTGGATGATATCGTTAGCCGCCGACCATGCATAAACAACACACTCTAGTAATGAGTTCGATGCCATTCGGTTGGCGCCATGCAATCCGGTATAGCTGACTTCGCCAATGGCATACAACTGAGATAAATCCGTTTCACCTTGCTTATTGACCATGACGCCACCGCATGTGTAGTGAGCTGCCGGTACAACCGGAATCGGTTCTTTGGTCATGTCGATACCAAGATCCATCAAGCGGGTATATATGGTTGGGAAATGCTTTTCGATAAAGTCGGCAGGTTTATGGCTGATGTCTAAATACATGCAGTCTGCACCCAATCGTTTCATTTCAAAGTCAATTGCACGCGCGACGACATCGCGTGGTGCCAGCTCTTCTCTTTCATCAAAGTCTGGCATAAAGCGTGAACCATCCGGGCGACGTAGGAATGCACCTTCCCCACGCAATGCTTCAGTCAAAAGGAAGTTTCTTGCTTCTGGGTGATACAAACAAGTTGGATGGAACTGATTGAACTCCATGTTGGCGACTCGACAGCCCGCTCGCCAAGCAATCGCAATACCATCTCCTGAGGACACATCAGGGTTTGAAGTGTATTGGTATACTTTAGATGCGCCACCCGTAGCTAGTACCACAAACTTGGCCCGTACCGTCTCAACGTGCTCTTGGTTTCGGTTCCAGATGTAAGCACCAACAATTTTATTTTTATCGCCACCCACCTTATCTTCGCAGATTAGGTCTAGGGCATTATGCCGTTCCAATACCGTAATATTTGGGTGATTGTGAGCGTTATCTTGCAATGAAGTCTGCATGGCCATGCCTGTCGCATCTGCAGCATGCAGAATACGGCGATGGCTATGTCCACCTTCGCGTGTAAGGTGATAACGAGGTTGGTCATCACTATCACCGTCTTCGCGGTCAAAAGGTACACCACCATCAATTAACCATTGAACACACTCTTTCGCGTTCTCTGCGATAAATTCGACGGTTTCTTGCTCACACAGACCAGCACCCGCGACAAGTGTGTCCTGAACATGAGATTCAATGCTGTCTGACTCATCAAACACAGCAGCAATACCGCCCTGAGCATAATAAGTTGCCCCTTCACTTCTCGGCCCTTTGCTCAATACAATGACTTTGCCATGTTCTGCTACACGTAACGCTAAAGACAGACCGGCTGCGCCACTACCTACCACTAACACATCACATTGATGTTCACGGTTTGCGTTCATAAAACTTTTAAATTCCCGAGTTAAGTTGTACTGGCGCCAATCCAACTTTTTAGCGTCAGTAATAGAGCGGCTTCGCTCTTTAAATCAATTTTTAAATTGCAACATGAACCCTGAAAATATCAGAGTTAGCTCACTATAGTAGCATTGGAATGAATGCAATTCTTGGTAAATAACATTGCTTTTAAGTTCTTTCGTCCCCACAATCTGGGGCAGAAGTTATAGGGTCATCACTTCTCAAATAAAATTCGAAGAAAGTTTGAACTTTATATTTATTGCTGAGTCACAATAGTGCTCAAGTAAGCAGTGGTGTCAATACTACATTTTGCATAATTAATGCTCATATCTGACAAGATAGGGGTTAATAACAATAGGAGTACCCGCTCGAATGAACGAGCAGCTGACCGATCAGGTGTTAATTGAGCGAGTTCAGAATGGAGATAAGCAAGCATTTAATCTATTGGTCACTAAATACCAAAATAAAGTGTGTAACCTTATTTCCCGCTACGTCAACAATCCGGGAGATGTGCCTGACGTAGCACAAGAAGCATTTATTAAAGCATATCGCGCCATACCAAGCTTTCGTGGCGAAAGTGCCTTCTATACTTGGTTATATAGAATTGCTGTTAATACTGCGAAAAACCATATTGTTGCTCAGGGCCGAAGACCGCCTGCGCAAGATGTGGATACTGAAGAAGCTGAATATTACGAAACTGGTAGTGCATTAAAAGAAATATCGAACCCTGAGAACTTAACGTTGTCCAAGGAATTGAAGCAAGTAGTTTTCAGTGCGATTGAAGCACTACCCGATGACTTAAAAACTGCAATGACGTTGCGCGAGCTTGATGGCTTGAGTTACGAAGAAATCGCTGCGGTGATGGATTGTCCTGTTGGAACGGTACGTTCACGTATCTTCCGAGCCCGTGAAGCGGTTGAGAAAAAGATTCAACCCCTTTTGCAACGCTAGTACCAGTAACATTAATGGTGAAAAGAATGGCTGACAAAGAAAAACTTTCAGCACTCATGGATGGAGAGTTGGTTGATAAAGCTTTAATTAGTGAATTAGAGCATGACCAAGGTAGCCTGAAAACCTGGAAAAATTACCATTTGATTGGTGATGTGATGCGAGGTGAAGCACCGGAAAAACCGGAGTGGAATATTGCCGATAGTGTTGCACTTGCTTTAGAAGATGAGCCTGCGCATTCGACGTTTACCTCAGGTAAAGTCACAGACATCAATGAGCAACGCACTGAAGCTCAGCCTACGCCTTCTCAAGCTCGTCGCCAATTACCTGCTTGGCTCAGTCAATTTGGTCAAGTAGCTGTTGCAGCATGTGTGTCATTGGCGGTGATTCTCGGTGTCCAGCAGTATGGTGGCAGTGAATCGGGCCAACAGGATACTGAGCAACTCCCAGTGCTACAAACTATCCCATTTACTGGTAGCGCAGAGCCAGTGAGCTTAACGCGCTCATCGGTTGAACAACCATCAGCAACGAGCGAAGCAAATGTTCAGGAGCAACGTCGTCGTATTAACGCTATGCTTCAGGACTATGAGTTACAGTTGCGTTTAAATAGCGACAGTACCGCAGAGCACAATGACAACCCAGAAACGGTAGTTGAATGAGAAAATTTCTGATCAGTGCGCTGACACTGTTCAGTTTGAGCTCGCCACTAGCCTTTGCAGAAGACAAACCTGCAGAGGCTTTGTTGCATCAAATGAACGAAGCCAGTCAGCATCTCAATTATGAACTGTCTTATATCCTGATTAAGAAAAACAGCATCGAACCTTTGCTGTATCGTCACGCTCGTGATGAAGAACAGCAACTTGCCCATCTTATTTACCTCAGCGGCCCAGTACGAGAAGTCATTCGTCGTGGTGATGAGGTCAGCTACATAGAGCCTGGCGTTGAGCCATTTACGATTGAATCGGGTAATATGGTCGCCCCAACTATCCCTCTTTTGGATGCCAATGTGGATGAATTGAGTGAGTTCTATGACTTTGTTCAAGTTGGTCGAGCGCGTGAGGCAGGAACGGCCTGTCAGGTATTGAGAGTGGCGCCAAAAGATGGACTACGCTACTCCTACATTCTGTGGGTTGATGAACAAACTAAGTTGCCTCTGAGGGCTGATCTGGTGGACCGTGATGGCGAAGTGCTTGAGCAGTTTCGTACGATTTCTTACAGCGTGAATGATCAGATTTCCGATATCCTGAGTGGGTTGAATACCGTTAAATTACCGGATGTCCTGTCTTTACCTAAAGGTGAACTTGAGAAAAGTTTTTGGACGGTTGGTTGGATTCCCAAAGGTTTTGAGTCCAAAGAGCTGAACCGTTATCGAATGGCAAATACTGATCGTATGGTGGAGACACAGATGTACAGTGATGGTTTGTTCAGCTTTTCTATTTATGTGTCTGAAAGTGACAATTACTCACTTAAAGGGCAGCTAGTTCGTCAAGGTAGACGCACGCTTCATAGCTTTGTTAAGGGCAACAAAGAGATTTCTGTCATTGGAGATATTCCTCCCGCTACAGCAAAACGTATTGCTCAGTCTGTCACCATTGATAAACAAGCGGGTACAGCACAATGATGACGGCGTTGGCAACCGTTTCTTCAGTGAGAGCTGGCCCATCTGGCTATGATATTGAGCTGAGCTGCGAGCAACAGACAAGTTGCAGTAGCTGCTCGTCACAAAAAAGTTGTGGTACTGGTATTGTATCTAAAGCGGTGGGAAACAAGTCTCTGCATTGGCATCTAGTGACCAGTAAAAGAGTTAAAGAAGGTCAAGTGGTGGAAATTGGCTTGCCGGAAAAAAGCCTCCTGCAATCTGCCGCGGTGGTTTATTTAGTCCCGTTGTTTGCCATGATCCTAGGCGCTGTTGTTGGACAGTGGCTATTAGCGCCAGCGTTTGGTCTTGGCGAGGGTATTGCTATCCTGACATCTGCTATCTTTACTGTGGCAGGCATTTATGGCGCAAAAACTCTAGCCGCCAATTTTGAGCGCCAGTCACTGCGAGACGTTATATTACTTCGGGTTTTGGGAGAACCAATTAGCTAGTGCGAAGTGCACGGAAATTGGGTAGAATCTGCCAACTTGATTGAAACGCCGTCACAAGACGGCTTTCTTATGTCCCTATTTTAAAGAGTTTAGTCACACCAAATCATGAAGCACATTCGTAACTTTTCGATTATCGCCCACATCGACCATGGTAAGTCGACCCTATCAGACCGTTTGATCCAAGACTGTGGTGGATTGAGTGACCGTGAAATGGCAGCTCAGGTTCTGGACTCCATGGACCTTGAACGTGAGCGTGGCATCACTATTAAATCTCAAAGTGTGACACTCAACTATACCGCTAAAGACGGTGAAACCTACCAATTGAACTTCATCGATACTCCAGGGCACGTTGACTTTGCCTACGAAGTTTCTCGCTCTCTAGCAGCATGTGAAGGTGCGTTGCTGGTGGTTGATGCTGGTCAGGGTGTTGAAGCTCAAACGTTGGCTAACTGCTATACCGCGATCGAAATGGATCTGGAAGTGGTGCCAATTCTGAATAAGATCGATCTACCTGCCGCGGATCCTGAGCGAGTAGCAGAAGAGATCGAAGAAATTGTTGGCATCGATGCGATGGAAGCCACGCGCTGTTCGGCGAAAACGGGCCTAGGCATTGAAGACGTACTAGAAAACATTGTCTCTGCGATTCCAGCACCAGAAGGTGATCCTGAAGCGCCACTGCAAGCTTTGATCATTGACTCTTGGTTTGATAACTACCTAGGTGTTGTTTCTCTGGTCCGTATTAAAAATGGCGTTCTGAAGAAGAATGATAAGATCAAGGTGATGAGCACTGGCCAAGTTTGGGGTGTGGATCGTCTTGGTATCTTCACACCTAAGCAGGAAGACACGACAGAGCTGAGAACGGGTGAAGTAGGCTGGGTTGTCTGTGGTATCAAAGATATCCTAGGTGCGCCTGTTGGTGATACGCTAACGCTAGCAAAGCATGGTTGTGAAGAGCCGCTGCCAGGGTTTAAGAAAGTGAAGCCTCAGGTATACGCCGGACTATTCCCTGTCTCTTCGGATGACTACGAAAACTTCCGTGATGCACTAGGTAAACTGAGCCTAAACGATGCGTCTCTGTTCTATGAACCAGAAAACTCAGCCGCTCTAGGCTTTGGTTTCCGCTGTGGTTTCCTCGGCATGCTGCACATGGAAATCATCCAAGAGCGTCTGGAGCGTGAATACGATCTTGACCTGATTACTACAGCGCCAACGGTAGTGTACGAAGTAGAGCAAACGGATGGCGAAATTCTTTACGTTGATAGCCCAGCTAAGCTACCAGCAGTGAATGATATCGAAGAAATTCGTGAGCCGATTGCGCGTTGTAACATCCTTGTACCTTCTGATTACTTAGGTAATGTGATTACTCTGTGTGTTGAGAAGCGTGGTGTTCAGGTTGATATGGTGTATCACGGTAACCAAGTTGCTGTGACTTACGATATTCCGATGGCGGAAGTGGTACTCGATTTCTTTGATCGTCTGAAATCAACCTCTCGTGGTTATGCGTCTCTGGATTACAACTTCCAGCGTTTTGAAGCGTCTAACATGGTTCGTGTGGATGTACTTCTCAACGGTGATAAGGTGGATGCACTGGCATTGATTACGCACAAAGATCAATCTCAGACTCGTGGTCGTCAACTTGTCGAGAAGATGAAAGAATTTATCCCACGCCAGATGTTTGATATTGCGATTCAGGCTGCGATTGGTAACCATATTATTGCGCGTTCAACGGTTAAACAGCTACGCAAGAACGTAATCGCAAAATGTTATGGCGGTGACGTGAGCCGTAAGAAGAAGCTACTGAAGAAGCAGAAAGAAGGTAAGAAACGTATGAAGCAGATCGGTAACGTAGAACTGCCTCAAGAAGCCTTCTTAGCTATCTTACACGTAGGTAAAGATTAATTTGTTGGGTAACGACTCAATATAAGAACTTGTTAAGTGAAAGGGTTTCGGCTCTTTCACTTTCGTATTTTTTAGGTAAGGGAAGTCAATGGCAAATACATTTTCACTGTTCTTGGTTATTGTCACTCTGGTGACCGGTATTGTTTGGGTGCTGGAAAAGCTGGTGTTTGCGAAGAAACGTCAGACTAAACTAGCTGCAGTTGAAGCTCAGACAAACGGACTGGATACTGCGACTGCTGAACAAGTGGAAAAGCAGCCATGGTGGATTGAAAACAGTGTTTCAATTTTCCCTGTTATTGCGGCTGTTTTGGTATTGCGCTCGTTTATCTACGAACCGTTCCAAATTCCTTCAGGCTCAATGATGCCGACTTTATTGGTGGGAGATTTCATTCTGGTTGAGAAATACGCATACGGTCTAAAGGACCCTGTGTGGCGTACACAACTAGTTGAAACGGGTAAGCCAGAACGTGGTGACATCGTGGTATTCAAATACCCACCTCAGCCAAACATTGACTACATCAAGCGTGTTGTTGGCCTACCGGGTGATACGGTTCGCTACAGTAATAAGAAAGAAGTATGTATTCAGCCTAAAGGTGAGAGTCAATGTACTCAGGTTCCCTTATCAAATGTGGAAGAAAGCCCATTTATCCAAGATGGCGTACCTCTGATTCAACTGAACGAAAAACTGGGGGAGGTTGAACACCAGATTTTGGTTAACCCATTACTCCCTAACCGTGTTTCGGCTTACCAGCCTCGCAGTGGTGTAAATGAGTGGGTGGTACCTAAAGGTCAGTACTTTGTGATGGGTGATAATCGTGACAATAGTGCTGACAGCCGTTATTGGGGCTTTGTTCCAGAGGCAAATTTGGTTGGTAAAGCGGTTGGTATCTGGATCAGCTTCGAGTTCGAACGTGATGCAGATAGTGTTTTACCATCATGGATTCCAACTGGTGTGAGATTCAACCGCATCGGTGGTATTAACTAACTTCTCGTGATGGGTGGCGTTGGCTCAAGTAGTCGCGCCATTTGAACGAGAAATGAAATAAAATTATTGAGAGAGCATGAATTCTCCTATTGCCAAACTAGAGAAAAAGCTCGGCTATCAATTCAATGATGCTGAGCTTATTAATTTAGCGCTGACTCACCGTAGCGCTCATGGAAAACACAATGAGCGTCTTGAGTTTCTGGGCGATTCAATTTTAAGTTTTGTCATTGCTGACGATCTTTATCATCGTTTCCCTAAAGTCAATGAAGGGGATATGAGCCGTATGCGCGCGACACTTGTTCGTGGTAACACGCTGGCTGAACTCGGTCGAGAATTCGAACTGGGAGATCACTTAAAATTAGGTCCAGGTGAATTGAAGAGTGGTGGTTTCCGTCGTGATTCAATTTTAGCTGACGCTGTTGAAGCCATTATTGGTGCCATTTATTTAGACAGTGATATTGAAGTGGTACGTGGCATTATCCTTAGCTGGTATAAGCAACGCCTTGAAGCGATTCAACCGGGTGTTTCTCAGAAAGACCCGAAAACACGTCTTCAAGAGTTTCTGCAGGGACGAAGAAAACCACTTCCTGTCTACACAGTGACTAATATTAAAGGTGAAGCACACAACCAGCAGTTTACTGTGTCGTGTGAAGTTGCAGGTGTCGGATCACCTGTAATAGGTAAAGGCACCAGCCGACGCAAGGCAGAACAAGCGGCTGCAGAACTAGCATTAGAGCAACTGAGCAATGACTGATTCAACAGATAACAACGAGTTCGATATCGATGCGTTTTTCTCATCGAGTGGTGAAGTGAGCTCACCGGAAAACCAACATTGTGGCTTTGTTGCGATTGTTGGTCGTCCTAATGTAGGTAAATCAACACTACTCAATCGAATTCTTGGGCAAAAAATTTCGATCACTTCTCGTAAGCCCCAAACAACGCGTCACCGTATTATGGGGGTTGACACTGAAGGCGATTATCAGGCGATTTACGTCGACACTCCTGGCCTTCACATTGAAGAAAAGCGCGCGATAAACCGCTTAATGAACCGTGCGGCTAACTCATCTCTGAGTGATGTGAATTTGGTGTTCTTTCTGGTCGATGGCACACATTGGACCAAAGACGACGAAATGGTGCTGACTAAGCTGCAGAAGTCGAACTTCCCAGTGGTGTTGTGCGTCAACAAAGTCGACAACGTACAAGATCGTAACGAAGTGATGCAGCACATGATGGACATGTCGAAAAAGATGGAATTCGTTGATGTGGTGCCTATCTCCGCGAAGCAAGGCAAAAATATCGATGTGCTGCGTAAGCATGTACGTGAGCACCTACCCAAAGCGGCACATCACTTCCCAGAAGAGTATGTTACGGACCGTTCTCAGCGTTTTATGGCGTCGGAAATTGTGCGTGAGAAACTCATGCGCTTCACAGGCGAAGAGTTGCCATATTCGGTGACGGTTGAAATTGAGCGCTTTGACTACAACCCTGAAACCGATGGTTTCCATATCAATGCGTTGATTTTGGTTGAACGTAATGGCCAGAAAAAAATGGTGATTGGTAAAGGCGGCGAGAAAATTAAGACAATAGGCCGTGAAGCACGTCTGGACATGGAAGAGCTGTTTGGTCGTAAAGTGTACCTAGAAACTTGGGTTAAAGTGAAATCCGGCTGGGCTGATGATGAACGTGCACTGCGTTCACTTGGCTACATCGACGATTTATAAGTTTGGCAGCGAATTCACTTCGCTCCAACATGAGTTAGTATAAGGAGCCTATAGGCTCCTTATTTTTTATGTAACATTGATTTGGCATTCTCTATGACTTCAGAAGGCTTACAGCGCTGCTTTGTTCTTCATCGTCGTCCTTACAGTGAGTCGAGTTTAATTCTTGATGTCTTTAGTGAGGAGTTTGGACGCGTCACATTGATGTCAAAAGGGGCGCGCAGCAAACGCTCCAATCTCAAAGGGGCATTGCAACCATTTACACCTTTACTTCTTAAGTGGTCTGGGAAAGGTTCGATGAAAACACTGCGTCAAGCAGAACCTATCAGCCTTGGATTGCCTCTTAGCGGAATCAACCTTTATTCAGCGATGTACGTAAATGAGTTGATTGGACGTATCTTGATGGCAGAAGTACCGATGCCAGCTTTATTCCATGATTACCTTCATGCGCTGACTGAGTTGGCTCAGTGTGATAATCCAGAACCGGCATTGCGACGTTTCGAGTTAGCTATGCTGTCAGCCATGGGGTATGGCGTTGATTTTTTACATTGTGCGGGCACTGGAGATGCGATTGATCCAGATATGACCTATCGCTATCGGGAGCAGAAGGGTTTTATCGCCTCTGTCCGACGCGATAACTTAACCTTTTTGGGGAATGAACTGATTGCGATTAGTGAGCGAAGGTTCACCACAAAAGAACAACTTAAAGCGGCAAAACGCTTTACACGTATAGCATTAAAGCCGTATCTTGGCGGCAAACCATTAAAGAGTCGGGAGCTATTTATGCAAATTTTAGCGCCCAAATCACGGAGTATTGGAAAATGAGTTCAATTTACCTGGGTGTTAACATCGATCATATTGCGACATTACGTAACGCTCGTGGTACTAAGTACCCAGATCCGGTTCATGCAGCAGAAGTGGCAGAGCGTGCTGGAGCCGACGGTATCACCATTCATTTGCGAGAAGATCGCCGCCATATTGTTGATCGTGATGTACGTATTCTGCGTGAAACTATCCAAACTCGTATGAACCTTGAGATGGCTGTGACGGATGAAATGGTTGAGATCGCCCTGCAAACTCAGCCTGAATACGTGTGCCTTGTACCAGAAAAACGTGAAGAATTAACCACAGAAGGCGGCTTAGATGTGGCTGGTCACTTAGAGAAGATTAAAGCTGCCACTAAAACATTGACGGACGCAGGTATTAAAGTGTCCCTATTTATTGATGCTGACCGCGAACAGATTGATGCAGCTAAAGCGTGTGGTGCGCCATACATTGAGCTTCATACTGGCCATTATGCGGATGCAGAAAATGATGCTGATCAGCAGGATGAGCTAAAGAAAATCGCTGCGGGTGCGAGCTATGCTGCGGATCTGGGTATTACAGTAAATGCTGGTCATGGCCTGACTTATCACAACGTGGCCCCTATTGCTGCTATTCCAGAGATCTACGAACTGAACATTGGTCACTCTATCATCGGCCGTGCAGCATTTGATGGCTTGCATAAGGCGGTGGCAGACATGAAAGCACTGATGGTTGAAGCGCGTAAATAACCACAATGGCGATCGTTGGTCTAGGGACAGATATTGCAGAAATCGAGCGAGTGGAGAAAGCGCTAACTCGTAGTGGAGAAGCGTTTGCTCGACGTATTTTGACGGATGTTGAGCTACAACGATTCCAATTGCTTAAGCAGCAGGGGCGTTTCTTAGCTAAGCGCTTTGCGGCTAAAGAAGCCGCATCAAAAGCATTGGGCACTGGTATTGCATTGGGGGTGACGTTCCATGACTTCACCATTACCAATGACGAACATGGCGCGCCACTGTTGTCTTTATCTGGCAAAGCATTGGAATTTGCTCAAAAAAAACAGGTGGAGCATATCCACCTGTCGATTTCCGATGAGCGTCACTATGCCGTGGCTACCGTTATCTACGAATCTAAATAAGGCGCCGCACTTGCGGTGACCTTTTCCATTTCATCTTGTAGCTCAAACAGCTCTGGTTCTATATCTTCAATACTGGCGCCTGAACGTAGGGCTTTCTCTATTGTCGCGCAGACTTTCTTTAATCTAGGGACACCACAGTAAGAGCTACTGCCATGCAGTTTGTGTACATGGTGGATGAGGTTTTCACTGTCCACATTTTCCTCTTCCAACGCCGATTCAACGATTGCGCTGACTTCGGGAATATAGTCGATCAGCATTTGCAGCATATCGCGTGCAAGGTCTTCCTTGTTTGCCGACTGTTTAAGCGCTGCTTGCCAGTCAATAATGATGTTGTCGTGCTCAATGATAGGCATGCTAGTGTGTTCATCAGGTTCGAGATCAGAAGGTAAGTCGATCTTCTCCATTTGTGTTTCAGAAGTATATGGATTCCAGTGCATCAGTACTTGTTGCAGTACATGCTCTTCAATCGGTTTGGTCAGGTAATCATCCATACCCGCTCCTAGTAATCTATCACGTTCGCCACTCATAGCATGGGCTGTCACAGCGATCACTGGAGTGCTGGCATTCAGTTGTGTTTGCTTGATTTTGCCACAAGCGGTCACACCATCCATGTGCGGCATTTGAATGTCCATTAATATGATATCGAAATGCTGAGCTTCTGCTTGAGTCACGGCATCTAAGCCATTAGTACAAGTGACGACTTTTTCGACCCGCTCTGTTAATAGAGCGCTGATTAATTTAAGGTTAGCCGGGTTGTCATCGACGGCCATAACGGTAAGTGGCAGGGTTTCATTGTAGGCGGGTTCTGCTTCGATAACAGGTAAACTTTCTTGATTTGCTGCCAGTGTTTGCAGCAGTTTGCGACGAGATAATGGCTTAGTAATACAATGGACATGATGGGTCTGAATCAGATGATCAGACAATGCCAGAGCCGTACTTGGGATACCGACCACAACTTGAGGAGCACATAGCTGTGCTTGTTTCACCCATTGCTCGACTAGTTCAGGCTCATTGGCTTTATTTGGCGCAAGATTCAGTAGCACATAATCGTATTGGTTGGCTTCTTCAGGTACGGAAGAGCGATAGGTAACAATCAAGCCCTCTTGTACAAGAGTTTGTTGAGTGACAGAAGCGGCTTGCATATTTGGCTCTACCAGCAGCAGTGTTCTCTGCTTGAGAACCTGAGTTTCGATCAAATCGCTCACGGGCATATCCGTGGCGTTCAATCTCAGAGTGAACCAGAAGGTGGAACCTTGGTGCAAGCGGCTGGTTAGGCTGATTTCTCCCCCCATTTGGCTGACCAGCTTCTGGGTAATGACTAAGCCAAGCCCCGTACCACCGTAGCGACGAGAGATACTGGCGTCTGCTTGGCTGAATGCTTGAAATAATTGTGATTGCTGGCGCTCTGAAATACCAATGCCGGTGTCTCGCACCATAAACTGAAGCTCGACTGAGTCTTCTTTCTGTGAGCGTAGCTCAACACTGATATCGATATTGCCACGCTCGGTAAATTTGATCGAGTTGCCTACCAGATTAGTCAAAACTTGCTGAATACGTAGCGGGTCTCCGACCAGACCTGCAGGGATTTTAGGATCCACTTTAAGGGTTAATTCGAGGCCTTTTTCATGGGCGCTGGTGGCTTGCAAGCTCACAACTTCTTCAAGCGTTTCCTGAAACTCAAATGGAATATTTTCCAATGCCAACTTGCCTGCTTCCAGTTTAGAAAAGTCCAGAATGTCATTGATAATATTGAGCAGGTTGTTGGCTGACTTTTCGATGGTCTGCAAATAATCCGCTTGGCTGTTAGTCAGCTTGGTTTTGAGCATCTGTCGAGTAAAGCCAATCACACCGTTTAATGGTGTACGTAGCTCATGAGACATATTCGCGAGGAACTCAGACTTCACTCGCGCGGCTTCTTGGGCTCGTTTCTTGGCAATATCCAATTCAACGTTTTGGATCTCGAGCTGTTCAAGCGTTTCTCGCAAGTCGGAAGTAGCCTGATCAATACTATGCTGCATTTCCACATGATACTCTGACAACGAAACTGCCATTGCGTTGATACCATTTTTGAGTGAATCGAGCTCTCCATGCATTTTACCTTCAATTCGCACATCTAAATGTCCACGACGGATTCTGTCGACCATGTTTTTCATATGAGAAATCGGGCGCGTGACATCATGCATCAATCGGTAAGCGAACATCGCGGATAGCCCTAGCCCAGAGAGTAGAACCAGAAAGGCGGAAAAAATCTCTTGGTATTGTTGCAAACGTAAGGAAGAAAGATCCAGCTCTACCGCAATGTAGCCTAGAGCTTGGTTGGTGTTTTGTCCTTTTGGTGTTGATATCAGCCCTGATTCAGCGATGATCGGCGCACGTAGGATCAGTGTGTTTTCCTGTAAGTCAGAAGTGACCAGTAGTGGAATTGGCGCATTGCCCGGGAACGTCAGAGATTCGAAGTTCGGATGAAAGTTAGAAGTAACGAATAATTCGTGGTTGTAATCGAAAACCGCAATACTGCGGACGAACTTAGAGTTTTTACGATGCGCATAACTGATAATTCGACGGACAGATTCGCGGCTGTTGTTTTTCAATCCCTCTTCACTGGCAATCGCCAGAGGCTCGATGATACTTAACCCTGAATTGATAACCTGTTTTTCGAGATCGTGATAGCGGTTAAAAGAGAAAAATGCACTCAGTAACAGGCCAATGATCAACGTCGGTGCGAGTGTGAGGGTAATAACGCGGGCGCGTAAGCCATATCTTGTCATTATTATCTAAACATCGTGGTGTGGATATGGGAAAATAACTTCCACAAATAGAAGAAGCCGTCGAATCCTTAAGCATAATAAACTCGTTCGGCTCAGACAATGATTCAGGCCTGAAAAGGTGCGCCTGAACATCAATACAGAGCAATAGTTAAAAGGCACAGAGCAAAGCATGGCGCGTTTCTTCCAACCGAAAAAGAAAACTCAACTCAATACTAAGCATCAATCGCTGAAGATCGAAAAACTCGATCACCACGGTGCCGGAATTGCTTACCAGGACAAAAAGCCAATTTTCATCGATGGTGCATTGCCTGGAGAGCAGGTCATCGCACAATTAACAGAAAGCAAAAGTAAATTTTCTCGCGCATCTTTAATCAAAATTCAGACACCCAGTGAACAGCGTGTTGAGCCTTTCTGCCCTCACTATCAGCAATGCGGCGGTTGTAACATGCAGCACTTGAGCAGTGAGCATCAACAAACGCATAAGCAGCAAACATTGAGCCAGTTGATGAGTAAATTTGCGGGGCAAACACTGAACCTAGATGCGCCTATTGTGGGGGATACAAAAGGTTACCGACGCCGTGCCCGAATCAGTGTCATGGTGGATAAAAAAACGCGCCAACTGCAGTTCGGTTTTCGCAAGAAGCAGAGTAAAGACATCGTCACCGTAACTCACTGTCCCGTTTTGACACCGGAATTGGATGAGTTATTGCCTGAGTTATATGCGCTGTTATCACGCTTTTCTCAACAAGAGAACATCGGCCATGTCGAGTTGGTAAAAGCTGACAACACGCGGATTGTGGTTTTACGTCATCTCAAGCCACTGAAAGATAAAGATCATACTGCACTGCTTGAATTTGCCAAGCTCAATAAAGTTACGCTTTATCTAATGCCAAACAATGAACAACTGGTGCTAGAAAGCGGTGAGGCGGGTGTTTATCAGGAAGTTGGTGTGACTGTTCCGTTTGAACCAAACCATTTCATTCAAGTGAACCAACAAGTGAATGCGCAGATGGTGGCTCAGGCGTTGGATTGGCTGGCGTTATCTGAGCAAGACAGAGTGTTAGATTTGTTTTGCGGGCTAGGGAATTTCAGCCTCCCTATTGCTAAGCAGGTGAAGAGTGTGACGGGCGTGGAAGGGATCGATGAGATGGTTAGTAAAGCCACTCATAATGCTCAAGTGAACCAGATTGAGAATGCACAGTTTTATCAGGCGAATTTGGAACAAGATATGTCTGGTCAGCTCTGGGCGAGAGAAAAGTTTGATAAAATACTGCTGGATCCGGCACGAGCTGGCGCCAGTGGTATTGTCGAGCAAGTTTCATCGCTAGGTGCGACAAGAGTCGTTTATGTTTCTTGTAATCCTGCTACTCTAGCGCGAGATTCTCAGAGCTTGCTAAGTCAGGGGTTCAAGTTACAACGATTGGGAATGCTAGACATGTTTCCACACACCAGTCACTTAGAATCCATGGCGCTTTTTGTGAAGGATTAATACGAACTTACTCTCTCAAGCGCAGTCTCACTGCGGGGTAGGTCGAAGAAAAAAGTTTAACAGGACGAAGACAATGGTTGCGGTAAGAAGCGCACATTTGAACCAAGACGAACAGTTTGATCTAGATAATTGGATTGCTAGCCTAGAGCAGGACACAAAAGTCGCGAAGCGTCTTAAAGAAGTGTATCGCCATTGCGAAACGATTCTTGAAAATAACGACCAAGGCCCACTGTTATTATGGCGTGGCCGTGAAATGATCGAAATCCTCATTACCCTCTCCATGGACAAAGCAACGCTAGTCGCCGCCTTATTGTTCCCCGTCGTTTCTAGCGGTGCGTATCAACGTGAAGCGCTGGAGGAGGACTTCGGTAAGGAAACGATTAAATTGATTGATGGCGTTGAAGAAATGGCGGCATTGGGCCAACTCAACGTCACAATGGAAGGCAGCGCCGCTTCTGCTCAGGTCGATAATGTGCGCCGCATGCTACTGGCGATGGTTGACGACTTTCGCTGCGTGGTGATCAAACTTGCCGAGCGTATTTGTAATCTGATTGAGGTGAAGAAGGCCCCGGATGAAGTTCGTCAAGCCGCGGCAAAAGAGTGTTCAAACATTTATGCCCCTTTGGCTAATCGCTTAGGTATCGGTCAGCTGAAATGGGAAATTGAAGATTATGCTTTCCGTTATCAACAGCCAGAAACTTATAAGCAAATCGCCAAACAGCTGTCTGAGCGTCGTATCGTCCGTGAACAGTACATCACCGATTTTGTGGATGACCTGTCGAATGAAATTACATCGTCAGGCATCAATGCGGAAGTGAGTGGCCGTCCGAAGCATATTTACAGTATCTGGCGCAAAATGCAGAAGAAGAGCTTGGCATTCGATGAACTGTTTGATGTGCGTGCGGTTCGAATCATTGCTGATAAGCTTCAGGATTGTTATGCCGCCCTAGGTGTGGTGCATACTAAGTATAAGCATTTGCCAAGTGAGTTTGATGATTACGTGGCAAACCCCAAGCCAAATGGTTATCAGTCAATTCATACCGTGATCCTTGGCCCTGAAGGAAAAACCATCGAAATCCAGATTCGTACTAAAGACATGCATGAAGACTCGGAGTTGGGGGTTGCTGCGCACTGGAAGTACAAAGAAGGTGGCGGTGGTCGAAGTGGCTACGACGAGAAAATTACTTGGCTGCGTAAGCTACTTGATTGGCAGGAAGAAATGTCAGATTCGGGCGAAATGCTTGATGAAGTCCGCAGTCAGGTCTTTGATGATCGCGTTTATGCCTTTACCCCGCGCGGGGATGTTGTTGATTTGCCGATGGGCGCGACACCGCTTGATTTTGCCTATCACATTCATTCTGAAGTTGGTCATCGTTGTATTGGAGCGAAAGTCGCAGGTCGCATCGTACCGTTTACTCATAAGCTTTCTATGGGTGATCAGGTCGAGATCATCACGGCGAAAGAACCCAATCCTTCGCGAGACTGGCTCAACCCGTCAATGGGGTTTGTCACTTCTGGCCGTGCTCGTGCCAAGATCAATGCTTGGTTCCGCAAACAATCACGTGAGAAGAATTTAGAAGCGGGTCGAGAGATCCTTGAAGTCGAACTGGCAAAAATCGGTGCAACACTGAAAGATGCAGAGCAATATGCGCTGAAACGTTTTAATGTTAACAGTGCCGATGAGCTATACGTCGGTGTTGGCAGCGGCGACTTGCGTATTAACCAGATCATTAATCACATCAATGCTTTGGTGAACAAGCCAACCGCTGAAGAAGAAGATCAGCAGGCGCTCGAAAAACTGCAGGAAGCAAAAACTAAAGCGCCTGCGCAAAGTCGTCCGAAGAAAGATGCCGTAGTGGTTGAAGGTGTAGATAATTTGATGACGCACCTTGCACGCTGCTGTCAGCCCATTCCAGGTGATGAGATTTCTGGTTATATCACACAAGGGCGGGGGATCTCTGTCCACCGAGCGGACTGTGAACAACTGGAAGAGCTGCGTCATCACGCGCCAGAACGTATCATAGATACTGTGTGGGGTAGTGGTTTTGTAGGGTCTTACATACTGACGGTACGCGTAGAAGCCATGGAGCGCAGTGGGTTACTCAAAGACATCACGACGCTGTTTGCCAACGAGAAAATCAAAGTCACCAGCATGAAGAGTCGTGTTGACTACCGTAAGCAGTTGTCGATTATGGACTTTGATCTTGAGGTGACGAATATCGAAATTCTACAGCGTGTGTCGAAGCGAGTAGAGCAGATCCGAGATGTTATGTCGGTAAAACGCCTCGGCTAAAATTCTCGTCATACTTGAAGCTGATAGCGTTGTTGCCTGCGCTTACTCGCTCCATCACATAGGCAAGCTATGCTCAGGAGTCTCGCTCGCTTGTCGCCTAGCTACAGCTTCAATTATTTAGAGAATTGATAAACATATAACAAAGGTGAGTGGTTGTACCGCTCACCTTTTTCTTTAGATAGATAGGTTTAAAGGAACAAAGATTATGAATCACCCGATTGAACGACTAGAAGCGATAATGTCGCAGCTTCGTGACCCTGAGAATGGTTGTCCGTGGGACCTAAAACAAAGCTTTGACACGATTGTTCCTCACACCATTGAGGAAACCTACGAAGTCGTAGATGCCATCCACAATCGCGATTGGCCAAACCTTAAGGAAGAACTCGGGGATTTATTGTTTCAGGTTATTTTCTATAGTCAGCTAGCTAAAGAACAGGGTTTGTTTGATTTTTCAGAGGTGGTCGATACGGTGAATGAAAAGCTCACTCGTCGTCATCCCCATGTCTTTTCTGATGTTGAATTTGAATCGGACGAAGAAATCAACGCCAACTGGGAAGCTGAAAAAGCCAAAGAAAAAGCTGAAGTAGGCAGAATGGAACAAAGTATTCTAGACTCAATACCGAATTCTCTGCCGGCCTTGTCGCGTGCGACAAAGATTCAGAAGAAGTGCGCCAAGTTTGGCTTCGATTGGGATTCTTTAGGGCCTGTGGTCGACAAAGTGAGAGAAGAGGTTGATGAAGTGATGGCAGAGGCACTTCAAGTTTCCCCTGATGAATCGAAAATTGAGTTGGAATTAGGCGATTTACTGTTTGCTACCGTCAATTTAAGTCGGCACTTAGGCCAAAATCCTGAATCTGCCTTAAGCAAAGCAAACTTAAAATTTTCTCAACGATTTAGAAGTGTTGAAGCTATAGTTGCAGAGCAAGGTAAGCAACTGACAGATTTTGATTTACAACAATTGGATAGCATGTGGGACGAAGTAAAACGCCGCGAATCGAAGCCGTAATCATAGTGTATCTTGCCGATCGAATTTGATTTGAAGCAAAAAATAAAAAATTACAGTGTGATAGATTTCACGTTGTGGCGATAAGGGTCTTCTGGTATATTTATCTCCCGTCCAGAAGAAATCCATTTCCCTCATTCAACCAATTTCAGGTTAAACATGACGACAAATTACATTTTTGTTACTGGCGGGGTTGTATCCTCTCTAGGTAAAGGTATTGCAGCAGCATCTCTTGCCGCTATTCTTGAAGCTCGTGGTCTTAAAGTGACTATGATGAAGCTTGACCCTTACATCAACGTTGACCCAGGCACAATGAGCCCAACTCAGCACGGTGAAGTGTTTGTTACAGAAGATGGTGCCGAAACTGACCTAGACCTTGGTCACTACGAGCGTTTTATTCGCACTAAGATGACTAAGCGTAATAACTTCACCGCCGGTCGTGTTTACGCTGACGTGCTACGTAAAGAGCGTCGTGGTGATTACCTAGGTGCAACGATTCAGGTTATCCCTCACATCACTAATGCAATCAAAGACCGCGTTATTGCAGGCTCTGAAGGCCATGACGTTGCGATCGTTGAAGTTGGTGGCACCGTTGGTGATATCGAATCTCTACCATTTATGGAAGCAATCCGTCAGTTGGCTGTAGAGCTAGGTCGTGAGCGTGCTATGTTCATGCACCTGACACTGGTTCCTTACCTTGCCGCAGCAGGTGAAGTGAAAACGAAACCGACCCAGCACTCAGTGAAAGAGCTGCTGTCTATCGGTATCCAACCAGATATTCTTGTTTGTCGCTCTGATCGCATGATCCCAGCGAACGAGCGTAAGAAGATCGCTCTTTTCTGTAACGTGCAAGAAAAAGCGGTTATCTCTATGAAGGACGTAGATTCAATATACAAGATCCCTCAATTGATCAAATCTCAAGGTCTTGACGACCTAGTTTGTTCTCGTTTCGGCATTTCTGCTCCTGAAGCTGATCTGACTGAGTGGGAACAGGTTATCTATGAAGAAGCAAACCCAACGGCAGAAGTGACCATTGGTATGGTCGGTAAGTACATCGAACTGCCGGATGCTTACAAGTCAGTCAACGAAGCGCTGAAACACGCAGGTCTGAAGAACCGTTTGAGCGTTAAGATTAAGTACGTTGACTCACAAGACGTAGAAACCAAAGGTGAAGAAGCGCTGGAAGGTCTAGATGCTATCTTGGTACCTGGTGGTTTCGGTGATCGTGGGGTGGAAGGCAAAATCCGTGCGGCGCAATACGCTCGTGAAAACAAGGTTCCTTACCTAGGTATTTGTCTGGGTATGCAAGTGGCACTGATTGAATACGCGCGTAACGTTGCGGGTATGGAAGGTGCACATTCAACAGAATTTAACAAAGAGACCAAGTACCCTGTGGTAGGTTTGATCACAGAGTGGGTAGACGGCGAAGGTAAAGTTGAAGAACGTACCGAAAAGTCTGACCTAGGCGGTACGATGCGTCTTGGTTCGCAGCTATGTCACCTAGAGAAAGGGACTAAAGCTCGTGAACTCTACGGTAGCGCGACGATTCATGAACGTCACCGCCACCGTTACGAAGTGAACAACAATCTGCGTCCAAAAATTGAAAAAGCGGGCCTAAAAGTGTCAGGCCTGTCAGCAGATAAGAAACTTGTGGAAGTTATTGAGAATCCAGCTCACCCATGGTTTGTAGCGGCTCAATTCCACCCAGAGTTCACTTCGACACCTCGCGATGGTCACCCACTATTCGCAGGGTTCGTAAAAGCGGCTGGTGAATTCCAACGCGGCGAATTAGAGAAGTAAAAAGGATACGGGCAGTGGCGAAGGTTGAAGGTTGTGCTGCTGCCTTTTAAATTTGACATTTATATTTGAACGAGAGGAAACATTAATGTCTAAGATCGTTAAAGTTCTAGGTCGTGAAATCATCGACTCACGTGGTAACCCAACTGTAGAAGCTGAAGTACACCTAGAAGGCGGTTTCGTAGGTATGGCTGCTGCTCCATCTGGCGCATCAACTGGTTCACGTGAAGCTCTTGAGCTACGTGATGGCGACAAAGCTCGTTTCCTAGGTAAAGGTGTTCTTAAAGCTGTTGAAGCGGTAAACGGTGAAATCGCTGAAGCTCTAGTTGGTAAAGACGCTAAAGACCAAGCTGCAATCGACGCAGTAATGATCGAGCTAGACGGTACTGAGAACAAATCTAAGTTCGGTGCTAACGCAATCCTAGCGGTTTCTCTAGCTAACGCTAAAGCTGCTGCTGCGGCTAAAGGCATGCCTCTATACGAGCACATCGCTGAACTAAACGGTACTGCTGGTCAGTTCTCTATGCCTCTACCAATGATGAACATCATCAACGGTGGTGAGCACGCAGACAACAACGTTGACATCCAAGAGTTCATGATCCAACCAGTTGGCGCTAAGACTCTTAAAGAAGGTCTACGTATCGGTGCAGAAGTATTCCACAACCTAGCTAAAGTTCTTAAGTCTAAAGGCTACAGCACTGCAGTTGGTGACGAAGGTGGTTTCGCTCCTAACCTTAAGTCTAACGCTGAAGCTCTAGAAGTTATCGCAGAAGCTGTTGCAGCTGCTGGTTACGAACTAGGTAAAGACGTGACTCTAGCGATGGACTGTGCGGCATCTGAGTTCTTCGACAAAGAAGCTGGCATCTACAACATGAAAGGCGAAGGTAAGACTTTCTCTTCTGAAGAGTTCAACCACTACCTAGCTGAGCTAGCTAACCAATTCCCAATCGTTTCTATCGAAGATGGTCTAGACGAATCTGACTGGGATGGCTTCAAGCACCAAACTGAACTACTAGGTAGCAAGCTTCAACTAGTTGGTGACGACCTATTCGTTACTAACACTAAGATCCTTGCTGAAGGTATCGAGAAAGGCGTAGCTAACTCTATCCTAATCAAGTTCAACCAAATCGGTTCTCTAACTGAGACTCTAGCTGCAATCAAGATGGCTAAAGACGCAGGTTACACAGCAGTAATCTCTCACCGTTCTGGCGAAACTGAAGATGCAACTATCGCTGACCTAGCGGTAGGTACAGCTGCAGGTCAAATCAAGACTGGTTCTATGAGCCGTTCTGACCGTGTTGCTAAGTACAACCAGCTAATCCGTATCGAAGAAGCTCTAGGTTCTAAAGCTCCTTWCAACGGTCTTAAAGAAGTGAAAGGTCAGTAATTCATAGTTTGAATTACTAGCTTAAAGCTTTAATGAATGCCTCACTTTTTAGTGGGGCATTTTGCGTTTAAGGCTCTAAGAACTTTTAGAATTCTATGGGCAATGAGCCGTTCTGACCGTGTTGCTGCTACACCTAAAAGAAAGCAACCAACTAATCGGTATCGAAGAAGCTCTAGGTKCTAAAGCTCCTTWCAACGGTCTTAAAGAAGTGAAAGGTCAGTAATTSATAGTTTGAATTACTAGCTTAAAGCTTTAATGAATGCCTCACTTTTTTAGTGGGGCATTTTGTGTTTAAGGCTTTAAGAACTTTTAGAGTCTTAGCTGACTTTTGTCGAGAAAATTAAGGTGTTTACACGACTCTTGAATTGCTAAGCCCTTGCTTCTTCGATCGCTTTCACTCGTCGTTTCTCCATTTCTTCACGAATGGCAGCACCTTTAAAACCATCTTGGATAATGTCTTGTACATCGACGGCTAAAGCCGCTTGGTAGGCTCGATCGAAAAGATCCATTTGAGGGTATTCGGCATCTTCAAACCCTGTACGACCTCGGCTATCAGCCATACAACATAGTAAGATGTCTTTTAAACGTTCAGGTTTACGCCAAACATCAAAACTATTGAGAACCTTAAGTATGGTTTTACCTCGAAGCTCTGCGGCACGATGAACATTGGAGTGCTGCTCACACACCATTAAGGCGAGATCGCGGTATTCATTAGGCACACGTACACGTTCACAAAGCTGTTTAATGATTTTAAGCCCGGTGTAGCAATGCTTTTTATGGCTGGGCCATTCCTCCTTTGGGGTGACTCCTTTACCTAAATCGTGCATTTGAGCGGCAAAACGCACTGTGGGTGATTGGCTAAGCAGAGCAGCTTGTTTAGCGACTAGAAGGTTATGAATCCCGGTATCGATTTCTGGGTGCCATTGTTCTGGTTGAGGGACGCCAAACAGCCGATCTAGTTCAGGAAGAACGATCTTGAGTGCACCACAATCACGCAGTGCCGATAGAAAAATCTGTGGATCTCGGGTTGATAGAGATTTATGCCATTCTTGCCAGACACGTTCGGCTGTTAAGTGTTCTAGCTCTCCTGACTCGACAATCTGCGTCATTAATTTCTGAGTGTCTGCGGCGATGGTAAAACCAAGGTAATGCAATTTCGCCGCGAAGCGTGCGATTCGGAGTACGCGAAGGGGATCTTCGGTAAAAGCATCTGAAACATGGCGAAGAATACGATCATTGAGATCTTGTTGACCGCCGTAAGGATCGATAATAAGACCTTGCTCATCTTCTGCCATTGCATTGATGGTCAGGTCTCGGCGATACAAGTCTTCTTCTAGCGTTACGTCTGGTGCAAAATAGCAGTCAAAACCTTTGTAACCAGAGCCTGTTTTTCGTTCGGTTCTTGCTAGGGCATATTCTTGTTTGGTTTTAGGATGTAAGAAGACGGGGAAGTCTTTTCCAACCGCGATAAAGCCTTGAGCGAGCAATTCTTGAGGCGAGGCACCAACTACCACCCAATCTTGGTCGTAAACCTCTATATTCAGCAATTTATCGCGGACTGCCCCGCCAACCAGAAATATTTGCACAGATGTCTCTCTTAAATTCGGATATTAGAATTGGCTATTCACTTCAGCAATGGTACTTTTCTTATCGGTAAATTCCCAGAGACGAGAAGTATGTATAAACAACATTTTGGATTCACAGAGCTGCCGTTTTCGATTGTGCCGAATTCTCGTTTTCTGTTTCAAAGCCAGAGGCATAAAGAAGCGCTGTTTCGATTGCAAGCCGGCCTAGGAGAAGGCGGTGGCTTCGCAATGCTGTCGGGCGAAGTTGGGACAGGTAAAACAACCGTTGCTCGTGCATTGCTAAAATCATTGGGAAGTGATACTCAGCCAGGATTGATCCTAAACCCCACCTTTTCAAGCATAGAGCTGCTGGAAGCAATCTGCGATGAATTTTCGATTGAGTACCAGACGGGGTCAACACTGAAGCAGCTCAATCAAAAAATCCATGAGTTCCTTCTCTGCAGTTATGCGAATGGTGTGCAGACCCTACTGGTCATTGATGAGGCTCAGCATTTATCTGCCGAAGTATTGGAGCAGTTGAGGCTACTGACCAATCTTGAGACCGACAATCAGAAACTGCTCAAAGTGCTCTTAGTTGGCCAACCAGAGCTACAGCAGAAGTTGCAAATGCCACAACTTCGTCAATTGGCACAGCGTATTACAGGCCGCTATCATCTGCTGCCTTTAGATATTAAAGAGACGGCCAGTTATATCCAATATCGATTGGAGTTAGCTGGAGGCGAGCCGAGCCTATTTTCTGCTAGGTCACTCAAACATATTGCCCAACAGTCATTAGGGATTCCACGCCTGATCAACCTAATTTGCGATGCGGCTTTGAAGCGTGCATACAGTATTGGTGAAACGATTCCAAGCCATGCTAGTGTTGAGCAAGCTTGTGAAGAAATTATGAGTTTTCAGACGTCTTACCATCCACCACAAGCTGCGCAGCAAGAGCGCCGCCGTTCATCATTAGCCCTAGCGAGTGCCGTCGGCGCTATCTTTGCCGTTGGTAGTTATTGGTTGGCTCCTCAGCTGGTGAATCAACAAATTCAGGATCACCTTCGAGGGGCTTACCCACCTCAGCAGTCGATCACTGAGGAAAAAGAAGTGTTTCCAACGCAATTGCAAGCAACATTGGCGCGCTCAACCAATTTCCAGCAAGGGATCGCAGAGCTTTACCATGTTTGGGGGCTGAATGCTTCTGTGGCTGAACGTTTGTGTCAGCCAACTGATCAGAGTGTTTTCCGTTGTGCGGAGTCAAACGGTACACTGACTGAACTCAAACAAGCGAATGTGCCTGTACTCTTATCGTTAAGAAAAGATGGCCTAGAGAGTTATGCAGTACTGTATAAGTTAAGCCATGATACTGCTCAATTACTACTAGGCACTGAGCGAATTGAGTTGCCTATTGCTAAGCTCAATCAACTTTGGCAAGGGCAGTATTACCAAATTTGGCAAAGTTATTGGCGTCAGACATTAAAACCTCGTATGTCAGGTCAAGCGATTGCTGCTCTCGATCAACGGCTGTCCGAGGTATTGGGAGAATCGCAAAGGCAATCCGATGTCTATGACCAAGAATTGATGCGTAAAGTAAAGCTATTCCAACAGTGGCAAGGCTTGCATGTGGATGGTATCGCTGGGCGTCAAACTCTGCAACGTCTAGAAAAGCTTTCACAAGATAATGCACCTAGCCTAAATGTTTCAGAGGAGAAAGCATAATGTCGAAAGTATTGCAGGCTTTAGAGCGCTCTGAACAAAACCACCAAGCGTTGAATGCAATGAACCACTTTGAGGTGGCCAAACGCTCTTCGATAACTCGTACTGCACCCGGTTGGCTATTGGTCACGGTTGTCGTCGCGCCGGCATTACTGACTGGTGGGATAGGGATTTATCAGAGCTATACAGAGCAGCGAGAGGCGTGGCTGGTGAATAATCAGGCGAAAACGCAGGTGTTGGAAGTACCGTTTGCTTATCAGAGTTTACCTTACCCGTCATTTACTGAGCTGCGTGAGACACATGATTTTGTGGGCTCGGTGAGTGAGGTTGAATTAGTCAGCCAAGCGGCTTTAGAGGATGTAGAGCTTCCACAAGTGGTTGAGTCACGTATTGAACCTCAAACTCAGCCAGAAAATAATGCTTTATTGGAAGGTTTGGATTTGTCAGGGCTTTCACCTGAGCTAGCAATGCGTGTTGAATCGGCTCTTGAGTCCCATGAACCACCAGCCTCTCGTACCAACAGTCGGGCTTCAGATCTGGCGGTACACAGTAGGGATTGGCAAGGTAAGTTACCTGCGCTGAATTTTCAGACTCATGTGTATTCGAGTAACCCAGATAAGCGTTGGGTGAAAATAAATGGCACGGAATATCGTGAAGGTGATTGGATCCGTAATGACATTCAGTTACAGCATATTGAACCGCAACGTAGCACCATATCATTCAACGGTTCTGTTATTGAAGTGCCAGCTTTATATGATTGGAAAGGGTAAGAAAAAGGTCGCCTTCGCGACCTTTTTTGGTGTTCTATCTTTATGCCCAACCAGAAGGGGAACGCTTCTTACGTGGGATAATATGCGGCAACAATAAGCCAAATAGCAATCCAATACCTGCGACACCACCACCGTACATAAAGTACTTCAACAGCAGGTCATCTTTTTGTGTATCTAGCTTGGCACGTAGATTACGGACTTCTTCCTGTGAAGCTGTCAGCTGTTGACTGATTTCACCGTAGCTCTTCTCAAGATCGGCAATCTGGCGATTACGGTTTTCTAGTGAGTCGGCTAAGCCGGCTTTTTCTTGGTCTGCATTCGAACGTGCATTGGCAAGTTTTTCTTTTACTTCAGCCAGTTCTTTTTCTAGCTTCGGTAGACGAAGTGCCATGCTTTCTTGTCTGGTCACGAAACGGCTTTCTACCCAGCCTTTTCGGCCTTTGGCATCTTCAATTTGCGTGTAGCCCGTATCGCGGTTGGTTGAAAGTTGCTTCACTTTGTCACCGGCATCGACACTGCCG
This sequence comes from Vibrio sp. Isolate25, assembly GCF_022398025.1. NCBI lineage: Bacteria > Pseudomonadati > Pseudomonadota > Gammaproteobacteria > Vibrionales > Vibrionaceae > Vibrio > Vibrio sp. Isolate25. The sequence continues at coordinate 39,222 of NZ_JAKEUT010000010.1, forward strand.
ATGATACGAAATTGGTTACTAGGACCAGAGTGCATGTAGGTAAATAGCTTATCAGAAATGTATCGGTCTTGAGCCATTGCTGCTGGAACAGCGAGCATTGATGCTAGAACGAAGCAAACCAGTTTTTTCACGGTAAATCCTTTAACAGTCTTTTGTCTATCACTTGCTAGTGCCAAATAGTAAGTAGTTTCCCCAATCTCTGCAACAAAGAAGGGAGGCTAAGCCTCCCTTTCTGTGGATTTGAGTCAATAATGACAGTGAGTTAACACGTCATTGACCTGTTCTTTAGATGAACATTGCCTGAATAGCGTAGAAGAAAACAACGGCCAACAGTGCACCTGCAGGTAAGGTGACAATCCAAGAGGCGACAATGTTACGTACCACACCTAGGTTTAAGGCAGCAATACCGCGAGCAAAACCAACACCTAATACCGCACCGACCAGTGTTTGTGTGGTGGAGATTGGTAAACCTGTACCTGATGCTAGAACCACCGTACAAGCTGTTGCCAGCTGAGCTGCGAAGCCGCGGCTAGGTGTCAGTTCAGTAATGCCTGTTCCTACGGTTGCCATTACTTTGTGACCTAGCGTAGCCAGACCAACAACAATACCGAAACCACCAAGAGGTAAAATCCACCAAGCAATGGTGCTCTTACCAGAAATTTCACCCATGTGCTCAACCGTAGAGACAACAGCAGAAAGAGGACCAATTGCGTTAGCAACGTCGTTTGAGCCGTGAGCAAATGCCATCGCACACGCTGTAATAACCATGAGTACGCTGAAGATACCTTCAACACCAGCAAAACCGTGGTCATCTTCGCGGCTTGAAAATTTCTTCTGAATGTAGAAGTAACCACCTGTCATAACCAGTGCCGATACTCCCGCAGCCCACATCCACGCTTCACCATCTGAAAGGTGAAGACCAACGTGCTTAAGGCCTTTCTTGATCGTTACCAGTGCAATCACCATGGTGGTGATAAACATGTAGACTGGGACGAAACGCTTAGCGTTAAAGAGAGGCTTTTCAGTATCAAAGATCAGGCGCTGAGCGCTGACGAAAATCACGTAGGCAAAGAAACCTGAAATAACTGGAGTAATGATCCAGCTACCAACGATGCCTTGAACTGAGCCCCAATCAACCGCTTCTGTCCCCACAGATACACAGGCAAAGCCGATGATGGCACCAATGATAGAGTGAGTGGTTGATACTGGCCAACCCATGTAAGAAGCAAGCAGAAGCCATGTTCCCGCAGCAAGCAGGGCGGACATCATGCCAAAGACAAGCACATCTGGCTGGCTGGCAAAAAGTGACGTTTCGATGACGCCTTTACGGATAGTGTCGGTGACTTCACCGCCTGCAAGGTATGCCCCCGCAAATTCAAAGATCATCGCGATAATGATCGCTTGTTTTACGGTGAGAGCTTTGGAGCCTACCGATGTACCCATTGCATTGGCCACGTCATTCGCGCCAATACCAATCGCCATCATAAATCCAAAAGCTGCTGCAATAATAATCAGGACAGTGCCGTAGTTCGCAAGGATATCCATCGTAATACCTAGTTGTTGATAACAAGCGGAGCAAATTTGGCACGACAAAGCCCCTTCGGCGCCTCGTTATTTAACGCCTATCAGGGGAGTGCTATTAAGATGCTCTTCGTTATTTGGTTAACTTATTTGTTTATGAGCGAGATAACATGAGTTCCAGACGCGCACCAACACGTTGCGCCTGATCTGCTATGCCACCTACCCATTCAAGAATTTTATAAAGGAACATCACATCAATCGGATTCAGATCGCCTTCAATCACCATCAGTTGTTGGCGAAGTTGAATCTGCATCGCGTCTGTGTCGTCCTCAATCACATCCAGTTGGTGGATCATTTCAGCCACAAGTGTTACTTCGCGGCCTTTAAATCCCGTTTCCAATAACTCGTCGAGCTCATTGATGACTTTTTGCGCTTGATTTGCTGCATCTAGGCAACGTTTGACGTACGCAATGAAGTTTTCCTGGAGTGGCTCTGGGATAGTCAATTGTCGACCGTACACACGGCCCGCAATATCTTTTGCTAGGTTTGCCAGTTTGTCTTGCTGAGTCAGCAGTTCAAGCATGTCGCTACGATCTACTGGCATAAACAAACCGCGAGGAAGTTTAAGGCGAATTTCGCGCTTAAGTACGTCAGCTTCTTTCTCTAGGTGAGAAATCTGTGCTCGAATTTCTGAAGCTTTCTCCCAGTCACCCTTTGAACTGACTTCAAAGAAATTAACCAGATGAGAACAACATTCGTTAACACACACAACGTGGCGCTGCAAAGGCTTAATAGGGGACTTTGCAAATAACCCCATAATTGTATTTACTGGCATGGTCATTCAACCTAATTAATATAACCTAAAAATAACATACACCATTCGTGGTGAAATGTTGAACGATGGCTATAAAGGCGCGCATGGTAACGCATTAAATCCATCATTAAAACTGTTTTAGATCATCATTACGGCGATATTTCTTTCTTGCCCAGTGCGAAAATTGGCAATATCCTGTTCGTATCTGTTTTAAAAGGTATAGCTATGGAAACCGAGATAGAACTGAAGTTTTTTGTTTCTCCTGATTTTTCAGAGACTTTGCGAAATAAAATCGCCCAAGCAAAAGTACTTCAGCACAGTTGTCGTGAGCTAGGAAATACCTACTTTGATACTCCCGACAATTGGTTACGTCAGCATGACATTGGCTTAAGAATCCGTCGTTTTGATGATGTTTACGTTCAGACGGTCAAGACTTCCGGGCGTGTCGTCGCTGGGTTACATCAACGACCAGAGTTTAACGCTGAACATGACAGTAACGAGCCACTTCTTTCTCTTCACCCGTCAGATATCTGGCCAACTGGTAAAGACGCCGACACACTCCAATCTGAACTTATCCCGCTTTTCTCTACCAATTTTACTCGTGAACAATGGTTGATTGCGATGCCTGATGGCAGCCAAATCGAAGTTGCGTTTGACCAAGGTAATGTAGAGTCTGGTGATAAAGAAGATCCGATTTGCGAAGTGGAACTGGAACTGAAATCCGGTCAAACCGATGCCTTATTTACCTTAGCCCGTCGTTTTTCTGAAGAGGGGGGCATGCGCCTAGGTAACTTGAGTAAAGCGGCGAAAGGTTATCGCCTTGCTAGTGGTTATACTGGAGATGAAGTGAAGCCTATGGCGTTGGTGAGTACAGATAAACACGACACTGTGGAGTCTTGCTTTATCAACTCTCTGGAACATGGTTTATCTCATTGGCATTATCACGAACAAATTTATGCTGAACGTGAATCTGTCGAAGCCTTACATGAGATTAAAAACGCCATCAGTTTTATTCGTCAAGTTTTGACTGTATATGGCGGCGTGGTGCCGCGCCGAGCGAGTGCGTTAGTACGTCAAGAACTTAAGTGGCTTGAGCAAGAGCTAGAGTGGTTACATGACTATGACTACCTTGAAGCATTGCTCGACGATAAAGGCCATGCACTGCGCAAACTCGATGCGCGTAAGTTTCTGCTTGAAGAACTCAAAGTGATTCAGGAAGCGTTGCCTGCTCGTGAAGAAATACTGACCCTGTTAAATTCGGCCAGATACACAGGGCTCTTACTGGATTTAAGTCGTTGGATTTTAACGCGTGGTTGGCAACCATTTCTCGATGAGAAAGCGCGCGATAAGATGTCACTGACGATTGAACCTTTCTCTGTCAAGCAGTTGGATCGCACTTGGGCTGAGTTAATGGAAGCTTTTCCGCCAGAGCGTGCCTTGAGCAGTCAGGACTATATCGATCAGCAGTATCGCCTGATGCGCAACCTATACACCGGAGTCAGTTTTGCGAGTCTATTTGACTTCGAGGAGCGCAATAGCTTCCGTTTGCCTTGGAGCGATTTGCTACATGGTATCGATGATCTACTGAAACTGCGTACTTTAGACAAGATGGTGAATAAACTGGAAGGCGAGGAGCAAGAACAGCTTCAACGCTGGTTGTCTCGACAGGAGCGTTCAATCCTCCATGCCATGGAGCAAACGCGCATCATTTGTATTGAAGCGGAACCCTATTGGCAAGACTAAGCGGCGTACTAGGGTGGAAGCGGGAGCCTTATGGCTCCCGTTTTTGTTGAGTTTGCTGTTCCAAGCGCTCTAAGCGGTGCAAGATTTCGTTTTGTTTCTCTACCAACTCTAATAGTAAGCGTTCTTTATTCTCAGAGCGTTTGGCTTGGACTTCAGTAGGTGAAGTGATCAGCGAAGTGATCAAACCGGAAATCATACCAAAAATACCCACCCCACATATGATCAGACCTGAGGCAAGGATCTTTCCTGCATCAGTCACCGGAAAGTGATCGCCATAGCCTACGGTAGAGATGGTTACCAATGCCCACCACATCGCATCCCCTCCCGTTTGAATATTGGCCTCCGGTGATTTTCCCTCCACGAATAGCATCATGCTTGAGCCTATGGTGAGCAAGACCACCATCAGTAATAGGATAGAAGCCAGAGTCGTTTCACGACGATTCACAAGTAGCTGCTTGATGAGAAGTTTGCTCGAACGGATGACCAGAATCACGCGCAGGATATGGAATAACCGAGCAAAGCGTAGTGGCTCGATCATTGGGATGCTGGCGATGAAGTCAATCCAGTGTCGTTTCATAAATTGCATGCGATCTGTAGAGCGGATCAAATCTACGCTTAGCTGAAGGAGAAAGACGCTACAGATAATAAAGTCTAAGCCGATAAGAACTTGTCGCGTTTGAGTGCTGAGTGGGAAGAACAGCAGGCCAGAGATCACAAATAGTGCCATGAAAGACAGGATTAGTGACAGTAAGCTCATTGGTTTTGTATCAGATTTGATATCATCTATATTCATACGAGGCTCAAAATAAATATGTATTCGCTATCTATCGATAGTCACGAGCGGCAGTGTACAGCCTCCTGACTGTATCAGGAAAAACAAATATATAAGACTTAGCGGAGAACTAACAATGACCAAGATGGCATTTAAGCCATGGGAACGAGTGATAACGGATATTCGTTTGGTTCCCAAAATGGTGATGTTGATGGTGTTCAGTACCATTTTGATCATCGGCAAACAACTATGGGATGCGAGTACTTTTTATGATTCTCTTCTCGCCGCTACGAAAAATGTTCAGGTTGCGCAGGAACACTATGAGGCTTACATGGTGCAGGTGGCGTGGCAAACGGCCACTATGATCATTGTGTTTGTTGTCTTGCTTTTATTCGCTGCACGGATCATGTTACGTCAAACTCAATATCTTAGTGATGCGATCAAATTAATGGCAGATCGTAACTTATCGGTGCCAATTGAAATGGACTGTAAGGATGAATACGGTGACGTGGCTCGTGAATTGGAAAAGACGCGAGTGCAACTGCAGGACATGATCAAACTGCAAATTGAAGCATCACAGGAACTGGCAGGCCTAACAGAAGTCATGACCTTGAGCATGTCGGAAACCAAAGAGTCAGCGCAAGAAGAGTTTAACGAGATTGATCAATTGGCTACGGCAATGAGTGAGATGTCATCAACGGTCCAAACCGTTGCGGATCATGCGCAAAATGCGTCTTCGTTGACTGAGAATGCTTCCGGTCAGGCGGAAAGTGGTCAGCGGTTTGTTCAGGATACCGTACATAAAATCAGCGAACTATCGAGAGATATTTCCGCTTCAGCACAGGCTGTGAATCAGGTTGAGGAGAGTGTCGAGTCAATCGGCAGTGTGGTTGGCACTATTCAAGGTATCTCAGAGCAAACAAACCTGTTGGCACTCAATGCTGCGATTGAAGCAGCGAGGGCGGGGGAAGCGGGTCGCGGATTTGCCGTCGTAGCAGATGAAGTTCGCAGCCTAGCCCAGCGTACTCAGAACGCGACAGTAGAAATTCAGGATATGATCACTCAGCTGCAATCCAGTGCGAGCTCAGCAGTTGAGCTGATGGAAAAAAGTGTGGTTGAGGCGGCTGAAGGCGTGGATTTGGTCACCAATGCCGGTAGTGAGTTGGATGGTATCGTCACGCAAGTCAACCAAATTAACGATATGAATTTCCAAATAGCGACCGCCGCAGGGCAACAAAGTAGTGTGGCAGAAGAGATGAATCAAAACCTCACGAACGTTCGTGAGCTGGTGGAAGCGTCGGTGACAGTGGTATCAGAATTACTTGAAACTTCAGAGATCATGCAGAAAAATGCTGAAGCCTTAGATGCCAAGATCACATCCTTTAAAGTCTAATAGTCACAAGTCCTATGAATCAGCGCCCACTCAGTGTTAGTGGGCGTTTTTTATTGGTATAAAACGCTATCAAAGAATTTATCGAACCAAGGAAGAACCATGCAATTGCCCGCAAGTCTTGCTTCTGTTTCTCAGACGGCTCTGGAATCCCTACTGCAACATCAGGCTATTCAAGAGTGGCCTGACTCTTATCGTAAGGAGCTTAGCTATGTGGCTGGGTTGAGTCAGTTTATTGTCGACACCCTGCAGCAAGATGAGTATTTGCATCAACATTTGCCTGAGATGTTGGAGGCAGAGTCTCGGCACGAAGCATATCGACAGCGTCTGGAAGAGTTATTGGCCGGATGCAGTGATGAAATGCAAGGTCACCGAGTACTCAGACAGTTTCGTAATCGCGAGATGACATACATTGCATGGCGAGATTTCATAGGCAGTTGGGAGCTTGAACAAAGCCTAGAGCACTTGTCTCAGTTGGCGGAGGCGATGATTTTTGAGACTTACCAATGGCAATACAAAGCGTGTTGTGATTTGTGGGGAACTCCTTGTAATGAAGCGGGTGAAGCGCAGCCAATGTTGATTATTGGCATGGGTAAGCTTGGTGGCGGAGAGCTGAACTTCTCCTCAGATATTGATCTTATTTTCACTTACCCAGAAAACGGTGACACTCAAGGCGCTCGTCGCAGTATTGCCAATGCTCAGTTTTTTACTCGCCTAGGACAACGCATCATCAAAGCGCTCGACCAGCAGACGTTTGATGGTTTTTGCTATCGTGTCGATATGCGGTTACGTCCTTTTGGTGACAGTGGCCCGTTGGTGATGAGTTACGCGGCGTTAGAGGACTATTACCAAGAGCAAGGACGCGATTGGGAGCGTTACGCGATGATCAAAGCGCGTGTAATGGGGCGTGAGATGTATCCGCAATATCAGGAATTACGTCAGATGCTGCGCCCGTTTGTTTTCCGTCGTTATATTGATTTCAGTGCGATTCAGTCACTACGGCGCATGAAGTCAATGATCAGCAGTGAAGTTCGTCGTCGTGGTTTAACAAATAATATCAAGCTAGGAGCGGGCGGCATTCGGGAAATCGAGTTTATCGCTCAGGTATTTCAGTTGATTCGAGGAGGCCGTGAGCCAAACCTGCGTCACCGAGGGTTACTGATGACTCTCGACGCAATTGAAGAGCTGGAGCAACTAACCAGTGAAGAAGTGAGTAATCTCAAACATGCGTACAAGTTCCTTCGTCGCTTGGAAAACCTGCTTCAAGCAATGGCTGATAAACAAACGCAAACTCTACCAGAAAGTGAGGTTGAACAGCTGCAACTTGCTGTTGCAATGGGATTCTCGGATTGGACTTCACTGATCGAGCAAGTGCGTCAGCATATGCGCAATGTTCATCAGGTATTCAATAGTTTGATTGGCGATGAAGAAGAGGAATGCTCCGAGGTCGCCAAGCATTTTCATGAGCTGTGGGATATGGCGGAGAAGCCAGATGTAATTGAAGCGGTACTTGAGCAGGATATTGCGATCGGCGATGCTACTGAAATGGCATCAACCGTTATTCAATTTAAACAAGATCTTGCGAAGAAGACACTGGGGCCTCGTGGTCGAGAAGTTCTGAACCGTTTAATGCCAAAGATCTTTGCGGCGATCTATTCTCATCAAGATGCCAAATATGGCTTACCCCGTGTCTTACATTTGCTGCATAAGATCGTGACTAGAACAACGTATTTGGAGTTATTGGATGAGCACCCTGCAGCGTTGACGCAGCTAGTTAGATTGTGCACGGCCAGCCCGATGATTTCTGAGCGGCTTGGACGTTATCCGATTCTGCTTGATGAGCTGATTGATCCGCAGCAGTTGTACAATCCCGTACCATTGGAAAGCTACCGTACTGAACTGCGTGATTTCCTTGCTCGTATCCCGGAAGACGATATGGAGCAACAGATGGAAGCACTGCGTCAGTTTAAGCAGATCTGTATTTTACGCATCGCTGCCGCAGACATTGCAGGAGTACTGCCTGTTATGAAAGTGAGTGATCACCTCACTTATCTGGCAGAGGCTATTGTGGAGTCGGTTGTCAATCAGGCGTGGCTGCAAATGGCGGAGAAATATGGTGAGCCAACACATCTAAAAGATAGAGAGGGTCGAGGTTTTGCTGTGATTGGTTACGGCAAAGTAGGCGGCTGGGAGCTAGGGTACAACTCGGATCTGGATATTGTGTTTATGCATGATTGCCCAGTTCATGCCTATACCGATGGGAAAAAAGAGATTGATGGTCGCCAATTCTACTTACGTTTGGCCCAGCGCATCATTCATATATTTTCAACAAGAACGGCGTCAGGCATCTTATACGAAGCGGATACCCGACTGCGCCCCTCAGGTGCTTCAGGGTTGTTGGTTAGTCCTGCAGATGCCTTTGATGAATACCAGCATAAAGAGGCGTGGACTTGGGAGCATCAGGCACTGGTAAGAGCACGAATGATCTATGGGGATCAGCCACTGCAACACGTGTTCTCTCAGACAAGACATAATATTTTGAGTTTGGTAAGAGAAGAGTCAAAGCTCAAAAAGGATGTCACGGAGATGCGAGTCAAGATGCGAGAGCACCTTGGTGGGAAAAAAGCAGGTCGCTTTATGCTTAAGCAAGATCCCGGTGGTATTACCGATGTGGAATTTCTTGCTCAGTACCTAGTCTTAAGGTACAGCCATGAAAAACCTAAGCTGACTCGATGGAGTGATAACGTCAGAATCTTTGAATCCATGATGGCACAAGGCATTATGGATGAAGCTCCTGCGATGGCATTGACTCAGGCATACACAACGATGCGCGATCAAATTCATCATCGCAATTTATTGAATCTTGAGGCCGATGTGGCTGAAGAAAAATTTGTCAAAGAGCGAGAGCTGGTTAAAGCGCTTTGGCATGAGTGGTTAGAATAGGTTTAGGGTCCTTATCCCCTGTGTTAAACTCTTGCCCGAATTAGAATTTGGAGACCCATAATGAAACCAATCCTACCGAACTATAGTGATTCTGGTGTATTGATCATCGGTGATGTCATGCTTGATCGTTACTGGTATGGTCCGACTGGACGCATTTCCCCAGAAGCCCCAGTTCCTGTAGTAAAAGTAGAAAATAACGAAGAGCGTCCAGGTGGTGCAGCGAATGTGGCAATGAATATTGCTTCTTTGGGCGGCCATGCGCATATCGTGGGTTTAACTGGGATTGATGAGCCAGCTAAAGTGCTTAATGAGACGCTGTCTGCACTGAAAGTAAAGTGTGACTTTGTGGCTCTGCCAAACTATCCAACCATTACTAAACTTCGCGTTTTGAGCCGTGGTCAGCAGCTGATCCGCCTAGATTTCGAAGACAAATTTGAAAATACCGATGCCGAGCTGATTTTAGATCGTATGGAGCAGGCACTACCAAAAGTGAAATCGGTTGTTCTGTCTGATTATGCGAAAGGTGCATTGGAGCACGTTCAGCAGTTTATTCAGAAAGCACGTGCCGCCAAGGTGCCTGTGTTTATTGACCCTAAAGGTGCGGATTTTGAACGCTACCGTGGCGCAACATTACTGACCCCTAACATGGCTGAATTTGAGCTGGTTGTGGGGAAAGTGAAATCTGAACAAGACTTGGTTGAGAAGGGCTTAGCGCTGATTGAAGAGTTCGATTTTGATGCATTATTGGTGACGCGCAGTGAGCACGGTATGACCTTGCTGCGCCGTGGGCAGGAACCATTCCACCTACCAACTCTTGCACAAGAGGTCTATGACGTAACGGGTGCAGGTGATACCGTGATTTCTGTGCTGGCGGCATCAGTGGCGGCGGGTAAGCCCCTTGATGAAGCTTGCGCATTGGCAAATGCTGCAGCAGGCGTCGTGGTTGGTAAGCTGGGTACATCCACTGTATCAACCATTGAACTAGCTGAAGCGGTTCATGGCAGTCAAGACACTGATTTTGGTGTTATCACTGAACAGGCGCTGATTGAAGCGGTGAAGAACGCACAATCGAAGGGCGAGAAGGTAGTGATGACCAATGGTTGTTTCGACATTCTGCATGCTGGACACGTTTCCTATCTGAACCATGCTGCTGAATTGGGTGACCGCCTGATTGTCGCTGTGAACACCGATGAATCGGTGAAGCGTTTGAAAGGCCCTGGTCGCCCGGTTAACCCGACAGATCGCCGTATGGCGGTTTTGGCTGGCCTTGGTGCCGTAGATTGGGTTGTACCGTTTGGCGAAGAAACGCCTCAGCGCCTGATTTCAGAAGTTTTGCCAGACATGCTTGTCAAAGGTGGTGATTACAAGCCTGAAGAGATTGCTGGTGGCAAAGAAGTGATTGCCAATGGTGGTGAAGTTAAAGTACTCAACTTTGAAGATGGTTGCTCAACGACTGAGATCATTGATGCAATCAAAGGTGGCAAAGGCTAAAGACACATCAGGCAGCGCGTTATTGAGCTCTGTCTGAGTCAGGCTTTGTGCATAACTTGTTACCATTTAAGTCACAGCCGACAAAGAAAAAACAAAAAATGGAGCCAATTGGCTCCATTTTTCTTTCTTCGTCTTGGTGATTATTCTTCTAAATCACCACAGAATCGGTAACCTTCACCGTGAATCGTCGCGATGATTTCTGGTGTACCTGAGACTGATTCAAAATGCTTACGGATACGACGGATAGTCACATCGACAGTACGGTCATGTGGCTTAAGCTCACGACCAGTCATCTTCTTAAGCAGGTCAGCACGTGTCTGGATCTTGCCTGGGTTTTCACAGAAATGAAGCAGGGCACGGAACTCAGAACGAGGCAGTTTGTAGCCATCGCCACTTGGGCTCACTAGTGAGCGGCTATTGATATCCAATACCCAGCCGTTGAATTCGTATTTTTCAACGCTGCGTTTTTCTTCCGTGACCACGCTGGTGCTCATAGAGCGATTTAGTAGGTTACGGGCACGGATCGTTAGCTCACGCGGGTTAAATGGCTTGGTAATGTAGTCATCTGCACCGATCTCAAGGCCAAGGATCTTGTCGACTTCGTTGTCACGACCAGTCAGGAACATTAATGCCACATTCGCTTGCTCGCGCAGTTCACGTGCTAGCAGAAGGCCATTTTTACCTGGAAGGTTGATGTCCATAATAACCAGGTTGACCTGGTTATTAGACAGCACCTGGTGCATCTCTTCACCGTCACTGGCCTCGAAAACAGCGTATCCCTCTGCTTCAAAAATACTCTTTAGAGTGTTACGAGTTACTTGCTCATCTTCAACAATAAGAATGTGCGGGGTTTGCATTGGCGGTACCTAAACTTGTGAAAAAATTGTGCTAATAGAATAAATTCTAGGCAAAAACCTAACATACAGGTAATTTGATGTTGATAATAAACCAAAGACTGTAAAAATACATTGTTTCTTTGATTGCCCGCCTTCCTTGGTCCCAATTCGCTTCTTGAGGTCCCTTTTCCTCACACGCTCTATTAGTCTTTGAGGCGGATTCTATAATGTTAACAGCATGCTAACAACGTCATAATGTTAATTCCATGCACTTTGTTGATTTATATCAAGAGTTCGAATGTAACAAATATTAATAGTCTAAAACAAATGTAAAACTGTGGTTTACATGATGATAGATGCGCAACTTTGGCAAGAATATTCAGAGCCTTATTTCAAGTTTTCTCGCAAACCAAGCACAACAAGGTTTGCGATTATAACTGCGTGGAATCCCGCGAGTCAGTGGTTGTCGAAGCCACAAAATGATCGAAATAATCACGACTTAGCCCAAGATTTTGGCCATACTTACTTTGTTGAAGTATTAGTGGGAGATGAAAGTTTTGCTTGGGCTGAAGAGAGTTTCGCTGTCGATATTGAGCAACAACAAGCTCTGCTGTTAGGGCGTAAATATAAACAGAATGCAATCTATTATGTGATAGGTGACGAGCTGTTTTTGCTCTCATGTTTAGCTGATGCGACTAAGGTCAACTTGGGGCAATGGCAATGTCGATGCAGGTAAGGATTTAAAGCCAGATTCATGGAGGAAAAATGAAAGATATTACACCGGATATATGTGATAAGCATGAAGATAAAGTCACCTCATTAGATATCCCACTGCATACTTTTGGTAAGAAAAGTGCATTTTGGGGGGAGATAGTGACCGTTCGTTGTTATCACGATAACTCTAAAGTTAGGGAAACGTTGAGTCAGAACGGCAAAGGAAAAGTTTTGATTGTCGATGGGCATGGCTCCTGTCAGAAAGCTTTACTTGGTGATCAACTGGCGATTCTTGCAATTGATAACCATTGGGAAGGCGTAATTGTGTATGGTGCTATTCGAGATGCTGCTGCAATGGCTGAAATGGAACTTGGTGTAAAAGCTTTAGGGACTAGCCCATTTAAGACGGAGAAGCGAGGAGCTGGTGATACAAATGTGACACTGACGGTTCATAACCAAATGATTCAGCCTGGCGATTATGTCTACGCCGATTGGAATGGGGTGCTAATGTCTACTGAATTATTGGACTGGAGTTAAAAGCGAAAGCCGATACCGACTTCCAGCTCTTGTTGCCACTCTTGATGTTCGAGGGTGGCGTGAAGATCAAGGTTTTCAGTTAACCTCATACGGCTAGATACTTCGGCTGAGATGACTTTGTCAGTCCCTTCCTCAGTGCTGTCTTCATTGTAGGAGTGCAGAGTACTTTTTACTGAGACTCTTGGCGTTATCTGATAGCTAACACCACTTAAAAAACCACTTTCATTGGTGTGATTCCCTTGATTAACTCTAGCCCCAACGTAAAGATCGATATTATCGAAAACATTGTATGAATAGCCACCATCAATTTTCCAAGTATCAAAATCGTGTTGATTAGCTTCACTAGATAGGAACAACTTGTGCGGAGAGTTTTTTTGCTGCGATGGCAAAGCTGGAAGCTCTGTTGCCATCGATGAGCACGCAACAAGAGTAAGCAAAAGGCTTAGTGTTGTTTTCATTTGCCACTCCTTGATTGTTACTTATCCACCGCAAGATCAATTAAAGCATAAAACCTCAGCTCTGGTAGTCACTTTTTCAGTAATTTCGTGAATTAGCCAATATGCAATCTTGTTTATATTTTAGATATAAAAGGTAACTTATTGAACTGGCTCACAGAAGACGAACCGAACGAAGTGTAAACAAAAAATAAAAACTTTTCGTTGACTCATGCTAAACAAATAGGTTAAACGTATGGGTAAGCAAACACACAATCGCAACAAAAAATATATATGTACAGCCATAGCCTAGTAGTAATGACCACAACCATTATTATTACCGACATCACACATGTTGGGGCAGGCTGCTAAGCGAAAGAAATTCAAAGAAAAGGCCTGTATCCCACAAGATACAGGCCTTTTTTTATACCAATTTACAGACATTTGGAGAAAGGGATGCGTGTATTAAAGTTTGGAGGTTCATCATTAGCAGATGCTGATCGTTTTTTGCGAGCAGCAGATATCATTGCTAATAATGCACAGCAGGAAGAGGTCGCTGTGGTTCTTTCAGCACCGGGTAAGACAACCAATAAACTCGTGGCCGTGATTGAGGGAGCACTGAAAAATGGCCAAGCGGAGTTACAAATCGCGGAGTTGGAAGATTCTTTTCGCGATCTGTATCAGGATATCAAGCAAGTTTTACCTAACATTGATGGCTCTGGCTATGACAATCAAGTCAAAACGTCTCTGACTCAGCTACGCCAATTTGTTCATGGCATCGATTTATTAGGGATGTGCCCAGATAACGTTAATGCTCGCATCATCAGTAAAGGTGAGCGTGTTTCCATTCAGCTTATGAAAGCGGTATTGGAAGCAAAAGGTCAACCTGCCAGCCTGATTGATCCAGTTAAATACCTTTACGCAAACGGTGAACACTTAGAGGCGATGGTTGACGTTGAGGTCTCGACTCAGAATTTCCGTCAGAATCCATTACCACAGGGGCACGTTAACATCATGCCGGGCTTTACCGCGGGTAACGAAGAGGGTGAACTCGTCACTCTAGGGCGTAATGGCTCAGACTATTCGGCGGCGGTTTTAGCTGCGTGTTTACGTGCTGATTGTTGTGAAATTTGGACAGATGTCGATGGTGTATATAACTGTGACCCACGCTTGGTCGATGATGCGCGTTTACTCAAATCGTTGAGCTACCAAGAAGCGATGGAGCTGTCTTACTTTGGTGCTTCTGTTCTTCACCCGAAAACCATCGCTCCAATTGCCCAATTCCACATCCCATGTTTGATCAAAAATAGCTTTAATCCTCAAGGAGCCGGTACATTAATCGGTCAAGATACGGGTGAAGATAATCTAGCGATCAAAGGCATCACTACGCTCAGTGATCTGACTATGGTTAACGTCTCTGGCCCAGGCATGAAAGGCATGGTTGGCATGGCGAGTCGTGTGTTTGGTGCTATGTCTTCAGCGGGCGTATCGATTGTGTTGATTACCCAGTCCTCTTCTGAGTACAGCATTAGTTTCTGTATCGAAGCGGAAGATAAAGCAATCGCTCAGCAAGCGCTTAGCGACTCGTTCGAGTTGGAGCTCAAAGATGGTCTGCTCGAGCCAGTTGAGTTTATGGACGATGTAGCTATTGTGACACTAGTTGGCGATGGTATGCGTACTTCCCGTGGTGTCGCCTCTCAGTTCTTCTCTTCTTTAGCCGAAGTGAACGTGAACATCGTTGCTATCGCACAAGGCTCATCGGAACGTGCAATTTCTGCTGTGATTCCTGAAGATAAAATTTCTGAAGCGATCAAAGCTTGTCATGAGAACCTGTTTAACTCTAAACACTTCTTGGATGTGTTTGTGGTCGGTGTTGGTGGTGTTGGTGGTGAACTGGTAGATCAAATCCAACGTCAGCAAGCGAAACTGGCGGAAAAAGGCATCATTCTAAGAGTGTGTGGTTTGGCGAACAGCAAAGGCCTTCTGCTCGATAGTGAAGGTCTACCCTTAGAACACTGGCGTGACCGTATGAACGACGCAACTGAAGAGTTTAGCCTTGCACGGTTGATTTCTTTGGTCCAGCGCAACCACATTATCAACCCCGTTCTGGTGGATTGTACTTCTTCGGAATCTATCGCTAATCAGTATGCGGACTTTTTGGCGGCGGGCTTCCACGTTGTCACACCAAATAAAAAAGCCAACACAGCGAGCATGGCGTATTACCACCAGCTACGTGATATCGCCCGTAGTTCACGTCGCAAGTTAATGTATGAAACAACAGTTGGTGCTGGTCTACCAGTGATCGAAAACCTGCAAAACCTTATTTCTGCAGGGGATGAACTTGAGCGTTTTAGCGGGATTCTGTCAGGTTCGCTGTCATACATCTTCGGTAAGCTTGATGAAGGTATGACGCTAAGTCAGGCGACCAATATTGCGAAAGACAATGGCTTTACGGAGCCAGATCCACGTGATGATCTGTCTGGTATGGACGTCGCTCGTAAGCTACTAATTCTGGCGCGTGAAGCTGGTATGAATTTAGAGCTGGAAGATGTGATTGTTGATCAAGCATTGCCACCAGGTTTTGATGATTCTGGCAGCGTAGATGAGTTTATGGCCCGATTGCCTGAGGCAGATGCTTACTTCCAAGAGTTGTCTGCCAAGGCCGCACAAGAAGGTAAAGTGCTGCGTTATGTCGGTGAAATCAATGACGGCCAATGTCGTGTTAGTATGGCTGCTGTGGATGAAAATGATCCTATGTTCAAGATCAAGGATGGTGAAAATGCACTCGCTTTCTATAGTCGCTATTACCAGCCTATTCCATTGGTGCTGCGTGGTTATGGCGCAGGTACAGAAGTGACGGCGGCTGGGGTTTTCTCGGATGTGATGCGTACTTTAGGATGGAAGCTAGGGGTTTAAGACGGATGAGTAGTGGTATGGATGTGGTGGTTTACGCCCCAGCGTCAATAGGTAACGTGAGTGTTGGTTTTGATGTGCTCGGTGCTGCGGTATCGCCTATTGATGGCACCTTGCTTGGTGACCGAGTGATGGTGAAAGCTGGAAACGAGTCTTTTAGCCTCAAAACAGCGGGCGATTTTGTTTCCAAGTTACCGGAAAAGCCTAAAGAAAATATCGTTTATGATTGTTGGCAAGTGTTCGCCAGAGAGCTAGATAAGAAAGGCGTGACTCTGTTACCTCTTGAAATGACGCTTGAGAAGAACATGCCGATCGGTTCTGGGTTAGGCTCCAGTGCCTGCTCCATTGTTGCGGCTCTGGATGCGCTAAACCAGTTCCATGGTAACCCATTGGATAAAACTGAGCTATTGGCATTAATGGGTGAGATGGAAGGGCAGATATCTGGTGGCGTACATTACGACAATGTCGCGCCATGCTATCTAGGTGGTGTTCAGCTAATGCTTGAAGAGCTCGGTATCATCAGTCAGGAAGTGCCATGTTTTGATGACTGGTACTGGGTAATGGCGTACCCGGGTATTAAGGTATCAACGGCGGAAGCTCGTGAGATCCTACCATCTCAATATCGTCGTCAGGATATCATTGCTCATGGTCGACACTTGGCCGGCTTTATCCATGCTTGCCACTCGAACCAGCCAGAGCTGGCGGCTAAGATGATCAAAGACGTGATCGCTGAACCGTATCGTGAGAAACTGCTACCGGGCTTTGCTGATGCACGTAAATATGCGGCAACAGCAGGCGCTCTGGCGACGGGCATTTCAGGAAGTGGCCCGACGCTGTTTAGTATTTGCAAAGATAAAGATGTCGCTGAGCGAGTTGCTCGCTGGTTAGAACAAAATTACGTACAAAACCAAGAAGGATTCGTCCATGTTTGCCGTTTAGACAAGCAGGGCTCGAAAGTAACAGGAAGTGAGCTATGAAGCTTTACAATATAAAAGAAAATGATGAACAAGTTTCCTTTGGTCAAGCCGTTCGCCAAGGGTTAGGCCGTAATCAAGGTCTGTTTTTTCCATCGGAATTGCCGAAATTTGATGATGTTGATGCTCTGCTAGCAGAAGACTTCGTGTCTCGTAGCACTAAAATTTTGTCAGCGTTGATTGGTGATGAGCTGGCGCAAGATAAAGTTCACTCTATGGTTGATGCGGCATTCCAATTTCCGGCACCAATCAATGAAGTCAAACAAGGCGTTTACGCTCTTGAACTTTTCCATGGCCCAACTCTAGCGTTTAAAGACTTTGGTGGCCGCTTTATGGCGCAATCCTTAGCCGCGGTTTCAGACGGTGGTAAAATTACCATTTTGACTGCTACCTCTGGTGATACGGGCGCCGCAGTCGCGCATGCTTTTTACGGTATGGAAGACATCAATGTGGTGATTCTGTACCCGAAAGGCAAGATCAGCCCACTGCAAGAGAAATTATTCTGCACGCTTGGTAAAAATATTCACACCGTAGCGATCGATGGTGACTTCGATGCTTGTCAGGCGCTAGTTAAGCAGGCGTTTGATGATGCGGCACTGCGTGAAGAGATAGGCCTGAACTCTGCAAACTCAATCAACATTAGTCGTTTGATGGCGCAAATCTGTTACTACTTTGAGGCCGCAGCGCAAATGAGTAAGGAAGAGCGCGAAAACTTGGTCGTTTCTGTGCCAAGCGGTAACTTTGGTAACTTAACCGCAGGTCTACTGGCGAAAGCACTTGGCCTGCCAATTAAACGTTTTATTGCGGCAACAAACGCTAATGATACTGTGCCGCGTTACCTAGAGACGGGGAGCTGGGAGCCAAAACCTACAGTGGCAACCACATCGAATGCGATGGATGTAAGCCAGCCAAACAACTGGCCGCGTATCGAAGAACTATGCCGCGTGAAAGAGTGGGGCCTAGAGACATTAGGCAAAGGTGCAGTTTCAGATGAGCAAAGTGCGCAGTCAGTCAAAGAGTTGTACTCGCTTGGTTATCTTTGTGAGCCGCATGGTGCAATTGCATACCGCGTCCTTGAAGAGCAGTTGCAAGATGGGGAAACGGGGTTATTCCTTTGCACCGCTCACCCGGCCAAATTCAAAGAAGTTGTTGATGAGATTCTTGATTCACATATCGCTCTACCAGGACCGCTCGCAAAACACGCTGAGATGGAATTGCTTTCTGAAGACTTAGCCAATGACTTCGATTTATTGAAAGACGTTCTGCGTCGAGTGCAAAAGTAATTTATCGCTCAAAGCCAAAAGGTCACCTCGGTGACCTTTTTTATGTTTAAACGCTTTAATTAACGATTGAGCGCAAATGTTGGCAGAGACAAGTGCCAGCGAATAGCGCCTAAACGAATTAATAGGGTAGAAAATACGCCGGCCAAGAAAGCCGTGTCGGAATCATGGCCCATGGCGAGTGCTGTGGTATGAAAAACACCGCCGATAATACAGGCCGTCGCATACACTTCACTGCGCAGCACCATAGGAACTTCTCGAGCTAAAACATCACGAATGATCCCTCCGCCGCACCCGGTAATCACACCCATAATGATGGCAACCAAGGCTGAATCTTGATAGGTCATGGTTTTATCCACACCAATACCAACGAAAACGGCTAGGCCAATCGCGTCGCAGACAGGAAGAATCCACCAAGCCAGACGTTTGGGGCGACGGACGATGATCATGGTCAACAGACAAGTGATGAGAATGGTCCACAAATAGTTGGTATCAGTGATCCAAAAGACAGGGGTTGCGCCTAAAGCCATATCTCGAATTGTACCTCCACCGATGGCAGTCACACTGCCTAATACGGCGACACCAAAAGGGTCCATTTTTAAGCGGCCAGCGAGTAGTACACCTGATACAGCGAAAATAGCGGTGCCGAATAAATCGACACTATAAAGCAGCATGGAGTTCACGGGGCTAATATCTCTTACAAAGGCTCAGTAGACTGAGTGACAAAAACGACGCGGATTGTATGGTAACAGAGCGTATAGAAGTTAGCGATTTCGTCTCACTGTATCGAAGTGCTCGCAAACTTCCTCGATCGCGTTGAGCGTTCTTTGGGTCGGGCGGTTCAACCAGTTAGAGTTGAGAGACCAAACTTGGTGGTTCTTCACGGCAGAAAGCTGCTGATTCCATTTATTCCATGGATGAGTGTTAGCTATGGCCGATTGTGAAGTAAAAATAACATCCGGGTTTTTTAATACGACTTGTTCTGTGCTCACTTGCGGATAGGGTGCTGAACTGCTCTCAAAGACATTGATGCCGCCACAAAAGGAAAACACTTCGCTTGGCCAACTTCGTTTTGCAACAGTAATCATGGGTTGTTCGCTAAGCTGATAGAAATACGAAACCGGAATTTCAGTTTGATAGCGTTGTTTGAATTCGGCAAGCTTAGCTCTGAATTGCTGTGCGGCTTCGATCCCAATCGATGGATTTTCTGCATATTTACTCAATTGCTCAATATTTTTGGCAATATCGTCCAGTGAATTTGTGGTGGAAAAGTAAATATTGAGACCAAACTGTTTGAGCTTCTCAAGCTCTCTTGGTGGATTACCAGCAGGCCATGCGATGACTAAATCTGGTTGAAGAGCAATAATGCGCTCTAGCTTAATTCCCTGATAGTTAGAAACTTTTTCTATTTCCTTTGCTTGTTCGGGATAATCACTATGCTCGCTCACGGCGATAAGTTTATCCCCCAGACCAGCTGCAAAAGCCATTTCAGTCGCGTGGGGGGCCAAACTGATTACACGTTTGGCTGGCTCGGCGTGGCTGAAGGTTGGAAATAGTAGAAATAAAATAAGGGACAGTCGTGTCATTATTTAAATGCCTTGATAGATTAAACCCATGATCGCACTCTGCACTAATATCCAAGCAAACATCCGCCAAGCCAGTAAGCGTTGTACCTGAGCAATGTGGATCGCAGAAGGGGCTATTCTGCCACCTAGCTTACTTCGCACAGATTTCTTCCCGTCGTAAATGGCAGGCCCTCCGAGCGATAGTTCTTGCTTCGCACCCACTGAAATGATCAGCCAAGATGGTCCTGGAAGTGGCCAACTGCTTGCTTGCTGTTTCAACAGTGCAAACACTTCACTGGTTCGTTTTCCTAACGCTATGACCAGTGCAAACAGGCGAAGTGGAATATAGTCTAATACCGCGACAGCACGGATAACAGGTAGACCAAAAGGAGAAAATTTCTCTCGAGATGGAGACCAAGCGCGAGCCAGTTCTACGGTCATACGATAAATGAAGGCACCAATCCCCCCTGCGATGGCGTACCAGAAAAGGACAGCGACGACATTGCGTCCGTAGGACATGATTAAGGTTTCTGCGCCCGCTTTGCCTAGGCCGAGTAGCGATAGTGAGTCGGTTGAGCGATTTACTATTGGCTTGAGGAGCATTCTTGCGTGTTCTTTATCCTCTCTTGCGAGTGCTTCGACAAAATGTGCGGTGAATTTATCGGTGTTGCGCCAATCAATGGCAAGCAAGAGCAGAGCCAGCTCAAACAGCTGAGCTTGCCAGACAAGAGGTTTTAGGGCGATCAACACGATAAGCATAGGAATGGTCATCAACAACCACGCTAAAGTACCGGAGATCATACTCTGCGAATAACTGGAGTTGGTGTTGACCTTGTCAGCCAGTTGCTCAGCAAATTTATGCCATAAAATAGCAGGGTGGGCTTCTCGAGGGAAAGGAAGGATAAGGTGAAACAACAAAGCGCCCCATAATACGAGGAGCGCTCCATTTGAGTACAACTGATGAAAAAGTTCTTCCATGAATATCAGTCACTCTCTAGAGGATTAAGCTTTTAACAAATCAACCATTTTTACTACCATCTCTGATGAGCTCTTAGCCGCTAATGGCAGGAACTCATCAAAGCTCATGCCCGCTTCCTTATCTGCGACGTCAGAGATAGCACGCACGACAACAAATGGTACCTTGAACTGGTGACAGGTTTGAGCAATCGCTGAGGCTTCCATTTCAACGGCAATAACGGAAGGGAAGTATTTGCGAATAAAGGCTTGACGCTCTGCGCTTGCGACAAATGCATCACCAGTACAGATTAAGCCACGTACGGCGTGTTTGTCGTCCATTTTCGCCAGTGCTTTTTCAGCGACATCCATCAGTTTATCATCTGCCATGAAAGCCGCTGGCTGACCAGCCATTTGGCCCATTTCGTAGCCAAAGGCCGTCACGTCTGCATCGTGGTGACGAACTTCCGTTGAGATCACAACATCACCAAGGTTAAGGCTAGAGTCAAAGCCACCAGCAGAACCTGTATTAATCACGACGTCAGGCTGGTATTCATCCAGCAGAATAGTGGTTCCTATCGCAGCCGCGACTTTACCAATACCAGATTGAAGTAGCACCACCTCTACACCGTTAAGCTGACCTGCGTAGAAAGTACAGCCTGCTTTAGACGCTTCTTGGCAGTTTTCAATAGCTTGCTTAAGAATAGAGACTTCTTGCTCCATTGCACCGATGATGCCGATTTTCATAAGGAATCCTGTTAATTCAAATAGGTAGGTTTGGATAGGCTAAGTGTAACAGAAAAGGGGCATAACGGAATGGACTTCATGTAAGCCCCGGTAGGGTTGTACGGAGTTTGTTTACTGAGAATGGCTGACGTTATTGTTCAAGCGAGTTTTCCTAATCGTTAAGAATAGGTGCTGGATTGGTTCTCCCCAAATACTTATTGCTTAACCCGAGCTCATCCCCTATAATTCGCGCTCCTCGTGTCGGCTGAATCAGAGATTGGCTGGCACAACGTTTAACCTACTCTTATTAGGAGAGAATTATGTCTCTGAATGCAGAAACTAAAGCAGCAATCGTTGCTGATTACGCACGTGGCGAAGGCGACACAGGTTCACCAGAAGTACAAGTAGCTCTACTGACTGCTTCTATCAACCACCTACAAGGTCACTTCAAAGCGCATAAAGGCGATCACCACAGCCGTCGTGGTCTTCTACGTATGGTTTCTCGTCGTCGTAAGCTTCTAGATTACCTAAAAGGTAAAGATCTAGATCGTTACCACGACCTAATCAAGCGTCTAGGCCTACGTCGCTAATTAGCGACTGCATAGAGCAGTTTGTCGAAAAAGGGGCTTTTAGCCCCTTTTTTGTTGCCAGTTACTTATTTTGGTTGGTATAACTTAGCCAAACAGAATTAATCCCGCTATAATACGCCCGCATGCTCTCGATGCTTTAATAAAAGATCAGAGTCTGTTCACAAAGCTCATAGCATTACAGTCAACCACGTCGACCAAAAGGTCGCGACTATTCAAAGTGAATTCAGCCTATCTCAGTTCACTTTTACTAGTCGCGATTTGTAATGCCTTGAGTATCAATCAATACACTCTAAATACATTCATATGATGTGTTTAGAAACAAGGAATAACAATGTTCGAAAAACCAGTTGTTAAAACGTTCCAGTACGGTAACCACACGGTTACTCTAGAAACTGGCGTTATCGCACGTCAAGCGACGGCAGCAGTAATGGTGACTATGGACGATACAGCAGTATTCGTTTCTGTAGTTGGTAAAAAAGAAGCGGTAGAAGGTCAAGACTTCTTCCCACTAACAGTAAACTATCAAGAGCGTACATACGCTGCAGGTAAAATCCCAGGTGGCTTCTTCAAGCGTGAAGGTCGTCCATCTGAAGGCGAAACGCTAACGGCTCGTCTAATCGACCGTCCAATCCGCCCTCTATTCCCAGATGCATTCAAAAACGAAGTTCAAGTTATCGCGACAGTTGTGTCTGTAAACCCAGACGTTCAACCTGACATCGTAACTATGATCGGTACTTCAGCAGCACTTGCTATCTCTGGTATCCCGTTCAACGGTCCTATCGGTGCAGCGCGTGTTGGTCACGTAGATGGTCAACTAGTGCTTAACCCAAGCAACACTGAGCTTGAAACTTCTAAGCTAGACCTAGTCGTTGCAGGTACTGAAGGCGCTGTTCTAATGGTTGAGTCAGAAGCTGACAACCTAACTGAAGAAGAGATGCTATCTGCTGTCGTTTACGGTCACGATCAACAACAAGTTGTGATCAAGGCGATCAACGAATTCAAAGCTGAAGTGGCTACTCCTGCTTGGGATTGGGTTGCTCCAGAAGAGAACACTGCGCTTGTAAACAAGATTGCTGAACTTGCAGAAGCTAAGCTAGTAGAAGCTTACCAAATCACTGAGAAGATGGCTCGTTACGACCGCATCCATGAGATTGCGGCAGAAGTAAACGAAGTGCTACTTGCTGAAGATCCTGAAGCGAACACGAAAGAAATTCACACTATCTTCCACGATCTAGAGAAGACAGTTGTACGTCGCAGCATTATCGCAGGTAACCCACGTATCGACGGTCGTGAAAAAGACATGGTTCGTGCGCTAGACGTACGTACTGGCGTTCTTCCACGTACTCACGGTTCTTCACTATTTACTCGTGGTGAAACTCAGGCGCTAGTAACGGCGACTCTAGGTACGCAGCGCGATGCTCAAATCATTGATGAGCTAACTGGTGAGCGTAAAGATCACTTCCTACTACACTACAACTTCCCTCCATACTGTGTAGGTGAGACTGGTTTTGTAGGTTCTCCTAAGCGTCGTGAAATCGGCCACGGTAAACTAGCTAAGCGTGGTATTGCTGCAGTAATGCCATCTGTAGACGAATTCCCATACACAGTACGTGTAGTATCAGAAATCACAGAATCTAACGGTTCTTCTTCAATGGCTTCTGTATGTGGTACGTCTCTAGCGCTTATGGATGCTGGTGTTCCAATCAAGTCTTCTGTTGCGGGTATCGCAATGGGTCTTGTTAAAGAAGGCGACGATTTCGTTGTTCTTTCTGACATCCTTGGTGACGAAGACCACCTAGGTGACATGGACTTTAAAGTAGCAGGTACTAACACTGGTATCACTGCACTTCAAATGGACATCAAGATCGAAGGTATCACTAAAGAGATCATGCAAATTGCTCTTAACCAAGCGCAAGGTGCACGTAAGCACATCCTATCTGTAATGGATGAAGCGATTTCTGGTGCTCGTGAAGATATCTCTGAGTTCGCTCCGCGTATTCACACAATGAAGATCAGCGCTGAGAAGATCAAAGACGTTATCGGTAAAGGTGGTGCCGTTATCCGTGCTCTAACTGAAGAGACGGGTACAACTATCGAAATCGAAGACGACGGTACTATTAAGATTGCTTCTGCTGAAGGCGCTGCTGCGAAAGAAGCAATCCGTCGTATTGAAGAGATCACAGCAGAAGTTGAAGTTGGCCGCATCTACACAGGTAAAGTAGCGCGTCTAGCTGACTTTGGTGCATTCGTAACTATCCTGCCAGGTAAAGATGGTCTAGTACACATCTCTCAAATTGCTGACAAGCGAGTAGAGAAAGTGTCGGACTACCTAGCTGAAGGTCAAGAAGTTCAAGTGAAAGTGCTTGAAATCGACCGTCAAGGCCGCGTTCGTCTAAGCATGAAAGAAGCCGTAGAAAAGACTGAAGAAGCAACGGAAGAAAAACCAGTAGCTGACGCATAATTTAGTCAACAATGGCGTATTAGCCTATTGTGCTAAAAGCATGTTATAAAGGGAGCATTACGCTCCCTTTTTTAATGCGGACCAGTCTGGGTTAAAGGCTCAGCAACAGGAGTATTTATTTGTGAAATGGTTTCAAACCGCAACACTTAGTTTGGCATTGTTAGTGACGGGCGGTTGTGCGTCTGTATTCGATCAGCAGCCTGATTGGATATTGCCGCCGATGGTTGAAGCGTTACAGCCTACTTTGCAACAAGAAGTACAGATAGCCCGATTAAGCCAACTGCTACAGCGCCCCGATTTACCCAATGAAACGAGAGCTAAAATGCTTAACGAAAGGGGAAATCATTATGATAATGTTGGCTTGAGAAACTTAGCTCGATTGGATTATGAGCAATCATTGGCAATCTACCCTGCTCAGGCGGATCTCTTCAATTTGTTAGGAGTCTATTTCACAGAGAATAGAAACTTTGATGCCGCCTATGATGCATTTGATTCTGCTTTAGAGTTAGCTCCAGATAACTCATATGCGGCAAGAAATCGTGCTATTGCTTTGTACTATGGTGATCGAATTGAACTAGCGCTTGAAGACATGCAGTTACATTATGATCAGGATCCCAGTGACCCCTTCCGAGCGCTTTGGTTATATATAGTCAAGTCTGAAGTTTCCCCTAATGTTGCGAAAGAAGAGTTACTGTCTAGATACGCGGACCGTGACAACCAGTGGGGGTGGTTTTTAGTCGGGATTGTTTTAGGTGAGGTGTCCGAGAGAGAGGCTTTTAAA
The DNA here is from genome assembly GCF_022398025.1 of Vibrio sp. Isolate25. Classification (NCBI taxonomy): domain Bacteria; kingdom Pseudomonadati; phylum Pseudomonadota; class Gammaproteobacteria; order Vibrionales; family Vibrionaceae; genus Vibrio; species Vibrio sp. Isolate25. Next base: position 64,661 of record NZ_JAKEUT010000010.1, read on the forward strand.
GCCATCACGGAAGCCAGTAAGGAACGTACTGTTTTGGCTCAGCGCTTGACGGAAGCTTATTTCTATTTAGGTAAACGTTATCAAGCTCAAGGAACCGATGAAGGTCTAGCGAAAGCGATCTCATTCTATAAACTGGCTATTTCTTTCAATGTCTTTGAGTATGTTGAACATCGCTACGCATTTCTCGAACTACAGGGCATCTATGATGACGCGCATCAAAAGGGGATGGCTGATTCCCAAAATAAACAGGCCCGTTTAAAGTAGTCACTAGCTATTTCAATTGGAACCGCTGCCTTGCAGCGGTTTTTTATTGCCAAAAATCTACGCTAAGATTAACATAGTTAGCCTTGCTAACTATGTTCTGGGGTTGTTATGGAACTAGAGAATTGTTTGGTAGAACTGGAGCGTTTTTGTGCTAAAGCGTGGCGTGTGCACGCAAAAGAAGACCCATTATCGTTATTGAGTTTCAACGAGTATGATTATCTGCGGGCCATTGAAGAGCATCCGGAAGGGATCAGAATTACCGATTTGGCTAACGAGATGAAAGTCACCAAACCTTCTGCGTCAAACATGGTGGCTCGGCTACAAAAGAAAGGTTTGGTTGTACGTATGGCTTGTCATGAGGATGCACGCTCAAAGCGAGTTGTACTTAGTGAGCAGGTATTAAAAGACTTATCTAAAGAGCAGGTGGTATATCAGCATATTGCTCAAGCGATGAAGGGTAAATTAAATGACAAAGAAGCAGGACAGCTCGTGTCTTTGTTGGAAAAATCATTGAAAGGCTAATGGGAAAACTCCTTTCAATTTAACTATTTAGTTAGCATGGCTAACTTGTGGTGAGAAAATGCAAACGTCCATATATAAACAATTTTGGAAATACACCATTCCAACCGTGGCCGCTATGTTGGTTAACGGTCTTTACCAAGTTGTTGATGGTGTATTTATTGGCCGCTACGTCGGTGCCGATGGATTAGCAGGCATCAACGTTGCTTGGCCGGTTATTGGTTCCATTCTTGGTATTGGTATGCTGGTGGGAGTGGGTACCGGAGCGATGACGTCTATTCGTCAGGGGGAAAAGGATACCTTAGGAGCAAAGCAAACCTTGGCGACAGGCTTAGTGTTGCTACTTGCGCTCACGCCCGTGGTATCAGGTGTGCTGTTTTTCTTTGTGGATGACTTTTTGTATTGGCAAGGCGCGCAAGGGCGAGTTTTCGAATTGGGATTGCAGTATCTGCATATTTTGATTGGTGCCAGTGTGTTTACACTTGGTTCGATAGCGATGCCATTTTTGCTGCGTAACGACGATAGCCCAAATCTCGCGACTTTGTTGATGGTCGTTGGAGCGGTGATCAATATCATACTCGACTACTTATTTATTGCTTGGCTTGAGTGGGAATTAACAGGAGCAGCAATCGCGACAGGGATCGCCCAAATGGTGGTTACTTTGCTGGGCGTGGGGTACTTCTTTTCCGAGAGAGCCAAATTGCGTCTTCGGTTTCATGAGCTGAAATTGAGAGTAGCACTGGTTCCAAAGATATTTTCTATTGGTACATCAAGCTTTTTTATGTATGCCTATGGTTCAGTGATGGTGGCATTGCATAATAGCTTATTTGCTCAGTATGGCGATCAACTCATGATTGGTGCCTACGCGATATTAGGTTACATCGTTACAGTTTACTACTTAACAGCGGAAGGTATTGCCAATGGGATGCAGCCTTTGGTGAGTTTTAACCATGGTGCTCGTCATCAAGAAAACATTCGCAAGCTGCTTAAGGTCGCAATGGTGAGCTCTGTGATGCTAGGCCTAGTTTTTGTCATATTGCTGAATATTTTTCCGAACGAGTTTGTTTCGGTATTTAATTCTTCCGATGAAAAACTGATTGAAAACACGATATTAGGTGTCCGTTTACATATATTTGCCTTGGCTTTAGATGGATTCCTTGTAGTGACAGGCGCCTACTACCAAGCGATTAACAAAGGCAGTAAAGCCATGTTTGTTACTATAGGTAATATGCTGATTCAACTGCCTTTTCTTTACGTTATGCCGAAACTGATGGGGGTGCCGGGTATTTGGATTGCTTACCCATTATCCAATATTGCCCTCAGTATTGTGGTGTTGCTAATGCTATTAAGAGATGTACGTCGCTATCACACACAACAGACAGAACACGTGATGGCTTAATAGAAGTCGTGTTTGCAATGAATCCGGTATAGGTGAGACTTATACCGGTTTTTTCGTTTCTGATGCCTGCAATATCAAGGAAGATTGCACAGCAGCTTTGGCTCAATCTCTCTTTTTGTGCTTGGAAATGCATATTCACTTTGAATGTTGTTCGAATTGTTGTTTGGAATTTATATAATTCACTGGCTAGTCTTATAGATGAGACAGATTATCTTGCCGAGTCTCTATAATGTAACGGCTGAATTTCATGTGCCTCTGGGCATTGCATTAAAATTTGAATCAATAGGGATACATTTCATGGCTAATCAGTTCCGAATGGACTCCATTCCTGGTTCACTTGTCGTTGTCGGTGGTACGTACGAGCCCTGGCTGTCGGTGTTAGAGCAAGTTGGATGGCGTTGCACTCAATGTGCAGATTTACGCAAAGCAGATGCTTTGTTCAGTGAAACAGGGCCTTGTATTGGCATCGTCGATCTTAGCCATGATGAGTTCAGCCTCAATGGTATTGCGAATTTGGTTAGCACACACAAGCAAGTCCGTTGGCTCGCATTTATTCGTGAATCGCAGTTAAGCTCAGATACCATTTGCCAGTTTATTGTTAACTTCTGTATCGATTTCTTCACTGCGCCGATTCCGGATGCTCAGCTATTGGGCACGATTGGTCATCAACTTGGAATGCTTAAGCTAGAGAAAAAAGTCTGGCCACATTATGGCAGCAATAACGATATGGGATTGATTGGTGAGTCGATCCCCATGAAGCGTTTACGTGACCAGATCAAGCGTATTGGCCCTACTGATGTCAGTATTCTTATTTATGGTGAGAGTGGTACTGGTAAAGAGACTGTGGCTCGAGCGGTTCATAAAACTTCTTCACGTGCGCAGAAAGAATTTATCTCAGTAAACTGCCGTGCAATGTCAGAAAGGCGTCTTGAAAGTGATTTGTTTGGTATTAATCGTGATGATGTTTCAGAGCCTTCTATTCTTGAGAAAGCCAATGGCGGCACCATACTGCTCAACGATATTCTGACCTTACCTAAATCACAGCAACTGAATTTATTGCGCTTCCTTCAGGAAGGTACGATAGAAACGATAAATGGTCGCCAAGAAGTAGATGTGCGTATCCTAGCGGCAAATTCGGCAGATATTGAAAAAGCCTTGATCGATGGTGATTTCAATGAAGAACTCTATCACTACATCAATGTCTTGCGCATCAATGTGCCAAGCTTAAAAGAGCGAGCAGGGGATATTGCGATATTGGCGCGTCATTTCTTGCAGGAATATTCGAAAGAATACAATGCTCAGGCTCGCAGCTACACTGAGGAAGCGACCCGCGCTCTGACTCGCTACCACTGGCCGGGCAATGTTCGCGAGTTAATGAATCAAATTAAGCGCATTGTTTTGATGTCTGAAACGGTGATGTTGGATGAGCAACACCTAGATTTACCTAAACGTAGCGATGGTAAGCGTAGCCTCAAGAGTATTCGTGAGCGTAGTGAGCGCGATGCTTTATTGCTGGTATTAGAGTCCCATTCTGGGCAGGTGTCGATGGCAGCAAAAGAGTTGGGTGTATCACGCGCGACCATGTACCGATTGCTAAATAAGCACAACCTCATTAGTGACACAACGGTATAAATAATTGTTTTAGCTATATAAAGTCACACGCTAACTGGTGTGTATCTATATTATCTCTAGTTAATATGTCGATTAATCTGATATTGCTTAGTGGAATATCTTATGTCATTAAGCTTTATTGGGTTATTTTTAGGTTAATACCTTGTATTTAAATTTTATCTAACAAAGTGGTTGAAATATCATCGTTGATGCATAGAATTTAACCATGAGCACACGCTCATAAACCGAAACACTTTTCTATTTGGATTAATACGTTACTTAGGAGGCGCACAATGAAACATTTCAAAGCTACTTCATTGAACATTGCGTCTTGCGATCACTCAGCGATCATGGCGACTAAACAAGATAAGTCTGTTGCATGTGATCCTAGATCTACCCGAGTAATGTAATTAGTCCGTATCCTTTTATTTTTAATTGGCTGCGGAAAAGCAGCGAATTAAAAGTGTCCTCATTTTGTTGTCAGTTTATTCGTTGATCTTTTCCCAGCTGTCTATCATCCAACTGGAGAATTATCATGAGCCATTCTGTATATCTAAAACTTGCTACGCTATTGGTGAAAGCTGACCTACGTCGTGAAGAGCGTGAGTGGAAGCGTCGAGTTCGACGCAGTGCCTTCCATATCCCATGGGAAAATGAGCGTTTATTACGTGATATAGGTTTAGAAAGAGACGGTCGCCCTGTCGGTCATACAGAACCAGATAGCGTAAAAGCTGAACGCCGTATTCGTCATCTTCGTCGAGTACTCAGTGCGCGAATACCGACGTAATTAAAAGGGCCAGTCTGCTTCGCTGGCCCGAACCTTATCAACCAGCTACTGCATCAGTAGCTGGTTTCTCGTTAAGGGCAAGGATTGGAATAGGTCGTGCCAATCTCTTGAAGTCCCTGAAGCAACTCTTCACTTAATACGACATCAAGGCTGTCAATATTAGACTTGAGCTGTTCCAGGTTTGTGGCTCCTATGATATTGGAGGCAACGAACGGTCGTTGATTAACAAATGCTAAGGCCATTTGAGCAGGATCGAGCCCATGCTCTCTGGCAAGGTTGACGTAAGCTTGCGTTGCTTGGATGCCTTGCGGTGTAAAGTAACGCACAAAGCGCTCAAACAACGAACATCTTGCACCTTGTGGACGTGCATTATCGAGGTATTTGCCGCTCAAACAACCAAATGCCAATGGTGAGTAGGCAAGAAGCTGAACACCTTCATAGTGGCTAATTTCAGATAAGCCAATTTCAAAACTGCGGTTAAGCAGGTTGTATGGGTTCTGAATGGAAACAATACGTGGCAGTTCATGTTTTTCTGCCAGACGTAATAACGTCATAACGCCCCAAGGGGTTTCATTCGATACACCAATATAGCGAACCTTACCGGCTTTAATCAGTTCCGCCAAACTCTCGAGAGTTTCAATTAACGTGACTTCTTCCTGCTCATCTGGATACGGGTAGTTGAGTTGCCCGAAGCAGTTTGTCTTACGTTGAGGCCAGTGCAGTTGGTACAGATCAACGTAATCAGTTTGCAGCCGCTGCAAACTTTGGTCTATTGCTTGATGAATATTACGTCTATTCAAGCTCATATTGTCACGGATGTAAGGAACATTTCTTGGCCCTGCAATTTTGGTGGCCAGTACGACTTTCTCTCTCTTTCCCGATGTTTTCAGCCAGTTACCAATGTACTGCTCGGTTAGACCTTGAGTATTTGCTTGAGGTGGAACCGGATACATCTCAGCGGTATCGATAAAATTCACACCACGTTCAAGCGCATAATCAAGCTGGCTAAATGCTTCTTGTTCAGTGTTTTGCTCGCCAAATGTCATGGTACCGAGACAGATTTTACTAATTTCAAGAGTGGAATGCGGTAACTTGTTGTATTGCATTGAACTTCCTTACTCAATATCTCTTTGTTATCCCAATATAGGGCATCGTCACATGAGATGAAACGGGAACGATAACAATTTCGCAAAATCTGCGTAGTTAACTAGAATTTAAATACGGAGGTAAGCTATGCAAAAAAGCCAATTAGATAAATGGATTCATGGACACCATAAAGACAGCTATCAACCACCTAAAGTGTTTGTCATTGGTTGCTCAGATCTCTCACACTACCTTCTCGCGGTGGAGTATAAGCACAAATTGGAACCTATTAAGCAAGATGATGAGACGATTCATTTCGAATCATTAGACTCTGTCAAAGAGGAGCTATTGCGGCTCGGTGTCGAAAGGGCTTATCTCAGGTTACATAATGCCTATGACGAATGTGGCTCAGGGGATGCACCACTTTATCATGATGTAGAGCTGTCACTAACGACGCACTAATTTAGACAAAGTGTTGTTCAAGAATTTTGGCAGTAAACTGAGTACGAAGATAGAATCCGCGCGGCAACGTCATTATAGGTTTGCCGCTCGCTCCATAGGCTTCGGTTAAAACACGACTGTTGGCTGCTTTTGGTCTTAGTTGAAGGACTTCGCCATGGCGCGCTGTAATTTGTTCGACTCTTCCTAAAACGATCATCTCCATCAGTTCTTCCCAGTCCGTTTTGAGCTGACATTCTTCGCTTTGGTTTGGTGACCAAATAAGAGGTGAGCCAACTCGACGTTCGGCTAATGGAATTTCTCGCTCTCCTTGTACGGGCACCCAAAGAACACGTGATAGCTTGTTGCGGACATGACTGGTTTCCCAAGTTAAACCTTGAACTCCTATTAATGGTGCGACACAAACAAAAGTGGTTTCTAAGGGTTTTCCGCTATGACTGATTGGGATTGTTTTAAGCTCTATGCCGAGTTGTTCAAAGTCTTGTTGCGGCTTGCTACCCGATATGGCACCCAGATGCCATTCGAGTAGTTGTCCAACCCAGCCTTTGTCTCTTCTCAAATCAGGTGGAATGGTAAGCTCAGCTTCTGCGGCAAGCTCTTGAAAACTGATACCAGCAATCTCCCTTGCTCGGTCAAGCAGCTCTGTTTCTGACTTGGGTTCAGGTTTCATGTGGGTTTATCGGCTTGGTCAAATGTGATGGTCATTGTAACGGAATTTGATCCAAATGTGACTGGTGAAAAATTGATCTTAGAGTTGAAAAGATCATCGTTTAATGAGTTATCCACAGAATTAGTCGTGTGCTAGTTGTAATTTTTCCATATTGTATGAATAAACAGTGCTTTTAATGCGAGTTTTTACTTGAATTTTCCAACTCTAATTGTATTTGTTATTTTTTTTGTGGATAAATATAGTGCTGATGGATCTTTAACCGATCGTGTTTGGGATTGTCTGTTTGATCATTACAGCATGATGTAAATTATCACTGTTTTCTTATCTTTTTGATTTTATTTTTATTTTTTGGTTTTTGATTTAAGGTTTTATCGAGTTTTAAGGTGTAATGGATAAACAACGATCACTTTCACTAAGATTCTACACATGGTTATACACAGAAAAGGTGTATAAATGTGGCCTGAGTCTCACCTTTGTGTGTATAACCTAGCTTTAGGCTAAAAGTTATTCATGAAAGGCAAGTTAAGCCATATTTTACGTATCAGTCACACTAGTAAGTTTGCTACATCTGGGGATATGTGGAAAAATCACTGTAATTAAGAATTTATTAGAGGTTGGCCAGTGATAGATGGCGATGGTTACCGCTTAAATGTGGGAATTGTAATCTGTAACAACCATGGTCAGGTCTTCTGGGCTAAACGATACGGGCAACATTCATGGCAATTTCCTCAGGGAGGAATTGACGACGGTGAGACTCCTGAGCAGGCAATGTACCGGGAGCTCTACGAAGAGGTTGGTCTTACTAAAAAAGAGGTAAAAATTGTAGCCACTAGCCGTCATTGGTTAAGGTATAAACTACCAAAACGATTAGTGCGCTGGGATTCGAAACCTGTCTGTATCGGACAAAAACAGAAATGGTTCCTTCTTCGTCTGGATTGTGATGAATCACGAATTAATATGCAGCGAGGGAATTCCCCTGAATTTGATGGTTGGCGTTGGGTGAGTTACTGGTATCCAGTCAGGCAAGTCGTATCCTTTAAGCGTGATGTGTATCGTCGAGCCATGAAGGAATTTGCCTCTGTCGCAATGCCATTTAAAGAACGCAGAGCGAAAGGTAAACGCAAACATAAAAGAGGATAGACATGCTTTCTCAACTAAGGGACATAGTTGAACGGGTATCTAAAGTCGAAGATGTGCATCAGGCACTAAAGGTTTTAGTAAAGCAAACATGCAGCGCCATGAACACGGAGTGTTGTACTGTCTATCTCGCTAATGAAGAAATGCAACGCCTTGAGTTAATGGCAACTCAAGGCCTTCGTTTTAAAGGTAATAAAATTCATATCAATTTCAGCGAAGGTTTGGTCGGCTTGGTCAAACGTAGCGCTGAACCTCTCAACCTTGCTGAAGCTTCTCGGCATCCTAGCTTTAAATACTTTTCCCAGCTCGGCGAAGAGGTTTATCAAAGTTTTCTTGGCACGCCTATTATCTATCGCAAGCAAGTCTTAGGCGTTCTGGTTGTACAGCAAAAGCAGCCCCGTCAGTTTGATGAGATGGAAGAGTCCTTTCTGGTGACTCTGGCGGCCCAGCTAGCGGTGATCATCGCTCATGCTCAAACGCAAGGTCACTGGCGCTTAGAGAAAAAGCAACATGCCATCAAAGGTGTGCCAGCCTCGTCTGGGGTCGCGATTGGTGAGTTTTGGTGGGATGATACTCAACCAGATTTGACCGAGGTGTATCCCGCATCAACCTTAGATGTTGACCGTGAACAAGAGTGGTTATTGCTGGCAATTGAAGATGCGCTGAGCGATTTCCGTCGAATGCGTAAGAAGCTTGACAGTGAAATTAACAAAGACACTCTGGCTATTTTCGATTTGTTTACGCACTTGCTGAACGATCCGATGTTGCGCAAAGATCTCAAAGCACAGATCCAAAAAGGGGACCGTGCCGATTGGGCGTTAAGACAAGTTGTTGAGAGCTACTCTAACCGATTTGCTCGTATGTCGGATGTCTACCTCAGAGAGCGAGCACAGGACATAAAAGAGCTGGGGCAGCGCTTATTGTTCTTTCTCCACAATACAGAAAAAGATCAACCCGAGATCGATAAACCCGTTATCTTGGTTGTGCGTGAACTCACGGCGACTTTACTGGCTTCTATCCCTAAAGAAAAATTGCTAGCGGTGATCTCTCTAGAAGGGGCCGCGAATTCCCACGCAGCGATTTTATCGCGAGCTTTAGGGATCCCAGCTGTGATGGGGGTGACGCTTAACCCTAAGCCAATCAATGGCAAGCGTGGTATTGTCGATGGCTACAGTGGCAAGATTTTTGTTTCTCCGGGGAAGCAGCTACTCAGAGAATACCGTGAGCTAGCTCATGAAGAGAGTGAGTTGGCGAGCATGGTTAACCAACGAATTCTTGAGCCGGCTTGTACAAGTGATGAGGTTCGTATCGAGGTGATGCTTAATGCTGGCTTAAGCGCGGATGCCAATATCGCGGTGAACCAAGGGGTTGATGGCGTAGGTTTGTATCGGACTGAAATTTCTTTTTTGCTCCAACATCGATTCCCTTCTGAAGATGAACAAACGTTGCAGTATCAATCTGTCCTTAACACATATCCCGATAAACGTGTCGTTATGCGTACGCTGGATGTGGGTGGAGATAAGGCTTTACCTTATTTACCTATCGAGGAAGATAACCCATTTTTAGGCTGGCGGGGCATTCGATTTACTCTAGATCATCCAGATATCTTTTTAATGCAAATTCGGGCTATGATGCGTGCCAGTGCTGAGCACAATAACTTGAGTATACTTCTGCCTATGGTGTCTGGTGCTCAAGAGCTGGATGGTGCGATCGATCTCATCGAGCGTGCCTATCAGGAAGTCTCAGAGTTGGATGATAGGGTTGAGATGCCTGCGATTGGTGTGATGATTGAAGTGCCGTCGATGATTTATTTGCTGCCTTTGATTGCAGAGAAAGTCGACTTTGTTTCTATCGGGACCAACGATCTAACCCAATATCTGCTGGCCGTTGATCGTAATAATGCACGGGTGTCTGATGTGTACGAATCGATGCACCCCGCAGTGATCATGGCTTTAGATCATATTCAGCAGACATGCCAGCAACTGCAATTGCCAGTTTGTATCTGTGGTGAATTGGCTGGCGACCCTATTGGCGCACTTCTTATGGTTGGCTTGGGTTATCGTAGTTTGAGTATGAATACATCCAATGTGGCTAAGGTCAAATACTTGCTGCGCCACACTGACAGTGGTGAATTAAGGCAACTTGCTGACAAAGCATTGATGCAACCGTATGGCAATGATATTTATACAATGATGCAAACTTTCTTTGAAGAGAAAGGCTTTGCAGGTTTTATCCGTGCAGGTAAACGATAAGGAAAAACGTGAATATTGAATTTGTAGTCTTGCTGCTCCTTCTAGGCAGTATTGTTGGGGTTATGGCGGGGCTTCTCGGCATTGGTGGCGGATTAATCGTTGTACCTGCTTTGCTCTTTTTACTACCTATGGCAGGCATTGACCCTGCTATCAGTATGCAAATCGCTTTGGCGACTTCTCTTGCCTCAATTATTGTCACTTCCGGTTCTTCTGCTTTAAACCACTTTAAGCTCGGTAACGTAGACATGTATGTAGTGAAGTGGTTGATGCCTGGTGTGGTTGTTGGTGGTTTTCTTGGAGCCAATGTGGCTGAATGGATCCCTTCTCAGTATCTGCCTAAGGTGTTTGGTGTGATTGTGCTGTGTTTAGCCATACAAATGTTGTTTTCCATCAAAGGGCAGAGCCAGAGAGTCATGCCGGGTAATGGGGCAACATTGACAATTGGCACCGGGATTGGAATGGTCTCGAGCCTAGCGGGCATCGGTGGAGGCTCTTTATCTGTCCCGTTTTTGAACCGGCATGGGATTGAAATGCGTAAAGCGGTTGGCTCCTCCTCAGTTTGTGGTTGCTTTATTGCCATCTCCGGTATGATTGGTTTCATCTTGCATGGTTATCAGGCACAATCGTTGCCTTCTTACAGTTTGGGATATGTTTATGTGCCAGCGCTGATTGCGATTGCGTCGACTTCAATGTTGACGACCCGTGTCGGTGCCAAACTCGCCACCTCATTACCCACCGCAACATTGAAGAAAATTTTTGCAGTATTTTTACTCTTTGTTGCTGGAACTATGTTGCTGTAGTGGAATCTCACCTAATTATCTAAATACCAAAAGAGTATAGTTTTATGTCTCAGGGATATTTTGAATTTCCTAATATCGATCCCGTTTTAGTTGCGATTGGACCTCTGTCCATTCGTTGGTACGGGCTGATGTATCTGGTTGGTTTTGCTTTTGCACTTTGGCTGGCAAATCGCCGTGCAGATAAGCCAGACAGCGGCTGGACACGCGAGCAAGTGTCAGACTTATTGTTTGCCGGTTTTCTTGGCGTCGTGATTGGCGGCCGAGTGGGTTACGTGCTCTTTTATAACTTCGATTTGTTCCTACAAGATCCGCTTTACTTATTTAAAGTATGGACGGGTGGAATGTCATTCCACGGTGGCTTATTGGGTGTCATTACTGCGATGTTGTGGTATGCCAAGAAGAATGGCCGTACCTTCTTTGGTGTCGCTGATTTCATTGCACCGCTTGTACCGTTTGGCTTAGGTATGGGGCGTTTAGGTAACTTTATGAACAGTGAGTTATGGGGACGGGTTACCGATGTGCCGTGGGCGATCGTTTTCCCTAATGGTGGGCCTTTACCTCGGCATCCCTCCCAGCTCTATGAGATGTTCTTAGAAGGTATTGTGCTGTTCTTCATTCTCAATTGGTTTATTAAAAAACCTCGCCCACTAGGCTCAGTATCAGGGCTATTTTTAGCGGGTTATGGTACATTCCGTTTCCTTGTCGAATACGTTCGTGAGCCTGATGCCCATCTGGGATTGTTTGGCGGATTTATCTCAATGGGGCAAATCCTGTCTCTGCCTATGGTTATCGTTGGTATCTTGATGATGGTTTGGGCTTACAAGCGTGGTCACTACAAAGATGAAATCCCACAAAAAATGAAGTAAGGACTTGGTGTGAAACAGTATTTGGATCTCTGTCAGCGTATCGTTGAGCATGGTGAGTGGATTGAAAATGAACGTACAGGAAAACGCTGCCTGACGGTCATCAACGCTGATCTGACTTACGATGTTGGCCACAACCAGTTCCCATTAGTGACAACACGTAAAAGCTTTTGGAAAGCTGCGGTGGCTGAGCTACTCGGTTATATTCGTGGTTACGACAGCGCGGAAGCTTTTCGTAAGCTCGGTACCAAAACTTGGGATGCGAATGCAAACCTAAACCAAGCTTGGCTTAAGAATCCTTATCGAAAAGGTGAGGACGACATGGGCCGCGTTTATGGCGTTCAGGGACGTGCATGGGCGAAACCAGACGGTGGTCATATAGACCAACTTCGTAAGATTGTTGATGACCTAACTCGAGGTGTGGATGACCGCGGCGAAATCTTGAACTTCTACAATCCCGGTGAGTTCCATATGGGGTGTTTACGCCCTTGCATGTATAGCCATCACTTCTCGTTGTTAGGTGATACGCTTTACCTCAATAGTACTCAGCGCTCATGTGATGTGCCTCTTGGCCTGAATTTCAACATGGTTCAAGTGTATGTGTTCTTAGCGATCATGGCTCAGATCACTGGCAAAAAAGCGGGCCAAGCCTACCACAAGATTGTTAATGCGCACATCTATGAAGATCAACTGGAGTTGATGCGAGATGTACAGTTAAAACGTCAGCCTTTAGCGTCGCCAACTTTCCATATTAACCCTGAAATTCAATCTCTAGAAGATTTGGAAACTTGGGTCACATTGGATGACTTTTGGGTTGAGGGCTACGAGCATCATGACCCAATTCAATATCCATTCTCAGTCTAATACGCACTAGATGTTAAACAGCCGCCTAAAATTGGGCGGCTTTTTTATACGAGAAAAAACGGGCGGCACCTTATGGAGCGCTTTGGTACTGGAAAGTGGGATCGAGCGTCGCCTTGTTGAAAACTAGTGTTGTTTACTTAACCACAACTTATTAGCAACTCTAGATTTCCGAAGGACGAAGCCCGTTCTCAACAGCTAACGCAGACAAGCAAAAAGCCCGCAACCTAGGTTGCGGGCTTTGAATAAGCGATGGTTCTTCGAATTAAGCAGTCAGCGCTAGGATGCTACCTGGCAGTACAAGGAATACCGCAATAAGGTAACCAGCCACTACAGCTTTGTTCTTCACTGCCATATCAGAGATGATGTCAGCGGCTTTAACTGGTAGTTCACGTAGGAACGGAATACCAAAGATAAATACTGTGGCTAGGATGTTGAACGCTAGGTGTACCAAAGCAATTTGTAGAGCGAATACTGCGAACTCACCTGATGCTGCTGTTGCTGCCAATAATGCGGTAATGCATGTACCGATGTTGGCACCTAGAGTGAACGGGTAGACGTCACGAACTTTCAATACACCTGAACCTACAAGCGGAACCATTAAGCTGGTAGTGGTTGAAGAAGATTGAACCAGTATAGTAACGACTGAACCAGAAAAGATACCGTGAATAGGGCCACGACCAATGGCGCTCTTTAAGATTTCACGAGCACGGCCAACCATTAGGCTCTTCATCAGTTTACCCATCACAGTGATAGCAACGAAGATGGTTGCAATACCAAGCACGATAAGTAGTACGCCACCGACAGTATCACCAAAGGTTGCTAGCGGCTCTTTTACTGCGTTAACAACTGGCTTTGTGATTGGCTTGATGAAGTTTAGGCCTTTCATACTCATATCGCCAGTCGCGAGGAATGGTGATACTAGCCAGTGAGAAATTTTCTCAAGGATACCAAACATCATTTCGAGTGGTAGGAAGATTGCGACCGCGAGAAGGTTAAAGAAGTCGTGAATGGTTGCACTTGCAAAAGCACGTTTAAACTCTTCTTTATTTCGGATATGGCCCAGTGAGACCAAGGTGTTAGTGACAGTGGTACCTATGTTGGCACCCATGATCATAGGGATCGCGGTTTCTACTGGTAAACCGCCAGCCACAAGGCCAACAATGATCGATGTTACTGTACTGGAAGATTGGATAAGAGCGGTTGCGACAAGACCTATCATCAGGCCTGCTACTGGATGAGAAGCGAATTCGAAGAGAACTTTAGCTTGATCGCCTGTCGCCCATTTAAAGCCACTGCCTACCATAGATACTGCCAGAAGCAGTAGGTATAACATGAATGCCAAGTTAGCCCAGCGTAACCAGCGAGTAGTGCTCGATATCGGCGCCGCTGTAGTAGTAGCTTGGTTCATAATTTTCTCCGTGGACCGTATAAATTTGTATTGGTCGGTTGTTGAAACTGTGGGCGATAGTAGAGGGTAAATATTTCATTAATATTACAGTTATGTGTAATGGGATTTTTTTTGTCTCTTCGTCGCAACTTTCAATGTTTATTCACTTCTTTGCTGTGTGTATTATATTGAAAAGTAAGGGTTTTTACTGATTTTTTATGAGGTTTCTGAGAGTGTTGGAAAATGGAGTTATTTCACAAATTGACCATGATGTAACAAGCTTCCTAGTATGGCTTTGTCATATAACTTTTATTACTTGTCGGTAAAATCTTGTTTTTTTTGTTATGAGATCGGTTTTTTCGAAAGATTGTTGTCATTTGAAGCTTCTGCTATAACCATAGCCATACATAAAGCAGAGAGATTTTTCATGTCGCATTTAAATTACAACCATCTTTATTACTTCTGGATGGTATGTAAGCAGGGATCAGTGACCAAAGCTGCTGATGCGTTATTCCTCACTCCTCAGACGGTAACTGGGCAGATCAAAGCGCTTGAAGAGCGTATGGACGGTAAACTGACCAAAAGAAATGGTCGAAGTATCGAGCCAACCGAGCTTGGTCAACTGGTATTTAAATACGCTGACCGAATGTTTGGCTTAAGCTACGAGATGCTGGATATTGTCAACTATAGCCAGCGATCCAATATACTGTTTGATGTAGGAGTTGCTGATGCCTTATCAAAAAGGTTAGTCAGTAAAATTCTAATGACCACAGTTCCTCCTGATAACAGTATCCATTTACGTTGTTTTGAATCGACCCATGAAATGCTACTTGAGCAGTTATCTCAGCATAAACTGGATATGATCTTGTCCGATTGCCCTGTTGACTCCAGTCAAAGTCCCGGCTTATACAGCAAGAAGTTAGGGGAGTGCAATATGAGCTTCTTCTCTAGCCGAAGTGTTGAACAGGTAAAATTTCCTGCAGTGCTTGAACAGCGGAAATTATTGATACCGGGGAGTCGAACGGCAATGGGGCGGAAAGTTCTGCAGTGGTTCGATCGTCAGGGGCTTCAACCAAACATTCTTGGTGAGTTTGATGATGTCGCTTTAATGAAATCTTTTGCTCGTTACCATCACGATGTTATTTTTCTTGCCCCTTCTTTATATGTGTCGGAAGTCGAAAGTGATTTACCTTTGCAGTTGATCGGTCATATTGATGAGCTTAAAGAAGAATATTACGTGATTTTCGCTGAGCGTATGATTCAACACCCAGCAGTGAAGAATGTCTGTGATGCAGACTTCACGAATCTCTTTCAGTGAGAACCTTTTTCATTTCTACAAATAGATTACTGGATGTAAATAGATTAGTATCAGCTATAAATGTATCAATTTATTAATTACAGGCTGAGATTTGTTGATGTTTTGTTGTTTCAAGGGGTACTAGCCGATGAATTTACAAGAAATGGAAAAGAATTCTGCCAAAGCGGTGGTACTACTTAAAGCGATGGCGAACGAGAGACGTTTGCAGATTTTATGTTTATTACATAACCAAGAGTTGTCTGTGGGGGAATTGTGCAGCAAGCTCGAATTAAGTCAGTCAGCGCTGTCGCAACACTTAGCTTGGTTGCGCCGTGATGGCTTAGTTGATACACGCAAAGAAGCACAAACGGTCTTTTACACACTAAGCAGTGAAGAAGTGAAATCAATGATCCATTTACTACACAGCTTATACTGCAGTGAAATGACGGATTAACCTACCATCGTTAGATCTTGGGTACTCACTTTGTGAAATTCAAATATAAAAAAACCGGCCTGAGCCGGTTTTTTTTCACTGGTAAATCAGAGTTCTATTAAAGAGCTTTGATTGCAGCAGCGAAACGAGACTTATGACGAGCAGCTTTATTCTTGTGAATAAGGCCTTTAGTTGCCATGCGGTCTAGGATTGGTGTAACTGTAGCAAATGCTTCAGTTGCAGCAGCTTTGTCGCCTGCTTCGATAGCAGCAACAGTTTTCTTCATGTAAGTGCGCATCATTGAACGACGGCTAGCATTGTGCTGGCGACGTTTCTCAGCCTGGATAGCGCGCTTCTTAGCAGATTTACTATTTGCCAAGGGTCTAACTCCCAAAAACTTTAGTTCGGTGACAATTTAAGGGCGAGGAATATCCCTCATTTGCGCCTAAATGTCAAATGATTTGTGCAAAAACCAATCGGAACCAAACAAATTTTGGATTAGAAAGGTCTTCACGGTTAAGATGGCGGGGATTCTATCAGTATTTTTTTTTCATTGCTAATACTAATCTTCTCTAGTCCTGACATTCCTGTCATAGAGTGGAGCCTTATTGAAAGTATTGCAGGATTCCCGAGGTAGCTGTGAGTAAACGTCTGCTCAAGTCTGGCCTAATTGTTAGTGCTATGACTTTGATTTCTCGTGTGCTTGGATTAGTGCGCGATGTGGTAGTGGCGAATTTAATGGGCGCGAGCGCGAGTGCCGATGTCTTTTTCTTTGCCAATAAAATTCCCAATTTTTTACGTCGTCTATTCGCTGAAGGGGCATTTTCTCAGGCGTTTGTCCCTGTTTTAACGGAGTATCACGCCGCGGGTGACATGGATAAAACTAGGCAACTGATTGCCAGAGCTGCAGGTACCTTAGGTGTGCTTGTCTCTATTGTAACTGTGCTGGGAGTTTTAGGTTCTGGTGTGGTAACGGCATTATTTGGCTTTGGCTGGTTTCTTGATTGGTTGAATGGTGGGCCATCGGCTGAAAAGTTTGAGCTGGCGAGCTTCATTCTCAAAATTACCTTCCCTTATCTATGGTTCATTACTTTTGTGGCCTTATCTGGTGCGATTCTCAATACCATGGGTAAGTTCGCGGTGTCATCTTTTACTCCGGTATTTCTCAACGTTATGATCATCCTCTCGGCGTGGTTTATTTCGCCGAATATGACTCAGCCTGAAATTGGCTTAGCGATTGGGGTGTTCTTAGGCGGCCTGGTCCAGTTTCTATTTCAGACCCCTTTCCTTATTAAGGCGGGTGTTATGGTGAGACCTAAATGGGGTTGGCGCGATCCCGGAGTGGTCAAAATCCGTACCTTGATGATTCCCGCTCTATTTGGTGTCTCAGTCAGTCAGATTAATTTGTTGTTTGATACCTTTATTGCCAGTTTTCTTCAGACTGGCTCTATCAGTTGGCTTTACTATTCAGATCGCTTGTTGGAGTTTCCTCTTGGACTATTTGGCATCGCGATTGCCACTGTGATACTGCCAGCGTTGTCGCGTAAACATGTCGATGATCATAGTGATGGCTTTGCCCAAACCATGGATTGGGGCGTGCGTATGGTAACGTTACTTGGAATACCTGCAATGCTTGGCTTGATGGTATTGGCAAAGCCAATGTTGATGGTGCTGTTTATGCGTGGTGAGTTCAGTCCTCAGGACGTACAGTTCGCATCGTTGTCGCTGATTGCTTATGCTTCAGGGTTACTTAACTTTATGCTGATCAAGGTGTTAGCTCCCGGTTATTACTCTCGACAAGACACGAAAACACCGGTCAAATATGGCATCATTGCGATGGTAGCCAACATGGTCTTTAATGCTATTTTTGCTTGGTTCTATGGCTATGTTGGTTTGGCTATCGCTACAGCCCTGTCTGCATTTGTCAATATGTCGCTGCTGTATCGTGGGTTACATGTTGCTGGGGTCTATACACTGACGCGCAAGACCCTGATCTTCATATGTAAGCTGGTATTGGCTGGGGGCTTGATGGTGACATCCATTCTTTGGCAGTTAGAGGAGATGTCGGTATGGCTTATGTGGAGCCTGCTTGAGCGGGTAACTTCACTGACAATCTTGATCGGATTGGGAGCCGTCGTTTATCTGCTCACACTTGCTGTGTTAGGGGTGCGTTTAAAAGATCTAAAAGCAGCGACAGAATAAGGGGGATTAGTATATAATCCGTCAGTTTCACACTTTGCTAATAATAAAGAAGACAGGAATTAGAAGCTTCCAATGGAATTGATCCGAGGTATTCACAACATCAAAGCACATCATGCTGGGTGTGTCCTGACGATAGGAAACTTTGACGGTGTGCATTTAGGTCACCAAGCGGTACTGCGTCAAGTGTCTGAGCAGGCTGCTAAATTAGGCTTACCTGCAACGGTCATGACGTTTGAGCCTCAGCCTTTGGAGTTATTTGCAAGAGAGAGAGCGCCTGCGAGACTAACTCGGTTGAGAGACAAATTTGTCCAGCTGAGTAAATTGAGTATAGAACGCTTACTTTGTGTTAATTTCAACAAGCGCTTTGCCAATCAGACGGCAAATGAGTTTATTAGCGACTTGTTGGTGAAGCGATTGGGTGTTAAGTTTCTCGTTGTTGGTGATGATTTCTGCTTTGGTAAAGGCCGAAAAGGCAACTTCCATATGCTCAGAGAAGCCGGTAAAAAATACGGTTTTGAAGTCGTTAGCACACAAAGTTTCTGTCTCGAGCAATTGCGTGTCAGCAGTACAGCGATTCGCGAAGCCTTAGCAAGTGATGAGTTGCACTCAGCAGCAGAGATGCTGGGTCGAGATTACAGCATCAGTGGTCGAGTATCACACGGTCGTAAGTTAGGAAGAACCATTGGTTTTCCTACAGCGAATATCCCACTGAAGCGTTGCGTGTCACCTGTATCAGGCGTTTATGTCGTTGAGGCTCTAGGCCTTGGAGACAAACCGATTGGGGGCGTAGCAAATATTGGCAACCGACCGACCGTGAACGGAGTTCGCCAGCAACTAGAAGTACATTTATTTGACTTTCAAGCCAATTTATATGGCAAGCAGCTAGAAATCGTACTTTTAAATAAACTTCGCGATGAGCATAAATTTGACTCATTTGAAGCATTGAAACAACAAATTGAATTGGATGCTGAAGCAGCAAGGGTGTGGCTGCGTCAGCGTAATAGCTAAACGGTCTAGTCCACCGCTTGGCATAATGTCTAACATTCGCCCAACACAACGGAATTAAGAATCGATGAGTGAGTATAAAGATACCCTGAACCTTCCTGAAACAGGGTTTCCGATGCGCGGCAATCTGGCGAACCGCGAGCCAGAAATGCTTAAGCGTTGGTATAAAGAAGACCTTTACGGCGAAATCCGTAAAGCGAAGAAAGGCAAAAAATCTTTCGTTCTGCACGATGGCCCTCCATACGCCAACGGTGACATTCATATTGGTCACGCACTAAACAAGATTCTTAAAGACATTATTATTAAATCCAAAACACTTTCAGGTTTTGACGCGCCTTATATTCCTGGCTGGGACTGCCACGGTCTACCTATTGAATTAATGGTAGAAAAAAAGGTGGGTAAGCCAGGTCAAAAAGTGACCGCGGCTGAGTTCCGTCAGAAATGTCGTGATTACGCAGCGGGCCAGGTTGAAGGTCAAAAGGAGAGCTTCAAACGCCTTGGTATCATGGGTGAGTGGGACAAGCCTTACCGCACTATGGATTTTGCTACCGAAGCAAACATCATTCGTGCTCTAGGTAAGATTGCTGATAACGGTCACCTACTGAAAGGTTTCAAACCTGTTCACTGGTGTACAGACTGTGGCTCAGCGCTTGCTGAAGCAGAAGTCGAGTACAAAGATAAAGTATCGCCATCTATCGACGTGCGCTTTAAAGCGGCCGATGAAGCAGCGCTTCTCTCTAAGTTCTCATTGAACGAAGGGCATGAAGGTGAAGGCGGCATCTCTATCGTTATCTGGACAACTACACCATGGACTCTGCCAGCAAACCGCGCAGTTTGTCTACGTGATGATCTAGAGTATGTCTTGATCCAAGTTGAAGGTGATTCTAAAGAGCGAATCATCGTTGCTTCTGAACTTGCTAAAGACGTGATGGATCGCGCGGGTATCGAGCACTTCCATAACCTTGGTTTTGCCAAAGGTAGCGATCTTGAGCTATCTCAGTTTAACCACCCGTTCTACGATTTCACCGTTCCTGCGATCCTTGGTGATCATGTAACAACGGATTCTGGTACTGGTGTGGTTCACACAGCACCTGGCCACGGTCAAGAAGACTTTGCGGTCGGTAACAAGTACAACCTAGAAGTCGCTAACCCAGTAGGTTCAAACGGTGTTTACCTGCCGGATACTGAGCTATTTGCTGGTCAGCATGTATTCAAAGCGAACGATGCAGTGGTTGAGACGCTAAAAGAGAAAGGCGCGCTTCTACATCACCATGCTTACGAGCACAGCTACCCACATTGTTGGAGACACAAAACGCCAATCATCTTCCGTGCAACGCCACAATGGTTCGTCTCTATGGACCAAGCGGGTCTACGTGCAAAAGCACTTGAGTCAATCAAAGGTGTTGAATGGATGCCTGAGTGGGGTCAAAGCCGCATTGAAGGTATGATTGAAGGTCGCCCAGAGTGGTGTATCTCTCGTCAACGTACTTGGGGTGTGCCAATCGCTCTGTTTGTTCATAAAGAAACAGCAGAGCTTCATCCAGATACAAGCGAATTAGTAGAGAAAGTAGCTCTGCTAGTTGAAGAGAAAGGCATTCAAGCTTGGTGGGATCTAGAAATCTCTGACCTACTCGGTGAAGAAGCGGATAAGTACGAGAAAGTACTGGATACGCTAGACGTATGGTTCGACTCAGGTGTGACTCACTATTCAGTGGTTGATGCTCGTGAAGAGTACATTTTCCCTAATGAAGAAAAGGGCGCGTCGGCAGACCTATATTTAGAAGGCTCTGACCAACACCGTGGTTGGTTCCAGTCTTCACTCATTTCATCTATCGCGATGAAAGACGAAGCACCATACAAGCAAGTGCTTACTCACGGTTTCGTAGTTGACGGTCAAGGCCGTAAGATGTCGAAATCTATCGGTAACGTGGTTGCGCCCAAAGATGTGACTAACAAGCTAGGTGCTGACATTCTGCGTCTATGGGTTGCTTCAACGGACTACACGGGTGAAGTGGCGGTTTCTGATGAAATCCTAAAACGCTCTGCAGATGCGTACCGTCGTATCCGTAACACTGCGCGTTTCTTCCTTGCCAACCTAAGCGGCTTTAACCCAGCAACGGACCTTGTTCCTGCTGAAGAAATGGTGGCGCTAGACCGTTGGGCTGTAGGTCGTGCACTGGCTGCTCAAGAAGAGATCGTGAAAGCGTACGGTGAGTACAACACTCACGCAGTAACACAGCGTTTAATGCAGTTCTGTTCTATCGAAATGGGCTCATTCTACCTAGACGTAATTAAAGATCGTCAGTACACAGCGAAACTTGGCGGCCACGCTCAACGTAGCTGTCAGACTGCGCTTTACTACATCGTAGAAGCGCTTGTTCGTTGGATGGCGCCAATCATGTCGTTCACTGCAGACGAGATCTGGAACGAGATGCCGGGCGAACGCGATAAGTTTGTATTCACAGGCGAGTGGTACGAAGGTCTGTTTGGTCTAGCTGAAGGTGAAGAGCTTAACAACGAATTTTGGGCTGAAATCCAAGCGGTTCGTGGCGGTGTGAACAAGCTGCTAGAAGATGCTCGTAAAGAGAAGGCCATTGGTGGCTCTCTGCAAGCAGAAGTGACGCTTTATGCTGATGATGCACTAGCAGCGAAACTAAGCAAGCTTGAAGATGAGCTACGCTTTGCGTTACTGACGTCAGCCGCGGTTGTGAAGCCTCTAAGCGAGAAGTCAGAGGCGGCACAAGCAACCGATGTTGAAGGTCTGTTTGTTGAAGTGAAAGCAACGGAAAACGAGAAGTGTGACCGTTGTTGGCACCACTCTCCAGACGTAGGCACAATCGAAGGTCACGAGAAGATTTGTGGTCGTTGTGTGTCTAACGTTGATGGCGAAGGTGAAACACGTCGCTTCGCGTAATTTATAGCAACTAGAAGTTGAACTTTATTGAGATAATATAGCCCCAGTACTGACTGGGGTTACTTTTAGGAATCGTATGAGCGAACAAGCAT
This sequence comes from Vibrio sp. Isolate25, assembly GCF_022398025.1. Lineage (NCBI taxonomy): Bacteria > Pseudomonadati > Pseudomonadota > Gammaproteobacteria > Vibrionales > Vibrionaceae > Vibrio > Vibrio sp. Isolate25. The sequence goes on from NZ_JAKEUT010000010.1 coordinate 86,699, forward strand.
TCACTTTGAAGCAATCAGGCGTGCGCTGGTTGTGGCTAGCATTGGTTATCTTTCTAGCGGATATCGGTATTAAGCTGTTTGTGATGGATAACATGGGTTATGGCTGGGCGAACCGCATTGAGGTGTTGCCTTTCTTTAATCTGCTTTATGTACATAATTACGGTGCTGCATTTAGCTTTCTGAGCGATCAGGCTGGCTGGCAACGTTGGCTGTTTACGGGGATCGCTTTTGCGGTAACCGCTATGCTGACTTACTGGATGAGTAAACTGCCAGCAAAAGAGAAATGGAACAATGTGGCTTATGCCATGATCATCGGTGGTGCGGTGGGTAACGTGTTTGATCGTGTGGTACACGGTTATGTTGTCGATTACCTCGACTTTTTCTGGGGTGACTACCACTGGCCAGCGTTCAATTTGGCCGACAGTACCATTTGTATTGGCGCTGCAATGATTATTCTTGATGGATTTCGTAAAAAAGACGCTGAAAAAAAAGCGTAAGCTGATAATGATCGAATAACCCTAAGCGCTGTCTGTTGATTCAGAGAGCGCTTTTTAATATAACGATGCCTCTATTGAATAGAAGCCGATATCTTCAATAACAAGGAAACACTATTGTGACCACAATTGTCCAGGAATCCGCAGTTACACTGCATTTTACTATCAAGCTTAAAGATGGTTCGGTAGCCGATAGTACACACAACATGGGTAAGCCGGCTAAGCTAGTCATCGGTGATGGTAGCTTGAGTGAAAATTTTGAGCAGTGTCTGTTGGGACTTGAAGTGGGTGAGCAAAAGGCTATTGAACTGAAAGCGGAAGATGCATTCGGTGCTCCTAATCCAGATAATGTGCACTATATGGATAGGGCGAAGTTTGTCGGTGATGCGGAAGTGGAAGTAGGCACAATCATGGCTTTCTCTGGTCCTGATGGTATGGAAATCCCTGGAATCATTACTGAAATTGCCGGTGACTCAGTGACGGTTGATTTTAACCACCCGCTAGCAGGGCAAGATGTGACTTTTGAAGTTGAAATTTTGTCAGTAGAATAGCGACCTGAAGCGATAAGATAATCACTATGAGCAATGAAATGAAAATTCTTTTAGCCAACCCACGCGGTTTCTGTGCTGGTGTTGATCGCGCGATCAGTATTGTTGAGCGTGCATTAGAAATGTACCAGCCACCGATTTATGTTCGTCATGAAGTCGTACACAACCGATTTGTGGTCGAGGGGCTGAAACAAAGAGGCGCTATCTTTGTGGAAGAACTTCATGAAGTGCCCGATGATAATATTGTGATCTTTTCTGCTCATGGTGTCTCTCAGGCGGTTCGTAAGGAAGCAAAAGAGCGCGATCTGACGGTCTTTGATGCGACTTGCCCATTGGTAACCAAAGTTCATATGGAAGTGGCTCGTGCAAGCCGCCGTCATATGGAAGTGGTTTTGATTGGCCATGCCGGACATCCAGAAGTCGAAGGTACAATGGGTCAGTATGCCAGCGAAGAGGGTGGTATGTACCTAGTTGAGACGCCAGCGGATGTGGTCTCTCTTAAAGAGAAAGTCAAAGATCCGAGTAATCTTCATTATGTCAGTCAGACGACACTGTCTGTAGATGAAACCGCTGATGTCATTACCGAGCTGCGTCGTGTTTTCCCAGAGATTCAAGGGCCACGTAAGGACGATATCTGTTACGCCACGCAGAATCGTCAGGATGCGGTACGTGAAATGGCAACGGATGTGGATGTCGTGATTGTCGTCGGCTCGAAGAACTCGTCAAACTCGACTCGTTTGAAAGAGCTGGCGGAGAAACTCGGTACACCAGGCTATCTCACCGATTGTTCTGAAGATATTAAGCCTGAATGGTTTGACGGAAAAATCAAGATTGGTGTCACTGCGGGTGCCTCTGCTCCAGAAGAATTGGTGAATCAGATCTTAGAGCGAATTCAAGAACTCGTGGGTACTCGATCAGTAGAAGAAGTATTGGGCCGTGAAGAAAATATGTTTTTTGAAGTTCCCAAAGAGTTACAGATTAAACAAGTCGACTAACTGATAGTAGAATTTAAAAAGGTGGCTAAGCCGCCTTTTTTGTCTCTGGCCTTTGTCAGATAGATGTGACTCAGTATAGAGATAAAGAAAAGGGCTCCTAATGGAGCCCTTTACGTTTCTGTAATTATTGCTTATGCAGTCTTGGTCATCGCTTTTGGCTTCTCTTCATCAGCCAGATCCAAGTCACCTTTGCCCTTAGAGGTCTTGATGACATAAGTCGTCACGCCAAGTGAGAACAAGATACCAGCGATGGTAGAAACGTTCATTGGTAGACCAAAACCTAGTGTGCTGTTATTGAGGATAAAGGTCACGACAACGGTCGTCATAAATACTGCAGGAATTGTGGTGATCCAATGCAGTTTGTTATGGCGAAGCAAGTAAGCTGAAGCCGTCCACAGCATCATGACAGCAGTCGTTTGGTTGGCAAAACCGAAGTAACGCCAGATAACACCGAAGTCGACTTGAGTTAGGATGCCACCAATCACGAAAAGAGGGACAGCCATCAGTAGACGGTTACGCAGCGTTTTCTGCTCCATATTGAAGTATTCAGCTAGAATCAGACGGCTAGAGCGGAATGCGGTGTCACCTGATGTGATAGGAAGAATAACTACGCCCAAGAAAGCAATCACGCCACCAAATACCCCCAGCAAACCAAATGAAGAGCTGTAAACAACGTTACCTGGACCACCATTTTTCACGGCTTCAGACAGTGCATCAAGGTTGCCGAAGAAAGACAAGGCAATCGCACACCAGATAAGCGCAATCACACCTTCACCAATCATGGCTCCGTAAAAAACGAATCGGCCGTTTTTCTCATTTTCCATACAACGCGCCATCAAAGGTGACTGAGTGGCGTGGAAACCCGAGATAGCACCGCAAGCAATGGTAATAAATAGCGCAGGCCATAGTGGCATGTCATTAGGGTTTAGGTTGGTAAACATATCTGTGACTTGGAAATCACCCATGACGGTGTGCTCGCTTGATAGCGCCACTGCTGTCATCAGGCCAACCGACATAAAGATAAGTAGAGCACCAAACAGTGGGTAAAAGCGACCAATGATTTTGTCGACAGGGACAATCGTGGCAATGATGTAATAGGCAAAGATGGCAATGACCATGGAAGTCATGCTAACAGAAAAGCTTGTCTGGTCATTGATCAGGTTAGTGATCATCCCTGCCGGTGCTGAAACGAATACCACACCGACCAGAAGCAACAGGACAATGGCAAAAATATTCATAAAGTGTTTTGCACCATTGCCTAGATAGCGACCAGTGATGGTAGGAACGGAAGCGCCACCGTTGCGCACGGAAAGCATTCCTGAGAAGTAGTCGTGTACTGCGCCAGCGAAAATACAGCCAATGACAATCCACAGCATAGCCGCTGGGCCGTAAAGCGCGCCCATGATTGGACCAAAAATCGGGCCTACGCCTGCGATGTTCAAAAGCTGAACGAGATAGACTTTCTTGGTCGACATAGGGACGTAATCCACACCGTCCGCTTGGGTATGAGCTGGTGTCTGGCGCTTTTCATTGATGCCGAAGACTCTTTCAACAAAAGCCCCGTAGAGGAAGTATCCGCCTATAAGAGCGGCAACACAGGTTAGAAACCACAACATAGCACTCGTTCCTTAGTGATAATTTAATAAGTTCAGCGTCGATATTACGCTTCTGATTAGCAAGGCTCATCCGAATTTGAGTTGAGTGGTCGTATGGCGGCGCCAGTGGTAATTGACACCATTAAGCGGTTTTTAACCGATCTCGGTGGCAAAGTTGGTCATTTAGTGTTTTGATTAAGATAGCTTTAATAAAAACAAGGAAAAACAATGAGAAAACTCATTTTTTTGTTGTTGGTATCTACGTTAGTTGCCTGTGCGGCAAGCCCAGAACAATTGGCTGAGGAAGGAGACTGGTACGAAATTGGTTATCAAGATGGTGTCCGAGGTCACACTCAGCGTTCTTTTAAAGAGCTAGCCAGCTTAGGCAGTGTTAAACAAGGGGATTATGATCAGGGCTACCTGACAGGAATCCAAGAATACTGCAATCCTAACTTTGCGTATCAGATTGGTTTAACGGGGCAGTATTATGAAGGTGTGTGCGAGGGCACTGAAGAGGCGCAGAAGTTTCGCATGGAGTGGAAGCGTGGCTGGGATGAGCACGCTAATAAGTATTATTGATGAAACAAGGCTTGGTTGAGGCCAAGCCTTGTTTATTTTACTTGTAAGATTTCTAGCTGCTGTGGTTTTCCACTGCCTTTCTGAGAAAGCCCTCTTGACGACTTAACTGTTGTTTTGCGCTGTCGACATCCAGCCCAGTGAGAATCATTAAGATGGCGAGTTTCACGTCATAATCAGTTTGCTCAAGTGTCGTGATGGCTTGTTGCTTATCACAGTCTGTGGCTTGCATGACAATTCGCGCTGCGCGGGCAACCAGCTTTTTATTGGTGGCTTTGACATCCACCATCAGGTTTTCATAACTTTTACCCAAACGAATCATGCTTGCTGTTGTTAGCATGTTGAGTACCAGTTTTTGCGCGGTACCTGACTTCAGTCGTGTTGAGCCAGTCAGCGCTTCAGGGCCAACGACTGGGCTGATGGCGATTTGAGCGACTTCAGCAATGACCGAATCTGGATTGCACGATAACGCCACTGTTGTTGCCCCTAGATCATTAGCGTATTCCAGTGCGCCAATAACATAAGGGGTACGTCCGCTGGCCGCAATACCTACCACCACATCTTTCTCGCTAAACTCAATAGATTTGAGATCCGCAACGCCAAGTTCCGGTGAATCTTCAGCGCCCTCTTTGGCTTTGAGGATCGCTTCTGGGCCACCAGCAATCAGTCCGATCACCATTTGATCAGAGACACCAAACGTCGGTGGGCATTCAGAGGCGTCAAGAATTCCCAAGCGCCCACTGGTTCCCGCTCCCATGTATACTAAGCGACCGCCAGATTGAAAGGCTTGAGTGATTTTATCGACAGCCTGAGCAATGTCAGGCAGGACTTTTTCTACCGCGAGAGGAACGAGTTTATCTTGCTGGTTAATTCTTTTAACGATTTCCAGAGAGGGCAGCAAGTCGATATCCATGGTGTCTGGGTTACGACCTTCAGAAACCAGATGTGAAAGCGCTGCGATAAGTGCATCGTTGGTCATAATCGTCCTTATTTAATCGGCAAAGTACATCACACCAAGAGAAGCTTCTTGGCTTGCTCCGGTGACTTCTGGCAAATTGCTTGGCAGGTTGTGAATACGGCGATAAGCAAGCCAAGCAAATGCCATCGCTTCCATATTTTGACTGTCGACACCTTGTGAGTCTGTTGGACTCACACTCCATCCGGGAAGTAAGGCTTTAAGGCGTGCCATTAATAAAGGATTGTTGGCACCGCCACCGCATACTAATAGCTGTGGTTGCTCACCTTGAGTGTATTTGTCGACTTCATGGCTGATAGTTCGTGCAGTGTATTCACACAAGGTACGCTGAACATCCTCAACTGAGCAGTTGTGATGACTGAGAATCGCTTCTAACCATGGTAGGTTAAATAACTCTCGCCCTGTGCTTTTTGGTGCTTTCGCTGCAAGGTATGGTTCCTGGAGTAAGGAGCTGAGTAAACCTGAATCTACATTACCTTGCTGGGCAAACAATGCGTCTTTGTCATACGGGTGACCACGGTGTTTCGCACACCAAGCATCCATTAGCATGTTACCAGGCCCCGTATCGTAGCCAATGACAGGGTGGTCATGACGAAGGACGGAAATATTGGCGATACCACCAATGTTGAGCACCACTGTACTGGCTTCGTTTGATTCAAATAAAGCGCGATGGAAAGCGGGAACCAACGGCGCCCCTTGTCCGCCCAGTGCCATATCTTTGCGTCTGAAATCCGCAATGGTCGTAATGCCGGTTCGTGTTGCAATGATATTGGCATCACCAAGCTGAGTGGTAAACGGAGTTTCTCCAGTTGGCTGATGGAAAACCGTCTGACCGTGATTACCGATCGCGGTAATTTGCTCTTTACTGTGGCCTGTTTTTTCAAGCAAAGCCAATACTGCTTCGGCGTATAAGTGGCCTAGCTGATGGTCGAGCGCCCCAATTTGTTGTAGGTCAGTTTGCTGACCCAGACAAATGTCGAGTACCTGTTGCTTTATTGATGACGGAATCGGGTAATCTTGGTTGTCGATTAACTGAATCTGTCCATTCATGACTTCAATTAGAGCGACATCAATACCGTCCAAACTGGTACCAGACATGATGCCAATATAAAGTTCTTTACTCATTGTAATTTTCCACCTGTTGTCTGGCTAGCAGAGTCGCACCGTCAAGTGCATCGCCTTTAGGAGTGATGAGTCTTGAGGACCATTTGGGGCTGAGATGTTGTTGATAGTATGCGCCCAAACTGCCTAAAAAAGCGATGTCTAGCTTGTTATTATCGCAGCACTTTGCCACCAGGTTATCAATATGTTGTTGACCTCTGTTTACGATTGCTGTGCTTACTGGACAACCTTGTTGCGCGTGGTCCAATACGGCAGGAGCAAGCTGAGCAAAGCGTGAAGCATTGGCCGTGGTTAACCATTGTAAAACCTCTCCCCGTTGGCCACCTAAGTGTTGGGTCAAATAGTCGGTGAGTGGGTGGGAGGTTTCTTGTTCAAGCGCTTCAATGAGTGCTTGAACGGCTTGTTGTCCCAGCCAGGCACCTCCGCCATGATCGCCAATTGGAAACCCCCAGCCGCCATACATCTTACTGTGCCCGTCGGCATCCAGTTGTGTGGCGACGCTGCCTGTACCAATGGCAATGCAATTCACGGCCTGACCGTGATTGACGCCCAGCAGTGAAATATGTGCATCTGTTGTGACTACGCAATGAGGGTAGATTTGCAATGATTGTTCAAGAGCAAGCTTTGCTTTCGCGTTACCTGCCCCAGCGACACCAATTACAATAGAAACATGATTGGCCGCTAGTTTTACTTGCTGTAAGCAAGCCTCAATCGCTTGATGTAGTTGCTGATGAGCTTGCTCCCCTTGTTGTGTGAGAGATGACGGACCCAGAGTCAAAGTAAAAATCGGGTCCGTCATTAGGGGGTCTATTGACGTTAGACGTAAGGCGGTTTTGGTTCCGCCTCCATCTATAGCGAGTAAGTGCGTAATCATAAGCGAGCCGCTTGTAGTTGCTCTTGTGGCTGTGCTTTGCCACATAGGCAGACCGCAAATGAAACGAAAGTACCGATACACAGCTGGTAAGGAAACGCTAGGCTCAGCCCAACCCAGTCAGGGTTAAGTAAGCCGAATGTGTTATCCCAGACATAAGCTTGAAGTAACAGTGTGGTTAGAAAGCCTGCCACCAGTGCCATGGCAACGGAACGTTCACTGCCTCGGTCAGTAAACAAAGCGGTGAAGTAGACGCCAAGTAATCCTGTGTAGGCAAATACCATCACGCTGAGAGCAAAAGCAAGTAGTGGCATATCTGTGTATTGTTGCCAGTAAAAACACAGGATCCCCATGCTGCCAAGTGCTATGGCTGCGGCTGCCATACCCAACCGGCCAACTTTGACATAGTGCGCATCATCTTGTTTGCCATCACGGGCTTCTTTCCAAGGTTTGTAAAGATCTTGAGTGGCGACAGAAGACATTGAATTCAAACCCGAATTTAATGTTGAAAGCGCGGCAGCCACCACACCTACGGTGACTAAGCCACGTAGACCCGCAGGCATCTCATTAAGAACGTAATACATGAAGATGGTGACACTCTCGCCATTGAAGTTCTGTACTACATCTTGCCCTTCTCCTCCCATTAGGTCCGGACGTTGATAGAATACGTACAATAGCAAACCAATGGTCATGAAAATCAGAACAATTGGCAGTGAAAAGATGATCGAATTGATCATGGCCTGTGAGCCCTGCTTGGCATTCTTACAGGTTAATACACGTTGAGTCATATCCTGATCGAGGCCAAACGCACCGATGTTCAATAGCACAAAGCCAGTAATACAGGCCCAGAAGCTAAATGTACCAGCGGGTGAGAAATCGAGGCTGAAATCGAATAAGGTAAGCTTTGAAGCCTGATCCGGCCCTGGGTTGTCTAAGACCTGCATGATCTGACTAAGATCGGCGGGAATTTGTCCAAGCAGGTAAATGATGACAGCCACAGCAGCACCAACGTACACAATCAGCTGAATAAGATCACTCCAAATAACAGAGCGAATCCCCCCCATGTAGGTGTAGGCGAGACCGACAACAACCAATATCACGATGGAAGCAATAACGCTGATAGGATCAATATTGGTAAACAGGATCATAGAAACGGCAATAGCGGCCATGTACAGGCGAGAGCCAGAAGCAAACACACGCCCGACAAGGTACATCAAGCCTGCTCGTTGCTTGGTTCTTTCACCAAAACGAACTTTGAGCAACTCATAAACGGTCGAGACTTTGTTTTGGTAAAAACGAGGAATCAGCACCCAAGCCACAAATAGAGCGCCAAGAATACCGCCGATGTTCGTTGCAAGGTAAGTTAAGTCGCCACGGTAGCTGGAATCTGGCCCACCTAAAAAGGTCGCGGCAGATTGTGAGGTAGCCAGAACAGAGACAGCCACCACCCACATAGGCATACTATTTCCCCCGAGGAAGTAGTCCTTCGTCGAGGTGATTTTGACTCGGCTGAAATGCCAGCCAGTGTAGGCAATGATCGCAAAATATAAGGCGAACACTAACCAGTCTAGAGAGGTAAATAAAGAATTCATCGCAGCTCCATAGCTTGAATCATGTAGGGAATCTATTTATCGTTTTTTAGCAGTATGCTGATATGAATAACTCATTCCTAAATCTATTCTATGGTGGAATAATGACCGCTTTGATTCTATGATCCTGTTCTCAGTTCAAGCGTTAGCCTATTCCAAATACGGGTTTAACTTGGAATAACTATTCCCCAGCCTCATAGCCCTGAGTACACTGCAAACCATATAAAGGAGAGGGAAGATGAAAGGTTTAGCCCGAATTCGAGCATTGCTACCACAATTGTCGCCTGCTGATAACAAGATCGCCCGTTATCTGCTCGAATACCCTCAACAGGTCAAACAGTTTTCTTCTCCAGAGCTAGCCAGAGCAATTGGTGTGAGCCAGTCGACGATAGTTAAGTTCAGTCAAAAGATCGGCTACAGCGGGTTTTCCGACTTAAAAGTCCGCCTCTATGAGAGTGAATTGGCGTACCAGCCAAGTTCAAAAAAAGCGATTCATGGCACCATTTCACGTAGTGATAACATGACGCTGGTTATGGCTAAACTCCTTTCAAGCAAGCAGCAATCGCTCGACCGAACCGTTGCTCTCAATGATGAACAAACCATTCAGCGGGCAGCGGGATATTTGCATCTAGCGGGTAAAATTCAAATCGCTGGAGTAGGGGCTTCTTCGCTGGTGGCAAAGGACTTGAGCTATAAACTGACCAAAATTGGTCATGCCGTCCATTGTGAATACGATACGCATATTCAGGTGGCGAATGCGGCGGCATTGAGTGAAAACGATGTATTGGTGGCGCTGTCTTACTCAGGGCGAAGTCGAGAAGTTTTGAGCATTGCTCAGCTGGCTCGTAGTAAGGGGGCCAAGGTGATTATCATTAGCCAGCTTGCCCCTACACCATTGGACAAATACGCGGACATTAAGCTGATGACCGCCGCAGATGAAGAGCAGATTCGAAGCTCTTCCATTACCGCGCGTGATAGCCAGCTTTTGATGACCGATCTGCTCTTCATTGCTGTGACTCAGCAGGAAGAGAGCGCGGATCAATTAATTGAACAAAGTAAATCCGCCGTAGCGGCTTTAAAACAGTAAGGAATAATTATGGGACCTTTATGGCTTGATGTAGAAGGTTGCGAACTGAGCGCAGAAGATAAAAATATTCTTGAGCATCCAACGGTTGGTGGAGTGATTCTGTTTGCACGAAATTACCACGATAATGAGCAATTATTAGCACTGAATAAGTCGATTCGCCAGGCTGCGAAGCGTCCCATCTTGATTGGCGTTGATCAGGAGGGAGGGCGAGTTCAACGCTTCAAAGAAGGCTTTTCTCTGATCCCTGCGGCAGAAGCGTACGCTAAACACAATGATGGTGAAAAGTTGGCTGAGCAAGGTGGCTGGTTGATGGCAGCTGAGTTGGTTGCTCATGACATCGATCTAAGCTTTGCTCCGGTACTCGATAAAGGCCATGAGTGTAAGGCGATTGGTAGCCGCTCATTTGGTGAAGACGTCGATACCATCATCCGTCACAGCAATGCCTACATGCGTGGTATGAAAGCGGTGGGCATGGCAACGACAGGTAAACACTTTCCCGGCCATGGTGGTGTGATTGCGGACTCGCATCTGGAAACCCCCTATGATCAGCGAGACACCATTCTCGAACAGGATATGGCGATTTTTAAAGCTCAGATCGAGGCAGGCTTGCTGGATGCCATGATGCCTGCGCATGTGGTGTTCCCTCATTATGACGACCAGCCTGCCAGTGGTTCTGAGTTTTGGCTTAAGAATGTGCTGAGAAAACAATTGGGCTTCAATGGCATTATTTTCTCTGATGACCTGACGATGGAAGGCGCGTCTGTGATGGGTGGCCCTGCCGAGCGTGCGCATCAATCTCTGGCATCGGGTTGTGACATGGTACTAGTGTGTAATCAGCGTGATGCGCAGATTGAAGTGTTGGATAACCTGCCTGTAATGGAAACACCACAAGCTAGTCAGCTATTGAAGAAACAATCTTTCACTTTGTCTGATCTGCGTAGCAGTGACGAGTGGAAGCAAGCATCCGAAGCCATGAAACGCGTTATTGGATAAGTTGAAAGTAACGAGTGAACAAGAGCCGCAAGCGCGGCTCTTTTTAGTGGAAGCCAAGCATCTCTTTGAGGTTTTTCAAATAACGACGGCTAACGGGGATAGGGTGATCACTGACTGTGATGATTTCTGCTAGCCCATTCTCAAGTAATTTGATCTCTTTTATGGCTTTGATGTTGACCAAAAACTGGCGGTGGCAGCGCACTAGCGGGGTTTTCTCTTCCAGTACTTTGAGTGTTAGTTGTGAAGTGGCTTTCTGCTCTGCTGTTTGGACGTGCACACCACCGATATCACTGTAGGCAAACTCTACATCTTGAGTTGGAATGATGACAATCCGATTGAGTCCGGTACAGGGTACCTGATCTAAGCTGGTTGGTGTGAGAGCGGAGATTTGTTGTTGAGTATTATGAGTGACGGACCTAAGAAGTCGTTTAATGGTTTTCTCTAATCGACAAGTATCAATGGGCTTTAACAAGTAATCGAATGCGTTGTCTTCGAACGCCTGAATAGCGAACTCATCGTAGGCGGTGACAAACACAACTTTCGGCATGGTGTCTGGATCGAGCATACCTAGTAGTTCAATGCCTGTGATTTGTGGCATCTGTATATCAAGAAACACTACATCGGGCTTGAGTTGATTGATTTTTTTTAAGCCTTCAATAGCATTACTTGCCTGCTCCAAGACGGTGACCTTTCCTGATTCTTCAAGCAGCTCTGTCAGCTCTTCTCGAGCAAATAATTCGTCATCTATGACTAAAGCAGAAAGCATGTTTGTTTCCTAATCGATATTTTTCTCGGGAATGAGGAAGCTCATTCGAGTCAGTTGGTGTGGCGTCACTTCGATACTGATCGATGCAGCCGGGCCAAATTTGTTAGTCAGTCTCTTGTCGACGATCTGCATTCCCAGACCTTGATGATCCGCAGGTGGTGTGTAGCTGCCCGCATTATCTTCAACGCATAACCGATAGCCTTGGGGCAACTTCTGGCTGTAAATCCGAATTCTTCCCCCTTCCAGAAGATTTGAAATGCCGTGTTTGATAGCATTTTCCACTAAGGGTTGAAGCGTAAAAGTGGGCAGTTTTCTCTCCAGCAGAGTGGAATCAATGTCAACGTCTACTTCTAACCTGTCGGTAAAGCGCGCTTTTTCTATGGTGAGATAAGCATTAACGTGCGCTAATTCTTCTTTAAGGGTAACCGTTTCTACATTTTGTTTGAGGTTGCTGCGAAAGAAATGTGACAGATGCTGAATCAACTCCCTCGCCTTAGGGGGATCGCGTCGAATCACGGCGCTAATCGTGTTGAGTGCGTTAAATAAAAAGTGTGGGTTGACTTGTGCATGGAGCAGCTTTATTTCAGCTTGGGAAAGTAAGGTACGTTTTTGCTGATAGTCACCAAACAAGATCTGACTGGAAAGTAACTGAGCGATGCCTTCAGCCATGGACATATTAATGGTTGAAAAGAGCTTACGTTTAGGCTCGTACAGCTTAATGGTGCCAATAACCTTGTCACCTGCATGCAAAGGAATAATCAGAGCAGACCCTAGTTTGCAGTTTTTAGACAGGGAACACTGATAAGGTTTGTCTTTGCCATCGAGGTAAATGATGTCATTACGTGCAATGGCGTCTAATGTGCTTTGTGATGAAATAGGGGTTTCAGGTTTGTGATGGTCATCGCCGATACCGACAAAGGCAAGTATCTTCTCATTGTCTGTGATTGAAACCGCCCCTACGTTGGTTTCCTCATACACGATACGCGCAATCTTCTCGGCATTATGGGTATTGAAACCCGAAGCGAGTATGCCGACCGAACGCTCAGCAATGTTTAATGCTCGGCGTGAAAAGGTCGCCGAGTACTCTTCAAAGATAGTTTTTCGATCTTGCAGTATGCTCATAAACAGCGCTGCGCCGACTGAGTTTGCGATGATCATTGGTGCTGCAATCGCAGAGACTAATGAATATGCCTGATCAAATGGTTTAGCGACGATCAGAATGATCGCCATCTGGGCTATTTCCGCCACCAAGGTGACCGCAAATACCACACTTGGGTTAAAGAGTTGGGCACCTTTGCCCCGCCTGAGCAGATAGGTGTGCAATAAGCCACCAATCAAACCTTCTGCGGTGGTCGAGATAGCACAAGCAAGGTCGGTAAAGCCGCCAAGTGAGTAGCGATGCAAACCACCTGTTAACCCGACAAAGAACCCAACCACAGGCCCACCAAATAAACCACCCATCACGGCTCCTATCGCTCGGGTATTGGCAATCGCATCATTGATCTGCAAACCAAAGTACGTCCCCATGACACAAAACAGGGAAAACAGTACGTAGACACTGAGTTTGTGCGTTAGGCGATTAGAGATACTCAGCAATGGCAGGAAAATGGGGGTTTTACTTAGCATATAAGCAAGGACTAAGTAGACACACATCTGCTGAAGTAAGGAAAGAATGAGATCCATGAGTGAAATAATATGCTGGGTTATAGGCTTATTTTAGAAAAGATAAGTGGAAGAAAATATGCTTGAGTCGAAGTTTTTCAACTAACTAGCTCAAATGATAATAATGTAAAATTAAATTTACAGTGTGTTTTTTAATATGTACACCTTGAAATTTGTTTTTAGGCTGTTATTTTATGTTTATTCGCAGCCCATTAGAGATGTATTTAATTGGGTGTAAAAAAATAAATACAGGTTTGAGTTATGCAAAAAAGTGAGTTGAGCAATATAAATATTAGCGAAGAACAAGTTCTTATTACACCTGAAGAGCTGAAAACTAAGCTGCCTTTGAGCGATAATGCACGTCGCTTCATTCAAGAGTCTCGCCAGACTATCGCCAACATCATCCATAAGAAAGATCACCGTTTGTTGGTGGTCTGTGGCCCTTGTTCAATTCACGATATTGATGCAGCTAAAGAGTACGCGAAGCGACTCAAAGCCTTATCTGAACAGCTCAGTGATCAACTTTACATTGTTATGCGTGTTTACTTTGAAAAGCCACGTACTACGGTGGGCTGGAAAGGCTTAATTAATGACCCGCATCTCGATGGCACTTTCGACATCGAGCACGGCTTGCATGTAGGGCGTCAACTTCTGATCGAGCTTGCTGAAATGGAAATTCCTCTCGCAACAGAAGCGTTGGATCCGATCAGTCCTCAGTATCTAGCTGATACATTCAGTTGGGCGGCAATTGGTGCACGTACTACCGAATCTCAGACTCACCGCGAAATGGCGAGCGGCCTTTCGATGCCAATCGGCTTCAAGAACGGTACTGATGGTAGCTTGGCAACAGCCATCAATGCTATGCAGGCTGCGTCATCAAGTCATCGCTTTATGGGTATCAGTCGTGAAGGCCAAGTTGCGCTTCTCACTACCCAAGGCAACCCAAATGGCCACGTGATTCTTCGTGGTGGAAAGCAAACTAACTATGACTCAGTCTCTGTGACTGAGTGTGAGCAGGATATGGCGAAAGCTGGTCTTGATGCCTCTCTGATGGTGGATTGTAGCCATGCCAACTCACGCAAAGATTTTCGCCGCCAGCCTTTGGTCGCAGAGGACGTCATCCATCAAATCCGTGAAGGCAACAAATCAATTATCGGCCTAATGATTGAGAGTCATATTAATGAAGGTAACCAGCCGTCGGATATTCCTCTCAATGACATGCAATATGGCGTATCTATTACCGATGCCTGTATCAATTGGGATACAACTGAGGCACTATTGCGTCACGCACACACAGAGCTGGTCCCATTCTTGGAAGACCGTCTGAAAGGTTAAAAGAGAAGAGTAACAAGGAACATCATGGCCGTTGAATTGAATGAATTGCGTGATCAAATTGACGCAGTAGACAAACAGATTCTGGATTTATTAGCGCAGCGATTGGCTTTGGTTGAGAAGGTCGGTGAAGTGAAAAGTGAACACGGCCTGCCGATTTATGCACCAGATCGTGAAGCGGCCATGTTAGCTTCACGCCGTGAAGAAGCGGAGAAGAAAGGTGTACCGCCTCAGTTGATTGAAGACATTCTTCGTCGCACCATGCGTGAATCGTACGCTAGTGAAAAAGATTCTGGTTTTAAGTGCTTAAACCCCGAATTGCGCTCTGTGGTGATTGTGGGTGGTAACGGCCAGTTAGGTGGGCTATTTGGCCGTATGTTCAAATTGTCTGGCTATGATGTCAAAGTGCTGGGTAGTCAGGACTGGGACAAAGCAGATGAAATGTTGGCAGAGGCTGGGTTGGTTGTCGTAACTGTCCCGATTCACCTAACGCAGGGGGTGATTGAAAAGCTGGGTAACCTACCAAAAGATTGTATTTTGTGTGACTTAACTTCTATTAAGTCTAAGCCTCTTCAAGGCATGTTAAGTGTCCACCAAGGGCCGGTTGTTGGTCTTCACCCAATGTTTGGCCCCGATGTTCCAAGCTTGGCAAAGCAGGTGATTGTGTACTGTGATGGCCGCGGTGAAGAGCATTACCAGTGGCTACTGAAACAATTCTCTATTTGGGGTGCTAGCTTATGCCAGATTGATGCCTCAGAGCACGATCATGGTATGACTTTGATTCAGGCTCTGCGTCACTTTACGTCTTTTGCTTACGGCCTACACTTGAGCCGTGAAAATCCGAACATTGAGAAGTTGCTGCAGTTAAGCTCCCCCATTTACCGATTAGAGCTGGCGATGGTTGGTCGACTGTTTGGTCAAGATCCTAACCTTTACGGTGATATTATCCTTTCTTCCGATGAAAATATCGAGATGATCAAACGTTTCCATCAATGCTTTGGCGAAGCTCTAAAAGTGCTGGATGGTAAGGATAAGCAGGCGTTTGTTACGAGCTTCAATAAAGTGAGTGAGTGGTTTGGTGACTACTCGCAGCAGTTTATGCATGAAAGCCAGAATCTACTGAAGCAAGCAAATGATTCCATTCATCGTGGCTAACCTATAACTCCTAACCAGATATTGTAAGAGCTGCCCTAGGCAGCTCTTTTTTGTCGATTAATCTACCCTTCATCGGTTCTTTACTGTGTGGACCGACTGATCCTCATAGGGCTGATGAGTCAGGTTAACCTGCAATCTAACTGTGTTGTTGATTAGCTTAACCAGTGGTGCCCATTTCACTTTCTTTTCTTTTTCAAACAGGTAATTAAAGTTTTCTGGTGTCCAGTCCATCATGTACTGCGGATTGAGTGCACGGCCGAGAAAGCGAACTTCATAGTGCAGGTGTGGGCCAGTTGAGTTACCTGAATTGCCGCAAGCTGCAATCAGATCGCCTTTACTGACGAACTGTCCGCTGCGAACTTTAAACTTAGCTAAGTGGGCATAAGAACTCACAAAGCCAAAAGAGTGCCTCAAAGTTAGAAAGTTACCAAAGCCTTTTGTGCTTGGACGAACTGTTTCGACAACACCATCAGCGGGGGCGTAGATGGGTTCGCCACGCTTACAGGTCAAATCGATCCCCGTATGGGTATGACGTTTACCCGTGATAGGGTTAGTTCGTTTACCATAGGAGGAGGAGATACGAAGGTAATCCATTGGCGCGTCGTTGGGAATCATCCGAAACATAGTAGCTCGCACTGCAGAGTCTATAGCCGCGGCATCCAGGCGACTGAGTAGGTTGTGTTCTTCTGCTTGTGTGTCATCAGCTAGACCGAGTACCGACTCTACATCATAAACTCGTTTGCCTAAGGTATGGAGCTGGTCGCGCTTCTCTTCAAGTTCCTGAGATAGGGTGTGAGTTTCATCCACTTGCTGCTGATATTGTTGCTCGGTTTGATGGAGTTGTTTGAGTAATTGAGCCACTTGAGAGCGGGAGAAGCTGTGTTGATACCAGCTGTAATAAGCGATCATCGTACTGAGTCCAAGCACACAGATTGAGCCAATAATAGTAAAAAGAAGGGCTTTTCTTGAAACGTGAAAAAGTTGCTCCCCAGATGACGAGGGGATAGAAATTATGATCTGTTTGGACATACGGCTCGGTTAGGTGTATTCACCCAAGTCTGACAGGTGTTCGATGTCTCTATGTAGGAGTTCATCATCACCGACATTCAATTCAATTAACCGCTTAAGATGTCCGATACTTTCTATATCAATATGATCAATACTCATACGAATCACATTGTTACGGAGGCTCACAATTTTGCCGACTAGCTCAATCGTGATATCACTATCTTGAAGCGAGAATGTTACATCTACCATGCTGTCGACATCAAGCGAGTCTGCGTCATCCGACGTCAGCAGCAGTCCATGCAAGGATAAATCGCATAAAGAGGATTTCACCACTTTGTTGTCTTGAGATAGCAAGGCTTGTGTTTGGTAAACAATGCGCGAAAAACGACGGCGTTCGATCATAGTTGTCTCTCTTAATGGTATCCAATAAGGCTATCAAATCAGGACTGACTGCTATACGCGTCGGCTCGCATTATTGATTTAAAACACGGTAAAAACCACCCGTATTGTGAATCAATATACAATAAAGGCCGCTATATTAGCGGCCTTTGCACAAACTTCAAGCAGAATTACTTCGCAATACGCTTGTATTTGATTCGGTGCGGTTCCGCTGCTTCTGGACCTAAGGTCTTCTTCAGCCACTCCATATACTCAGTATAGTTACCTTCGTAGAAGTTCACCTGTCCTTCATCACGGTAGTCAATAATGTGTGTGGCGATACGGTCAAGGAACCAACGGTCGTGCGAGATAACCATGGCACAACCAGGGAATTCGAGTAGGGCCTCTTCCAATGCTCGTAACGTTTCAACATCGAGATCGTTGGTCGGCTCATCGAGTAGCAGAACATTACCGCCAGCTTTAAGTAGCTTCGCTAGGTGAACGCGGTTACGCTCACCACCGGATAGCTCACCAATGACTTTCTGCTGATCACTGCCTTTAAAGTTAAAGCGTGAGCAGTAAGCGCGCGCTGGAATTTCAAAGTTATTGATCTTAATGATGTCTGCGCCTTCAGAGATTTCTTGGTAAACGGTTTTGGTGTCATCCATAGAATCACGGAACTGATCAACTGAGGCCAGTTTAACAGTATCACCCATTTCAATGGTTCCAGAGTCTGGTTGTTCAGTACCGCTAAGCATTTTGAACAGAGTCGATTTACCTGCGCCGTTAGCACCGATAATACCCACGATAGCACCCTTAGGCATACTGAACGACAGGTTATCAATCAGTACTCGGCCATCGAAAGATTTAGACAGGTTATTGACTTCGATAACCTTATCTCCTAGTCGCTCACCAGGTGGAATGAACAGCTCGTTAGTCTCGTTACGCTTCTGGCGATCGCCACTTTGTAGTTCTTCAAAACGAGCCATACGTGCTTTAGATTTAGACTGACGACCTTTAGGGTTTTGACGAACCCACTCCAGTTCTTTTTCAATCGTTTTCTGGCGAGCTTTTTCCTGAGAGGCTTCTTGTTGTAGGCGCGCATCTTTCTGCTCTAGCCAAGACGTATAGTTACCTTGCCATGGGATACCTTCACCACGGTCAAGTTCGAGAATCCAGCCCGCGGCATTGTCTAGGAAGTAACGGTCGTGGGTGATAGCGACAACAGTACCTGTGTAGTCCACTAGGAAGCGTTCTAACCAAGCAACAGACTCTGCATCAAGGTGGTTGGTTGGTTCGTCGAGTAGCAGCATATCGGGCTTAGAAAGAAGCAGGCGACAGATGGCAACACGACGGCGTTCACCACCAGATAGGTGTTCTATCTTTTGATCCCACTCAGGAAGACGCAGTGCATCCGCAGCACGCTCCAGGGCGTTCTCAAGATTGTGCCCTTCTTTGGCTTGGATTAGCGCTTCAAGTTCACCTTGCTCTTTTGCGAGTGCATCAAAGTCAGCATCTGGCTCGGCGTACGCTGCGTATACTTCGTCAAGACGTTTCATTGCTCCTGCAACATCGGATACCGCTTCTTCAACGATTTCACGTACGGTTTTGGACTCGTCTAATACAGGCTCCTGCGGTAGGTAACCGACGTTCAATCCAGGTTGTGGGCGTGCTTCACCATCGATGTCAGTATCGATACCTGCCATAATTCGAAGAAGTGTCGATTTACCAGCACCATTTAGACCAAGAATACCGATCTTGGCGCCAGGAAAAAAGCTTAGCGAGATGTCTTTCAGAATTTGACGCTTAGGTGGCACGATTTTGCTCACCCGCGACATAGTATATACGTATTCAGCCATTGCCGATCGTTCCTAAAATTTCAATTCACGTAGAAGAAGCATTTTATACCAAGATGACGGGCTTTGTTACCTTCGAAATGAGGTCGGCAAGGAACTAATTAGGTTATTGATTGATAAGTGAACAAATCATTTGTTGTGGTGCCACTTATGTCACAGTTGTGTGAATTTATTATTATTTGCATCTATACGCTTTACACGGCTGCTTACAATAAGCATAAATGAATAACCATATGACTTATTCTCAACGGGACGAGAATTTATGATGCTGACGTTTTCAAAGTCGCTGCATCGCATTCCTTCATCGATTCTGACCTGGGTTTCGATGGTTTGCAGCGCAAGCATAGCCACTTCAGCAATGGCGAGCGATCTCCAGCAACAGCGGAAGATTTATAATCAGGCTCAAGAATACCTCGATAATGATCAGGTCACTCAATACCAAAAAATCCGTAACCAGATCAAAGACTACCCTTTAACACCCTACACAGACTATCGTGCATTTTTGGTGAATATTGGACAGCGTTCTCCAGCCGAAGTTGAAGCTTTCATTGAGAGCAACCGTACTTTGCCATTCTCAAGTCGTATTCGGGCACCATACATAGATAGTCTTGCCAGACAAAAGCAGTGGCAGAAGTTGATAGAGTTTCAGACGGTTGAACCTCGTGGCGAAACGTATCAATGTCATTACTACCATGCGCTTTACCAGACGGGTCAAAAAGATCAGGCATTTGCTGGTGCGGAAAAACTTTGGCATTCGGGGCAGAGTATCGCTGATGCTTGTGACCCTCTATTTGATGCCTGGGACAGAGCTGGGCTGAGAACTGACCAGCAAATCCTTGAGCGTATGTTGTTGGCGTTCGAAGCGCGCAATGGATCTTTGATGAACTATCTCAAGAAGCTATTGGACTCAGATAAAGCTCGCCAACAGGCTTTAAACATGAAGGCATTGTTCAATCGTCCAGAAAGTGTGGTTAATTTTGCTCGCCAGCATCCGGACAACGATCTGTCTCGTGCTCAGACTGGTCTCGCGCTGAAGAAGCTGGCTCGAAAAGATGTTCGAATGGCTCAAGAGGCCTTTGATAAAGCAACTAAAGCCCAAAGTATGCCCCAAGATGAAAAGCAGAAATTGGCGGATTATATTGCTTTTAGACTAATGAATACTGAGTCTAAATCGCTGGCAAAATGGCGTGATAAAAAGATAGCCACCTCTAGTAATGATAATCTGATAGAGCGGCGAGTGCGCTTAGCGATACAGGAAGCTGACTGGCATGGAGTTGAAAGTTGGATCAGCTACTTGTCTGAAGAAAAGCAGCAAAGTTTACGCTGGCAATACTGGCTAGGTCGTAGCGAAGTGGCACTAGGCGACACTACTCGAGGCAGTCAGCGTCTTGAGGGGTTGGTTGGTCAGCGGAATTTTTATAGTGTAGCGGCAGCTAAAGAGATTAAACGCTCGATAAATTATCCTGTCTCTACCATTTCTTTTGAACAGCAAACAGTCAAACCATTTAGGACGGCTTTAGTTCGTATTGAAGAGCTGATTGAGCGGGATAAAATAGCCGCAGCGAAAAGTGAGTGGCGCTGGTTATTAAATCGTGCCAATTCACAGCAAAAGGAAATGTTGGCAGCGTATGCCTCTTACAAAGATTGGTCTCATTTAACGGTAACTGCGAGCATTAAAGCGAAAATGTGGGATAACCTTGAGCTGCGTTTTCCAGTTGCGCATCGTTGGTGGTTTAATTTCTATGGTGAAAAGCACAGCATTGACCCAATCACGTTGATGTCTTTGGCAAGGCAAGAAAGTGGTTTGGATGTGGAAGCGCGTTCTCCTGTCGGTGCTCGCGGGATTATGCAAATAATGCCATCAACCGCCAAGTATACGGCACGTAAGTACCAACTCGCCTATCGCAATAGTAACGACTTATATAAGGTCGGTAAGAATATCGAGATAGGTAGCCACTATCTCAAAGGCTTGTTAGAACGATACGATAATAATCGAATTTTTGCGTTTGCTGCGTATAATGCAGGGCCACACCGAGTGAAAACCTGGCGCGAGCGTACCCAAGGTAAGTTGGATGCTTATGCATTTATCGAAGCTATTCCATTTAAGGAAACTCGTGGTTACGTGCAAAACGTTTTGATGTTTGAAACCTATTATCGCAACCTGTTAGGGGTCGATGGTGCGTTCCTCAACCAAAATGAAATTGACACCAGGTACTGATTTTATGGCGTTCCTAGGTAGCGAGAACAGATGGCAACACAACCCGAGTATACTGACTGGCAACAGGTCTTAGACCTGATAAAAAGTAGCGTAGAGTCCGATCAGCATGAAATGTTGCTGACGATGCTGCTGACACCTGATGAGAGAGAGTCTTTAATCGCAAGGGTCAATATATGTCGTGAATTGCTTAAAGGTGAATTGTCTCAGCGTCAAATCAGTCAGATGTTAGGGGTGGGGGTCGCCACTATTACTCGTGGATCCAATGAGCTGAAATCGAAGAGCGAAGCAGAAAAGGCTGAAATCTCAGTGTTACTTGAACCCAAATAAAGGTGCTCTCGCACCTTTATTCTTATCAGAGATTCGCGGGGAAATGCTCTGGATTGGTAAATGGAATTAATGCCAATATCAATGCTTGATGATAGACGCTGCTGCGAGTGAGTTGATCTTGCGTCAATAAACTTATCGCTCCGCCTTTTTGTTTAATATTCTCTGTGCCAAATATTTCGTCCATTACATCGCCGAGCTCGTTGGCCTGAGCGAGCTTCTCAATGACAACCGGTGGAAGCATCAAACTGGCAGAGCGAGATTCGCCGCGGTGGGTGTCAGACTCGATCACCATCCAGGCAAACGTGATGTTATCTTCAATACCTGCTTCAAGCCCTACATAATAGTCTCCATCAGGCTGAGTGGTTTTGGCGTTACGAACCCGATTGAGCGCTCCGGTATGTGTCTCTTCATTGCTCATCGGTTGATCAGCCACTTCACTGGCTACATTCACACCAACAAATTCAAACGATTGGGAGCTAAAAGTCGCTTGAAACGCACTTTTGACGGCATTTATTTTGGCTGGATTAAGCGAAGCGACAATAACTTTCTTCACCGACATGATGGTTTCCTTGTATTGATGATTTGAGGAACTTTAGCTCGGAGAGTGAAACTGGCGGAGAGAGGAAATACCCTTGCATGTAGTCACATTGGTTTTCCGCCAGCCATTGATGCATTTCTTTAGACTCTATGCCTTCTGCTGTAACAATCATTGACTGTGAGTGGCACAGATCGACCAGTGGTTTCACCACCTTCTGGTTGCTGGTCTTGATCAGTGCCGCGAGAAATTCACGATCGAGCTTAATTTTCTGTACTGGGTATTCTACAAGCTGAGTGATAGATGTATAGCCGGAACCGAAGTCATCAATCGCAAGCTTAAAGCCCATTAAGGAAAGTTCGTGTAGCAATGAATAGCTTTGTGAATCGGTGGCGAAGGTTTCAGTGATTTCAAAATCAACCAGACTTGGGACAACGTGATATCGCTTGGCTGAGCGCTGTATATCTCGTGCCAGTTGTAGTGAATCTAACTCTGCAGACGAGAGATTGATCGATAACTGAATTGGCGACTCAAAGCAGCTTTGCAAGGCAACGAAGTCCTTGAATGCTTGCTCTATGACCCAGCGATCGATTTTTCCAAATAGCCCTGTTTTTTCTGAAATAGGAATGAACTCACCAGGATTTACTTTGCCCATCTTGGGCGACTCCCAGCGCAGTAGAGCTTCAACGCCGACGATTTTTGTCCCTGAGCGGTCAAAGTAGGGCTGATACATTAGGTGGAATTCGTCATCGAATTCACCATTTCTTAATGCACGCTCAATCTGAGTTCGGCGACGAACAATTTGGTCTAATTCCTCCGAATAACGCGCGACTTGATTCTTACCAGCACGTTTTGCCTGATACATAGCGGTATCGGCATTAGAAAGCAGTTTGGCGAGATCCCGGCCATCTTGAGGGTAGGTTGCGATCCCAATACTGGCGGTGATTGGAAAGCTGCCCAGCGATGAGCTTTGCGGATTTTGAATCGGCTCTAACACTGCTTGAGCCACTTTGTCAGGGTAATCGTTCTGATGAGCGGAGGCGATAAAAATGGCAAATTCATCGCCTGATAACCGAGATGCAATACATTTTACGCCATGAGACTGTTCGTACTGACGACAAACCTCGCGAATATGATTGGCAAAATTAACCAGTAGCGAGTCCCCGAGGTGGTGACCATATTTATCGTTGACGTATTTAAAGTTATCTAAATCGATGTACAGGATCCAAGCATGAGTATGCAGCAGTTTATTCGCGATAGTCCGTTCCACATAGACTTGAAATTGATAGCGATTGGCTAATTGAGTGAGGTGATCATTTTCGGCCATCGCTTTAGTTTTCTGATAACTCGAATTGAGTTCTTTGTACATCTCATAGAATCGCACCGATAAGCGACCAATTTCATCGTCACTATTGAGCTTTTCTATATTTTGCCGTTTATGCCGTTCCACTTCCTGAAGCTGTCGTTCAAGTTGGGTAATGGGGCTTATAACTCGTCGATGGAGTAAGAACAGCAAGATAAGTATTGTTGCTATGGTGGATGCGCCAAAAAACAGCATCAATCTTTGCTCAATTTTGTTGAGTTTTTTTGCCAATAAATACTGAGCAGGGTCGAGCACTGCGTATAAGTTGGGTTTGAGCTCGACCGACTGAGTGAGGCCTGATTTAATGACTGGCTGGTCAGTGAAAAAGATACTGCTGTCGTTATCAAACTCGATGAGGTGCTTGAGTTGATCAAACTTATCCAAAGACAGATACACCACAATAAAGAACACCTGATCGGTGTTGTAGCTGAGCGGGGAAATCAGCGTGTTGGTGTCCAGCACATCATAGCGAACCAATATGCTTTGGCCTTGGTGATTCTTTGTAA
The DNA here is from genome assembly GCF_022398025.1 of Vibrio sp. Isolate25. Taxonomy (NCBI): domain Bacteria; kingdom Pseudomonadati; phylum Pseudomonadota; class Gammaproteobacteria; order Vibrionales; family Vibrionaceae; genus Vibrio; species Vibrio sp. Isolate25. The sequence goes on from NZ_JAKEUT010000010.1 coordinate 110,651, forward strand.
AACCAGTGTAGGATGCATTGCCGGTACGACGATAAGTACGATCGACAAAATGAAACACATTTTGATCAAGCTTAGAGAAGGGGTCGGTTTGATTATCTGCGTAAAATTTGGGGGCTCGATTATGGTCTAAAATGGCGACTGAAATATCATTCTGTTGGTTAGCCTGAAGGTTAGCTATGGTCGTCTGCAGATTATCTATCAGCTCCATTTCTCGATAAGGGTTATCTTGTTGACCGAAGTAGTGACGAATAATGTCACTCTTTGTCAGAGTAAGAGAGTAGCTGTTCAGTAATGCTACCGACTGACGAAAGTGTCCGGCGAGCTTCTCCATCGTAAGTTGGAGGTAGCTGTATTCACGCTTTATTAATGCGTCTTTTTGGTTGTTGTAGATACCGTAGCTAGAAAATGCAGCACTGATTAGGATGACTGGAGAGACTAGCAACAGAACTCTAGTACTGAGCTTCATGGTGTTTCAGAATGCGATTTATTATTTTTGCTCGTAAGCTGATGTTTGACGCCGAGAGTTCGCTATCTACACGTCCTTGCTCGACTCGCTGTTGTTCTGGAAACAATGATGCATCATCTAGATACCAATCTGGCATCTGTTTTAACGCCGTTAAGTTTGGTGTTGCAGCTTTGATGTCTGTTGCATTTTTTGCAGCCACAGTGGGATCCATGAGGTATTCTAGGAAGGCTTTTGCTGCTGGTTTGTTCTCTGAATGACTGCTGATGGCTAGGCAATCGACCCAAAGATACAGTTCACCTTTGGGGATGGTATATGCCCACTGATTACCTGAGTAATATCGGTTGAGTGAATATTGATCGCCACTATAAGCCAATGCCATAGCAAGCTTCTGAGCATTTTTATTACTGCGGATGTAACTTAGAATATATTCGTAGGTTAGGACTTTATCGCTAAATGCCTGTAGAGCTGGGTAGGCTTGCTGGAAAAGAGTTTCACTTTCCTCTGTTGGAGCGATCCCTAAGCTGTAAAAAACAGGCAGGAAGCTTTCAACGCTGTCATTGATCATGCCAATCTTGCCTTCTAAATTTTTAGGCGGATTGACGAACTCTTGCCAACTGGTTGGAGGTTTCTCGACCATATCTTTTCGATAGGCTATCCCCACCGTGCCCCAGAAATACGGAACGGCATAATCACCGCAGGCTCGTAGCCATTTGTCGTCATTATGCTGACGATTACTCAGTTGGGTTAGGTCCTCAAAAGAGCCCAAACGTCCGTAAATTTGTGCTGAAACATTATCCAATACGACCAAGTCAAAAGGTAACAGTACACCTTTCATCATAAGTAGACTGCGCTCATCGTCATTATCGAAATGGGACAACTTGAGCGGTGTTCCCGTAGAGGATTGCCAGTCATTGATGACATTAGGTGAGAGAGTATCTTCCCACATATAGACATTGAGGGGATTGGCTTGGGCAGGCAAGCTGTGTACGAAAAGAGTGAGGGAATATAGAAGTATCGTTCTCATATCAGCCAAGAAGTGACCTTCGGTTCTATGAATAGATAACGCCTATTAGAGTGAAGGACTGTCACCACACCTAATATGCAACCAAGATGCGGGATATTAGGTGTATTTATGGTTGGTGTCAGTCCCTGTCAGTAATTTATTTGATCTGTATTGTTGAATTATTGAAGTTTGACTGTGGTTGGCTTGATATTCTCACTTGGGTAACAACCCAACACTTTTAAATGTTTTGTCAGCTGGGTTAGCTCGTTTAGCGCTTGCTGCATGTCCTCTGACTCGAGGTGAGACTCGAGATCAACATAGAACATTTCTTCCCATGGATTACCCATAATTGGGCGTGATTCCAACTTGTTTATATTGATGCCATATTTTTGCAGGATTAGCAGTGTTGCTACCAAAGAGCCGGCTTCTTGCGATGTTGACATAATAAGAGTCGTTTTCGCAGGAATTTGACTAGAAACTTCCACAGGTTTACGTGCTACGATAATGAAACGAGTGTGGTTTTCGGTTTGGTTTGCAATGTTGCCTTGTATAGATTGAAGACCATAGAGTTTGCCGCTTGAGGCGTTCCCGATTGCTGCCACGTCACTGCGGTTCATTTCTTTGACTTTCTGCATGGCATCTGCAGTACTGGCACAGGACTCAAGCGTTACGCCTTTCATCCGGCTTAGGAATTCACTGCACTGCTGGTGCGGTTGGGGATGTGAGTAAAGAGTTTTAATCTCTTCTAATCGAATGTCTGAGGTCGCGACTAGGCAGTGTTCAATCGGTAGCGTCATTTCGCCCACAATGTACAAAGTGGTATGTTGCAACAAGTCGTACACTTCATTAATTGAACCAGAGCTAGTGTTTTCGATCGGTAGAACACCGTAGTCAGCGTGACCGGACTCGACGGTTTGGGTCACTTCTTTGAAATGTTCACAGTTCAGTTCGATAAGCTCGGTATTTTTACGGCTGAAGTATTCGCGGCTCGCCAAATGAGAGTATGAGCCTTTGGAACCAAGAAAAGCGACGCGAGCGAGGGGTTTGCGACTTAGTTCGGGGTTGGCTAAATTCTGCAGGTAAGACTGTTGCAATAGAACAGAATCTTCGATGATGGTATGAAATAATTTAGTGATGTATTGAGCATCAAGCTCATATTTGTCACGGCCAGCATTGATCAGTTTGACTAGCAGTTGTTGCTCTCGCGCTGCATCGCGCACGGGCTTGGATGTTTGAACTTTACTCTTGGCAACCTCAATGCTTAGTTTTCTTCGCTCGGATAAGAGCTTTAACATTTCGTCGTCCAGCTCATTTAAACGTAAGCGAATTTCATCGAGTGAGTATTTTTGTTCGGTCATCCTGTATTCCTTCATAAAAAAAGCCTCCCGTTTGGGAGGCTTCCTGTTCGTTTTTGACTTTTCTTTCGAAAACGAGAGAGCCTCCAAACTTAGTGGAGAAAAAAGAAGTCAAAAAAGAACAGGGTGTTTAGAGCCATAAATCGTTATTTTGTTGTGATGCTGCCAACACAATAAGCAACCACTTAGTGAGCGTCAAGCAAAAAAATAGCGCCGTTTGGCGCTACTTTTTAAATCTTCCGTCACTCATCATTGTGAGTAGACCATTATTCCGTTTCTATCTCTTCTAGCTCTGGCTTTTCTGTGCGTCGAGCTTCTGGTTTGTGACGCAATTTATTTAGCTGACGCTCCAGTTTCTGTTCTACGTCATTAATAGCAACGTATAGGTCTTCATGGGTAGCTGACGCGACAAGTTGGCCTTTAGGGACAGTAATAACAGCTTCAAATTTCTTCTGTTTGTTTGGCTCCTCGCTGAAGCTTGCCTGACATCCAATGATGTCTACTTGCCATTTTTCTAGTTTTTTAAATTTGCTCTCGATATGAGCGCGGATTGCAGAGGTGATGTCGATGTTTTTACCAGTGATATTTACTTTCATAGATGTTTTCCTCTGTAGCATCCCTCATGGGTTTAACTTCAGGTTACTCGTCTAAGTGGAAAATAATGTGACGTTAATCACTGTTTTGTGAGTGTGTTTTGGGATTGAAATTAAACGTGATCTATCTCAAATACTGAGTGTATTCAGCAGACAAAAAGCTTGTACGGATAAAAAATATCGCTAGATTGGGGTGAAGTAACATACTAAAAATCATCTGCTTTTTAGGGCTCAGATGCGACCTAACAAAAACAGGTGGTTGTTTATTGTCCACTCTTCTATGTGATCCGATCCACACAGCTATTTTCTTCACTCCGTAACGAATGGTGTCGTCACGTTCGCGTTCTTATTCGTCGATGTTAGGAACAAATAAATCCGGTATATCTGCACTACTTGATGGGGTGTGACCTTGTTGTTTTAATGCATTCAGTTGCTTGTAAATGATGAAATAGCGATTGATGTTGGAAACATAATGAACAGGTTCTCGTCCAATGTGTCGCCGCGCGATTATTTCTACGTGTCTAAACCATTGATTTGGGTCGTAGCCCTGTTGAATAGCTAAGCGGCGCATTTTACGAATATTGGCGGGCCCGGCATTGTAGGCAGCAAGGGAAAAATAAACCTGATTGTCGGGCGTGATGTCATCATCACTAAAATAGCGATCTTTAAGGAAACGCATGTATTTCACCCCCGCATGGATATTGTTGTCCACTTGATAGATGTCAGGAATGGCGATGTTGGGATCTTTGGCTGTGCTGGGTAATACCTGCATGACGCCTACTGCGCCTTTGTGTGACACCTTGCTCTGATCTAAGCCTGATTCCTGAAAACCTTGGGCAGAGATCATCAATGGGTCAAAGTCGTATTGTGCTGAGTAATTGGCGAATATTTCTGATAATGCATCTAAGCGCGTCACGTGCTCTGGATTAAGGATGCGCTTCAACCAGCCCGTGTGATCTAGATATTTGTCGTAAATAACGTTGCCCAGTAGAGTACCTGAACGGGTTCTTTGGAGGTATTGATTAACGAAGGATTGGAGGAGAGGGCTTTGTTTACGCATTGCCCAGGCAATTTTCCCATCTGTACGTAGTGGGGCCTGATCGTGCACTGAGATGTTTTCCATCACTTTAAGCCAAAGCTCTGTTTTATGGCTATCTAACACGGTTGCATCAATATGACCTTGATTGACCAGTTCTATGATTTCAATATCTTGTAGCGTTTCTTCAACAAAACGAATGGTGACAGGCTGTAAATTATGCTCATCGAGCATTCGATTTACTTTTTGTAAGCTTTCGAAGTAACTAGAGCTGGCGCGGACCCAAATCTCTTTACCACTGAGTTGTTTCAAGTCAGTGATTGTTGGTGTGGTACTACGAGTGACGAGCAGTTCGCTAACGCCTTGTAAAACCGGAATACTAAAATCGATATACTCCGAGCGATAGGAGGTGATTGTCAGATTGGCAACAATCAGATCGCCATAGCCTTTTTCTAAAGAGGGCAGCAGCTCGTCTCTGTGAACGGGAATAATCTGCAGGTTAAAGTAAGAGGAGCGCTGCCTTAATTCTTTTTCAAAGTGATATAACAGCTCAGCGAGAATGCCTTTTGGTTGACCGCCTTCAATGTAGTAGAAGCCAAGATCGGCTGAAACGAGAACCCTAATCACCCCTTTCTTTTCCAGTTCAGCGAGATCACCAAAGTAAGGTGTTTTTTGTAAAGGTGATAAAGACAGAGCAGTCGCATGGTTCCATGTAGCTGCGAACAAAATCAGAATCAATACAGTACGGCTCATGAATTACCCTCAACAGAACGTCTATTAAAGGTAGTTCTTAACCCATTACTCAGCAAAAAACAGTAATAAAAAACCGCCTGTAATTAGAGGCGGTTTTTTCATTTCGTTGCTGTTATTGCGGGTTTAAATCAATCAACTGGTCAGTACGCTTGGCTGCGTCCTCTAAGCCTAGATGTTCATAGGCAGCGAGTTGAATCTCAAGAGACTTACGCGCTGCTTCCGTATCAGGGTAGGTTTTTTGTAACTCCTGAGCTCGGTTGATGGCTGCAATCCAAGCTTCACGACGCAGGTAAAAATCAGCAGTGGCAAGGTCGTATTCCGCCAAGCGGTTTTTCAGTGCAACCATACGTTTTTGCGCATCTGCGGCGTATGGGCTGTTTGGATAGCGCTCGAGCAGCTTTTTGAAATCCGCAAAGGCTTTTTTTACAGGCTCTGGATCGCGGTCACTACGATCCACATCAAACAGATCATGCATAAAGTTACGATCTTGCGCCATGTGAGTTAAACCACGCATGTACAATACCCAATCCAGCTTTTCATGAGTTGGATTGAGACGAGAAAATCGCTCAATAGTCGCAAGACCGAGTGCTAAATCATCGTTTTTGTAGTAGGCATAAATCAGGTCAAGTTGAACCTGTTCTGAGTAAGCACCGAACGGGTAGCGAGAGTCTAAAGCCTCCAGCTTATCGATAGCCGTTAACCAATTGCCACTTTGCAGCGATACCTGTGCTTCTGAGTAAAGTTCTGATGGCGGTACATCCGGGACGATTTCTTCGCTGCTTGAACAGCCAACCAAAACGGATAATGCCAATAAGCCAGATAAAGTATGCTTTTTCATGTCAGGATTCGATTCCTTGAGATAAATATTTCTGTCGCTTCCGTTACTTTCTTGTCGGTAGCAGATACAATGGAGCGATATTCTTCCACACTAGTGACAATTAGTCTCACAGTTTTTAAAAAAGTTCGATATGGCTCAGCAGATTGAATTAACCAATACAGTAAAAGATAGTCAATTAGGTCAGCGTCTTGATCAGGCAATTGCAGAATTATTCGCCGATTTTTCACGTTCTCGCCTGAAAGAGTGGCTCTTGGATGGAAAAGTCCAAGTTAATGGAGACGTTGTGACTAAGCCCCGCACTAAAGTTATGGGCGGAGAAACGATAACGCTACAAGCCGAGTTGGAAGACGAAGAGCGCTGGGAAGCGCAAGATATCCCGTTGGATATCGTTTATGAAGATGATGATATTATGGTCATCAATAAACCTCGTGATTTTGTGGTACACCCGGGAGCGGGTACCCCAGATGGTACGGTTCTTAATGCACTCTTACATCATTATCCAGATATTGCCGAAGTGCCGCGTGCAGGCATTGTGCACCGCTTAGATAAAGACACCACAGGCTTAATGGTGGTGGCGAAAACGGTGCCTGCTCAGACGCGTCTGGTGCGTGCACTGCAAAAACGCAATATTACTCGTGAGTACGAAGCGATTGCGATTGGTCGTATGACTGCGGGTGGCCGAGTGGAACAGCCTATTGGCCGCCATTCGACTAAGCGGACATTGATGGCAGTGAGTCCGATGGGCAAACCTGCCGTGACCCATTATCGTGTTGCTGAACATTTTCGTGAGCATACTCGTATCCGCTTGCGTCTTGAAACCGGTCGTACCCACCAGATTCGTGTTCATATGTCTTACCTTCAGCATCCCTTGCTGGGGGATTCAGCATACGGTGGCCGAGCCCGCATTCCTTCCGGTGCTTCGGAAGAGTTGGCTGATATGATTCGCAAGTTTGATCGCCAGGCACTGCATGCTGTGATGTTAAAATTCGATCACCCTGTGACTGGAGAAGAATTAGAATTCCACGCGCCAGTACCTGATGACATGGTCGAAATGGCTGAAGCGCTTCGTCAAGATACTCAACAGCATGGGCTAGAAGACGAGTTCTGATATGGAAATGATCCTCCCTAACTGGCCTGCACCAAAAAACGTGAAAGCTTTTGCTTCAACTCGACTGCAAGGGTTTTCGACGGGTGTTTATCAAGGTTTGAACCTTGGTGCACACGTTGGGGATGAATTAGAGATTGTTGAGCAGAATCGGCAATGGTTGGCGAATCAATCTCACATGCCAAGTTTGCCAATTTGGCTTAATCAAACCCACTCTACGCTTGTGTTAGAAGCGGACCAGCCAACGCGAAATGTGTTAGATGCGGATGGTTTGTTTACTCAGCAACGTGGAGTGGTATGTTCTGCCATGACGGCAGATTGCTTACCCGTATTATTGACCAATACCCAAGGTACTCAAGTGGCTGCAGTTCATGCCGGCTGGCGAGGATTAGCTGGTGGTATTGTTGAAAATGCTGTAGCTAAGTTTGATGGGCCAGTGATGGCTTGGATTGGACCAGCGATCGGTGCGTCAGTCTTCGAAGTCGGTGAAGATGTAATTCAAGCATTTGTTTCCTTTGACCCCGCCGCCGAGCAAGCATTCTCGTCGAGAGAGGTGCAAGGGAAATGGTTGGCAGATATGAATCTGTTAGTGACTCAGCGTCTGAACAAAGTTGGAGTGTTTGATGTGTATTATAGTGATCTGTGTACATATCTTGATCAACAACGCTTCTTCTCTTATCGCCGTGATGGCGCCACAGGCCGACAGGCATCGTTTATCTGGATAGACAAATAACCCTCTTTTTAACTAAGGAAACTTAGTTCTTTCCCCTTGAAAATCGATTGTTGCGTATCCATCTCTCATACTGATTATAAGAGTTCACTCCGTTAAGGTTAGGAAGGTAGATATGCGTCTTGACAGATTCACAAGCAAATTTCAAATCGCGATATCTGACGCACAGTCGCTGGCGTTAGGCCGTGATCACCAATACATCGAGCCTGTACACCTGATGGTGGCACTGATGGATCAGAATGGCAGTCCTATTCGTCCACTACTGACTATGCTTGATGTCGATGTTACGCATTTACGCTCTAAGCTAAGTGAGATCCTAGATCGCTTGCCCAAAGTTAGTGGTATTGGTGGGGATGTTCAGTTATCTAGTTCGATGGGCACACTGTTTAATTTGTGTGACAAAGTCGCACAAAAGCGGCAAGACGCCTACATTTCCTCCGAAGTTTTCCTCTTGGCCGCGATTGAAGACCGTGGACCACTTGGTGAGCTCTTAAAAGAGTTAGGCTTAACTGAGGCGAAGCTAAGTGATGCCATTGATAAAATTCGTGGCGGTCAGAAAGTGAATGATCAAAATGCGGAAGAATTACGCCAAGCTTTGGAAAAATTCACGATTGATTTAACGGAGCGAGCTGAGCAGGGGAAGCTAGATCCGGTTATTGGGCGTGATGATGAGATTCGTCGAACGATTCAAGTCCTACAGCGTCGAACCAAAAACAATCCTGTCATTATTGGTGAACCTGGTGTCGGTAAGACAGCAATTGTCGAAGGACTTGCACAACGCATCATTAATAATGAGGTGCCTGAAGGTCTACGCAATAAACGAGTATTGTCTCTTGATATGGGAGCGCTCGTTGCTGGAGCTAAGTATCGTGGTGAGTTTGAAGAACGCCTGAAATCGGTGCTTAATGAATTATCTAAAGAAGAAGGTAACGTCATTCTCTTTATCGATGAAATTCATACCATGGTGGGGGCCGGTAAAGGTGAAGGTTCAATGGACGCGGGCAATATGCTTAAGCCTGCTTTGGCACGTGGTGAACTTCATTGTGTGGGAGCGACCACACTGGATGAATACCGCCAATATATAGAGAAAGACCCTGCGTTAGAGCGTCGTTTCCAAAAAGTACTGGTGGATGAGCCGTCTGTAGAAGATACCGTTGCTATTTTACGTGGCTTGAAAGAGCGTTATGAGCTGCACCATCACGTAGAGATCACCGATCCAGCGATTGTTGCAGCTGCAAGCTTATCACATCGTTACGTGTCCGATCGTCAGTTACCAGACAAAGCGATAGATTTGATCGATGAAGCAGCGTCGAGTATCCGTATGCAGATTGATTCTAAGCCCGAATCACTCGATAAACTGGAACGTAAAATTGTCCAGCTTAAAATCGAACAGCAAGCACTGATCAACGAGCATGATGAAGCCAGTGAAAAGCGCTTAAGTAATCTCAATGAAGAACTGAATGATAAAGAACGTGCATTTGCTGAATTGGAAGAAGTGTGGAACGCCGAGAAAGCGGCATTATCAGGGACACAGCATATTAAGGCTGAGTTAGAACAGGCTCGAATGGATATGGAGTTTGCTCGTCGTGCTGGTGATCTTAACCGCATGTCTGAGCTACAGTACGGCCGTATTCCTGAGCTAGAGAAACAATTGGATTTGGCGACTCAAGCTGAAATGCAGGAAATGACCTTACTGCGTAATAAAGTGACGGATAATGAGATAGCAGAAGTATTGTCCAAGCAGACCGGAATTCCAGTGTCCAAAATGTTAGAAGCTGAAAAAGAAAAGCTTTTACGCATGGAAGAGGTACTGCATGCTCGTGTGATTGGTCAAAGCGAAGCGGTAGAAGTGGTTTCCAATGCTATCCGCCGCAGCCGAGCAGGGCTGTCGGATCCGAATAAACCAATTGGTTCCTTCTTATTCTTAGGTCCAACAGGTGTAGGTAAAACAGAATTGTGCAAAACGCTCGCGAACTTTATGTTCGACAGTGAAGATGCCATGGTTCGTATCGACATGTCCGAGTTTATGGAGAAGCACTCCGTAGCGAGACTTGTTGGCGCACCTCCTGGTTATGTGGGGTATGAAGAAGGTGGTTACCTGACTGAAGCTGTGCGCAGAAAACCTTATTCAGTAATCTTATTGGATGAAGTTGAAAAAGCGCATCCAGACGTGTTCAACATTCTGTTGCAAGTGCTTGACGATGGCCGTTTAACGGATGGCCAAGGTCGTACCGTTGATTTCCGCAATACGGTTGTCATCATGACATCCAACCTAGGATCGGCGAGAATTCAGGAAAACTTTGGCTCTTTAGATTATCAAGGTATGAAAGAACAGGTGATGGAAGTCGTCAACAAACATTTCCGCCCTGAATTTCTAAACCGTGTCGATGAGAGTGTAGTTTTCCATCCTCTTGGTCAGGAACATATTAAGTCGATAGCATCTATTCAATTGCAGAGACTGTCCAAACGCATGGAAGAAAGAGGCTATGCGCTGGAGGTTTCAGATAAGGCGCTGGATCTTATTGCTCAAGTTGGCTTTGATCCGGTATATGGTGCTAGACCTCTGAAAAGAGCAATTCAGCAAAGTGTTGAGAACCCGCTGGCTAAAGCAATATTGGCAGGGAAAGTTGTTCCTGATAAGCCGGTTAAACTTCTAGTAAATAAAGATCAGATCATTGCACACCAATAACTAGTAATTCTAAAAGGGCCTTCGTGGCCCTTTTTGCTGCTATTTATACCGTCTTGTTTAATTTACGAGCGAATAAACTGAAAAGAGACATTTTTTTTAATTTTAGGCTTGTACTACCTGATTAAGTCCCTATAATGCGCCCTCGTTGTCACGGGATACTGAGCTGAAAAGCGATGGCAGCAGACGGCTTAGAGTTATCTAATTTAACTTTAAGAGAAATAACGAAAAAGTGTTTGACACTATAAGTTATCTCGCTAAAATGGCCGTCCGTTTTGAGTTAAGCTCGAAACATAGTTCTTTAACAATATAAACCTATCAATCTGTGTGGGCACTCGTTGATGATAATCCAATTCGATACTTCGGTATCAATTAGGTTTCAATGAACTGAGTGACCATTCGAATTGGGAAGCAGCCTTGAGCTGTTTTGTTTTACTTTTTCAAAAGTGAAAACCAATAAGAGCACAGTCAATTCAAACATTACTTTATGTAATGTTCAGTATTCATTGAGCCGACAAAATCTTAAATTGAAGAGTTTGATCATGGCTCAGATTGAACGCTGGCGGCAGGCCTAACACATGCAAGTCGAGCGGAAACGAGTTGTCTGAACCTTCGGGGAACGATAACGGCGTCGAGCGGCGGACGGGTGAGTAATGCCTGGGAAATTGCCCTGATGTGGGGGATAACCATTGGAAACGATGGCTAATACCGCATAATAGCTTCGGCTCAAAGAGGGGGACCTTCGGGCCTCTCGCGTCAGGATATGCCCAGGTGGGATTAGCTAGTTGGTGAGGTAATGGCTCACCAAGGCGACGATCCCTAGCTGGTCTGAGAGGATGATCAGCCACACTGGAACTGAGACACGGTCCAGACTCCTACGGGAGGCAGCAGTGGGGAATATTGCACAATGGGCGCAAGCCTGATGCAGCCATGCCGCGTGTATGAAGAAGGCCTTCGGGTTGTAAAGTACTTTCAGCAGTGAGGAAGGTGGTAGTGTTAATAGCACTATCATTTGACGTTAGCTGCAGAAGAAGCACCGGCTAACTCCGTGCCAGCAGCCGCGGTAATACGGAGGGTGCGAGCGTTAATCGGAATTACTGGGCGTAAAGCGCATGCAGGTGGTTTGTTAAGTCAGATGTGAAAGCCCGGGGCTCAACCTCGGAATAGCATTTGAAACTGGCAGACTAGAGTACTGTAGAGGGGGGTAGAATTTCAGGTGTAGCGGTGAAATGCGTAGAGATCTGAAGGAATACCGGTGGCGAAGGCGGCCCCCTGGACAGATACTGACACTCAGATGCGAAAGCGTGGGGAGCAAACAGGATTAGATACCCTGGTAGTCCACGCCGTAAACGATGTCTACTTGGAGGTTGTGGCCTTGAGCCGTGGCTTTCGGAGCTAACGCGTTAAGTAGACCGCCTGGGGAGTACGGTCGCAAGATTAAAACTCAAATGAATTGACGGGGGCCCGCACAAGCGGTGGAGCATGTGGTTTAATTCGATGCAACGCGAAGAACCTTACCTACTCTTGACATCCAGAGAACTTTCCAGAGATGGATTGGTGCCTTCGGGAACTCTGAGACAGGTGCTGCATGGCTGTCGTCAGCTCGTGTTGTGAAATGTTGGGTTAAGTCCCGCAACGAGCGCAACCCTTATCCTTGTTTGCCAGCACTTCGGGTGGGAACTCCAGGGAGACTGCCGGTGATAAACCGGAGGAAGGTGGGGACGACGTCAAGTCATCATGGCCCTTACGAGTAGGGCTACACACGTGCTACAATGGCGCATACAGAGGGCNGCAACCCTTATCCTTGTTTGCCAGCACTTCGGGTGGGAACTCCAGGGAGACTGCCGGTGATAAACCGGAGGAAGGTGGGGACGACGTCAAGTCATCATGGCCCTTACGAGTAGGGCTACACACGTGCTACAATGGCGCATACAGAGGGCGGCCAACTTGCGAAAGTGAGCGAATCCCAAAAAGTGCGTCGTAGTCCGGATTGGAGTCTGCAACTCGACTCCATGAAGTCGGAATCGCTAGTAATCGTAGATCAGAATGCTACGGTGAATACGTTCCCGGGCCTTGTACACACCGCCCGTCACACCATGGGAGTGGGCTGCAAAAGAAGTGGGTAGTTTAACCTTCGGGGGGACGCTCACCACTTTGTGGTTCATGACTGGGGTGAAGTCGTAACAAGGTAGCGCTAGGGGAACCTGGCGCTGGATCACCTCCTTATACGATGATTA
>NZ_JAKEUT010000011.1:0-104236 GCF_022398025.1 Vibrio sp. Isolate25
AATTTGCGAGCAAATTGATAAAGAATTTGCTTGGCGACCATAGCGTTGTGGACCCACCTGATTCCATGCCGAACTCAGAAGTGAAACGCAATAGCGCCGATGGTAGTGTGGGGCTTCCCCATGTGAGAGTAGGACATCGCCAGGCTTTACATTTAGACTTAGAGTCTAACCAGTGCGGAGCGGTAGTTCAGTTGGTTAGAATACCGGCCTGTCACGCCGGGGGTCGCGGGTTCGAGTCCCGTCCGCTCCGCCACTTATTCCAGACCTCAGCAGCAATGCTGGGGTCTTTTTGTATCTGCCGTAGAGCCGCACTTGACTGCAAGTCCAGTAGCTCTATTTCAGACCTTAGCAGAAATGCTGAGGTCTTTTTTGTGTGTTGAGTTACATGTTTTTCGGCCAACCACCATTCAGAATGTTCGAAGCCAACTCTCTATAAATAGCCCCTCTACCTACACAGAAAAGTATACCTGACTTGGCTTTGTTATTGGGTTGACAGCGTCTTTGGAGAATGTTTACGTAGAGATTGGCCTGTTGATGACTATCTTGAACGTATGATCATTAACCAGAAAATCTAAGAGATAACACTTTGCCATTCTTTTGATTCTCGGTCTTGAAGATGAACAAGTGACCATCTACAAGTGCTCGTTGCTTGTAACGAATAACAAAAAGCCGCTCATAGAGAGCTAATGCTGATCAGTTTAGAGACTTGAACGATCCTGAGATCGTATGATAATCCCCACTAACAAAGTTAGTGGGGATTTTTTATGTTTGCTCAAGAGCTGCTTTTGGCACATGAGACTATCGAGGATGGTAAAAATTACGAGTCTGTAGTTAATGCCATTCAGNCAAGAGCTGCTTTTGGCACATGAGACTATCGAGGATGGTAAAAATTACGAGTCTGTAGTTAATGCCATTCAGCTTGAATGGATAGAACAAGCTTTGCTTGATACGTCTAAAGCAAGCATTAGAAGGCGACGCTTACCAGCGCAACAAGCYGTCTGGCTCGTCATTTGGATGGGACTACAACGAAATAAATCAATCAAAGAAGTATGCAGTTCTCTTGACCTAGCTCTCCARCCTAAGCCTCAGGATTCTTGGTCTCGTGTTGCAYCTAGCGTACTTACTGACTCTAGGCGACGTTTAGATGAAGCTCCTCTCGCCGCTTTGTTTAAAACCTCTGTGGCAGCTTGGGAGAGAAACGCATTAGTGAAAGATAAGGGGCTAGGACTAAATATCATGGCCGTGGATGGCACAACCTTTNCTAGCGTACTTACTGACTCTAGGCGACGTTTAGATGAAGCTCCTCTCGCCGCTTTGTTTAAAACCTCTGTGGCAGCTTGGGAGAGAAACGCATTAGTGAAAGATAAGGGGCTAGGACTAAATATCATGGCCKTGGATGGCACAACCTTTCGTTGCCAAGATTCAGAAGACAACGCGCAAACATTTGGATTCATTTCTCAAAAACACAGACCTTATCCTCAACTTCGCTTGGTCGGCCTGATGGCTACTGAGACTCGCTTTATGATGGGTGCTGCATTCGATGCTTGTCAGGTTGGTGAAGCCACGTTAGCACGCCGATTGTTAGCAGATGTACCAGCAAACTCACTCACGCTATTTGACCGTTGCTACTTTTCTGCCGACCTATTGATATCGTGGAATGCAGCAGCCTCCAACAGCCACTGGCTAACCCCCGTAAAACGGAAATTAAGATATGAGATTGTGAAGCAATTTGCTGAAAACGACATGCTTATCTCTATGCCAATCTCCTCCCAAGCTCAGCGCAATAACCCTAATTTACCTACTCATTGGCAAGCGCGCCTTATCCTCTATAAAGACCCAAAGGGCGAAATTGAAGGTTTTATAACGTCACTTGTTGAGCCTGAACAATACTCATTAGAAGACTTATTGGCTGTCTATTGGCAGCGCTGGGAAATAGAAGAAGGCTACGGTGAGAYAAAGCAAACTCAGCTACAAAGTGAGGTCAYCTTGAGAAGTCGTTTTGCTGCTGGCGTTAGACAAGAGCTCTGGGGAGTATTGCTGGCGTACAATTTGGTGCGCTTAGAGATGATTCATATTGCTCAAGATGCCGATGTAAGACCAACGAGAGTAAGCTTTACAGCTGCAATAAATTTGATAGATACCCAATTACGTTGGTTGGCACTCAGTCCTGATGGAACTTTGCCAAGTAAACTCAAACAGATGAGGGAGAGCATAAGTCACTTCATTTTACCTGATAAAAGAAAGGACCGAACGTATCGACGTTCAGTCCTTTTTGTCCCACCNATAGATACCCAATTACGTTGGTTGGCACTCAGTCCTGATGGAACTTTGCCAAGTAAACTCAAACAGATGAGGGAGAGCATAAGTCACTTCATTTTACCTGATAAAAGAAAGGACCGAACGTATCGACGTTCAGTCCTTTTTGTCCCACCMAAATACCCATTTAGRTATAAGCGTTAATGCTTATCCGAACGGCATTACTCATAGAGAGCGGCTTTGAAATGATTAATGGGATTAGATTATTCTGTATCGGATGACTCAGCTGCTCTTGGTTCAGGCTGAATTTCTTTTTCTGCCTGCTTAGCTTTTTCTATCATAGGAGTAATGGTCGAACCTTGAACGAGGATCGAGAATACTACGACAGAATAAGTCATGACTAGGATGATTTCTTTTACATCAATCAGCTTGTCTTGAATAACCCAGATACCCGATGGAATTGACAGTGCCATTGCCAGTGCAAGACCACCTCGCAAGCCTCCCCAAGTTAATATTTTCACTGACCAAGGGTTGTATTTACGATGTCTTTTGAACCCTAGGTAAGAACAAAAGACGCTGAGGTATCGTGCTGCTAAAACGAGTGGTATAGAGAAGGCCATTAAAATCCAGTCTTCTTTATGAAATTCGAATAGCAGCATCGACATACCGATGAGCAAGAATAGAACGCCATTGAGAAACTCATCCACTAGTTCCCAGAAGTGATCGAGATGATCTTCACTTTCTTTAGAGAATCCAATAAATCTGGTCCAGTTACCGATCATAATGCCTGATACCACCATGGCTAATGGGCCTGAAACATGCAATACCTCTGCAAATGCGTACCCTGCGGTTGGAATGCCAATAGTAAGCAACAGCTCCATCGAGTGATCATCGGTTGCGCTGATAAGATAGTGAAACAGCAGTCCCAGAGCAAATCCGTAGACAATACCACCGATGGCTTCTTGAGCAAATAACATAGTGACGCTACCTAAGGTTGGCGTTTCCGTACCAAAGGCGATAGTGAACAAAGTAACAAATATGACTAAGCCAAAACCATCGTTAAATAGAGATTCCCCTTCTATCTGAGTTGAAATTCTCTCTGGTGCATCTAGCTTCTTAACAATAGCCAAAACAGCGATTGGGTCGGTTGGGGAGATTAGGGCGCCAAATAGTAGACAATAAACTAAATCAAACTGAACCCCGATAAGCTGACAGAATCCATATAGAACAAAGCCGATGAAAAAGGTAGAGAAGAGAGTTGCACCAAGTGCGAGGACGGTAATCTCCCATTTCTGGTCCTTGAGGTGAGGAAGCTTAATTCCCAACCCACCTGCAAATAGTAGAAAGCCTAAGATCCCTTTCAGCAAAAAATCTTCGAAGTTAATGCTAGACATTGTCTTCGAAGCAATTTCTGTTAGATGGAACCAGTTGTTTTGGCCTGCAATAAGAATAAGAAGAGATAACACCATTGAACCTGCGGTAATGGCAATAGTGGTTTGCATTTTACCTATCTTGCTGTTTACAAAAGCAATTAGCATTGCTGCTGCAGATAGAAAACAGAGAGTGTAGTAGACCGACATTGGATTCTCAGCATGTAACAAATTATGAATGAGAATTTTCATCTCGACATGATTAAATAGCAAACACTTTTTTGTCATGTCGAGGTGATTAATTTACTCTTTTAGACGTCTAGACTCCTCTTTTATGTGTGATAGGATGGAAAGATAATGAAAGGAATGAGGCTGTACTGTGGGAAGTAACGTAAGGCAACAGATCGAAGCTCAATTAAGAAAGCGTATCCTATTAATTGATGGTGGTATGGGCACCATGATCCAGGGCTACAAACTTGAAGAGCCAGACTACCGAGGTGAGCGTTTCGCTGATTGGCATTGTGACCTTAAAGGCAATAATGACCTTCTGGTTCTGACACAGCCCAAATTGATTAAAGATATTCATGCTGAGTACTTAGAGGCTGGCGCAGATATCCTTGAGACCAACACGTTTAACGCAACGACCATCGCAATGGCTGACTATGATATGGAAAGCCTGAGCAAAGAAATCAACTTTGAAGCCGCAAGACTCGCTCGCGAAGTGGCAGACGAGTGGACGGCAAAAACACCAGATAGACCACGCTATGTGGCGGGTGTTCTTGGCCCAACTAACCGTACATGTTCGATTTCCCCAGATGTGAACGATCCAGGCTATCGCAACGTTACGTTTGATGAATTAGTTAAGGCGTATTCCGAATCGACGCGCGCCTTAATTAAAGGTGGCTCAGACCTCATTCTTATTGAAACTATTTTTGATACGCTGAATGCCAAGGCCTGTGCCTTTGCTGTCGACAGTGTTTTCGAAGAGCTGGGTGTTAAGCTTCCTATCATGATTTCGGGAACCATCACTGATGCCTCAGGACGGACGCTTTCTGGCCAAACGACAGAAGCGTTTTACAATTCTTTACGTCATATTCAGCCACTGTCTTTTGGACTTAACTGTGCTTTAGGCCCAGATGAGCTTCGACCGTACGTAGAAGAAATGTCACGCATTTCTGAGAGCTTCGTCTCAGCACACCCCAATGCGGGTCTGCCAAATGCATTTGGTGAATATGACCTTTCGCCCGAAGATATGGCCGTACATGTCAAAGAGTGGGCTGAGAGTGGTTTCCTCAACTTAATCGGTGGTTGTTGCGGCACGACTCCTGAGCATATCCGCCAGATGGCTCAAGCTGTCGAAGGCGTGACGCCTCGTGCACTCCCCGATCTTCACGTAGCTTGTCGCTTATCAGGTCTTGAGCCTCTGTCAATTGAAAAAGAAACACTGTTCGTCAATGTGGGTGAACGTACTAATGTAACAGGTTCCGCCCGCTTTAAACGTCTGATCAAAGAAGAACTCTATGATGAAGCGCTTGAAGTGGCTCGCCAGCAAGTTGAGAACGGCGCTCAGATTATCGATATCAATATGGATGAGGGCATGTTAGATGCTGAGGCATGCATGGTACGCTTCCTCAATTTGTGTGCGTCTGAGCCCGAAATTTCCAAAGTTCCCATTATGGTTGATTCCTCAAAATGGGAAGTGATTGAAGCCGGACTGAAATGCATTCAGGGTAAAGGCATTGTTAACTCTATCTCGCTCAAAGAAGGCAAAGAGAAGTTTGTCGAACAAGCTAAGCTAATCCGCCGCTATGGTGCTGCTGTTATTGTTATGGCATTCGATGAAGTCGGACAAGCAGAAACACGTGAACGCAAGCTTGAAATCTGTACCAATGCCTATCGTATCTTGGTAGATGAAGTCGGTTTCCCTCCTGAAGATATTATCTTTGACCCAAATATCTTTGCTGTAGCAACAGGTATAGAAGAGCACAATAACTATGCGGTTGACTTTATTGAGGCAGTTGCCGATATAAAACGTGATTTGCCACATGCAATGATCTCCGGTGGTGTGTCTAACGTTTCTTTCTCTTTCCGCGGTAACAACTACGTTCGTGAAGCGATCCATGCTGTTTTCCTTTACCACTGTTTCAAAAACGGTATGGATATGGGAATTGTGAATGCGGGTCAGCTAGAAATTTACGACAACGTACCTGAAAAACTACGTGAGGCTGTGGAAGACGTTGTTCTCAACCGCCGTGATGACGCGACAGAGCGACTGCTTGATATTGCTGCCGAATACGCAGGTAAAGGGGTAGGTAAGGAAGAAGATGCTTCAGCACTTGAGTGGCGGACATGGCCAGTCGAAAAACGCTTAGAACATGCCTTAGTCAAAGGCATCACCGAGTTCATCGTTGAAGATACGGAAGAAGCCCGCCTTAATGCATCCAAGCCACTTGAAGTTATCGAAGGGCCTTTGATGGATGGAATGAATGTGGTTGGCGATCTCTTCGGTGAAGGCAAAATGTTCCTTCCTCAGGTGGTGAAATCGGCACGTGTAATGAAGCAGGCTGTAGCGCATTTAGAGCCGTTCATTAACAAGGAGAAACAAGCGGGTTCTTCAAACGGTAAGATCCTACTGGCAACAGTGAAAGGGGATGTTCACGATATTGGTAAGAACATTGTCGGGGTCGTTTTGCAGTGTAATAACTACGAAATCATCGATCTTGGCGTGATGGTGCCGTGTGAAAAGATCCTTAAAGTCGCTAAAGAAGAAAATGTCGATATCATCGGTTTGTCTGGCTTGATCACACCATCACTGGATGAAATGGTTCATGTGGCTAAGGAAATGGAACGTCTTGATTTCGACTTGCCACTTCTAATTGGTGGTGCGACAACATCGAAAGCTCACACTGCGGTTAAGATTGAGCAAAACTACCAACACCCAGTGGTGTATGTAAATAATGCTTCCAGAGCCGTTGGTGTGTGTACCTCACTTCTTTCTGATGAACTACGTCCCGCTTTTGTCGAGAAGCTAGACGCGGATTACGTACGCGTTCGCGATCAGCACAACCGTAAGAAACCTCGCACTAAGCCCATTACTCTGGAACAGGCGAGAGATAATAAGGTGGCGATTGACTGGGAAAACTATACCCCTCCAGCCCCAGCTAAACCAGGTGTGCATGTATTTGATGATTTTGATATAGCAACATTACGTAAATACATCGACTGGACGCCATTCTTTATGACTTGGTCTTTAGTGGGTAAGTACCCAGCCATTCTTGAGCACGAGGAGGTAGGGGAAGAAGCGAAGCGGTTGTTTGCTGATGCCAACGCTTTGTTGGATAGAGTTGAGAAAGAGGGGTTGTTGAAAGCTCGTGGTATGTGTGCACTCTTCCCTGCTGCTAGTGTTGGTGATGATATTGAAGTGTACCGCGACGAATCACGTACGGAAGTAGTGAAAGTCCTGCATAACCTTCGCCAGCAGACAGAGAAGCCTAAAGGCTATAATTACTGTCTCTCTGATTACATCGCACCAAAATCTTCAGGCAAGAAAGACTGGATTGGCGCATTCGCGGTAACCGGTGGTATTGGAGAACGTGAACTCGCTGATGAATACAAAGCAGCGGGAGATGATTACAACGCGATTATGATTCAAGCTGTGGCGGATCGCTTGGCTGAGGCTTTTGCTGAATACCTGCATGAAAAAGTGCGTAAGGAAATTTGGGGCTATTCCGCGGATGAAGATCTCTCTAACGATGATCTGATTCGTGAAAAATATCAGGGTATTCGTCCTGCCCCGGGCTATCCGGCATGTCCAGAGCATACTGAGAAAGGCTCTCTATGGGAGTTGCTCAAAGTAGAAGAAACCATAGATATGTCACTGACTAGCAGCTATGCGATGTGGCCAGGAGCATCAGTTTCAGGGTGGTACTTCTCGCATCCCGATTCGCGTTATTTTGCGATCGCACAGATCCAGCAGGATCAAGTAGAAAGCTACGCTGATCGTAAAGGTTGGGATATGTTAGAAGCTGAGAAGTGGTTAGGTCCAAACATTAACTAGCATCAGCATATTGGATCCAAAAAGCACAGCCTGGCTGTGCTTTTTGTTGGAAGGAACTGGTTGACCGGTTAGATCATGATGGTTGCAAGACCGAGGAACACTGAGAGACCAATAACATCGGTGACAGTGGTTAATGCCATGCCTCCAGCCAAGGCTGGGTCAATGTTCATTTTCTTGAGTAGAATCGGGATGGTCACCCCAGCTATGCCAGCAACTAACAGGTTGGTTAGCATCGCTGCGGAAATGATTCCACCGAGCATCCAGTTACCTTTCCATGCGACGACAATTCCACCAATGATCAATGCCCACATAATGCCATTTAACAGGCCTATGGCTGCTTCCTTCATGAGTAGCTCACGTTTGTTGGAATCACCAATATGGCCTAAAGCTAAGCCACGGATAACCAAAGCAACGGTTTGGTTACCTGCGACACCGCCCATAGAAGGAACGATGGTCATCAAAACGGCAATAGCAGCCATCTGATCGAGTGTGGCTTCAAACATATTAGAGACGGACGCCGCAGCAAGTGCCGCTAAGACATTCGCTCCCAGCCAGATACTCCGTTTACGCGCAGACTTTACGACTGGTGCGAAGGTATCCTCGTCATCATCCATACCCGCCATACTCATCATAGAGTGCTCTGCATCTTCACGGATTACATCTACAACATCATCGATGGTAATACGGCCGACCAGGTGCTGGTTTTCATCAATGACCGGAGCGGAAACCCAATTACGACGCTCAAATAGGCTGGCAATATCTGAGTCACTCATCGTCACTTCAATTGCTTCGTCGGCATCTCCCATGACTTCACTGACTTTGATATCAGGTTGAGTGGTAATCAAGGTGGTAATTGGAAGTTGACCAATAAGCTGATTATCCTCATCGATAACGTACAGAGCATCGGTTGCTTCAGGAAGCTCCCCTTTCATGCGCAGATAGCGTAAAACGACATCGACATCAACGTCACCACGTATGGTGATGACGTCGGTATTCATCAATCCGCCAGCTGTATCTTCAGGATAAGAAAGAGCAGTCTCCACTCGTAGACGTTCTGCGCTGTCCATCTGAGCAAGGACTTCTCTCGACACATCATCAGGAAGGCTTCGAAGTACGTAGGCAACGTCATCGGTGTCCATACCTTCGGTTGCTTCAGCCAGCATCTCCGGCTCCATTTTGGAAACCAACGCATCTTTAACGTCTTCATTCAGCTCGTCGAGAATTTCACCATAATCTTCTGGATCAGTGAGCTGCCAAAGTACTTCGCGGCTTTTTCGTGGTGAGGCTTCTAACAGATGGGCTATATCTTCCGGTTCCATGTCCTGTAGTTGGCGACGGACATGCACAAAGCGACCATTTTCTAGAGCTTCTGTCACTTCTTGGAGGGCTTGGTGAGCTTGGTCAAATTCTATTTGCTCTGCCATGTGTTCCCCCTGACTCTATTTACTTACAATGCGTCGAATAGTAACTTAATTTTAGTGTTTATTTAATAAGTTAATGTGAAGGTAGTGATTTTTCTTATATAGGAGGAAAATTATTCCGCTTCTTCGAATTTAGCTTCAATTAAATGACAGACTGCTTCAAGGGCAGGGCTTGCATCATTGCCTTCTGCACTGATAGTAACGTGTTCGCCTTGAGCTGATTCCAGCATTAACAACCCCATGACACTGTCAGCGGTGGCTTCTTTGCCTTCATGGTTTTTAATGGTAAGAATGGCATCGAAAGATTGGGCAAGTTCGACAAGTTTAACGGCAGCACGAGCATGAAGGCCTAATCGGTTTTGAATGAGGACGGTTCGACTCTGTTGCTGCATAAGTTATTCCTTATAGTTTTTCTCTAATGTGGCATGGCGAATTTGGACTTGGTGACCCATTTGAGCGAAATATTCGCCAATTTGTTGAGTCAGATAAACGGAGCGGTGTTTACCTCCAGTACAGCCTATTGCAACAGTCAAATAGCTGCGGTTATTCTTTTCTAGTAGAGGAAGCCAGTTCTCGATGAACTTCTGGATCTGTTGTTTGAGCTCTAACACATCTTGATGGCTTTCAAGAAAGGACTTAATTGGAGCATCCAATCCTGTCATTGGCCTTAATGCTGGCTCCCAATGTGGATTGGGCAAAAAGCGCACGTCAAATACGTAGTCTGCATCACTCGGTAGACCATACTTGAAACCAAAAGACTGGAACACCATGACCAAGTCTTTGCGCTCTCGGCCTTCGATACGCATACGGACTGTTTCACTTAGATCGTGCAGAGATTGATTACTACTATCGATGATAAGGTCTGCGTGCTCTTTGAGAGGGGAAAGAATGCAACGCTCTTTTTCAATCGCTTGTTCTAAAGACGTATTTTCATTGCTGAGCGTTAGTGGATGAATTCTTCTGGTTTCGCTGTAGCGTTTGAGTAAGGTATCTTTTTTGGCATCTAGAAACAGCACGCTGACGTCTGACGACTTCTTCAGCTTTGTGAGAACATCCGTTACTAAATTGGGCTCTGTCGGTAGATTACGGATATCAATACTGACTGCTACGTTTTGCTTGCTGGTTTTTACTGATTTGACGAAGTTATCGAGCAAATTGACCGGTAGGTTATCGACGCAGTAGTAGCCTAAATCCTCAAGTACGCGAAGAGCAACGCTTTTTCCCGCACCGGATTGACCGCTGACGACGATAAGACGCATTACTGGTTCACCATGATGTCGTAAAGCTCTTCATCAGACTGAGCTTTACGTAACTGCTTAAGAACCTGTTTGTCGTTTAATCGTTCAGCCATGCTTGAAAGGGTTTTAAGGTGCTCTTTACACTGCGCGTCAGGAACAAGTAGAGCAAAGAGCAGATCGACAGGACGGTTATCTATCGAGTCAAACTCGACAGGAGATTCGCATTGTATGAGAACGGCAACGGCTTTATCGCTGGACTGCATACGAGCATGGGGAATGGCTATTCCATTTCCGATGCCAGTACTGCCCATTTTTTCGCGGCTAAGCATGCACTCAAAAAGTTCGGTAGAGTTTTGACCGGTCTGCTCTGCAACGATTTCACTGATCATTTCCAGAGCGCGTTTTTTACTGGTGCATTGGACTGCACTTTTTGTGCAGTCCAATGAAAGGATTTCGCTTAATTGCATGGTATCTAGTGCGTATTTAATTTTTCTTTGTGCTTGTTGAGCTGTCTGACCAGTTTGTCAACGAGAGAGTCGATAGCGGCGTACATACTTTCTTCATCCGCAGATGCATGTATTTCGCCCTGGTTAACGTGAAGGGTAGCTTCTGCGATTTGACGGAGTTTTTCAACTTTTAAAACAACATGAACATTATTTATGTGGTCAAAGAAACGCTCAAGCTTTTGAAACTTTTCGTTTACGTAGTCTTGCATTGAATCGGTGAGATCAACGTGGTGGCCATTAATATTGATTTGCATAGACTTTCCTTCTCGGTTAGATGCCTAAAGTAGGCGTTTGCGCTGACTCGAAGGGGCAATGCCTAGTGATTCTCGGTACTTAGCTATTGTTCGTCTAGCGACCTGAATCCCTTGGTCAGCGAGTAGAGCTGCAATCTTACTGTCACTCAGTGGCTTAGCACTGTTTTCGGCAGCAACGAGCTTTTTAATCAGTGCTCGAATTGCAGTTGATGAACATTCTCCGCCATTATCGGTACTGACATGACTGGAGAAGAAATACTTTAGTTCGAAAATACCACGAGGGGTATGCATGTACTTTTGGGTGGTGACCCTTGAAATTGTCGATTCGTGCATATCAACATCTAAAGCGACGTCGTTAAGCACCATAGGTTTCATTGCTTCTTCACCATACTCGAAGAAATCGCGTTGATGTTCAACAATACACTTAGCAACTTTGAGTAACGTCTCATTTCTACTTTCTAGGCTTTTAATCAGCCACTTGGCTTCCTGCAAGTTTGAGCGAATGTATTGACTGTCTGAGCTGTTACCTTTACCCAATGCTGCGTATTGTTGATTGACTTTCAGCCTTGGTACTGAGTCTGGGTTGATAGTGACTACCCACTTACCATGGTCTTTAAATACAGAAACGTCAGGAATGACATACTCTGCGTGCTCTGTTGCAATACGGCTACCTGGGCGAGGGTCCAACTGCTGGATTAACTTAAGCGCTTCTTTGAGATCCGCTTCTTTAAGCTTAGCTTCTTTGATGATCAGCTTGTAATCACGATTGCCCAGTTGATCAATATAGTCGGTAAGTACTAACTTAGCTTCTTTCAACCAAGGCGTATCTTCAGGGAAGGTGGCTAATTGTAAGAGCAAACAGTCTTGTAGATTATTTGAAGCGACACCGAGTGGGTCAAACTGCTGAATACGTTTACGTACCGCTTCAATTTCTTCCAGCTCTATCTCTTCGTTATTAAAGCTTTCGAGGATGTCTTCCGTCGAAATCGTTAGATAGCCGTAGTCATCCACAGCATCGATGATCGCCATGGCAATAGTACGGTCTGTTTCACTGAAAGGCGTCAGGTCTAACTGCCAAGTTAGGTAGTCATGCAGTGACTGTGTGGTTTCACCTTGATAAACAGGTGTATCGTCATCGAGAGCAATGCCGGTACTGCCCGTATTGGCGCTGTAGACATCTTCCCAAGTGGTGTCTATTTCCAGCTCATTACTGATTTCAGATTTCTCAATCAAATCTGAGCTATCTTTGACTTCTGGCTCGGTTACATCAACACTTGGCTCTTTGTCCTCACTCGCTGACTTGTCTTCAACATTTTGAGGCTCTTCGCCGCCTTCTTCGACTTCGAGCAGAGGGTTAGAATCCAAGGCTTCCTGAATTTCTTGTTGAAGATCTAACGTTGACAACTGCAACAAACGAATTGCTTGCTGTAGCTGTGGCGTCATCGCTAACTGCTGTCCTAGCTTGAGTTGTAATGAGGGTTTCATTCAGTATTACTTGCCTTAGATGCTATAGAATCTTACCGTTCTTCACTTTAATCATAGACGGAATTGTTCGCCGAGATAAACTTGTTTTACCTGTTCGTTGTTGAGCACTTGTTCTGGTGTGCCCTCTGCAATCAGATGCCCCTGACTGACAATGTACGCTTTTTCACATACGTCTAATGTTTCGCGGACGTTGTGGTCGGTAATGAGAACCCCAAGCCCACGATCGCGCAGATGTTCAATAATCTTTTTGATATCAATGACCGATATTGGGTCGACACCAGCGAAAGGTTCATCCAGTAAGATAAATTGAGGGTTTGCAGCCAAAGCGCGAGCGATCTCAACACGACGGCGTTCCCCCCCTGATAGTGCCATACCAGCACTGTGGCGAATGTGCTGAATGTGGAATTCTTCCAATAAGTCTTCTAACTTATCTTGGCGTTGCTCACGGGTGAGTTCTTCACGGGTCTCTAGTACCGCCATGATATTATGTTCCACCGACAGCTTGCGAAAGATGGACGCTTCCTGAGGAAGGTAGCCAATCCCCATACGTGAGCGACTATGCATCGGCAGAATACTGATGTCTTCGCCATCGATAGTAATTGAGCCTTCATCGCGAGCGACCAAACCCACAATCATGTAGAAAGAGGTGGTTTTACCAGCTCCGTTCGGACCGAGCAATCCGACGATTTGCCCTGAAGTAACTTCAAGACTGACGTCTGTCACGACCTTACGGTTTCCGTAGGTTTTTGCTAAATGCTCTGCTTTGAGTTTTGCCATAATTATTCTTGTACTGCTTGTGGCTGAAGAACGGTTGAGACGCGATCGCCTTTCTCTTTACCATCAGCAATGAGCTTTTGTGAAGAGATTTTGTAGCGGATTTTAGTACCACGAATCACACTGTCGTCTTGAGACAGCATGGCTTCATCGATCATAGTGAGTTGATCATCAACCATCACGTAATACAGTTCTTTCGCTTCACCGTAAAGGGTTTTGCCATCATCAGTTAGTTGAGAGAAGGTGGCTAAGTCACCATATCCTTCAATTTCTTGAATAGACCCGTCTTTTGGATCGCGGGTAACGATGACTTTATCGGCATTAATATTGATACTGCCTTGCTTAAGTTTTACATCACCAAGAAAGGTCACTTGATTGCTTTGCATATCAAGTTGTTGGCTGTCTGAGTCTATGTAGACAGGTTGATCCTGATCGGTAGACAACGCGAGCGCATGCCCAGAAATCAGCAAACAAGAAATTAGACTAAGGTGTGAGAGTTTCATATCTACCTTGTACGTGTTTGTAGAGGATGGCGTTGTTTTCAGCAAAGTTGCCTTTCATCGCCTGACCTACTGTTTCAAACTGAGGGCCGACCAAAGTGACTTGGTTATCTGCCCAAAAATCGCGATTATCCAACTGAATACCGAGTACATCTGTTGACATGGTGTCAAAGCCTGAATCCGGCAATAGGTTTTTCGCCAATACGTTGTCATATAATGTCAGCACATGATCTTGCCCAAGAATACCTCGGTCAGCCGTGACCTCCCATTCTTGGGTTGTGCCTTCTTTGTAAACTTTCAAAATCGGTTGATCAAAAAAGGTATCACCGCTTTTTGCGTAGTGATCCAGCTTAACGGATGTAATGACATAGCTGCGAATACCTTCTTCGTTATAAGAAGTGTTCACTAGATCTTCACCGCTAAACATAGGTAATTCGGTATCCGGTTCTACCTGAATATCGTACTCTTTACCTTTATCAAACAAGTAGTAAGTGGACCAACAGATCACAAATGCCAGTATCAGGTAACCGATACGGGATAAACTCATATACTTAGACCTTTGTGGACATCAAGTTCATTGCGCGCTTGTAAAATAAGATCACACACTTCTCTGACTGCACCATGTCCGCCACGAATAGACGTGACGTAATTTGCACGCTGAGCCAGTAGGGGGTGTCCATCAGCCACGCAGACTTTCAAAGCGACTTTTTCCATCACAGGCCAGTCGATAAGATCATCACCAATATAACCAATGTGTTCTGGCGCAATATTCAATTGGCTGCCAATGTCCTGATAAGCTTTTACTTTATCGTCTTGCCCTTGGTAAATCAGCGAGATTCCCAGAGCTTTCATGCGATTTTCAACAATACGTGATTGTCGGCCTGTGATGATAGCGATTTTGATGCCCGCATTCATCAGCGATTTTACACCGTATCCATCTCGTGTATGGAATGTTTTCAACTCTTCACCATCATTGCCCATATAAATCAGGCCATCAGAGAATACGCCATCGACATCGCATATTAACAGCTTAATCTGTTTGGCAATGTTAAGCGTGTTTTGTTCCACGGGTTTATACAGGGTTTCAATCAATTTTGACATCACATCACTCCTGCTTTTAATAAATCGTGCATATTTAATGCGCCGACCACTTTGCCATTTTCACAAAGGATCAAACCGTTAATGCTTTTTTGCTGCATTAGGTTTAAACCTTCGGCAGCAAGAATATTTGGGCTGGCAGTAGTTGGGTGAGTAGTCATGACTTCTCCAATCAGAGCGCTGTGAATATCAATACGCTTATCGAGAATACGTCGCAAGTCACCATCCGTGAAGATGCCAACGAGATGCTGGTGGTCATCAACTACAGCCGTCATACCAAGGCCTTTTTGGCTGATCTCAAGTAGTGCTTCTCGCACCACAGTATCGGGTGTGACCAACGGGAGCTGCTCGCCGGTATGCATGATATCAGAAAGTTTTAGCAGTAACTTTCTACCTAGTGCACCACCTGGATGTGATAGTGCAAAATCTTCAGCCGTGAAACCACGAGCTTGGAGAAGGGCGACCGCCAAGGCATCACCCATGACCAAGGTTGCCGTGGTACTTGCTGTTGGAGCCAAACCTAGTGGGCAAGCCTCTTTAGGAACAGTGATTTGTAAATGGAAATCAGCCAGTTTTGCCATCGTGGAGTCTGGCTTGCCTGTCATGCTAATAATTTTGATGTTAAGGCGCTTGAGAACGGGAAAGAGCCCTAAAATTTCAGACGATTCGCCGGAGTTGGAGATCGCTAGCACAATATCACCCGATTTTATCATACCCAGATCGCCGTGAGCGGCTTCACCGGGATGAACGAAGAAGGCGGACGTGCCCGTGCTGGCTAGCGATGCGGCAATCTTATTACCAATATGCCCTGATTTACCCATCCCCATGACGGCAACCTTGCCTTCTTTATTGGCAAGTATAAGTTCACAGGCTTGGATGAAATCTTCATTAAAATACTGATCAAGCTGCTCAAGGGCTTCGATTTCTGTTTTTAATACGTCAAGAGCAGCAGAGCGAAAATCAAACATGTCACACTCCGGCAGGCAAAAACTAAATTAAGCTGTCATGTTCAGGATTAGATATCCTTGATAAGCGATAAAGCAGCAGAATAATACAGCACCTTCTATTCGGTTGATACTGCGAGATTTACCCAATGCCATCGCCACCAACAGTAATGAGACCCCTAACATTACCCAAAAATCACGCCCCATGGCGTATTCACTAAGGATTGAAGGATTAAGAATACCTGGGATGCCCATTACAGCAAGAATATTGAATACGTTCGAGCCAATGATATTACCGACGGCCATATCGTCTTCACCTTTCATAACACCTGCCAGTGAAGCCGCAAGCTCTGGTAAGCTGGTCCCTACGGCAATAATCGTTAGACCTATGACCAAGTCGCTCATGCCGAAATACTGGGCGATATACACGGCGCTATTAACTAAAGTGTCGGCCGCGATAGGTAAGATTATCAAGCCGACAATGACCCATAACCCTGCTTTAAGATTGCTCACTCCTTCTGGCACTTCGGACTCTTGATCTTCAAGTAGAGGATCGGAACTGCCAGAACTCTTTTCCTTTTTACTGATGCGCAGCATGGTCAGGATAAAGGCAGCGAATAAGACGAATAGAAGTACACCTTCATAGAAGCCTAAGTGACTGTCCCACAGTAAAACACCGGCAAGAACCGTCACACCAATCATTAATGGCAATTCTCGACGAAGTACTGCTGAACTGATTGAAAGAGGTTTGATCATCGCTGTGATACCAAGAATCAGCGCGATGTTAGCGATGTTAGAACCCAAAACGTTGCCCACTGCGGTATCGGTTTTACCGTCTAGCGCAGCTGTTGCAGAGACCATCATCTCAGGCGCAGAAGATCCCATAGCAAGGATGGTCATACCGATCACCAGTGGGGATATTCCGACATTGCGGGCTAGGGCTGCGGCACCAAAAACAAGCTTATCGGCACTCCATACCAGAAAGACTAATCCAACAACGAGAAACGCAATCGCCTCAATCATGATGATCCTTAATTTTGTGTTCAACGGGACAAATTTAACCGTTAATTTTGACGGTTTAGGTACTAAAAGGGAAGCAATTAATTGTTAACCATTTAAATTGAAGGCGTTTATTTATGACTACAATGAAACAGGCATCGATTATAAAAATGTCAATCATAATTAATTGAACAGTGCTTTTAATTTTTACTCAATGTGCTTATGATTGCCCATTCTAAGCGCTAAAGTCAGGGTTCATCATGTCCTCACTCGATCTTGTTACCGTTAAAAATCTGACTTTTTCCCGCGGGAAAAGGAAGATATTTGATGATGTTAGCTTGCATGTCCCTAAAGGGAAGGTTACCGCTATTATGGGACCTTCTGGTATAGGTAAGACGACACTGCTACGCCTCATTGGAGGTCAGCTTTACCCTGAAAAAGGGGAAGTGTGGTTTGATGGTAAGAATATCCCAACTCTCAGCCGAAAAAAATTGTACAAAGAGCGTAAAAAGATGAGCATGTTGTTTCAATCTGGAGCTTTGTTCACCGATCTCAACGTTTTTGACAACATCGCTTTCCCAATACGTGAACATACCGAATTAAGTGAAGAGTTTATTCACACTCTCGTACTGCTGAAATTGGAGGCCGTAGGGTTGCGTGGCGCTGCTCAGCTTATGCCTAGCGAACTGTCGGGTGGTATGGCTCGTCGAGCGGCACTGGCTCGTGCGATTGCTCTCGACCCACAACTCATCATGTATGATGAGCCCTTTGTCGGGCAAGATCCCATCACCATGGGCGTCTTGGTGGAGTTGATACGAAACCTGAACCAGGCGTTAGGCGTGACTTCTGTTGTGGTCTCTCACGATGTTCCAGAGGTCATGAGCATTGCAGATTGGGTCTACATTCTGGCGAATGGCAAAGTTATTGCCAAAGGAACGCCACAAGAATTGCATGATAACCCCGATCCGCAAGTCCAACAGTTTCTGAAAGGGGAGGCGGATGGCCCAGTGCCGTTCCGTTATCCTGCTCAACCTATTGCGAGGGAGCTATTCTGATGTTGTCTGACTTCGCGAATTTTGTCGCATCGACAGGGCGCAGAGCTATGGGTGTCTGCGAGTCTTTTGGTCGTGCCAGTTTAATGCTGTTTGGTGCTTTAGTGTCACGTCCACGCCCAATACAGCATCTGCCGCTGTTAGTGAAGCAACTCTACAGTGTTGGTGTCCAGTCTCTTATTATCATTGTTCTATCGGGCTTATTTATTGGCATGGTATTGAGCCTGCAAGGTTATGTCATTCTTGTCGATTTTGGTGCGGAAGGGGCATTAGGGCAGATGGTCGCTCTATCGCTCTTACGTGAATTAGGCCCTGTAGTGACTGCGCTGCTGTTTGCAGGCCGTGCAGGTTCTGCGTTGACGGCTGAAATTGGCCTAATGAAAGCGACCGAGCAGCTATCTAGCATGGAAATGATGGCTGTCGATCCCCTTAAAAGAGTCATTGCTCCACGCTTCTGGGCTGGGGTGATTTCAATGCCGATGCTAGCAATGATTTTCATGGCGGTTGGCATCTGGGGTGGACAGTTGGTTGGGGTTGATTGGAAAGGGATAGATCATGGTAGCTTCTGGTCGGCTATGCAGGCATCTGTTGAACTAGGACAGGATATTGGTAACAGCATGATTAAAAGCCTAGTGTTTGCTGTAACCGTAACATGGATTGCGCTGTTTAACGGCTACGATGCTATTCCTACTTCGGAAGGCATAAGCCGAGCAACGACACGCACCGTCGTACACTCTTCATTGGCGGTACTTGGCTTAGACTTTGTACTGACTGCATTGATGTTTGGGAACTAAGTATGCAACAAACAAGAAAAACTGAATTATGGGTAGGCAGCTTTGTCCTTGCTGGAATTTGCGCAATTTTGGTGATGATTTTTCAAGTCGCTGACGTAAAGGGGTTAGGCTCAAATGATACTTACTCACTGAAAGCAGAGTTCGATAACATCGGCAGCCTCAAAGTTCGCTCACCGGTTAAGGTCGGTGGTGTTGTGGTTGGACGTGTGACGAATATTGGTTTGAATACTGAAAACTTGCTGCCTGTTGTCACTATGGCCATCAGCAGTCAATATGACCAATTTCCCGAAACCTCCAGCGTTAAGATTCTCACTTCAGGTTTGATTGGTGAGCAATACATTGGTTTGACGCCGGGCTTTGTTTTTGATGACGAGCAAATGTTGGTAGAGGGTGACTATATTGAAGACACCAAATCAGCCTTAGTATTGGAAGATTTAATCGGTCAGGTGCTGTACAGCGTTGGTGGTTCTGATTCGGCTAAGGAAGAGGAATAATTATGTTGAAAAAGTTAGTACTCACTCTGTTGGCGTTTGCTTTGTCGTTTACCGCTTCTGCGGCTCAAATAGATAAAACCCAACCTTACCAGATGATGAAACAGGTCTCTGAGCAGGCCTTTGCGAGATTGAAGGCGGAGCAAGATCAAATCCATCAAAACCCTGATTATCTCAAGGTCATCGTCGAAGAAGAGTTGATGCCATACGTCAATGAAAAGTATGCCGCACTTAAGTTATTAGGCCCTAATCTCAAAGGAGCAAAGCGTGAGGATGTCGGTCAGTTTATCGAGGCATTTCGCGCTTATCTGGTGAGTTCATATGCTCAAGTGTTGACACAATACACTAATCAAGAAATTGAGTTTGGCCCTGAGCCTAACGTTAGCTCTAAGAAAAGTATTATTGGCGTTAAAGTTGACATCATTGACTCACCCCGCCCAAACATCAAGCTTGAGTTCAAACTACGTAAGGACAAAAAGAGTGGTGAATGGAAGGCGTTTGATATGATTGCAGAGGGCATCAGCTTATTATCAAGTAAGCAATCTGAGTGGAGTAGCAAGTTACGTCAGGAGGGCATTCTCGCTGTCGCGAAAGACCTCGAAAACCTTGCTGCACAGCCGATCCGTTTTGAGAGTAAATCACAATGATTCCCTCGCAATGGCTAAGTCTGTCTGATGACCAGTTTCAAATTTCTGGTGTACTGGATAGAGACTCGGTCCCTCTCTTATGGCGCTCTCTGTATAACTGGAAGCCTAATAGCTCTAACGTTGAAGTGAGCTTAGAGAAGGTCGAAAGAGTCGATTCTGCGGGTATGGTGATGCTAATTCATCTATTAGAGCATGCAAAAAAGCAAAACTGTCATATAATGCTCAGCTTCGTGCCGAAACAACTGTTAACTTTATTTCAGTTGAGTAACGTCGAAGAGTTGATCGACGGGCATTTAAAGAATTAAACAGGGGTGAATTGTGGATAGCGCAAAAGTACAACAGATTTTAGAACAAGCACTTAACCTGGAAGAAATACATGTTAAAGGTGAAGGCAGCCATTATGAAGTGGTCGCTGTTGATGCTAGTTTCGAAGGAATGAGCCGCGTTAAGAAGCAACAACTGATTTACGCTCCATTGATGGAATATATCCAAAGAAATGACATTCATGCCGTTTCTATCAAAGCTTACTCACCAGAAGAGTGGGCGCGTGATAAGAAGTTGATGTCACTGTAAGGGTTAATGATGGATAAGTTTCGAGTAAAAGGGTCTAAGCAACCTCTGGTTGGCGAAGTCACGATCTCTGGTGCTAAAAATGCAGCACTGCCTATTCTTTTTGCATCAATCCTCGCGGAAGAGCCCGTCGAAGTGGCGAATGTTCCTCACTTGCGTGACATCGACACCACGATGGAATTATTGAAGCGTTTAGGGGCTAAAGTAGAGCGCAATGGTTCTGTGCATGTCGACCCAAGCAGTATCAATGAATACTGCGCACCATATGATTTGGTGAAAACAATGCGAGCATCTATCTGGGCTCTTGGTCCTCTCGTCGCACGTTTTGGTCAAGGTCAGGTTTCTTTACCTGGTGGTTGTGCGATTGGAGCTCGCCCTGTTGATCTGCACATTCATGGCCTAGAGCAGTTGGGCGCTACGATCACGCTAGAAGACGGTTATGTGAAAGCCAATGTTGATGGTCGCCTAAAAGGTGCGCATATCGTTATGGATAAGGTCAGTGTTGGTGCCACTATTACGATCATGTGTGCGGCTACCTTGGCTGAAGGGACGACGGTGCTCGACAATGCAGCCCGTGAGCCTGAAATTGTCGATACGGCGGAATTCCTGAATAAGCTTGGTGCTAAGATTTCTGGTGCCGGTACCGATACGATTACTATTGAAGGGGTTGAACGCCTTGGTGGTGGTCAACACGCTGTTGTGGCTGATCGCATTGAGACGGGCACTTTCCTTGTCGCCGCTGCGGTATCTGGTGGTAAAGTCGTTTGTCGTAACACTAAAGCCCAACTATTAGAAGCGGTATTGTCCAAGCTTGAAGAGGCTGGGGCGAAAGTCGAAACGGGTGAAGACTGGATTTCCGTTGACATGACAGATCGTGAGCTGAAAGCGGTGACAGTGCGTACGGCGCCACACCCAGGCTTTCCTACGGATATGCAGGCTCAGTTCACTCTGCTTAACTTGATGGCCAAAGGTGGCGGTGTTATTACCGAGACCATTTTTGAAAATCGCTTTATGCATGTACCTGAATTAATGCGTATGGGCGCTAAAGCTGAAATTGAAGGCAACACTGTGATTTGTGGTGATGTCGAAGAACTCAGCGGCGCGCAGGTGATGGCTACTGACTTACGTGCTTCTGCGAGCTTGGTGATCGCAGGCTGTATTGCAAACGGTGAGACGATTGTTGATCGTATTTATCACATCGATCGTGGCTACGATAAAATTGAAGATAAATTGTCGGCTCTTGGGGCCAATATAGAGCGTTTTCGTGACTCTCACTAACCTCAGCTAACATTTGTAAGCCGAAACGAGAGTTTCGGCTTTTTTATGGGCGCTAGATAAGTTAGAGTCATGGGCAAATTTTAATGACTATTTTGTTCTTGGAGAACAACCAATGATTGCACTACTACGTGTATTCGCTGTCGCGATTTTTGCAATTGTGATGTTTGTGTTCGGTTGTGGCTACTGTTTATTGAGCCCACGTAACCCGAAACATGTCTTCACCTTTGGACGCTTGTTCGGCAAGATGTCGCGTGTTTTCGGCATTACACTTGAGTTGCGTTTACCTGAAGACGCATACAAACGCGGACAGCATATTTATATTGCTAACCACCAGAACAATTGGGATTTGTTTACCGTTTCTTCTGCAGTGACGCCAAAAGTCGTCACGGTAGGTAAAAAGAGCTTAGCGTGGATGCCCCTGTTTGGTCAGCTTTACTGGCTGACAGGTAACATTCTGATTGATCGTGCTAACCGCTCTAAAGCGAAAGGGACGATTGATCAAGTTGTGGATAGTATGAATCAAAGTGACGTATCAGTCTGGATGTTTCCTGAAGGAACGCGCTCACGTGGACGTGGTTTACTGCCTTTTAAAACTGGGGCTTTCCATGCTGCGATTGGCGCTAAACTTCCGATTATTCCGATTGTGTGTAGTTCGACGGATGGATTGAAGCTCAATCGTTGGAACAACGGGCATGTCATTGTTGAGATGTTACCGCCAATTAGTACTGAAAGTTATGGAAAAGAAAATATCCGTGAGCTTGCGACGCTGTGCCGAGAGCAGATGAAAGACAAGCTGGAGTCGCTAGATAAGGAAGTTGCCATGCTCAATCAGCAAGCAGGTATCAAAGTCTAACCGAGCTAAAAATTGTTGAAATGGCCTCAGTCAACGTGTCTGAGGCCATTTTTCTTTTACTCTAAGGCTGGTTCTTAAAGTTCTTCGTCGTTAAGCTCTTTCAGCACTTGGAAGATTTCGCGAAATGCTTTAGCAGGTTTACCGGCTTTCCTTTCTTTCGCTGCTTGGCGAGCTAACTGACGTAAACGCTGGCGATCCGCTTGTGGGTATAGCTCCATCACGTCCGCAATCGCCTCATCGCCTTGTTCAACGATTCGGTCACGCAACTGTTCTAGCTTGTGTAGTGCAGCGGTTGCTTGTGAGTGTTTATTACGTACCTTGTCCAGCGCAGCTTGAAGCGGCTCTGGATCTTCGAAGCGCATCAGCTTGCCAATATATTGCAACTGACGACGACGCGCTTCATTTTTAAAGCGTTGTGCGTCTTTAATTGCTTCTGCAAGATCTTCACTTAACGGGAATTTTTCTAACACCGAAGGTTTAAGACTGGCGAGTTCCTCACCCAGTTTTTGTAACTCTTCCATGTCACGTTTCATTTCGGTTTTACTTACCCAAATGATTTCCTCTTCTTCTTCCCATGGCGCTTTTTGATTTTTTCTGGCCATCTTTCTGCCTTAATTTGAACATCTATTTCTCTATTTTAACAAGAATCATGGGGAGAAAGCGAAATTCTTGTTATTCTAGGCATATCAGACCTTAAGCATGAAGAAGATATGGACGTAAGACAGCAAGTCGCTCAGCAACGTGTTGAGCTTGAGGCCGCCGTTGCGAAAGCACTGGAAATGGCCGCGGAAAAATCCGATGGCGCTGAAGTCGCGATCACCAAAACCACTGGCCTGAGTGTATCAACACGCATGTGCGAAGTGGAAAACGTTGAATTTAACAGCGATGGCGCTTTGGGGATTACTGTTTACCGTGGTCAGCGCAAAGGCAGTGCGTCTACCTCCGATCTCAGTGAAAAAGCCATTCAACAGACGGTGATGGCAGCGCTTGATATTGCCAATTACACTTCAGAAGATCCATGCGCTGGCCCAGCTCCTAAAGAGCTGATGGTAAAAGAAATTCCTGATCTTGACTTGTTTCACCCTGACACGCCAGACCCAGATCATGCTGCCGAGATTGCGATTGCTGCTGAGCAACAAGCGTTATCTTTCAGTGACAAAATTAAACAAAGCGATGGTGCGAGTTACGACAGCCACTATGGTTTGAAGGTTTATGGCAACAGCCACGGTTTGCTTGCTAGCTATGCCTCCAGCCGCCACAGCACCAGCTGTTGTGTGATTGGTCAGGGTGAAAGTGGTGTCATGGAGCGAGACTACAGTTATACAGTCGCACGTCATAAAGATGATCTTTGGACACCTGAGTCAGTCGGCTTGAAAGCGGCAGAGAAAACCATCAGTCGCCTTGATGCGCAAAAGCTCAAGACAGGTAAGTACCCTGTAATGTTCGTAGCCGATGTGGCAACGGGTTTACTTGGACACTTGGTGATGGCAATCAGTGGCGGTAACCTGTATCGCAAGTCGTCATTCTTACTTGATCATTTAGGCCAACAGGTACTGCCAGACTGGTTTAATGTTTCTGAAAAACCTCATGTGCTACGCGGTTTAGCGTCGAGCCCATTTGATAGCGAAGGTGTTACAACACAAGACCGTGAAATCATTACCGACGGTGTGCTCGCGACATACCTATTAACCAGCTATGCCGCACGTAAAATGGACATGGCGCCAACGGGTCATGCTGGTGGTATTCATAACTGGTTCGTTCAATCGACGGGGCAAGACTTTGAGCAGATGCTTAAAGAACTGGGAACGGGCTTCCTTGTCACCGAAGTGATGGGGCAGGGCGTGAATATCGTCACTGGTGATTACTCACGAGGAGCGGCAGGCTTCTGGGTAGAGAATGGTCAAATCCAATATCCTGTTTCTGAAGTGACAATCGCCAGCAACCTGAAAGATATGTTTAATCAGATTGTCGCAGTTGGTAATGATGTTGAAACCCGTTCACAAATCCAGACGGGTTCGATTCTGATTGAATCTATGAAAGTGGCGGGTGAGTAACATTCTCGGTTTTACCACTGATACAAATTGAAAGGGTTGGCGTTTTAGCGCCAACCCTTTTTGTTCTCTGCGCTATTACTACTTCTCAAACAATTCAGTGTGCAGCTTCTGAATCGCTAATTTTGCATCGGCTTCATCAACCAAGAAACACAGGTTGTGAGGGCTTGCGCCATAGCAGATCATTCTCAAGTTAAACTCTTCTAATGTTCCAAATACTTGTTTTGCATAACCTTTGCTCTCACTCATATTGTTGCCAATCAGCGCGACCAGACACAGGTTATGTTCTACTTCAACCGTACACAGCTCTTCCAGCTCACGACGTGCAGCTTCAGGTAACTGAGGAGCACCACCAGATGTGTCGGTTTGGTCAAGCGTTAGACTGACACTGATCTCTGAAGTGGTAATCAAATCTACCGAAATCTTGTGCTTCGCCAGAATTTCAAACACCTTGGCCAGAAAGCCGTAAGCATGGAACATCTGCGCGCTGCGCAGCGTCACCATGGTCTGGTTACATCGTAAAGCCAGAGCACGGAAGAGAGGTGAGCTCTCGACTTGATGGCGAATCCAAGTACCACCTTTTTCAGGTTGTTTTGAGGAGCCGACAAAGACCGGAATATCATGGCGGAGAGCAGGGATTAGCGTCGAAGGGTGAAGGATCTTGGCGCCAAAATTAGCCATTTCGGAGGCTTCACTGAAGCTGATCTCTGAGATGGGTGATGCTTTTGGGGCAATACGTGGGTCAGTGGTATAAATGCCCGGCACATCGGTCCAAATCTCAAGTCCTTGCGCTTCAACCGCTTCGGCAATAAGTGCCGCACTGTAATCGCTGCCACCTCGACCGAGTGTCGTGGTATTGCCATCTGCATCGGCACCGATAAAGCCTTGAGTTACCACAACCTGTTGTTGGCATAACGGGATAAGTGAAGCTTGTGCTTGTTGACGAATAGTGGCCAGTTCAGGTTCTGCTTTACCAAAATTATCATCTGTGCGTAGTACGTCACGAATATCAAAGCGTACCGCATTGATACCACGTTCCCTCATTAACTGGGCCAACAGGTGTGTAGACATCAGTTCACCACAGGCGACAAGGTGATCCGTCAGCTTAGTACTTGACTGAATCGAAGCAGCTTCTGCCAAACTTGTGACGGTATCTAGAATAGAGTAGACCTCGCTGGCTGCTTGAGTTGCATCTTCTAGTTGATTGAGTACCGCATCATGAATACTGGCGAGTTTGGTTAGAATCGCACTGCGCTCTGTCTGATCTTGAACTCCATTCGCGAGTTCGACTAATAAGTTTGTCACGCCTGAACAGGCACTGCTGACGACTAACTTTGTGTTTGGGTTTTGCTCAATGATCGCAGCACAGCGACTCATGGCTTCAAAGTTAGCGACACTGGTTCCACCAAATTTAGCAACGTTAAAATTGCCCACGGCATTTCTCCCACAACTTCCTGAAAGTAAATTAGTAATCCTTGCTTGAAGAGAGAATGAGCGTATTGAGAGGTTTTATTGTGTAAGGTTTACCTCAGAAGCTCTTCATCAGACGGAGCTGATGACAGTTGATGGGAGTCAACCCAAGTCAACCGACAGATCAAAACCACAACGTTGATCTACCTCGGCACTACTCCCCCTCAGTGATTTGTATCGGAGTTGTGGCTCCACAAAACACCTACCTGGGTAGTGCTCCTCTTCTGCAAAATGCATGTATATGGCGGCATAAAAATTCACCATATATTCTGCATTGAACGTTTTTATGTGACCTTTGTCAATGGGAAATTGGTTCTTTCTTCCCCTTGTGAATTAACAAACTTGTGACAGTGGTTTGACCTGAGCTCTTATGGTCAATTGCCGCATGTAGTGATTTGTTTTAATGTAAAGACAAATCAATAAAGAGCAGATCAGTTTCAAGGAGCGAACAATGACTATTCAAAGCTTTATCCCCCCTCATCGTATTCTTATGGGCCCAGGCCCTTCGGATATTTCTCCTCAAGTTCTACAGGCTTTGAGTCGTCCAACAGTGGGTCACCTTGACCCGCTATTTATCAAGATGATGGATGAGTTAAAACAGCTACTTAAGTACGCCTTTCAGACTGAAAATGAATTCACTATTGCGGTTTCTGCACCGGGCAGTGCAGGTATGGAAACCTGTTTTGTTAACCTGATTGAACCGGGTGAGAAGGTAATCGTTTGTCGCAATGGCGTATTTGGCGAGCGTATGCGCGAAAATGTAGTTCGAGCGGGCGGTGTTGCTGTGGTGGTTGATGATGAGTGGGGCACTCCTGTCTCGGTCGATAAAGTTAAGCAAGCACTGAAAGAGAATCCAGATGCGAAGATCCTGTCATTCGTTCACGCAGAAACATCGACAGGCGCATGCAGCGATGCTGAAGCACTAGGTAAACTTGCAAAAGCGCACGGTGTGCTAACAATAGTTGATGCCGTGACTTCTTTAGGTGGTGTACCACTGAAAGTTGATGAATGGCAGCTAGATGCGGTGTATTCAGGCAGCCAGAAATGTCTATCTTGTGTCCCTGGCTTATCACCAGTGACCTTTTCTCCTCTTGCCATTGAAAAGATTCAGGCACGTAAAACTCCTGTCCAGAGTTGGTTCTTAGATCAGAGTTTAGTGCTGGGCTATTGGAGTGGGGAAGGCAAGCGTAGTTACCATCATACAGCGCCAGTAAATAGTCTGTATGCGCTGCATGAGTCTCTATTAATCCTTAAGAATGAAGGATTAGAGAATGCTTGGCAGCGTCATAGTGATATGCATGAAAAGCTGAAGTTGGGTCTCGAAAAGTTAGGTTTTGAGTTCGTTGTAGAAGCAGAATCACGTTTGCCTCAGCTCAATGCGGTCTACATTCCTCAAGGCGTTGATGACGCAGGGGTTCGCAACTATTTACTGGAAAACTACAATCTTGAAATCGGTGCAGGTTTGGGGGCATTAGCGGGTAAGGCATGGCGTATCGGTATTATGGGCTACGGTGCCCGAGCTGAAAATGTTGCACTCTGTTTGAGAGCGCTGGAAGAGTCATTAACGCAGTAACTGCTTAAACAATAAAAGGGTTGATGTTTTGACATCAACCCTTTTTAGTTTCTCTCGGCTCTAAATATCGTCACGCTCAATCGGGCAGCTCATACAACGAGCCCCACCGCGACCGCGGCCAAGTTCATTACCCGGAATGGTCAGAACTTCGATACCTGCTTTGTCGTACTTCTCGTTGGTGTAAACGTTACGCTCATAACCGATAACCACGCCAGGCTTAACCGTCAAGACGTTATTCGCATCATTCCACTGCTCTCGCTCAGCTTCGTAGTTGTCACCGCCAGTTGTGATGATCTTTAGGTAATCAACCCCCAGCGCTTCTTCGATAGCATGCGTATAGCTAGGTACCTGCTCTACCTTCATCTCATTGTCACCTTTCGGCGTCAGACGCCAAGTATCCAAATCTTTACGCATGATCTCTGGATAAACCGAGAAAGTGTCCACATCCATGTGCGTCATGACGGTATCTAAGTGCATGCATGAACGGTGCTTGGGCAGGTCAATGGCAATAACTTCTTTCGCCTGACCGTTTTTGAACAGGTTGGCTGCGAGGTTTTCTACACCTTGCGCTGTAGTACGCTCAGACATTCCCACTAGGACTGCACCTTTACCGATCACCAGTACGTCTCCACCTTCGATATTGGCATTGTCATAGTGTAGATCTTCATCACCAAAGTATTTGATGAAGTCTTGCCCTGCAAAGACTGGGTGCCAGCGATAAATAGCACGTAAGTGGTTGGTTTCACGCTGACGAGCGGGTTTCATCATAGGATTGAGTGACACACCGCCGTAGACCCAACATGAAGTGTCTCGGGTGAAAAGATGATTGGGCAGAGGTTCAATCACAAAGTCTAGCGGTCGATGCATTCTTGGTAGCATCGAAGAGGATTGGATTGGTAATTCCGAATATGCTAAACCGCCGAGTAACACAGTTGCTAGGTGCTCATTATCCATATCAGACAGATAATGGCGAAGATCACGAGCGAATGTCGGACCATAACGGAAATCAGAAATTTGCGTATCAAGTAGCCACTCTTTGGCTTCTTTTACAGCCAAAGTTTCGACTAATAGATCGTGAAGAAGCAGAACTTCGACGCCTTGATTTGTCAGTGTTTGTGCAAACTGATCATGTTCTTCACCTGCAGCTTCGACAGCAAGAACATCGTCAAACAGTAGCTCATGGCAGTTTGAAGGGGTAAGGTGGGTTAGTGCTCGTTCTGGTCGAGCTAACAATACACGTCTTAACTGGCCTACTTCTGAGCCTACGTACAACTTACTCATTTTGCATCCTTACAATAATATCCAGTGCGTATTTATGACAAGGTTGTTATCAAGATGCAAGTGATAATGTTGGTTTCAATAACTGCTTTTTATTATTTTTGTGGTTTTTAATTTTATTAACTCGGTTATTTTTGTGGTTTTTATCTGAAGAGGTGGGGTGAATTAGATCGGCGAACCAATGCGTTACTATGCGCCTTATGACATTGGTGAACTTGAGAGAAAAAAACACAATTCAGCATAGCTATTCACAACTACGATATAACTTGGTTTGAAGATATATTTCTATGCAGTTACTGCCATTCTGAAGATATGCAGAGATGAAAAATAAAAACTCAATCTTTCTGGTTGTCGCTAGGCAGTCAGCGCGGCAGATAATTCTGAATCTCTCCGATGATAAAAAAATGTTAACTTTTCCATCTTGTGAACTTGATCATTTGCGATCTTTAATCTGTTTACCACTTAAGGTGAGGATCTTCATGGATTGCGGCTAGTAATTTCACTGGATCCATGCGATATTCCGTTGCGGTAAATTACGATCAATGTTGTCACTATCTGGAGCTGACTTATGTCTCATGAAGACGAATATCTATCTGTTGAAGAATTAATTGAGATTCAAAAGGAAGAGACTCGCGATATCATTCAAGCCTTGCGTGAAGATGGTAGTGATCCAGATGCATTGTATGAAATTGAGCACCACCTGTTTGCTGAAGACTTCGATACACTGGAAAAAGCCGTGGTAGAGGCATTCAAGATGGGCTTTGAAGTATTAGAAGCTGAAGAAACAGAAGATGAAGACGGTAATAAATTGTTGTGCTGTGACGCAACGATGGAATCGGCACTTGATGCTGAGGCGATTGATGCTCAAGTAGAGAAGTTGATTCACCTTGCTGAGAAATACGACATCATCTATGACGGCTGGGGCACTTACTATGAACACCCCTACGATTCTGATGAGTATGAAGACCCAGACGATTTTGATGAAGAGTAAAAGTGAGAATTTATGAGAGCCTTACCACATGGTGAGGCTTTTTTTTAACTCTTTTTTGATTCTTGTTAACCATACACTTTTGATGGTGAAAAGGTGTGATATGGTTGGTGATGACTAGAGAATGAATTGGTGATATTCAAGTGACTGATATTATTTACGACATCAAGACAAAAACAATAAAGCACTTCACTTATCGAAAACCATCAGTGTTCATTGATGAAAATGGTGAGCCTCAATACGAATACTCTCCAAACAAAGGTAATCATACGCACATCAAGAAGATTATCTTCCTGAGTCTAGTTGGTTACGAGAAAGTAAATCTGCTAGATGAGAACGATAAACCAATTAAAGATGAACATGGTAAT
The DNA here is from genome assembly GCF_022398025.1 of Vibrio sp. Isolate25. Taxonomy (NCBI): domain Bacteria; kingdom Pseudomonadati; phylum Pseudomonadota; class Gammaproteobacteria; order Vibrionales; family Vibrionaceae; genus Vibrio; species Vibrio sp. Isolate25. Next base: position 30,316 of record NZ_JAKEUT010000011.1, read on the forward strand.
CCAATTTTCGTTAAAGGAGATTTGGTTTCCTACGAACCAATGAATTACGTAAATGAGTTCATCCTTGCAAAACACGTTGTCGATGACAAAGAAGACGCTCAGCAAGCTTCTAAAGCTCTCGTTCACTTTTTCAGGTTTATATTAGATGCTCAGGCAAAATGGGACGCTAAATATGATAACGAAGATTACGATCCTTTAATCGACCCTCCCCGCCCTGCATGGGATAGTTTTTCTCTTAGAAAAAACCAGCGTGTCACCACTATGTATAGAAATGCTGTCCAAAGGACTACTCTCGATGGCACAGGATTATCTAAAACTACTGCAATGTCATACGTGCGTTCAATGATTGATTTTTACAAGTACCACCTCAGGCAGGGCATGAAATTTAATAACCCACCATTTGAATTTGAGACCTTCCTGATTGATATCGATAACAGCGGCACTAACATGAAGGCTCATAAGCGTAAAGAGGTGCAAACTACCGACCTTCGATTAAGTTTCGCAAAATCTAAGCAAAATGATGGTGGAAGGCTACCTAATGCTCGACGTGAGTTAAAGCCGCTTGCCAATAGTGAATGGAAGGCAATTAAAAACATTCTTGTTCAGACTAAACGAGTGCTCAAGAACGTTAAGGGTGACGAAAAGCTAGTAAGTCTGCCTGAGGAGTATTGTTTGCTGTTTCGCCTTCTTCGTTATACAGGTCTGCGCAAGGAGGAGGGGGCGAGTTTACATCTAGGCCAAATTATTCGTCCTAATGCGGAAGGCGTTATGATGAGGCTTGGTGTTGGTGACCAATATGGCTCTCTGACTAAAGATCCTAGTGGCGGCTATAATAATAAATCTCGCCGTACAATTATCCCTAGCTCATTGATGCTTGAGCTTTACCAATATAGCCATTCTGAAAGATATAAAAATCGTTTTGAGAAATTTAGAGAGAGGTGTTTGGTTGAGAGAGAAGCTGGCAATGATGCGTACTTTGATGGTGTTGATGGTGTTGATGAGGCGAAGAAATATCTTTTTATTAGCAACTCAGGTGTTCCGTTTTTTAAGAAATTGGAAGAAATCAATACTCGATGGAATGAGGTAAGAAAAACCGCAAGGATGAATCTGGTCAATGATATTGATGCAGTAGTTCATAATCTTCGCGCTACTTTTGCTGTTTCTATTTTTCGGACGTTGTTGAAAAAAATGAACGCTGACGATGCGCTAGCACGAGTGTCGGCACTTCTTGGGCATGAAGACCTATCTACCACGTTGCTTTACTTAAAAGTAGCTCAAGAGCAGCCAACAGGTGACGAAATTTGGGAGGATGTACTGGATTATCTCGGTGTGTTCGATGAGGAAGATGAGTTGGATAACCTCCCTGAGGTCGAAAAAACTTATAAAAATGAGGTATCTTAATGAGTCGTAAAACTCGTTCTAAATTCGTTGGACTTGACGATGACTTTTATGGGTCCCCCTCCGCTACGGTTGAGCCGCTCCATTTGTCAGAATTAAAACTGAAGTGTGGTGGGGTTACAGCCTATATAGACCAACTTTTTTATAAAGGTGCACCTAACTACCTCGCAAATGGTCAAAAAAAAAATGGGGTGGACTACATCCCAGTTGCGGGCAGAGAGCAATTTGCTCGGGATATATACCTGTTGTTAAAAACAGATTTCAATCGCACTAAGAAAGGGCATTTTTCCGAACTTAAGCTGTATATTCGATGGATCGATAATACCCAAAAAGAGCCTGTTGATGGTGATTATTTTCATCCCGATCTATACAGCGCTTTCATGGATTACCACCAAGACAAATGTAACCGTGGTGAGCAACAGCCAGCTACCTGGTCAAACGCAAGGAATATGTTGAGCTTTTTTCTGAGAACTCTGAACCGTAGCACTGAAGCAAAGGCGCTAAAGTCAGTGAAAGGGGTGCGTCAAAGTGCTAAATCTCATAAAGGAATTGATGTTGTTGGTGAGTTAAAGCCGTTACTTCGATGCTTTATTGCCGCTTTTGGTCAATTTAGAAGGCACTTTGTAGAGGGGACTAAGCCTGATATTCATCCTTTCTGGGATGAAAAGAAGTTTAACAAGGTAGCTAAAAATCAGGGCTGGAACGTAAGGCAAAAAAGCAGTTATAAGAGAGCTTTTAAGATAGCAGTGGTAACAGAAAATTCGGCACGTAACCATTTTTGTAGATTGGCTGCTATGCTGGCCTACTGTTTTACTGGGCAGAATACTAATCCACTCTTAAACCTGCGTTTTAGCGATGTGAGGTTTACACAAGAGTTCCATGGAAAGGTGTACTTTGATATGACCAAAGCCCGCGCCAAACACCTAGGCTTTGACACCTCAATGGGTTTTCATAAAAAGACTCAAGAGTTCTTTCATCAATGGTTGGAAGTTTCTAAAGCGCTTCAGAAGGAGTTAGGCACTGATTGGGTTTTTCCTTATTTTATGAAGTCAGGTGAAATAAAAGGGTGTGTTGATGCGGGGCAAACCGCGCCTCAAAAAGAGGTTAATTTGCTTACGAAAAAATTAGGGTTTGCCCATATCAATCCGTCGATATTGCGTCAAACCAAGATCGACACGTTAATGAAGGTGACTTCGGATATTTACCTAGTCTCGATGTCGGCGAATAACGATGTTAAAACGATTAAGGCTAGTTATGCTCATGGCAACGAAAGTGACCATAAACGTAATCTTGCTGCGTCAAATGAAGCCCTATATGACGTTGTGAAAAATGGAACGGATCCTCATGAGGCAGCTAGTCAGGCAAAGTACAGCTATGCCGATGTTTTGAGTGATTATGATTATAAGCGGCTACGCAAAGAAGAACGGGAAAATGACGCGCAAACTCCACTTGGTGTTCGCTGTAAAGATGCTACGAAAGGTGCAGCAAATACCGTTAAGAAAAATTTAGAAAAAATGGGTATTAAGCAGCCAGAAGAGAAAAAATGTACTGACTTTCTCGGCTGTTTTGAATGTGAGTTTCATCGATTGGTGTCTGAAGTTGAAGATATTTGGCTGATGATGTCCTTCAATGACACGTTACAGCAAATGAAGGATTATCCAGCAATTAATAGCCTACCAACGGATAAATTTCACAAGTTGTGCAACACCATAGAATCGATTTTAACGCGATTTAAAGCGGTTTCCCCTAATAATTATGCCCAAGCTCAGGAAAAACATAGCGAATCCCCACACCCGCTTTACAGTGATGGATATAGCCTAATGGACTTACTGGAAGCATTTTCATGAATAATCACAAACGCAACACCCACAATAACGTTACTTCACTAACGCCTTTCCAGAAGTCTCCAACGGCTTTCTTAATGGAAGAGTTAGATAAACTCGATACCATGGATAAGCCATACCACGTTGAGGTGTGGGATTTTTCTCCATCGCATACTGTGGGTGTTTCTTATCAATTGATACTGAGGTTTACTGCAACAAAATCAGAGTATGTTGCTGGAATACAGGATGCATTATATAAGTTTTATCACCATTCAAAGAAAAAGAATTTATCGCCATTATCAGTGAATATGATGGACGGAATGAAAACAGCTCTACAGCATATAGCAGACTGTTTGGAGAGCACAAAGTGGCATAACCTAGAAAAAAATCAAGAATGGAAGCAGTTCCTTCGTCAATTAAAACAAAGAAACCTAGGCAAGATCAGCGTTGAAAAGGTTCTCTCTGCATTAAATAAACTGACAGAGTGTAATGAATTAGGTTTGTATGTCGATGCAAAGTCAATTAGGAAATGTGCACGAAGCAATGAATCAAAGCAGCACGTTGCGCTCCCGCATCGCTTGTATCAGCGAATAATAAGTCATGCCCTAGAAACTGTTGAAAAATATCATTCGTATCGTCATGAGATATCAGCTGTCATGGGGGAAGCGTATGAAATTAATACGCGATTAAAATCTGGGAAAAAATTTTTTACGAAAGGTCGTGGCTCTGGTCGTGAATTATCAATGACACCTATAGCTATTTCTCAAAGAATCATTAGCGCTATGAGGGGTATTGTACATGATATACCTGACTTCAAAGTTGATTTAACGGGAGCAGCTTTGTCAGATATATTGGTTAGTTGTTTGATAGTTGTACAAGGGTTCTCAGGTGTTCGAATTGGTGAGGCAGTTTCCTTCAATAAGAATAGTGTTGGTGACGTAAAAGTTAACGGTAAAAAGGTAACTGTTCTTACAGGAGAAACAACCAAGGGGCGTAACGCAAAACCCACATTAGTTACATGGCAATCGCATCCCGTAGCTGAGGTCGCCCTAGAGCTAGCCTATGACATGATGGAGTCTACTCGTTTGCTTTATCAACAAAAAGTTGATGAAAAAGAACGGCAAGGACTAACTGGAGGTTATACTCCCGAAAAAGTTAAACACTTGAGAAAACAACTTGAGTCATCATTTTTAGTGGCGAAAGCAATAGTTCAGAGCAGCGATGTTTATATATTCGACCCTGCGAATGCATTGAGAAAATTTATCAAAAATTTAGATTACAAAGCAACGATTGAGGATGTTGAAGAATTTAATATGCTCAATCCATCGAGAGAGGGAGATCTAAAAGTTGGCGGCACATACTCAGGCTTGTCTTCTCACGACTTTAGACGATCTTTTGCTGTATTTTTTGTTCGGTACGGGTTTGGTACGGCCTCTGGAATTAAATTTCAGTTTAAGCACGAAAATATTAATATGTCAGGCTACTATGCCAACAACGCTGAACTTGCGCAGATGAATGATCTGCTGATGGATGAAGACATCCTTGAAGAGCTAAAGGAGGCAGGTATTGACTTAGGTGTTGATATTTTTGATGAAATCTTTAACCAAAGTGAACACTTGAGTGGCGCGAAAGGTGAAGAAATCATGCAAGAACGAATGATGAAGTTAGAGGCTGGAGAAAGTATCTTCATGACTCGTGAGGAAATTGAGGAAAACGTTCGTCGCGGCAACTTCCATATTATGCAACTCCCTAGTGGTGCCTATTGTACTAATGGTTCTTGTGACCGAGTGTGTGGAACTTTGGCATTTCGTGCAGAAGTCAAAGAGTGTGCTCACAAGGTGGTTTCGGATAAAGGGGCTAAAGTGATTGCTAAACAACGAGATCGACTGATTGCTAAGTTTACGAACCTGAACACTGGCGATCCACTGAAAAGCTCAATTCTAACTGGTTTAAAACAGAAAATTCAAGTGGAAGAACTGACGCTTAAGGCGCACGAAATCCCTTACACGCCATTTAACGATGAAATCATCTTTAATAGCGCTAGTTAAGAGATGGAGCCGATATTATGAGCCAAGAAGAACTAAAAAAGCTGGTACAAGAAGAGAAATCTCTTTCCGCTGAGGAAAAGCTCCAAAGGGCATTAGACCGCCTGATAGGTAAAGGTGGTAAGCCTCTGAGAACAAAGGTAAAGGGTCGCCTAACGCTTAATAAAATTAACAATGAAGCGGGTTTAGGGCGAAGCTATATCCATAAGTTTAAGGATTTTGTTGAAAAGGCCGCTAACCCAGCAATCGAAAAATACAACGCTTCCCTGGATGATCCTAGACAATCGGAGCAAATAGCTTCGGAGTCAGTGGATATGAGTGAAATTAATAGACTCAGAGCCGAATTAAATCGTGAAAAGGAACTAAAGATCGAGTATCGGCGGGAGCGAGATGAGGCGCTTGCTATCAATACTAAACTCGAAATATTAAATAAGTCACTAATGTTTCGTGTATACGAACTTCAGGAGCAGCTTTCTGCCGAAGTTGTGGAGTTCGAGCATCACAAAAAGTCTTAACTGCCAGTTTTTGCTGCTATTTGGTAAATGTTGTTTTTTGACTGGTAGTCAAGCCACTTAACGTAAACACGCATTCATGTAATGACGTTAAAAATCAACGTGGCAATCAAATTTTAAAAATGATTAATCATAATTTAAATTTGATTGAAAGAGAGGGGGTAAAGTGCAGATCAAAGAAGCCAAGATAAAATTCGATGCAGGATGCTTTAAACAAGCATGTATTACAGACGCTCTTATGAGCCAAGGGTACAATTTAACTTTAATTGGCAAGAAACAATCTGATAATGCTGTTTTGAGTAGCCAGAGGGCTTCTGAAGAAGCAAAAGCGTTTAAAAGTTATGATGCTGCAATAAAGGCAGCAAAAGATATTGGTTTTCAAGATGTCACTGTAAGATTGTCACGCTTAAGATAGTTTAAATATCAACTAGTTACTTTGATTTGTGGGTTGTTTCAGAGATGTTCTAATTAGTTGTTGCTTCATATTGTCGTTCGACAATATGTCTGACTATGTGTAGAAGCTGATTCTTGGTCTTGTTCGTCACGACTAGAACTTACGGTTTCCCTGCTAGTATCCTAGCTCACTATTGGATGAAACATTTTAGAATCTAAGCTCTAGGTTGATGTTGGCGGGTAAGCTATGTTTGGGCAAAGCAAAAGTGTGTCTAGGTAGTCGGTGGATGTTCAATATGAACTGTGTTGTCCCATATTGATTAAATTATTGAGATCTAAGCTGCTTTCATCAAACAAAATTCTTCATTGAAAATACTAGGTTACTGTACTCTATGCATAATGTTTTTATATAAAGGCTAGAGCATGGCAATAAAGAACGTAATTCTTCATGAAGTTACACGTAAGAATGATGGTGATCCAGTAGTAACAAATCTGCGTGATGAAGAAAACTCGATTGAAGGTTTAGGAAGCAAGCTAACTGAACAACTAATTGAGTTGTTTTCTCAATCAACGCTTAATATTGGTGAGTTTGGCGTAGATGGTGATTCGACGCTTGAACCAGCTTTCGAACAGCAGTTAAAGCGCCTACAAAATAAAGAGAAAACCTTCGTTGAAACTACCAAGGACATGGCTGAGCGATTTGCTGATATTATCCGTGAGCCTAAACTCCAAAGTGTCAAAGGTGGTATACTGGCATTCTATATGTATGAGTATCGTGAAAACACATTGTTAGCGATTACTGTACTAAATCGAATTGACGGTATTAACGCAAGTAAAGATCTTGATTTAAGTTCAGCTACAATCATAGACCTTAACCGCTTACACTTAGGCGCATCTATCAACTTAACTGACTGGGACGAGGGCTTGAGTACTCGCTATATCAAGTTCAAAACAGGTCGTTCTGTTGAAATGCGCGATTACTTTGAGTCTTTTATTGGGTGTCAGCGTGATAAAGAAGCCGCAACTCGTGAAACGAGTGCTTTAAAAACAGCAATCAAAACTTATTCTTCTGAGCTAGGCTTAGATAGTGATGAGACACAATCAAAATTAGATAGTGCTCATAGCTTTATCCAAGAGCAACAGAAAGCGGGTAAAGAAGTGCTCCTAACACATGTCGCTAATGCAGTTTTCCCTGATTCAACTGACGATTTCTTAGCTATTGCTCGTAATGACGAACATCAACTAAGCGAGCAAATAGCGATTAGTTCAGCAGAGTTGAAACGTTATGTTCGCTTAAGTGGCCGTGGTAAAGGTGTATCAATTAGCTTTGACAACGAGTTGCTTGGTAAGACCGTTACATTTGAAAATGAACAGTTGATTTTTACTGATATCCCAGAGACATTGAAACAGAGCATTATAGACCTTCAGCGAGAAGCTAAAGACAATGACTAGCTATGAATATTGAGACGTTAAAGTTATACAAGTCGATAAGAGAGTTGATGACCGATGTGGTTGTTGACGGTAACGACGTGTCTGGTTTTGTAGACTTTAACGCAGATATTGTTGACAAGCTTAAGCGGTTGAATGAAGTTGGGCTGTGCTCGGCTTCATTTAGTATTTATAAAGACGATACTAGAAAGCTTGATTTAACAGTAAACAATGAGATTACTGATAAGCACTACAATGTGTGTAATCGAGCTAAGATCGAATTAAGCAAACAATCAGCTCAAAACAAAGATCACTTTATATGCTCTACTTGGGCTGATTTAACAAACTATACAGGTTATCTGCTCAATCCTGTTGAGGCAGTCTATATCAGCGATCTCAACGAGATTCTCACGAAAGATTCTACAAATGCCAAGTTCACAACTTATCTAAATGTTTCAAAAGTGTGTAACTTAATTAAGGATGTTGCCCATGTAAACAAAGGCAACATATATACTATTTTATGTGGTCAACCACTAGACATAACTTTGTCTGTTGATGGCTCTGTGCTTAGTGCAGATATTGATATTGGTTTTTATGATGAGTTGCTAGGTAAAGACCAGCACAAAGAGGCGATGAACAGTTTAGTTCGCGAGGCTCTTTACAACCTATTAAGTGATCTTGACCCTAAGTCGAGATTGTCTCATCTAGTTAACAATTTCAATGCATTTACAAGTAAATTATTAGTTAGTTATGAGCAATATGTTCGAAACTATTCATTTGATAAAGTACGTAAAGAGTATCGAGAGAAAGCAACAGAGTACATAGATAAAGTAAATAAAGTGTTTGATGAAGTTGCCACCAAAACATTCTCGATTCCATTGGGTGTATGGTTTGCTACTTCGCAAATGCAAGCAACAGACTCGATAGAAAGCCTTCAATTTTTTAAGAATATCTCGTACTGTTTGATGGTGTTTTTCCTGGTTGTCGTGGTCTGTTGGAATCTGTTAGGTCAGTTTGCGACATTAAGTGCTACTGAGAATGAATATAAAGATCTGTTCAAGCGTCTTGGTGATGAGCTTGAAGCAGGGCAAAAGGATGAGCTTGGAACATTAGAGCAGGGCTTAGATACAAGAAAACTGAGAGTGTGGCTTAAGCTAGTAGCGACTATGGTTTTCGCTATCGTATTGCTTGGTTTTACAATTCTGGTCACGTACAAAGCGATTACGCTTCCAATAGTAGATGGATAAAGTATCACAATAAAACATATTACAACTAAGATACTATGCCGCTCATAATCAGATTTAGTTAGAAAAGCCTTCGACAGTGTCAAAGGCTTTTTTGTATCGACCAACTCAACTCAAACAATTTAGTCTTTAACCAAGTTCCAAGGCATTAAGTTTCATTGTACTTGGGGATAGCCATAAAGTTTTACCATTGCCTGTTAATGAATGGAATTATTCGAGTTATTCTTCCATTTACTATGTTTCCTAAAATCAACGACATTCGGGCTATTGGCGATGGCCTCATCGATCTCTGCCTGAGCATTTTTCTCTTCACAACGTTTTTGGTACTTTTTGCGTATGACGTTGGGTATCAAAACGAATGATGCCCAAAATGAAGCTTTTGCGGCATCATAAATAGCACTTTCAATGTATGTACGAAAATTCTCGTCTCCCGCGACTTCGACAGCATAAGCGATAAACTCATCATATATACTTCCATCTCTAGCAGACTGTAACGCCCAGACAATGCCACTACGCTCTCCATCATACAAAGGTAGTTCTAGCTCCTTTGTAGCTTGTTCAAGCTCTGACAAAGCGGTCATTGTGGTATCTAGCACCAATGAAGAAACAATACCTAACTCTTTAAGCTCACTGTAATATCCCGTAGTGAAAAGCGAACCAAAATCCCTCTCATAGGGTAATTCCGCCTTGAACGTAATCGTGGCTAGTTCTTGAGTATTAGAAAGTCGAGAAACTTGAGAAGCGCGATAGAGTTTTTTATCTCCTAGTAGCATCGGAATTGGTTCTGATGGTCGATCATCGTTACTGATGCGGTTAGGATTGTTTCTCTTAAAGTTTTCAGCCTGCTCGAAAATCTCTTTGTACACTTCATCACGGTCGATTGGCGGGTATCCCCATTCATCAAGCAAGATAATCAAGTCGAAATGCAGTTCAGCTTTGATATCGTCTCGCTTGTTCCAATCGGTATATTTGGCTTTATCATCAATGACCTTTTTTACCTCTTTTGACAGTTCAAGCAGCTTATCTTCTGGGTAGGTAAAGTCGTACTTATGAGCCAGTGAAATGAGAATGTCGTAAAACGCTTTTTCTTCAAAATCTATCCCCATTTCACCAAACGAAGCCATTTCAGCACGTAGTTCATTGTAAAGATTGATAATTTCATCTGAAAAATCATTGATGACTTCCGAGCGAAGTACATTCTTTTCGTCACGCTCATTATACTTTTCAACCAACATATTCATTTTCTTAGTGAAATCGACACCTTTCACTTTGTTGGTCTTTTTAAACTCCCCAATCGCCTTAGCAAGCATTTGCTGAAGCAGTTGAAGTTTCGTATTGGGCTGCTTCACCATCTCCAGTTTGGCGAGATAATCATCATCAAAAATATCAATCTCGCCACCGTCTTTCTCACCCAGCTTAAAGATCTCTTCGACTCCATCACTGATAAGAGCATCTTTAACCAAATCCCTTACTCTGCGGTTCATTTGCTCTACATCTGGCGCACCGCCAGTGGTGATTTTAAATACTATGGCACGAACGGCTAGATAGTAATGAATCTTGTCTTTATGGGTTTTAGTCAGCTCACTGCTTCCCACACAAATGTCATAAGCCGATTTGAGGCGCTTAGTCAGATCCATAAACGTCTTTTCAAACTTCTTGGTTCTAAGTGCAAAATCAGCCGAGGCATTTAAGCAATGTAACTGCTCTAGGGGAGTGCCATTGAAGTATGGCTTTGAATCGAACTTATGGAATAGCCCATCTAACAGACTCAGGTGATCTTTAACGATAATGACCGACTGTTTGATGTCTTCTAGGTTCTGCTCTTGCCCTGCGGTGTATTGGGAAAGAGCAAGGTTCATCTGTTTTTTAATGCCGATGTAATCGACTACCAGACCATTCTCTTTACCTTCAAATTTACGGTTTACTCTCGAAATGGTTTGGATCAGATTATGTTTTTGCAATGGCTTATCAATGTAGATGGTATCGAGAAACGGCACATCAAAGCCTGTTAACCACATATCCACGACAATCGCGATTTTGAAGTTCGATTTGCCATTTTTAAACTGACGATCCAGCTCTTTACGATACTCTTTGCTACCGAGTTTATTCCACAACTCTTTATCATCATCGTTGTCACGAGTCATAATCATCTTGACTCGCTCCATCGGCTTAACTTTTTTCTTATCGCTTTCCGATAAAGTTGCACCATCTTCACAGACTTTTACCTCATCCCACTCAGGACGAAGCGCAATCAGTTCTTTGTAGAACTGATAAGCGATTTCACGACTGCTACAAACGAACATTGCTTTGCCTTTTTGAGTAGTGCCTTCTTCAACACGCTTCTCATAATGTTCAACAAAGTCTTTTGCTATGGCTTTAATACGATCTGGGTCGCCCAGTATGGTAGACATACTCGCCATAGCCGTTTTGCTTTTATCTATTTGATATTCGTTTGCTCCTGCTTCTTCACAGGCTTTATAGTATTTTTCGACTTCTTCAAGCTGGCGACCATCAAGCAACACTTTTGCTGCTCGGCCTTCATAAACGATACGAACGGTAATTTCATCAAAAACCGATTCTGTCATTGTATAGCTATCGACAACTGCACCAAATACATCCAGCGTTGCGTCAATCGGTGTACCTGTAAAACCGACATAAGTAGCATTTGGTAAAGAGTCGTGAAGATACTTAGCAAAGCCGTAAGTCTTTTTCACACCGTCTTCAGTAACGGTAATTTTTTGTTCTAAATTGGTTTGGCTGCGGTGAGCTTCATCCGAGATGCAAATGACGTTGGTTCGCTCAGTCAGCAACTCCAAATCTTCGGTAAATTTATGGATGGTAGTCAGGAATACACCACCACTTTTACGCCCTTTCAAGTGTTCACGAAGTTCAGCACGACTCTCTACGCTTATGATGTTTTGATCACCCACATAACCCTTTGCATTGGTGAATTGACCTGAAAGCTGATCATCCAGATCAGTACGGTCGGTGATGAGAATAATGGTTGGGCTACCTAATTCGACATCTTTCATCAGTAGGCGAGATAAGAACAACATGGTGTAGCTCTTGCCACAACCAGTTGCGCCAAAATACGTACCACCTTTACCATCACCACTCACCAGCTTACCGTGCTCATCAAAGCGCTTCATATGTTGTTTGATATTGGCGAAAAGCTTGGTTGCTGCGTAATACTGAGGGTAACGACAAACAATCTTTTCTTGTTTGCTTGAAGTATCAGGAAAGTAGATAAAGTGACGTATAACATCAGTGAGTCGTTTTTTGTTAAACAAACCGCTGATCATCGTAAACAGTGAATCAATACCGTCTTTATCTAGCTTCTCTGCACCCGTAATTTTGCGCCAAGAGTAATAAAACTCGTATGGGGCAAAGTAAGACCCCATTTTGTTATTCACACCATCACTAATCACGCACAAGGCGTTGTATTTAAATAGCTCAGGAATGTCTCGGTCATAACGAGTGGTAAGCTGCTTATACGCATCATAAATGGTCGCTTCTTCACGAATCGCGCTCTTAAACTCAAACACCACCAATGGCAAACCATTGATGTACAAGATGCCGTCAGGGATACGCTGCTCATAGCCTTGTATCTCCATTTGGTTGACGATGCGATAGCGGTTGTTCTCTAAGTCAACGTAGTCGATAAGCTGAATGTATAAGTCTTTCTGGTTTGCATCTTCACGCTTGAGCAAAAAACCATCAGAGACAAACTTCATAATGGCTTTGTTGGTATCGTAGAGATCCGAAGCAGGAAGGTACTCAAGCTTATGGATAATTTGCTCTATCTCATACGTTGTAATGCCTTCCGCTTGGTAACGTGTGGCTAGAAATTCACGAAGATCGGACTTAATCAGCACTTCTTCAGGTGCTCGCTCAATCGCTTCACCACGAGTATGTTGGTAGCCTTCTTTCCCTAGCAGTTCAATGATGGCTTGTTCTAGCCTTTCTTCTGTGAATTTCATTTCGTTCAACTCGTTGCTAATTTACTTAATATAATTGATCTTAGCTCTTTCAGTTTTTGCGAAGTTTGGGCTAGGGCTGCAATCTTTGAAAAGATTACTTCAGCGATACCCTCAAACTTTGCAAGCACACCTTCAGATGGAACTAAAACCAAAAACTCTTCAATATCTGCCTTTGTTAGAGCTTGTCGAGTGGAAGCACCTTCACTGGTCCCTAACAATCTAGACTTATAGCTCGAACTAGCTAAGGCACACTGCAAGTAATAGGACATCTCTAGGTTTGGTCGAATTATCATCACGTGTTGGTTTACTCTGGCGGGTAATACCGAATTTGGCACAACGCAACAGCGAGCAACAGAAACTCCCGTAATATTGATAAGTACATCTCTAGGTTCAATTTCTACATTCGCCAGCTTTTTAGCTTGAACGTCATCAATGAACGCAAGATCTTCGTACACAAATTGATAATCGTGTACATTCATACTACGGATAAGAGAAATACCTTGGGATTTGTATGCGCCTTTACCACCTCTTGGTGTTGAACCGCTACCTATTTTGTTTGCCAACTCATCAATACGCTTGATCTCCCAACCTTCTGGTATTTTTGGAAAGTCTAAGTTTTTTGTTTCTGCCAAGACGATTGATTCATCAGGTATAGAAAAATCAACAAACCACTGTTTGTAAATTGCTTGAGCGGTATCTTCTAGCTTTTGAGTAAGTTGTTCGTTGAGTGCAATACGGTCATTCACCACATTGTATTCACGCACGATCTCACGCTGCTCTTCGATAGATGGGACTGGCAATTCAACATCACACATCTCTTGCCAATCGAAAATTTCACGAACTGAACCGTGAGACTTAAATCGAGCATAGCGATCAAATTCAGGTCGCCTAAACCACATCATCAAATATTCTGGGTCTAGCAGATTTGAGTCTATAACCTCAAATACGGTATAAGCTTGGGATACCAACGCCTGATCTAATGACTCAAGCATTGCGATACCGATTTTATCTCCTCTACGAGACGTATCAGGTACGTAAGTGAATTGATGTTTTCTGACGATTTTGTACTTTTTAAAGTCAGTTCCTACAGTGTTAGCAACAGAATCAATAAACACCTTCTGGGTTGATACACCAAGTAGGTTATCCTTACGGTTTTCTTTATTTCTTGAGTCAACAACCCGAATAAACTGACCTAGCTTTTTATAGTTTGATCTCATAGCCCAGCTCTTTAAAAACATTTAGTAAGTCGTTCTTAGATTGTTCTTCTTTTGATAAAAGAGAACTAAAGTCACTTCTTAGACTTTCCATCTTTTCATCAAAGTCAACGTTCTCATCTCGGTTAATGAACTCAATGTACTTACTAGGGACAAGCGAGTAATCCTTGGCTGCAACCTCAGCTTTCTTAGCCGAGTAACAATATTCTGCAATATCCTTGTACTTATCTTCCGCCTCTTCTTGCTGCCAAGTATGAAGCGTATCAGCAAAGTCTCGAATATCTTGCTCAGAGAACTGAACATACTTCTTCTCAAATGGTTCACCACGTTGACGAAGATCCATAAACAAAATTTCTTCTTCACGATCACGATAATTGCGAGTGACATCTTCGTGCGGAACTGTATGCGCTTTTTTGTTTTTGTTAAGTATCCACAAGGTGACACTGATATCGGTGGTGTAGAACATACTGCGAGGCAGAATAATTACCGCTTCAACCAAATTATTTTCAATCAGCTTTTTGCGAATGGCTTTTTCTGTCCCATCGCCTGATAGCGCACCGTTTGACAGAATAAAACCAGCGACCCCATTTTCAGACAGCTTGGAAACCATATGCAAAATCCAAGCATAGTTGGCATTACTGCTTGGTGGTGCTTCGTAGCCATCCCAACGATGATCATCAACCAGCTCATCGGAAGCTCGCCAATCTTTCTGGTTAAATGGTGGGTTTGCCATAATAAAATCAGCTTTTAGGGTTTCGTGCTGATCATTGGCAAAGGTGTCTTTGGCGGCTGCGCCAAGGTTGGCAGAGATACCACGAATAGCGAGGTTCATTTTCGCTAGTTTGTAGGTTGCGCCTGTGTACTCTTGACCATATACAGAAACGTCTTTCTTGTTGCCTTTGTGGTTCTCAATGAACTTCATTGACTGAACAAACATACCGCCCGAACCGCAACAAGGGTCATAGATTTTACCTTTGTATGGCTCAATCAGTTCTGCGATTAGGTTAACGATGCTCTTTGGTGTATAGAACTCGCCTTTACCCTTACCCTCTGCAATCGCAAATTTAGACAAGAAATATTCGTAGACACGACCCACTACATCTTCGTGCGGATTCGCTAAGGTATCGATGTTGTTAATGACATCAATCAATGCAGCTAGCTTACTGACATCCAAACCAAGACGGGAGAAGTAATTGTCAGGCAATGCGCCTTGTAGTGCTTTGTTGGTTTTTTCGATGGTACTTAAAGCGGTATCAATCTTTAGCGAAATATCTTCTTGTTTAGCGTTTTTCTGAATAAAGCTCCAACGGCTCTCTTCAGGTAGATAAAACACATTGTCCTTGGTGTAAGCTGGAACCATATCAATGTGTTTTTCTAGCCCCGCATCAATTAGCTTTTGACGCTGTTTTTCAAAGGTATCACTGATGAACTTGAGGAATATCAGGCTTAATACGATGTGTTTGTATTCAGATGATTCAACGCTACCACGTAGTTTGTTGGCTGCATCCCAGAGTGTTTCTTCAAATGATTTTTCGTTTTTCTTTTCTGCTGGTTTCTTAGCCATGTTCTTGTTTGCCATGCGAAATTTAGTGGGGAAATTTTACCGTAATATGCAACATACGCCTAGCGTACTGCATAGTAGATGTACATTGTTTGTCGTGGTTGATGAAAATTAACCGTGTTTTAGGGGAGAAGCTCCTTGGCATCACAGCCCAAGGTCTCCGCAATTTCATACAACTTCTCAATCGTGATATTGACTTCACCGCGCTCAATGCGTCCTACATAACTTCTATCTATTTCTGCGAACAACGCGAGTTTATCTTGAGTTAACCCTTTAGATTTCCTCATTTTTGCAATGCGTTTGCCCACAAGTGCTGCAAGCTTCTTGTTCATAGTTTTTATTTATGAAATTAATTTGTTGAACAATTGCACAGTTGCGGCATATAACTCCACGGATTATAATCCTCAAAATCATCAATAAAGGCCGTTTTTTGAACACATGAAGGTAAAGATCAGAAAAGAGTTATTTCTCGCCATTTATTACAATGAACATTTCTCTGCCAATGACTTAAAGTCGTTTCCATTAGACGGTGATGAGAAAGAGTACTTATCGGATGAATACGTCGAAAAAAAATTGAAGGAAATGTCGCTTATCGGTGCAGTCCTGTCGTGCGGTTTCGATAAGCATGGAGATGAGTTGTTTTCCAAAGGTTTTATGTTTAACCATACCGACTGGGAGGTTGTTGATTACGATAATTACAGTGAGGATTCCAATTATCTTTCTCTCAAGAAAGAAAGTCTCTTGACGATTTTGCAAGATAAACAGTCAGAGCTGTCAGAGTCCTATTCTCTTCATAAAAGAACATGGAAGCATTTCAATCAGTTGTGTACTCAACACTCAGAACTTCGGGTGTGTTTAGACGAGTATATATCCGAGTACGACAATCGTAGATTGGATCTCAAAGCCGAAATGCAGGCAGTAGAAAACGCAATTACCTTCTACAAAAACACAGCACATGCAGTAGAAAGTGGGAGCTAATTTGTCCAATCCTATACTTTACGCACATGCCACAAATAACAACATGCTCGTGGGGCAGTTTGTTCAACGGTCGAAGAACAACTTGTCATTTTCATATTCTGAACAATGGTTAGCATATCATGCATCCTTTCCGATCTCGTTGAGCCTACCGTTAAGGATGGGAGAAAATTCATCATTTAATGCATTGAATTTCATGAATAATCTTCTTCCTGATTTAATGGAGGAACGATTAATCCTTGCTCACTCGGTCGGTGTGCAATCCAACGATGTATTCACATTACTCTCAAAATTTGGTCACGATTGCACAGGCGGCATTTCATTTACTGAGAGTAGGGAGCCACCAAATATAGGGGGGAAATATCGAGAGATCTCGGCAAGTGAATTAAATGAACTCGTTACTCAGCGTAAGTCATTTCTTCCATGTTTTGGTGACTACAGGCCATGTGTATCTGGTACACAAAGAAAAACCACACTGATGAAAACAAATGGAAGGTGGTATGTCCCACAGGGAACCGCGTTCAGTAGTCACATAGTTAAGTATCCGATGGATGTTATTACCCAAAGTAACTCTGTGCTAGATATGAGTAGCAGCATTGAGAATGAATTCATCTGTACGCAAATAGCGAAGGAACTTGGTTTTAACGTTCCTAATGTGGAGGTAATAACGACTGAATCAGGAGCTAAAGCCCTTGCAGTAAAACGGTTCGACCGATGTTTTGGTGATGGAGTTGTGACTCGTAGGCATCAAGAAGATTTCTGCCAGATTTTCGGTGTACCTGAACATCTAAAATATCAATCGGAGAACAACCTCGGTGTTTCCAAAATTGTTGATGTTTTAAGTCTCTCTGCGCAAAGTAAGACGAACAATCATAACTTTTTTAAGTTTATGATTTTACAGTGTCTTCTTGGTGCTACTGACGGTCATCTCAAGAATTTTTCCGTGCATATTGCTCCTGGAGGACACTATCAACTTGCACCGTTCTACGATTTGCTATCAGCTTACCCCGCTGTCAGTGCTACAGGGTTAAATAAGCGCAAGCTAAAACTAGCAATGGGACTGCAAGCATCACGAGGATACAAATACCATATCAGCAAAATTTGCTTACGGCATATAGAGCAGACAGCGAGTCGATTCGGTATCAGTAATGCTGAATGCCATGAAATCGTCTTTACCTTTCTCGCTCAATTTAGTTGCGCACTTAGCTCTATAGACAAAAGATTCCCTGGACAGGAGTTCGCGTTGGTAAAGGATGCAATATTTCAACATGCCACTGAAATGGTTGAAAAGTTAAACAGAACAATTAAGTAAACATCTGGGGTAACAATTGTTGCCCATGTTGTAAACATACTCGTTAGCAGTGAGGGAAAAATGACTGAACCCACGACCAATGGAAGTAACACGACTCTTGATTTGAGGCAGTCTTTCGCTCTGTTAAGTGTCGATAAGAATGGAATCGTAACGATGAAATTTGGTGATGAAGTAACAGTTTTTATGAACGACAAATGCCCAGCAATCACGACCGATTTATTAAAAGTGATTGCGTCAATAAAAAATGGGAGTAGCCAGCAATGAAGCGCGAAAAAGAAAAGATCAGTGGTCTAACAGAAACTTCGTGTGAGAACCACTTCTGTTGATTACTCCTTCCCAAGAAATGAAAAAAGAATTAGATGTGATCGTCGGTGATTATTCAGTCGATTTAGATAGCGTCTATTAGGAGTGAGGATGGTATGAAAGCAAAAATCGGCATTCTATCAGAAGAGCTTGCTCGTAAGCGTATGGTTCGTATTGCAGAAGGAAAAGTGACGTCTGAAGAACCTTACCCTCAATTTTTGTTTGAGTCACTGGCTGCGCTTTCACAACTGCTGTCTAACGAAAATGTTGAACTGTTGAATTTGATTGCTCGCGAGAAGCCAAACAGTCTTGATGAACTTGCTGAAATGAGTGGGCGCAGTATCAAGGATGTTACTGATGCTTTCGAAGCTCTTTCATCTAAGGGCTTTGCTTATCTGGATGTGAGGGGAATGGAATCTCGACCAATAGCGTTGTTTACGAAGTTCGAGGTTGTTATGGGCAGTTTGCTTTAACTTTGAACTGTTAATTAGCATCAATATAAATGGTATATACAAACAAAACTCCAATAATTTTTGTTAGATTGATTGTGTGCAACTTGGTTCGCATTTCGAGGTTGCTTTTTAGCTTAAGCTGGCATATCGAACACAATAATCAAGGAAGCAATAAATGAAATACTATGTAAACAAAAACAAACAACCTAATGGAGATAATGAGGTTCATACATTAAGCTGTTCATGGTCTCCCGCAGAGCATAATCGTGTTTATTTAGGAGATTATGCTAGTTGTGCACCAGCAGTAGCGCGAGCACGCCAACTGGGATATAACGCCAACGGATGTGCACATTGTAGTAGTGCTTGTCATACATCATAGTTTCACAGTTAATGATAAAAGGTGAGAATTCTAATGGAAAGATTCTCACCTTTTATAAGTTACAACCTTGAATTGAGTAAAAAGGTGAGAATAGTGTGAGAAGTCTTTCTAAGAAAGCGTTCTCATACTAATTTAAATAAATAAAGTGTAGAGGTGTACAGTGGTGAAGATGCCTTATACCCTGAAGAAGACGGAGATGACGAGTAACCTCTCGTCATAAGAAAAAACCAGCGTGAGGCTGGTTTTTTTGTACCTAAATCCGAGAGTACTTAGGTATCTTTCACTATATTGATTCTTTATAATCACCCAAACTTGATCTAGCTCAATTTATAAGGGAAACATGCAGCTATCACTCGCAGGTTTATGGCAAATTTCGCCGTTAACGAACTTCTCGATTCCTCAGGATGACATCACTTTTCCCGCTCCATTAAGCGCTAAACTCCCAGACCTTCTTTCGGAAGCTGCCATTGCAGAGCAGGAGTGGCACTTGATGCATGATATTGAGGTTGATGAAGCCATGATGGCTTTCCCCGCTGTGGATTTGGTGTTGGGAGGAGTGGATTATCATGCGGAAGTTCGACTCAATGGCGTCGCGCTGTTTGATTGTGATGGCTCGCAAGCCGAATATAAGAAAGATATTCGACCTTATATGCAGCTTGGTCGGAATCGGTTTGAGATATTATTTCTCGAAGAGGAAGAGGGGCTGTTATTTGAGGAAGACAGTTTAGAACTTTGCCCCTTAGGGGCACAAACCTACCAGAAGTTTGACTCTCGAATGGGGATTTGGAAAGAGCCTTATTTACAGTTTATTCGCCACGTACGGCTCGAGCATGTTGTGACTGAACAGATATGGCACCATGGGGGAGGCTGTGAATTTATGGTAGATCTGCACTACAAAACTTATGCGTCTGGGTTGGTTTCTGCATCCGTGAAATTTAATGGTATGACGTATCATCTCCCCATTGATGTGAGAAATGATCATGTCAGCGCCTTATTTCAGGTAGAAGCTCCGATTTATTTCAACGCAAGCCAACCTGATCCCGAAGAGCTTTATCAATTGGAAGTGATGCTCGATGGCCAATGCCAAAAATTTAATATTGGCCTGAGTGAAGACCTCTGCGTGACGCATTTTCCAATTTAGTCTTTCAAGCGCGGGTTATGTGCTGTGAAAACAGAGAAGTTTGTCTGTGCTGCCAGACTCGCTCATGGAAGTAATAGGCAAGCGTGTTAATACTTGGTTCTATCGTTGCCATGACTCCTCCGACTAACCAGCTCCCTGTTAAAAGATAAGCCACACTGAAGGCAACGCTGAAGTGTACAACAGCAAAGCTGGTGGTCTTCAGTGTGGTAGCACTCTGATGTTTTTTTAAGCGAGGTGAGGTGTGCCAGACTTGTTCATGAAAATAAAACGCAACAGTATTCACCATAGGCTCGATCATGGCAATTAAACTGCCGATCAAGATATCCCCCGTCAATAGATACGCGACAGTGAACGCGATAGTGAAATGAAGAGCGGCAAAAGTGAGTGTCTTTTTCATGATGTGATCCAGTCTTTGGTGTTGATAGGATCATTATTGATAATTAGTTTCATTAAATGAACTCGATTGAAACTATAATATCAATCGTTGATAACTATTAAAAAAGGCGCTCAATTGAGCGCCTTTTGTCTTTATTCAGTTAACTTAGCCGTGCGGTTTGACCACCAAAACATTGATAGGGGAGTTCTGAACCACTTTACTGGCGACGGAACCTAATACTACCTTATCCAGTTTAGAACGCTTATGGCTTGGCATCACAATCAGGTCTGCACCGAGCTTTTCCGCGTAGTCGAGAATCGTGGCGTACGCTTTGCCTTCAGCTACATGTGTTTTATAAACGACTTCTTCTGGAATATGCTGGACTGCGAACTGTTTCAGCTGGTTTTCAACGTCATTTTTCATTTTTGTTGCGGCATCCTTTGGAAAATAGGTCGCAACCATAGACATGTGAATACCTGGTAATACGTTCAGAAGATGAACTTGAGCCTTGGAGTACTTGGCATGCCAGACAGCCAGTTCAAGTGCTTTATCAGAAAAACCTTTGTCGTTCAGATCGACAGGAACAAGAATTTGCTTATACATCGATAGCTCTCTTTTTAAGCTTAGCCTCCAACGAGGCCAAGTCATTGCATCCTTAGTAGATACCAAATCCACTAATGTGTTTGGTATAAGTGTAGCCCCACTTCCCTCAGTGGAGTGAGGCTGACTAAGTTACGCGCTCAATTGTTCCTTTCGAGCTCGTCTCTGCTGGTTCATGCCCAAGCCAATAAGGAGTAGCAGTGCTGGTACGAAAACCCACTCTTTCATTGGTCGATCGGCGTCAACGACAACAGAGCGAATTTCCCAGTCGAAATCAACACCAGCAGCTTCTGCAGGGCTGCCAAATTCGACCATGTCGACTAACATACGGCCGTTGGCGTTATTGAGCATTAGCCCCATCGACGCAATACGATCCTCCGCTGATTTCGCACTGTCATCGAATGGCAGACGAACTGTTTTCGAGATGAAATCACCTTCAAGATTTTCACCGGCAACGAGAAGCTCAATGTCCTGACCAACAGGCAGCTGTTCAGTGATTTGCGCGATCTCTGTACCTGGGTGAAGTACTTTGGCTGGATAAATTTGATCCCACCAGAAGCCAGGGCGGAAGAAAGTAAAGGTCAGAGCTAAGAGTAGGACGGTTTCCCACCACTTGTTCTTAGTAAACCACCAGCCTTGCGTCGCAGCAGAGAATATCAGCATTGCGATGACGGAAGATATGATCGTGAGCAACAAATGCCACCAACTATCAATACCCATCAAAAGAAGTTGAGTGTTGAAGATGAACATAAATGGCAAGATTGCAGTACGAATATCGTAGGTGAAGCCTTGAATACCCGTGCGAATGGGATCTGATTTCGCGATGGCCGCCGCTGCGAAGGCAGCCAAACCAACTGGAGGTGTATCATCCGCAAGGATGCCGAAATAGAACACAAACAAGTGAACGGCAATCAGTGGGATGATCAAACCGCTTTGTGCACCAAGGGTAACGATAACTGGTGCCATCAAGGTCGATACCACGATGTAGTTTGCGGTCGTCGGTAGGCCCATACCGAGGATCAGACTGATCACTGCGGTAAACAGAAGCATCAGGATAATGTTACCGCCGGAAATGAATTCAACGAAATCCGTCATCACGAGACCGATACCTGTCAGAGTGACTACCCCGACAACTGTGCCCGCTGCAGCGGTAGCAACACCGATACCAATCATGTTACGAGCACCAGACACTAAACTCTCAAGCAAGTCGATAAAGCCTTCTTTGGTTTGCTCGGCAATAGCACCTTGCTTTGACAGTACGGCCATGAGAGGACGTTGAGTAATCAGGATAAAGATCATGAATACCGTGGCCCAAAAGGCTGATAGACCTGGAGAGAAACGTTCAACTGTCAGACACCACACAAGTACCACGATTGGAAGTAGGTAGTGCAAGCCAGATTTTATCGTTGGACCCGGATCTGGTACTTCAGTGAGCTCAGCATCAATCTCAATGGCGCCTTCTTTGGCGTATCTAGCCGAGACGCTGACCAGACCGATGTAAGAGAGCAGCAATGCCACGGTGACGATAGGGGTGGCGGCATCACCGAACACGTCTTTCGTCCAGCCAACACCGTAATAAACGGCAGCGCTAATCACACATAGGCCAAGAATCGTGCCTGTGAAAGATAGCAAGCTAGCCAGCAATGTTGGGTTGTGGCGGCGAGGAAGACCAGTCATGCCTGCTTTACATGCTTCTAGGTGAACGATGTAAATCAGTGCGATGTAAGAAATCAGAGCAGGAAGGATCGCCGCTTTGATAACTTCGACGTAAGAGATTCCAACGTACTCGACCATAAGGAATGCCGCAGCACCCATGATTGGTGGTGTTAGCTGACCATTGGTTGAAGCGGCGACTTCTACCGCACCGGCTTTCGTTCCTGGGAAGCCAACACGCTTCATCAATGGGATAGTAAAAGTACCCGTCGTTACGACGTTGGCAATAGAAGAGCCAGAAACTAAGCCTGAAAGGCCTGAAGCGACAACTGCTGCTTTTGCTGGACCGCCTTTCATGTGACCGAGTAAAGAGAAAGCGACTTTAATGAAATAAGCGCCAGCACCTGCACGTTCTAACATTGCGCCAAAGAGTACAAATAGGAAAACGAATGAGGTTGATACTCCCAGAGCAACACCAAACACACCTTCGGTCGTTAACCACAGGTGAGACATCGCTTTGTTCAGGCTGGCCCCTTTGTGAGCAATCACGTCTGGCATGTATGGGCCGCCAAACGTATACAGTAAGAATACGGCTGCTACGACCATCAATGGTGGACCTAGTGCACGACGAGTTGCTTCGAGGAGTAATACCATACCAGTCACAGCAACAACAATATCTAATGTTGTGGGAGCGCCGGAACGACCAGCCAGCTCAGTGTAGAAGATATAGATATACGCAGCGGAGAAGCTACCTGCTAAGGCTAATAACCAGTCCAAAGCGGGAATTTTATCACGAGGAGAGCTCTTGAGAGCGGGGTAGGCTGTAAACGCCAAGAACACGGCAAACATCAAATGTATTGAGCGTGCTTCCGTATCGTTGAGTACGCCAAAGTCAAAAATGAACGGCAGAGGGGATGCGTACCAAAGTTGGAACAGTGACCAACATAGTGGCACAAACCATAAGATACGTCCTGGGATCCCCAGTGGAGCACGGGCACCGGTATCGGCTTGAGCTACCATTTCTTGCACATCTTGAGACGGAGATGTTGTCTTCGACATGTACTTAATCCTTATTATAAATGGCCTTGTCTTTTATGATTGTCAGAACCTGACTTTGCATCTTTCAGTTTAGTGAAAAGATGAAATATTGCTCAGTTGTAAGTTTTTGATATATAGAAACAAAGAGGAGTTTCAAAAATGTGAAACTCCAAAATAATTATGATTTGGCTCAATACCTTAGAGCTTAATGTACCAAGGAGGGAGAGCCTCCTTGGTGAATAAAGAGAGGTTACTTAAGTAGACCTATTTCTTTGTAGTATTTCTCTGCACCTGGATGTAGAGGGATAGAAAGACCGGCTTTCACCATGTCTTCTTTCTTAAGGTTTGCAAAAGCAGGATGCAGACGCTTGAAGGTATCGAAGTTTTCAAATACAGATTTCGCCACATTGTAAGCAACTTCATCAGAAACGTTTGTTGTGGTTACCATAGTAGCAGCAACACCGAAGCTATTTACGTCTTTATCTGTACCGCGGTACATACCAGCAGGTACTGTGCTGAATGCGTAGTAAGGGTTGTCACCAACAATCTTGTCAATCTTAGGACCTGTCGCTGAAACTAACTTCGCATCACAAGATGTTGTGGCTTCTTTGATTGAACCGTTTGGATGGCCTACCACATAGACGAACGCGTCGATTTTGTTGTCACATAGAGCTTGAGAACGCTCAGAACCTTTCAGTTCAGAAGCCAGTTTAAAGCTGTCGTTAGTCCAGCCCATTGCTTCCATGACAACACCCATAGTTGCACGGTCACCTGAACCCGGGTTACCGATGTTAACGCGCTTACCTTTTAGGTCAGAGACATTTTCGATACCAGAGTCAGCTCGAGCGATGATGTTGAATGGTTCAGTGTGTAGAGAGAACATTGCTCGCAGTTCTTTGTACGGGCCTTGTTCAGCAAACTTACTTGTACCATTGTAGCCGTGGTACTGCCAGTCAGACTGAACGATGCCGAAATCCAGTTCGCCAGCACGAATAGTGTTGACGTTGTAGATTGAACCACCAGTCGACTCTACTGAACAACGAATGTTGTGGTCTTTACGGCCTTTGTTAACCAGCTTACAAATTGCACCACCAGTTGGGTAGTAAACACCTGTTACAGACCCAGTACCAATCGTGATGAACTCTTGAGCGTTAACCGCACCAGCACCCATTACAGCAGCTGCAATAGCACCAACTTTAATCAGTTTGTTCAATGCCATGAATTTCCCTTCCTTTATTCATTATTAACCCCATAGCAAGTGTAGTCGCTATGGGAGTTTCCTCTTATGGAAACGGCATCTTTTTCAATCCATATGTTGAAAAAGTGGCTGAATAATACCAAAAAATTGGCACATAATTACACGATTGTTAAAGAATGTAGCGGATTTGGCTGGTTTTTGAGCGAAAATTTAACCTAAGTTAGCAGGTTAAACCATTTGCTAATCAAGGATTTAGCTTAGTGCGTGTTTAGGTAAGGAGATTTATTCAAGATGTGATTTGAGTCACAGGAAAAATACTCTCGAGTGACTCATAAAATAGGCTTATATCTGAAACTTATCCAGTATATTCAAACAGTTCGCAAACCGAATTGAACAGCTGTTCTGTGGTCATACTGAGAGTTGGAGTGATAAAGATAGTGTCATCTCCTGCTACGACACCTAATATGCCTTCTGATTTTCCTAGGGAGTCCAGTAAGCGCGCGATCAATTGTGCAGCCCCCGGCCCAGTATGAATAACCACTAAGGCATTGTTATGATCGATATCCAGCACTAGTTCACGCAGTGAGCTTGATACAGTGGGCACTCCTAACTCTGCCGGTAAACAGTAAACCATTTCCATTTTGGCATTGCGGGTACGTACTGCGCCAAACTTGGTCAGCATGCGGGAAACTTTGGACTGGTTGATGTTTTCGAAGCCTTCATTTTTCAGAGCCTCAACAATATCCCCTTGGGAGCCAAAACGTTCCTCTTTGAGTAGCGCTTTAAAAGCACGGACGAGGTTATCTTGTTTTTCTGAATGACGCATGGTTCTCTTTCAACCGTTGTTTTTATAAAAATCAAGTGAATATTCTCGCATAGCTATGCACATAGTGCCAATGCTATGCCAAATTCTGTCTATCGTGTCACTGTAAATGGATGTGTAAGGTGGCATTTTAAAGTTACTTAACTCTTTGTCATTAAAGGTAAATGTAAGGATAATAAACACTTGTGTGTAGCACGTTGTTACTGAGTTGCGCAAGGTCGCAAAGCTGACGTTAATTGATTGTAATCAGTATGTGATTGCTATAGCTTTGGACAGCGTTGATTTCAAATCACCCCAAGACTTATAAAGAGATTCATCTCAAGGAGAACTACGATGAAAGTAGCCGTTATTGGTGCCGCTGGAGGCATCGGTCAAGCCCTAGCCCTTTTACTAAAAAACCGTCTTCCTGCTGGTTCAGATTTAGCACTTTACGACATCGCTCCGGTTACTCCGGGTGTTGCTGCTGATCTAAGCCACATCCCAACGCCTGTATCAATCAAAGGTTATGCGGGCGAAGATCCAACGCCAGCACTTGAAGGTGCGGATGTTGTTCTTATTTCTGCGGGTGTTGCACGTAAGCCTGGTATGGATCGTGCGGACCTATTTAACGTCAACGCTGGTATCGTTAAGTCTCTTGCTGAGAAAATCGCTCACGTTTGCCCTAAAGCGATGATTGGTATTATCACTAACCCAGTCAACACAACCGTGCCAATTGCGGCAGAAGTTCTTAAGAAAGCGGGTGTTTACGATAAGCGTCGTCTATTTGGTGTTACCACTTTGGATGTGATTCGTTCTGAAACGTTCGTTGCAGATCTAAAAGACAAAGATCCAGGCGAAGTGCGTGTACCGGTTATCGGTGGTCACTCTGGTGTGACGATTCTTCCTCTTCTTTCTCAAGTGGAAGGTGTTGAGTTTACGTCTGAAGAAGTCGAAGCTCTGACCAAGCGTATCCAGAATGCGGGTACCGAAGTGGTAGAAGCAAAAGCGGGTGGTGGTAGTGCGACTCTATCTATGGGCCAAGCTGCATGTCGATTCGGCCTTGCACTAGTGAAAGCACTTCAAGGTGAAGATGTGGTGGAATACGCTTATGTCGAAGGTGATGGCGAGCATGCACCGTTCTTCGCGCAGCCAGTTAAACTAGGCAAAGATGGCGTTGAAGAAATCTTAAGCTACGGTGAGCTAAGCGCATTCGAAAAATCAGCGCTTGATGGCATGCTAGAAACGTTAAATGGCGACATTCAAACGGGTGTTGATTTCGTTAAGTAAGTCCTACATGAGTAAGTAGTGTAAATAAAGCCGACGTTGAGTCGGCTTTTTTGATCCTTTTTCCCTTAGATAGGGTAAACCTATGATGAGGTTAAGGAGACGATTATGGACATTACTGAAATCGAAAAAGGTATGTTGGTGGAGTGTAAGCAAGGTGTTGGGGTAATCTTGGTTATTGATGCCAAGACCAATGCAGTGCTTATTGAAGAGCGTGAATCCCATCAACAGTTTGCGGCTGATATTAGTGAACTAACGGGTAATCCACAATGATACATCGGTTGTCATAAAGGCCACTTATTTACCATGATCAAAAAAGCGAGCTATGTGCTCGCTTTCGTTTTGTCACTGGTCGATTATTTCCGGACAGCAATCGCTTCAATCTCGATGCCCACATCTTTAGGCAGGCGAGCTACTTCCACACATGAACGTGCTGGGTAATTTGCTACGTTATGCTCATCAAAGAATTTACCGTACACTTCGTTAACTGTGCCGAAGTCATTGAGGTCTTTTACGAAAACCGTCATTTTAACGATGTCAGTCACAGACAGACCTGATGCTTCAACCACCGCTTTGACGTTATCCAGAGACTGACGAGCTTGCTCTGCGATATCTGCCGACACTTCACCTGTTGCAGGGTTTACTGGGATCTGACCTGAAGTCAGTACCATGTTACCTAGGTCTACACCTTGTACATATGGGCCAATAGCAGCAGGAGCGGATTCTGTATGAAGTACTTTAGTCATTATTATGTTCCATCTGTTGTGGGTTACGTAATTAAGGAAACTCAGTGTGCCGTGAAAGCAAAGCAGCGTAAAGAAAAAATCCCTGCTATCAGAGAGCAGGGATTATTTATGATTAATCGACGATTAACGCTCAGTGACGATTTCTCGTGAGAAGACCTTCTCACAATACTTACATTTTAATCGCACGTTATCTTTTTTCTCGAACACTTTAAAGCTGGTTTCTACAGGCTCATCGTGAGTAATGCAGTTACTGTTTGGGCATTCAAAGACGTTGTTGATCTGTTCTGGTAAATCCAGTGCCAGTTTTTTCACAACCTTGTAGTTTTCAATTTGGTTAACTGTGGCATGCGGTGCGTACAAGGCGAGCTTGCTTGCTTGCTCTTCACTGATAAAAATATTTTCAATCTTAAGCAGGTCTTTGTGGCCGAGTGCTGAAGATGGCAAATTGAGGCCAACAGTCACGCGCTGCTCTGATTTATCCATTGAAAAGAGCTTGAGAACTTTAATACCAATCTGAGCTGGGATGTGGTCAATAACGGTGCCGTTTTTGATTGCTTCAACCTGCAATTGAGTTTCTTTAGCCATGATGATTCTCCCGATTACAGTGATTGGTTTAAAACAAGGGCAAGTAGGGCTTCACGCGCATAGACGCCATTTTCAGCCTGCTCAAAGTAATAGGCGTGTGGTGTTTTATCGACGTCAATAGTGATTTCATCCACACGAGGCAGTGGGTGTAGAACTTTTAGGTTATCGCGTGCACCTTCCAGCAGGGGTGCAGTAAGGATATAGGCGGATTTGATGTGTGCGTATTCCGACTCGTCAAAGCGCTCTTTCTGAACTCGAGTCATATACAGCACGTCCAGCTCAGGGATGACGGTTTCCATATCTGTGTGCATGCTGTATTCAATGCCAGCTTCATCCAGCTCTTCGCAAATGTAATCTGGCATCGCGAGTGCCTCTGGAGCGATGAAGTAGAAGCGAACATTGTTAAACTTTGCCAGAGCCTGCGTTAGAGAGTGAACGGTACGGCCGTATTTCAGGTCACCAACAAAGGCAACATTGAGGTTATCGAGACGGCCTTGTGTTTCGGCAATAGAGAACAGGTCGAGCAGAGTTTGGGTTGGGTGTTGGTTGGCTCCGTCACCCGCGTTGATGACAGGTACACCATTGGAGAATTCAGAAGCTAATCGTGCAGCGCCTTCCTGTGGATGACGCATGACAAATGCATCGACATAAGAAGAGATAACCTGAACCGAGTCCGATAAGGTTTCTCCTTTCTTGGCTAGCGAAGT
This sequence comes from Vibrio sp. Isolate25, assembly GCF_022398025.1. NCBI lineage: Bacteria > Pseudomonadati > Pseudomonadota > Gammaproteobacteria > Vibrionales > Vibrionaceae > Vibrio > Vibrio sp. Isolate25. Next base: position 59,465 of record NZ_JAKEUT010000011.1, read on the forward strand.
GTTACCGCCATTATCAAAACCAATCACGCTGCCACCGACACGCTGGATAGCGGTTTCAAAAGACAGACGAGTACGGGTAGAAGGCTCAAAGAAGCAGCTGGCGATCACCTTGTTCTTGATCAGCTCAGGATTAGGCTCTGCTTTGAGTTGACCTGCGGTTTTGACAATCAGTTCCAGCTCTTCACGAGAAAGCTCAGGAATTGAGATAATGTGCTTGTTATAAAGCGTGTTCGTCATAATCATCGTCCCATCTGCGATTTAGGCAATAAAAAAGCCTCCCAATAGGGAGGCTTTAAAAATCGGTGGAAATAGTAAAAAGACCAGCCAGTAAGCGTTTTGGCTTACCTAATGTAAATCGTTTTGTAGAACACGTTTTACGTGGCATTTGGTCACTACCTCCAGACAAATTGCCGAGCATTATACGCTGAAGATTTGTTAACGCAAGCGATTACATCGAAGCTTTATGGTGCAATTTTTGTTGGTGTTATGAACCGAGTGTTGCGACCATCACAGCTTTAATCGTGTGCATGCGGTTCTCTGCTTCGTCAAACACAATTGAGTGGTCAGACTCGAACACTTCTTCAGTAACTTCCAGCCCATTCATTCCGTATTTGTCGGCTACTTCTTTGCCTATGGTGGTTTCATCATTATGAAATGCCGGTAAGCAATGCATGAACTTGACTTGCGGGTTACCGGTTTTATCTAGGGTGTCCATATTGACTTGATAAGGCTTCATTTGAGCAACTCGCTCATCCCAAGCCTCTGGAGCTTCACCCATCGAAACCCACACGTCAGTATAAAGGAAGTCGCAATCTTTAACGCCTTCATCAACGCTTTCAGTCAGCGTGATTTTTGCCCCTGTTTGTAGAGCAATCAGTTGGCAGTTTGCCACCAGTTCCTCTTCTGGCCAGAAAGCTTTAGGGGCGACGAGGCGAATATCCATGCCCATTTTGGCGGCTCCCACCAATAGAGAGTTACCCATGTTGTTGCGTGCATCGCCTAAGTAAGCAAACTTGATTTCATGGAGCAGCTTACCGCGACCGTGTTCAAGCATGGTGAGAAAATCGGCCAGTATTTGAGTGGGGTGAAATTCGTCGGTCAAACCGTTCCAAACAGGTACACCAGCGTATTGCCCTAGCTCTTCTACGATTTCTTGGCCGAACCCTCGATATTCAATGCCGTCATACATTCTGCCTAATACACGCGCGGTGTCCTTCATCGATTCTTTATGACCAATCTGTGAACCAGATGGGCCGATGTAAGAAACCTGTGCGCCTTGGTCGAAGGCCGCTACTTCAAACGCGCACCGGGTGCGAGTCGAGGCTTTTTCAAAGAGCAGGGCGATGTTTTTACCAACGAGCTTTTTCTGTTCTGTGCCCGCGTATTTTGCCTTCTTAAGATCCGCAGATAGATCGAGTAAAAACTGGATCTCTTTTGGGGTGAAATCGAGAAGCTTGAGGAAATTTCGGTTACGTAGATTGAAAGCCATGCTTCAGTCCTTCATTGCTCATTATTTTAATAGGACTAGTTAAACATAGTTATGTGATGTTTGTGAATAATTATTTTGTAAATGTGGCGGGATATAAATAATATCCCGCTTTTTGTGATTATAAATTCTCTTCTGCAAACTCGGCCAGACGGCTGCGCACGACGCCATTTAGGTGGACATTAGCGCTGCCTTCGAAGTTCTTGAAGCGTTCTACCATGTAGGTTAACCCTGAGGTAACAGGGGTGAGGTAGTGGGAGTCAATCTGCGCTAGGTTACCCGAGCAGACTATCTTAGTACCTTCACCACAGCGAGTAATGATGGTTTTGATTTGCGAAGCAGTCAGGTTCTGACACTCATCCAGCAACACAAACGCGTTTTGTATTGAGCGGCCGCGCATAAAGTTTATCGACTTAAACTGTATATTGGCTTTGTCGCAGATGTACTTCAATGAGCCTTCCGTACAGTGGTCGTGCTTATGCAGCGCTTCCAGTGTGTCCGTTACCGCCGCTAACCAAGGCAGCATTTTTTCCTCCTCACTGCCAGGCAAGAAGCCAATCGATTCGCCGATATCTGGTGTATTACGAGTAACGATGATCTTGTCGAACATACCGTGTTCAATGGTTTGCTCCAAAGCGGAAGCCATAGCAAGTAGCGTTTTACCACTGCCCGCAGCCCCGGTGAGAATCACCAAATCAATATCAGGATCGAGTAAGGCATCTAAGGCCATGCCCTGATAAATGTTCTTCGGCGTGATGTCCCACGCTCGGCGATGCATCATACGCTCGCGGCTGAGATCTTTGAGTGTCACTTTTTCCGGGGTTATTTCTTCCACTCGCCCTGCAAAGTCACTTTCTTCATCAATGACATACTGATTGATGTAGGTCGGCTCAAAAGGTTCTCGGTCTAGAGTGTGGAAGGTGTGACCGCCAAGGTTCTTACTCTCGACTTCTTCGATATTACTCCAGAAGTCGCCTTCGATTTGTTGGAAGCCTTTAGTTAGGTACTGAACATCATCAATCAATTGGTCTGTTCGGTAGTCTTCAACGAAGCGAACGCCAGCGCCCTTGGCACGCAAGCGCATATTAATATCTTTGGTGATCAGAACCACTTCACGTGGTGCGCGTTTGTTTTGCAGATAAAGCACCGCATTAAGAATGCGATTATCGCCAGCCTTGTCTGCAAAAGCCTTAATGGTTTCTTGCAGCTCAAAATCGGCGAGAATAGAGATATGTCCGGTGTTTTCTTTATCGCGGTTAATTGGAATGCCTTCAGAGATTTCATCTGGTGTGGCGTCTTTGAACATGGCTTCCATTGCGCGGATGGCCACTCGGGCATCGCGGGCAACGTCGCGTTTACTGTCTTTGATTCGGTCGAGCTCTTCGAGGACGGTCATTGGAATGACCACGTCGTGTTCTTGAAAGGAATAGATGGCTAAAGGTTCATGAAGAAGGATGTTGGTGTCTAGGACAAAAAGTTTCCGATCCGTGTCACCCATAAGCGTCTCCTTGCCGTGATGCGGCTTGTTTGCCATTCACAATCGCTTGTGATTATGGCCTACCTGCGGTTGCTTGTAGCCTATCGCTAAGTCGCTCAGAGATCGCTGTCGGTTAGCTGATACGCTACAAACCCGTGTTGATCGTCATCCGAATAATGCATCTCTCGTGCCAGTCGAAAAATTGACGCGATAGCCTGCATTCTCATCTGTGAGTATAAGTCAGATTCCCAACTCTCTTTTTTAGATGTGCCACTCTTTTCTTACACTTTGATGTCATGCAAAAGATGAAGAAAAATTTGTTGTTTTTTGAGGCGTTTGTGCGTGACCAATATCACAGCTTCGAGTAATATGAGCGACCTTTTTGACGTGACGGCTGGCCATTCGTTTCCCCGTCAGCTGCCTTTCAAGTCACGTAAGAACAACTAAGATAAATAGACCCATTTTTGAATTAAACAGGTGAGGTAGTCGATTCATGACATTTGCTTTGGGCCAGCGTTGGATCAGCGATACGGAAAGCGATTTAGGTTTAGGGACGGTTGTAGCATTGGATGCTCGCACTGTGACGCTGATGTTTGCAGCGTCGGAAGAGAACCGAGTGTACGCTCGCAATGATGCTCCGGTTACCCGAGTCACCTTTAATGCTGGCGATGTTGTTGACAGTCAGCAAGGCTGGTCACTTAAAATTGAGCAAGTGGTCGAGGACCAAGGTCTGTTTGCCTACATTGGCACTCGCGAAGACAGCGGAGAGCAAGAGGTGATGCTGCGCGAAATCATGCTCAGTAATCAAATTCGATTTAACAAGCCGCAAGATAAACTGTTCGCCGGTCAGATTGATCGCATGGACAACTTTGTGCTCCGTTACCGTGCACTAATCAACCAATACGAGCAGCACAAAAGCCCGATGCGTGGCTTGTGTGGTATGCGTGCTGGTTTGATTCCTCACCAGCTATACATTGCTCATGAAGTTGGTCGTCGCCATGCGCCTCGCGTTTTGTTAGCCGATGAAGTTGGTCTAGGCAAAACCATTGAAGCTGGGATGATCATTCATCAGCAGGTGTTGGCGGGCCGAGCGGAACGTATCTTGATTGTGGTACCGGAAACGTTGCAGCATCAATGGTTGGTCGAGATGATGCGACGCTTCAATCTGCATTTCTCTATTTTTGATGAAGAGCGCTGTATTGAGGCGTTTGCTGATTCAGATAACCCGTTTGATACCCAGCAATATGTACTGTGTTCACTGGACTTCCTACGCAAGAGCCGTAAGCGTTTTGAGCAAGCACTTGAAGGCGAGTGGGATTTGCTGGTTGTCGATGAAGCGCACCATCTAGAATGGAGCCCAGAGCAGCCAAGCCGTGAGTATCAGGTGATTGAAGGGTTAGCTGAGCGCACACCTGGGGTACTTCTTCTGACCGCAACCCCAGAGCAATTAGGACGTGAGAGTCACTTTGCCCGCTTGCGTTTGCTCGATTCAGACCGCTTCTATGACTACCAAGCGTTTGTTGAGGAAGAAGAGCAATACGCGCCAGTAGCGGATTCAGTGAGTGCGCTGTTTTCTGGTCAACAACTTGAGAATGACGCTAAAAATCAGATTACTGAGTTGTTGTCTGAGCAAGATGTTGAGCCTCTGTTCCGCATTATTGAAAGCGATAGCGAAGAAGATGCCAAAGCCGCAGCTCGTCAGGAACTGATCGACAACCTGATGGACCGTCATGGTACTGGTCGTGTGTTGTTCCGTAACACCCGATCAGCGATCAAAGGCTTCCCGGTACGTAACGTTAATCTGCTACCAATGCCGATCCCTCAGCAGTACACGACGTCTATGCGCGTATCGGGCATGATTGGTGGCAAAATCAGCCCTGAAGCACGTGCGCTGAAAAATCTTTACCCAGAAGAAATCTTCCAAGAGTTTGAAGGCGATGATGCCAGCTGGTGGCAATTTGACTCACGTGTCAATTGGCTGATTGAGAAGATCAAACAAAAGCGCAGTGACAAGATTTTGGTTATTGCTTCTCGTGCCAGCACTGCGTTGCAGTTGGAGCAGGCACTGCGTGAGCGTGAAGGTATCCGTGCCACTGTGTTCCACGAAGGTATGTCGATACTGGAGCGTGATAAAGCGGCCGCTTACTTTGCGCAGGAAGAGGGTGGCGCTCAGGTCCTTATCTGTAGTGAAATTGGCTCAGAAGGTCGTAACTTCCAGTTTGCAAACCAACTGGTGATGTTCGATTTGCCGTTCAACCCTGACTTACTTGAGCAGCGTATTGGTCGTCTGGACCGTATTGGTCAGAGCCGTGATATTGATATTCACGTTCCTTATCTGGAGCAGACTTCACAGGCGATTCTGGCGCGTTGGTTCGATGAAGGTCTAAATGCGTTTGCTGAAACTTGCCCGACAGGTCGCGCGGTGTATGACAAGTTCTCTGATCGTTTGATTGAAATGCTTGCTTCGGGTGACGTTACTGAACTCGATGATGTGATCAGCGAATCGGCTGCGATGAATAAAGAGCTCAAATCTCAACTTGAGCAAGGGCGAGACCGCTTACTGGAAATGCATTCCAATGGTGGCGAAAAAGCTCAGCAGATCGTCGATAAGATTGCGGCCACCGATGGCGATACCAATTTAGTGACCTTTGCGTTGAGTCTGTTTGATACCATTGGCCTTAATCAGGACGACAAAGGGGAAAATGCCTTGGTGGTGACGCCATCTGAACACATGATGGTACCAAGTTATCCTGGTCTGCCTTATGAAGGTGCGACGATCACCTTTGATCGTGACACAGCCTTGTCTCGTGAAGACATGAACTTCATCAGTTGGGAGCACCCGATGATTCAGGGGGGTATCGACCTATTGATGAGTGAAGGCGTCGGTGCAACGGCAGTCTCTTTGCTGAAGAACAAAGCGTTGCCAGTAGGCACCATGCTGCTTGAGTTGGTATATAAAGTCGATGCGCAGGCGCCAAAGCGTAGTGGTATCAGTCGTTTCCTACCTGCAACGCCGATTCGCCTTATGATAGACGGCAAAGGTAATGACTTATCTCAGCAAGTAGAATTTGAAAGCTTTAACCGCCAACTTAGCCCGGTAGGTCGTCATATGGCGACCAAACTGGTGTCATCAGTTCAGGCTCAGGTCCATCAAATGATCACCGCAGGTGAAGCGTTGATCGTCGAAAAAGTCGAAGCCGTACGTGCAGAGGCGCAGCAGGAAATGCAGGCGAGCTTGAATGCGGAGTTGGAACGACTACAAGCTTTGAAAGCGGTAAACCCAAACATTCGTGATGAGGAGCTGGCCGCGATTGAAGAGCAAATTAAAGAGCTCAATGGCTACATTGCTCAAGCTCAGTACCAGCTAGATTCACTACGTATGATTGTTGTGTCCCATAATTGATTTTACGCAACTTGCAGTAAAAGGCCTTCATTTGAAGGCCTTTTTTATAGCGGCGGGTTACATAAGCCACTTCCACCACACAAATACTGCCAAGAAACCAAACAGGTAGACAAGGCCAGTGATAGAAAGCCACTTTAACTTATTGCCCAACGCTAGAGGTTCAGGTAACGGCGATTTTGAAACCAAAATATAGTTCAGCAGAGCAAAGAATGGCGTTGTCATAAAGGCTAGAATCATCGCAAAGTCGAGCATAGGCAGTAGTGCTGCTGCCCAGAAAACGATGATCGACAGTGCCGCTGCGGAAATCAGTAGCATCCACCCTTGCGTCACTTTGGGTCTCATCTCTTTTTGCTTACGCAGTAGGCGTTGAGATTCTGAAATCACTCGAGCGTAGCCATCAATGACGGTAATCGTACTGCCAAAAATACAGAAGAACGCGACGGCTGCAATTAGGTAACGTGACCATTCGCCAATGGTTGATGCATATAGACCGACCAATTGATGCGAAAATCCTACACCCGATTGAGATAATTCAATATTGCTGCCGTGTAAGACCAAAGTACCCAGCGCAAGGAAAACAATCGCCAGAATCGCCGTGCCGATGTAGCCCACATTAAAATCAAACAAGGCGGAACGAGCTGTTACCTTTTGGTGGCGTTGCTGACTTTTAAGCCACATTGATGTCAGGCTGGAAATTTCAATCGGAGCTGGCATCCACCCCATGGTGACGACGATAAACCCGATAGCAGCAATGGACCAAGGTGAGGGCGCTTCAAAAGCAGGAGCCGCTTCGACAGGGTTACCTGCGGCAATAGCCACCGCAGTCAGGGTTGCAATGGTCAGTACCGCCATAATGATTTTCGATAAGGAGTCGAGGGCTTTGTAGTGGCCAGCAAACAGAATCGTCAAGCAGGTCGCTAGAACAATCAAACATAAGGTTGTGGTGGAGAGTTCCACGGGGATAAAGTACCCAAGTAAGCTAGCACTGAATAGCAATAAAGCAGCGGTATTGACGATACCGGAAATGACACTTAACGTAACAAATAACCACAGATACGGACGACCAAGTTTTGAGTAGCCTTCGACTAGACTTTCCCCTGTCCCCATTGTGTACTGAATACTGGCGCGGAAAAATGGGTATTTAAAAAAGTTGACCAGCAGAATTAATACCGCCAGTTGCCAACCGTAAATAGCTCCGGCTTTGGTCGAAGCAACTAAATGTGACCCTCCGACGGCAGCGGCAGCCATCATTATCCCTGGGCCTAGCGAACGGACAAGTTGTGCCAGAGAGTATTTAGCGTGGCTCTCTGAAGTGGAGATCGTTTCCATTTGTATTCCTTGATGTCGTGTTTTAGTGTTTTTCTTGTCAATGGTAGAACCAATATCATACGTAATCAGAGTGTTAAATATTATTTACATAAAAAGCGCTAAAATAGACTTGGATGTGGAAACTCTGTCACAACCCTGAGTCTGATATACTGGGTGAGTTATAAGTAGTATTGAGATATTTTATGGCCATGCAGGACTATTACCCGCCCACCGAACCTTGGATTGAGCGAGTATTTGAGGATCAAGGTATCCTTGTGGTGAATAAGCCGTCTGGCCTTTTATCTGTTCCTGGACGCGCGGCTGAGCACTATGACAGCATGTGGAGTCGATTGAAGGCACTCTATCCTGACATTCAACCGGTCCACCGTCTTGATATGTCAACATCAGGGCTGATGTTATTTGCCAAGGACAAACCCACAGAATCAGCACTAAAAAAGCAGTTTCAGTTCCGCCTTACTCACAAGGTCTACTATGCTCGTGTGTGGGGATATGTAGAGCAGGATGCGGGGGAAGTGGATCTTCCACTGATTTGTGATTGGCCAAATCGGCCGAAGCAGAAAGTTTGTTTTGAGCAGGGTAAGCCATCAAAGACCTTATTTGAGGTGGCAAAGCGCGAAGATCAGACCACCATTGTCAGGTTACTGCCTATAACTGGGCGTTCACATCAGCTGCGTGTGCATATGCAGGCGTTAGGGCATCCGATTGTTGGAGATGAGTTCTATTCAGAGGGAGAAGCCTTCAAATTCTCCAATCGTCTTGAACTGCATGCGGCTGAATTGAGTTTTTACCATCCTCAAGATGAACGTCTACGCAGTATTTTTGTTCCTTGTGATTTCTATCCTGAAGCGGAGGCATTGATCTTTAACTATTTCGATCCTGTGCGAGAATTGCCGGACTATAAAACGCTGCCACGTCCATGATTTCACTATAGGCAGCGGAAGGAGAAACCATGTCGCTGCCTAATGTTGTTTTTTTGGATCGCGCCACGATCCCCACTCATATCGAATTACCTCACCTTCCTTTTGACCACCAATGGATTGAATATGATTTCACCAGCTCTGAGCTGGTGGTGGAGCGCCTGCAAGACGCCCAAATTGTGATTACCAATAAGGTGGTGCTAGACCAGCAAGTTTTGTCTCAATTGCCCGAACTTCAATTGATTGCCATATCGGCGACTGGGTTTAACAATGTTGATATCGATTATTGTCGAGCACAGGGGATTGCGGTGACGAATGTCCAAGGTTATGCCACACAGTCGGTGCCGGAGCATGTTATCGGCATGATCTTCGCTCTCAGACGCAATTTGCATGGCTACCATAACGATATCGCCAAAGGAGAGTGGCAACGAAATCAGCAGTTTTGCTTTTTCACTCACCCAATTGGTGATGTTGCAGGATCTACGCTGGGAGTGATTGGTTCAGGGGCACTTGGCCTGGCGACAGCGGCGTTGGCTAAAGCGGTCGGGATGCAAGTTATTTATGCCGAACACAAAGGGGCAGATGCCTGTCGGGAAGGCTATTTACCCTTTGAACAGGTATTAATGATGGCTGATGTGATCACACTGCATTGTCCGTTGACTGAGGCCACACGTAACTTGATTGGAGAAAATGAGTTGGCGCAAATGAAACCCGGAAGCCTACTGATCAATACTGGCCGCGGGGGATTAGTCGACGAAGGGGCTCTGGTTGCGGCATTAAAGCATGGCACGATTGCTGGAGCGGGTGTGGATGTCTTTACGCAGGAGCCTGCTGACGAAAGCAACCCGTTACTGGCGAATATGGATCTGCCGAATTTATTGCTGACACCTCATGTAGCGTGGGGAAGTGACTCATCGATTCAGAACCTGTCGAATATATTGATGGATAACATTACCGCCTTTATAGAAGGGAGAGAACAAAATCGAGTGGTTTAGTGCTCATTTTGCTGCTGGCGCCATTTGAGTAAGCCTTGATTAAATATGGCTAGCAGCTCCTTTCCTCTTGGACTCTGTTTGGAAAACATCACGAAGCCATCGTTATTGAGAAAGGGCTTGGGGTGATAGGTAATATTGTTCTGAACATCTTTGGTTTGCTGACTGAGGTTGTACAAGCCTATCTGTCGCTCTTCTGGATAAACTTCAATTCGGTGGTGGTTGAGTCGTAGCAGATTCTGACTGGGGCTGTTAACTCGGCTCATAGTAACGCCCTTTGACTCTATAAGTGCGTCCAGTTCAGGTCCATAGCTGTAACCCAGCCCTCCGCCTAGTTTGTAGCCTTTTAAATCTTCGATCTCTGACCATTCAAAGTCTAAGTCCTTGTGGTGGAAGAAAACAAACTGCTCTTGTGAGACCGGTTTGCTATAGTAAAAATGCTGTGTTCGCTCGTCATCGAACATCCAGACGGCGGTGGCGTCGAACTCTCCGCTTTGTGCCTTTTCATACGCTCTGGCCCAAGGATAAAAAGTATAAGTCACTTTATAACCTTGAAGCGCAAATGCTTGAGTGATGGTTTGAGCGACAACACCATACCCTTCAAGGTTTTGGCCGATAAATGGTGGCCACTCTCCAGCTGTGATTCTAACCGTTTTATCTATGTTCTCAGCATACGCCTGCACACAGATAAAACATGATAATAGTGGAATACCGAGCAAGAACTTCTTCAACTTCTCTATACCTTTTTTTATGGCACCATAATTCATTTTAGATGAGTCAATTTGAAAAGAGCATTAAACGACAAAATATTTATAAGTAAGGTGTAAAGTTCGATATAAACGCTTGAAACTCAAACATCAAATGTTCTTATTGTTCGATATATGTAAAATTATTGTATCGAGGTGCGGTGTTGTTTGTGATGTACATCAACTGGTTGCACTTTCTTGTTATTAAGACATAGACGCTAGGAATGAAATGTAAGAAATTATTCGGCTTGTGTTTTAGTCAATAACGTCAGGAAAATAAAGAAATGGAACATAAACATATCACAAACCCCGTTGAGTTTAGGGGTAAGGGAGGCGAGTTCTTTGGCATATGGATAGTCAATGTTTTGCTTAGCATTATTACTTTTGGCATCTATTCCGCTTGGGCCAAAGTCAGAACAAAGCGCTATTTCTACGGCAATACCTATGTAGATAGTGATAACTTTGAATATCACGCTCAGCCGATGCAAATTCTCAAGGGGCGTCTAGTGGCTGTTGCGGTTCTTGGTATTTGGGCTATTGCCAACGCATTCTTTCCTGAGGTGAGTTTTGTGTTGCTGTTGGTTTTTTATGTGGCTTTACCTTGGCTACTATGGAGCAACGCTCGATTTGATGCTGCAATGACGAGTTACCGCAATGTTCACTTCTCTTTTGACTCGTCATTGAAAGATGCTTACCTATCACTGATGGGGCGTGGCTTGGGAGCGCTAGTCGCCATTGCTATCTATATTGCCGCAATTGTCGCAGTCTCAGGGGTGTCAGGTATCGCAGCTACAGTTCTAGGAATCGCATTCTTTGTCTTCTTGTCTGTGCTATACGCATGGGTTGTGGTTGGCGCACATAAGTATTTCACCAATGGTTATCGGTATGGTGACTGGAAGTTCAGTGCAGAATTGGAAACAGGCTTCTTTGTTAAGACCTACCTGAAAGCGATGGGGCTGGGTATTGCTGCGTCCATCATCCTTATGATAGCGATGTCTCTGACGATTTTTAGTGGCTTTGACCTTACGGCTATCCAGAATGGTGATTACAGTTCGTTAATGGGCGCATCTCAGTTTACAGTCTTCATTGTTGCTTATCTAGCAATCATCGTTCTGACCATTGGGTTGACCGCGTATACAACGACTCGAGTTCGTAACTACATCTTCGAACAACTGCAAGCTAAACTTGAACAAGAATCAGACAATCGCTATACCTTTAACTCGACCTTTACTGCCAGAGGTTACACTTGGTTGGTTATCTCTAACTTCTTGCTTCAGGTCGTTACATTGAGTATCGCCCGACCTTGGGTCATGGTAAGAACCTCGCGCTATGTTGCCGATAATACCGCAGTATTTGGTGATATGAGCCTGCTGAAAGCGACAGATAAAGACTCGAACGTTCAATCTGCGATATCGGATGAAGTGGCTCAAGCCTTCGATTTAGGTATCGGAATTAGCTAATGATGTTTGATGGGGTGGCGTTTCCGCCACGAAGCTCGGAGCGCCATCCTGCTAAGCTGGATGTGACACAAGCTAATGCGTTAAGCTTGTGCGTTGAAGGTCAAATCATCAGTTGTGACCAGCAATACGCTGAGATCAGTGTCCCTGTTGGTAACCTACCTGTGCGATTCAAGTTTCCCGATGGCTGGGTTTTTGTGGTTGAAAGAACGACAGAAGTGAGCCACTGGCTGGAACGAAATCGCAGAAGCAGCACCATTGATAAAATGGAAGCTAACTGGTTCGCGTGGTTGTTGTCAGCGGTAGTGTGTATCGGAGTGGTATTGGGCAGTTACTTTTATGTCTTGCCATGGACCAGTGACAAGGTCGCCAATGCTATCCCTGATTACGTTGCAGTGGCATTGGGCGATAAAGTTCTCGAAAGCTTTGATAATAGCTGGCAAGAGAGCGAGTTGAGTCAGCAAGAGCAGCAAGTGATCCGCCAACGTGTGGCTCAGCATGTCACACAGCTGGAAGCGTTACCTTATCCCATTGAGGTGGTGTTTCGCTCCTCAGAGCTTGGCGCCAATGCATTTGCATTGCCGGGTGGGAAAATCGTGTTACTCGACGACTTGGTTACTCTGGCTGAGAATGAACAACAACTCGATAGCATTATCCTTCACGAGCTAGGCCACGTTCATCATCGTCATATGATGAAGCGATTGGTTCACTCGAGCTTACTTTCGGTGGGCGTTGCACTCTTAACTGGCGAAAGTTCAGGAGTGGTAGATAATCTGGCTGGAGTGGGGGTGTTCTTCCTCTCCAATGGTCACTCTCGAGAAGCGGAAATTGAAGCGGATGTGTATGCCATACAGGCTATGCAAGCCATCTATGGAAGTAGTGCGCCAATGGCTGAAATGTTTGAATTGTTTAGGCAACAAGGTGAGTTGGAAATACCCGAGTGGATGAGTACTCATCCTGACTTCAAACAGCGGATTGATGCTGCTCGTCAATAGCTGATACAAAAAAGGCAGCGATTTCGCTGCCTTTTAGTTAACACTGTACCGGTTTATAGCGCAGCAATTGTGGTCTTTTGCTCTTCAAGCTTCACTAGCGTTTCTTTATAACCTTCTAGCTTCTCTCGCTCTTTCGCGACAACCGCTTCCGGTGCTTTAGCCACAAAGCCTTCGTTACCTAGCTTGCCTTCGATACGCTTGATTTCGCCGTGAGTCTTCTTGATTTCGCCATCGAGACGAGCAAGCTCAGCGTCTTTGTCGATAAGTCCAGCCATTGGGATCATTAGCTCAGACTTCGCCACAAGAGCGGTTGCGCATGCAGGCGTTTCTTCACCCGCTTCTAGCACACGTACAGACTCAAGCTTCGCGAGAGAAACAAGCACTTGGTTGTTCGCTTCTAGACGTGCTGCATCTTCTGCGCTCGCAGCTTTCAGCATCACTTCGAGCGGCTTACCTGGGTTGATGTCGTACTCAGCACGTAGGTTACGGATACTCGTGATGAATGACTTAACCCACTCGATGTCATCCAGCGCGGCTTGGTTGAAGTTCGCTTCGTCGTATTGAGGAAGAGCCTGAAGCATGATGGTGTCACCTTCTATGCCTTCAACAAGTGGTTTAACGCTCTGCCAGATTGTCTCAGTGATGTATGGGATCACTGGGTGAGCCAGACGCAGTGTCTTCTCAAGAACCGTGATTAGCGTACGGCGAGTACCACGTTGTTGAGCTTCGCTACCTTTCCAAAGTACTGGTTTAGTCAGCTCTAAGTACCAGTCACAGAATTGGTTCCAGATGAACTCGTAAATTGTATTCGCGGCCATATCCAAGCGATAGTTATCAATGTGACCATTGAAATCGGCAGCGGCTAGCTCAAATTGAGACTCGATCCACTTGTCTGCAAGTGAGTACTCGATCTCGCCTTCACCAAAGCCACAGTCTTGCTCTTCTGTATTCATCAGAACGTAGCGGCTTGCGTTCCATAGCTTGTTACAGAAGTTGCGGTAACCTTCTAGACGCTTCATATCCCAGTTGATGTCGCGACCCGTTGAGGCCATTGCAGCAAGAGTAAAGCGCAGTGCATCAGTACCGTATGGTTCGATACCGTTTTCGAAAGTCTTACGTGTGTTCTTCTCGATCTTCTTCGCTAGCTGAGGCTGCATCATGTTGCCACAACGCTTCTCTACTAGAGACTCAAGGTCGATACCATCGATCATGTCGATAGGGTCAAGTACGTTACCCTTAGACTTAGACATCTTGTCGCCGTTTTCGTCACGGATTAGGCCCGTTACGTAAACCGTCTTAAATGGTACTTGTGACTTGCCGTTTTCATCTTTGTTGAAGTGCATGGTCATCATGATCATACGTGCAACCCAGAAGAAGATGATGTCGAAGCCCGTTACTAGAACGTCTGAAGGGTGGAATGTCTTCAGGTCTTCAGTTTGCTCAGGCCAGCCCTGAGTACCGAAAGTCCATAGCGCAGAAGAGAACCATGTATCGAGTACGTCGTCGTCTTGGCGAAGAACAACAACAGGTGCAAGGTTGTTGTTTGCACGTACTTCTTCTTCAGTACGACCTACATAAACATTACCGTCGTTGTCGTACCAAGCTGGGATACGGTGACCCCACCAAAGCTGACGAGAGATACACCAGTCTTGAATGTCACGCATCCAAGAGAAGTACATGTTTTCGTACTGCTTAGGCACGAACTGAATCTCACCATCTTCAACCGCTTTAACAGCAGGCTCAGCAAGAGGTGCAGCACGTACGTACCACTGGTCAGTTAGCATTGGTTCGATAACCACGCCACCACGGTCGCCGTAAGGAACAGTCAGGTCGTGATCTTTGATTTCGTCTAGAAGTCCTAGCTCTTCAAATTCTGCAACAATAGCTTTACGCGCAGCAAAGCGCTCCATGCCGTGGTACTTAGCAGGTAGCTCTGTTGAGTACACATCACTTGCTTCACCGTTAGTGGTGAATACTTCCGCAGCATCACGAATGTCAGCGTTGAAAGTTAGGATGTTGATCATCGGTAACTGGTGGCGCTTACCTACTTCATAGTCATTGAAATCGTGTGCAGGAGTGATCTTCACACAACCAGTACCTTTCTCCATATCAGCGTGCTCGTCACCCACAATAGGGATACGACGATCAACGACTGGAAGAAGAATTTCTTTGCCGATCAGATCTTTGTAACGTGGATCTTCTGGGTTAACTGCGACACCCGTATCGCCAAGCATGGTTTCTGGACGAGTTGTCGCAACAACAATGTAGTCTTTACCTTCAGCAGTTTTAACGCCATCCGCTAGCGGGTAGCGGAAGTGCCACATGTGGCCTTTTTTGTCTTTGTTTTCAACTTCAAGATCAGAAATTGCAGTGTGTAGTTTAGGATCCCAGTTTACTAGACGCTTACCACGGTAGATTAAGTCTTCTTCGTACAGGCGAACAAACACTTCTTGAACTGCGTTAGATAGGCCATCGTCCATGGTGAAGCGCTCACGGTCCCAATCTACCGATGCACCTAGACGACGAAGCTGCTTAGTGATTGTGCCACCAGATTCGTTTTTCCATTCCCAGATTTTGTCGATGAAGGCATCACGACCGTAGTCATGTTTGGTTTTGCCTTCTTCTGCTGCGATTTTACGCTCAACAACCATCTGAGTAGCGATACCAGCGTGGTCAGTACCTACCTGCCAAAGGGTGTTTTTGCCCTTCATACGTTCAGCACGGATTAGAGTATCCATGATTGTATCTTGGAACGCGTGGCCCATGTGTAGACTACCAGTGACGTTCGGTGGCGGGATCATGATGCTGTATGATTCTTTCGTCGTGTCACCGTGTGGCTTAAAGTAGCCTTTCTCTTCCCAAGCTTGGTACAAAGCTTGTTCGATTGAAGTTGGGTTGTATGTCTTTTCCATAGCGATAGATATTCTGCAGATAGGTCTGGTTTAATTCTAAGTCAATCTTTATAAGTGAACTCTCTTGAAGGAGAGCTTAACTATAAGGATTGACCACTAATTGTGTGCGATGTCGATCGTTTGTAGCTGATAACCCGCTTGGCGATAGATTTTATATCGCTGTCGCGCCAGTTGCTTGGCTTTTTCTTCGCAAGGGACGAAGTCTACCACCTCAGCAAACTTGTTCGCAAAGGTTGTCTCATTTTCCGCCAAATTTATTACTAATTGACGATTCCACGAGGGTTTTACACCTTGATATCCGATTTCAATGCCCGTGGCATACTTTGGGCCCTCACCAACCAGGTTATGGGCGAGGTATTGCTCGGCTTCTACTTGCCAGAACCGCTCCGCTAATTGCTCAGCGTGCTGTTTATCATGGCAGTGTAGGTAGACCTTAGCGCCTTGTTTCGCAAAGTGCCCAGAAAGAAACACTACATATTGCTCAAAGCCTTGTGGCTTGGCCTGTGGAGAGCCTGATTGTATGATGTAAAACGTCGCATTTGGCATAGTGATATCGAATAAAAAAGGGCCTTGCGGCCCTTTGAAATTTGTTCAGAAATTATTCTTCTGTCTCTTGGCCGCTGCGGTTCAGTAAGAACTGGACAAGCATCGAGACCGGACGACCTGTTGAGCCCTTCGCCGCGCCTGACTTCCACGCCGTTCCTGCTATGTCAATGTGGGCCCAGTTGTACTTTTTGGCAAATTTTGACAGGAAGCAGCCAGCCGTGATGGTGCCGCCAGGTCGACCACCAATATTTGCCATATCAGCAAATGGGCTCTTCAACTGTTCATGGTACTCATCCGCCATTGGAAGACGCCATGCGCGATCGCTTGCTTGCTCAGACGCATTAACCAACTCGTGAGAAAGAGGGTTGTGGTTAGAAACCACACCACTGATATGGTGACCCAGTGCAATCACACACGCGCCTGTCAGCGTGGCAACATCCACGACACAATCTGGCTCGAAGCGTTCAACGTACGTCAGTGCATCACAAAGAACCAAACGGCCTTCCGCATCGGTGTTGAGCACTTCAACCGTTTGACCTGACATTGTGGTTAGGATATCGCCAGGGCGGTAAGCATTGCTGCCCGGCATGTTTTCACAGCCAGCAAGAACACCAATTACGTTGATTGGTAGGTTCAGTTTCGCCAGAGATTTCATGGTACCGAAAACAGATGCCGCACCACACATGTCGTACTTCATCTCATCCATGCCTTCACCTGGCTTAAGTGAGATACCGCCTGAATCAAAAGTCAGACCTTTACCAACCAACACGATTGGTTTCGCTTCGGGATCTGGGTTGCCCTTGTACTCCATGATAGACATCATAGATTCGTTCTTTGAGCCACGACCGACCGCTAGGTAGGAAGTCATGCCCAGCTTTTCCATCTCTTGCTCACCGATGATTTTGGTGGTGATGGTCTCATAATCATCAGCCAGACGACGTGCCTGAGAAGCAAGGTAAGCAGGGTTGGCGATGTTTGGCGGCATGTTGCCAAGATCCTTCGATGCTTTGACACCTGAAGCGATGGCAAGGCCATGGGTGATCGCTTTTTCACCTAGGTTTAATTCACGACGTGTAGGTACGTTGAATACCAGTTTACGCAGTGGGCGACGAGTTTCCGGTTTTACACTCTTGAATTGATCAAAGGTGTACAAGCCATCCTTTGTTGCTTCGACTGCTTGACGCACTTTCCAGTAAGTATCGCGGCCTTTGACATGCAGCTCAGTTAGGAAGCAGACAGCTTCCATCGAACCTGTTTCATTCAGAGTGTTAATTGTTTTCTGAATAATTTCTTTGTACTGACGCTCGCCTAATTCACGTTCCTTGCCACAACCGACAAGTAAAACACGTTCAGACAAAACACCCGGTACTTGATGCAGAAGTAGCATCTGTCCTGGTTTTCCTTCCAGATCACCACGGCGAAGTAGTGAACTGATATAGCCGTCGCTGATTTTATCGAGCTGTTCAGCAACTGGAGAAAGGCGACGTGGTTCGAATACACCTACAACGATACAAGCGCTGCGTTGCTTTTCCGGGCTACCACTCTTTACACTGAACTCCATGCGTACTCCTACATCCTGAAGACAAATAGAACTAAATGTTAGATAATGGCGTCTTACTTGTTGATTCCTTAATCGGAACTACTTTTAAATAAGCGCGTTAACAGTTAGCCAAAAAATTTAAAAATAAAAGGTTCAACGGGAAATTATAGTGATTCAATTAAAAAAACAAGTTTTGTATAGGTAATTTCAGCGTGATTATTGTTAGATATTTGATCCGCGAGACACTCAAGAGCCAGTTAGCGATATTTTTTATCCTGTTTTTAGTGTTTTTAAGCCAAAAATTGATCAAAGTTTTAGCGGATGCTTCGGATGGGGATATTCCTGCGGGTCTGGTAATGCACTACGTAGGTTTGAGCATGCCGTCAATGGGGCTATTGATGCTGCCATTGAGCCTATTCCTCGGTATTTTGCTTACTTTCGGCCGCCTGTACGCGGAAAGTGAAATAACCGTTATGAATGCAACCGGAATAGGAAATAAATTCCTTATTCGTGCAGCATTGTATTTGGCCGTTATCACGGGTGTGATTGCCGCAGCTAATGCCTTTGTGTTTTCGCCAATGAGTCAGGAGAAGCTAATTCAGCTACAGGAAGAAGTGGAAGCCGAGAACAGTGTGGATCTTTTACAGAAAGGGCAGTTCCAAGGGACACCGGATGGCTCTTCTGTGGTCTTTATTGATGATATTGAAGGCAAGCAACTTAAGCATGTATTTGTAGCACAGATGCGCCCACGTGATTCGATTTTGCCAAGCGTTTCCTTTTCGCAGTCCGGTGAAGTGAAAGAGCTGAGTGATGGGCGCCAGGTCATTCGCATGTACGACGGTACGCGTTATGAAGGTGTACCAACGCGCGTTGATTATATGGTAACCGACTTCGACCAATACGAAGGTTTGATTGGTCAGCGTGACGTGAAACCCAAAGGGCGTGATTGGGAAGCGATTCCAACCATGCAGCTTGTTTCTAACCCAGATCCTCGCGCTCAAGCTGAATTGCAATGGCGAATTTCGTTGGTGGTGTGTATCCCACTTCTAACCATGCTGGTTGTACCGCTGTCGGCAGTGAATCCACGTCAAGGACGATTTGCTAAAATGGGTCCAGCGATTCTTATCTACTTGGCGTATTTCCTTTCAATCAGTGCGACTAAATCTGCGTTGGAAGATGGCTCAATCCCTTCCTTTATTGGTATGTGGCCGATCAACGCGGCTTTGTTGTTGACCGCAGTCGGTATTAACTCCATGGACAGCATTCCAATGCGACGCTTTAAAGACAAACTAAGACAAAGAAAAAAGAAGGCAGCATAAGTCGTGTTTAAAATTCTCGATCTTTATATTGGCAGAACCATCATTGCAACCACATCGCTGGTGCTCGCGACCTTTGTTGGCTTGTCTGCGATCATTAAGTATGTGGAGCAGTTACGCAAAGTGGGCCAGGGTAGCTACGACTTACTTCAAGCTTTGTTCTACGTACTGCTGAGTATTCCTCGTGATGTTGAAATGTTTTTCCCCATGGCGGCTTTGCTTGGTGCTTTGATTGGCTTGGGGATGCTTGCTTCGAGTTCTGAACTGGTGGTCATGCAGGCGGCGGGCTACTCGAAATTGGATATCGGATTGTCGGTATTGAAGACAGCTGTGCCTTTGATGGTGTTAGTGACGTTACTTGGCCAGTGGGGGGCGCCCCAAGCTCAGAAGATGGCGCGTGACCTGCGTGCTTTTACCACATCTGGTGGAGCGATCATGTCGGTGAGAACCGGTGTCTGGGCACGTGATGCGAACGATTTTATTTTTCTTGGTAAAGTTGAGGACGATAAACTTTATGGCTTGAATATGTGGCGTTTCAACAATGATAAACAGTTGGAAAGTGTCGTGCATGCAGCGGAAGTAGATTATTTGTCCGATAACACTTGGGTAATGAAAGACGTTCAGTTAACGGAGATGTTGGATGAAGTGGAAATCTCCAAAACCAATTTGCCTGAGTATCGTTGGACGACCTCTTTAGCGCCTGACAAATTGGCGGTAGTGACGGTCAAGCCCGAAGAGCTATCACTGAGCGGTTTATATGATTATGTTACTTACCTCAAGGCTTCTGAGCAGGACGCCTCTCGTTATGAGTTGGCCTTGTGGCGCAAAGTCACTCAGCCATTCTCTATTGCGGTAATGATGCTGATGGCGTTGTCGTTCATCTTTGGCCCACTGCGCAGTGTAACGATGGGGGCACGTATTCTATCTGGTGTGGTAGCCGGTTTTACTTTCTATATTTCCAGTGAATTCTTTGGCCCACTCAGTTTGGTTTATAGCATTCCACCAGTCTTTGGTGCTGTGATGCCAAGCATCGTCTTTTTATCAGTGGCATTGATGCTACTGCGCAGAAAGCTCTAAACAGAAATTTATGCGCTGAGAAACCAAACGGCAGCTCCGCTATAAGTGAAGAGCTGCCGTTTTGTTTTTACTACATTAATTTTTTCAGCCGATAAAGAGCTTCCAATGCCTGTCTAGGAGTGAGGTCGTCAGGGTCGATGCCTGATAGCGCCTCTTCCACTTCGCTTGGCTCTGGAATCAGGCTCAGTTGATTAGCAATGTCTACTGCGCTGCTGGTGGTATTGCTATTGTCGCCATGGCTAAGCTGTTCAAGCTGAGTCAGTTTCGCTCGGGCATTTTTGATCACGCTTTTTGGCACGCCAGCGAGCCCAGCAACGGCGAGACCATAAGACTTACTGGCAGCCCCTTCCTGAACAGCGTGCATAAAGGCAATGGTATCGCCATGCTCAACCGCGTCTAGATGGACGTTAGCCAAATTCGGTATTTGGTTCGGTAGCTCGGTCAATTCAAAATAGTGGGTGGCAAATAAGGTCATGGAGCCGAGCTCTTTTGCCAACCACTCTGCACTTGCCCAAGCCAGTGATAAACCATCATAAGTACTGGTGCCTCGACCAATTTCATCCATTAAAACTAAGCTGTTTGCTGTGGCGTTGTGAAGAATATTCGCGGTTTCGGTCATCTCAACCATGAACGTTGAGCGTCCTGATGCAAGATCATCTGAGGCGCCGATGCGAGTAAAAATGCGATCAATAGAACCAATATGGGCTGATTCTGCCGGTACGTAGGAGCCAATATGAGCCATCAGTGCAATCAGCGCGGTTTGACGCATGTAGGTCGATTTACCCCCCATGTTTGGGCCAGTAATGATCAGCATCTTACGTTGTGGATTAAGCTCAATAGGGTTAGCAATGAACGGTTCTTCAAGGACTTGTTCAACCACGGGATGTCGGCCTGCTTGAATGTGGATACCAGCTTGCTGACTCAGTACAGGGCGGCAGTAATCTAGGCTATCGGCACGTTCGGCTAAGTTTTGCAGCACGTCAATTTGGGCAATCGCTGAAGCCAAATTCTGCAGCTTTTCTAGATGGGGCATTAAAAGGTCAAACAGTTCTTCCCACAACTGTTTCTCAAGCGCCAATGCCTTCGATTTGGAGTTAAGCACCTTATCTTCATGTTCTTTCAGCTCAGGAATGATGTAACGCTCTGCATTTTTCAGCGTTTGACGGCGAACATAGTGTGGTGGCACCAAGTGGCTTTGTCCGCGGCTGACTTGGATGAAGAAGCCATGTACGTTGTTATAACCAACTTTGAGCGTATCTATGCCATGACGTTCACGCTCTTCCTGTTCCATTTTTTCCAGATACTCAGTCGCACCATCGGCCAATTTTCGCCATTCGTCGAGCTCAGCATTATACCCTTCAGCGATGACGCCACCATCTCGGATCACCACGGGAGGGTTTTCTTTGATAGCACGTTCGAGAAGTTCACAGACTTCCTCTTGTGGAGCGGCATACTGGCCGAGTTTAACCAGATATGGATGTGCTAGCGTTGCCATAGACTCAGATAATTCAGGCAGTTGTTGCATTGCATGACGTAAACGTGCCATATCACGCGGGCGGGCACTGCGCAAAGCAAGACGCGCCAAGATACGTTCGATGTCTCCGATCTGTTTGAGTACGGGGTGTAAATCAGCAAACAGAGTCAACTCTTTCAACTCACTGATCGCGTCTAGGCGGTGATTGAGGGTGTTGATATCGCGCATTGGCTGGTGAAGCCAACGTTTCAACATACGGCTACCCATTGGTGTGGCAGTGTGGTCAAGCACTTCAGCAAGTGTGTTATCAGTTCCGCCTGCGAGGTTCTGAGTAATTTCGAGATTGCGACGAGTCGCGGCATCAAGAATGACAGAATGATCCTGACGATCGTAAGTGAGAGAGCGAATATGCGGCAAAGTGGTACGTTGTGTGTCTTTAACATACTGAATCAAACAGCCCGCAGCGCAGAGCCCGAGCTTCGCTTGTTCTACGCCGAAACCAACAAGATCACGAGTACCAAACTGTTGATTCAACTGCTGCTTAGCGGTATCCAACTCAAACTCCCAAACAGGACGACGGCGATTACCGTTGCGAGCGGCCATCAGTTCGACGGGTTCGAAATCTTCTGGAAATAATAGCTCTCTCGGTGAGGTCCGCTGGAGCTCTGCGGCCATCGCTTCTTCAGTCTCGGGCTCCATAAGCTGAAAGCGCCCTGACGTGACATCCAGTGTGGCGTACCCGAATTTACCATCGTGGTGGTAGATAGCGGCAATAAGATTGTCGATACGTTCCGAGAGTAGGGCTTCATCGGTGACGGTTCCCGGTGTCACTATACGAACAACTTTGCGTTCTACTGGGCCTTTGCTGGTCGCGGGATCACCAATTTGTTCGCAGATCGCAACTGATTCACCTAGCTGAACAAGCTTAGCCAAATATCCTTCCACGGCATGAAACGGGACACCGGCCATTGGTATCGGTTCACCAGCAGAAGCGCCGCGTTTTGTTAGTGAGATATCCAGCAACTGGGATGCGCGTTTAGCATCGTCATAAAAAAGCTCATAGAAATCCCCCATTCGGTAGAACAGCAATATATCTGGGTTCTCAGCCTTAAGCTTGAGGTATTGCTGCATCATGGGCGTATGTTTTTGTTCAGCTTTCACGGTTCAGATCTTTTGTTTATTTCTATTGCGGCTTAGGATACGTGAATCACGGATTGGCGAAAAGTCACAATGAGAGTTTTAGATATGGCGGCGTTGCACAAACTGTCTCAAAAATTAGGCGAATGCCTGAAACAGCATAATTTAATTCTGACCACTGCAGAGTCTTGCACTGGCGGTGGTGTCTCTTCCGCAATTACCGATATTGCTGGCAGCTCTGCTTGGTTTGACCGTGCATTTATTACGTACAGTAATGAAGCGAAAATGGAAATGCTCGGTGTTAAAGATTCGACACTAGTTGATCATGGTGCGGTGAGTGAAGAAACTGTTATTGAAATGGTGCAAGGTGCGATCAAGCATTCAAAGGCGAATATTGGCGTATCCATCAGCGGTATTGCAGGACCGGATGGTGGAAGCGTCGAAAAACCTGTAGGTACAGTGTGTTTTGCTTGGGCTGATGAAAGTGGATGGCTGAAAGCGGCGACATACTGCTTTGATGGCAACCGGAGTGAAGTTCGCAGGCAAGCGGTCGAAGTTGCGCAAAAGGTACTGTATGAGGAAGTTAGTCAGCGTGAGTAATCGGAGAGGTTTAAAATAAAAACTTTTATAAATTAAATAGATATAATCTATATCTAAAAAAATTGTCTGCAGCTATAGACACTGTATGAATCAACAGTATAATAATTTTCATTGATTGCTCAGGATGGTTCCAGAGCAGAACAGAAGAATTCAAAGATCATCAATGCATTGATGAACAAATCGGAGAAAGTGATGGACGATAACAAACAGAAAGCGCTCGCCGCTGCGCTCGGTCAGATTGAAAAGCAATTCGGTAAAGGCTCTATTATGCGCCTTGGTGACAACCGCGCTATGGATGTTGAAACCATCTCTACAGGCTCACTTTCTCTCGACATCGCACTTGGTGCTGGTGGTCTGCCAATGGGGCGTATCGTTGAAGTATATGGCCCTGAATCTTCAGGTAAAACAACGTTGACCCTTGAGTTGATTGCAGCAGCACAACGTGAGGGGAAAACTTGTGCCTTTATCGATGCTGAGCACGCTTTGGATCCTGTCTACGCTAAGAAACTGGGTGTAGATATTGATGCCCTACTGGTTTCTCAGCCAGATACAGGTGAACAAGCGCTTGAGATCTGTGATGCATTAGCTCGATCTGGCGCTATCGATGTTATGGTCGTTGACTCAGTTGCGGCTCTAACACCTAAAGCTGAAATTGAAGGGGAAATGGGCGACAGCCACATGGGTCTTCAAGCTCGTATGCTTTCCCAAGCTATGCGTAAGTTAACGGGTAACCTGAAACAGTCAAACTGTATGTGTATTTTCATCAACCAAATCCGTATGAAGATTGGTGTGATGTTTGGTAACCCTGAAACCACAACGGGTGGTAATGCTCTTAAGTTTTACGCTTCAGTTCGTCTTGATATTCGCCGTACAGGCTCTATCAAAGAAGGTGATGAAGTGGTGGGTAACGAGACTCGCATTAAAGTGGTTAAGAATAAGATTGCAGCACCGTTTAAGCAGGCTGAAACTCAGATTATGTACGGCGCAGGCTTTAACCGTGAAGGTGAGTTGATTGACTTAGGTGTGAAGAATAAGCTAGTTGAAAAAGCTGGCGCTTGGTATAGCTACAATGGTGATAAAATTGGCCAAGGTAAAGCCAATGCATGTAAGTACTTACGTGAAAACCCAGCTGCCGCTCAGCAAATTGACACCAAATTACGCGAGCTCTTACTGACTCCAGCAGAAATCCAACCAGATGACGCTGAGTTAGGTGAAATGCCAGAGCAAGAAGAGCTATAAAGTTATCTGGTTACTAAATTTAAAGCCCTGCAACAGCAGGGCTTTGTTGTATTTGGTGTGATGGAATAATCAATTACTTATTATGTTTCAACGTAAGCCTCCCACTTTATCCAGTAAAGAAATGGCGATTTACCTTCTTAGTCGGCGTGATCACGGAGAATATGAGCTGTATCAGAAGCTCGCAATGAAAGGGTACGATGACGATGCGATTCAAGAAGCTGTCAATTTTTGTTTAGATCATAACTATCTTGATGATCTGCGTTTCGCAAAAAGCCAGATAAGGCAACATGTCTATAAAGGGCATGGAGAGCGTCGAATTCGCCAAGAGCTTAAACAAAAACGAGTGCCTGATTCAGTTATTGAGCAAGCAATGGAAGAAGAGCCACAAGATTGGTTCGAGTTAGCAAAAAATGCAGCGGAGAAGAAATTCAAAGGAATCCACGCTAAGGACCAAAAAGAGTACGCCAAACAGGTGCGTTTTCTTCAATACCGGGGGTATAGTTTTGAACAAATTAGCTATGTTCTGAGCTCTGATAACGAGGACTGATATTAAGTAACCGCACGATTTATAGATTTACGTTGCATTAATACATCATTCCGTTCTTTTCTGCGAGAAAACTAGTCGAAGCGTTAACCATGATCTACAATAGCGCAAAATTCTAACTCGACTATTTTCAGGAAGAGCTGCATGTACATGAGCACTGATGAGGTTCGTAACGCGTTCCTCAAGTTTTTTGAGAGCAAAGGACACCAAATCGTAGACAGTTCATCGTTGGTTCCACATAACGATCCAACCCTGCTATTCACAAACGCAGGTATGAACCAATTCAAAGATTGCTTCTTAGGCGCTGAAAAGCGTGCCTACACACGAGCAACGACAGCTCAGCGTTGTGTACGTGCAGGTGGTAAACACAATGATCTTGAAAATGTTGGTTTTACAGCCCGCCATCATACGTTTTTCGAAATGTTGGGTAATTTTAGCTTCGGTGATTATTTCAAAGAAGATGCAATTGCCTTTGCATGGGAATTCCTAACCGAAACACTTCAGCTGCCGAAAGATCGTTTACTGGTTACCGTTTACGAAACTGATGACGAGGCATTTGACATCTGGAACAAGAAGGTTGGTGTGCCAGCTGATCGTATCGTCCGTATCGGTGATAAAGAAGGCGGTAAACAGTACGAGTCAGATAACTTCTGGACTATGGGTGACACAGGTCCTTGTGGTCCATGTACGGAGATCTTCTACGATCACGGTGAACATATTTGGGGTGGACGCCCAGGTACACCTGAAGAAGACGGTGACCGTTTCATCGAAATCTGGAACAACGTTTTCATGCAGTTTAACCGTCATGCAGATGGTACGATGGAGCCGCTACCTAAGCCTGCTGTTGATACAGGTATGGGTATTGAGCGTATTTCTGCAATCATGCAAGGCGTTCACTCAAACTACGAAATCGACGTTTTCCAACAGCTAATCAAAGCGGCAGCAGAAACGATCGGCTACGAAGACCTATCTAATCAATCACTACGCGTTATTGCAGACCACATACGTTCATGTTCATTCTTGATCGTTGATGGTGTGATGCCTTCAAACGAAGGTCGTGGTTACGTGCTACGTCGTATCATTCGTCGTGCTGTTCGTCATGGTAACAAGCTGGGGGCGAAGGAAGTATTCTTCCACAAACTGGTTGGTGTTCTTGCTGAAGTCATGGGTACTGCGGGCGAAGAGCTTAAAAAGCAACAAGCGGTTGTTGAAAAAGTGCTACGCATCGAAGAAGAGAACTTTGGCCGCACTCTAGAGCGTGGTATGGCGATTCTAAATGAAGCGCTTGACAGCCTAGACGGTAAAATCCTTGATGGTGAAACCGTATTTAAGCTTTACGATACCTACGGATTCCCTGCTGACTTGACTAACGATGTTGCGCGCGAGCGTGATTTTGCGATCGATGAAGAAGGTTTCGAGAAAGCGATGGAAGCGCAGCGCCAACGTGCTCGTGAAGCTGGTCAATTTGGTACTGATTACAACGCAACGATCAAAACGGAAGAGCAAACCGAGTTCTGCGGCTACACAGGTACGGAAGGTAAGAGCAATGTTGCTGAAATCTTTGTTGAAGGTGAAGCGACGAGCTCTTTATCAGCTGGCGATAAAGCGATCATCATCCTTGGTGAAACACCATTCTACGCAGAATCAGGTGGCCAGTGTGGTGACGCTGGTATTCTAAAAACTGAATCTGGCCTGTTCCAAGTAGAAGATACTCAGAAGCTAGGTAATGCCATTGCACACCACGGTGTTCTAGCGGAAGGTGTGCTAGCGAAAGGTGATGAAGTTGAAGCCATTGTTGATGCTGAGCGTCGCGCTGCTATCTCTTTGAACCATTCAGCAACGCATTTGCTGCATTCCGCTCTGCGCAAAGTTCTAGGCGAGCATGTTACGCAGAAGGGCTCTCTAGTTAAGCCTGAAAACTTACGTTTTGACTTTTCTCATCTAGAAGCGGTAACCCCTGCAGAACTAAAAGAAGTCGAGCGTCTGGTCAACGCGCAAATTCGTCGTAACCACAACATCGAAACCAATATCATGGACATTGAGTCTGCTAAGCAGAAGGGCGCAATGGCTCTATTCGGTGAGAAATACGACGACGAAGTGCGTGTCTTGTCTATGGGAGATTTCTCTACTGAACTTTGTGGTGGCATCCACGCAGAGAACACCGGCGACATCGGTCTATTCAAGATAACATCTGAAGGTGGTATCGCCGCAGGTATCCGTCGTATCGAAGCTGTCACTGGTGAAGCGGCTCTAGATGCTATCGAAGAGCAACAAGCGAAGTACGAAGAAAAATTGGCAGAGTCAGTATTAAAAGCGAAAGCGTTAGAAAAAGAGATCCAGAAGCTGAAAGACAAGATGGCTGCGGCAGAAAGCGCAAACATCATGGGGAAAGCTCAGGAAATCAACGGTGTTAAGGTACTTATCGCGGCGATGGAAGGGGCTGATCCAAAGAACCTTCGTACTATGGTTGACGACATCAAGAACCAGATGGGCAGTGGTGTTGTTATGTTGGCGAACGTCAATAGTGAGAAGATCGGTCTTATCGCGGGCGTGACTAAGGATCTCATCGATAAAGTAAAAGCGGGTGATCTTGTTAAGATGGTCGCTGAGCAAGTTGGTGGTAAAGGTGGTGGTCGTCCTGATATGGCTCAGGCGGGGGGGACCGACGTTGCCGCGCTTCCTGATGCAATTAAGTCAGTCCAGCCATGGCTTGAAGAACGCCTTTAAAAGCTAATTTAATATTTTTACGCTCAATCAATAGTTTGATTGGGCGTAATTTTTTTCTATTGACCAAGTGGTTTAATGGCGCAGTTGTTGTGTGCTATTCAGCGACTTGGTTTTTGTTATTACTGCTGCAGACAATATTCAACTAATTGAAAGCAGCCTAATGAGACTTTGGTCTTGGGAAGGTGAAGACTGGTGAAAAAGCCCCTTATCGTGCAAAAGTTTGGTGGAACCTCTGTAGGTTCAATTGAAAGAATCCACAGAGCCGCCAAGCACATCATTAAGGCGAAAAATGATGGTAATCAAGTTGTTGTAGTTGTGTCAGCAATGTCTGGAGAGACAAACCGACTTATGGATTTGGCAAAGCAAGTAGACAGCGTGCCAACAGCCCGAGAACTTGATGTTTTGCTTTCTGCTGGTGAGCAGGTGTCGATGGCACTGCTGGCAATGACTCTGAATAAATTAGGTTATGCCGCACGCTCACTTACCGGAGCACAGGCGAATATTGTGACGGACAATCAACACAATGACGCGACGATTAAAGACATTAATACATCAACAATTGAACAACTCCTAGCACATGACAACATAGTGATAATTGCAGGGTTTCAAGGTATTAATGAGAATGGGGACATCACGACTTTAGGCCGAGGTGGCTCGGACACCAGCGCTGTCACACTGGCAGGGGCTTTACAGGCCGAAGAGTGCCAGATCTACACTGATGTTGATGGGATATACACTTGTGATCCTCGCACAGTGGCTAATGCTAAAAAGCTGGATGTGATTGATTTTCCTTCGATGGAGGAAATGGCACGTAAAGGCGCAAAAGTACTCCACCTACCGTCGGTTCAGTATGCTTGGCAACACAATGTTCCTCTTCGCGTGCTTTCCACCTTTGATAATAACCAAGGCAGTCTTGTGAAAGGTCATGAATGCCAGAAGGCTATCTGTGGTGTGGCTATCCAGCGTGAGATGCTAATGATCAAGGTCGACCGAGATACATTTTGTAGCTTTGAGAAGCAATGTCAGATGTTAGGAGTGACGATTTGGAATGTGATCGACCATGCAGAATGGGTAGGTGTGGTGATAAAACACGATGCTTATGCAAAACTGGATCTGGTTTTCGGTGACAAAATCCGTAATAGTGAAGACGTTAGCCTACTAACTGTCGTGGGCGTTCAGGTCGAAGGATTGGTTGAACCGTCTTATGCCTTGCTGTCAGAGCAGGGGATGGGTGCGTTGCACTATGCAGTGAATCCGCGGTCGTTGGTGCTGGTATTGAAACCGGAATACGTCGACAAAGCTGCGAACATACTGCATGATGCTTACATCACTTCTGCAGAGGCTCTCGGTAGCCAGCAAAAACATGCCTTTTTAGGTTAATTTGGTTCGAGAATAGAGTTTACGAAAATATAACTTTTGTTGGATAATGGCCTCGTAGCAAGAAAAATCAGAGATTACTCAAGGAGCACAGAATGCTAATTTTAACTCGCCGCGTTGGCGAAACTCTAATGATCGGTGACGAAGTCACAGTCACAGTACTGGGTGTTAAAGGCAACCAGGTACGTATTGGTGTTAATGCACCAAAAGAGGTGTCTGTTCACCGCGAAGAAATCTACATGCGCATTCAAGCAGAAAAAGGTAATGGTAACCCTGCATCAGGCAACTACTAATTACACGAAAAGGCTGACATTATGTCAGCCTTTTTTGTATTATCACTCGGCACATTTATAGTAAAAAGAGCGAATTAGTATCGCTTTGATTAAATAGCCAACGGTTGGTTAACTTTTTGCTGATTTTACCAAGAAAATGTTTGACATATTTTCGGTAAATCGTAATATGTGCCTCCGCAAGACGGTGAGGTGGCCGAGAGGCTGAAGGCGCTCCCCTGCTAAGGGAGTATGCGGTTTGTAGCCGCATCGAGGGTTCGAATCCCTCCCTCACCGCCATTCTTGCACTGCTCCTCGGAGCTTGCTTTAAAACAAGCATTGCGCGCTCGTAGCTCAGCTGGATAGAGTACCTGGCTACG
The DNA here is from genome assembly GCF_022398025.1 of Vibrio sp. Isolate25. Taxonomy (NCBI): domain Bacteria; kingdom Pseudomonadati; phylum Pseudomonadota; class Gammaproteobacteria; order Vibrionales; family Vibrionaceae; genus Vibrio; species Vibrio sp. Isolate25. The sequence goes on from NZ_JAKEUT010000011.1 coordinate 89,405, forward strand.
AACCAGGCGGTCGAAGGTTCGAATCCTTCCGAGCGCGCCATATTTCCTTACCAGGGAATAAAACGGTGAGGTGGCCGAGAGGCTGAAGGCGCTCCCCTGCTAAGGGAGTATGCGGTTTGTAGCCGCATCGAGGGTTCGAATCCCTCCCTCACCGCCATTAATTGGCCTATGGTCAATTTTTTTGTTTTAAAGAAAAGTTAGTGTGATATACTTCACAACTCTCTTTTGAGAGAATATTGCGCGCTCGTAGCTCAGCTGGATAGAGTACCTGGCTACGAACCAGGCGGTCGAAGGTTCGAATCCTTCCGAGCGCGCCACTATTTCGTTTAGTAAGCTGCAAGCTTGTTGAACATCCCGTGCGTCCTTAGCTCAGCTGGATAGAGTACCTGGCTACGAACCAGGCGGTCGGAGGTTCGAATCCTCCAGGACGCGCCACTCTTTAAGGTCATTAGACCTGATATTGATGTTATCGATATCAAACATTGCGCGCTCGTAGCTCAGCTGGATAGAGTACCTGGCTACGAACCAGGCGGTCGAAGGTTCGAATCCTTCCGAGCGCGCCATTTATTAGAGCCCTGCTAGAAATAGCGGGGTTTTTTATTAACATTCTATTATCAATTTATTAACTTTATTTTTAAAAGTTGATGTTTTCTAAGAGCTTTTTTGAGAAACATTATCCCTATCGCAGTAATCGTCCGATTTATCTAATAACTTCATAAAATCGGCAGTTATTTATCCTTATATCGTCTCATATTGCAGATTTATGTGATTTGTATGACGCAATCATCCCTAGAAATGTGCAATATCATCAAGACTGCTTTAAACAAAATTGACAAAGTTTAACCAATCGAGATAATCCTAGACCTCTTATCGGGATATTTGACTACTTTTCCTGAAAGAAAACGTCAGCACAGAACTGACGTCAAAAAGGGCATTTAGGACACGAAGTCCCAATAATTAAATGGCCAATATCTTGTCAGGATGACAAAGAAAGGATGCTTAAAATGGAAAATGTTGGAAGCCTGCTAGTAGATGCTGCGACCCTAATGCTTACAGGGATGGCCGTAGTATTTATATTCCTAACTATTCTCGTCTATCTCGTTCGGTTAATGTCTAAGCTGGTGCCAGAAGAAGTGCCAGAGCCGATCGCTACACCGAAACAAAATAATAAAATTCAACCAACCTCTTCTGCTATTAGCCACAAGGTCGTTGCTGCGATTGCCGCAGCTGTGCATCAACATCGCACGTCAACCGCTAAGTAGCACTTAAATGGATTAAAAGGAGTTAATGAGCATGTCTAAACCACTAGCTTTAACCGACGTGGTGCTTCGTGACGCCCATCAGTCGCTGTTTGCAACGCGTATGCGTCTTGAAGATATGTTACCTATCGCAGCGGAGCTCGATAAAGTGGGGTACTGGTCTTTAGAAACCTGGGGCGGTGCTACTTTTGATGCATGCATCCGTTTTCTAGGAGAAGACCCATGGGAGCGCTTGCGTGAGCTTAAAAAAGCGATGCCCAATACACCAATGCAAATGCTGCTTCGTGGCCAAAACCTGCTAGGTTACCGCCACTACGCAGATGATGTGGTTGAAAAATTTGTTGAGCGTGCACACGCCAATGGTATGGATGTGTTCCGCATCTTTGATGCAATGAACGATGTGCGCAATTTCCAGAAAGCGGTCAAGGCAGCAGTCGATGTTGGTGCTCACGCACAAGGTACGCTTTCTTATACTACTAGCCCGGTTCACAATACCGACACTTGGGTTGATCTGGCGAAGCGTCTTGAAGATCTTGGTTGCCACTCTTTATGCATTAAAGATATGTCAGGTTTGCTTAAGCCATATGAAGCCGAAGAGCTGATCACACGAATTAAGTCTTCTACCGATATTCCTTTAGCACTTCACTGTCACGCAACGACTGGCTTATCTACTGCGACAGCAGTCAAAGCAGCCGAAGCTGGAGTCGATATTCTTGATACTGCGATTTCCTCAATGAGTTGCACTTACGGTCACACTCCGACGGAAACTGTGGTGGCTATGTTGCAAGGTACAGAGCGTGATACCAACCTTAAGTTAGACCAGATCGAACCAATAGCGGCATACTTCCGTGAAGTGCGTAAGAAGTACGCCAAATTTGAAGGTCAATTGAAAGGCGTTGATTCACGTATTCTGATTGCTCAAGTGCCGGGAGGTATGCTGACCAATATGGAAGGTCAGCTGAAAGAGCAGGGTGCAGCGGATCGTATTGATGAAGTATTGCAAGAGATCCCTCGTGTCCGAAAAGATCTGGGCTACATCCCACTTGTAACGCCCACATCGCAGATTGTTGGTACACAAGCCGTGATTAATGTACTTACGGGTGAGCGCTATAAGAGCATCACCAAAGAAACGGCTGGTGTTCTTAAAGGGGAATACGGTGAAGCTCCGGCTGCAGTGAACGCGGAACTACAGACAAAAGTGCTGGATGGTGCTGAAGCGATTACCTGCCGTCCTGCGGATCTTCTTGAAGCGGAAATGGATACTCTGACTGACGATTTACTCGCAAAAGCAAAACAGGAAGGGATTTCTCTCGCTGAAGACACCGTGGATGATGTACTGACTTACGCATTATTCCCCCAGGTTGGTCTTAAGTTCCTTAAGAACCGCAGAAACCCTGATGCATTCGAGCCTGCTCCATGGTTAGAAGAGTCCCCGGTTTCTGCGCCTGTAGCGCAACCCGCTCAAGGTAGTATTGAGACATACAGTGTTAAAGTGGATGGTCAGGTTTATGATGTCGAAGTTGGTCCGCAAGGTCAGCTAACATCTGTAGCGCCTACTAGTTCGGCTGCTCAGCCAACAGCAGCTCCGGTTGCGTCCTCGGGGAGTTCAGAAACTGTTCCTGCTCCTTTGGCTGGGAACATTTTTAAAGTGAATGTTCAAACTGGTGCTCAGGTTGAAGAAGGTGAAGTTCTTCTGATCCTCGAAGCGATGAAAATGGAAACGGAAGTCCGTGCTGCCCGAAGTGGCACTGTGCAAGATCTTCACGTCAAAGAAGGTGATGCAGTTACGGTCGGTGCACCACTGCTGAGTCTGGCATAAGGGAGTATCATGGACGGATTAATGACCTTATGGTCAGAAACAGGGATTGCTAACTTTGAATTTGGTCAGATCTGCATGATTCTAGTTGGCTGTATTTTGTTGTTTTTGGCTATACGTAAAGGCTTTGAGCCCTTGCTGCTTCTGCCGATTGGTTTTGGTGCCATCTTGGCCAATATTCCAAATGCTGGTTTTACCGACGAAGGTGGTCTACTGTACTACGTCTACTATGTGGGGATTGAATCGGGTATCTTCCCGTTGCTTATCTTCATGGGAGTTGGGGCGATGACCGACTTCGGTGCTCTGATTGCTAACCCCAAGACCTTGTGGTTAGGTGCTGCAGCACAATTTGGCATATTTGCTACCTTGTTTGGCGCAATTTTGCTTAATTACGTACCGGGTATGGAATTCAGCATGTCTGATGCTGCTTCGATTGCCATTATTGGGGGCGCTGATGGACCAACCGCGATTTTCCTTGCCAGTCAACTGTCCCCTGATTTGTTGGGGGCCATAGCGGTAGCAGCATACAGCTATATGGCATTGGTACCCATCATTCAGCCACCAATCATGAAAGCGCTGACAACACCCGAGGAACGTAAGGTTAAGATGGCTCAGCTACGCCATGTCGGCAAAGCTGAAAAAATTCTCTTCCCACTTGCCGTGTTGTTGATGACGATCTTGTTCCTACCTTCCGCAACCCCGCTGGTTGGTATGTTCTGTCTCGGTAACTTGATGCGCGAAGCTGGGGTGGTGGATAGATTGTCGAAAACAGCGCAGAACGAGTTGATCAATATTGTCACCATCTTCCTTGGTTTAGGCGTTGGCTCCAAGCTTCAGGCTGATGAGTTCCTCAATGTTGAGACCTTGGGCATTCTTGCCTTAGGTGCGGTTGCCTTCAGTATTGGTACAGCGGGCGGTGTCTTAATGGCTAAACTGCTGAACAAGTTCTCCAAAGAAGATATTAACCCACTGATCGGTGCCGCTGGAGTATCTGCGGTACCGATGGCGGCGCGTGTGGTGAACAAGGTTGGCTTGGAGGCTAACCCACAAAACTTTCTCCTGATGCATGCCATGGGGCCGAACGTGGCAGGCGTTTTAGGCTCCGCAGTGGCGGCAGGTATTCTCCTTGCGTTGGTGAATTAACGTAAGTTATGAGTCAAATTGAGAATAGGCAGTTAACTTACTAGCAATAAATGGTATATATTCAAAGGGATGCTTTCGCATCCCTTTTTCGTATCGATAGGGAAATGATGAAATGGAAAATAAACAAATCGCGATAACCCAATTTGGTGATCCTGAAGTCTTAACCATTCAAACCAACGCTGTGCCTGAACCCCAACAAGGTGAGGTGTTGATTAAGGTCGCTTTTGCTGGCGTTAACCCTATCGATGTTAAAACTCGTGCTGGCCTTGGTTGGGCGGCTTCGCAGAATAAAGACAATCTACCGTGGGTGCCTGGCTATGATGTTTCAGGTGAAGTTGTGGGTTGTGGGGAACAGGCAGAACGATTTACTGCTGGTGATAAAGTGGCTGGCTTTATTGGTTTCCCTCTTCGTGGGGGCGGGTATAGCCAGTATGTTTGTGTCCCAGAGACAGAGCTGAGCTTGGTACCTGATTCCATCACATTAGAAGCTGCGGCGGTGCTGCCTCTTGCTGGGCAAACTGCGGTTCAAGCTTTAGATAAAGCGAGTGTTCAAGAAGGGCAGAGAGTGCTGATTCTCGCTGGTGCAGGTGGTGTTGGTCATATTGCTATTCAGGTTGCGGTGGCAGCTAAAGCAGAAGTATTCACGACTTGTAGCGAAGCCAACCTTGATTACATGGCGACGTTAGGTGCTCACGCCGTGAACTACCAATTCTCTCCTGTTTCCGAACGTGTTGAGGAAGCAGACGTACTGATTGATTTAGTGGGTGGTGATGCTGCACTGGATGCGCTCAAGTGTCTGAAAGATGGTGCTAAAGTGGTTACTGTACCGACTATTACAGCAGAGCTGATCTGTGAAAAAGCCAAATTACTTGGTTTTGAAGCGACTGGCATGCTAGTTGATCCGAACCCTGAGCAGTTAGATGCGTTAATTTATATGGTCAGTGTTGGATTACTCAAAACAGAGATCCAGCATATCTACCCAATGGATCAGGTGATGGACGCGCATAAACAGATTGAAACAGGGCATACGCGAGGCAAGATCTTGCTTGGTATGCAATGCTAGAGGCGTTTAACGCCGCGTTTGAAAGTATCGCTCTGTGGTTTTCTGATTCTGCACTCTGGGTTTTGTTTCTTTCTGGTTTCCTGAGTGCAACGCTACTACCTGGGGGCTCAGAAGCTGGACTGATCGCTACTCTGAGCCTCAATCAATTTTCTACTCTATCTATTATTGCTGTGGCGACCCTAGGTAACACCTTGGGAGGCCTGACCAACTACTGGCTGGGTTTGTGGCTACCAAATCGAACTCAAGACGAAAAACATGGTCATAAAGCACTACAGTGGTTGGGGCAATATGGTTACTGGTCCCTTTTATTTAGCTGGTTGCCCGTGATTGGTGACCCGCTTTGTCTGGCTGCAGGTTGGTTACGTATGCGTTTCTGGCCTTGTTTATGGTTGATCATGGTGGGTAAAGCCATACGATATTGCCTGTTAGCCGCTCTTTACTATGGTTTTTTCTGAGGAGATATCATGAGAAAAATCTGGCTAGGTGCCTTTTCTCTCGTTGCTCTTTATGGTTGTGCCAACAATCCATTATCGTCTGGTTCTCATCTGTCTTCACTCCCACAAGGAGTTTCTCTGATTGAAGACGTTCAGGCACAGCCTGGTAAGGCTATGATTCCTTACTCTAAATATCAGCTTGCGAACGGCTTGACCGTTATTCTTTCTCCCGATGATTCTGATCCTTTGGTCCATGTTGATGTTACTTACCATGTTGGGTCTGCTCGCGAAGAGATTGGTAAATCGGGTTTTGCCCACTTTTTCGAACATATGATGTTTCAAGGCAGCGAACATGTCGGTGATCAAGAACACTTTAAGATCATTACTGAAGCTGGGGGAACGCTTAACGGTACGACCAACCGCGATCGGACTAACTACTTCGAAACTGTGCCGTCTAATCAGCTAGAGAAAATGCTGTGGTTAGAATCCGATCGTATGGGTTTTTTGCTAGATGCAGTGTCACAGCGTAAGTTTGAGATCCAGCGAGATACAGTTAAAAATGAACGGGCTCAGAATTATGATAATCGCCCATATGGTCTGATGTGGGAAAAAATGGGTGAAGCGCTTTACCCTGAGGGACATCCTTATTCTTGGCAAACGATCGGCTATGTTGAAGACTTAGATCGTGTTGATGTGAATGATCTCAAAGCTTTCTTCTTGCGTTGGTATGGACCGAATAATGCGGTACTCACCATCGGTGGGGATATTAATGTTGAACAGACGCTGCACTGGGTTAATAAGTATTTCGGTTCTATTCCTGAAGGGCCAGAAGTCAAGCAGGCACCAAAGCAACCTGCTGTTCTCAATGAAGATAAATACATTACGTTGGAAGACCGTATCCAACAACCTATGGTTTTGGTGGGTTGGCCGACGACATATCGTGGAGAAAAGACAGAAGCTTCACTGAATGCATTGGCTAATGTATTAGGTAAGGGGGCAAATAGTCTGCTTTATCAAGACCTCGTTAAAACGCAAAAAGCGGTGGACGCCGGTGCATTCCAAGATTGCTCTGAATTGGCGTGTAATTTCTACGTTTATGCCATGGCTCCATCAGGTGAGAAAGGCAAACTGAAACCGCTGTATGATGAGTTGATGCAGACATTAGAGAAGTTTGAAGAGCGAGGTGTAGATCAAACTCGCTTGGATCAGATCACCGGTATGGCCGAAGCCAATGCGGTATTTGCGTTACAGAGTGTGAAAGGAAAAGTGACTCAACTCGCATCAAACCAGACTTTCTTCGGCCAGCCGGATCGTTTGCAAACTCAGCTCGAGCAGATTCGTGCGGTCTCACCAGAGTCGGTTATGAAGGCTTATCAGGATTATGTGAACGGTCACCATAAAGTTACGTTGAGTGTCGTTCCGAAAGGCAAGCTAGATTATGTGGTCACACCCGCTACATTCATCACTCCAGAACGTACCTTGCCAGAATACACCAAGATCAAGGAGCAAGATCTCGCCTATCGTCGTCCAGTGGATGACTTTGACCGTTCAGTAATGCCAGAAGTCGCTGAAGCAGTGAAAGCCCAGATGCCTAAGTTGTACAAGCTGTATTTTGATAATGGCGCAGAGCTGCTAGGTACGGAAAGCAGGGAAACCCCAACGGTTCAACTGGAAATTCGTTTCCCAGCCGGAGAGCGGTATGTTCAGCCGGGTAAGGAAGGCTTAGCGAATTTGACTGCTGCTATGATGGAAGAGGGGACGTTAGATTCCACGGTTGAACAGTTGCAAGCGAGGCTGGATAAACTAGGCAGTACGGTTTCCATTAATGCTGCAAACTACACGACCAGTATCTCCGTTTCCAGCCTAGAGAAAAATCTAGCTCAAACACTGGCCATTGTGGAAGAAGTGTTATTTAAACCGGCGTTTAATGAATCTGACTTTGAGCGTAATAAACAACAGATGCTTGAGGGTATTGTTTATCAGCATCAGAAGCCGAGCTGGTTGGCTTCTCAAGCAACCAGACAAGTACTGTTCTCTGGTTCTATCTACCAGCGTCCTAATGATGGAACGAAAGAGTCGGTGGCTGCGTTGACTTTGGATGATGTTAAAGCATTTTATCGTCAGCATTACACCCCACATGGCGCGCAGATTGTTGTGGTTGGCGATATTTCCAAACGTCAGGTTAAAAAACAACTCGCCTTCTTGGAAAATTGGCAAGGTGAAGAAGCTCCTTTACTTCGCCCACAGTTGGTTGAGCAAACCAATGCACAAAAAATTTACCTAGTAGATAAGCCAGGGGCACCACAAAGTATTGTTCGCTTTGTCCGTCATGGGCTGCCTTTTGATGCAACAGGTGAAGTTTATCTAACTCAGCTTGCTAACTTTAATTTGGCTGGAAACTTCAATAGCCGAATCAATCAGAACCTACGTGAAGATAAAGGCTATACCTATGGTGCAAGTGGTTACTTTGCTGCTAACAGAGAAGTGGGAGCAATTGTCTTCTCGGCTCAGGTTCGGGCTGACTCTACTCTCGAGTCAATTAAAGAGTTTGAAAAAGAGTTGGAGCAATACAGCAAACAGGGTATGACTGACGAAGAAATGAAATTTTTACGTTTAGCAGTTGGTCAACAAGATGCTCTGAAGTATGAAACACCTTCACAGAAAGCGCAGTTGTTAAGTAGTATTCTGGCTTATAGCTTGGACGAAGATTATCTCAAGCAACGTAATGAGATTGTGGATACGGTCAGTAAAGACACTTTGAACCGAATGGCAGCTAAGTGGTTTACTCCTGATGCCTATCAGATCATTGTTGTTGGTGACGCAAAATTGCTGAAGCCTCAGCTAGAAAGTTTGCAAATCCCGCTAGAAGAGCTTGAAATCGTTCGTTAGAGTACACATAAATTAGAGCATGAGAGAGGGATGGGAGCAGTCTCACCCTCTGATAATTCAAACGGCCCAGAAGTATTTGGGTCAGGACATAAGTGAACCTCATTTTGACTGATTTTGCTGCGCGACTGGAGCGAGTTGCACTAAACCCGAAAATATTTCAATCCTTTGGCCGTGGTGTAGAGAGAGAAACACTGCGTTATCAAAAGGATGGTAGGTTAGCGACAACGCCTCACCCCCAAGCGCTGGGCTCGGCATACGCGAATGATTGGATCACGACTGATTTTTCTGAGTCTTTGTTGGAGTTCATTACTCCAGTATCCAGTGACATAAAAACATTGACTGCGCAGCTTGAGGATATTCATCACTTTACCCAGACGAAGCTGGGCGAAGAGAAAATGTGGCCACTGTCTATGCCATGTTATGTCAGTCAGGAGGACGACATCAATCTTGCCCAATACGGAAGCTCCAACTCTGGCAAGATGAAAACGTTATACCGTGAAGGGCTAAAGCGTCGCTATGGAAGCCTGATGCAAATTATTTCCGGCGTGCATTTCAACTTCTCATTTCCTGAATCTTTCTGGGATGCGTTGTATGGAGAACAGCCTGAAGCCGAGCGCCAGCAAACAAAATCTGACGCTTATTTTGGGCTGATTCGTAATTACTACCGTTTTGGCTGGCTGATTCCTTACTTTTTTGGAGCGTCACCAGCACTATGCTCTTCCTTTGTTCAGGGGCGAGAAACAACTCTGCCTTTTGAGAACATCGGAGAAACGCTATTTCTACCACATGCCACTTCCCTACGCATGAGTGACTTAGGTTATACCAACAGTGCGCAAAGTGTATTGAGGATTGGTTTCAATAGCCTAGATGAGTATTTAGACGGGCTCAACGCGGCAATTCGAACACCATCTGCTGAGTTTGCTGAGATTGGCGTTAAAGTAGAAGGTGAATATCGACAGCTAAACAGTAATGTGCTTCAGATTGAAAATGAACTGTATGCACCGATTCGCCCTAAGCGTGTTGCTAAAGGTGGTGAGAAGCCTTCGGAAGCCTTATCGCGTGGTGGTGTTGAATATATTGAAGTGCGTTCACTTGATGTGAACCCTTACAGTGCCATTGGTATTGATGAGGAGCAGATTCGTTTCTTAGATTTGTTTCTTACTTGGGCGGCGATAACGGAATCCGAACCGATGGATTTTTGTGAACAAGCATGCTGGCGTGAAAACTGGAATAAAGTCATTGAAGCGGGGCGTAAACCTGGCTTAGAACTGCAAATCGGTTGTAAAGGTGAAGTATTGTCATTACAGGATTGGGCTCTACGAGTATTTGACGAGATTCTCCTCATTGCAGAAAAAATGGATGCTGCAGTAGGAGGAGAAGCCTATCAGTCGGTATGCCATAAACTGTTGACTTGGATACACAATCCAGAATTGACCATTTCTGGTCAACTGTTGGCGGATACCAAACGTCTGGGAGGGTTAGGCAAAGTCGGTTGTGATTTTGGTCAGCAATACCGTGAGCAACATTTGAGTCATGTATTCCAAGTGTACAGTGCTCAAGTGATGGAGCAGGAAGTAGAACGTTCACGTATAGCCCAAGTAAACGCGGAACAAGCGGATACGCTAAGTTTTGATGACTTTTTAGATGATTACTTCACCTATTTGAAGGTATAGGAAAACAGTGAAAAGGGCTTTTCTGCTATCGAGTATTGTGATGTTAGGTGGCTGCGCGACGGCTCCACCTAAAAGTCAAAGCAATGCATGTGATATCTTCCGTGAATATCAGGACTGGTATGATGCCGCTGTTGAGATGGAAGAAGAATGGGGAACTCCTATTCAAATTGCGATGGCATTTGTCAAGCAGGAAAGCAGCTTTCGACACGACGCTAGGCCCCCGAAAGATTACCTACTTGGTATTATACCTTGGGGAAGAGTCAGCAGTGCTTATGGCTATGCTCAGGCACAAGATCCAGCTTGGGAAGATTTTCAAAAAGCGACAGGTCATGGTGGTTCTAGGACGAACTTTGATGATTCAATGATGTTCATCGGCTGGTATACCAGTGAAACCCAGAAGCAATTAGGGATCTCTAAGTGGGATCCTTATAATCAGTATTTGGCCTATCATGAAGGGCGTAGTGGTTATAAGCGAAAATCTTATCAATCAAAACCTGCATTGGTAAAAGTTGCTCGCAAAGTCGAGAAGCAGGCAAAGGATTATGGTTGGCAACTCAAACAGTGCCGACAAGAATTGGAAAGTAACCGGAGTTGGTTTTTCTAACCCGGGGCGAAGGAGAAGGACAATGCCATTATTAGATAGCTTTACTGTGGATCACACTCGTATGAATGCACCAGCGGTGCGTGTAGCGAAGACGATGACCACTCCGAAAGGGGATACCATAACAGTGTTTGATTTGCGCTTTACCGCGCCTAACAAAGACATACTTTCGGAGAAAGGTATTCATACGCTTGAGCATTTATATGCGGGCTTTATGCGTAGCCACCTGAATGGTAATAATGTTGAGATTATCGATATTTCCCCTATGGGTTGCCGTACAGGGTTTTATATGAGTCTGATTGGTACACCCTCAGAAGATCAGGTAGCTCAGTCATGGTTATCCGCTATGCAAGACGTGCTCAAGGTCGAAAGTCAGAACAAAATCCCCGAGCTGAACGAATACCAATGTGGTACAGCAGCGATGCACTCTCTAGAGGAAGCAAAGCAAATTGCACAGACAATTATCGATGCGGGAATTAAAGTTAATAAGAACGATGAGTTGGCACTACCAGAGTCGATGCTAAAAGAGTTGAAAGTCGACTAGTCGTTGCATTGGAATAGAAGAGGAAGGCGGCTGCCTTCCTCTTCTTTATTGAACTTTAGGTAAAACAACAACCTGTGTCTTAGCCCAAATGTCATGAAAACCACGTTTTTGCGGATCGATGGGGACAGTCAAATTGGCTAAACCAAATCCTGAAGTAGCAATGCGAATAAGAGCCTGCGTGACAGAAATGGCGCTGCCATCGGCGTTACGAACTTGTATTTTCCAAGCCCTCATCCCAAGAGTTTGTCCTGCCTGAGTCCAGAAGAAAACAAAGAAATAAATCCAGACAACCGCTAGGTAGAGAGTATAAGTCGGTCCCCATATCGGATGATTAGTAAGAAAGTCGCTTACATCTGTATAAGGAGCGACATGAAAGGCACCCATAGCGACTAAGGCATGTAAAACGGCAATAACAATGCCTGCTGCCATCATTTCAATCGCAATGACGATTAAACTATCGTAAAACAATGCGCCAAGGCGACGCATTAGACCTGCTGGTGGCAGGGTGTCTGTTGTCGACATATTAACTTACCCAAATTTAATAAGGCGTCAGAATATAGCTTCACCGTGAGTCTGAAAAGAGACTTTGCGCACAGCTTAATAATTTGTGGTGATTTTATCAGCAAACGGCAATCAATTCAGTCTTTTGCACTTGCACGAATACTTTGCTTACGTATAATGCCAACCATCAAAGGGCAACAGCCCAAAGATGCCGGTGTGGTGAAATTGGTATACACGACGGATTCAAAATCCGTTGCCTTCGGGCGTGGCGGTTCAAGTCCGCCCACCGGTACCATATTTAAACAACAAAGCCTCGACGAAAGTCGGGGCTTTGTTGTACTTGTCTGTTATAAATATAAAACTAGGTCGAAGTTCTAGAACGAAATGTCTCCTGACTGTAGGCAGGCTATCAATTCTAAGCATGGCCAATAGCTGGGAAGCTTGTTTTTATCTTGTTTGAATTATGCCCTGCCTGCAAAACCTCTCTCGTCGTTATACTTCTTTCGTCCTTACTAGCGATAATAAAAATCTTCAAATTTTTCTATTAGTTAAGTAAATATTGTCTATCTTTTAGAGAGAAGAAATTTCTGAAAGGATTCAATCAATGTATCAACTCACCCCTTACTTGTTTTTCGCTGGACGCTGTGATGAAGCGCTAGACTTCTACTGCCAAGCGTTTGGTGGGGTTGTGGTCACCAAGCAATACTTTAAGGACTCACCTCAACAAATAGAGGGCGCTGATCCCGATTGGATCATGCATGCAGAGTGCGAAGCATTCGGTATGAAGTTAATGCTTTCAGATGGCTTAGTCGCGAAGGAACGTTCTGGTAATCATATTGCACTGTCTCTGGTGTTTGATGACATCAATGATCAGGCCAGAGTCTTTGATAAATTATCCCACGGTGGGAATATTATGATGCCACTTGCCGACACGTTTTGGGGGGCTCGTTTTGGTAAAATTGAAGATAAATTTGGGGTTCGTTGGATGTTACATTGTGAGTTGGTTAAGTAACTTCGCAAACTGACGCAGCCTCTTTACTTGCTAAGGGTTGTTAGTGGTGAATTCTGCGTGTGAGTTGCCTAAAATGATAAATCAATTAATGAAGATTAAGTTGTATATAAATCGTGGCTAGCATAAAAATAACTGTAGACAGACTTCAGCCAGGGTTGCATATCCGACTTCCAGTCAAATGGAATGAGCACCCCTTTTTGTTTAATAGCTTTAAGATTAAAGACGAAGAACAGATCCGTCTGATCCGTCACTTAGGCATTAAACATGTGTTTATGAACCCTAGCCAGAGTGATACTCAACCTCTCCCTCCACCGACAGAGCCACAGGATAAAGATGAAACTCCGGCAGAACAAATCGATCTTGAAGCACAGAAGCTTTGGAAAGAGAAGCAAGACCGAATTGAAAAACTTAGTGCGTATCGGCGCCGGGTGATTAACTGTGAGAAAGAATTTGAACGTTCACTATCTCGGATGAGAGCGGTGATGAATAAAATTCGTAACCGCCCGGAACAGGCGGTTGATGAAGCTGCCCTATTAGTCGATGACATTGTCGATAAACTGTTGAGTGACGATCATGTGACTTTGCATTTGATGAATGGCAAAAGTGAGTTTGAAGATATTTACTTTCATTGCCTTAATGTCTCAGTTATTGCCATGATGATCGCTCAAGCGAAAAAGCTTGAAGCACAACAGATAAAGGAAGTTGCTTTTGCGGCTTTGTTTCACGATATGGGGAAAGTGAAGGTACCGACTGCTATCGTTCGTAAGCAGACCCCTTTAAGTGAGCCGGAAAAAAACTACCTTAAGCTTCATACTAAATACGGGCTTGATATCGCCAGTAATATGGAGAGTTTTCCAGAAAGTGCCAGAAAGGTTATCGCTCAGCATCATGAATTAAACGATGGCTCAGGTTATCCAGAAGGATTGAAAGAAGATCAAATTGATGAGCTGACGCAAATTATTTCAGTTGCCAATGCTTACGATAACCTATGCCACAGCAACATCCCCTCCGAACAAAAAATTCCATATGTGGCACTGTCTCATCTATATAAAAACTGTAAACATCTATATAACAATGAAAACCTCAACATTCTGATTAAGTTTATGGGGATCTATCCGCCAGGCACTGTTGTTCAGCTGTCTAACGATATGGTTGGTTTGGTTATCTCAGTCAATGCACGTAACATTCTTTTCCCTAATGTGCTTATCTATGATCCTTCGGTCCCAAGAACGCAAGCTCCGATCATTGATTTGGCCGAGAAAGAGATAAAAATCGTGAATGCCATTTTGCCTAACAAACTACCTGATAAAGTACGTGAGTATTTAAACCCTCGCTCTAGGATCTCTTATTTCTTTGATAGTGATGATTAGTTATCCACAGTAATTTGTGGGTAGTTTGATGATAAGTTGAAGATAAAATGGTACTAAATAGGCGCTTGAATGATTAATGGTCATTTAAGCGTTTTTTTTATCGAAAAAGGCAAATTTATGCTTGCCATCCTTTTGGAGCTCCCTATAATGCGCATCCACTGACACGGCAGACGCCACAAGGCTTCAGCAGTGTAAGAGAGGTGAGAAACTTCTGAGAAAATAAGTTTGAAAAAGTGTTTGACTCTTCAAATTATCTCGTTAGAATGCACCTCCGCTTTGAGAGGAAGCCTCTCAAAAGCACAGCTCTTTAACAATATAAACCTATCAATCTGTGTGGGCACTCGTTGATGATAATCCAAATAGTTTCTTCGGAAACAATTTAGGTTTCAATGAWACGAAGTGACCATTGAATCTTCGGATTCAGCACAGTCAATTCAAACATTACTTATGTAATGTTCAGTATTCATTGAGCCGACAAAATCTTAAATTGAAGAGTTTGATCATGGCTCAGATTGAACGCTGGCGGC
>NZ_JAKEUT010000012.1:0-87270 GCF_022398025.1 Vibrio sp. Isolate25
CCCACAATCAGCCACAACACCATATCGCTCGGTAATCGGCGTCGACGGATAGTCGCTTTATCGGACAGTGAGGCTGCTTTAGCTACCCACGCATCGGGAATGTGTTCAGAAAAGGTGGTGAGYTGGGCAACATCAACAGGGTTTTCTTCRAGGAAGTCGGCAAAGAAGTTTTGAATAGACATAAAAATCGGAAACCTATAAACAGGTTTCCGATTGTCTCTCATCAGAAGGATCGGTCAACCGATCCTTATCTGATCTACATTGCAGCTTACGCTGACCTCTTCGAATTTTTCCTGAAGAAAAATTATGCTTTAGCTGCTGCTGCCGCTTTCGCGATGGCTGCGAAGCTCTTCGCATCAAGAGATGCACCGCCCACTAGAGCACCGTCGATGTCTGGTTGTGAGAAGTATGCTTCAGCGTTCTCTGGCTTAACAGAACCACCGTATTGAATTATTACTTGCTCAGCCACTGCAGCGTCTTTTTCTGCGATTAGAGCGCGGATAGAAGCGTGGATGCGCTGTGCATCTTCAGCTGTTGCTGCTTTACCAGTACCGATAGCCCAGATTGGCTCGTATGCGATGATCGCGTCGTTTAGCGCTTCAACACCGTATGCGTCGATTACTGCGTTGATTTGACGTGCACAAACTGCTTCAGTTTCGCCCGCTTCGTTTTGAGCTTCAGATTCACCAATACAGAAAACTGGCTTCAGGCCGTTCTCTTTTAGGAAAGTAAATTTCTTCGCGATGAACTCGTCAGATTCGTTGTGGTATTCACGACGCTCAGAGTGGCCGATGATGATGTGAGAAGCACCGAAATCCTTCAGCATTTCTGGAGACATATCGCCAGTGAATGCACCGCTGTTGTTTAGGTCAGTGTTTTGAGCACCTAGGATGATCTTGTTACCGCCTTCAGCGATAACACGTTCAGCTAGATCGATGTAAAGCGCTGGTGGAGCTACTGCTACGTCAACACCTTCCACACCTTCAAGTTCTGCGTTCAGGCCAGTTAGCAACTCTTTTACCATTGCTTTACTGCCGTTAAGTTTCCAGTTACCCATCACTACAGGACGACGCATAGGAATATCTCCCTTTGTATTTAATGTAAGTTCATTAATGTAAAAAATCTTCGTAGGAATATAACAGATTACACCAACCAAATCATGACTAGTATCATGTCTTGTTCGGTTCTGGATGATTGGATGCCGCTGTGACAACTCATAATTGGTATAAGCTTTGCTGTACTGAGTGATCCATAAAGCATTATGCTGGTTTTACGCTCGGAAACAGCAGCGGAAATTGGTAATAGTGTCTGAGTATTTTTAATGATTATTTGAAACTCTCTTACATTTGAGGACAGCTATGCCAAATCTAGTGATGGAATACTCTAACTCTGTTGATGAACGAGTTAACGTACAGGGATTATTGGAAGATCTACATCAGGTCGCCCTTCACAGTGGGTTGTTCGATGCCTCTTCGGTGAAGTCTCGAGCTTTGCGATGTCATCATTGGCTAGTGGGAGAGGCTGGTGATAATGTCGACTTCATACATATCAGCTTTGATTTACTTGGTGGACGAACGGCGGAGCAAAAGCGTGAGCTATCACGTCAGCTGATGGGAGTTCTGCAAGATCAAGCAAGCCATGTGCATAGTTTGACAGTCAATATCCGGGATATGGATAAAGAATGTTTTCAAAAAGTGGTCAATTAATAGTTTTGGCGGTTTAGGTAAGTCATCATGTCAATGAAAGAGTTGCTGCTTTCGTTTCAAGGTCGAGTAGGGCGCAAAACCTACTGGATATGGAATATCATATATTACGTGTTAATTGTTGGCTTTGCTGCCGGAGTGAATGCGTTGTTGCCAAGTATGGCGCATTTGCTGTTGCCGTTATTTTTGATTGTAGTCTTGCTCCCAGATCTCGCTATTACTGCCAAACGCTGGCATGACAGAGGCAAATCCAGTTGGTGGTTATTACTGAATGTGCCATTAATCATTGGCCGCATGACAGTCCCAGCAGGAGACCCGGCTCAGATGACGCAACCAACCACATTACAAGCCGTGAGTTCTTTAGCGGCCTTAGTGTGTGGTGTTTGGATTCTTGTGGAGTGCGGTTTCCTCAAGGGAAACCAAGGCAATAACCAGTATGGTGTAGAGCCTAAATAGAACATGAATAAGAGAAAAGGCTAGAATCAGGGATGATGCCATGACATCAACCCTGATCATCGTCTCGCGACTCTCTATTCTGTAAACAGTGTTTCGTATTTTACAAATGCGGTTTGTGTTTCCCCATAATATAGCGTGCCGTCAGATTGAATCGCCACTCTCAACCAGCTGTCTGTTGATGTGGGTTTAGGTAACGTAATATACCAATTTTGCCCTGCTTGATCGGCTGGCTCCATATTGATTGGTTGCGCATTCTGCTCTTGGCTGTCGACCAAAGAAAGCTTAACGCCTTCGAGAGCATGGGCTGAATGAAGTGACAATTCAAGATTTTCATCGGTGAGCTTTTCTGAGCGGAACTTGACCTTAAAGTCTCCATTTTCCATATCGCACAAACCACTGGTGTAGCGACAGTTTGATTTGCTGACCAGTTTGTAGCTCTGGCCTTCTTTGGCGGCATGGGGTTTTTCGCTGACTGCCATATCAGTGCCGAAATAGGCAATAATGGACAGAATCGGTGCAATCAAAAGAGCGACAATAAAGTGCTTATTTTTGAACATCTTGGCTTCCTTGCGACAACATTTCGAAACTACGGTAACTGAATTAAGAGCAATAAAAAAGCCCCGGACGGGTCGTCCCGTGAGGGGCTTTAGTCATTAAGTGTAGATTAGTGATCTACCGCATCTCCAGCGCCTGCTGGAACACGAACGTGTTCGACCAAATCTTTCACTTCTTGTGGTGTTTCTGCCGTAACCTTCGATACCGCGAACGCCACTAGGAAGTTGAATAGCGCACCGATAGCACCGAAGGCATTCGGTTCGATACCTAGGAACCAGTTGCTGCCCCAGCTTTCTAGGTATTTCCAGTCAGCGATGAACAGGATGCCTTTGTGTTGGAATACGTAGAATAGAGTGATTGTGATACCTGCAATCATGCCGGCAATCGCGCCTTCCTTGTTGATGTTCTTACTGAAAATACCCATCATCAAGGCAGGGAAGATGGACGAGGCAGCCAGACCGAAGGCCAGTGCCACCGTACCTGCGGCAAAGCCAGGCGGATTGAGCCCCAGATAACCGGCGACAGCAATCGCGACTGCCATGGATATCCGGCTGGCCAGTAACTCTTTCTTCTCAGAGATGTTCGGATTTATCACACCTTTGATTAAGTCATGAGATATTGCTGACGATATCGCGAGTAGCAGACCTGCAGCGGTAGACAGAGCGGCGGCTAAACCACCCGCAGCAACCAGTGCAATAACCCAGTTAGGTAGCTTGGCTATTTCTGGATTCGCCAGAACCATGATGTCACGGTCGACTTTCAGTTCATTGGTTTCAGCATTTGAGGTGTATTGGATGTTGCCATCGCCGTTCTTATCATCAAAGCCAAGTAGGCCAGTTTTTTCCCAGTTTTTGAACCAGTCAGGGCGCTCATCATAAGCAAGGTTCTGACCTGGAGCTGGGTTAACTGTATCCATTAGGTTTAGACGTGCCATTGCAGATACCGCAGGTGCAGTGGTGTACAGAATCGCGATAAAGACGAGCGCCCAGCCTGCTGAAGTGCGTGCATCACGTACTTTCGGTACTGTGAAGAAACGGATGATAACGTGCGGTAGACCCGCAGTACCAATCATCAGAGACATGGTGTAAACAAACATGTTCAAGGTATCGCCGCGCACCTGAGTCGTATACTCGCTAAATCCGAGCTCAGTCACCACCTGATCAAGCCGATCGAGCAGATAGACGTCCGTTCCAGCCATGGTACTACCTAGGCCCATTTGTGGAATTGGGTTTCCTGTTAGCTGTAGCGAGATAAAGATAGCAGGAATGGTGTACGCCAGAATAAGTACACAGTACTGAGCAATCTGCGTGTAGGTAATGCCTTTCATGCCGCCCATTACCGCGTACATGAATACAATACACATACCGATCAGTAGACCTGTTGAGTAATCTACTTCAAGGAATCGACCGAAGGCAACACCCACCCCTTTCATCTGACCGATTACGTAAGTCACTGACGCGATAATCAGACACACAACCGCAACAATACGTGCCGCATTGGAGTAGAAACGCTCACCAACGAACTCAGGTACTGTGAACTTGCCAAATTTACGTAGGTAAGGTGCTAAAAGCAGAGCGAGTAGTACATAGCCGCCTGTCCAGCCCATCAGGAATACGGAACCACCGTAACCCATGAAGGCGATAAGGCCTGCCATTGAAATGAAGGAAGCTGCTGACATCCAGTCCGCAGCGGTTGCCATGCCGTTGGCAATCGGGTTAACCCCACCACCCGCGACATAGAACTCTTTGGTTGACCCCGCACGTGCCCAAATAGCGATACCGATATAAAGGACAAAAGTGGCACCGACAACGAGGTAAGTGATTGTTTTCAAATCCATCTGAGCTGCTCCTTACTCGTCCACATTAAATTCGCGATCGATTTGGCGCATTTTCCACGCGTAGTAGAAAATAATGCCTAAAAAGGTATAGATGGAACCTTGTTGTGCAAACCAGAAGCCCAGTTTGTAGCCACCTATCTGAAATTGGTTAAGTACGTCGACAAATAAAATGCCGCAGCCAAAAGAAACGACAAACCAGATCACCATCAAGCTGATCATCAGTTTTACGTTTTTGTCCCAGTAGGCTTTGGCTCGTTCCTGACTTTCAAACGCCATTGCCGCCTCCTTATGATTGGTATTGTTAATAAAATGTTTCACTTTCTACCTTAGCAAGGTGCTGGCAAGAACTCTTTTCAACTTTAGTCGCGTAGGGAAAAACAAAAAGCGCCTATAAATAAGGCGCTTAGTATTTAAGTGATAGATTTTTGTGATGTTAATCTTGTGTTAAATTAGCCAAAGGTCTAATGATTTGTTGATGACTTTATAAAATAATTCAACCTAGGTAGAAATCTTTGATGCCTAGAAGCAGGTTGTTCAAAGCCACTGCGGCAAGGATCAACCCCATGACTCGGCTGATGATCGCAGCGCCGACATTGCCAATCCATTTCTGGATATGTGTCGCGCCAAGTAGCAAGAGTAAGGTGATCAACAGAACACTCACCATCACCGCTGCGGTGATGCCTTGGTCGACCAAAGAATAACGATGATTGTCAGTCAGCATTACGATCGCCATCATTGCTCCTGGAGAGGCAATCGAAGGGATCGCAAGTGGGTAGACGGCTAAGTCAGCTAGATCGGAGTGGCTGACTTCTTCAGAAAGCTTAGTTTCCTGTTCCGGTTTAGATTCACCAAAAATCATTGTTAGAGCGAACAGCAAGAGTACTAAGCCACCTGCTGCTTGAAATGCAGGCAGAGGAATCTGCATGGCTTCCAGTAATAGCTGACCGGCCATAAGGAAGAACAGAAGTACGCCTGTTGAGATACCTACCGCTTTGAGCGCCACTAAACGGCGTTGTTTGGCTGTGAGGTGCTGAGTTTGAGATAAATAGACCGGAACGGAACCAATCGGATCGATGACGGCCCAGAGAACGACAAATTGAGTGATCAATACGCTAAGCAATGATGTGACTCCCAGAGTTAGTGA
This sequence comes from Vibrio sp. Isolate25, assembly GCF_022398025.1. Classification (NCBI taxonomy): domain Bacteria; kingdom Pseudomonadati; phylum Pseudomonadota; class Gammaproteobacteria; order Vibrionales; family Vibrionaceae; genus Vibrio; species Vibrio sp. Isolate25. The sequence continues at coordinate 5,696 of NZ_JAKEUT010000012.1, forward strand.
AACAGAGGGATAAATAAGTCGATCAGATGACCGACTTGACTATCTTAGCAGAGAAATGATCGAGATAGGATGAAAATTAAGCTTCAGATTCTAGCTGCTGAAGTAAAATTACAGCCTGAGTACGGTTTTTAACACCTAACTTTCTAAAGATCGCGGTCATATGGGCTTTTATCGTGGCTTCAGATACATTTAACTCATAAGCAATCTGCTTGTTTAGCAAACCATCAGATAGCATTCCGAGTACTTTGTATTGTTGTGGCGTTAAAGTGGCAATTTTCTCTGCTAAGTCATTGCAAGCCGCGTTGTTAGTGATGGAACCTTCTGGAAAGAAAGGCTCGCCATTCAAGACCTGATTCAATGCGCTGACCAATTCGCGCATGTCACTCGACTTAGGGATAAAACCAAACGCGCCATGGCTTTTGACCTGAGTGACGACGGAAGGCTCTTCACTGGCCGATACGACCACAATCGGCATATCTGGGTACTCTGCCCGTAGCTGAATCAATCCAGACATTCCATTAGCGCCGGGCATTTTTAGATCAAGCAGCAGAAGATCGGGCTCGTCTTCCTTGGCAAGAACGGCCAAAAGGGCTTCAAGGGAATCCGCTTCCAATAAATTGGCACCACTAACCGCCATGTGCACAGACTGAAACAGTGCATTACGAAATAAGGGGTGATCGTCGGCGATGATAATGGTGTAAGTCGAGTCCATGACGTTAACTGCTTTTGAAAGTTTGCTTAATGGAATTATTGTCACCTTTGAGAGTATGGACAATATTCATACCCTAAAAGTCTGAACTGTATCGGGTTTTATCACCAAATTGCATATATATAAACAACAGACAAAAACGCCAGTCTGATGACTGGCGTAAAGTGAAGCTTAAGTTGGCTATAAGCTATTGGCATTGATATGTTGCAAAAATGGCTCTGCCTGCATAAATCCGGTGACTCTGGCATTGGAGACATGTTGGCCGCTGGCATCCCAAAACTCTATGGTTGGCAGGCCAAGTACATTCATCTCTTTCAGCAGCTCGATATCTTGCGGCAGGTTCTTGGTGACATCTGCTTGTAACAGCACAAAATTACGTAGCTTCGCTTCCACATCAGGCTGGTGGAAGGTGTATTTTTCGAACTCTTTACACGCCACACACCAGTCAGCATAGAAGTCGAGCATCACAGGTTTGCCCGCCAGCCTAGCTTGCTCCAACTGGCTGTTGAGATCATCCACGGTGGTAATGCGTGTAAATTGAATACTAGGCTGCGCTTGTTCTGTATGACCACCAAACCAATAGTTGAGTGCGGGTTGCGCTGAGGCAAATAAGCCAAGAACCGCAATGATACCGACCGCACTTTGTTTCCAGCCACCAAATGGCAGTGAGTTTTTAACATGGTATAGCCAGCCAAAAGCGGCTAGACCAAGAGCGGACCACAATCCTGTCGCCCACGTTTCTGGCAGGATACGTTCAAGTAAGAAGATTGGCGCCGCAAGCAGAATAAAGCCAAACAGGGTTTTTACTCTGTCCATCCAGTTACCGGCTTTTGGCAGCAGTTTGTTGCCAAATACCGCAACCAGCATCAGTGGAATGCCCATGCCCAGCGCGAGAGCGTACAGTGCGACGCCGCCTGTGAGCAAGTCACCGCTTTGTGCGACATAGAGTAGCGCACCTGAAAGTGGCGCTGTGGTACAAGGTGAGCAGACTAATCCAGAAATCGCACCCATGGCAAACACGCCCAGTGAGCTGCCGCCTTGTTGTTTGTTGCTCAAATTATTCAGCCATGTCTGTACCGCACTTGGCAGCTGAATGGTGTAGGCACCAAACATCGACAGCGCTAGGGCGACAAACATGACGCTCAAACCAATCAGGACATAAGGGTGTTGCATAGCGGCCTGAAACTGCATACCTGCAGAGGCGACAACCAATCCTAATAAGGTGTAGGTGAGAGCCATCCCTTGAACGTAAATAAACGCTAAGCCTAATGCTCGGCCGTGGCTCAGTTTGCCGCTGCCAAGCACAATACTGGTTAAAATCGGATACATCGGCAGCACGCATGGCGTAAACGCAAGGCCAACACCCAGCGCTAAAAACAGTAATGGTGTCCACCAGCTATCACTTAGACTGGATGCTAGGCTCGACTCCTGAGAAACCGGCTGTGACGGCTTGGCTGGAGTGTCTGTTGGTGCAGAACTTGTGCTGCTTGATGGCGCCGATTGGTCACCAGCGCTGGATTGGAAACTGGTTAAGTCAACCACGCGAGTCTCTGGCGGGTAGCAAAATCCAGCTTTTGCACAGCCCTGATACTGGACAATCAGACGTGCACCATCCTGATAATCGGCCAAAGGCACTTCGACAAACAAAGGCGTGGTATAAATGTTTACCTCACCGAAAAACTCGTCTTTGTAGGGCTGACCGTCTTCCATTTTCAGCTCGCCTACCGTGACATTTTCGCCGCTGACCGATAAACGGTGCTGGTAGAGGTAGTAATCCTGTTTGACTTGCCAGTCGAGGAAAACCTTATCGCCTTGCTGATAGGCGTTAAACGGGAAAGCTTGATCGACAGGGACAAACGTATTGCTCTGATTTCCGAAGCTTGGTGCAGAGTTAGACTGCTCGAAAAGCGCCATAGCAGGGGCAGAAGCTACAGTCAGACATAATAAAATCAGTGAAAAGACGGCACGCATAGAAAAGTCACTTGAGTTAAATTTTCATCATTTTAACTCAATCAGACAGGGGAAAGGGGGAATAAGTTTCATACTCCGACAAATATCGCCAATTCAAAAGCTTAAGTCAGGCCGATACCTGACTTAAGTTGAGGTGATATAGGAAAGACTTAAGCCACGCCGAGTCGAGCACGAACCACTCGTTCGCAGGCATCAATATGCTCAGTATCTTTCGGGATCACCAAGACGGTGTCGTTACCCCCAACGGTACCTAGGATTTCAGTGTGTGGGTCGATATCGACCAATCGTGCGACGAGCTGAGCGCTGCCCGGGTGAGTTTTGACCACTACCATCGCCTGATTATGAGTAATAAATTCTATCTGCGAGGAAATCGATGACTCAACACGCACAGGAGCGGTTTCAACGGTAATGCAATACACCTTTTTACCACAGGCATTCTGGACTTTGACGACCCCAAGCTGAGACAGCAGACGCGAGACCGTTGATTGGCTGATGCCTTCAAAGCCGATAGCAACCAGAGCTTCGCGCAACTCATTCTGAGTAGTAAAGCTCTGTTGTTGAAGCAGGCGTTTACAGGCTGCAGTCAGAGTTTTGTCTTCAGTGTAATCGACTGAAGTTGGATTTAGAGTTTCACTCATGCGAACTCCTTTAAAACATGACGTAGAGATAATTCGTCCTTGCGACCTTCGACACTTCATTCCCTAGTAGCGTCTTCAGATATTGAGCGGTCACTTCTGTGGTGACTTAAAGGTTTGATTCGTAGATATCTTACCACCAAATAAAGTGTGGCTTTTTGAAAGGGATCACCAATTAAAGACTATTAATTTGCGATTTTATTGGTGAATAATTCTGTTGGAAGTGGATATTTATTCCTGAGTGGGAATAAATATCCACGGTTGTTTTATAAGAGTGACAGGCAGAGCTGATTAACGCGCTTCTGCCATGATTTCACGTGAGAATACTTTTTCACAGTAATGGCATTTGAGCTGAACCTGATGCTGTTTCTGTTGCACTTTGAATTGGCTTTCGACCGGTTCACCGTGTGAGATGCAATTGCTGTTCGGGCACTCAAAGACGCTCTGAATATGTTCTGGGAGCGCTAAAGTCAGTTTGTTGACCACCTGATATTCTTCGATCTGGTTCACGGTCGCTTTCGGCGCATACAAAGCCAATTGGTTGGCCTGCTCTTTGGTTAAATAGACATTTTCAATCTTGATGAGGTCTTTTTCACCGAGCGCCGAAGAGGGTAAGTTGAGACCTATGGTGATGCGTTGATTGGTCTTGTGCATTTTAAAAAGTTTGAGCACTTTAATGCCAACGTTCGCAGGAATATGGTCAATCACGCTGCCGTTACGAATGGCTTCTACTTGTAGTTGAGTTTCTTTCACCATGATAATTCTCCTGCAATTAAAGGGTTTCACTAAGAACAAGGGCAAGTAAAGCTTCACGCGCATAGACACCGTTTTCTGCCTGTTCAAAGTAGTAAGCGTGTGGTGTTCTATCGACGTCTGTTGTGATCTCATCGACGCGTGGTAATGGGTGAAGAACCTTCAGATTCTCACGTGCCTCTTTCAGCGTGTCGGCGGTGAGAATGAACGCTGACTTAATGTGAGCGTATTCGGACTCGTCAAAGCGCTCTTTCTGTACGCGTGTCATATACAGGACATCAAGTTCCGGTACGACATCTTCGATGTTGTTGTGCATGCTGAATTTGATGCCTGCTTCTTCGAGTTCTTCACAGATGTAATCAGGCATCGCCAATGCTTCAGGTGCGATAAAGAAGAAACGCACGTTATTGAACTTAGCCAGTGCCTGAGTCAGAGAGTGGACAGTACGACCGTATTTAAGGTCACCCACAAACGCGACATTGAGGTTGTCGAGTGTGCCTTGGGTTTCGTAGATAGAAAACAAGTCCAGCAGAGTCTGGGTTGGATGCTGATTCGCGCCATCACCGCCGTTGACCACAGGTACGCCATTTGAAAATTCGGACGCCAAACGCGCTGCGCCTTCTTGTGGGTGACGCATCACAAAGGCATCCACATAAGAAGATATCACCTGGACAGAGTCGGCCAGTGTCTCACCCTTTTTCGCCAGTGACGTGTTGCCACCATTGTCGAAGCCAATAATTGTGCCGCCAAGACGCTGCACAGCGGTTTCAAATGACAACCTGGTGCGAGTGGAAGGTTCAAAGAAGCAGCTGGCCACCACTTTGTTTTTAAGCAGTGTCGGGTTTGGCTCGGCTTTGAGTCTAGCCGCGGTGTCGACGATAAGCTCTAGCTCGCTGCGGCTGAGCTCAGGAATGGAGATAATGTGCTTGTTAAATAACGAATGCGCCATAGCAGTGTTTCCTCGTCTCAATGGGTGAGTTTGTCCAACTGTTGTGGATTGCTAATCCATGGATTGATGTAAATATCAGACAAAAAAAAGCCTCCTAAATAGGAGGCTTGAAAAGGATCGATAGAAAAAAATGAAACCACGCATGTCCGTGAGTCAGGGCATAAGTTAAGCCAACATTGAGTGGTTGCTGACAGGTTCATTTTGATCCTCCGAAGACAAATTGCGGAGGATTATACGGACAAAAAAAGCCAACGCAAGCGTTTGCGTAAAGTATTCATAAATTGGATTTTTATGCGTATTTCGCCCATTTTAGCCACACGTTTGCAGTGGTTGTGCTGTCTTGCATTGAGAGTGATGATGAGCCATTAAGTGTGAAAAAAAATGCGGGCTTTATTCAGCATGTTTTTGATACTGATGAACGCCGCCCGCATTTCCCTGCAAACAATACTCAGTCTAATTTGAGTATGATTACTTTTAATTGATGATATTAGTCACCTAGTGTAGCTACCATCACCGCTTTGATGGTGTGCATACGGTTTTCAGCTTCGTCGAACACAATAGAGTAGTCAGATTCAACCACCTCATCAGTCACTTCACAGCCGTTTTTAAGCATTGGGTATTCTTCAGCAAGCTGCTTACCTACCGTGGTATCTTCGCCGTGGAAGGCAGGTAGGCAGTGCATGAATTTCACATGAGGATTGCCTGTGGCTTTGATCATTTCCATGTTGACTTGGTAAGGCAGCATGAGGTTGATACGCTCTGCCCATGCTTCTTTTGCTTCGCCCATCGATACCCATACATCAGTGTACAGGTAGTCACAACCTTGAACACCTTCTTGAACATCTTCAGTCAGGGTAATTTTCGCACCGGTTGTTTCAGCGATCTCACGGCATTGCGCGACAAGGGCTTCTTCAGGCCAGAACTGCTTCGGCGCGACGAGACGAATATCCATGCCCATTTTTGCTGCGCCGACCATCAGGGAGTTGCCCATGTTGTTGCGCGCATCGCCTAGGTAGGCAAACTTCATTTCGTGTAGCTGTTTGCCACGGCCATGTTCCATCATAGTCAGGAAGTCAGCGAGAATTTGCGTCGGGTGGAACTCATCAGTCAGGCCATTCCATACCGGTACACCCGCGTAAGCGCCCAGCTCTTCGACAATTTCCTGACCAAATCCGCGGTACTCGATGCCATCGTACATACGGCCTAGAACGCGAGCTGTATCTTTCATCGATTCTTTGTGACCAATCTGAGAGCCTGTTGGGCCTAAGTATGAAACTTGAGCGCCTTGGTCAAAAGCTGCAACTTCAAAGGCACAACGGGTACGAGTTGACGTTTTCTCGAAGATCAGAGCGATGTTTTTGCCTTTCAGACGAGGTTGCTCATAGCCGTTGTATTTCGCTTTTTTCAACTCCGCGGATAGGTCTAACATGTGTTGAATTTCACGCGGAGTAAAGTCTAATAATTTTAGGAAGTTACGGTTGCGTAGGTTGAAAGCCATGATGTTTTCCTTCTTATCGATGTGCACTTTCTCGTTGCAGGGAAAGAGGTAAGAAAGTGCAGTAATGAATTTGAGTGATTGTTTGTTTCATCTCAGCCCTGACTAAAGTCAGGACAGCTGGTAATTAGCCTTTGGTGATATTGGTGCCTGCCGTGCCCTGAAGAATGCGTAAACCATCTTCCAGTGAGCCGATCCCGACCACTTTGCCACCTTGTTTGACGAACTCGCATGATGCTTCAATTTTTGGCCCCATTGAGCCAGCATCAAATTGGTACTGCGCCAATTCAGTTGGGTTAGTGCTGCGCAGCGCATGTTGAGTTGGTTTGCCCCAATCGAGATAAACCGCATCCGCGTCAGTGAGGATGAGCAGGGCGTCTGCATTTAGCTGTTTAGCAAGGAAAGCGGCAGACATGTCCTTATCAATCACGGCTTCAACACCGACCAGCTTGCCGTTTTCGTGTTTGACCGGAATGCCACCACCGCCAGTACAAATCACTAAGTGGCCTTCGTCGATGAGCTTGGTGATCGCTTCGTGCTCGATAATGCCTGTTGGTTGCGGGCTAGGTACAACGCGGCGGAAGTGCTGGCCGTCTGGTTTGATCGTCCAGTGGTACTTCTCAGCCAGTTCCCGAGCCTCGGCTTCTTCATAAATCGGGCCGATGGGTTTAGTTGGGTCTGCGAATGCCGGATCATTGGGGTCCACTGTCATTTGCGTTAACATGCAAGTGGCATTGACGTTTGGCATTTGGTTTTTGAACTCTTGCATCAGCATGTAACCAATCATGCCTTGTGTTTCACTGCCCAGAACATCGAGTGGGTAGGGTGCTACCTTCTTGTACTCCAAGCCTTGTAACGCCAGTAAGCCAACTTGTGGGCCATTACCGTGCACCAGTACGACGTTGTATTCCTGAGCAATTTCCGAAATAGTTTTGACGGCAATTTCGATGTTCTGACGTTGTACTTCGGCTTCCAATGGTTCACCGCGGCGAAGTAGGGCGTTTCCGCCAAGTGCGACAACTACAGTTTGTTTTGTCATTGCTTTAATCTCTCTGCTGAGGGCGAGAGCTAAGTCGCTCTCGCCAACTTATCCGTTACTTAAATACCATCACGTTCGATTGGGCAGCTCATGCAGCGTGCACCGCCGCGGCCACGACCCAGCTCATCGCCCGGAATCGGCAATACTGTGATGCCCGCTTTGTCGTACTTCTCGTTGGTGTAGGTGTTGCCTTCGTATCCGATCACGACACCAGGCTTAACGGTGAGAACGTTGTTAGCATCGTTCCACTGTTCACGTTCCGCGTTGAAGTTGTCGCCGCCAGTGGTGATAAGATTGAGTTGGTCAACGCCGAGTGCTTTCTCGATAGCCGTCACAAAGTAACCTTCTTCTTTGACATTCACTGCACCAGACGCATCGCCAGTCAGGCTCCAGCACTTGACATCTTTGCGCATGACTTCTGGGTAAACAGAGAAGGTGTCTTCACGCATATGAGTCATGACTGTGTCTAAGTGCATGCAAGAGCGATGTTTTGGCAGCTCCATTGCAATCACTTGTTTCGCTTGACCATGTTTGAACAAGCCAGCAGCAAGGTGTTCAACACCTTGAGCGGTTGTGCGCTCTGACATACCAATCAGCACGGCACCTTTACCAATGACTAACACATCGCCGCCTTCAATGGTCGAGTTGTCGTAGAGTTTCTCTTCATCACCGAAGTACTTAATGAAATCCTGACCAGCAAAGCTTGGATGCCAGCGGTAGATTGCACGAACATGGTTGGTTTCACGTTGACGAGCAGGTTTGGCCATTGGGTTGATAGAAACGCCGCCATAGACCCAGCAAGAGGTATCGCGGGTAAATAGGTGGTTAGGTAATGGTTCAATGATGAAATCAGTTGGCGCATGAAGTCCTTGCATCATTGATGAAGACTTCATCGGCATCTCTGCGTAAGAAAGGCCACCAGTAAGGATCTTAGCTAGTTCTATATTTGGTAAGTCACTTAGGTAGCAGCGAACATCATTAGCAAAGGTTTTGCCCAAACGGTAATCCGACACTTGACGGCTGAGCAGCCACTCTTTAGCTTCAGCTACGGCCAGCGTATCTGCAAGCAAGTCAGTAAGCAGTAACACTTCCACACCTTGGTCGCGCAGAGTTTGAGTGAACACATCGTGTTCTTTACCTGCACGCTCAACAGCAAGGACGTCATCGAATAGCAGATCGTGGCAGTTGGAAGGTGTCAGATGAGTCAGTGCTCGTCTTGGACGATGAACTAGAACACGACGTAATTGACCGATTTCAGAACCTACGTATAACTTACTCATGATCGTATCTCTCTTATATTTTTAATTAGTTTAAAATTTGAAAACTAATATTTAATTTGTAGGGAATAGAAGAGCGAATTTATTTATTCACTTATTTTGTTTCTGTAATTCATATTACGCTTGTCTGAGGAGGAATCTTAGAGGTCAGTCACAGTTCATTTTTTATGCCTAAAGCCAGTGTTTTCAAGGGTTTTAACAATATCTATGCAGTTGTTATTTGGATGTGAATGCCCTATTTAATCATTAGAAAGGAAAGTTTATGCATAAAATTATTCTGAGTGGTTGATACATATTGGTGAGAAGGAATAATATTCAAATTAAAATAACTTAAATGTCTTTAACTAGATTGGAATTATGCATTTTAACTTTCTAGATAATTGCTTTTAAGGATTTAGAATATAGATTGATAACAAAAAAATGATAATAAGTTTAACCCAGATCACATATTAAATTTTCTGAAGTATTTAAGAATGGAAATATTGGATAAATAAAAGTTATAGCTAGAAATAACTTTTCTAATTTTTCGGTGAAGAGTGTAAAGAAAAGCCGCACTAAGGCGGCTTTGGGGGCTCACATCCTGTGAGCGAGTGTAAGGAAAAGAGCAGGTTAGATAAGCGCACCAATGCTGATCATCACAACACAGAATAGCGTGAGAATGGCTAACAGTGGTGCCACCCATTTCACCCAGCGCACATAAGGCACACGGGCAATGGCAAGGCCGCCCATAACGACTGCCGAAGTGGGGGTAATAAGGTTGACCAAGCCAGAAGCCGATTGATAAGCCGTGATGACCAGGTCGCGTCCTACACCAGCGAAGTCTGCGAGTGGAGCCATGATCGGCATAGTGAGTACTGCCAGACCAGAGGTGGAAGGCACAAGGAAAGATAGCAATATCTCAAGGAAGAACATGACGTTAATGAATACTACCGACGATAGTCCGGTTACCATCTGTTCTGCTGAGTATAAGATGGTATCAGTGATCATGCCGCGGTCCATAACCACTACAATCCCGCGCGCAATACCAATGATCAGCGCTACGCCGAGTAGGTCACGAGCACCATCAATAAAGCTGTTAGTAAACTCTTCTTCGCTCATACGTGCCACGAGTCCGACTAAAATCGTTGCCGCTAAGAACATCGCTGAGATTTCTGCCATCCACCAGCCAGCGACAGAAACACCGTAGATCATCACGCCGAATGAGCCGCCGAAGATGGTTAAAATGACTTTACGTGTGGTAGTGAACTCAAGAGATTCGCCAGTTTGATTACCAAGGAAATGCGCTTTGTTCTCTTCGTATTTATCGTAAACAATCGATTTGCTCTGGTCTTCACGCACCATACGGGCATAGCGCATCACGTAGGCAACACAAATGACCCAGCCGATCACCAGCATTAAGGCGCGCAGCATGATGCCATCCGTAAACGGAATGCCAGAAGCGTTGGCGGCAATGACGGTGGCAAATGGGTTGATGGTGGATCCCAATACGCCAATACCAGCGCCGAGCAATACGGTCGCTGCGGCAACCAATGGGTCGAAGCGAGCTGCCATCATCACTGGCACTAACAGGGTGTAGAATGGCAAGGATTCTTCGGCCATGCCGTAGACTGTTCCCCCAGCAGCAAACAGCGCCATTAGGATGGGAATCATCATCTCTTCTCGGCCTTGAAGACGCTGCGTTACGCGTTCAATCCCAGCATCGATGGCACCCGTTTTTGTCACTAGCCCTAGGAAGCCACCAATGACAAGGATAAACAGAGAAACATCAATTGCGGCGGCTTCGTAGCTATTGTGGTCATAGAAGCCGTCAATCGGTGCTAGTAGTACGTCAATGACACCTTGAGGGTTGCCTTCAACAGCTTGGTAAGTGCCTGTGACAGGCACTTCTCGCCCTAAATCTTCATTCATTGTTCGTTGATACTGGCCAGCAGGTACGATCCAAGTCAGCATTGCAACCAGTGCAATGAGGATAAACAGAATCGTATAAGCGGAAGGGAATTTAAAGTTGGCAAAGAAGCCGCCTTTTTTTTCTTCGGTAGGTACAGTTTGGGTGGTCATGGTGTTCTCCTTACTTTTACTTGCTGAATAACAAATAAAAGTGAATCCGCGACTAGAGTTATAAAATAAAACTTACAAAGACTAAGTTATTGGAATAGTGATAATTAATTTGAGCTTCTTAATCACAGCTCTTAGTTGTTAGTTTAATTATTGATAGGGCATCTAACTTTGTTGATCTTCACAAAAATATTCAGTGTTATTTAATTGGATTTTAAATGGCGATGAATAGCTAGGGTAATTGTTTAAATAAAACGGATTTCTATTCTTTCGTGATAGGTAAGAGTAAGTTATTTAGACAGTATTTACTTGTGTGGAAATAAAATAAGGAATTTTATGCATTGATACGGATTTTCATTCAGGTATTTTTTTGGCAGATCTTTTGATTAAAGTCAAAAATAATATGCTATAGAAGGTTCATTTCCCTTTGGAGGATAAAGAGATACATGATGAGTGTGTCTGGTATAGCCAAGAGTGTTGGTCATTATGAATCGCAAAAAGGCTGATATTCTCACATCAGCCTTTACATTTTCTCCTGTCGGCTAAGCGCCTGGAGGAATTGCCAAGCTATCAGCAATAAGCTGTATCAGGTGGTCTTCGACTTCAAAACGCACTTCGAGTAGTTCGCCAACCTTTGACATATCCACCTCAAAATCGGGGAGTTCATCATCGGCACTTACGTTGACATATTTATCGTTAAACTCAAGCAAAGGCTCTGTGGTTAACACAATTTTTGCGTAAGTAGCATCGATCTCGTTATTTGATTTAAAGCCAGTGGCCTGCCATTTCTCCATTACCATGTCGTAAATTTTGAAATGACCTTCTGAAATGTAATCAACCACATGGTCACAAAAAGAGCGGATTTGTTTCGGGGAAGGAAGTTCAACAACGTTAGCGTGTCCATTCGCTGGCTGAAGTGAGCCCAATCGACAATATTCGACAATCAGTGCCTGTCGAGTCTCTAACCAATGATCGATGACTTCACTGGAGCCACCCCACTGGTCTTGCGTTCGTTTGAATTTATTTAGCATGACCATGCCCTCATGATCGGATCACAGTTCCGGTGATCATTACGCTTTGCGGTGCAAAGCCATTCTAGAGTTTAACCTCTTGTCCTTACTAGAATTTATAGCCAGAAAATTGTTCCACTACAAACTCTGGTATGAAATTAGATTGCCAGTAAAATGGATGAACTGCAAGCAGAGAGGAAGGGGAATGTTTAAGAACAGTGACACAAACCGTACGAGCAATGCTTACTGGTGCGTTGTATCAGGTAGTGAGGTTTGGCTGGAGGAGCATGCGTTACCTTGTGGTTCAGCCCAGGCATTTGCTCTACCGGAGGAAAATGCGATAAAGATAGGTGATTACAATGGGTTGCCAGTTATGTGGCTCAACGCACATGATGTCGAGCAGACGTTGCCATTGACTTCATTACGAGAATGTTTGGGATTGGCTGAGCCGCTGTTTTTGTTGATCAGCAAGGCGGTGCAATATAGCCACATGACACAGACCCTGCGCTTTTGCCCAATTTGCGGTGGTCGTAACCACCTCAACCACAATCAAGTTGCTATGCAGTGTGGTGATTGTCGTACTTTACATTACCCGAGAATTTTTCCGTGCATCATTGTTGCCGTTCGTCATGGTGAGCAAATTCTATTGGCCCAGCACCCGCGTCATCGTAACGGTATGTACACCGTCATTGCTGGGTTTGTGGAAGTGGGGGAAACGCTTGAGCAGTGTGTAGCTCGTGAGGTCAAAGAAGAGACAGGTATTGATGTGACAAACATTCGTTATTTTGGCAGTCAGCCTTGGGCATTCCCTTCCAGTTTAATGATGGGCTTTTTGGCTGATTATCAAGGCGGGGAGTTAAAACCTGATTATAGCGAACTGAGTGATGCCCAGTGGTTCACTGCGCAGAATATGCCTCCTGTTGCTCCGCAAGGCACGATTGCGAGAGCATTGATCGAACGGACAATCAATGAAATGCAATGAAGCAATATTTTGATTTGATAGATAAAAAAAACCCTCCGAGAGGGAGGGGGTAAGTAAGATGTCGTTATGAGATGCTGAGTCGCGAGTACTCAGGTTATAATTGTTATTTTCGCTAGCACACAAATTTTTAACACTCTTGTAGTTTGGGTGCAAATTAAGCACTGATTTAAAAGTTAATAACTTGATCTAGGTTGCAAAGCACACCGCTTTTGCATGGAAAACAGTGTTAGAATAGCGCCCCTAAATAGAAGCCGAATAGTTGGAAAGACGGAATGACTGAATTAAAAAATGATCGCTATCTACGTGCGCTTTTAAAGCAGCCTGTAGATTACACGCCAGTATGGATGATGCGTCAGGCAGGGCGTTACCTACCTGAGTATAAAGCGACCCGTGCTGAAGCGGGCGACTTCATGTCTTTGTGTAAGAACGCAGAACTCGCGTCAGAGGTCACGCTACAACCACTTCGTCGTTTCCCTCTAGATGCTGCTATTCTGTTTTCGGATATCTTAACTATCCCTGATGCGATGGGACTTGAGCTTCGTTTTGCAGCAGGTGAAGGTCCGGTTTTCGATAAGCCTATCACTTGTAAAGCTGACGTTGAAAAGATTGGTATTCCTGACCCGGAAGGTGAGCTGAAATATGTAATGAATGCCGTGCGCCAGATTCGTAAAGATCTCAATGGTGATGTTCCACTGATTGGTTTCTCTGGTAGCCCGTGGACTCTGGCAACTTACATGGTTGAAGGTAGCAGCTCTAAAGCATTCACTAAGATCAAAAAGATGATGTACGCAGAGCCACAAACACTGCACTTGTTGTTGGATAAGCTTGCAGACAGTGTGATTGAGTACCTAAATGCGCAAATCAAGGCAGGTGCACAATCTGTGATGGTCTTTGATACATGGGGTGGTGTTTTAACGCCACGTGATTACAACCTGTTCTCCTTACAATACATGCACAAAATCGTCGATGGCTTGATTCGTGAGAACGATGGCCGCCGTGTTCCTGTGACTCTGTTTACTAAGAACGGTGGCATGTGGCTAGAGCAAATTGCGGCAACTGGCTGTGATGCTGTTGGTTTGGACTGGACGATCAACATTCAAGATGCCGTTAAGCGTGTAGGTGATAAAGTGGCGCTGCAAGGCAATATGGATCCATCGATGCTTTACGCTTCACCAGAACGTATTCGTGAGGAGGTTGCGACCATCCTGGAAGGTTATGGTGATGCCGGTACAGGTCATGTCTTTAACCTTGGTCATGGTATTCACCTTGATGTGCCGCCTGAAAATGCGGGAGTATTTGTTGAAGCGGTTCATGAGTTATCTAAGCCATACCACAAATAACTAAGAAACCAATGAAAGCGCCTGGTCTAATCAGGCGCTTTTTTGTTATTGGTTAATATACTCAGTTATACTGATGATATTAATGGAAGAGGGTACGGAAAACGAATGAAGACACGCGACAAAATAGTGCTTGCCGCATTGGATCTCTTTAATGAACATGGTGAGCGTAATATCACCACCAACCACATTGCTGCACATATAGACATAAGTCCGGGCAACCTTTACTACCACTTCCGCAACAAACAAGAAATCGTCCGCGAAATCTTTACCCTCTATTCGAATGAGTTATTGGAAAGGTTCTCTCCTATTCATGGTCAGCAAGAGAGCTTGGTATTGCTTAAGCACTACCTTGATTCAATTTTCAACTTGATGTGGAAATACCGCTTTTTCTACGCCAACCTGCCTGAGATTCTTCAACGTGATGAGCAGCTACATGACGATTACATTCAGGTGCAAGAAAAGTTGCAGACTAACTTGATCAACATTATGCGCGCATTTGTTGATTTGGAGCTGGTGTCTGTCGAAGACAGCGAAATGAAGTCACTGGTCACAACACTACATCTTATCGCATGTAGTTGGCTAGGTTACCAAGCGGCGATGTCGCCAAAAACTCAGATCACCGAGCAGGTCATTCATCAAGGTATGCTGCAGATGATAGCGGTCGTCAAGCCGAAAGCGACGGAGCAGGGGCTAGAACAACTGCAGTTATTGGAAGATGGTGTTAAAGCCATTCATGCTTAGCCATAACTAAACGCGATTGTGAAGTTTTCTCTAACCCCTTAAAGTATCTAAAGATATTTTAAGGGGTTTTGTTTATGCACTACGATGTGTTCAACGGTGATGCGGATGGCATCATCTCTCTCCTTCAGCTTCGCTTAGCCGAACCTAAAGAATCGACATTGATTACGGGTGTGAAACGTGACATCGCACTATTAACTTCTCTCCAGTGCCAAGCGGATGACTCGCTGACCGTATTGGACATCTCGATGGAGAAAAATAAAGCGAGCTTAGAAGCGATTCTTGCCACAGGTGCTCAGGTATTTTATGCCGATCACCACAAGTCAGGTGATATTCCACAGCATTCAAACCTTGATGCTCATATTTGTTTAGACGCCAATACATGCACCGCTTTGATTGTGGATGAGCTGCTGCAAGGTCGTTTTCACTTATGGGCTATTACTGCCGCGTACGGTGATAACTTGATTGCAAAAGCGGATGAGTTGGCTGACAGAGCAGGCCTTACCGATGAACAGAAAGAACAGTTGAAAGAGCTGGGGATACTCATTAACTACAATGGCTATGGGGCAGAGTTGGCGGATTTACATTTTGACCCCGCTCTGCTGTTTGAGCACCTTTTGGCCTATAATGATCCTTTTGCAGTTATTGCTGATCCAAACTCGGCTTATCACACTCTTACATCAGCGTATCAAAGTGATCTGGATAAGGCTCTCGCTATTGAAGCTTCTCATCAAAGTGATGTATTGGCAGTGTTTGAGTTGCCTAATCAGGCTTCTTCACGACGTATCAGTGGTGTTTATGGTAACTGGTTGGCGAACCAAGCCCCGAACTGTGCACATGCTGTACTTTCAGAAAATGCGGATGGGAGTTATACCGTCTCACTACGGGCCCCGCTGAATAATAAGCAAGGAGCAGGTGATATCTGTTCACAGTTTGCAACGGGGGGAGGACGCGCTGCCGCCGCTGGAATTAATTCACTCGATAAGGGGCAGGTTGGCGTCTTTATTGCGACAGTGGAAGCATATTACGCTTAAATACTCGTCGGCTAATGAGGTAACGAGATTACCTTGTTAGCCAGCGCTTCGGATTTTGTGTTTTGCTGTTTCTACGGATCTCGAAGTACAGGGAAGCTTGAGGTTGACCACCAGTATCGCCTGCGAGTGCAATGGTTTCACCTGCGGCGACTTTATCCCCTTCTTTTTTCAACAGGCTCTGATTAAAACCGTATAAGGTCATATCGCCTTTACCGTGATCGAGCAGGATTACCAAACCATAGCCTCTTAAATAATCAGAAAAAACAACGGTGCCCGAATACACGGCTTTCACTGATTGGCCGTAATTGGCATCAATGACCATACCTTTCCAGTTGATCTGGCCTGTCTGACGTGAGCCATAATTGTGTAAAACTTTACCTTTCAGTGGCCAAGGTAATCGACCTTTGCGTTTGGCTAAGCCATCCATAGGAACGGCATTGAGCTTGGCGGCTTTGGCTGCCTTGGCTATTTCCGCCTTTAAGCGTGTTTCATTGCGCTGTAGCTCAGTCAGGTAAACCTTATCACTGGAAATGCTTTTCTTAATGCTGGTAACGGTACCTTTACGCTTCGATTGTTCTTTACTCAGTTGTTGACGCTTTTGGTTCTGTTGAGCGAGGAGCTTAGTGATTTGTTGCTGTTCAAGCTTGAGTTGATTTTCACTTTCTGAAAGCTGTTCTACGGTTGTTTCCAGCTTTTCAATCGTGATGGTACGTTGTTTCGCCAAATGCTGGAAATATTGGCTGATCCTGTCCTCTTCCACTCCTTGATTAAGAAGGCTCGCGGATGATTTCGCTCGTTGAGTGACGTAATAGGTTTGCAATAGATCAGCGAGCTTTTCGCTTTGTTGTTGTTTCTGCTGTCGAAGTGAAGTAATGCGCTTTTCTAACGTGGCAATACTGTGGTTGGTTTTATTTAGGGCCTCTTTGGCCTCTTTAATCTCTTTCTCTAAACGGACAATACTCAGTTCTTGCGCCTTGAGTGATTTCTGCAGGGAGTCGAGTTTCTTTTGCTGAGAACTTAATGCCTGCTTTTGACGAGATATCTCACTACTGACCCCTTTTAATTCATTGGGGGAGGAAGACCAACTAGGAAAGGCTAGGGTTGAGGCAACAATCAATACCCATGCTGAGAGCGTAGAGGTGGCGATCAGTCGTCCTTGTTGCTGTGTTGCCATCGAAGAATCAGTCCTAAGTCTTTGAGAGAAAGTCAGTATACCCAAACACATTCCTTCGAAGAAAGAGTAATGTCAAAACTTGTTGATGAGGAAATAAAAAAGCTCAGGTATTCACCTGAGCTTTTCGATGTAAGCGATGTCGCCGTCAAGCGTGCCTATTTGACTAGAACTTCACCTGACATTTCTGCTGGAATTTCTAGGCCAGCCAGAGATAGCATGGTTGGCGCAAGATCGGACAGTTTTCCGCCTTCTTTGAATTCCACTGCTTTTTCACCGACATAAATTAGTGGTACTGGCAGATTGGTGTGTGCCGTGTGAGTTCCGCCTGTTTCTGGGTCTACCATCATTTCGGCGTTACCGTGGTCTGCTGTGATAAGGAGTTGACCACCCACTTCCTTGATGGCTTCCACTACCTTACCAACGCTTTCGTCGAGTGCTTCGATGGCTTTCTCTGCCGCTTCATAGACACCGGTGTGGCCAACCATGTCGGCATTTGGGTAGTTACAGATGATGGCATCGTATTTACCCGACTTGATCGCCGCAACCATTTTCTCTGTCAACTCTGGGGAGCTCATCTCTGGTTGAAGGTCGTATGTGGCCACTTTTGGTGACGCTACAAGTTGACGCTCCTCGCCTTCAAATTCACTTTCAACCCCACCGTTGAAGAAGAAAGTCACGTGCGCGTATTTCTCTGTTTCAGAGATACGTAGCTGAGTTTGACCTTGTTTAGATAGCCACTCACCGTAAGTGTTTTCTAGAGATGCAGGTGGGAAGGCGATAGCGAGAGGGATATCAGCAGCGTATTGAGTCAGCATCACGAAGTTGATGGCTGGGAATGCAGCACGCTCGAAGCCGTCAAATGCAGGAACGAATGCACGAGTGATTTGACGTGCACGGTCAGCACGGTAGTTCATGAAGATAACCGCATCGCCATCTTGCATGATGGCATCTTCTTGGCCTTCTGCTTGGATTGCTGTCGCTTTAACGAACTCGTCGTTTTCTTCACGCGCGTACGCGGCTTCTAGGCCTGCAACTGCCGTTTCTGCTCTGAACTCAGCTTTGGCTTGAGTGAGAAGATCGTAAGCAACTTGAACGCGATCCCAGTTGTTGTCACGATCCATTGCATAATAACGGCCCACTAAAGAGGCGATACGGCCTTGACCTAATGTCGCAAAGAGATCTTGGAAACGTTGCAGTGAGTTTGCTGCGCTGCGTGGTGGTGTGTCACGACCGTCAAGGAAGCAGTGTAGGTAAATCTTTTCTGCGCCACGTGCTGCTGCCATTTCAACGGCGGCATAGATGTGATCTTCGTGAGAGTGGACGCCACCTGGAGACATCAGACCCATTAGGTGAACGGCTTTACCTGCTTTAACCGCCGAGTCGATCGCTTCGACAAGTGCTGGTGTCTCAGTAAACTCACCATCGGCGATGGATTTAGTAATACGAGTCAGATCCTGATAGACCACTCGGCCTGCACCAATGTTCGTGTGGCCGACTTCAGAGTTACCCATCTGGCCGTCAGGAAGACCCACATCTAGGCCTGATGCTGAGATGAGAGTGTGTGGATTGTTGGCAAGCAGGCCGTCGATCACGGGCGTTTTCGCATTTGCGATTGCGTTGCTTGCTGTCTCTTCACGGTGACCGTAACCGTCAAGAATAACCAGAGCCAATGGCTTCTTAGCTGACATAGTGATGTCCTCGTCAAATTCAAAGTAACTTTAGAAACAAAATTAGCGTAATTTTACTACACTTTTTACCCAAAACTGTAGGCTAAGATCAAATATTGTTGGCTAAATATCGTTGTTATATTTCACCTTATATTGAGCGTAACGACTGAATAGGGGGAGATTTCCTGTCTCGTTGACTTCATTTTCACTCATACAGAGGAAAGATAAAGCAGGTATTAACTATTGTTCTAATAGCGGTTAACTGACTAACAGCCCAGTACCTACCACCGCCAAAATCGCGCCTAGCCATGCAAATCGATTGGGGCGTTTTTTGGTATAAATCCAAAGTATAGGCAGCAACATGATCGGCGTGGTAGAAGAAAGTAGGGCAACCATACCGACATTCCCTTCTTGAAGTGCATAGAGGATAAGCGTCATACCAACAGCCATCGCGAGAAAGCCGTTGAGAGCGGTGATGGCGAATAAGCGAAGATTCATGGGTAGTGTTGCTTTCGCGAGCTTAGCACCACTTAAGAAAAACAGGCAGTGTGCAGCAAAGGCTGTCATCATACGTATAGCTGATGCTGCCACGGGGTCGATAGCAGTCTGCATTACGGGTTTAGCGATAATGCCACCAAGTGCCTGACACAGCGCCGCAACCAGTCCTAAGGAGATACCAAACCAGATACTGCCTTTCACCGACTCCAAGTGATTAGTGCTTTGCCCTTTACGGCCAAAAAAGATAGCAGTGAGAACGCCAGAGAAAACCAAAGCTGAACCTATAAGCTCAATGCTTGTCATGGTTTCGCTAAACAGGAAGTAGCCCAGTATGGCGGAAAACACAGCATGGCAAGAAAACAGCAAGCCAGCTTGGCGAGGCCCCATCCGATTTAAGCAAGCGAACAGAGCTGTGTCGCCAACAAAAATGCCGATCAAACCAGATAAGGCCATGGCTGAAATGGCGCTGGTTTCAACCGTTGCCCAGCCGCCTGTAAATAATGCCATTGAGGCGAGAATGACAGAGGTGCATCCCATACGCCAGCGACTGTACGCAAAGGTACCAAGGTGCTGTGCTGGTCCAACAGAGAGTAAACTGGCTACCGCCCAGAGAAAAGCTGCAGCCAGTGCCAGCCATTCGAATCCCATAAGCTGTTCTTCCTGTGAACAAAGAAATCAATAGGCTGACAATATGCATGAAATAGCGTTGGAAACAAAGCTTAAACTTTAAAGCGTTCTACCTCAGTACGTACCGTGTTGGCTGAGTTAAACATGTTAGTCGCACTATCACTACTGCGCATCGCCTGTTCTGACAGAATATCTGACGCATCTTTAATACCTTGAGTATTGCGACTGATGTCTTCGCTGACGGCACGTTGCTCTTCCGCAGCACTGGCTATCTGAAGCGCCATATCGTTAATTTCTGTAATCGCAGAGGTGATGGTATTCAGGCTCTGATATGCTTGTTGAGCGTAATCCACACTAGTCCCTGCTAGTGCTGTGCTGCTTTCCATACTGTTGACGGCGAGCTTGGTATTGTTCTGCAGTGTTTCAATCATATTGCGGATCTCTTCGGTTGAGCCATGTGTGCGTTGGCTCAACACTCTGACTTCGTCCGCTACGACGGCAAAACCACGGCCTTGCTCACCCGCTCGGGCAGCTTCGATCGCAGCATTAAGGGCCAGCAAATTGGTTTGCTCTGCAATTTCGCGAATGGTAGAGAGAATTTGATTGATGCTCTGTGTGTTGCTCTCCAGTTCTGAGATCACCCCAGAGGCTGCGGTCACCTGATCGGCTAACTCAACAATAGCTTGGCGGTTTTTTTCGATCACTTGCTGGCCGTCTTCACACGCGGATGCTGAACCTTGAGAAGCGTTCGCGGTCAACTCAGCGTGACTGGCTACTTCAGCCGCTGTTGCTGACATTTCATGAATCGCAGTCGCTATTTGATTAACATCATTTTGCTGTGCTTCGACTTGCTGGGAAGATTGTTGTGCTAGTAGGTTCGCTTGTTCAGCTTGGATGGCCAGATCTCTACTGTGATGAATGATGCCGCTGAGCATAGATTGCATTTGACTGAGGAACTGATTGACGTGCTGCGCCAGTTCTCCGATTTCATCCATACGGCGAATGTCTATTCGTTGAGTTAAATCCCCTTCACCCTGAGAGAGCTGTGAAAGTGCTGCTGATAAGGTTTGTAGAGGCTGAAGTAAGCGAGTAATTACATAAGTGCTGATTGAAGCAATCACAATGTAGAGGAAAATCGATGCGATCGCGGTGAATTGAATTTGTTCGGCTACCGAGGCGTACGCCATGTCTTTATCTACCACAATGCCTAGTGACCAATCAGTATTGGGTACATTAGTCGCAAAGATCAGCTTATCGCCTTGTTGTGGCCAGCTGATAGTGGAAATGAAAGAGGTATTGACCAACTGATGAACTTTATCGGCTGATAAGACCGGATTGAGCTCAGTCAGAGGTTGCTGGCTCAGCTTCTCATCTTGGTAAGCGACAATGTTGTTATTACCATCAACCAAAAACGAAAACCCTTCGTTGTCTAAGCTGACATTGAGCACTTCTTCGATGATATTCGTCACGGTCAAATCTGCGGCTAAGACGCCATTTTTACTGCCGCTAAATGCTTTAGCAAAGCTGACCACGATACTGCCATCGAAGTCTTGATAGGGCTCGGTGACGATCAGGCCATTGGTTGCCATGGCATCTTTATACCAAGGTCGGGTGCGAGGATCGTAATCTGCAGGCCAATCCTCGCTTTTATCTCCATAAGCGATAGAACCGTCATCAAACCCAGCATAAACTGACAAGAACCCACCGGCTCGTTTAGTGATAAGCATCTCCCTATCGGCATTGTCAGTGTTGAGAATGCTTACTTCATTTGCCAGCATCATATCGCTTCGGATGGAGAGCCAGTCACTGATATAACGAGAGGTGGCATGGCTGACGTTAGCCATTTCACTATTCAGTGCGGAAGTGGTTTCTTGTTTTAATTGACTGACAGAGATCCATGCCTGGACTCCTGAGACAATTGCAATAATGATCGCGATGGCGATCTGAATCTTTAACTTAATTGTGTTTCTCATTGCCCTTCCTTAATACTTAGACAACCTATCGAAAATCAGGGTGTGTGAGTTTGAATTAGTGGTTACACCCTGTTAGTGCGGAAGTTCACGTAGGAACTGCTGAAATAGCTATGAATATTGGTTTAACAGGCTGATGTTATAGAAGTTATTAAAATATAGATTTGATCTATATGGATATTCAGGAAGTGGAATATCGATGAAGAGGGACCTTTTGACTGAATTGTGACTTCTTGCCCATTAATGAAACAAGAAGCCACAACCTAATATCTAGGTTAAAAATAGAGCTGCCATATAGACAATCGCTAAACCAACGAGACCGATAATGACCCCTGTTTTTGCCATGTCTTTACTTTCGATAAGCCCAGTTGAGTAGGCGAGGGAGTTAGGGGGAGTAGAAACGGGCAATATCATGCCAAGTGATGCTGAGAAGGCTACCACGACCAGTAAGCCTTGCAATCCTCCGACTGAAGCTAGGCTGTCCATCGATGCCCCAATCGCTGCAGCGATCGGCATCAATAAGTTGGCCGTTGCGGTGTTGGACATGAAGTTCGCCATTAACCAACACACCATAGACAGGGTGAGCACCACCGCAACTGGGGACAAGGCCTCGTAATCAATCGCGTGTGCCAGCGCAGCGGCCAATCCGGTTTTATCTAGGCCAATTCCTATTGCAATGCCCCCAGCGACTAACCACAACACATCCCAGTTGATCTGTTTGAGCTCTGCTTTGCCCATGATACCTGTCAATGTGAAGACCGCGAGAGGGATAATGGATACCACGTAGGTGTTCATTCCATGCAGCTTTGTCGTCATCCATAACAATATGGTAGCCGCGAAGGTGACATAGACTACCATGGCACGCCAGCTACGCTGAAACTGGCCGTCGAGCTTCAGTGTCATAGTTTGATGTGAAGAAGGGAACAGTTTTTGAAGTAGGAACCAAGCAAAGGTGAGCTGGATTATCACAAAAGGCAAACCCATCATCATCCAGCTGAGAAAGTCGATGCTGTTTTCACCCGTTAAGTATTGTAGAGCGATGGCGTTAGGTGGGGTTCCGATCGGAGTGGCAATCCCCCCTGTATTAGCGGCAATGGGAATACACAAAACCAGTGCTTTTATCCCTAAATCGCCTTTGGGGGCTGAGGCGACAATCGGGCCAAGCAGTGCCAGCATCATCACTGTTGTTGCGGTATTAGACATAAACATTGAGAACACTGCAGTAATCAACATTAAGCCGAGCATAATAAATTTTGGCTGGTGGCCGAAAGGGCGCAGCAAAACTCGAGCAAGGTTGTTATCGAGTTCGTATTTTGATGCAGCGATGGCCAACGCAAACCCACCCATAAATAGAATAATAATGGGTGAGGAGAAGGCGCTGAAGATATCGGTGTATTTCATCAACTCTCCCAGATCATGTCCTGCTGGAGGAGTGCGAAAGAGATGCAGACCTTTGTCTGAAATCATGACCAATTCAAGTGCGATGATCAAAATCGAAGTGGCGAAAACGGGAACAGGCTCCAGTACCCATAATAGGGCGGCGAGCAGAAAGATAGCCAGTAAACGATGTTGAATTAAAGTCAGATCATCAATGGGGATGGCATCAATTGGCATAAACAACACGGCAATTGGCAAACCAAAGCAAATCAGTAACTTAATGACTATGGTTCGATCAATGTTGGGCATAAGGGCTTAACCTCAAAGCGAAACTCTGCGGATAAGAATAAAGAATAACTAAATGAAGGTCTTAGACTAAGATGGAAGTTTTTATATGTAATCAAGAAATGTTAAGCAAGGTTGTTTTTGGTCAAAAAAAACCACCAATGTTGCCATTGGTGGTTTGTTCAATCTTTTATGCCGCGGTAATTAACGAGTACCGTAAACAACAATTGTCTTACCGTGGGCAGAAATTAAGTTCTGCTCTTCTAGCATCTTCAAGATACGACCTACTGTCTCACGAGAACAGCCAACAATCTGACCGATTTCCTGACGAGTGATCTTGATCTGCATACCGTCTGGGTGTGTCATTGCATCTGGCTGTTTCGCCAGATTAAGCAGGGTTTGTGCGATGCGGCCGGTTACGTCTAGGAATGCCAAGTCACCCACTTTCTGACTAGTGACCTGTAGACGGCTTGCCATTTGTGCAGACAGACGCATCAGGATGTCAGGGTTAACTTGGATTAGCTGACGGAATTTCTTAAATGAAATTTCTGCTACTTCACAAGGAGATTTGGCACGAACCCATGCCGTACGCTCTTGGTCTTCTTCGAATAAACCAAGTTCACCGATAAAGTCGCCTTGGTTTAGGTAAGAAAGGATCATTTCCTTACCTTCTTCGTCTTTGATAAGTACTGCAACAGAACCTTTAACAATGTAGTAAAGAGTCTCTGCTTTTTCGCCCGCGTGGATCAGCGTGCTTTTTGACGGGTACTTATGAATATGACAGTGTGAAAGGAACCACTCTAATGTTGGATCGGTTTGAGGTTTACCTAGAACCATAATATCTCACTTCCTCTGCAGGGTACGCTTGCTGCTTTCCATGTTTTAGCTAAGCCTTGAATCAAGACCTACTAGGATAAGAGCACTTTTCAAATGCTGCAAGCCATCTTTGTTTCGGTTTCAAATAGTATCTTTTTTTGAAATCGATTTCTTGATTTTAATCGGGTACACCTTACGATTTTGTACGCAAAAATGTGCACATGATCACGGTATGAAAAGTAATCGTGCTTATCCGGTGGTTGTTAACCGATTTTTCCGGTTTCGATCAGTTGTTGCAAAATAGGGCGCACAATTAGCTCGACCGCGAAACTCATTTTGCCCCCAGGCACCACGAGCGTGTTATGACGTGACATAAATGAGCCGTCAATCATCGCCAGTAGGTAAGGGAAGTCGACGTTTTTGATACCACGAAGACGAATCACGACAAAGCTTTCATCTAAGCTTGGTATACCTTTGGCATTTAATGGGTTAGAAGTATCGACGGTTGGAACACGCTGGAAGTTAATATGAGTGCGCGAGAACTGGGGAGTAATGTAGTTTAGGTAGTCGTCCATTGAACGGACAATAGAGTCCATCACGGCCTCTCGAGAGTGGCCACGATCTCGGGTATCTCGAACGAACTTTTGGATCCATTCCAAGTTAACAATGGGGACCATGCCAATCAGAAAGTCGACGTGCTGAGCGACGTTAACATCGCCATCAACGACGCCACCGTGCAAGCCTTCATAAAACAATACATCAGAGTTCTCAGGCAGTTCTTGCCATGGCGTAAAGGTACCCGGCATCTGATTGTACGGTACGGCTTCATCAAAGGTGTGCAAATAACGGCGTACCTGACCTGTTCCTTCATTTCCGTATTTACGGAAAAACTCAGCGAGTGCTGGGAAGTCGTTCGCCTGTGGGCCAAAGTAGCTGATGTGTCGCCCCTGTTCACGTGCTTTGCGAATTTCGACATCCATCTCTGGGCGCGTAAAGCGGTGAAAACTATCACCTTCGACCCAAGCGGGCTTGACGTTCATCATGTTGAACATTTTGCGGAACGCTTCAGATGTCGTGGTGGTGCCTGCACCAGATGAACCAGTGACGGCAATAATCGGATGTTTTGCTGACATGACAAACCTTGTCTGTAAATAACTGTCCCTTGTTGCATTCCACTATAACACGCTTTAATGGGAAGAGACTGTATGCTGTGTTTTAAAAAGAAAACTTTTGTTTGAGCTGAATGTCGACGGTCTCGTGAAGCTCAGAAAAAACCACAACAGCTTCACCTGCTTCGAGCTGGTTTTTGATTTGATCGACTTTGTCTTGCAGGGAAATTTCTAGTTCGCCGTAGTCTGTGCCTTCGCGCAGGACGAATTCACGAATCAGGTTGTCCAGTGTGTCTGGGTCAATTTGTTGCCATGGAACGATCATAAATACCTCTGTCTTTTATGCTCGAAAAGTTGACGGCTATTATCCAGAAACCACCAGACTTTGGTAGTAGGCTGGTAACGCTTCTTCTAGCCAGAACCTCGGCTTGAGCGCGCTGCCGGTTAAAAAGCCAACATGACCACCTTGTTCGAACAAGCGGTAGTCAATGTTATCTGGCAAAACGAATTTTGGTATCACTGCATCGGTCATGAAAGGGTCGTCTTTGGCATGAATGATTTGTGTCGGTATGCGAATGTCTTTGAGTCGATGAATACCGGAGCACCTCTGATAGTAATCCTGTGCGTCTTTAAAGCCATGTAAAGGAGCGGTAATCAAATCATCAAATTCAAACAGTTTGGTGACTCGCTTTATGCTTTGGTAAGAGACATCGAGATCGCCTTTAATTAGGTGATGTTTACGCAGAGCATTTTTCTTCAAAGATGAGAGCAGGTACGTTTTGTACACTTTGGAAAAGCCTTTCTCGATACGCTCTGAACAGGCTGATAGATCGAGCGGTGCCGAGACGATGGTCGCCGCAGAAAGCAGTGGCTCTTGATTGTACTGCGCCAGATAGTTAGCCAGCATGTTGCCACCAAGAGAAATCCCCACCGCGACTTTGGTTTGATTTGGTAGCTGTTGATTTAGCTGCTCAAGGAACAAGCGTGCATCTTCTACTTCCCCCGAATGATAGGCTCGCGCACGGTGGTTCGGTTTGCCGCTGCAACCGCGAAAATGCATCATCACAGACAGCCAGCCATGTTGAGAAAATGCGTGCATCAGGCCATTGGCATAAGGGCTGTAAAAGCAGCCTTCTAGCCCATGAAACAAGACAAAAACAGGTTTTTTCTTAGCTTGCTCAGTTTGCCAGTCTTCACTCCAAGCGAGATCGAGAAAATCACCATCCGGAGTATTCAGGGTCTGCCAAAGCGGTTCAAACAGTGCTTTCTTACGAATGAAACGTGGTGCCAGAGTTTGCAGATGCGGATTGGCTAATCCTTTGGCAGCAATAAATTGAGTCATAAGAACGCCTATCAGTGGGTAAGGTCATCGATGGAATGGGCAAAAACATCGTGCAAATGTTCTCCGCCAAGCTGACGACAATATCTCAACGTCAGCGGTTCAGCTTGGTTAGTCTGTAATTCTATACTGTTGATGCAATCGACCAGATCAGACTGCTGCTGTTTTTCGAGTTGCAATTCGAATTGCAAGGATTCTCTGTAGAGGGGGTCTGGGACGTGGGATTTGAGTTTACGACGTAGGTCTCGATAGCTGTGTAACAGGGTTTCTGAACGACCTAGACACTCTTCGACTTTGTGCCAGTCTTCATCGAGAAAGGCAGCCTGCTGCTCATCAAGCCATTTCAGCAGCAACAGCAGGTTTACATTGCCTTTGAACTGGTTTTGTAAATTGAGGCACGCATCTTTCACTTCTCGAACACTGTAATATTGCAGGCTGAACTGCCATAAGCGTTCTAGGGTTAGCGAAACTGATACGTGCTTTGAGCTCATTGACCGTTAAACTCCTGTTCCATCTGCTCCAGCTCCTCCTGCAGTGCCATCCATTCCATTTCGACCTCTTCCAGTTCGGCTTTAGCCTGACTCTGAGCAGTTAATACCTGATTAAGTTTAGCTTTATTTTCCGCTTCATACAGTGAGTTATCAGATAATTGCGTTTCTGCTTCCGCTAATTGATGACCTAGGGTCTCCATCTTAGCTTCAAGCTTGGTGAGTGTTTTGCGTACAGGTGCCGTCTGTTTACGGAATTCTGCTTCACGACGTTTCTGCTCTTTTTTGGCGGCAGCACTGTTGGTAGTGCTCTTGTCTGGTTGCGCAGATTGTGCTTCGCGGCGTTCAGCTTTCTGCTGCTCTGTCAGCCACTTGTAGTAATCATTGAGATCGCCATCAAACGGTGCGACCTGACGATCATGCACCAAATAGAGGTCATCAGTGGTCGCTCGCAGCAAATAACGGTCGTGCGAGACAATCACCATTGCGCCTTCGAATGTTTGTAGCGCCAGCGTCAGAGCTTGGCGCATGTCCAAGTCCAAGTGGTTGGTGGGTTCGTCGAGCAGCAGCAAGTTGGGTTTTTGCCACACAATCAACGCCAACACGAGGCGAGCTTTCTCGCCCCCAGAGAAAGGAGCCACTTTTTCTAGCGCTTTGTCACCTTGGAATCCAAAGCTACCCAGATAGTTGCGCAGCTCAAGTTCGTTCTTGTCGGGCGCAATTTGCATCATGTGCTGAAGAGGCGTTTCTTCAGGGTGTAAAGTTTCTAGCTGGTGCTGAGCAAAGTAACCGATTTTAACGCCTTGCGAGTAAGTCAGCTCGCCACCTTGTGGGTTCAACTCACGGGAAAGCAATTTGATCAGAGTTGATTTACCTGCGCCGTTACGTCCGAGTAGGCCTATACGGCTGCCGGGAACCAGATTGAGGCGGATTTTCTCTAAGATCAGGTTGTCTCCATAACCCGCTGAGACCTCATCCATCATAATGATTGGGTTGGGTAACGCATCGGGATCACGAAACTCAAAGCTGAATGGGTTATCAAATTGCGCAGGCAGCACTTTTTCCATGCGATCCAATGCCTTGATGCGGCTTTGTGCTTGACGGGCTTTCGAGGCTTTATAACGGAAACGGTCGATATACTTCTGCATATGCGCCATTTGCTTCTGCTGTTTCTGAAATTGCGCTTGTTGCAGGAGCAGTTTCTGGGCGCGCTGATCTTCAAACGAGGAGTAGTTGCCGGTGTACTCATTCATCTGCTCATTTTCGATATGAATAATACGGCCAACGATAGGATCGAGAAAATCACGGTCGTGCGAGATAAGGACGAGTGTACCTGGGTAGTTTTGCAACCACCTTTCTAACCACATCACGGCATCCAGATCTAAGTGGTTGGTTGGCTCATCGAGTAGCAGTAGGTCTGAGCGGCATAGTAGGGCTTGGGCAAGGTTGAGACGCATACGCCATCCGCCTGAGAACTGTGTCAGGTTCCAATTCATCTGGTCTTGACTAAAGCCTAAACCATCAAGCAATTCAGCCGCACGAGCGCGGATGCTGTATCCGCCAATGGTCTCAATCTTTCCATGCAGTTCAGCAACCAGAGTGCCATTGTCCGCTTGTTCGGCTTGAAGAAGCTGAGCTTCTAACGCTCGGTATTCACGATCACCATCAATGACGTATTCCAGTGCCGGACGCTCTAGTGCAGGTGTTTCCTGCGCAACCCAAGCGAGCTCCCAATGTGAAGGTTTACTGAAGTTACCGGCATCAATTGATAACTCATCTTTAATTAAGGCAAACAGTGTCGACTTGCCACAGCCATTTTTACCGACTAGGCCGACCTTGTCGCCAGGGTGAATCGTCGCTGAGGTTTGATCCAATAATGGTTTGCCACCACGCAGTAACTGGATGTCAGAAAAGGTAATCATAATCTTGTGCTTATTCTTGCTCGTGTCGCGTCGAATAGTAGGGGGAATGAGATAAAATGTCGATCATTGCGTTATGCTTAACAACAACGTATAACAAACTGATAACGATAAAATTGTACCTAAGCCCAGCTTAGGTATTGAAAACAAAAGGATGGCTGCTTACGGAATGGCTGTAAACGATTTAAATATTGAGTCACCTGAAAAACCGAAAGTGCTGGTGATTTATGCTCACCCTGAATCGCAAAGCTCTGTCGCAAACCAAGTGATGATCAAGAAGATAACCGCGCTTGATCACGTTACTGTGCATGATCTCTATGCCTATTACCCCGACTTTTTTATTGATGTGGACGCGGAGCAGCAGCGTTTGCTTGATCACGATGTGATCGTCTTTCAGCACCCTCTATACATGTATTCTTGTCCTGCGTTACTCAAAGAGTGGATGGATCGAGTGTTGGGTAAAGGGTTTGCTTACGGTAAAGGTGAGGAATTAAAAGGGAAATATTGGCGCAGTGTCATCACCACGGGCGGTAATGAAGAGGCGTTTGGTAGTGAAGGCTACAACAAGTACCCGTTGTCAGAGATTCTTCAGCCATTTGAGTTAACAGCAGCCTTGTGTCAAATGGCATGGATTGAACCTCTGGTGCTTTACTGGGCACGCAATGTTTCAGATATGGATCGCTACCAGCACGCAGAGAAGTATCGGCAGTGGTTGCAAAATCCGATCATGACATCAACCTCGGGAGAAATTCATGGCACTTGAAAATGACTTTCTTCAGAGTAGCGTGATCTTTCTTACCGCAGCGGTCGTTGCAGTGCCATTAGCCCAACGCTTAGGTCTCGGCTCAGTGCTGGGTTATCTGCTGGCGGGTATTGCTATCGGTCCTTGGGGGTTGGGTCTGATTAGCGACGTTGAAGCGATTCTGCACTTCGCTGAATTTGGTGTCGTGTTACTACTGTTTTTGATCGGCTTAGAGCTGAACCCCAAAAAGTTGTTGCAGATGAAAGGGCCGATTCTTGGACTCGGCGGCGCCCAAGTTGTGATTACCACGGCGGTGTTGGCGAGCGTGACTAATCTCGCTGGGGTCAGTTGGCAAACCAGTTTAGTGATTGGTATGGGCTTAGCGTTGTCATCGACCGCGATTGCGCTGAAAGTGATAGAAGAGCAGGGCTTGGCAGGCAGTGAAGCTGGTCAGTCTGGGTTTGCTGTGTTGCTGTTTCAGGATATTGCGGTCATCCCCATGTTGGCAATTCTGCCCGTTCTGGCAGGAAACACCGCAGGGGACTGGCTCGATGCCATGTGGATGCTCGGCGGTGTAATCGGCCTTTTGGTCGGCGGCCACTTCTTATTGCGCCCCTTGTTCCGCTATGTGGTGCTCAGCGGGGTTCGCGAGTTGTTTACCGTGGCGGCATTGCTATTGGTCATTGGGATTGCGTTGTTAATGCAGCAACTCGGCCTGTCTATGGCACTGGGTACTTTTCTCGCGGGTGTGTTATTGGCAGAGAGTGAGTATCGCCATGAGCTGGAAATCGCCATCGAGCCGTTCAAAGGGCTACTCCTAGGTTTATTCTTTATTGCGGTCGGGATGGCGGTGAATTTAGGCTTGCTGGCACTGGAGCCATGGAATGTACTGATGGCGGTGTTTGGCTTAGTGGCCGTCAAGGCGGTCATTCTTTACTTCCTTGCCCGCTTGGCAGGGAGTAAGCCCAAAGCCCGAAGTAAAATGGCAGCGATTCTTAGTCAGGGTGGTGAATTTGCCTTTGTTATCTTCACGGCAGCGAGTGCAGAAGGTTTGCTGGCGCAGAATCAAACTGCCTTCCTACTCGTGGTGGTGAGTTTGTCGATGGTCACCACTCCGCTGTTATTGATGGCACAAAGTAAGTGGTATGCTCGTGGTTTGAACTTTGATGAATCAGGCGTGCTCCATACTGACGTTGTTAACCGTGAGCCAAGAGTCATTATTGCAGGATTTGGTCGTTTTGGTCAGATTGTTGGGCGTTTAATGTACGCCAATAAAATTCGAGTCACTGTCCTTGAAAGTGATGCCAGCCAGATCCAGCTATTAAGGAAATACGGCTATAAGGTTTTTTATGGTGATGCGACTCAGCTAGACTTGCTGCGTGCCGCTGGAGCAGATAAAGCGGAAGCTATGGTGATTTGTACCGACTCGCCGGATGAGATCATGAAGATCGTCGATTTGTGTCAGTACCATTTCCCGCATCTTAAATTACTGGCGCGGGCACGAAGTCGGGTTGAAGCCTATCAGCTTCTGAGCCACGGGGTAGATAACTACTCAAGGGAAACTTTCCTTGGAGCGTTGGACCTAGGCCGTCAAGCGTTAACTGAGCTCGGTATGCACCCGTATCAAGCCAAGCGAGCCGAAGCGCACTTTAGAAAATTAGATAATGCGATGCTGAAAGAGCTCTTACCTCAGCATCACGAAGACAAGCAATTGGCCATGAGAGCCAAAGAAGCCCGAAAAGAACTGGAAGAAATCTTTGGTCGCGAGATGGAAAAAGATCAGCAATCAAAGAACTTCTGGGATTAAACCTAATCTTCCCAGATCAGGATGCATATTCTGTTTTGGAAGGTTTACGTTGTGGAATGAAAAATGAAAAAAAGATTTATCGCGGGAGCGAGCTGCCCTAAATGTTCCCAGCAAGATACGCTGCGCTGGTGGATAGAAAATAATATTGAGCTGGTAGAGTGTGTGGAATGTCATTATCAGGATCAGCGCAAACCGCAATCCGTAGAGAAAACTGAACACTCACAGCAAGAGATGATTGGTATTTTTAAGCCGGATTGATTGAGTTTCTGTGTTTGATCCCCATAATACCCTACATAGAAAATAGTTATTCGGAGCAAGCTACTTGCTCCGTTTCTTTATCTCCTTGGAGTCATTATGAAAATTGAAAAGAACGTAGTAGTAAGCCTTGCTTACCAGGTGAAACTGGAAGATGGCGCAGTGGTTGATCAGTCAACAGCAGAAGCACCACTTGACTACTTACACGGCAACAACAACCTGATCACAGGTCTTGAAACGGCACTAGAAGGTAAAGAAGCGGGCGCTAACTTCTCTGTAACTGTTTCTCCAGAAGAAGCTTACGGTGAGCACAACGACGCACTGGTTCAACGTGTGCCGGCAAATGTTTTCCAAGGTGTTGACCAGATTGAAGTGGGTATGCGTTTCCTAGCGGATACTGACCAAGGTCCAATCCCAGTTGAAGTGACTGAGGTTGATGGTGACGAAGTTGTGGTGGACGGCAACCATATGCTTGCTGGTCAGACTCTAACTTTTGACGTTGAAGTTGTAGCGGTACGTGAAGCAACAGCAGAAGAAGTTGAGCACGGCCATGTTCACCAAGCTGGTGCACACGATCACGAAGGCGGTTGTTGTGGCGGCGACCATGACCACGCTGAAGAGAAGAAAGACGGCTGCTGTGGTGGCGGTAGCTGCGGTTCTCACTAACAGAGAAAAGACCACCTGAGTACTGTGCTCAGGTGTCGATTTTAAAGCGCAAGCTAAGTGATTAGCTTGCGCTTTTTGTTTATCTAAGGTGTGATGAGAGCAAAGCACACTCAAAGGAGTAGGACGTGAGTAAACCATTTTCAATCGCGATTCATGGCGGTGCGGGGACAATTTTACGTGAACAGATGAGTGACGATCTAAAAGCGGAGATTCTCAACGATTTAGAAAAGTCCGTTCGTTCTGGTCATGAGATTCTTGCTCGTGGCGGTGATGCTATGGATGCCGTCGTTGCCGCAGTGAAGGTGCTGGAGGATTCGGTCAACTTTAATGCTGGTCGAGGCTCAGTGTTAACGCACAAGGAAATTGTTGAGATGGATGCCTCTGTCATGCACGGTAAAGAAGCAAATGCAGGCGCAGTGGCTGGCGTGCGCCACATTCGTAACCCGATTGAACTGGCTCGTGATGTGATGACAGACAGTAACCATGTACTGTTGATCGGAGATGGGGCCGAAGAGTTTGCCTTTGAGCAGGGGCATCAATACACCGAGCAAGATTACTTCTTCACTGACCGACGCTATGACCAGTTGCAGTCGATGAAAGAGAAAGGCTTATTTGCCTTATCCGAGTCGAAATATCCGGATGATAAGAAATACGGCACAGTCGGCGCAGTAGCTCTAGACAAGCAAGGCAATTTAGCGGCAGCCACCAGTACTGGTGGTGTGACTAACAAAAAGTACGGCCGAGTGGGGGATTCTTCCATCATTGGTGCGGGTACGTTTGCCGAAAATGGTAATGTGGCGGTATCGACTACCGGAATGGGGGAATACTTTATTCGCAAGACTGTCGCGAGTGATGTGGCAGCGCGAATGCGTTATCTCAAGGAAGATGTGCATACGGCCTGCGAGACTGTAATTCAAGGCGAGTTGAAGGACATGGGTGGCGAAGGGGGGCTGATTGCTATCGACGGTGATGGACGTGTTCACTTTGCGATGAACAGCAGCGGCATGTACCGAGCGAGCATGGATGCGGATGGCAGCCTGCTAGTGAAGATTTATGCGGATGAGTAGAGTCAAAACGACCCCTAATAGTAGCACTAACAAAGGGTTAGTGCTTCATTACACTTCTATGATTAAAAAATGACTGCAAGAAGTGTGATTCAGTGCTAGAATCCATTTTTAACTAGCAATCAGACTTGGAAAGATGGGAAATAACGTAGTCGTTCTGGGCACCCAATGGGGTGACGAAGGTAAAGGTAAAATCGTAGACCTTTTAACTGAAGATGCAAAATACGTGGTTCGCTACCAAGGCGGTCACAACGCAGGTCACACTCTAGTCATTGACGGTGAAAAAACCGTTCTTCACTTAATTCCATCAGGTATTCTTCGCGATAACGTAAAATGTGTTATCGGTAATGGCGTAGTACTTTCGCCAGAAGCTCTCCTTAAAGAAATGAAGCCTCTTGAAGAGCGCGGTATTCCAGTACGCGAGCGTCTTTTCGTGTCTGAAGCTTGTCCTCTAATTCTTCCTTACCACATCGCTATCGACAACGCGCGTGAAATCGCTCGTGGCGCGAAAGCTATTGGTACAACAGGTCGCGGTATTGGTCCTGCTTACGAAGACAAAGTCGCTCGTCGTGGTCTACGCGTTGGTGACCTGTTCGATAAAGAGATGTTTGCCGAGAAGCTAAAAGAAGTGATGGCTTTCCATAACTTCCAGCTAGAGCACTTCTACAAAGCGGAAACAGTGAGCTACGAAGAAGTCCTTGAGCAATGCATGAGCTACGCAGATCTTCTTACTTCAATGGTTATCGACGTCACTGACGAACTAGACGCAGCACGTAAGCGCGGCGACAAGATTATGTTCGAAGGCGCTCAAGGTACGCTACTTGATATCGACCACGGTACTTACCCATACGTAACGTCTTCTAACACGACGGCTGGTGGTGTTGCTGCGGGTTCTGGTTTCGGTCCTCGTCACATCGGCTACATCCTTGGTATTACTAAGGCTTACTGTACTCGTGTTGGTTCAGGTCCATTCCCAACTGAGCTTTACGATGGTCAAGACAAGCAAGACCCAGTAGGTAAGCACCTAGGTGACGTCGGTCATGAGTTTGGCGCAACAACGGGTCGTCTACGTCGTACAGGTTGGTTCGATGCAGTGGCAATGCGCCGCGCAATCCAAATCAACTCGCTAACAGGTATGTGTCTAACTAAGCTAGACGTTCTTGATGGTCTGAAAGAGATCAAGATCTGTACTGGTTACAAGATGAAAGATGGCTCTATCCTAGAAGTTTCTCCAATGGCTGCAGAGTCATTCGAAGAAGCAACGCCAATCTACGAAACTATGCCTGGTTGGTCTGAGACAACCTTTGGTGCTAAATCTTTAGAGGCGCTTCCACAAGCAGCTCTGGATTACATCAAGCGTATTGAAGAACTTACGGGTGTTCCGGTAGACATTATCTCTACAGGTCCAGACCGTAACGAGACAATCATCAAGGTTCACCCTTACAAAGCTTAATTCTGGTCGCTTTCTGTGATTTAAAAACCAGCGTGGAAACGCTGGTTTTTTTATGCTCAATATTTATGCATTATCTATACTGACAGTGGCAAGTTTTTGCCAGTCTTCGGCAATTTTGATTAAAGAGTTAGCAGTCATTGCCGATACAGGTATCAAGATTGCCGTTTGTACGGTTAATCCTCAATATACAGGTTGCTAAGAACCCAGCTTGTATTGCCTGTCGTGGTGAGTAGACAGGTGGAGACATTATCGAAGTCAAAGAGTGCAGACAATGAAGCTAAGAAAGTTAGCTGCTTCGATGGTATTTTTGTTTGGGGCCTCCATGGCTAATGCCAATGAACTTACTGAGATTGGTGAGCCGATTCCCATCTATACCGAAGCTGAACTGATAAAACTGATCAACGAAAATAAACATTTAGAACAGGTCAAAGCAGACAGTTGCCAATTGGTTGAAGACATTGTTGCTCGTGCAACGAGGATCAGCCTGCCATCGTACGAATTTTTGTATGGGGATATGTTAGCGTGGGGTGTCTGTGTCGAGCAGGATGTCGAACTGGGCTTGTACTATATGGAGAATGCGGCGCATCAGGGATTGCCAGCAGCACTGGAACAGCTCGGGCGTTATTATTCGCGCGGTACCTTAGTTCAGCAGGACAAAGAGCGTGCGATCCCCTATTTGCGTGAAGCGGCTGCAATGGGTAACCTTAAGGCACGTATTCACTTAGCGGAGCTGTTACTGCGTGACTATGGCAGTCCGCTGGATTACGAAGATGCCTATCGCTGGCTATACAACTCAGTGACAGCTGATCAGCGCACGCACAAACGTATTTCGATTCTGCGCCAAGGCTTAGAGCGGAGAATGCCACAAAATATTATTGCCAGAGCCAAAAAACGCGATACCTTCTGGTAACTCATCGACCTGACTGCACTCAGAGCGTGAATGAAAAGAAAATGCCCAGCACTTGCTGGGCATTGCTGCTTTAAGACAGGGGGATTATTGTACGACTTCCCCTGATTCAATCACGGTCTCTCGTACGACTTCTGTAAACTCAAGCGCTTCTTTACGAATCGCTGCTTCATTTACGGTTAGCATCTTGCGATCTTCCATCAGGATTTTTCCGTCAACAATGGAATGGCGGACGTTGCCAGAATTTGCAGAATAAACCAATGCAGAGTATGGATTGTATACGGGCACCATGTTTGGTGCTTTGGTATCGACCACGATGATATCCGCTAGCTTTCCTTCCTCTAGTGAGCCGATTTTGTCTTCCATATGCAGTGCTTTTGCTGCGCCCATGGTCGCCATATCGATCACTTTAATTGGTGGCATAGCTGCACGGTCTTTGTTAACCAGCTTATGCACTTTAGCGACCTGATTGAATTCATCAATGGTGCTTAGCGTGTTGCCAGACATTGGGCCATCAGTGCCTAAACCAATACGAACGCCTTGATCGTACATCTTAAGCGCTGGTGATACGCCTTTCGCTGACTTAATGTTGGCACTCATGTTATGGGCAACGCCCATATCCGATTGCTTGACCAATTCAATGTCTTTGTCATCGACGAGAATCATATGTGCGCCAACTAAGTTTTTGTTGAGTGCGCCAATGCTATCCATGTACTCAACGGGAGACATTCCTTCAGCACGCTCAGCGATTTTTTCTTCTTCACGATGCGATTCTGCAAGGTGAATCATGACTGGAACATCCTTCTCCAGTGATAGTTTGGCAATTTTCTGCAGAGTTTCTGTTGTATTGGTGTAAGGTGCATGCGGGGCGAATGCGGGTGTAATGCGAGGGTGGTCTTTGTACTCTTCAATAAAGTTGAGCGCGTACTGAATACCTTCTTCTGCATTGGCTGCATCAGCAACTGGGAATTTAATCACTGTTTCGCCAAGAATGGCTCGCATGCCGATTTTATCGACAGTTTTAGCCACTTCGTCTTCAAAGTAGTACATGTCGGCATAAGTCGTCACGCCGCCTTTGACCATTTCAACGTTACCTAGGTTGGCACCAATGCGTACCATATCACGGGAGACGAGCTTAGCTTCAAGCGGGAAGATATAACGGTGTAGTCGGTCAGGAACATCGTCCGCTAGCGAACGAAAGACAGTCATTGATACGTGAGTGTGCGTGTTAATCAGGCCTGGCATCACGATATCACCATCAACATCGAGTGTTTTCTTAGCTTGGTATTGTGATTCAAGCGATTGGTCACCAACGGCCAAAATCTTATTATCTTTGATCACAACAGTGCCTTTTTCATACACCTGCTTGTCATGATTCATGGTTAATACCATCGCATCTGTGATCATCAGATCGACTTTCTCGGCGGCAGAAACGGATAAGGAACATAACCCTGCGACTGCAGCGGAAAGTAAAGTACGCTTAATACTCATAACGAAACCTAAATAAAATATAAACAGTAAAATTTGACTGGATAATAGAGTGAAATTTCACTTTTGCAATCGTTTGCTTTGTCATTTTCATCAAAGTGTGATCTTTGAATTTTGTTGTAAAAGATCGTGATCAAAGATGTTAACAGATGAAAACACAATAGAATTTGGCTTTTTAATCTATCTCTCCTGTAGCTTAGTAAGTGAGTCGGATATACTAGCTTTAATTACCTTCCTTGTTTAATTAGGCGCGCCTATGTCAGAAAGCACACCAAACGATCCATTTGCAGCTCGTGAATCAGAAAATTATGAAAACCCTGTTCCAAGCCGGGAGTTCATTCTTGAGTTTCTCGCACAGGCGGGTGTTCCCTTGAATCGCAATGACTTGTTTGAAGCCCTACATTTAGAGGGCGAAGAGCAGTATGAAGGTTTACGTCGTAGACTGAGAGCGATGGAGCGTGATGGTCAATTGGTGTTTACGCGTCGTCAATGCTACGCCTTGCCGGAAAAGCTCGAAATGGTCAAAGGCTACGTGATTGGCCACAAGGACGGCCACGGTTGGGTTCGTCCAGAAGGCAGTGTTGGTAAAGATAATGACATAGTGCTGCCACATCATCAGATGAAGAACATCATTCATGGTGACTATGTACTGGTGCAACCAACGGACAACTCTAAGCGAGGGCGAAAGGAAGGGCGACTTGTTCGCGTTTTAGAAGAGCGAGCAACGCAGATTGTGGGTCGTTTCTTCCTTGAGTATGGCTACTCATACGTTGTCCCTGATGATTCACGTATCAGCCAAGATATTCTGATTCCAAATGATCAGCGTGCCGGGGCTCGTATGGGGAACGTTGTGGTGATTGAAATCACTGATCGTGGCTCTCGCTCTCGCGGCATGATGGGGAAAGTCATTGAGGTGCTAGGTGAAAATATGGCACCGGGTATGGAAACACAAATCGCAATCCGCACTCACCAAATTCCCCATGAGTGGCCTGAAGCTGTCGACAAGCAAATTGAGGCGCTGGGTGAAGAGGTTCCAGAAGAGGCGAAACAAGGCCGTGTTGATCTTCGTGAGCTACCGCTAGTGACTATCGATGGTGAAGACGCGCGTGATTTCGATGATGCAGTTTTCTGTCAGAAAAAGAAAAGTGGCGGTTGGCGCCTATGGGTGGCGATTGCCGATGTGAGTTATTATGTCCGCCCTGATAGCGCTCTAGATAAAGAAGCGATTAACCGCGGTAACTCGGTTTACTTCCCATCGCAAGTGGTGCCTATGCTTCCGGAAGTATTGTCTAACGGCTTATGTTCTCTTAACCCGCAAGTTGATCGCCTATGTATGGTGTGTGAGATGACCATCTCTGAGACGGGTAAGTTATCTGGCTATAAGCACTACGAAGCAGTGATGAACTCGCATGCTCGTCTGACTTACAACAAGGTGAACGATATCCTTGAAGGAGATGAAGAGCTGCGTCAAAGATATGAGCCATTAGTTCCGCACTTGGAAGAGCTGCATAAGATGTACAAAGTGCTTAAGCACGCTCGAGATAATCGTGGCGCTATCGAGTTTGAAACGGTCGAGACTAAGTTCATCTTTAATGCTGAGCGTAAGATTGACAGTATCGAACCGGTAATCCGTAACGATGCGCATAAGATTATCGAAGAATGTATGATTCTTGCCAATATTGCTTCTGCTTCCTTGGTTGAAAAGGCAAAAGAGCCAGCACTGTATCGCATTCACGAATCTCCGGGTGAGCTGAGATTGCAAGGTTTCCGTGACTTCTTAGGCGAATTAGGTTTACATCTCAATGGTGGTTTAGAGCCTTCACCGACCGACTATGCAGATTTGGTCAAGCAGATTGGTGAACGTGCGGATAAAGAGTTGATTCAAACCATGTTGCTTCGCTCAATGAAGCAGGCGGTGTACAACGCCGATAACTGTGGTCACTTTGGTTTGGCATTAAAACGCTACGCGCACTTTACTTCCCCTATTCGCCGCTATCCGGACCTCTTGCTTCATCGGGCAATCAAATACCTGATTGCAAAAGAGAATGGCACGCTGAAAGATCGTTGGACACCTACAGGTGGCTTCCATTACTCCTTTGATGATATGGACTTCTATGGTGAGCAGTGTTCGATGACAGAGCGTCGTGCTGATGATGCAACGCGTGAAGTGTCTGACTGGCTTAAGTGTGAATATATGCAAGATCATGTCGGAGAAGAGCTGGATGGTGTAATAGCCAATGTCACCGGTTTTGGTTTCTTCGTGCGTCTGACAGAGTTGCATATTGACGGGTTGGTGCATATTTCGACGCTTGCTAATGACTATTATCAATTTGACCCTATTGGCCAAAGACTTATTGGTGAAAGCTTTGGCGCTATTTATCGGCTTGGTGATGCCGTTAAAGTCAAAGTACTTTCCGTCAACCTCGATGATCGACAAATAGACTTTGAATTGATCGAAACAAATCGTAAGCTACGCGGCAAAGGAAAAACCGCTAAGAAGCGTGCTGCTGAGGCGCAGAAAAAAGCCAAAGCGAAAAAGAATGCGGCTGCGACTGGTCGACGTTCAGTTGATAAGGCCAAACCTTTGGTTGAACCAACCAAACGCCCAGACGCAGGGCCCGAAGAAGGTAAAAAAGCCGCGAAGCAGTCAGATAAAGCACGTAAGAAAAAGCCACGTAATAAAGCTAAGAAAGCACGTAGCAAGAAACAGTAATCGGATAAAGTAATGAGTAACGAATTTATTTACGGGATTCACGCAGTAAAAGCGGTATTGGCAAAAGAGCCAGAGCGCTTTGTTGAAGCTTTTGTATTAAAAGGTCGTCAAGATGACCGTTTAATGCCAATCCTAAATGAGCTCCAGATGTGTGGCGTGTCGATTCAACAAATGACACGTAAGACTCTTGATGATAAAGCTCGTGGCGCTAACCACCAGGGCATTATGGCCAAGGTGAAGCCGGCCAAGCAGCTAAATGAAAATGATCTCGATGACATCCTTGCCCAACACTCTGCACCATTATTGCTGGTATTGGATGGGGTCACCGATCCGCATAACCTCGGCGCGTGTTTACGAAATGCCGATGCGGCTGGTGTAGCTGCGGTGATCGTCCCTAAAGATAAATCAGCAAACATTAACGCGACAGTCAGCAAAGTTGCTTGTGGCGCAGCAGAAACGGTGCCTTTGGTTCGCGTAACCAACCTTGCGCGGACTATGCGTGCGTTGCAAGAACAGGGGATCTGGTTTGTCGGCACGGCCGGGGAAGCGACACATGACATCTACCAAGCTAAGTTAACTGGGCCTCTTGCTATCGTCATGGGAGCGGAAGGTGATGGCATGCGTCGCCTGACACGTGAAACCTGTGATGACCTGATTAAAATCCCAATGGCAGGCAGTGTGTCGAGCTTGAACGTTTCTGTTGCTTCTGGAGTGTGTTTATTTGAAGCGGTGCGTCAACGACTCGTTTGACTTTACCCATAGACTACCTTCCTAATAACAAAACGCAGACGGCTAGCACCGTCTGCGTTTTTGCTTCTGAAATCCACCTTCATATCTGTTCTAGTTTATTTTTCAAACAACCCTTGCACATAAAATTGTGATCTGTATAATGCGTCGCACTGGTTAAGCCAGTTGTGAACCAATGAGCAATGAGGAGCGAGCAAATCAGATTGATTTGCAAGGTAATGTAAACTCAGCTTATGTTCGCGGTTAATACAATTAGCTATCTTTTCTTCGGAAAAACTATCCCCAGAGGTGACTTTGGCATGTAGGGGTAGTTAATCGAAAATTAACTGACAATGCGTCCTAATCTTGGATGCTACGGTTTCACATAAATCAATCGACATTCTCTCGCTTTTGCGAGTTTGAGTGGCGATATTGTTTGTGTAATATTTAATTTTGGAGCTCTGTCTCATGCAGAACCAACGTATCCGTATCCGCCTAAAAGCTTTCGATTACAAACTGATCGATGCTTCAACAGCGGAAATCGTTGAAACAGCTAAGCGCACTGGCGCACAGGTTCGTGGTCCAATCCCACTACCTACTCGTAAAGAGCGTTTCACAGTTCTTATCTCTCCACACGTTAACAAAGATGCTCGTGATCAGTACGAAATCCGTACTCACAAACGTCTAATCGACATCGTTGAGCCAACAGACAAAACTGTTGATGCTCTGATGCGTCTAGACCTTGCTGCGGGCGTTGACGTACAAATTAGCCTAGGTTAAGGGAGATTAGAAGAATGATTGGTCTAATCGGTCGTAAAGTGGGCATGACCCGCGTATTTACTGAAGAAGGCGTTTCTATCCCAGTAACAGTTGTTGAGGTTGAAGCTAACCGTGTTTCTCAAGTGCGTACACTTGAAACTGACGGCTACGCAGCAATCCAGGTAACTACTGGTGCTAAGAAAGCTAACCGTGTTTCTAAGCCAGAAGCTGGCCACTTTGCGAAAGCAGGTGTTGAAGCTGGTCGCGGTCTTTGGGAATTCCGTTTGGAAAACGGTGAAGAGTTTGAAGTTGGTGCTGAACTAACTGTTGAACTGTTCAACGAAACTAAGAAAGTAGACGTTACTGGTACATCTAAAGGTAAAGGCTTCCAAGGCGCTGTTAAGCGTTGGAACTTCTCTACTCAAGATATGACTCACGGTAACTCATTGTCTCACCGTGCTCCTGGTTCTATCGGTCAATGTCAGACTCCAGGTCGCGTATTTAAAGGCAAGAAAATGGCAGGTCACATGGGTGCTGAGCGTGTAACGACTCAAAACCTAGAGATCGTACGTGTTGACGCTGAGCGCAACCTGCTTCTTATTAAAGGTGCAGTCCCTGGCGCAACAGGCGGTAACGTGATCGTTAAACCAGCTGTTAAAGCATAACGTCTCAGGAGTAAGTAATGGAACTAATGGTTAAAGGTGCTGATGCACTAACTGTTTCCGAAACTACTTTCGGACGTGAGTTTAACGAAGCTCTTGTACACCAAGTAGTTGTTGCGTATGCAGCAGGTGCTCGTCAAGGTACTCGTGCTCAAAAAACACGTTCAGAAGTTGCAGGCGGTGGCGCTAAGCCATGGCGTCAAAAAGGTACTGGCCGTGCACGTGCTGGTACAATCCGTAGCCCAATTTGGCGTACAGGTGGTGTTACTTTTGCTGCGAAACCACAAGATCACAGCCAAAAAGTAAACAAAAAAATGTACCGTGGTGCTATGAAGAGCATTCTTTCTGAGCTTGTTCGTCAAGAGCGTCTAATCGTTGTTGATAACTTCTCAGTAGAAGCACCTAAAACTAAAGAGCTTGTAGCTAAGCTTAAAGAGCTTGAGCTAACTGACGCGCTTATCGTGACTAGCGAAGTAGATGAGAATCTATTCCTAGCTGCTCGTAACCTATACAAAGTTGACGCACGTGACGTTGCTGGTATCGACCCAGTATCGCTAATTGCGTTTGACAAGGTTGTAATTACTGCTGAAGCAGTTAAGCAAGTAGAGGAGATGCTAGCATGATCACTGAAGAGCGTATCCTAAAAGTTCTACGTGCACCGCACATCTCTGAAAAAGCAACTATGGCAGCTGAGAAAGCGAACACTATCGTTTTCAAAGTAGCTAAAGATGCTACTAAAAAAGAGATCAAAGCAGCTGTAGAAAAGCTATTTGAAGTTGAAGTTAAGTCTGTAAATACTCTTATCAATAAGGGTAAGACCAAACGTCAAGGTCTACGCCAAGGTCGCCGCAGCGACGTTAAGAAAGCGTACGTTACTTTGAAAGAAGGTCAAGATCTTGACTTCGTTGGCGGCGCGGAATAACAGGAGTAGTTGAGAAATGGCTATTGTTAAATGTAAGCCGACTTCCCCTGGTCGTCGTCACGTTGTTAAAGTTGTTAACGCTGACCTACACAAGGGCAAGCCATACGCACCTCTTCTAGAGAAAAACTCTAAGAACGGTGGTCGTAACAACAACGGTCGTATTACAGTACGTC
This sequence comes from Vibrio sp. Isolate25, assembly GCF_022398025.1. Lineage (NCBI taxonomy): Bacteria > Pseudomonadati > Pseudomonadota > Gammaproteobacteria > Vibrionales > Vibrionaceae > Vibrio > Vibrio sp. Isolate25. Next base: position 49,289 of record NZ_JAKEUT010000012.1, read on the forward strand.
ACATCGGCGGTGGTCACAAGCACCACTACCGTGTCATTGACTTCAAACGTACTAAAGACGGTATCCCAGCGAAAGTTGAGCGTCTAGAATACGATCCAAACCGTAGCGCTAACATCGCTCTAGTTCTGTACGCAGACGGTGAGCGTCGTTACATCCTAGCACCTAAAGGTGTTCAAGCTGGTGATGCTATCCAGTCTGGTGCAGATGCACCAATTAAAGCTGGTAACGCACTTCCAATGCGTAACATCCCAGTAGGTTCAACTGTACACAACGTTGAACTTAAGCCTGGTAAAGGTGGTCAGCTAGCTCGTTCGGCTGGTGCATATGCTCAAATCGTTGCTCGCGACGGTGCATACGTAACTATCCGTCTACGTTCTGGCGAAATGCGCAAAGTACTTTCTGAAGGCCGTGCAACAATCGGTGAAGTTGGTAACTCTGAGCACATGCTACGTGAACTTGGTAAAGCTGGTGCTAGCCGCTGGCGTGGTGTTCGTCCAACCGTTCGTGGTGTTGTGATGAACCCAGTAGACCACCCACACGGTGGTGGTGAAGGCCGTACTTCTGGTGGTCGTCACCCAGTTTCACCATGGGGTCAGCCAACTAAAGGCTTCAAGACTCGTAAGAACAAACGCACCGACAAGTACATCGTACGTCGTCGTAACAAGTAATCTATATAAAGAGGAATCGCCATGCCACGTTCTCTCAAGAAAGGTCCATTTATTGACCTACACTTGCTGAAGAAGGTAGAGAAAGCGGTGGAAAGCGGAGACAAAAAGCCTATTAAGACTTGGTCCCGTCGTTCAATGATCATCCCTACGATGATCGGTTTGACCATCGCTGTCCATAATGGTCGTCAGCACGTACCAGTTTTCGTTACCGAAGAAATGATCGGTCACAAACTGGGTGAATTTGCACCAACTCGTACTTACCGCGGCCACGTCGTGGATAAGAAAGCTAAGAAGCGTTAAGGAGTAGATGATGGAAGCACTAGCTAAACATAACTTTGCTCGCATTTCGCCTCAGAAAGCTCGCTTAGTTGCGGATCAAATCCGTGGTAAATCAGTTGACCAAGCTCTAGAAATCCTAACTTTCAGCAACAAAAAAGCTGCTGACCTAGTTAAGAAAGTTCTTGAGTCAGCTATCGCGAACGCGGAGCACAACGAAGGTGCAGATATTGACGATCTAAGTGTCGCAAAGATCTTCGTAGATGAAGGCCCTATCATGAAGCGTATTATGCCTCGTGCTAAAGGTCGTGCGGATCGTATCTTGAAGCGTTCAAGCCACATCACTGTTGTTGTAGCAGATCGCTAAGAGACTAGGAGAGTAAGCAATGGGTCAGAAAGTACATCCAAATGGTATTCGTCTTGGCATCGTTAAGCCTTGGAATGCTACATGGTTTGCTAACACCAAAGATTTCGCTGACAACCTAGACGGCGACTTCAAGGTACGTCAGTTCCTTACAAGTGAACTGAAAAAAGCGTCTCTATCACGCATCGTTATCGAGCGTCCTGCTAAGAGCATCCGTGTGACTATTCACACTGCTCGTCCAGGTGTTGTTATCGGTAAGAAAGGTGAAGACGTTGAGAAGCTACGCGCAGCAGTAGCTAAAATTGCAGGTGTACCAGCGCAAATTAACATCGCTGAAGTACGTAAGCCTGAACTAGATGCGCAACTTGTTGGTGACAGCATCGCGTCTCAGCTAGAGCGTCGTGTGATGTTCCGTCGTGCTATGAAGCGCGCGGTACAAAACGCTATGCGTCTAGGTGCTAAAGGTATCAAAGTAGAAGTAAGTGGTCGTCTAGGCGGCGCTGAAATCGCACGTTCAGAGTGGTACCGTGAAGGTCGTGTACCTCTACACACTCTACGTGCTGACATTGATTACGCAACTTCTTCGGCTCACACTCAATACGGTGTAATCGGCATTAAAGTTTGGATCTTCAAAGGTGAGATCCTAGGCGGTATGCCAGCAGCTAACGCTGTAGAGCCTAAAGGCGACAAGCCTAAGAAGCAGCGCAAAGGCCGTAAGTAAGGAGTCGACAGATGCTACAACCTAAACGTACTAAGTTCCGTAAGGTTCAGACTGGTCGTAACCGTGGTCTAGCTAAAGGTACTGATGTAAGCTTCGGCGAATTCGGTCTTAAAGCAACTGGCCGTGGCCGTCTAACTGCTCGTCAAATCGAAGCGGCACGTCGTGCAATGACACGTCACGTTAAGCGTCAAGGTAAAATCTGGATCCGTGTGTTCCCAGACAAACCTATCACAGAAAAACCACTTGAAGTTCGTCAAGGTAAGGGTAAAGGTAACGTTGAGTACTGGGTAGCCCAAATCCAACCTGGTAAGGTTATGTACGAAATGGGTGGTGTACCTGAAGAATTGGCTCGTGAAGCGTTCCGTCTAGCGGCGCGTAAACTGCCATTCAAAACTACGTTTGTAACTAAGCAGGTGATGTGATGAAAGCACAAGATCTACGCGAAAAAAGCGTTGAAGAGCTTAACGCTGAGCTATTGAATTTGCTACGCGAACAGTTCAACTTGCGCATGCAAGCTGCAACTGGTCAGCTACAGCAAACTCATACTCTGAAAGCTGTACGTCGTGATATCGCACGTGTGAAAACCGTATTGACTGAGAAGGCAGGCGCATAATGAGCGACAAAATTCGTACTTCATTTGGTCGTGTAGTTAGCAACAAGGCTGACAAGTCTATCACTGTTGCTATCGAGCGCATGGTTAAACACCCAATTTACGGCAAGTTCGTAAAGCGCACGACTAAAGTTCACGCACATGACGAGAACAACGAGTGTGGCCTAGGCGATACTGTTGAAATTCGTGAATGTCGTCCACTGTCTAAGACTAAGTCTTGGACTTTGGTTAAAGTTGTAGAAAAGGCGAAGATCTAATCTTCACTATTCTATAAACAAAAAAACGGCTCCAAAATTATTTTGGGGCCGTTTATTTTTTGACTACCCAATCACAGAAAAGGGTGGTACAATTCGCGTCCCTTTTAAAGAGGCAGCCCGACCCGTGATGGGTCTAGTTATTAATATTTAGCGGAGCACTAACAATGATCCAAATGCAAAGTACACTTGACGCAGCTGATAACTCTGGCGCGCGCAAGGTAATGTGTATTAAGGTCCTGGGTGGCTCACACCGCCGTTATGCACATATCGGTGACGTCATCAAAGTTACTGTTAAGGAAGCAATTCCTCGCGGTAAAGTTAAGAAAGGTGACGTTCTGAAGGCGGTAGTAGTGCGCACCCGTAAAGGCGTACGTCGTCCAGACGGTTCTGTCATTCGCTTCGACCGTAATGCTTGCGTATTGTTGAACGACAACACCGAGCAACCAATCGGTACACGTATCTTTGGCCCTGTGACGCGTGAACTTCGTGGCGATAAGTTCATGAAGATCGTTTCACTGGCTCCAGAAGTTCTGTAAGGAGCACGTAGAAATGGCAGCTAAAATCCGTCGTAACGACGAAGTAATCGTTCTTGCTGGTAAAGACAAAGGCAAGAAAGGTAAAGTAACTAAGGTTCTAGCAACTGGTAAAGTTATTGTTGAAGGTATCAACCTTGTTAAGAAGCACCAAAAGCCGGTTCCGGCTCTAGGTCAACAAGGTGGCATCGTTGAGCAAGAAGCAGCTATTGATGCTTCTAACGTTGCAATCTTTAACTCAGCTACTGGTAAAGCTGACCGTATCGGTTTCCGTTTTGAAGATGGTAAGAAAGTACGTTTCTTTAAATCTAACAACGAAATCGTTTCTAACTAATAGAAGTAATTTGGAGTTCTACTATGGCGAAACTGCATGATTACTACAAGTCGTCTGTAGTCGCTGAACTGACCAAAGAGTTCAGCTACACAAGCGTCATGCAAGTCCCTAGAATCGAGAAAATCACCCTAAACATGGGTGTTGGTGAAGCAATCAACGATAAGAAACTGCTAGAAAACGCAGCTGCTGATATGGCAACGATCTCTGGTCAAAAGCCACTTATCACTAAAGCGCGTAAATCTGTTGCAGGTTTCAAAATCCGCGAAGGCTACCCTATCGGTTGTAAAGTAACCTTGCGTGGCGAACGTATGTGGGATTTTCTTGAGCGTTTAATTAACATCGCTCTTCCACGTGTACGTGACTTCCGTGGTGTTAGCGCTAAGTCTTTTGACGGACGCGGTAACTACAGCATGGGCGTTCGCGAGCAAATCATCTTCCCGGAAATCGACTTTGATAAAGTTGATCGAGTACGCGGTCTAGACATCACTATTACGACGTCTGCTGGTACTGATGAGGAAGGCCGTGCTCTGCTGGCTGCCTTTAACTTCCCATTCCGTAAGTAAGGTGAAGGGTTACTGTTATGGCTAAAAATTCAATGAAAGCACGTGAAGCAAAACGTGCGAAGCTAGTAGCTAAGTTCGCTGAAAAGCGCGCTGCGCTTAAAGCTATCATCAGCGATGTAAACGCATCTGAAGAAGATCGTTGGAACGCAGTTCTTAAATTGCAATCTCTTCCACGTGATTCAAGTGCATCACGTCAGCGCAACCGTTGTAACCAAACTGGTCGTCCACACGGTTACCTACGTAAGTTCGGTCTAAGCCGTATCAAAGTTCGTGAAGCTTGCATGAAAGGCGAGATTCCTGGACTTCGTAAGGCTAGCTGGTAATTGCCACTTAATCATTTGGAGTAAATCATATGAGCATGCAAGATCCGATTTCGGATATGCTGACCCGCGTTCGTAACGGTCAGGCAGCAAACAAAGTTGCTGTTAAAATGCCTTCTTCAAAGCTTAAAGTTGCAATTGCTGCACTACTAAAAGCTGAAGGTTACATCACTGATTTCGCTGTAGAAGGCGAAGCTAAACCTGAGCTAGAAGTTACACTTAAGTACTTCCAAGCTAAACCAGTAATCGAGCAACTTAAACGTGTTTCTCGTCCAGGTCTACGTGTTTACAAGAAGAAAGATGAGCTTCCTTCTGTAATGGGTGGTCTTGGTGTTGCTATCGTTTCAACTTCCAAGGGTCTTATGTCAGACCGCGCTGCACGTAAAGCAGGTCTTGGTGGTGAAATCATCTGCTACGTAGCTTAATAGGAGTAGACTATGTCTCGTGTTGCTAAAGCACCTGTCGCTATTCCAGCTGGCGTAGAGGTGAAACTAAACGGCCAAGAAATCACTGTAAAAGGTGCTAAAGGCGAACTATCTCGCGTTCTTAACGCTGCGGTAGTTGTTGCTCAGGAAGAAAACAATCTTACTTTCGGTCCACGCGAAGGTGTTGCTAACGCATGGGCACAAGCAGGTACTGCTCGCGCTCTAGTTAACAACATGGTTGTTGGCGTTACTGAAGGCTTTACTAAGAAGCTAACTCTTAAGGGTGTTGGTTACCGTGCTGCTATCAAAGGCAACGCTGTAGGCCTAACTCTTGGCTTCTCTCACCCAGTTGAGCATGAATTGCCAGCGGGTATTAAAGCTGAGTGTCCAAGCCAAACTGAAATCGTGATCACTGGTTGTGACAAACAACTTGTTGGTCAGGTTGCGGCTGACATTCGTTCTTACCGTGAGCCTGAACCTTATAAAGGTAAAGGTGTTCGTTACGCAGATGAAAATGTGCGTACTAAAGAAGCTAAGAAGAAGTAAGGTAACACTATGGATAAGAAAGCATCTCGCATCCGTCGTGCTACACGCGCACGTCGTAAGATTGCAGAACTGGGTGCAACTCGCCTAGTAGTACACCGTACTCCTCGTCACGTGTACGCTCAGGTTATCGCATCAAACGGCTCTGAGGTTATCGCAGCAGCTTCTACTGTAGAAAAAGCGATCCGTGAGCAAATTAAGAACACTGGTAACATCGATGCAGCTAAAGCAGTAGGTAAAGCTGTTGCAGAACGCGCTCTTGAAAAAGGCGTTGATTCAGTTGCATTTGATCGTTCTGGTTTCCAATACCACGGTCGAGTGGCGGCGCTAGCAGAATCTGCTCGCGAAGCTGGTCTGAAATTCTAAGGTAGGGTTGGAAGATGGCTAAAGAACAACAAGTTCAAGCGAATGATTTGCAAGAAAAGCTAATCGCAGTTAACCGTGTTTCAAAAACGGTTAAAGGTGGTCGAATCATGAGCTTTACTGCACTAACTGTAGTTGGTGACGGTAACGGTCGTGTAGGTTTCGGTTACGGCAAAGCACGTGAAGTACCTGCAGCGATCCAAAAAGCAATGGAAAAAGCGCGTCGTAACATGACTACGATCGCTCTAAACGAAGGTACTCTTCACCACCCGGTGAAAGGTCGTCATTCGGGCTCTAAAGTTTACATGCAGCCAGCTGCTGAAGGTACGGGTGTAATCGCAGGTGGTGCGATGCGTGCAGTACTAGAAGTAGCAGGTGTACACAACGTACTATCTAAAGCATACGGTTCTACGAACCCTATCAACATCGTTCGTGCAACGATCGATGCACTAGGTAGCATGAAGTCGCCAGAAATGGTTGCTGCTAAACGTGGTCTAACTGTTGAATCTATTTCGGAGTAAGAACACCATGGCAACTATTAAAGTTACTCAAACTAAAAGCTCAATCGGTCGTCTACCTAAGCACAAAGCGTGTTTAAAGGGGCTAGGCCTTCGTAAAATCAACCATACTGTAGAACTTGAAGATACTCCGTGTGTACGCGGCATGATCAACAAGGTTTTCTACATGGTTAAAGTTGAGGAGTAATCAGAATGCGTTTGAATACTCTATCACCGGCTGCGGGTTCTAAGCCTTCTGCGAAGCGCGTAGGTCGTGGTATCGGTTCTGGCCTTGGTAAAACCGGTGGTCGTGGCCACAAAGGTCAAAAGTCACGTTCTGGCGGTTCAGTTCGTCCAGGTTTCGAAGGCGGTCAAATGCCTCTGAAACAACGTCTACCAAAATTCGGTTTCACTTCTCGTAAGAGCCTAGTGTCTGCTGAAGTTCGTCTAGCTGAGCTAGCGAAAGTTACTGGTGACGTCGTTGACCTAAACAGCCTTAAAGCTGCTAACGTTATCACTAAGAACATCGAATTTGTAAAAGTTGTTCTATCTGGTGAAATTAACAAAGCAGTGACTGTTAAAGGTCTACGTGTGACTAAAGGCGCTAAAGCTGCAATCGAAGCTGCAGGCGGTAAAATCGAGGAATAATCTCGAGGAACGAGGTACAGATGGCTAAGAAACCAGGACAAGATTTTCGTAGTGCTCAGAGCGGCTTAAGTGAACTAAAGTCGCGCTTGTTATTCGTAATTGGTGCACTTTTAGTATTCCGAGCTGGCTCTTTTGTGCCGATTCCTGGTATTGACGCAGCTGTACTTGCCGATTTGTTCGAACAGCAAAAAGGTACCATCGTTGAAATGTTTAACATGTTCTCCGGTGGTGCTCTTGAGCGTGCATCTATATTAGCGTTGGGTATCATGCCGTATATTTCGGCATCGATTGTTGTCCAACTGCTAACTGTAGTTCATCCAGCGTTAGCTGAACTCAAAAAAGAGGGTGAAGCAGGCCGTCGTAAGATCAGCCAATATACACGCTACGGCACGCTTGTACTTGCAACATTCCAGGCTATTGGTATTGCAACTGGCTTACCAAACATGGTCGACAATCTGGTTGTTATCAACCAAACCATGTTTACGCTAATTGCTACCGTAAGTTTAGTAACCGGCACCATGTTTTTAATGTGGTTAGGTGAACAAATTACAGAGCGTGGTATTGGTAACGGTATTTCGTTACTGATTTTTGCAGGTATTGTTGCTGGATTGCCTTCAGCAATCGGTCAAACAATCGAGCAAGCGCGTCAAGGTGAATTGCATGTACTTCTTCTGCTGTTGATTGTTGTACTTGCTTTTGCAGTAATTTACTTCGTTGTTTTCATGGAGCGTGGCCAACGTCGAATCGTTGTTAACTACGCGAAGCGTCAACAAGGTCGTAAAGTATTTGCTGCACAAAGTACTCACTTGCCACTTAAAATTAATATGGCAGGTGTTATTCCGGCAATCTTTGCGTCAAGCATTATCTTGTTCCCAGGAACATTGGCGCAGTGGTTTGGTCAGAATGGTGAGAGCAGCGCGCTCGGTTGGTTAACTGACGTGTCTTTGGCTCTTAGCCCAGGTCAACCTCTGTATGTAATGCTTTATGCTGCAGCGATTATTTTCTTCTGTTTCTTCTACACGGCGTTGGTATTCAACCCGCGTGAAACAGCAGATAACTTGAAGAAGTCTGGTGCATTCGTACCCGGCATCCGCCCAGGTGAGCAGACAGCGAAATATATTGATAAAGTAATGACGCGTTTAACCTTAGCTGGTGCGCTTTACATTACCTTTATCTGTCTGATTCCGGAGTTTATGATGGTCGCGTGGAACGTACGTTTCTACTTCGGCGGTACATCTCTACTTATCGTAGTAGTTGTCATCATGGACTTTATGGCACAGGTACAGACTCATCTGATGTCTCAACAGTATGATTCTGTGTTGAAAAAGGCAAACCTGAAAGGCTACGGCCGATAACTCAGGTTTCATTTACGGAGTTTAGCAATGAAAGTTCGTGCTTCCGTTAAAAAAATCTGCCGTAACTGTAAAGTTATCAAGCGTAACGGTGTTGTTCGCGTGATTTGCAGTGAGCCAAAGCACAAGCAGCGCCAAGGCTAATTAGCAGAAATTTTTACTTGAAATATAAGGTAGCGTCGAGTATATTCCTCGGCCTACCTTTTGCGTGCAAAAGAAGTAGTATTCCGCAGCGTATCCATAACGGGCTTTGCTGCGGCTAATTCTTTTATAGAAACACTTAGGAGTGAATAATGGCCCGTATAGCAGGCATTAACATTCCTGATCAGAAGCATGCTGTAATCGCTCTAACAGCGATTTACGGTATTGGTAAAACTCGCTCTCAAGCTATCCTAGCTGAAGTGGGTATTGCTGAAAATGTTAAGATCAGTGAACTAACTGAAGAGCAGATCGATCAACTGCGTGATGGTGTAGCTAAGTACACTGTAGAAGGTGATCTACGTCGTGAAGTATCAATGAACATCAAGCGTCTTATGGACCTTGGCTGTTACCGTGGTCTTCGTCATCGTCGCAGTCTACCACTACGTGGACAGCGTACTAAAACCAATGCTCGCACCCGTAAGGGTCCGCGTAAGCCGATCAAAAAATAATCGGGAAGGTAGAGTACAATGGCTAAACAACCAACTCGCGCTCGTAAGCGCGTACGCAAGCAAGTTGCAGATGGCGTTGCGCACATCCATGCGTCTTTCAACAACACAATCGTAACTATTACTGACCGTCAAGGTAACGCTCTAGCGTGGGCTACTGCAGGTGGTTCAGGTTTCCGAGGTTCTCGTAAGTCTACTCCGTTCGCTGCACAGGTTGCTGCTGAGCGTTGTGCTGAAATGGCTAAAGAGTACGGTCTAAAGAACTTGGAAGTTATGGTTAAGGGTCCAGGTCCAGGTCGCGAATCTACTGTTCGTGCACTGAACGCTGCTGGTTTCCGCATCACAAACATCGTTGATGCTACACCAATCCCTCATAACGGTTGTCGTCCACCTAAGAAACGTCGCGTATAACGTTTTTTAGATTACTGGAGAAAGATCATGGCAAGATATTTGGGTCCTAAGCTAAAGCTTAGCCGTCGTGAAGGCACTGACTTATTTCTTAAGTCTGGTGTTCGCGCGATCGATACCAAGTGTAAAATTGATAACGCACCAGGTGTACACGGCGCTCGTCGCGGTCGTCTATCTGAGTATGGCGTTCAGCTTCGTGAGAAGCAAAAAGTTCGTCGTATGTACGGCGTTCTAGAAAAACAATTCCGTAACTACTACAAAGAAGCAGCTCGCCTTAAAGGCAACACTGGTGAAAACCTACTTCAGCTTCTTGAAGGTCGTCTTGATAACGTAGTTTACCGCATGGGCTTTGGTGCAACTCGCGCAGAAGCACGTCAGCTAGTTAGCCACAAAGCTATCCTAGTTAACGGTAAAGTTGTAAACGTTCCTTCTTTCAAAGTTGCGGCTAACGACGTTGTTTCAATTCGCGAGAAAGCTAAACAGCAGTCTCGTATCAAAGCGGCTCTAGAAGTTGCAGAACAACGTGAAAAACCAACTTGGATTGAAGTAGATGGTGGTAAGATGGAAGGTATGTTCAAGCGTTTGCCTGAGCGTTCAGATCTATCTGCTGACATCAACGAACAATTGATCGTCGAGCTTTACTCTAAGTAAGGTTTAAACTAAAGAGAGGACACAATGCAGGGTTCTGTAACAGAATTTCTTAAGCCACGTCTTGTTGACATCGAACAGGTTAGCACGACTCACGCAAAAGTAACTCTTGAGCCATTAGAGCGTGGTTTTGGCCATACTCTTGGTAATGCACTTCGCCGTATTCTTCTATCTTCTATGCCAGGTTGTGCTGTAACAGAAGTAGAAATTGAGGGCGTACTTCATGAGTACAGTACAAAAGAAGGCGTTCAAGAAGATATCCTTGAAATCCTACTAAACCTTAAAGGTTTGGCTGTACGTGTTGCCGAAGGCAAAGATGAAGTGTTCATTACTTTGAACAAATCAGGCTCGGGCCCTGTGGTTGCAGGTGACATCACCCATGATGGTGATGTAGAGATCGCTAACCCTGAACACGTTATTTGTCACCTTACTGATGACAATGCTGAGATCGCAATGCGTATCAAAGTTGAACGTGGTCGTGGTTATGTTCCAGCTTCCGCTCGTATCCATACTGAAGAAGATGAGCGTCCAATTGGTCGCCTACTGGTTGACGCTACGTACAGCCCAGTAGACAAAATTGCTTATTCTGTAGAAGCGGCTCGTGTAGAGCAGCGTACAGACCTAGACAAGCTTGTTATCGACATGGAAACGAACGGTACTCTAGACCCTGAGGAAGCAATCCGCCGCGCAGCTACTATTCTAGCTGAGCAATTGGATGCGTTCGTAGATCTTCGCGATGTACGTGTACCTGAGGAGAAGGAAGAGAAGCCAGAATTCGATCCGATCCTACTGCGTCCTGTAGACGATCTTGAACTAACAGTTCGCTCTGCTAACTGTCTGAAAGCAGAAGCGATTCACTACATCGGTGATCTTGTACAGCGTACTGAGGTTGAGCTACTTAAAACGCCTAACCTTGGTAAAAAATCTCTTACTGAGATTAAAGACGTACTTGCATCACGTGGTCTGTCTCTGGGTATGCGCCTAGAGAACTGGCCACCAGCGTCTATCGCTGAAGATTAATCGATACTAGTTAGAAGGATTAGGTCATGCGCCATCGTAAGAGTGGTCGTCAACTCAACCGCAACAGCTCACATCGCAAAGCGATGTTCAGCAATATGGCTAGCTCTCTAGTACGTCATGAAGTTATCAAGACTACATTGCCAAAAGCAAAAGAGCTACGTCGCGTAGTTGAGCCTTTGATTACACTAGCTAAGACTGACAGTGTTGCTAACCGTCGTCTAGCGTTTGCACGTACTCGTGACAACGAAGTAGTTGCAAAACTATTTAACGAACTAGGTCCACGTTTTGCTGCTCGTCAGGGCGGTTACACTCGTATCCTAAAAGCTGGTTTCCGTGCTGGTGATAAAGCTCCAATGGCTTACATTGAGCTTGTAGATCGCCCAGCTGCTGAAGAAGCTGCTGAGTAATCAGGTTCGTACGAACGAAAAAGCCGAGCATTAGCTCGGCTTTTTTGTATCTGCTGATTATTTGACTCTTATTATTCTTTCCACAGCTCTTCTAGAGACGCCATTAACCCAGAGCTGGCTCCTTGTCCCGATAAGTACTCGAGTATGATTGGCGTGAACTGGCTGATCATTGATGACTCTAGCCCTATTTTCGCAAAAATATCGTTCACTGCACTTATTGATTGGACTTGGTCTGTTATCCCGCCCAGCGAAGACAAGCTCGATAGACCTGGTATAGATTCTGTTAGTTCAGCGCTTTGATTCGCGGGCAGTTGATTCTGAGCCAAAGATAGCAGCGCTGCCGAGCCTGTTGCGGCTTGCTCTGCGCTGATCGATAGGTTGCTTGCCAATACGTCAGTCAATGGTGATTGACTTTGAGTGTCTGACATTTTTTCGTTCAGTAGGCCAGTTAACGCGTTTGAGTCGATGTTTTCTTTTCCGAGATTGAGAAATGCGTAACTGGAGAAACTTGTTGAAAGGATAATTGGAAGTAGTACTAAGGCTTTGTTCATAGTGATTCCTTGAGGGATAAAGCAAAACACTACCAGTGTAGACAAAAAAAGCGACGCAATGCGTCGCTTTATTAAGAATACTGAATTCGTTTTGAATTACAGAATGTCTAATAGTTCTACTTCGAACACTAGTGCAGCAAATGGAGGGATAGCTGCGCCAGCGCCACGCTCTCCGTATGCGAGGTCTTGCGGGATGTATAGTTTCCACTTAGAACCAACAGGCATTAGCTGCAGGGCTTCAACCCAACCTTTGATCACGCCAGTTACTGGGAACTCAGCCGGTTGACCACGAGACACAGAGCTGTCGAATACAGTGCCGTCTGTTAGCTCACCGTGGTAGTGAACACGAACTTGCTTGTCTGAAGTTGGGATTTCACCAGTACCTTCTGTAAGGATTTCATACTGTAGACCTGACTCTAGAACCGTTACTTCTGGGCGTAGAGCGTTGTCTTTTAGGAAGGTTTCACCATCAGCTGCTGCTGCTTTTGCTGCTTCTTGACGAGCAGATTCAGCACGTTGATGCAGATCTTGAAGTGCTGCATTGATCTCGTCGATTTCAATTGCAGGCATGTCGCCAACTAGAGCCGTGGCGATACCTGCCGCGATAGCGTCAACATTAAGACCTTCTAAACCAGAACCTGCCAGTTGTTGGCCCATCTGTAGACCAATGCCATAGCTTGCTTTCTGTTCTACAGTTTCAAATTTAACTTCAGACATGATGTCTCTCTATTTTTGATGTATTGAGGTGGCACAGGATACCAGCATTAGTGCTGGGATGAAATGGGCTCGCTTTGAAGCAACGACAAGTGTTGCAATGTGGGATTTACCTCTTACTTTTCGGTTGATATTGGCAAATTTAACCTACGTATTACCTAACTCATTGAAAATTCCTATACTAGAGTGCGCTTCGTTTTTATACTTGTAGTCATAGATCTTGGGAGACCTAGTACAGTGAATCGCAGAAAGAAGAAAGCCAAACAGGTAGATTATGCTGAGATAATCCAGCAAAAATTCTCACAGGTGGATTGGAAAGGTATGGTTGAGCAAGCCAAGCAGGCTTGGTCTCGTTTGCCTAAACTACACCAGCGTGCGCTTATGATTCTGGTCCCTGTCGTTTTCCTCTTGCTTATATTTCCTACTCCTGAGCCGACAATTGATCAGCCACAATCAGAGCCGTCATCAAAACAGCGTGTTCAAGTGAATATCAATACCACAGGCTTGAGTGAGCAGTCTTCTAAGCAGCAGGACAGCTTAAAGTCTGAGGTTTGGCAAGAATATACGGTTAAGAAAGGTGATACGCTAGCTCAAGTGTTTCGCAATAATGACTTAGCGATGGCGGATTTAAATGCTTTAGTTCGCGTTGAAGGCAGCGATAAGCCACTGAGCTATATTAAAGCGGGTCAACTGGTGCGCTTTAAATTGGCGGATGACGGTAGCTTAGACATTCTTCAACTTGAGAAAAGCGCTAAGTCGGTGATGTTCTTCCGTTTGTCTGATGGTGGGTTTGGACGTAGTAAGTAGTTAACTGTTTACAATACGCTGTCGAAATCGTCGCCTTATTGGTAGCAAAGGGGCGATGATCAGCATGATTCCCATAGTAGTAATCCAATCCGGAATTTCGTTAAACCACCAGATTCCAAATAGAGTGACAAACACTAATCCAGAATACTCCGCTAAACCTATCTCCCCGGCTGGCGCTTTTCGGTAAGCCAATACAGCCAGACCATTATAAACAAGAATCAGAAGTGCTCCGGCGGCGATTAATCCTAACTGGGAGGCGTTGATTGGTTGCCATGACCAAACAGCCAGAATGCCGGCAACGGGAAGTGATAGCAGTGAAGTCCAAAACAAGGTACTGATCATGGATTGTTGCTCGGGTAGTTTACGTGCTGAAACATTAAACAACGCCAGCGTGGTTGCCGTACCGAGTGCAAAAAAGGCAGCCCAATGAAATTGTGAAGGTCTGAGAACAATCAGCACACCAACAAAGCCTAATAGTGTGCCGAGCACTTTGGAACGAGAAGGTTTTTCTCCCATCATCAACACTGAAATGGGCAGCATTAACAAAGGTGCGGCATAGAACACGGCATTAGCACTGGCTAATGTCATATGAGTAATGGCTACCACCATGCAACCACTGCCAATCAAAACGAGATGAGCGCGAAAGATATTGAGGCTAGGTGAATGCAGTTGGCGTGTGGTCTGTGCTTCTTTTCTCCACAGCGGGTAGATCACCGCCACTGAGATTAACTGGCGAATAAAAATGTACTGAAACGGGCTCACGCTGCCATCAAGCAATTTGACCATCACATCTGACAGTGATGCCGTGAGATTACCTGCAATGAGTAACCACAGAGCAATGGCTTGAGGAGAGAGCCCGGTCATAACTACCGACTAAACTTCATGTCGATGTGTGGAATATTGTCCTCTAGGTACATCTCGGAGGTGCGTTGAAAACCATGGCGGTTGTAATACGTTTCTAGATGTTCCTGAGCACCAATCTCAATATCTTGTCCCGGCCACAGCTTGTCACACTCTAATAGCGCTTGTTCGATCAACTGATGGCCTAACCCGTCACCGCGGTGAGCTTGCGCGGTAGCCACTCGACCAATACTGACTGAAGGGTAGCTGACGTTTCTCGGTAGAAGTCGTGCGCAAGCAACCAGTTCGTCTTCTTTGTAACCCATTAAATGATGTACGTTTTCTAAGCTATCTTTGCCATCCAGTTCAGGATAAGGGCAGGTTTGTTCGACGACGAAGACATCGACTCTCAGCTTAAGTAATTGGTATAACTGGTGAGTGGTTAATTGGTCAAAAGGAAGAAGTTGCCAAGTGATCATAGCATTGCTCGGTTTGGTTCTTATGAAGATCTAAGTTAGCAGTGATGAACCCTGTCAGCATTAACAAATGTTAACTTTGCATTCGCTTTTTAATTCGGCTCAGGCTAATCGGTGTAATACCTAGATACGCGGCTATCTGATAGTCGGTTAGCCTTTCAGGTAAGTGCGGGTAATGCTGGCAGAACAGTTCATAACGTTCTTCTGGGGTATACAACAGCATAAAGCGTTCTTTGTTCTCTTTGTACATCAACTGAGTTTCCAGTAGCTTGAGATACACGCTATGTTTTTGACTGCGCCATTGGCGAAGTGTTTCTACTGGAAGTGAGAAGAGCACACAAGAGGTCAGAGATTCTAGTAGGTATGGCGAAGGCTGTTGCTTGATTAAACTTTCGAAGCCGATGATCCAGTCGTGTTCCCAGTAAAATTCCTTGCTGAATTCCTTACCTTTATCAGTGAGATAGGCAGAATGGCAAATTCCTTCGATGAGAAAAAAGATTTCGTCGGCGAGTTGACCTTGGTGAAGCAATATATGTCGGGTTGGGAGCTCAATAAGCTGAGCTGAGTCAAGCAATTGGGCTATTTCATTATGATTGAAGCCTGTGGCTTGGAGCTGTTCCGTAAAGCGTTCGGTGGGCTGCATGAATTTTTATCATCAACTAAAACATGCTTAGAATTCTAACCGAATAAGTATGATTCGCTAACTTGTGATGAAAAAAAGCCGCGATAGACATCGCGGCTTGAAAGCAATATCACATGCTTACTTTTGCAGGTCGATCTGATAAACCGCAAAACCAATTTCGTCTGTAGCGACATGTTTCATTGGGTATTGACCTTTCTTCTCAATGAAATCTGCTGCTTTGTCACTTGGTGACGTTTCAAAGCGGATATCGAGTTTGTTGTCAGACTTAATTGGAGCGAATGTCCAGTTGTTGTCTGCGCTTGGCGTGACTTCGCCTTTTTCTTTACTTACTCGACTAATGTAAGAAGCAATAACAGAGCGGTTTT
This sequence comes from Vibrio sp. Isolate25, assembly GCF_022398025.1. Classification (NCBI taxonomy): domain Bacteria; kingdom Pseudomonadati; phylum Pseudomonadota; class Gammaproteobacteria; order Vibrionales; family Vibrionaceae; genus Vibrio; species Vibrio sp. Isolate25. Next base: position 65,289 of record NZ_JAKEUT010000012.1, read on the forward strand.
CATCCGGAGAATCAAACGCCACAAACTCACTACCAGTACCTGGGAACTTGTTGCTGTAGGCACGGTAGTTGTTAGTCGCGATTAGGAAGTCTTGCTCCATATCGATTGGCTTACCTTGGTAAGTCAAACCAACAATACGTTCAGCGCCTTCATTAACCAGCTTACAGTCACCATCATATTTGGCGGGTTGAGTCACATCAATCTGGTATTCAACACCGTCAATGACATCAAAGTTATAAGTACGGAAGCCATCCCAATTGATTAGTTGCTGCGGTGCAGTGCTGTTCACATCGATTTGCTGGAACTGGCCCGCTGTACACTCAAGCCACTCTTTCACTTCCTTGCCTTTGACCTTCATCGCAACAAGCGTATTCGGGTATAGGTAAAGGTCAGCTGCGTTACGGAAAGTAAGCTGCCCTGACTCTACTTCAGTGAAGTTTGCTGGGTCATTTTTACGACCGCCTGCTTTAAATGGCGCTGCGGCAGAAAGGACTGGAATATCAGAAAGATCAGGGTCGCCTTGAATGAAGCGTTCAACGTAATCTTTTTGCGCTAGGTTAACAATTTGTACGGTCGGGTCATCTTGAACCAGAGCTAGGAAGCTGTACATAACATCATTAGCTTTACCAATCGGCTGGTTGACGAAATCCAGAGTACCTTTATGGTCTGCTTCTAGTGCTTTCACCATGTCAGGGTCGGCTTTAGCCAGCGACTTTTTGGCCACTTCGTCATAGATAGGACGAGCTTCAGACTGACCCTTAACAACGGTCCACTTTCCTTGCTTTTCTTTTAACTCTAAATCAATAACGCCAACGTGGCTGCCCCAACGGCCTGGCATGACTGAAGCGACGCCGTTAATAGTACCTTGTTGATTATCCACACCTTGGATGTTGTCAAAGCCTTTACCAGGGAAGACAGCATGTGAGTGACCAAAGGCGATCGCATCAATGCCTTCAACTTCTGATAAGTAGTAAGTTGAGTTTTCTGCACCTGCTTTGTAAGGATCAGATGCTACGCCAGAGTGTGGAATGGCAACGATCACATCCGCACCTTCTTTTTTCATCTGAGGGACAAGCTCTTCTGCAGTTTCTTTGATGTCCTTCGCAAATACCTTGCCTTCTAGGTTTTTCTTATCCCAAACCATTATTTGTGGTGGGACGAAACCAATGTAGCCCACTTTGATTTCATGTTCTACGCCATCAACATCTTTAAAAGTATGAGTTTTGATGATGTAAGGCTTGAAGTAGTGCTTGCCTGTTTTCTTATCAAACACGTTTGCGCTGATGTAAGGAAAGTCAGCGTCATTGATGGTTTCTGCAAGGAACTCGAGACCATAGTTAAACTCGTGGTTGCCGATATTACCGACATCGTAGTTTAGTTGGTTCATCGCTTTGTAAACAGGGTGTACTTCACCTGGCTTGATGCCTTTGTCGGCCATGTAGTCACCCATAGGGCTGCCTTGGATAAGGTCACCATTATCAACCAGTACGCTGTTCTCTACCTCGGCCTGAGCTTGCTTAACCAGCGTTGCTGTACGAGTCAGACCGGTTTTCTGAGTCGGTTTATCTTTGTAGTAGTCGTAGTCCATGACGTTAGTGTGAATATCCGTGGTTTCTACGATGCGTAATTTGATCGTTTCAGCCATAGCAGGGCCAGCCATAGTTAGCATGCCACCCAGTACGGCAATCGAAAGAGGTTTCACTGCGACTTTCATTTTATAAGCTCCGATAGCGTTATTGTGAGACGCTGCATAATGTAACAAAACGATGTGCAACGGATATTTCACTCATTAATAAACTGTGACCTAGAGCGATTACTTTATGCCGTTCTGCTTGGTAGATCTCATCTGTACCTCAGCATTAACCATATTGCATTCTAGTCTTATCATAAAAAGGTATAAAAAATGAAATTTTAGAATTTCAGGTAATATATCTAGAGCGCCATAATGCTTTCAGCGATAGGAAAGGAATTACATGATGGCGAGCAAGGATACAGTTTCTCAATTTCCACTCAACAACCCACGAGCAGAGCAAGACCAAGCTGTTGCTTCAGTGAGTATTGGCAAGAGTGTGTTGACCCCGGGTGAAGTAGCGCTTATTGGTGCCGGTCCGGGGGATCTTGAATTGCTGACCATCAAAGCACTGCGCTTTTTACAGCAGGCGGATGTTGTACTTTACGACTATTTAGTCTCCGATGAAATCATGGCACTAGTACCGAGCGATACGATCTTAGTCTGTGTCGGTAAGCGTGCTGGTCATCATAGTGTTCCTCAAGAAAAAACCAATCAGCTACTGGTGGACTTCGCTCAACAAGGACATCGTGTTGTGCGTATCAAAGGTGGCGATCCATTTATCTTTGGCCGTGGTGGTGAAGAACTGGAAGTCTTGGCCGATGCAGGCGTTTCGTTTCACGTTGTGCCTGGCATTACCGCTGCTGCTGGTGCTACTGCCTATGCCGGCATCCCATTGACGCATCGTGATTACGCGCAGACGGCGATGTTTATCACAGGCCACCTTAAAGCGGAAAGTGACCAAATGGATTGGTCAACGCTGGCTCGTGGCAATCAGACTCTGGTGATTTATATGGGGCTGATGAAGTCTGAATACATTCAAGGTCAGTTGATTGAACATGGCCGCTCACCAGACACTCCTATTGCGATCATCGAACGCGGAACACAATCCTGTCAGAAAGTTTTTAAAGGTCAGCTGTCACAGCTGGCAACCCTTGCTCAAGATGCTGAGTCACCGTCACTGATCGTGATTGGTGAAGTCGTGTCTTTATCAGAAAAATTAACGTGGTTTGGAACACAGCAAGAACCATTACAACAGCGCCAATTCGCGTAATGCCCATTTATTTAGAATTTGTCAGACGCTCCCAGTGAGCCGCAAAGGAAGCACTAACATGGACCAAGAACGTTTAACCCATCTCAAGCAGCTAGAAGCGGAAAGTATTCATATTATCCGCGAAGTTGCCGCAGAGTTTGATAATCCGGTGATGATGTACTCCATCGGTAAAGACTCCTCAGTCATGCTGCATCTTGCTCGTAAGGCTTTTTACCCAGGTAAGATCCCGTTTCCTCTCCTTCACGTCGATACCGACTGGAAGTTTAAGGAGATGATCAAATTCCGCGACAAAACTGCAGAAAAATACGGCTTTGAGCTTTTGGTTCATAAGAACCCAGAAGGTCTTGCGATGGGATGTAGCCCATTCGAACATGGCTCGTCCAAGCATACTGACATCATGAAAACTCAAGGTCTAAAACAAGCGTTGAATAAGTATGGTTTTGATGCGGCTTTTGGTGGTGCGCGCCGCGATGAAGAGAAATCTCGTGCGAAAGAGCGTGTCTATTCTTTCCGTGACAAGAACCATACATGGGATCCAAAGAATCAGCGTCCTGAGTTATGGCGTACTTACAACGGCCAGATCAACAAAGGTGAAAGCATCCGTGTGTTCCCACTATCCAACTGGACTGAGCTAGATATCTGGCAATACATCTATTTGGAAAACATCGAAATTGTTCCGCTTTACCTAGCTGATAAGCGTCCAGTCGTTGAGCGTGATGGCATGCTTATTATGGTGGATGATGAGCGAATGAAGCTACAACCAGGTGAAGTGATTGAAGAAAAAAACGTCCGTTTCCGTACTTTAGGATGCTACCCGCTGACCGGAGCGATCGAATCAGACGCCAATACACTGACGGGCATTATTGAAGAAATGCTGGTTGCGACATCGAGTGAACGACAAGGTCGTGCAATCGACCACGATCAGTCGGGATCGATGGAATTGAAGAAACGACAAGGTTATTTCTAAGGATCTAAGGAAAGATTATGAACAGTGCAGTTGAAGCTCAATTAGCTGAACTTGGTATCGAAGGTTACCTGACTCAGCATCAACACAAATCTCTACTTAGATTCCTCACATGTGGTTCAGTAGACGATGGTAAAAGTACATTGATTGGTCGTCTACTCCACGACTCAAAGCAAATTTATGAAGATCAGTTGGCCGCCGTTCATTCGGATAGTCAGCGCGTCGGTACCACCGGTGAACGTCCAGACCTAGCGCTTTTGGTTGATGGCTTGCAAGCTGAGCGTGAGCAGGGGATCACGATTGATGTCGCGTATCGCTATTTCTCTACCCAGAAACGTAAGTTCATCATTGCCGATACGCCGGGGCATGAGCAGTACACGCGCAACATGGCGACAGGAGCTTCGACCTGTGATCTTGCGGTCATTTTGATTGATGCGCGTAAAGGGGTATTGGATCAAACTCGTCGTCACTCTTTCATCTCAAACTTGCTTGGCCTTAAGCACTTTGTGGTGGCAGTCAACAAGATGGATCTGGTGGAGTATTCGCAACAACGCTTTGAAGAGATCCGTGACGAATACCTGTCGTTCTCAGAAAACCTCCAAGGCGAAACCGATATTCAGATCATTCCACTGTCTGCGCTAGAGGGCGACAATGTGGTGGAAGCGAGTGATAACCTGAGCTGGTTTGAAGGGCCATCTTTACTCGAGCTTCTGGAAAATGTCGATGTTGACCAGATCAAAGAAGAGGGTGATTTCCGTTTCCCTGTTCAATATGTCAATCGTCCAAATCTCGACTTCCGTGGTTTTGCGGGCACGATTGCCTCAGGCAATGTCAAAGTAGGTGATCGTATCAAAGCTCTGCCTTCAGGTAAGAGTTCGAAAGTGGCGCGTATTGTGACTTTTGATAGCGACCTAGAGCAAGCTCAAGCGGGCCTTGCGGTAACGCTGACATTGGAAGATGAGATCGATATCAGTCGTGGTGACTTGATCGTACTTGAACATGCTCAAGTTGAGTCAAGTAACCGACTGCTTGCTGATGTGGTGTGGATGACTGAACAGCCATTGCAGGCTGGCCGTGATTACGATGTGAAGATTGCGGGCAAGAAGACGGTAGGCCGCGTTGAAGCCATTCGTCACCAGTACGACATCAACAACCTGTCTATGCACAAAGCAGAAGAGCTACCACTGAATGGTATTGGTTTGTGTGAGTGGACATTAAATGAGTCGGTCGCCATCGACAATTACGATGCCGTGCAAGATACCGGTGGCTTCATCATCATCGATCGCCTGACTAATGTAACCGTAGGTGCGGGTTTGGTTCGCGATGCCTTGGCTGAGCGTCAGCGTTCTCCTCAGGAGCGAATGGGGGCTTTCGAAAACGAGCTAAAAGCTCTGATTCTTAAGCACTTCCCTGAGTGGGATGCGAAAATCTAACCGAGCGGAGCAGGTAGAATATGATGTGGCAGCAAGGATTCGTGTTGGCAGTGTTGTTAGGTATCGTTACGTGCCTGATCACAACACGAATTAAGCCAAGTTTCATATTTGCAGGAGCAGCGTTTATAGCGTTTCTTGCGGGCATGATTGAACTTGGTGATGTTGCCACTAACTTTACCAATTCCTCTCTGTTAACGCTGGTGTTGCTGATTCTTGCCTCCAGCGCGTTGGAAAAAACACGGCTGATTAGTTGGGTAAGCCGTTCCTTATCGACAGGTAAGCTTGGCGCTGTTGTCGCTAAGTTGGGCTTATCGACGGCATTCCTATCGTCGTTTACTAACAACACCGCTGTGGTGGTATCTTTGATCGGCGCCATCAAGCGCAATCAAACTCATGCACCATCAAAGCTACTGATACCATTGTCTTATGCTGCGATCCTTGGCGGTACACTGACCTTGATTGGCACGTCAACCAACTTGATCATCAATAGCTTTGTCGAAGATGCAGGATTGCCAAGTCTTGGCTTTTTTACGCCAACCATGATCGGGTTATCTGTACTGGTGGCGGGCTTGTTGATCTTGATCCCGTTGAGTTACTTACTGCCAAACTATGAAGATAAACATCAGGAAGAGTTGCCATATTTTCTGGAAACGATCGTTGAACCAGGTTCGCCTTTGGTTGGGCGGAGCATCAGTGAAAACAACCTACGTGCATTGAGAAAACTGTTCCTAGCGGAAGTGATACGTGGTGGTAAAACCATGGCATCGGTGGAACCGGATTTTGTCTTACAGGCCAAAGATCGCTTGTTGTTCTGTGGTGATATCGAAAGCGTTGCGACACTTCAGGAAATTCAAGGCTTGACGCTGTTTGGTCAACATCACCTCAACGGCCAGAGCTTTGTTGAAGTGGTGGTGAGCTCTTCGGCTAGCTTCTGCAATAAGACTCTCAAGTCCAGCCATTTTCGTGATCGCTTTGATGCGGTTGTGGTCGCTATTCGTCGTGGCCACGAAAGATTGCAGGGTGGATTGGGTAATATAGAACTCAATGCCGGTGATACTTTGGTGTTAGCGCCGGGAAAACGCTTCGAGCAGGAGCGTAAGGCGCACCGCAAAGAGTTTGTTTTAGTCAATGACCTAGATTCGAGTGCTCGTCTAGATGTGAATAAATCAAGCCTAGTACTACTTGGGTTTGCAGGCGTGATTGGTGCAGCTTTGCTGAATGTTGTTCCATTGATTAAAGGCTTGTCGGTATTTCTTCTTGCGGCGATGTTTTTCGGCGTGATTCAGATGGGAGAGCTTAGACGTCGCTTTCCTGTCGATATCGTTGTCATTGTCGGCTCTGCTTTATCGATCGCCCAGCTGATGATGTCCTCTGGTTTATCCGCCACATTGGGCGCGATGTTTATGGAAACCTTCAATGGTTGGGGGGCATTTGGCGCTTTGGTAGCGACTTACCTGTTTACTCTAATACTGACCGAGCTGGTGACCAATAATGCAGCTGCCGCGCTCGCGTTTCCACTTGGCTACAGTATGGCAATTGGCTATGGCGTCGACCCTATGCCATTCATTATGGCGGTGCTGTTTGGTGCCAGTGCCAGCTTTATTTCACCTTATGGTTACCAGACTAACTTACTCGTTTACAGCGTAGGTAACTATAAGCTTGCAGATTACATCAGAGTCGGTATTCCAGTATCCATTGTTTACTCGGTGCTGGTATTGGCTTTGATCCCTCAATTTTTCCCGTTTTAAGGACAGAATTATGACCACGGAAACGCCGACCAAAGATGAAAACATTGTTTGGCATCAGCATAATATTGATAAGGCTTTCAGAGCCAAACTAAAGCAACAAAAACCGGTTGTGCTTTGGTTTACAGGTTTATCTGGCGCAGGAAAATCGACGGTTGCAGGAGCCTTGGAAAACAAACTGGCAGAGCAGGGCTATCACACTTATCTACTCGATGGTGACAATGTGCGTCATGGTTTGTGTAGTGATCTTGGTTTCTCTGAGCAGGATCGCCGTGAGAACATCCGACGTATTGGTGAGCTAGCCAAACTGATGGCTGATGCGGGCTTAATTGTTTTGTCTGCTTTTATTTCCCCGCATCGTGCTGAGCGTCAACTGGTAAGAGATTTACTGCCAGATGGTGAGTTCCTTGAAGTCTTCGTCAATACATCATTGGAAGTGTGTGAACAGCGTGATCCTAAAGGGCTATACAAAAAAGCTCGCGCGGGAGAGATCGCTAATTTCACTGGGATTGATTCTGAGTATGAAGCGCCACTAGCCCCTGAGATTGACTTGCTTGCGGGTGAGAAATCCATCGATGCGCTGGTGGAGGATTGCTTAACCGCGCTTAAGCAGAGAAAGATCATCGCATAAAGCAAAAAAGCTTCCCAAGGAAGCTTTTTTTTATCTGTCAGGGGCGTGTTATTCGAAACAAATTTCGATAAACGCGTTACCCCATTGAGATGTGAATGGCATGATGATGATCGCGCCTTCACATTTGTGGCGGATGGTGTGGCCCTTGCCTGATACTACGATTGGCGTTGCCATATCGAAATCGAAGCCGCTTTCGGAAAGGATACGTTTTGCACCACCAGCGACCATGTTAGTGATTTCACCCACCATGTCGGTAATTTCGTCATTCAAACCGTTAGGGCGTTCACCTAACATGTTTTGCATAATTTCTAGAGCCAGATTTTCATCAAATGTGATAGACATAGAACCGCGTGTCTGCTGACCTACCATCCCAATTAAACCTGAAACATCACCGCGAGCAATTTCATCTTTTTTTACTCGAGGTTTCTGTGGCTTCAATTCCAGAGAAGCCATCGTTTTTAGAACGTTCATCAGAGAAGCTAAAAACGGGTTTACAAATTCAGCGCGCATAATCTTCTTCTATTCTTATTCCGTCTGTTCATTTGAACATGACTGACAAATGCCATGAGATTCAATCACGTGGTTTGTGATCGTAAAGCCATGTTTTTCTGCGTTATTTTCCAGTAAAGCTATCAAGCTCTCATCTTGGAGTTCAATAACATTACTGCATTTATCGCAAATCAGTAAATGTGAGTAGTGCTTATGAGCATTACAAGAGCTGCACTGAATAAAGCTATTGGTCGATTCAACACGATGGATAAACCCTTGCTCTAAAAGAAAGTCGAGTGCGCGATACACCGTTGGTGGTTTCGCTTGCGGTTCACTCTTTTTTAGCTCTTCCAATAACTCGTATGCGCTTGATGCTTTGGGGCTTGAACAAATGAGCTCAAAAACCCTTTTTCTTTGAGGCGTTAGTCTAACCCCTCGTGATGCACACATTTCTTCAATCTGCTTTATTAGCTTGTGGTCCAAATCTTTCACCATAACCATTGGACTTTAGTAATAATATACCATTTCTTGACGGATTTCGTTTATCAAGAGGCATTTTCTGATAAGACAGTCAGTGAGTTAACCTATCTAATTGCGGTTACGGTAACTGGATCTGCTTTAAGTGCTATAAGTTACCTTATCTGTTAATAAAACGATACTGTTACGGCGCATTGGCATTACTGACTTTGTGCGCTCTGTTGGATAAAATCTCTTGGCCTAATTCGAAATCAAACTCCTCCAAGGCGCTGTTGAGCTGGGTAAAATCAGATTCAGATAACCCAACTAATGAGCTTGACGTGATATCGTTTATGATCGAAAGGGCGTGGGTGTCGTTTTCATCCACGGCCTGCTTGAGCTGGTTAAATAGTGATTCATTGAACGTATCTTCAGTTAAAGAGGGAGTTGGCTTTTCACTCGTTAGCTGGCTGGAATGGATATTGTTGACCAAGGTAGCCAGTACTTTGATGACACGCTGGCGTAAGTCTCGATTTTTGCTGTCCTGTTCGAGTTCTTGACAAAGTTCATGCAGGGCCGTTGCTCCAATGTTACCAGCAACGCCTTTCAAAGAATGAATATTGCGTTGTCGTGTTGTGCTGTCTGCATCAGAGATGGCAATTTCTACCGCTTTGGGATCGGCATAAGTACTGGCAAAACGTAGAATGAGTCTGATGTATAAATCTGCATTCCCGCTGGCACGAGTCAATCCTGATGTTATATCGAGTCCAGTAATGTCGGGGACTTGCTTGGTGGGCTGCCCCTTTGCCATCACTAACTGTTGCGGATGTTTAGGTGTAATCCATTTTGCTAGGGTACTGAACATAGCACCAACATCGATAGGCTTAGCGATAATGTCATTCATGCCTGCTTTTTTGGCTTTTTCTTTATCTCGCTCCATAACGTTAGCCGTCATAGCGATAATGGGGATATGTGGGTCGTCGAGCTTCTGACGAATGAACTCCGTGGCTTCATAACCATCCATTACAGGCATTTGGCAATCCATCAGGATGCCATCGAAGTCATGGCGCTTATAGAGATCGACAGCAACCTGCCCATTTTCAGCCACCATGACATGAACTTGCTGGCCTTCAAGCAGTTCAGTGGCCAGCTCTTGGTTAATCTCATTGTCTTCGACGAGCAGCAATTGTGCCCCAGCCAGTTGTTGAGCATTAGCGAGCTGTGTCTGCTCTTCTACATCGCTTCGGCTGACACGACTGCCTTCAACGCCGTATAGCGTCACAATGGCATCGAAAAGATGTGAGGAGGTGACAGGTTTATCCAGAATTGATGGTGGTGTTAGCTGGCGCTGGATGAAAGCATCGGTTAGCTCTTCGCGGCCATAGGCTGTTAGCATTAAGAGTTTTGGCTGAGCTGGTTCCGCTAGTCTGCCCCACATGATTTCCGCTAAATCGATGCCGTCCTTGACAGGCATTTGCCAGTCCGAAATTACTAAATCATAAGGTTTTTCATTGGTGAGCGCTGTTTCTAACTCATCCAGAGCGCTATCGACATTGGTGACGCAGGTGGTTTCAAACTGAAGGGATTGAAGAATGTCTTCTACGATCAATCGTGCGCTGGCATTGTCATCAACCACCAGAATTTTCAACTGGCCGAGTTCTTTCGGTACTAATAATGGTTCTTGCTTCAATGCATGACTAACGCCTAGTTGGACAGTAAAGATGAAGGTAGAGCCCTTACCTTGCTCACTGGCCACATCAATATCTCCGCCCATCAGCTGACAAAGCTCTTTACTGATAGCCAGGCCAAGACCTGTCCCTCCATATTTGCGTGTGGTTGAGCTATCTGCCTGAGTAAACTTGTTAAACAGTTTATTGCATTGTTCCGATGTCATGCCGATCCCACTGTCAGACACAGAGAACTTGAGGGTGATATTGTCGCCTTCTTTTTTATCTAGAGTGATGCTGATTTTAATTTCACCTTGTTCGGTAAACTTGACGGCGTTGTTAGCCAAATTAATCAGGATCTGCCCAAGACGAAGAGGATCGCCGACTAAGGCGGTGGGCACATCGCGATCAATATGGATCAACAGTTCCAGTCCGCGCTCGGAGGCACGTAAACCAACGAGGTTAGAAATATTGTCGAGAACATTTTCCAGATGGAAATCGACGTTTTCGATATCCAGTTTACCCGCTTCAATTTTTGAGAAGTCCAAGATATCGTTGATCAAACCGAGAAGAGAATCAGCGGAAAGTTTTACTTTCTGGATATAGTTACGTTGCGCTTTAGAAAGGTCTGTTTTCAGGGCGAGATAGCTCATTCCGATAATGGCATTCATTGGTGTGCGGATTTCGTGACTCATATTGGCGAGAAAGTCCGATTTCGCTTTGTTTGCCGCATCGGCTTCATCTCTCGCCAATGACAATTTATCGGCGAAACGTTCTAGTGCAGCATGGGACTTGTGGGCGAGTAAGCCAAGTAGCAGTAAGGTCACTACAAAGATAGCGCCACCGATAGCCAGATAGCGGGCAATGGCACCGGAACTTTCCACCGTATTGAGTTGCTCTTGATAGACAGGTTGAATGAAAGATTGTAATCGTTCGTATGTTTCTTCTAGCTGAGCGATTTGCTGTGAAGTAATACTGCGTGCTGAAGTTAATTGATTGAACAGCGTGTAGTAGCTGTTAGTCAGGGTTTGTATTTGGTCGACATTGATCTTTTCTTCATCGGTCGGCACTTGAGCTGATAGGTTATCGAGAAGACGCAGGGCATATTCGAGATAATCATTCACTTGGTCAGCAATCGCTTGTTGGCGCGTTGGTGAAAGTGACAATGAATAGTCGCGATCAAGTTGTTGTGCTTCACTGATCGAAGACTGGAGAACGAGTAAATTAGAGCTCACCGCCAGACGTTCACTGATGGCTATTTGAGTGCTAGAAACCGCTTGTTGCGATGTTCTGAGGATATCCTGAAGATGGTTACGCAAGTCGGTGGCTGAGCGCGCCATCTCATCACCAGAGCGATTGACTTGGCTGAGAATGCTTTGTTGAAGTTTGTCGCCGATGTTGGACCAGCTTCTTAGTTGGACTAATGATGTTAAATAACGGTTTTTGGCGTTTTTAACCAGTGTCAGTTTGTTCACACTGGTTTGTTCGGTCAGTTTATCTTCCAGTAAGTTAATGAGCTGGTCGATTTTCTTCAACTCAAACTGTGCTTGGTTGAGCTCCTGCTGGTCTTTAGTGAGTACATATGACTTATGATGGTTTTGTGAATTGGCAATTAAACCGACTAACCAGTGTGCTCGTATTGCGTTATCAGAATCTTCATCGACCTGATCGCGCAACGCTTCAATACTCACGATGCCATTTTCTACGAATTCTTCGTGCAGTTGTTGCAGGGCATCGATGGCATTAGCTGCTTGCTCGGCGACACTTGTCATTTCCTTACGTGTGGTGTTTTCGCTCTGGTTGAGTTGGATGTACTGGGTAAAATCTTGGCGATAATCGACAAGTGCATCTGTAATTTGTGCATCAATCCCATTGGCGATGGCGATCTCTGATAAAGCCTGTGCTTTATCTATTTGGTGGTAAATATCATCAGAGAGCTCATCTTGAGGCAGGCGAATATAGCTCTGTTCAAGCATTTTCACGCTATCTAATGTTGATAATAGCTGGGCATTACCAGCATATTGCTCCACGGTCTCAAAGCGTTGATTGAGGCTCATCCATCCAATGCTGCCGACCACCAGCAACATGACAGAGGCAATGACAAAACCGGTAAGAATGCGCTTAGAATCGAGCGCATAGTCTTGTACTTGATTCATTCTCTACCTTAGCCGAAGCGCTTAAAATTCGTCTTTAAAGGACTCTTTGATTTTTAGGATTTCATCTAGTTGGCTGATGAAAATAGGCACTAAATTGGGGTCAAAATGCGCGCCAGCGCCTTCTTCAATCAGGGCCACTGCCTCTTCAACAGGCCAAGCTTTCTTGTAGGGCCGCTCACTGGTTAGAGCGTCAAACACGTCGGCAATCGCGACAATTCGGGCACTTAAAGGAATGGCTTCTCCTTGAGTGCCATGTGGGTAACCACTGCCATCCCATTTCTCATGGTGATACAGGGCAATTTCTTTCGCCATTTGCAGCAACAGCGAATCACTGTCTCCAATAATGTCAGCGCCGAAGTTGACGTGCTTTTGCATGACTGCCCACTCATCACCATCGAGTTTCCCTGGTTTACCTAAAATATGATCAGGGATGCCAATTTTGCCGATGTCGTGCATTGGCGAAGCTTGAAAAACCAGCTCTACCCAGCGTTTGCTGACATCCAGTTGCTCAGCCAGAATACGTGAGTAATGACTCATTCGGATAACGTGCATGCCTGTCTCATTGTCTTTGTATTCAGCGGCACGGCCCAAGCGTTGAATGATTTCAAGGCGACTGCGCTCCAGTTGTTCAGTCCGCTGTTTCACCTGAACCGATAACGCTAGATTTTGATCGTACAGTGCGATGTGTGTTTTTACTCTAGCTTTGACTATGGGTGGGCTGACAGGTTTGGTAATGTAGTCGACAGCACCAATCTCAAAGCCTTTTTGCTCGTCCACCACTTCCGCTTTAGCAGTCACAAAGATCACGGGAATATCGCAAGTGAGTGGGTTGGACTTTAGAATCGAGCACACTTCATAGCCATCCATTTCTGGCATCATGATATCGAGTAAGATCAAATGAGGTCGTGGAGAGCTATTGGCTATTTTGAGCGCTTTCGCACCGCTGGTGGCTGCCTTTATCTTAAATTCATCGGAAAGAATACCAGACAGAGTATGGATATTGTCTGGAATATCATCGACCACCAGTATGGTGGGTTTGTCTAATGCTTCAGAGACCATAAGAGTAAGTCCTTTTACTATGCGCTCTTAGTATGTATCAACAGATAGAATAGTGAATATTTATAAATAGTTGCAGCGTTAATTAACCAATCAGATGAGTCAAATTCATGAACAGTGAAGCATGTACAAGTTTGCCGATAAAAGTCAGACTCAGGATTAGGAATGGTGAGCCTGCTGGTAAATAAGCTTAAAGGGATGTATTCAGATGTACATGTAGGTAGTTTTATTAATACTAGTTTAGAGTTTTCAGTTAGTTAATATGTGTTCATTTGTGTGCTGAGTAGTGTAATAGGTAAAAACATAGCTTTCTGATTAATTAAGTTGCATATGCACTTGCGCTCTTATTTCTCTTACCGTATGGTTGATTCCGTCCCTGAACGGGATGATATGAAACTGTAACATTCATGTATCTTTCATTTAATTCAGATATTTATGCTGGCCGATAACTCCAAGGGCCAGCTTTTTTTTGCGTGGACCTTATGTAATCCAAGATGATTGAGTTCACATATTCGAAGTGGTTTATGTGGGGACGCGACTCTAAATCTAGGTGTAATACGCAAAATCGTGCGATGAATAACGAAAAAACTAATATGAAATTGATCTCATATTTAATTTTACTACGATAAAGATCCCTATGGGTAATTTGTCAATCATTTCATTTGCTTCATGGAACGGTGCTGGCCTTCAATTCATTTTCGGCCAGCATTTTTTTTGAAGTTTACTTTCTATTCTTGACTTGTTTTCCCCTTATCATGAGAACTGGTACATTAATTTAACGATATTGATTCTGTCACCGTCTAGTCCGAAAAGCGCCGCACAACGCTTATCCCTTCACTTTGAGACACTCTTTTCCTGAATGTTTTTTCTTGTCTGTGTATAATCCACCGATTATTTTTGACCACGCCACTTTGAAGCTCACGCTCTGGCAAAAATTGCTATTAGTTGTGATAGTGAATATTCATACATAGCAGTGGTATAAGATTTCGAGTAACACCTTATGAAACCTGAAAATACTAGTAAATACGCGGCTAACCGCTTTTCCATTGCACCCATGCTCGATTGGACTGACAGACACTGTCGTTACTTCCATCGACTGCTGACGAGCGAAACTTTGCTCTATACCGAAATGGTGACGACGGGCGCGATTATTCACGGTAAAGGTGATTTTCTTGCGTATAACCAAGAAGAGCATCCGGTGGCACTTCAGTTAGGTGGCTCAAACCCTCAGGATTTGGCAACGTGTGCGAAATTGGCGCAAGATCGCGGCTACGATGAAATCAACCTCAACGTTGGTTGCCCGTCTGATCGTGTGCAAAATGGTCGTTTTGGTGCGTGTCTGATGGCAGAACCACAGCTGGTGGCAGAATGTGTCGCTGCAATGCGCGATGTCGTGGATGTTCCAGTGACGATAAAAACTCGTATTGGTATTGATGATCAGGACTCTTATGAGTTTCTGACCGATTTTGTATCAATGGTTTCCGAGAAGGGGGGCTGTGAGCAATTTACTATTCACGCGCGCAAAGCTTGGCTTTCTGGTCTAAGCCCAAAAGAGAATCGTGAGATCCCACCGCTTGATTATCCACGTGCTTATCAGCTGAAGAAAGATTTTTCACACCTGACAATTGCCATTAATGGCGGTGTTAAGACACTGGAAGAGAGCAAGGAGCATTTGAGACATCTTGATGGGGTTATGGTAGGCCGTGAAGCATACCAGAATCCATATATTCTAGCGGAAGTTGATCAGCAGATTTTTGGATTAGATAAGCCTGTCAAGAAGCGCACTCAAGTTGTGGAAGAGATGTACCCGTACATTGAAAGCCAGCTAGAGAAAGGGGCATACCTTGGCCATATTACTCGTCATATGTTGGGTTTGTTCCAGAATATGCCGGGGGCGCGTCAATGGCGTCGTTATATCAGTGAAAATGCTCACAAGCCAGGCTCTGGCATTGAGGTTGTTGAGACAGCATTGAGTAAAATTCCTAAAGAATTGAATGTGTAAATTTTACCATTTAATAGTATTAAGTTGGTTTATTTCACCAATCAAGAAAATCAATAAAAGAGACACCTGAAGAGATGTCTCTTTTTATTTTATTTAAAATCAAATGCTTATGTGTTTTTCTTTAACTTGGCCTGCTTTCTGCTATGTGAAAGCTAACTAAGGAGAAAGATATGTTTGAACTCATCTTTGTATTGGTCTTTATTGCAACATTGTTGGTGACAGGTCTTACCATGTTCACGGTTTTTGCTGCGGCAGGGTTTGCTTTGATGGTCATGGTGCTACTCGGCATGGTCGGTGCGGTGATTAAACTGATTCCGTGGTTGATTGTTATAGCGGTGGGTATTTGGTTCTTTAAAAACTACGTGTACAGCCATCGTTAATCCACGCAGTAATTTGACATAAATCGTTGTGTGGGTGTGCTACTATCGCTCTCATATCTCTAACCTCAATGAGCTCGGGAGCTAAAATAGATGAACAGATCTGCATTGGCAGTGATAACTGCCGCTGCGATATCGATGGCAAGTTCAGCAGCAATGGCAGAAAGTTCTGTCGTTGCAAAAGTTGGGGCTGAAGCATGGTGGGTAGATACAGAAGTCAATGAAATCCGCCGTGATAAAGAAGTCACTCCAAGCGTTTATGCGGCGATCGAGCACGACATCAAATATGTGCCGAATGCACGAATCAGAACCACCAGTGTTGATAATGAGTTTATGGCGTTTGATAAGCTTGATCTCACGTTATATTACCAAGTGATGGAACATGAGCTGATGCATTTTGATGCTGGTATTACGTTCAGTGATATGAGTAATACAAAGTACAAGAATGCAGAAACAGGCCAAACTAAAGATTTTAATGAGTTGCTGTGGGCCTTCTATGGTTACGCGGAAATCACAGTGCCAGACACGAACTTTGATATTATCGGTGAAATGAACTTTGGTGATAGCAGTGGTATTAAGAGCACCGACCTGATGGCGGGTATGCAGTATCGAATGCCATTGAATAACTCCACGCTCACCTTCCGAGGAGGGTATCGTGTTATTGATCTTGAGTCCGATGAGTTTAAACCTACGTTGGAAGAGAGTACTTTAGGCAAACCTTTCATGATGGCGAACGGCTTCTTCGTCGGTGCTGAATACAGTTTCTAACGGAATTATTTTTCTAAAAACGCTGCGTAATATCGCAGCGTTTTTTTATGCCTATTAGTTATATTTTCACTTTTCTTTTAGCAGTTTTTTGTCTTTCGGCCATGCTTATTAAGGATTCTTATCAATAATTTTAGAGAAGGATTCTCATGACTATCAATGAGCTTAGAAATCTTTACCGAGAAAATCAGTTAGTTGAAGCCATCATCGAACCTTCAGCTCAGGAAGGAACATGGATTGTCGAGTTTCGCCACGCTCGCGGTGGCTTTGTGTTATTAACTGACTCCCATGGGGAAGAGTGTCACTATTTGGATCTAGATCTAGCATCAAAGTCTGCGATGGCTGTCGGTTTCAGACAGGTACGCGTTGAGGCGAAGTAAACTTGCCTGCTTAAACTTTCGGCTTTCTTTAATTCCAAAAGTTATAAAACATTCATTTCTATTCTTTCTTGTTATTAAAGGGAGTGGTTAATCTATCATCACGCAATGAATAGGGATGTCGAGACCATGTCTTTAAACAAGAACGTGTCCTCTCAAGGAAACACACCACAAGAATTACCGTCAGTCGCTTCTCCTTTAAATGATCAACAACTGAATACGCTACAACAAACCGTCTCAGAACTGTCACCTCAACAGTTGGCGTGGGTCAGTGGTTATTTTTGGGGGCTATCACAAGTTCAACCTCAAACAGCAGGCGCTGCTGCACCTATCAGTCAGGCTGCTGCGGCTGTAGCTGCAAAACCAGCAGGCAAGCTTTCTATTATCTTTGCCTCTCAGACGGGAAACGCCAAGGGCGTTGCTGAAGCGCTTGAGCAAGAAGCAAAAGCTCAAGGCATTGCCGTCGAGCTGTTTGATGCTAGCGATTACAAAGGAAAAAATCTGGCGAAGGAAACGCACGTCATTATTGTTGCCTCCACCAACGGTGAAGGTGAAGCTCCAGATAATGCGATTGAGCTGCATGAATTCCTTCAGTCTAAGAAGGCACCTAAATTACCCAACCTGAAATACGGTGTGATTGGTCTGGGAGACTCGAGTTATGAATTCTTCTGCCAGACGGGTAAAGATTTCGATTCTTACCTATCTAAGCTTGGCGCGACATCATTTATTGAACGAGTCGATCTTGATGTGGACTATGAAGCGCTCGCTGCTGAGTGGCGGGCATCAGCGCTAGAGAAGGTCAAAGAAGCGCTCTCTTCTAATTCTGAGGCTGAGGTTGTACAGCTTCCAGTGGGTCAGGCTGCACTAGGTCATTCTCCATATAACAAGCAACATCCTTATACAGCGACGCTGCTTACGAACCAAAAAATTACAGGGCGTGATTCAGGCAAAGATGTACGCCACGTAGAGATCGATCTTGAAGGCTCGGGTTTAACATATCAGCCCGGAGATGCCCTTGGGGTTTGGTTTGAAAACAGCTCAGCTCTTGCAAATGCTATCTTGGCGAAAGTTGGGTTGTCTGGTGTTGAAAGTGTTGATGTTGATGGTGAGAGTATTTCCATCCACAGTGCGTTGGTAAGTAAGTACGAAATCACTTCTGCAAACCCCCAGCTTGTGAGCAAGTTTGCAGAGCTATCAGGTAGCAAGAAATTACTCAAGTTATTGGAAGATAAAGACAAGTTACGCGAATACGCAACTAACACTCAAGTGGTTGATGTTCTGGCAGAAAAGAAAACCAAACTATCTGCTGAGGAACTTGTTGGATTGCTGCGCCGATTGACCCCTCGCCTCTATTCTATTGCTTCTAGTCAAAGTGAAGTGGATGAAGAAGTCCATCTTACAGTAGGCGTTGTTGAATATAACAAGGGAGATGAAAAGCGTTTTGGTGGCGCGTCTAGCTTCCTTTCTCATCGTTTAGAAGAAGGTGGTGAAGTGAAAGTGTTTGTTGAGCACAACAATAACTTCAAGCTACCTCAAGATGACAATACCCCAATGATCATGATTGGCCCAGGTACAGGTATCGCACCTTTCCGCAGCTTTATTCAAGAACGAGATAACCGAGATGCTGAAGGTAAAAATTGGCTGTTCTTCGGTGACCGCACCTTTACTCAAGATTTCCTCTACCAAGTGGAGTGGCAGAAGTACCTTAAGTCTGGAGTGCTAAATCGTCTTGATGTGGCATTCAGCCGTGACCAAGCAGAGAAAGTTTATGTGCAACATCGTATTCTGGAAAACGCTGAACAAGTTTGGCAGTGGATCCAAGAAGGCGCTCACCTCTATGTGTGTGGCGATGCAACACGCATGGCGAAAGATGTACACGAAGCCTTGATTCATGTTGCGGAGCAACAAGGCCAGCTATCACGCGATGATGCGGAAGAATTTATCAACGAACTACGTAAAGCGAAACGTTATCAAAGGGATGTGTACTAATGACTTTTTCTACTGAGAATAATAAGCAGCTTGTATTAGGCGAAGAGTTAGGAAAGCTTTCTGATAACGAGCGTCTAAAAACGCAAAGCAACTTCTTACGCGGTACCATTGAGCAAGACCTACAAGACAGAATTACAGGTGGTTTTAATGCCGACAACTTTCAGTTGATTCGTTTCCACGGTATGTATCAGCAAGATGATCGCGACATTCGTAATGAACGTGCAAAGCAAAAACTTGAGCCGCTACATAATGTCATGCTGCGTGCTCGTATGCCGGGTGGCATTATCAAACCGGATCAGTGGCTAGCGATTGATAAGTTCGCGACTGAGCACTCTCTTTACGGCAGTATTCGCCTGACGACTCGTCAAACCTTTCAGTTTCACGGAGTTCTTAAGCCGAATATTAAGTTGATGCACCAAACCCTAAACAGTATTGGTATTGATTCGATTGCCACAGCGGGTGATGTTAACCGTAACGTCTTGTGTACGACTAACCCTATTGAATCAGAGCTACATCAAGAAGCCTATGAGTGGGCGAAGAAAATCAGTGAGCATTTACTACCTAAGACTAAGGCATACGCCGAAATTTGGCTGGATGGCGAGAAAGTAGAGACAACAGAAGGTGACGAGCCAATCCTTGGTAAGACTTATCTTCCTCGTAAGTTCAAAACCACGGTTGTGATTCCTCCACAGAACGATGTTGATGTTCATGCAAATGATCTTAACTTTGTGGCGATTGGTGAGAATGGCAAGCTGGTGGGCTTTAATGTGTTAGTTGGGGGTGGTCTTGCAATGACCCACGGTGATACTTCCACTTATGCCCGTCGTGCCGATGACTTTGGGTTTGTTCCGCTAGACAAAACGCTTGATGTTGCAGCGGCAGTCGTTACCACTCAGCGTGACTGGGGTAACCGTTCGAATCGTAAGAATGCGAAAACCAAGTACACCTTAGATCGCGTCGGTATTGATGTGTTTAAAGCTGAAGTAGAAAAGCGCGCTGGTATTAAGTTTGCTGAAAGTAGACCTTATGAATTTACTGACCGTGGCGATCGTATCGGTTGGGTTGAAGGTATCGATGGTAAACATCACTTAGCACTATTTATCGAAAACGGTCGTCTACTGGACTTCCCGGGTAAGCCTCTTAAGACAGGGGTTGCTGAAATTGCCAAGATCCATAAAGGTGATTTCCGCATGACGGCCAACCAAAACTTAATTGTTGCGGGTGTGGCTAAAAGCCAAAAAGCCAAGATCGAGAAGATTGCCCGCGAACACGGTTTAATTGATGATAGTGTGAGTGAACAGCGCAAAAACTCAATGGCGTGTGTCGCTTTCCCAACTTGCCCACTTGCGATGGCTGAAGCCGAACGTTTTTTACCACAGTTTGTCACTGATGTAGAAGCTATCCTTGAAAAGCACGGTTTACCAGAAGAAGACAACATCATTTTACGTGTGACGGGCTGTCCAAATGGCTGTGGCCGCGCTATGTTGGCTGAAATTGGTTTAGTCGGTAAAGCTCCCGGACGTTATAACCTCCACCTAGGTGGTAACCGAGCGGGTACACGCATTCCAAAGATGTACAAAGAGAACATTACCGATAAGCAGATTCTTGAAGAGATCGATCAACTGGTTGGTCATTGGGCGCAAGAACGTGAAACGGGTGAAGGGTTTGGTGATTTTGCAATTCGTGCTGGAATCATCCAAGAGGTAAAAGTATCGATGAGGGATTTACATGCTTGATTCTGTCGCTTCTAAACCTCAGTTAGCGAAACTTCTCTCATTAACTAAGACGGAACAGATACTCCAGCTTGGCCAAATTAATGCTGAGTTAGAGCAGCTAACTGCACAGCAAAGAGTAGCTTGGGCTCTTGAAAACCTAGAAGGTCAATTTGCTGTTTCTTCTAGTTTTGGTATTCAGGCAGCGGTTATGTTGCACCTAGTTACTGAGCAAAAGCCTGATATTCCCGTTATCTTGACTGATACTGGCTATCTGTTTCCAGAAACCTATCGTTTTATAGATAAGCTGAGTGAGCAGTTGACGCTAAACCTTAAGGTCTATCGCGCAAAAGAAAGTGCTAACTGGCAGGAAGCGCGTTACGGAAAATTGTGGGAACAAGGTATAGAGGGAATAGAGAAATACAACAAACTAAATAAAGTCGAACCGATGAGGCGAGCTTTAGATGAGCTTGAAGTAGGAACTTGGTTCTCAGGTTTACGTCGTGAGCAATCTAAATCACGAGCAAGTTTACCAATCTTATCGATTCAAAATGGTGTGTTTAAGTTCTTGCCTGTGATCGATTGGACGAATAAAGATGTTCATTATTACCTAGAGCAAAACGGACTTTCTTATCATCCCCTAAGAGATGAAGGTTATCTATCCGTTGGTGATACCCATACAAGCAAAAAGTGGGAGCCAGGTATGAGTGAAGAAGAAACTCGATTCTTTGGATTGAAGCGTGAATGTGGTCTTCACGAAGACGATAGTGAACAAGATGGTTCGGGGATTTAGTTTTTCCCTCTATATATAGATAAAAAGGCCGCGAGAGCGGCCTTTCTTTTTACGTGAAAAACAGCGAATGTGGATAACTCTGTGTATATTTTGTTGGCTTAATTGGGGTAAAGTTGGATAAATAAGGTTTTGGGCGAAAGTTAGCCTGTTAAACGTTATTTTTGCAAGTTTTTCAAAATAACGCTTGCCAATGTGAGCGCGATCTCTATAATGCCTCCTTGTCGACAGGGCAAGGGCTCACAAGGGTTCAAGCGCAATCGACAGGTTAACTAGCCAAGCGGAAACGCTTAAGAAAAAGTTTGAAAAAGTGGTTGACACTAAAACTTAAAACGCTAGAATGGCCGCCTCTTCCGAAGTGGTGAGAGCCACAAGAAGAGAAGCTCTTTAACAATATAAACCTATCAATCTGTGTGGGCACTCGTTGATGATAATCCAAATAGTTTCTTCGGAAACAATTTAGGTTTCAATGATACGAAGTGACCATTGAATCTTCGGATTCAGCACAGTCAATTCAAACATTACTTATG
>NZ_JAKEUT010000013.1:0-81345 GCF_022398025.1 Vibrio sp. Isolate25
CCTGGCACTTTAAGTGTCCTGAAGGGTTGTTCGAGACTAGAACGTTGATAGGCAGGGTGTGTAAGCGTTGTGAGGCGTTGAGCTAACCTGTACTAATTGCCCGTGAGGCTTAACCATACAACACCCAAAGGGTTTTGATGGACTCAAAGTAGAACATTGAATGTGTAGAGAACACAAAACAGCTTTCCAAGTTATTCTCTAGAAATAGAGAGAAAGAATTTGCTTGGCGACCATAGCGTTGTGGACCCACCTGATTCCATGCCGAACTCAGAAGTGAAACGCAATAGCGCCGATGGTAGTGTGGGGCTTCCCCATGTGAGAGTAGGACATCGCCAGGCTTTACATTTAGACTTAGTGTCTAACCAGTGCGGAGCGGTAGTTCAGTTGGTTAGAATACCGGCCTGTCACGCCGGGGGTCGCGGGTTCGAGTCCCGTCCGCTCCGCCACTTATTCAGACAAAGCCCTAACAGAAATGTTAGGGCTTTTTCGTATATGAAATATTATTGTTGGTCTGTGGCCAACGACTCCCAGCTGTAACCCTGAACTAACTCTCTCCACTACTGTTAGCCATTTATTGAGAAATTCAGCCCGCAGGCTGGGTTTTGTTGTTTAGAGACAATGGTGTCGATTATTTGAAAAGTGGCAGAGCCTCCCACGATAAATCTCCGGCCTTTGACTCTTAATGCTTTGTCATTCTAAGGCGACAACCTTAGTGACGAAGCCTTTGCTTATAATGATTTGTTGTGTGGAACAACTTAGTTTGATGACTAGGTGTAGTTACGAATACTACTTATACGCACAAAAAAGCCGACCATCAGGTCGGCTGAAGATAATATCGCTAGGGTGCTAAGCTTGGACTAACGTCAATGCTTTCTTTGATACTTCATGAGCAGCCTTCGTCATGTTTTGTTTTTCTAACGCATCAGCTAAAGATGAATAATCCGCTACGCTTGAGCGAACAGAAAGCGCTTTTTCTAAATGCTGTTGTGCCTCAGACCAGTTTTCATTTCTTAAATGGAACTGAGCAAGGGCACTGTGTGCGTGGGCGTTGTTACCATCTTTTTTGAGAGCCTCTTCTAGGAAGACTATAGCTGGATGTTCATCGGCCAAATTCATATCGGGTAATAAAGTGTATAGGTTGGAAGCTGGATGTTTCTTAAGGCTCTCTTTTACCAACGTGAAGGCCTCATTGTCTGCTTTACGAGCCATTAGCTGTTTTGCAAAACATTCGACTAAATGAGTATCGTTTTTTTGTTTACGGGCAAGATTGTTCCAATGGGTGATCAGCCCTTCACTGCCTTTTTGTTCCGCGACTTGCTCTAACAGACCGCACTGAGCACGTTGGTTCAATTGCTCCTGCTCATCTTTCGCAATGATTTTATTTTTTGCTAGGCTAGGCAAGGTGTCCAGCAGTGGCTGCCACATTTTTAGCTCGACATAGACAGTCTTAAGTAGGTTAAGAACAATGCGGTTTTCTGGGTAGTCGGATTTTAGTTTGGTTAGGGTGTCTAAAGCATGTGTGTATTGCGCTTCTCTTACCTGCTGTTTTGCTCTGGTCAATTCAACGGCCAGTTGAGCATGTTCCTGCTCAGATGCCAGCGTTAAGTAGTGATCACGTTTTTTCTTATCGCCCATTCCTTGAGCTGCTTCAGAAGCGACCAAGTAGCATAGTAGGGGCATGTCGTGATGATTAGCCCAGCGAGTGACTTTCTTCTCTGCCGACTTGAAGTCACCTTCAAGTAATTTGATGATCCCTTCATTGGTATAACGGCGAGAACGGCGCATCTTACGCACACTGAAATAGTTCCAAGTTGCTGAGCTGGCCGAGAACATTTTCTTGATTAAAAATTCCAAGCCAAAGAGTACGGCTAAAGTTGCAATAATGAAGATTACTAACGTTGTGACACTCATCTCGATGGTTTTATCTGCCACCGAGATCAGTACGTAGCCCTGCTGACCCGCATATTGGGTTCCGGCAAACAGCCCTGCCCCTAAGACAAGGAAGAGAAAAATGATTCTGAACATTATTTTTCCTCCGTAACCAGAGTGGTGACTTCACGGCGCAGGCGATCACGAATCACGTCGGACAGAATTTGCTGTGTTTCAAGTTTCACCGGGTAGTCGACTTGTACATTCTGCTTGCTTAGCATTTCCAGAGTTTTATTGAACTCGATAACGGTGTTGGCGTCTTGGTTGAAGAATGCACTCGACCATTTGTCGGCAGTGGTTAATGCTGTTTGATAAATATCTTGCTGCTCAACGTACACCGCTTTAATCGCTGTTTCTAATTTGGCCTTGATGTTTTCTTTAAGATAGAAATGTTGTTCAGGCGATAACAGAGGAATGACATTGCCATCTCGAGTGCGGAAGGTAATGAAATTCTCCGAGAAGTCTTTGAGTGAAGTCATCAGGTTATCTTTCCAATCATAGATGTCTTCGGAGACCTGTTGCTCTTTCTGCTCTGGTGCCTCAGGAAGAATGGCATTGGCTAACGGCAGGCTGTCAACTTGCTGTTGTAGTGCTGTTAATCTGAGAACAAGGCCCTCGCGGTCGATAATGGGCACAGACTTAAGCTTCGTAATGTCATTGGCCATTGATTTACGTAACGGCACCAAGCTTGGGTCATTCAGTGCTGCGATACGCTGATCGGCACTTTCCATCAATTTAGTGGCACTGACTGCATCATGTTCTAGAAATAACTTACGGCCTGCTAGTTTGACGAGGTAGTCTGCCTCGGCAAGTAGCCAATCGTTGGGGCGACGGCCTTTGACATCAGCAATTGCAAGTTGCAAACTTTCGATACTTTTCTGCTGTTGCGATAAAGCGGTTTCGGTTTTATGAGTGATTTCCGTTGCTTTTTCTAAGGTTACTTTCTGAGTAGCAATGAGGTCTTGCTTAACGGAGGCTGTGGTTTGCTCTAGTTGTGTTTTAAGTGATTCAATTTGGGATTGATATTGAGCGCTTTGTTGCTCCAACTGAATGGTTAAGCCGCCACCAAATATCAGTGAAATCACGATGGCGACAGCACCGAGTTTAACCCCGCGCTTTGCATTTTTTTCTTGTTTGGCAGTGTCTGTTGACGCTGTAGGCTCAGACTTTTTATCGGAAGACGTAGAGGGAGATTCAGACGCATTGGAAGTATCATTGGAAGACTGTTGAGTCTCAGCAGGTGACGCTGTTTCTTGGTCTTTCTCAGGTTCAATGTGGTCGTTTTTATTTTTACTTGTCATTGGTCTTGTCCTGTTCACTTTGGCCGGAGAGTAGCCAGTAAATCTTTATTGGAAGCGCTGCCGGTATTATTTACATGGAGAAACCCCAGCTGTCGCGCTTCATTCGCGATACGTTCACTCGGTACATAGAGTTGCAACCCGAATGCCCAGTTCAATTGCGCTGGCGTCAGCTGAGATACAAAGTAACTTAGCTGACCTGAACTGGTGATGACTAATTGTTGAATGTCTTTATCCTGCCATAGAGGTACCAACAAATCTGAGTCAAAAGCGAGGTTTTCTCGTTTGTAAACCTCAAAGTAGCGGACTTGAGCCCCTCTGGATTTGAGCGATTCATAGATGAGTTCTCGACCACCATTGCCTCTTAGGATTACCACCTTTTTGTCTTTGACGTTTTTAAGTATGTCCAGCTTGAGCAGGTGCTCGCTGTCACCAACGTCAGGGTAGTGTACTTTTTGCTGGCTAAGTTTGCTTAAAACATGTGCGGTTTTTTGACCGACGGCAATGTAGGACGCTGCTTTCGGCCATTTTTGTTGAGGTAGGAAAGCCTTTTGTGTGAGCGTCACCGCATGTTGACTGACAGCAATAATGAGGTCGAATTGTGCGAGCTGAGATGAAATGCCGGGGAGATCTTCCTCAGGTCGAATTTCAATAAGACAATGGTGTAACGCGCAGATTCCTGCGCGATTGAGTTGATGGCAAAGTTCGCGGCCTTGTTCACCGGGCCGAGTGACTAACACTGCCATCGGCTTACTCGTGATCCGCGTACAGTCTGGTCAATATATCACGCGCACCATCGTCAAGTAATTGGTTGGCTAAAGTGACACCCAGCTTTTCGGCTTCGGTACGTGGACCTTTGATCTCACCACGCACAATCTTTGAACCATCGGGCTCACCGACTAGAGCTCGAAGCCAAATATCATCACCATCTAGAAGAGAATAACTACCAATAGGCACCTGACAGCCACCTTCTAGTGTGAGGTTCATGGCGCGTTCGCACAGAACGCGATCGGCAGTATCTTTGTGGTTGAGTGGCTCAAGTAATTTGATCAGACGCTCGTCATTAAGGCGACATTCAATGCCAACAGCTCCTTGTCCTACAGCAGGCAGAGATTGCTCTGGTTCGATAAAGCTGCGGATTCGTTCTTCAAGTTCGAGGCGTTTTAGGCCTGCTGCGGCAAGGATGATTGCATCATATTCTCCGGCATCAAGTTTACCCAAACGCGTTCCAACGTTGCCGCGAAGCTCTTTAATCACTAAGTCAGGACGATATTCTTTAATTTGGCACTGACGACGCAGGCTGCAAGTACCCACTACTGCACCTTGTGGTAATTCGTCAATGTTGTTGTAGGTATTGGATACGAAAGCATCACGCGGGTCTTCACGTTCGCAAATCGTGACCAGCCCTAAGCCCTCTGGAAAATCAACGGGCACGTCTTTCATTGAATGGACCGCCAAATCTGCGCGTCCTTCTAACATGGCGACTTCAAGCTCTTTTACGAATAAACCTTTACCTCCAACTTTCGCCAGAGGAGTGTCGAGAATAACGTCACCTTTGGTGACCATGGTGACAAGTTCAACTTGTAAGCCGGGGTGTGCAGCTTGAAGTGCATCTCGTACATAATAGGCTTGCCAAAGGGCGAGAGGGCTTTTGCGTGTGGCAATTCGAATTGGAGTCGATTGTGTCATGATGGTCTTTGGATAACAGTTCAGATGGGCTAATCCTACCATTCTCTAAGAAAAAGTCTTCCTGCTAGATCGTCTCGTTGAAAGTGAGTTATTGGGCTAGCAGAAAATATTCAAAATAGTGTGATGAGTATCTCGTTTGCAAAATGGGCTATTATTACAAAAGGTAGATACGTACCACACTATGTCGCGAGAATATTGATGAACAAAACAGTGTCGATTCGATCGTACATTTCTTTACCAAACGAAATAAAAGTGTTAAATTGATCACGTTTTGTTAGTGCTTTAGAGCAATTTATCGTCAGAGCACAGTTAGGAATTAACCAAGGAATCACCCTTGCAGGCTTATACAAAGACGCTTATTCAAAGACTTGATAATCTAAACCAGCAGCGTATTGAGCGCGCGCTGGCTCTTATGGATATGCAAAGTCAGCGTGTATTCCATCTTATTCCCACTCTTCTTCATTTCAATCATCCAGTCATCCCAGGTTATTACGACTCCCAAGTCCCTTTTGGTGTATACGGTCTCGAATTTAATGAGGTGCAACAGCAGTTTGTCGAAGACACAGAATTGACGATTGGTCAGTCACTTCGAACCAGCGTTGAGCCCGCTATTCTTGGCTTGTATACCATGGGAAGTACTTCTTCCATTGGGCAGAGCACTTCAAGCGATCTCGATATCTGGGTATGTGTATCTCCCTCAATGAGCTGTGAAGAAAGAGAATGCCTGACCAATAAATGTTTGTTGATCACCGATTGGGCTCAGAGCCAAGGGGTTGAGGCGAACTTCTTCCTGATGGATGAAGAACGTTTTCGCACCAATCGTTCTGAAGAAATGACAGGGGACAACTGTGGCTCATCCCAGCACCTACTATTGTTGGATGAATTCTATCGTTCCGCGGTTCGTCTTGCGGGCCAGCGTTTGTTGTGGCAAATCGTGCCACCAGAGATGGAAGAGTGCTACGACGAATACGTGCGTGATCTGTGCAGCCAAGGTTACATTGATTGCTCACAGTGGATTGATTTTGGTCAGTTGAATCGCATTCCGGCTGAAGAGTATTTTGGCTCGAACTTATGGCAGTTGTATAAGAGCATCGACTCTCCATATAAGTCCGTGCTAAAAGCCATCTTGCTTGAAGCGTATTCATGGGAATACCCTCATACGCAACTTCTCAGTCTTGATACCAAACGTCGCTTCTTTGCTCATGAGCCAGATCTCTACGGCATGGATGCTTACTACTTGATGCTTGAAAAGGTGACCCGCTATCTTGAACGCATTGGGGACTACAATCGTCTTGATTTGGTACGTCGCTGTTTTTATCTCAAAACGCACGAGAAGTTGTCTCGTGAACCTGGAATGGGTTCCGTTGCTTGGCGCCGTGAAGCGATGAGCGACATGATCAAAACATGGAATTGGGACCACTCCGTGCTTGTTGAGTTGGACGATCGCCGTAACTGGAAAGTAGAGCAAGTTAAAGTGGTTCACCATGCTTTGCTTGATGCTTTGATGTTGAGCTACCGCAACCTGATTCAATTTGCTCGTCGTAATGACATCACTTCTGCCATCAGTCCACAAGACATCAGTATCCTAGCGCGTAAGCTCTATGCGGCGTTTGAGGTTTTACCGGGTAAGGTAACTTTGCTGAACCCGCAAATTTCTCCTGACTTACACGAGCCAGACCTGAGCTTTATTGAAGTTAGGCCGGGTCGTACAAACCGAGCGGGTTGGTACCTCTATAAGCAGCCCCTTCAGCCCGATCGTATCCTTGGTCAACCATTCCTTGAGCACAATGAATATCTCAGTAAGTTGGTTGCTTGGTCATTCTTTAATGGTTTGATTACAGAATCGACGCGTCTGCACTCAGTGGTTCGCGATGCTCATCTGGATATTGATAAGTTTTATCAGATGGTCAGTGATTTGCGTAATACCTTCTCATTACGTAAACGCCGCCCAACGATGCAGGCCCTAGCGAGTCCTTGTGAAATTAGCCAACTGGCGATGTTCATCAACTTTGAGGATGACCCAACAGCGGAGCTGAGTGGCCGTGCTCTGAAGGTAGACCTGAAAACGACCGATATTTTTAGCTTCGGCTCAAAGCAGACTTGTCTGGTCGGTAGTGTCGATCTGGTGTATCGCAACTCTTGGCATGAAGTCCGTACGCTGCATTTCAAAGGTGAAACGGCCATGCTCGATGCGCTGAAGACCATTCTGGGTAAAATGCACCAAGATGCGTTGCCTCCTGAGTCGGTTGATGTGTTCTGCTACAGTAAAAATCTACGTGGTGTGATGCGCAATATGGTGTATCAACTACTGGCGGAGTGCATAGATTTACGTCTCAAGCCGATTGAACAAGAGAAGCGTCGTCGCTTTAAAGCGCTGCGTATTGCTCAGCAAACCTATGGCTTGTTTTTTGAGCGTCGGGGCGTGTCTGTGCAGATGTTGGAAAACTCTATTGATTTCTATCGCAGCATCTCGACCAGCAAGTTAAAAGGACCGCCGTTGCTAGTCTTGGACAAAGAACAGGACTACCAGTTGCCGGAGATCGTTGACAGTTTTGCCAGTGAGGGGCTAATTCAGTTCTTCTTTGAAGATTCTGAACAGGGCTTCAATATTTACGTGCTGGATGAAGCGAATCGCGTTGAGGTATACCATCAGTTCAGTGGTATGAAAGATGAGATGATCGCCAGTGTGAATAGTTTTTACACGTCAGTCAAAGATGACAATCAGTTGTCGACTCAGTTTATTAACTTTAATTTACCGCAGTACTATCAAATTGTTCACCCTGAAGAAGGGGATTCTTATATCGTGCCATATCGTAATGATGGCGCGAACTATTCCAAGCCAAGTCGGGCGGTGAATGCGTAATTCGAATCGATGAAAAAGAGCACGTTATGTGCTCTTTTTTGTATCGGAGTTTTACAGGGAATTAAACCCACTCGATCTCTTCATCTGAATGCTTTTCACATTCCTGCTTAACCATCGCAATCAACTCTAGGCCTGTTTTGGAACAAACCCACTGCTCGTTGACCATCGCGAAGTGGAAGCCACCAGATTTGGATGCCAGCCAGATTTCTTTCATTGGTTCTTGGCGATTAATAATGATTTGGCTGCGATCTTCAAACTCTAGAGTCATTACATTGCCAGACGTTTCGTAATCAATGTCCGCGCCTGAATCATCAATCATTTCTTCGATGATTTGCATTTGAACATCTGCCTGCTGATGAAATTCAGTCTCGTTCATCTTTTTATCCTATTGCTTTTCCTGAGTGTGGTGCGATTATAGGGGGCATTGAAAGATTAATCACGACACAACCCATGAAAAAATCACTCATCGCTCTGTTTCTTTTATCTGTTCTGGGTTTGGCCGGCTGTGGTCAGACAGGTCCTCTTTATATGCCCGAAGATGCCTCCCAGAATGAGCAGCCTTCACAACAATAAATAACAACATAAGGGATAGCATTTTGGATTACTTCAACTATCAGGATGATGGCCAACTTTGGGCCGAAGATGTTCCACTGACAGACTTAGCAGAGCAATTTGGAACGCCACTATACGTATATTCCCGCGCAACGTTTGAGCGTCACTGGAATGCATTTGATAAATCCGTGGGTGAGCACCCACACCTAGTGTGTTATGCGGTCAAAGCGAATTCGAATTTAGGTGTGCTCAATACGCTGGCTCGTCTAGGTTCCGGCTTTGATATCGTTTCAGGTGGTGAACTGGAACGTGTTATTGCTGCAGGTGGTCAAGCAAGTAAAGTGGTTTTCTCCGGTGTGGGTAAGACGGCGGCTGAAATGAAACGCGCCCTAGAATTGGGTATCAAATGTTTCAATGTTGAATCTGAACCGGAACTAGAGCGCCTTAACAAGGTGGCGGGTGAGCTAGGGGTGAAAGCGCCTATTTCACTACGCATTAACCCAGATGTTGATGCCAATACGCACCCTTATATTTCAACGGGTCTGCGTGATAATAAGTTTGGCATTGCCTTTGATCGCGCGCCTGCGGTATATCAGTTTGCACAAAGTCTCGAGAATTTGGAAATCAAAGGTATCGACTGCCACATTGGTTCTCAGCTTACAGATATTGAACCGTTTATTGATGCCACTGATCGCTTGTTGGCGCTTATTGATGATTTAAAAGCGCAAGGTGTCAATATTGAACACCTTGATGTGGGTGGCGGTCTAGGTGTGATTTATCGCGATGAATTACCGCCTGAGCCTTCTGAGTATGCCAAAGCACTTCTAGGCAGACTGAAGAATCACCAAGATCTAGAACTTATTTTTGAACCGGGCCGTGCTATCGCTGCTAACGCTGGGGTGTTACTGACCAAGGTTGAATTCCTAAAACATACCGAACATAAAAATTTCGCCATTATCGATGCTGCGATGAATGACCTGATGCGTCCGGCTTTATATCAAGCATGGCAAGACATCGTCCCTGTCACTCCTCGTCAAGGGGAACCTGTGACATACGATCTGGTTGGCCCTATTTGTGAGACAGGCGATTTCCTTGGTAAAGATCGCGCTTTGGTGCTGCAAGAGAATGACTTGCTTGCGGTTCGTTCAGCTGGTGCGTATGGCTTTGTGATGTCATCGAACTACAATACACGTACCCGGGTCGCTGAAGTGATGGTGGATGGCAATAAAGCTCACCTAGTACGTCAGCGTGAAGAGCAGTCGAGCCTTTGGGCCCTAGAAAACATTCTTCCGGAGTAATTGGCGTCTTATGCATTTCCACTTTTCTAAAATGCATGGTTTGGGTAATGACTTTATGGTCGTTGACTGCATTACTCAGAACATCTTCTTTTCTCCTGATTTGATCCGTCGCTTGGCGGATCGTCATACAGGAGTCGGCTTCGACCAGCTTTTGGTGGTGGAAGCCCCTTATGATCCCGAAACCGATTTCCACTACCGCATCTTCAATGCCGATGGCAGCGAAGTGGAGCAGTGTGGTAACGGTGCGCGCTGTTTTGCCCGCTTTGTGCGTATGAAAGGTTTGACCAATAAATACAGCATCAGTGTCAGCACTAAAAAAGGCAAGATGGTTCTCAATATCGAGGAAGACGATCAGGTGACGGTTAACATGGGTGTACCGGAATTTGAGCCAAGTAAGATCCCATTCAAAGCCAAACAGACCGAAAAAACGTACATCTTACGAGCTGAAGACAAAACTTTGTTCTGCGGTGCGGTGAGCATGGGTAATCCTCATGTTGTGACCGTGGTTGATGACACTCAAACCGCCGATGTGGATACTTTAGGCCCACTGCTGGAATCTCACGAACGCTTTCCTGAAAGAGTCAATGCGGGTTTTATGCAGGTGTTAAGTCGCAATGAAGTCAATCTCAGAGTCTATGAGCGCGGTGCCGGAGAAACTCAGGCGTGTGGCAGTGGTGCTTGTGGTGCGGTTGCAGTGGGCATTGTGCAGGAACTGTTGGATGAGAAGGTCACCGTCAATCTGCCCGGTGGATCGCTAAAAATTAGCTGGCAAGGACCAGGTAAACCACTTTACATGACTGGCCCAGCCACACATGTATTCGATGGTCAGCTAAGCTGTTAATAAGAAAATAATTAAAGGAACGAACGTGTCGCAGATTGAAGCGGATGCGCTGACCGCAGAGGTTGTTGCTGAATATTTACGTGACAACCCAGATTTTTTTAGTACCCGACGTGACTTAGTTGATCGCCTTGCTTTACCCAATCAGGAGCAGGGCGCCGTTTCGTTGGTCCACGTCCAAATGACTAGGCAGCGCCAACGTATCGAAGAGTTGGAAGAAGAGATCACGACTCTGATGTCGCTGGCGAAAAACAATGATCGTACTTTTCATGAATTTATGAGCCTACAGGAGCACGTTCTGACTTGTGATGCGCTGCTTCCTGCGATAAAAGCCGTGGAAGAAATGGCGAAATCTCTAGGCTTAGTCGCCTATGTACGTTTGCTAGACAGTGAATCGTCGTATTATTCGCTCGATAAAGACAATTATCACCGATTCGCGACCAATCATCTCAATGGTAAAAGCGCTTATTTGGGAAGAATGCGTAAAGCGGATCGAGAGTTGTTGTTTGGTGAAACAACGCGTGCGCCAGAGATGGGGTCTTACGTTGTGTTGCCACTGAACAAGAAAACATTACAAGGTATTTTAGCCTTTTCCAGCAGTGATGGGGGGCATTTCCAGCCGCACATGGACACCTTATTCTTGCGCCATCTTGCTCTGGTGCTTTCGCATTTGATTGAAACCCTTCCATGGCAAAGCGATGACCATGAGCGACTCAGTAATACCTCTGCCTAACGGACTCCAAAGCCCTCTCAATCGCTTCTACGAGTATTTGAGAAGTGAGAAAGGGCTGAGTCTTCATACCCAGCGTAACTACAAGCAACAACTGGAAACCATGGCCCATCACCTAGTCTCTATGGGATTGACAAATTGGTCTCAGGTTGATGCGGCTTGGGTGCGTCAACTGGCAAGCAAAGGCATGCGTGATGGCATGAAAGCGAGCAGCTTAGCGACCCGATTGTCGGCGCTGCGTAGTTTTTTTGATTTCCTAATCCTGCGTGGTGAGTTGACTGCAAACCCTGCTAAAGGGGTGTCGGCTCCACGTAAGAAAAGGCCTTTACCCAAGAATCTTGATGTGGATGAAGTGGGTCAATTACTTGAAGTGAATGAAGATGACCCGCTGGCGGTACGTGACCGCGCCATGATGGAACTCATGTATGGGGCTGGTTTACGACTGGCGGAAATGGTCAGTGTTGATGTTCGCGATGTGAGTCTATCATCGGGTGAGATACGCGTTGTAGGTAAAGGCGACAAAGAGCGCAAAGTGCCTTTTGCTGGGATGGCGGAGGAGTGGGTAGCAAAGTGGCTCAAAGTTCGTAGTGCATTGGCTAATGCCGATGAAACTGCCCTGTTCGTGTCTAAACTGGGTGTACGGATTTCGCATCGAAATGTGCAGAAACGTATGGCGGAATGGGGACAAAAGCAGTCTGTTGCGAGCCATATTAGTCCGCATAAACTTCGTCACTCATTTGCTACTCATATGTTGGAGTCAAGTAATAACCTCAGAGCCGTTCAGGAATTGTTAGGACACGAGAATATTTCTACTACTCAGATCTATACGCATTTGGATTTCCAACACCTTGCTGATGTTTACGACCAAGCTCATCCAAGAGCCAAAAAGAAAGAGAGCGAGTAATGCATTTCTATCGTCAGCTGCCGGTCATTGAAGCGATGACGTTTGACCTTGATGACACCTTGTATGACAACCGCCCAGTGATACGTCGAGTCGAGACACAGGTGACGACTTGGCTGCACAAGCATCATCCGTTGTCTGCCAGTAAGCCTTCAAGCTGGTGGCGTGAATTGAAGATGGAGTTAGCAAAGGCCGATAGCTGGCTGATGAATGATATGACGCTATGGCGTCAGACTCAGATTGAACAAGGTCTGTATCGCCTTGGTTATGAGCAAGCCGAGGCTAAGCATGCTGCTGAGCAAGCGATTGAAGAAGTCCTCCATCTACGCAGTGATTTTTCAGTCCCAGAGCAAACGCATCAAGTGATGCAGCAACTGGCGAAACGCATGCCTTTAGTCGCAATCACCAATGGTAATGTGAATGCAGAGCGCATCGGTCTTTCCCCGTACTTTTCTTTAATCCTCAAAGCGGGCCCCGATGGATATGCTAAACCCCATCCACAGATGTTTAATAAAGCAGCCCAACATCTTCAATGCCCTGCTCATCGCATTTTGCATGTAGGTGACCATTTGGTGAGTGATGTCCAAGGCGCCAAGCGTAGCGGTTTGTCGGCATGTTGGTTTAACGATCAGAATGCCAGCCTTATGCAGCATCGTAGGGCTCGGACCCTACCTGATGTTGAGATTGCCAGTTTGTCAGAGTTACTGTTGTTGATTGAGAGCTAAGTGATGCCTTGATAAACAAGGCATTTGGCTATTTTAATCGGTGGCCGCTTTTGTCAGCTTGGAATGCTTGCATGTAGTGGCGGAGAAATGCACGCAGTTGCTCAGCTTGATGTTGTTGCCCTAAAGTGCGGATGATTTCCGCTCCTACTTCCAGTGTGCAGAGGTTTCCCGCCTCCTGATTCCGTCTGAGCTGGTAGCAAGACTCACTCTCAGGAGCGAGGTGAACGGTTGTCAATTCTCTGAGCCATGGGCTTTTGCGCAGCATCTTTTTGGCTTCCTTCCAAGTCCCATCCAAAATAATGAACAGTGGTATTCTTCCTTGCTGGCTGGCGTTCTCAGCCTTAGCCTTCAGAGGCTGACTTTCCTCACTGGGAAACACCAACAGTGGTTGGTATTGTTCATCTGAGATGAGTCTGCTCAGTTCAGGGCAGGGCAGTGTACGTTGCCAAACGTGTTGGCTGCTTGGTTGAACGGCTTTGAGTAGCCAGCGTCCGGTATTGGTTACGCGGTGTTGCTCATTTTCGTGTATGAGTGTTGCAATATAAAAAGAAGCACTCACGGAGGGTAAGTGCTCACATACACAATTATAGTTTAGTAAACAGCCTGGGCATGGAGTGAGGGCTTCCATATTAAAGTGTGACTCCACCCTGATGCGGCGTCAGTCCATCGGAAAAAAGTTGAACTGGGCTGATGTCATCATAATTTGCCACTGGAGCCATGCTTGGATTGAGTGGGTATTGGTTACCGTCAAATTGCAACGTATGTTGATTAGGGACGGCACCTCCGCCACTGACAAACATCACCAAGTCACGCCAATGATGATGCTCTTGTGTACCCAGATTTAATGGGGTTTGAACCAGCGTGATGCGACTGTTGAATTGCCACTTCTGATTAACATGGTTAAAAATCAATAAAGTGCAACCACCTGAGCCACACCAGTCTAACTGAGCCAGTAGCTCTTTTTGGCCATCACCATTGAGATCATAGGTGAGCCAGCGGTAGCGTGTTCCCGTTGGATCTTGTTTTTCGCTTTTGAAGTAGTCACGTAATGCCCGATCAACCTGGGGATTGAATTCGGCATTGGATGGAATTTTATTACCGCTCTCACTGGTGGTAGGGGGCAAGTGGACGTCGTTCGCCTTAAAAAGTGTCAGTCCACCATCGGCAATATCGTAGATAACGTCACCTACTTTTTCCTGTGCAGCATTCAATTGATTGTTCTTTTTGGTGTAGATACGCTCTGACTTTAATTTCTGTCCTTGTAGGTGAGTACTTACAACCTGGACTTGATGGCGGTTTAACTGTTGCCAGAAACCTTTCTCTACGGTATCTGCACCGCCATTTGGATAATGATAAGTGGTACTCGCAGTGTGATCTGAGTTCATAGACAAAGTAACGCTAAATGGAGAGCTTTGACTGGCTTGCGCTTGGTACGTGTCGGCCCATTGCTGAGTGGCGTCTTGATTAGACAGTGTGGCGCAGCCGCGATAGGTTTTCTCTCCTACCTTTAACGAAGCACGCCAACCATACAGACTGTCACTCATACCATCATTGCAACTGCGTTGATTTAGCTCTAATTCACCCTGTTGGAATGTATAACGGCGGCGATCAGCTTCAAGTTTGGTTGAGGTCAGTTCAAATTGTTGTGCTTCCTCACCCATCACAGTGAATTTCAAAGCATTACCCACAAATTGTACCGACCAAAACGGTTCATTACCGAATGCTTTGGTGGGTTGAGTTGGTTGAGTGCAGCGATGAGGGTTTTCAGCTGTGAGTAAGTTGATTTTGTCGACCACAAAGCGTGCTGCATAGTCAGCAGCGAAGCCCTCTTTCCCTGGGGCTTCAAGGTGACCAATCACTTCACCATACAAGGGTGCATAAGGCGAGCGTACGAGCTTCATTCCTTGCTGGAAACGGTCTGCAGGTAGATCCAACCAATATTGCTGTTGGCTACCACAGGGGACAATGGAGCGGACTTCATGGCCAAGGACGACTTCGCCACGCATAACAAAAGTCTGAGGTTTGATTGAGGAAGGGTTATTCAGTGACGCTTGTGGAGCCTGTAACTTTTCTGCATCGGATTGAAAACCGGAACAGGCCTGAAGGGCCAGTAAGATCGTGAGTGCGACTGGGTTTCTTAACGCCTTCATGCTATATCTTCCTCATCATAAAATCATTCGGACGTCATTATGGCATATTGGCTATTCAAAACAGAACCTGACACTTTCTCTATTGACACACTTCGAACACAAAATATCTCTTGCTGGGAAGGTGTGCGTAATTATCAGGCGCGCAACATGATGCGAGATGAGGTGAAAGAAGGTGATTTGGTATTGATTTACCACTCCTCTTGTAAAAAGGTTGGTGTGGCTGGGATCGCAAAAGTCGTCAAAGAGGCTTATCCGGATCATTTTGCCTTTGATCCTGAGAGTGATTACTTTGACCCTAAGTCGTCACCAGACAAACCTCGCTGGGTCATGGTCGACGTTGAATTCGTGCGTAAGACCAAGCGATTGATTCCTTTATCGGTCATGAAAGCGATGCCAGAACTAGAGAACATGCCGCTAGTGAAGCGATGCAATCGCCTGTCGATCATGCCGGTGACTGAGCAGGAATGGCAGGCGATCCTAGAGAAGGAAGTGCTCTGACTAGAACAGGTGAGTATGTAGGTAGTGAGCGACCGCATCGTCGGCATTGCTACCTATGACTTCATTCTCTGGTAAAGCCTGTTTTACTTTAATGTGGGACGTTTCCATCACTAAGCCTTTCCCTGCCATTGACAACATTTCGACATCGTTCATGCCATCACCAAAAGCAATGCAGTTTTCCAGTGTCAGATTGAGAGACTCAGCGACAACTTTAAGGGCTTCTCCTTTCGATACCTCTGCGGCCATTACCTCAAGACACCAAGGTGTGGAGAACGCGATATTGAGCTGGTCACCAAACTTGTCATTTAACTGTTGCTCAAACTTAACCAAGTGCTCGTGATCTTTGGCTGGATGAGTGAAGAAGATTTTTGCAATCCCGTCTGTGGGTGCGGCCTTTGCTTCAAAGAGTTGATAGGCAAAACCGGAGTCGCTATGAAATTTCGCTAGCATGTCGTCTTCACGGTCCAGCAGCCAGCTTTCGTTTTGGTACATGTGGATAAAAATGCCCGGATCTTGCCTGATCACATCGATCACTGGCTGCACAAGTTCTGATGGGACATTATGGCTGTACATCAGGTTGTCATGCTGATCATGAACCCGAGCCCCATTGGAAGTGATCATGTAGGCTGGGATCGCCGTTTGCTTTCGGATGCCCGCTACATCGACGTGGTGACGACCTGTCGCAAAGATAAAGGTGTAGCCTTTCTGATGCAGTTCACTCAGCGTTTGTTTCGAGAATTCACTGAGCTGGTGGTTAGGGGCCAGTAAAGTACCATCAAGGTCGGAAGCAACCAATTGGAAAGGCGTCTCTTTGTGTGTGTCTGTCATATCACCCTCATGCGTAATGCGTTAATAGCCCCCGGAAAGGCAGAACCGTCATTCTACTGGAACTGAAAGGGGAAAAAGAGGGTAAAGTTCACTCTCCATTGTTTCCTGTTTTATCAATGCTGATGGAAGAAAGATAGGATAGCGTCCAAGGCTTGATCGCGATATTCATCTTTCTCAAACAATACTTCATGACGAGCGTTGTAGATGATTTTGAGCGCACATTGATAATTGGTTTTAGCTAATTTCTTGATGAATTTGATCTGGGCTGGATTAGAAACAATTTGATCACCGCTGGCTTGAAGTAACAACAATGGAATCTTGATATGGCGAGTCATCAAGTGACACTTTTTGGCAGCCATCAACCCTTGCCATACCCACTGTGTACTGGCACCACCAATTTTCAGTTCAGGCTTTTGTTCATAGAGATCACGAAACCAGTGGTAGCGAATCTGGCTTTGAGTGAGGAAGTTACCGTCAAATGGTTTTGGGTAATAGGGAGCCTGACCGGGGGCAAAAGTCGGCTTAGGCGCAAGCGCTGTCATGATTTGGCCAAGGGGGATTGCGATTGGTTTTAGATGCCAGGGCAGATTGACGCCAAACATGGGTGCACTGAGTGACACCGCCGAAAATGAATGATCTGGATAGCTCTGCAGGTAACGAGTGGCGATATTGCCTCCCATTGAATGGCCGAGCAAGTAACGTTTATCGTAACCACTTAAGTCAAAGTGCTGAATCAAACCATGTAAATCTTGCACATAGTCTTCGAAATCCTCGACATAACCCATTTGCTGGTCTTCAATCAGTCGATCTGACAGGCCCTGACCTCGATGGTCGAAGGAATAGATATCATAGCCTTGTTGAAACAGGTCATAGAATAATTCCTGATATTTCCAGGTGCACTCTATACGGCCATTAACCACGACGATCGCTTTGGTGTGCTCAGGAGAGGTAAGTTTCACCCAGAACAGCCGGGTTTTATCAAATGATTTAATAAACCCTTCTTCACGAGAGTGCCAGAATTGAGCAATATTGCTATTGATTGCTTGCTCAAAATTCGACTCTTGAGTATAAGGTGACTTAATGCTGAAGCTCGATTCATTCATGATATCGGGGCCTGCTTTCAATACAGAGAAGTGAACACGTCTAAATTATGTGTGGCTAAAGTATTTTAGTCGAGAGGAAAACACGATGGATATGCATGTTTGGTTAGCCTATGTCGTTACCGCAGTGGTATTCAGCCTTGCACCAGGTTCAGGCACCGTCAATTCAATCAGTAATGGTTTGAGTTACGGAACTCGTAAATCATTGTCAGCAATAGCGGGGCTTCAGATTGGTCTGGCGTTGCACATTGTGTTGGTTGGGGCCGGGATTGGTGCCTTGGTGGCTCAATCGGCAACAGCCTTTACAGTGATTAAATGGGTGGGTGCGGCGTACTTAGTATGGCTAGGTATTCAGAAGTGGCGTGATACGTCGGGGCTGGCTACCGCTACTGAAGGGCAGAGCCTGTCGGGTAAAACCTTAATGCGCAACGCCGTACTGATTAACCTGACTAACCCTAAATCGATCGTGTTCTTGGTTGCATTATTCCCGCAATTTATTAACCCAGCCAAAGATCAACTGACGCAATTGGCAGTGTTGGGAGTGACGACGGTCGTGATTGATTCGATTGTGATGCTAGGATACACCTCGTTAGCCTCCCAATTGGGGCGTTTTATCCGCTCTGATAAGATTATGAGTAAGATCAACAAGGTATTTGGTTCCATGTTTGTCGGTTGTGGGGCATTATTAGCGGCTACCAAAGCATAGTATTTGGGGATGTAATAGCGAATGCGCGATACCTATGTGGCTCGTCAGCCCATTTTTAACGCCAAAAGACAAACTCTCGGCTATGAATTGTTGTTCCGTGACGGAGAAAACAATGCATACCCAGCTCATGTCGATTCCAACCGTGCAACGTATCGTTTAATTGTTGAGAATTTTCTATCTCTAGGTATGAATCCCGCTTTGCCGCAATCACGCAGTTTTATTAACTTCCCTTATAAGAGCCTGATCCGCCGTTTACCACTTGTGCTGCCTAAAGAGCAGATTGTTGTGGAAGTGTTGGAAACTTGCCCGCCAACGGATGAGTTGTATGAGGCAATCAAAGAGCTCAATTCCTCAGGGTACATCATTGCTTTAGATGACTTTGTATATAGCCCTGAATGGGAGCGCTTTCTGCCGTTCGTGCAGATCATTAAACTTGATATCATGGCGATGGGTTTAGAGGCGGCTTGCGAATTTGTCAAAGAACGGCGCTCACGGGGTATTCGACGTAAATTTCTTGCGGAGCGGGTGGAAACCGAAGAAGAGTTCTTAACCACACGCTCTGCTGGCTTTTCGTTTTTTCAAGGCTTCTTCTTCAGTAAACCTGAAATCATTCGTCAGCAGTACATCAGCCCAGAGCAAGTGATCGCAATGGAGCTGCTCAGTGAGGTGTGCAAGACCAACGTCGATTTTGAAAAGGTCGAAGCGATTGTTGCCAAAGATGTCGCCTTATCTTACAAATTACTTCGCTTTGTCAATACGATGTCGGAGAGGCTCGAAGTCACCATCTCATCGTTTAGGCAAGCTTTGGTGTACCTTGGCGAAGATAAGCTACGTATTTTTGTCTCACTGGCGGTGGCGTCGTTTATCTCCGCTAAAAAGCCTAAAGAGCTATATAACCTTTCCTTACAACGAGCTCAGTTTTGCCAGTTGATGGCGAACGAAAACCCTTTCAGCCAGTTCCGTGAACAGGCGTTTTTGATAGGTCTATTCTCTACTCTAGACGCTTTACTGGATTTATCGCTTGAAGAGTTAGTTCAGCAATTACCTCTTAATCAGGCGATTAAGGTCGCTTTACTTGAGCGCCAAGGGCCTTATGGCATCTTGCTTGGATTGGAAGAGTGCTATGAACGCGCAGACTGGCAGGGTATGCAAGATGCGTGTCAACAGCTCAACCTTTCCGTTGATGATGTCATGCCGCGCATTTCAGAGGCGCAGCGCTGGAGTCAGGATATCAACCGCCTCGTGTAAAGCGGCTTCTCCATTGTGTGAATATTTTATGACAATCTGACAGGGACATTGATCTTCACTTTTATTTAAATAAATATATACGCATATCCGTATATGAGTATGTATAAATGCTGCCACATCAGTTTTTCAAATTATTATCCGACGAAACCCGAGTTCGCTGCCTGATGCTGATAGAACGTGAAGAGTGTTTGTCAGTGGGTGAATTGACTGAAGCGCTGCAGGAAAGCCAGCCGAAAATTTCTCGTCATCTTGCTCAGTTACGATCGAGTGGAATTCTGGTTGACGTTCGTCAGGGCCAATGGGTGTTTTATCGTTTATCCGCAGATTTACCTGGTTGGATGAAAAAACTGATTGATGATCTTGTCGCGTCTAACTGCCTGAAAACAGAGTACCAACAAGATATAGAAAGACTTCATGCTATTCAGGCTCGTCCTGTTTGCTGCCAGTAATTTGAAATAAGAGAGATAGAAAGATGACAGTTAAAGTCGGAATTAACGGTTTTGGTCGTATTGGACGTTTAGCGCTACGGGCGGCGTTTGATTGGGAAGAGCTGGAGTTTGTCCAAATCAATGATGTGGCGGGTGATGCCGCAACACTCGCACACCTGCTGGAGTTTGATTCAGTTCAAGGACGTTGGAATCACGAAGTCAAAGCGGAAGGCGATAACATTTTGATTAACGGTCAGGTTATCAAAACGACGCAAGAGAAAGACATTGATGCTATCGACTGGTCTGGTTGTGACGTCGTGATCGAAGCGACCGGCAAACACCGTAAAACCTCGCTTCTTAACAAGTATCTAGCTCAAGGTGTGAAACGAGTCGTGGTTTCTGCGCCGGTTAAAGAGGAAGGTGTGGCGAACATTGTGGTGGGTGTGAATGATCATATCTTTGACCCTGCAGCACATCAGATTGTTACGGCAGCGTCTTGTACGACTAACTGTATTGCGCCAGTGGTTAAAGTGATTCATGAGAAATTAGGTATCGCGCAGTCTTCTTTTACCACTATCCATGACCTGACCAACACGCAAACTATTCTTGATGCGCCACATAAAGATTTGCGCCGTGCGCGTGCGTGTGGCATGAGCCTTATCCCGACAACGACCGGCAGTGCAACAGCGATTGTGGAGATCTTCCCAGATCTGAAAGGCAAGATTAACGGCCATGCGGTGCGCGTTCCTCTGGCTAACGCGTCACTCACAGACATCATCTTTGATGTGAAACGTGATACCACAGCGGAAGAAGTGAATGCGTTGCTTAAAGAGGCATCACAAGGTGAATTGAACGGTATTCTTGGTTTTGAAGAGCGTCCATTGGTTTCGATTGACTATAAAGGCGACCAACGTTCAACCATCGTTGATGCCCAGTCGACTATGGTGGTAGGTAACCGCATGGTGAAAATCTACGCTTGGTACGACAATGAAATGGGCTACGCAACACGTACCGCTGAGTTGGTACGTAAAGTGGGCTTGGCATAAGGAGTAATTGAGATGACACATCCGACTTGGCAATTGGACC
Organism: Vibrio sp. Isolate25; assembly: GCF_022398025.1. Lineage (NCBI taxonomy): Bacteria > Pseudomonadati > Pseudomonadota > Gammaproteobacteria > Vibrionales > Vibrionaceae > Vibrio > Vibrio sp. Isolate25. The sequence continues at coordinate 20,868 of NZ_JAKEUT010000013.1, forward strand.
TTGAGCAAGGTGCGTTAGTACTTACTCCTTGTCCAGGTACTAAAGGTGTTGATCTGGAAGCTTCGCTTGTTCAGCTAAAAGAGCAAGGTGTCGAAGCGATAGTGACGGCTCTAGATAACACAGAATTAGAGAACAAAGGCGTTGCTCAGCTTGGTGAAGCGACAGAAAAACTAGGTATGCAGTGGTTTCAGATTGAAATTGAAGATGACTGCGCACCGGGTGATGATTTCGCCGTGAAATGGCAGCAAGCCAGCTCTGCTCTGCATCAGGTTGTCGATAATGGCGGTAAAGTTGCGATGCATTGCATGGGCGGGTCAGGTCGTACGGGCCTGTTGGCGGCACATCTGCTGTTAGAAAAACAGTGGTCGCTGAGCGACATTGTCAAAGAGGTTCAAGCTCTACGTCCGGGTGCCTTTACCAAACCTGTTCAGGTTGATTACATCAACGCAGTCGCGACGAAATAATCCCTTGAGGAGCTTTTGGATCATAGGTGTCGGAAAGCTCCCATCGCTGTACATAAGAGAAAATTGGGTACTCTATGATCGCAAATCTGAGTAAGAGTGTGCGTCAATATATGCTGGTGACGTTCAATTACTGGAATTTCACCATTACTGACAGCGCGTTGAGAATGCTGGTGGTGCTGTATTTCCATGATCTGGGTTACAGCACGTTAGAAATCGCATCCCTGTTTTTGTTCTACGAGTTCTTTGGTGTGGTAACCAACTTGATTGGTGGTTGGCTTGGCGCGAGGCTTGGCTTAAACAAAACCATGAACCTTGGACTGGCGATGCAGATAGTGGCACTGGCGATGCTGGCAGTTCCCAATGTCTGGCTGACCATACCTTGGGTGATGCTGGCTCAGGCGTTGTCTGGTATTGCCAAAGATCTCAATAAGATGAGTGCCAAAAGTTCCATCAAGGCACTGGTGCCTGATGAGCAGCAAGGCGCTTTGTATAAGTGGGTCGCGATTCTGACGGGGTCTAAAAATGCCCTTAAAGGTGTTGGCTTCTTCATCGGTGGTTTACTGCTGTCTCTGATAGGCTTTAAGTATGCGGTGCTGCTAATGGCGGGTGTGTTGACACTGGTTCTGATCGGCAGCTTAATCGGCCTTGAAAGTGATTTGGGTAAAGCCAAAAACAAGCCTAAGTTCAGCCAGATTTTTTCTAAGTCGAGTTCAATCAATATCTTGTCTGCAGCACGTATGTTCCTGTTTGGGGCACGAGATGTTTGGTTTGTTGTCGCTCTACCTATCTATCTGGGCAGCGTGTTTGGCTGGGATCATCTTTGGGTTGGCGGCTTTTTAGCAACTTGGGTGATTGCCTATGGTTTTGTCCAAGGTTTTGCCCCTAAGATCACCGGTAAAGCACAAGGTAAAGTCCCTGACGGCAGTGCAGCGCTGATGTGGGCTGGCTTGTTGGCAGTGATCACCGCAGGAATTGCTTACGCAGTGCAAATTGGCTGGCAACCTCAGTTGGTTATCGTAGTTGGACTCTTGATTTTTGGCGCGGTATTTGCGGTTAACTCATCCCTGCATTCTTATCTGATCGTCAGCTATGCCAAAGGGGATGGCGTATCACTGGATGTCGGCTTCTACTATATGGCAAATGCCATGGGGCGCTTAATTGGTACAGTGCTGTCAGGCTGGATATTTCAGGTTGCGGGTTTGGCCGCGTGCTTATGGGTTTCCTTTGTATTTCTTGCGCTGACTACCCTGATTTCCATCAAGCTGCCTAAGGTGAGCAATCCCGCAACTGCTTAAATTAAGAACAATTTCATGACTAAAAGTTGACCAAGGTTACACCGTGGTCAACTTTTTTATTGCTATCTTCAATAAGTTAATCAATGAAGGTGGCTATATGAGAAATGGGTACTGTTCTTCGATTTGCTGCGATGTGTCGCTGCTGTGGCGGTTATCGCAATTCATGTTCTTGCCCCCTATCGACAGGAATTAGGCAGTATTCCTTTCTCTGAATGGGCCACCGCAATCGGTATAAATAGCATAAGTCGTTGGGCTGTCCCTGTGTTTATTTTGATCACCGGAGCGTTGATGTTCAGTGATACCCGGCCATTTGATGCCAAATACTACGTCAAACGTCGATTAGGCAAAGTTTTGGTGCCGTTTATTGTTTGGTCGCTGTTCTATGCGTATCTTTCGGGGTGGAGCTTGAACGGTTTTAATCCTGAAGAAACCAAGCAAGTGCTTGCCAATAGTGCTTTTCACGCCACTTATTATCATCTCGGTTTCTTCTACTACTTCATTCCTTTGTATTTCGTCATTCCGTTTTTTCAATATGTGATCAGGCAGTATGGTGATAGCTCGTTGTATTCCTATGTAGTGATTTGGTTGGTGACGACCTTACTGTTTTTAATCGGTATTGATGGGCCTTGGAGTCATCAAATGTGGCTCTACAGCGGCTATTTACCTCTAGGGTACTTGCTGTATAAAAGAGTGCCTCTGACTTCGCCTTATGTCGCCATGTTCGCGGTCGTGGGAATAGGGGCTCTTATCATGACGGGATACGCGGTCATCACCAACAGTGTTGAAGCACAAGAATATACCGTAGGGCGATGGCTGTCGTATAAGACACTCAATGTGGTACTGGCTGCGAGCATGATTTTCATGTTATGTCGTTATGTTGGTGAAAACTTGCCTGATAAGGCCAACAAAGTGATCGGCTTCATTAGCCAACACAGTCTTGGCATTTACATTCTCCATCCGATCTTTCTCTGGCCAATGAAAGAGTATGGCTGGTACCAAGGCCACCCCGCTTGGGTGATTCCTGTGTGGATTGTCTTGAGCGGTTCTGGTGCGCTAGTGATGAGTTGGATGGTGTCTAAATCCCGACGTACTCGCTGGTTGTTGCCTTAGTATTGCTGTCAGCTAGTCGCCATTGATTGGTGCTCGCTTATATTTCCAAAACCGTAACCGATTAAATTAAAAAGGTTTATGTCTAAAACATGGCATGAATCTGCCTGAATCATCAGGTTAATTGTTATATTGAATACTTAATCGCTGTGAGGTGAGCGGTAATACTCGTTCAGGAAGGGAATATGAACAGAAAATGGTTAGCGAGCTTAATGTTGTCAGTAGCCCCATTTGCCTACGGGTATGACGGCGGTTTTAATGATGCCGAGATCCATTATGTTGATTTTTTTCAGCGTACCGATGGCATCAAATATCTGGTGCATAAGATGGATCAAAGCAACATTGAACATGCGTTTGTAATGGGTCTGCCGATTATGAAAAAGTGGAATGCTCACGATCCTGTCGCACCACGTTATGAATTTGGCGATGACTCACCCGTCTATTACTACTCACGGACTGATGAGATTCTCTATCGAGCACTGAAAGACTCGCCGCATCAAGAGCGACTGTTTCCTTTTATTACCGGCTTTAACCCCACGGATATGTTCGCAGCGGAACAAGTCGAACAGATGATTGAAAGCGACCCCGGTTTCTGGAAAGGAATTGGTGAGATTCTGACTCGTCATGATGGCTTGTCTGCGCTGACATTAGGCGAACAAGCCAGAGCCAATCATCCTGCTTTGATGAAGGTGTATCAGGTTGCGGCGAAGCACAAAATGCCGGTGATTCTACACACCAATATCACGTCTGAGCGAGAAACGCACCCGTTGTACAAGCATGAGCTGGTGGAGGCGTTAGAAGAAAACAGCAAAACCAACTTTATCTGGGCGCACGCGGGGACGAGTTCGACACTGCTACGACGTCAGAATCTGTCGTTTCTCATCGATGAAGTCAGCGAGCTGCTGGATGATTACGATAATCTCTACATCTTGGCATCTTGGAGCTTGCGCGATGTGATACTGGCGAGCCCTGAATCAAAGAAAGAGTGGGTGGCGTTGATTAAAGAGTATCCCGATCGTTTCATGATTGGCTCTGATGTTGTAGGTCGCTTTAAAATTACGGGTGAAGTGTTATCTCGTTGGGATAAAGTATTGGAAGCGCTGCCGGATGACGTGGCCGAAAGCATGGCGAAAAACAACATGCTCAAGATGGTGAAGCGCTAGGTTAGCGCTTCATGGCAAAATGGATAAATTTATCACCTTGGTAGGTCAGTGTGCCTTTATCGCCAGGGTTTAAAGCGTGGAAATAATGAATGCCAACCTGAAACTCACGCTTTGGCCCTAAACGCCCTTTCTGTACGTAGATCCAATACTCCTGATCCTCTTGTCCTGGTTGAGTATCCTGAATATCTATCGACTGTTTATCCAGTACAGTCACATCTGCGGTTTGTTCTGGCGCATCTTCTCCTTGAATATGTCGACGATAGAATCGACTAAACGCCCAGCCGCTGGCTATAACAAACACGATAATAGCGATAAATAACGTTAATGGCATTGTCGCTCTCCCCAAAAAGCCGATGGGTTATTTTAGTGCTAATTTGGACTCAAGTTGGGGCTTTGAACACAACTGTGAGCCTCTGTTGTTGTCCTTTGTATCATTCTTCGAGACACATCACACGCTAGTAGTAATTTTGTCATTATGCTGATAAGGCTAGTCGTTGATTCCTTTACATTAATTTACTTGCAAAGGACAGTGAAAATGGGGCTATATAGTAGGTAATGAGACAGATTGTTATTGACTAAACTACTGGTTGGAAGAAGCCAGTTTCACCCCTTAGACTTACTAGTGATGGAGGGAAGCCATGTCTGATATCGAACAAGTGGTGACAAGGACACGTAAAATTGAAAAGCTGCTTCGCACGCAATATCACGCTGAAGGAAAGGGATTGCATCAGTTGATCACCAGCTGTGAAGAGCGATTACCGCATGATGTGATCGATAAGCTGCGCTATATCGCTACCATCCGAAATAAAATTGTACATGAAGAAGATTATAAATTAGAAAGCAGTCATGACTTTCTCTCTGTGTGTGATCAGTGTGAAAAAGAGCTCACGCCACGTAGTAGTCGCTTTATCTGGCGAGCTGCGATCACACTCATGACGCTGATTACCTTGGCTGCGCTATTTTTCTATTATGCGCACTGGGATATTTTGTCTAAACACTTATAACAAAAGCCTTAAAAGATAAGGTTTTAGCTAAATAGTTAAACTTAGAAATCCGTTGGATTTATAAGCGGGTTTTGTGTGAAAAATCTGCTGAATAACAAAAAGGGACGCTAAAGCGTCCCTTTTTGTTTTTGTATGTATGACTTAGTACATCATCGGCAGTGTCATGAGGCCAACAACAACCGCGATCATTACAAGTCCTTGTTTTTGTGAAGAAGTAATCATAACTCTGCTCCTATTTAGTGATGTTTAACTGTATGTAATTTAGAATAGCAGTATTTTTGTGCTTTGATCAAGTTTTTATTTTTCTAAGCCTTAAAAGTTTAATTTGTAAATCGATAAAATGATGGTTTTTAGTGGTTTTTTCACTGTGATTTCTATGCTTTTTACTCTGATTTAAAAGTGTTCTGTTCGTTGTGTTTTTGTTTTAAGTTGTTGATTTTAAGGTTTTTAATTATTGTTTGTTGTTTGTTAATTTAAAGAGATTGTTGTTTTTACAATAAAATTGGATTGTAAGTGTCATTGTCGGGTTAAATTGATAGTTATAGGCTTGGTGTTTCTTTAGATGAGAGTGATTCTCTATTGGGCTAAGTCTTAGTCCCCTTTTATAGACCGAAACTTTTAAGCTTTAAATGGCTAACCTTATGGTTTTGTTTTTATCTATTTGATTTTTTTTGTGTTTTTTTCTTTCTTTAAAGTGACCTGTTAGTTTTTTTAGGTTTGTTGTTGGCTAGGTGTTCAATTTGCTAAAAAGTCGGATTTCTATAACCTGAATGAGCAGCGAAGGCATAGAAGAATGGAGTGGTAGGTTTAAACCGCTAGTTTAATACTGGCAAAGTCAGTATTTCAGAAGCCAATCAAGATCCAAGTTTTGCTTTCCATTTCTGGACATCTTTATCTGCCTGCCTACACTGGCGACTCAGTTTAAAAGAGGTGGACCCATGTGGAGCTGGCTTTCAGTCGCGCTATCAGGATTTATTAGTATTTCTGCTAATGAAAGCAACCAGAACAAACAAGCGGTCGTGTTTAAAACATTGTCGTTAGCTATGCTCGTCGTCATGCTCTGGAGTCAGAGTGATGCGATTGGTATATCGGTCTGGTGGGTGACCCTAGGGTTGTTGGTATCCATGTTGGCTGATGGCCTTTATATCTATAAGCGACATCAAAAGCTGTGCTTTGCTGCGTTTGTTGGGGCTCAGCTTTGCTATAGCACCTCTTTTTGGCTCCAATTATCCGGTGAGATAGTCTGGTGGCTTCCTGCTATGCTGCTGGCGATTGGTATAGTGGTATTTTTCCTAATGCTACCTAAAATTGATCGTCTGATCTTTCCGGTTGTGATAATGGGCATGATGCTGTTGCAGCTCAACTGGGCTGCGGGTGAAGTCTGGTTATTGACTGGTACCTTGGCTAGCCTATTAGGTTTCTTTGGAACTCTGACACTTACTTTATCAGCAGGGCTTCTTGCCGTGCATGATTACAAACACTCCATTCACTATGGTCGGTATCTTATTTCGGGTAGCTATCTGTTGGCGCACTCACTGGTTACCGCTTCGTTGATTATTTGAAATCAAAGTTGACTTGATAGTCTCAGGTTATGCTCATTCCACTGATCATAAGTGGAGAAAGTTATGTCTAATGAAATACACGCACATCAAGTTCTAAACTTACTGCATGAACGACCAATGGCAATGCAGGAATTACGCGAGGCTGTTTGCGCTGCATTTGGTGAGCAAGCAAAGTTCCACACTTGTAAGCTGGATGGGTTGGATCTGGACGCATTGATGGCCTTTTTTATCGAGCGAGAGAAAATTGTTGCGGTGGGTGATAAGTGGGCGTTGAACTTAGAGCGTGTTTGCAGCCATTAAAAACTCTGCTTTTGGCCTCCAAATTGTCCAACTGTGTTGATATACTTCGCCGACTTTTTGCTCTGCTGTTGAGAATCTTTGGCTTTGGAGGCTAATTCATGGAAATTCTTTCTGCCGCAACCATGTTGTTCCTTATCATGGATCCGCTTGGCAATCTTCCTATCGTCCTTTCTATTCTCAAGCATCTTGACCCAAAACGCAGACGCAAGGTGCTTGTTCGTGAGCTGTGTTTTGCGTTGATCATTCTCATGCTATTCCTATTTGCAGGTAAGGCGATTCTGAGCTTCCTTCATGTTGAACCAGAAACGCTGAGTATCTCTGGTGGCATCATTCTGTTCATCATTGCGATTAAGATGATCTTCCCAAGTGCGGGCAGCATTACAGGCCTTGCGGCGGGTGAAGAGCCATTTATTGTCCCTATGGCCATTCCTATGATCGCTGGACCATCGGTGATTGCTGCATTGCTACTTCTGTCGACACAGCACCCGGACAAATTGCTTGAGCTGTCTGGCGCTGTCTTGCTGGCGTGGGGAGCGACCTTCTTTATTTTGATGTTTTATAACTTTTTCCACCGTATTTTAGGTGAGCGTGGTCTGAAGGCGATAGAACGCTTGATGGGGCTGCTGCTAGTGATGATTTCCACCCAGATGTTCCTAAACGGAGTTAAGGGTTACCTGAGTTAAAACAAGAACGCCGCTTATTATGAGCGGCGTTCTTATATTAGAGATGGTGATCTTACATCATGTACTTGCGACGAATATCGAGCAGGGCGAAAATGCCGAAAATTAGAATCGACCATTTTTCCCAACTGGTCATCTTAATCTTGTCACCAAACGCGCCGATAAAGATGGCTGATTGCAGGCCATGCATGATGAACAGGAAAGCCGTCATGATGTAAAGCGCAATCGCCGCTTTGCCCGGAAAGGGCATAAAGAAGTTCAGGATCAGGATGAACCACACAAAGCCAATCGCGGCTTTGGCCAGTAAAAGTAGAGCTTTCATGAGACTTCCTTTTTAGTCTTGTTGTCTTTCAAATAATCGGTAACTGACTTGGCCTGCCGTTTTTTCTCGGTGTAGGTGCCAGTTGGCTGGAATGCCTTCCAACTCAAGTTCTTTCTCAGTTTCAATGTAAATCATGGCATCGTTGGCCAACCAGCCATTACTTTCCAGCAAAGTGACGGTTTGTTCCAGCAAGCCTTTACGAAATGGTGGATCGATAAATACCACATGATGCGGTGCCCCAGCTTGTTGGAGAAAGCTTAACGCATCGCTGTTAATCGCGGTCAGGTTATCTGAATTAAGAGCCGCAATGTTTTTTTCTAACTGCTTGAATGCATTTGGGTTGAGCTCGATCATGGTGACACTATCAGCCTGACGCGAAGCCGCTTCAAAGCCTAATCCGCCGGAACCGGCAAACAAGTCGAGGCATTTTGCTTGAGGCACATCCTGAGCCAACCAGTTGAAAAGGGTTTCTTTTACACGATCGGTTGTCGGGCGCAGCCCTTCTGCATCATGAACAGGCAGTTTTCTCCCTCTCCATAAGCCGCTAATAATTCGAACAAAGCCTGTTGAAGGCTTTTTTTGTGATGTGTTTTGCTGGCGACGCCGTACCATAGATTTTTTGACCGCTAATAAAGTGATACTATACCCAGTCGCTCAGTGAGTTCATCCTGAGTACAGCCCAAATTTTGTTGATGACAAAGTGTATACCATCGTTATAACGCTGGAAACTTTTCACTCTGTTGTCATGTTTCTTTTCTTAACCGGGGCAATACCTCGGCGAAAAGTGTCAGAATAAATTAAGACAATCTAGGATATCCCCAGATGACGGAAAAAAAGAAGCGCGGATTACTTTCTTGGCTTGGCTTCGGTGACGAGGAACAACAAGCTAAGCAAGCTGCTGAAGAAACCCAATCGGACATTATTGAGGAAGTCGCAGCAGAGGCGCAAACCGTTGACGAAGCACAGTCAGAACCTCAGGCTGACTTAGCAGAAGCAGAAGCAGAAGCAGAAGCAGAAGCAGAAGCAGAAGCAGAAGCAGAAGCAGAATCGCCACAAGAACCTCGTGTGAGTGAGCAAGACAAGCCAAGCGAAAGCTTTTTTGCTCGCTTAAAGCGCAGCTTGGCGCGCACCAAAGCGAATATTGGGGCGGGCTTCTTTGGTCTATTCAAAGGCAAGCAAATTGATGATGAGCTGTTCGAAGAACTGGAAGAGCAGTTGTTGATTGCGGATGTCGGTATGGATACCACGATGAAAATCATCGACAGCCTGACTGAAAAAGCTTCGTGTCAGGATTTGAAAGACGGTGAAGCACTGTATGGCCTGTTAAAAGAAGAGATGGCAGGCATTCTCTCGACCGTTGAAAAACCACTTGAAATTGATACCAATAAAACCCCTTACGTTATCCTGATGGTTGGCGTGAATGGTGTTGGTAAAACGACAACGATCGGTAAGCTGGCTAAGCAATTCCAATCACAAGGTAAAAAAGTCATGCTGGCTGCAGGTGATACCTTCCGTGCTGCGGCTGTCGAACAGCTTCAAGTATGGGGTGATCGCAACCAGGTGCCTGTTGTGGCGCAGCATACAGGTGCAGACAGTGCATCGGTTATTTATGACGCCATTGAGTCTGCAAAAGCCAAAGGTGTTGATGTGGTGATTGCCGATACTGCGGGGCGTCTACAAAACAAAGCCAACCTGATGGAAGAGCTGCGCAAGATTGTCCGTGTTATGAAGAAAGTGGATGACTCAGCACCGCATGAAATCATGCTGACACTGGATGCGGGCACGGGCCAAAATGCGATTAGTCAGGCAAAACTGTTCAGTGACGTAGCGCCACTGACTGGCATTACCTTAACCAAGCTTGATGGTACCGCAAAAGGTGGCGTTATCTTTGCCTTGGCCGATCAGTTCCAGATCCCAATCCGTTATATTGGTGTGGGTGAAGGTATTGACGATCTGCGCCCATTTGAAACTCAGGAATTTATTGACGCATTATTCAGCCGCGAAGACTAATCAGTAGCTCAGGTAAGAGGAACGACGAGTGATAAAGTTTCAGCAAGTAAGTAAAGCGTACCGCGGCGGCAAGCAGGCGCTGCAAAAGGTGGACTTCCACCTACGTCGAGGAGAGATGGCCTTTCTCGGTGGCCACTCTGGGGCGGGGAAAAGTACTTTGCTCAAGTTGATTTGTGCTATTGAGCGTCCGACGGATGGCAAAATCAGCTTCAACGATCACGATATCACTCGTATTCCAAATAAAGACATTCCTTTCTTGCGTCGCAACATAGGCATTGTTTTTCAGGACCACCGCTTACTGATGGATCGCTCGGTATTTGATAATGTCGCGTTGCCAATGCGCATTGAATCCATCTCTGAGAATGAAATTAAACGACGTGTATCTGCGGCACTGGACAAGACAGGGTTATTGGACAAAGCAAAGTGTTTACCGAGTCAGCTATCTGGTGGTGAGCAGCAACGTGTTGGCATTGCTCGAGCCGTAGTAAACCGGCCAACGCTGCTGTTGGCGGATGAACCCACGGGTAACTTGGATCCGGATCTATCAAACCGAGTGATTAAATTATTTGAAGAGTTTAACCGAGCGGGTGTCACCATTTTACTGGCAACGCACGATATTGGGTTGGTTAATACTCGCCCGCAATATCGTCATCTAGAGCTGAACCAAGGCTTCCTGAGTGAGGTAGAAGATTATGGCTGCTAACGTGCGTAATAAGAAGGCGACTAAAAGTCGTCCCCAGAATCGAGTGAAGCGCGATAGTTTTTTTACCGTGCATTTCAAACAGGCGAAAGCTTCGTTCTCGATGATGTGGTCTCGTCCTTTAGGGAATATTCTTACTTTAGCAGTGATCTCCATGGCATTAGCTATGCCAGCGGTCATGTATTTGCTGGGAAAAAATTTGGCCGTGGCTTCTACTAATGTTACCAGCCCATCAAAAGTGAGTGGCTATATTGAGGAGCAAACGCCGGAAGCACGCGTTATGGTGCTCAAAGACCAGCTAGAAAGTATGGATGAGGTGGCCAAGGTGGAATACATTTCTCCTCAGCAAGGTCTGGAAGATTTAAGCCAATACTCAGGATTTAACCATGCCCTTTCACTCTTAGACGACTATGCGCTACCGGGTGTGTTGATCATCACGCCAAGTGTTGAAGATAACGAGAAGATCAAGCAATTGGCGGCGACGATTGCCAAGGAAGAAGAAGTGACGGACGTTCGTCTTGATGAAGATTGGTTAACCCGCTTAGATGCGATCAAGAATTTAGTCAGTGGTATTGTGATCACTCTGTCTGTACTGATGCTGGGATCGGTGTTTCTCATTGTGGGCAACACGTTGCGCTTTAACGTGCTTGCGAATAAAGAAGAAATTCAGACCATGAAACTGATCGGTGCGACTAACCGCTTTATTTTACGCCCTTATCTTTATTCTGGGATGTGGTTTGGCTTATTGGGCGCATTCACTGCTTGGGTCATGACCGCTATTATTACCGTAGTTCTGAACAGTAGCGTCGAACAACTGGCTCTGCTGTACGATAGTCGTTTCCGCCTGATTGGACTAAGCTGGGATGAAAGTTTGTTGCTATTGATGCTTGGTACATTCCTTGGATGCTTGGCTGCGAAAGTGTCAGCGCAGCGCCACTTGAAAGAAATTGAACCTGTCTAAATAGCAAATGTCTTACTCTTACTTGAAAAAGTACACGCTACCGTGTACTTTTTTACTTGTATAGCTGAAAGGTTTATGCATAATAACTTTCCCTGCTTGAATCTTGTTCATTTTAGGTTCAAGATTGTTGGGTTAAAACTTACTCCAGATCAGATATTGATGAGGAATTGAATGACTAACCAAGCGTATCCAATGGCTGTAGTGACACAAGATAGCTTAGATAGCTATATCCGCACAGTGAATGGCTATCCAATGCTAACTGCTGAAGAGGAACGTGAACTGGCTGAGCGACTACACTATGATGGCGAAATTGAAGCGGCAAAGGGCCTGATTCTTTCGCATTTACGTTTTGTAGTGCACGTAGCTCGTGGTTACTCTGGCTATGGTCTGCCCATGGCGGATCTGGTACAGGAAGGTAATATCGGCTTGATGAAAGCAGTAAAACGCTTTAATCCAGAAGTCGGCGTACGTTTGGTCTCATTTGCAGTGCACTGGATTAAGGCTGAAATTCATGAATACGTACTGCGTAACTGGCGTATTGTGAAAATAGCGACCACCAAAGCGCAACGTAAATTGTTCTTCAATCTACGTAAGTCTAAAAAGCGTCTTGGTTGGTTCAATAACGGTGAAGTGGAAACTGTTGCAAAAGAGCTGGGTGTGGAGCCATCTGAAGTGCGCGAGATGGAATCTCGTCTAGCCGCTCAAGATGCCGCTTTCGAAATGCAGAACGATGATGATGATTCAGGCGTATCTTACTCGGCACCTATGCTATACCTCGAAGATAAAGCCTCGGATGTGGCTGACAATGTTGAGGCAGCTAACTGGGAAGCTCATACCAATAACCGTTTAAGCTTAGCATTATCTAGCCTTGACGAACGCAGCCAGCATATTGTTCGTTCTCGTTGGCTGGAAGATAACAAGTCTACGTTACAGGAGTTGGCAGAAACCTACAGTGTGTCAGCAGAACGTATCCGCCAGTTAGAAAAGAATGCCATGAAAAAACTCAAAGCGGCAGTCGGCGACTTCTAACTTTTAGTTAAAGAAAAAATTCAAAAAAGCCGAGATCGAATGATCTCGGCTTTTTCAGTCTCTGGGATCCAGAAATTATCTATTTCTCTCTTTTTATGGATCGAATTTTGCCGTGTTGCCTGTGGGTAACTCTGTGATAAATTTCTTTGCTATATGTCAGAAAGGCGGGTGAATAAAGGTGTCAGGAGTAATGAGCCTATGGGGATACTTTTACTTTTACACACAAAAAAATAAGGATCATCACTACATATTGTGGATCCAGAATTGTAAAACTACTTTATCAACGTAATTCACAGCTTTATCCACAAACGGTGAATAAATGATCGCAAGTGGATAACCCTACAGCTGCGGTGTACTTGTTAACCACTGGATAGGTTACAATGACAATCAACAATGATTCTTTTCAAGAGACAGCAAATGGACCAGTTTCAACACATTGATGTCGCAGGGGCGCAGGCATTGCTGGAGCAAGGTGACGCTCGCCTTGTCGACATTCGCGATCCGCAGTCTTTCGCTGTGGCTCACCCACAGGCTGCATACCATCTAACGAATGACACGATTGTTCAACTTATGGATGAAGTGGAGTTTGAGCAACCTATTCTAGTGATGTGCTACCACGGCATTAGCAGCCAAGGCGCAGCACAATATTTGGTTAACCAAGGCTTTGAGCAGGTGTATAGTGTGGATGGAGGCTTTGAAGCTTGGCAACGCGCTGATTTGCCTATTGAATCTCACATGCCATAGGAACCGCTATGATAAGACTGATTTCGATTTCCAATCCGCGTATGGCACAAGCGTTCATTGATTATATGGCCTCGCGCCGTATTGATGTGAAAATGATGCCGGAAGGAAGTGGTCAGTTTGCACTGTGGCTCAGTGACTCTCAACATCAGGTGGAAGTCGAGGCTGAGCTACAGCACTTCCTCGATAATCCAAGTGATAGCAAATATCAAGCTGCTTCGTGGGAGATGGCAGAGACGTGCACCAGCCAATTTAGCTACCAGTCGCCGAGTATGTTGTCGATGGTCAAAGCCAAAGCAGGTCCGATAACATTAGCGGTTATGTTGATCAGTGTTGTGATTTTTACCTTGCAGCAGTTTGGCGCTGGGCAAGCAGTGTTTTCAGCGTTGCACTTTCCCGCCCTCGCTGGACAAGAATGGCAGTTATGGCGCTGGGTCAGTCATGCGGTTTTGCATTTTTCTGTCGTACACATAGCGTTTAACTTGTTATGGTGGTGGCAGCTTGGTGGTGATATTGAACAGCGCCTAGGAGCGAAAAAGCTTTTACAGCTATTTTTGGTGTCGGCAGCGCTTTCTGGAGCAGGGCAATACTGGGTTGAAGGTGCAAACTTTGGTGGATTGTCAGGTGTCGTGTATGCCTTGGTTGGGTATTTATGGATGCTCGGATACAAAGCCCCTCAGCTTGGCTTGAACATACCTAAACCGGTTATTGGTTTCATGTTAGTGTGGCTGGTGTTGGGGTTTGTTCAGCCGTTTATGGCAATTGCTAATACCGCTCACCTGGTGGGGTTACTTTCTGGAGTTGTATTGGGCTTGGTTGATGCCAGCCGAGCCAGAACATAAAAAAGCGGCTTCGGCCGCTTTTTTGCTCGTCAGGTTATTGATAGAGGTACTTGGTAAACAACAAGTCAGCAATAATGGTTCGCCCTGTTTCGGGTAGTAGAATCGAGTTCAATTGCTCGACTAAGTTTTTACGTAAGTCTTCACGACCAGCTAAAGAGGTGATCGTATCTGAAGACTGCTTGCCAAGTAGCTCGATCACCGCATCTCGAATCAAAGGCTGGTGAAGCTCGATGATTGCTAAGTCACTTTCGTTGGCCACCATGATATCAATACGAACCTGAATGTAGCCCAGCTTTTTGCCTTGGGTATAGAAATTAGTGGTGAGATCTGGCTCAAGAGTAAAGTACGCCAGTTTCGGCTCTCCGCTTTCTTCTGCCATGGATGGAAAACTGGTCAAGACGCACAAGGCGACAAATATTTGGACTAAGTAACGTTTAATCATATTTCTGTCTTTTCTTTCTTCTAATCACGATACTCGAATCGCCTGAGTCTTGTTACAATAGAGCATCTATTTGTAATAATTATGCGTTAAACACTCGATGAGTGGTTAACAACAAAGATCAAAGCTTTATTGTACGATGATAAGGCTACTTATTGAATACTAGTATGAATCAATCTACTTCGCTTTATTTATCTGCCCTTCGTCAGGTTGAATGGCAAGATCCTGATAAGTTTAGCTTTCCTACACAGAGTGCGGAAAATTGGTTGTTAGAACAGGGCTCATTGTCACGTTTATTGGAGTCCCACTGCCAAACGTTAAGTGTCGACTTATTGCACAACAAAGTGGTTAAAGCTGAGAAGCTCACGCCACAGGAGATTCAGTTACTGGCAAAAGAAGAATGTTTGCTGCGTAAAGTGGTCTTGAAAGGCGATAAGCAACCTTGGGTGTTGGGCAGAACCTTGATCCCACAGTCATCAATGGATGGTCAACAGTATGATCTGACCCGTCAGGGAGAGATCCCTCTGGGGCTCACGGTGTTTAATGCCGAAAATGTCCAACGTGATGCACTCCAAGTGGGCTGGGCAAAAACGCCCGATGGTGAGTTTCTTGCTCGTCGCTCTCGTTTATGGATGAACCACAAACCTATGTTAGTGGCAGAGCTGTTTTTGCCTACTGCACCAATGTACTCAAAGGAGAGCGTGTAAATGACGACGGCCACTAAAGCTCAGGCGTATTGGCAGTTGATGCGCATGGATAAGCCAATTGGCACCTTGCTGCTACTTTGGCCAACCATGTGGTCGTTAGTGATCGCGGCACAAGGCTTGCCTGATCCCATCGTGCTGGTTGTGTTTGCCCTTGGCGTATTGTTTATGCGTTCAGCGGGGTGTGTGATCAATGACTTTGCGGATCGTAAAGTGGATGGCCACGTTAAGCGTACCAGTGCGCGACCTCTGCCTTCTGGGCGTGTAACATCAAAAGAGGCTCTCGGCTTGTTTTTAGTGTTATCGGTGGCGTCGTTCTTATTAGTGCTGACGATGAACGCATTGACCATTCAGCTCTCTTTTGTTGGGTTATTTCTCGCCTTTATTTATCCTTTTATGAAGCGTTATACGCACTTACCTCAGTTGTTCTTGGGGTTAGCTTTTAGTTGGTCGATTCCGATGGCTTGGGCTGCTCAAGCGAATGAACTACCTACGATGGTGTGGTTTATCTTCGCGATCAATGCGTTGTGGACGATAGCCTATGACACGCAATATGCGATGGTTGATCGAGATGATGATTTGAAAATTGGTGTTAAATCGACAGCGATTCTATTTGGCCGCTACGACAAAATGATCATAGGAGCATTGCAGCTGGTGACGATGGCGATGTTAATTACGCTGGGTAATTGGTATCAACTGGGAGCGAGTTACTACTGGAGCCTATTGGTTGCGGGCGCTTTGTTTGTTTTTCAGCAGCACCTTATCCGTCATCGTCAGCGAGATTTGTGCTTCCAGGCATTTCTCAACAATAACTACGTTGGGATGGTTATTACTATCGGATTGTTGACGGCATTCTGGTAAGCAAAAAGGAAGGGCATCCAATGAGGATGCCCTTTTTATGTGTCTTACTCAGTGATCACACGGCTTCACTTACCTGACAAATACTTTCTTTTATTGTCAACCGCACTTCGGGATAAAGCATCGAATAAAGAAGATCGGCAAGTATCTGACTTTTATCCTGATCGCAATTGCCTTCATTGTCCAAATACGCTTGCTGTTTGAGAGTGGTAAACATGGACGAGAAGACACCTTTATCGAAAAACTCCGGTGCGTTGATACCATGCAAACGTCCCAAACGTTGTGCGATTTCTTGGCTCTTTTGCTCTAGATCCGCTTTACCCAGCTCAGGGTTGGCTGTCAGCAAGTTGAGAGTGATTGAGTAACGTTGCAAAGTTTCTGTGATCGTGCGGCCTAGCAGCATCAGCACCTGAGTATTCCCCTGCTTAAGTGACACGTTTTGCTCCGTATCAATCACCACCAAACCAAGACGAGCAATCTCTTCGATGTAGGCTTCGGTAACATCGCCAAGCTGCTCTTCTTCAATACTCAGGAACAACTCTTGTTTTAAGAATGGGTAAACCAAGGCCACATTGGCTTTGATTTTTTCCAGGTTCAGCTGCTGATGACGGATCAGCATTTGTGCGATGAGAGATGGAATTGCGAACAAGTGAATAATGTTGTTGCGATAGTAAGTCATCAGAATGGACTGATTGCGATCAAGAGAGACAATGTCGCCCATGGTATCTGACTCAATCACAAACTTATCTAGTGACTCGGCATGTTTGACTAGCGCTTCTGCATCCTCACTTGGCACTGTATACGTGGATGAATATGGCACGTTCTTAAGTAAAGAGAGGTAACATTCGATTTGTTTCACTAAGCTGTCGCGAGACAATGCGCGTTGACGTGAAGCCAGCAGCGCGGTAGCACACAAAGTTAATGCGTTAGTTGCAGCGGCATCATTGATGTGCGTCATCATCTTAATCGCAAGGTCATTGACCACAGGGTTTAGCCATTGTGGCTTGGTTGTGCCCATTGGGTCTATGTCTTGTGTCCATTCTGGCGCGTTCTCATTGAGATATTGATTCAGAGGGATAGGTTCACCAAAGTTCACGT
This sequence comes from Vibrio sp. Isolate25, assembly GCF_022398025.1. NCBI lineage: Bacteria > Pseudomonadati > Pseudomonadota > Gammaproteobacteria > Vibrionales > Vibrionaceae > Vibrio > Vibrio sp. Isolate25. The sequence continues at coordinate 38,147 of NZ_JAKEUT010000013.1, forward strand.
AGCCCTGGCCGAAGTTACGTAGCTTACGAATTGTTCGTAGGACCAGCCCAGCGTTTTCTTTTTCTTTACGCTTACCACGCAGTTCCTTGGCGTAGGTGCTGACTTCCATTACGTGTTCATAACCAATGTATACTGGCACCAGTGTCACTGGGCGGTTGAGACCACGTAACATGGCTTGAATAGTCATCGCCAGCATGCCAGTTTTTGCCTGCAGCAGTCGGCCTGTACGTGAGCGTCCGCCTTCACTGAAGTACTCTACCGAGTAACCTTTTGAGAATAGTTCTGCGAGGTATTCACGGAAAATGGTTGAATAGAGTTTATTGCCTTTAAAGCTACGGCGAATAAAGAACGCACCGCCCCGACGGAATAGTGGTCCAGCTGGGAAGAAATTGAGGTTAATACCTGCTGCGATATGCGGAGGTACCATGCCTTCATGGTACAAGACGTAAGACAGCAGTAAGTAATCCATATGACTGCGATGACATGGAACATAAACAATCTCGTGGCCGTCTTGAGCTAGCTTACGCACGGTTGAGGCATTGTTTATGTTTAAGCCCTGATAGATACGGTTCCACAGCCAGCTTAGTAGTCGATCGCCATTTCTGACCAAAGAGTAGGAAAAGTCAGCAGCAATTTCATCCATGATGTTGTGAGCTTCTTGGCGCGCTTTATCAAGAGATATTCCCTTCGCTTTCGCCTCATCTTCAATTACTTTCTCAATCGCTTTGGACTTCATAAGACGATTAAATAGCGCTTGACGATTGGGTAAGTTAGGGCCAGAGGCCGCAAGCTTTTGCCGCGAGAAATGGATACGTGCGACGCGGGCTAACTTGTGCGCTATCGCCGTGTCGGTGCCGTGTGAGTCTGCCATATAACGTAAAGACACTACGGGGCTGATACGTACCAAGCAATCTCGACCTGATCTTAATACAGCTAACGCTTTTTCGGGGCCATTGAGTGACTGCAAGTAAGGCGTTTGCTGTGACTCTTTTCCTGGTTTCCGACCCCATAATACGGTGGCAGGAAGGACTTGAACGTCCAGTTCACGGTCAAATTTGTGCTGTTCTAGTAAATCAGAGAAGAGCGCAATGGATTCGTTAGGAACGCCTTGGTCGCTATTCATCACAGTTTGACGTGAAGAGGTAAAGACATAACGCTGGAACGACTTACCATTGATCTCGACGGGTTCAAGTGGATCTGGTAAGCCTAAGCGAATGACCTGCATTTGTAGCGTGATTAAATCGACACTTGAGCGATAAGGCAGGGCATAGATAATGGGTTTGTTTACATCAATGCTATGATCTTCAATAGGATTTGAAGGAATCGCGGTTCCTTTGACCATCACCGACAAAGGCAGCTTTAGTAAGGAACTCGATAGTGGTTGTCCGGAAGACATAAGGTTCTTGGCCTCAAAAAAACAGATAAATCGCAAAAGCCGTGTTCCATCTTCTTTATTGTAGAAGCAGACGCTGTACTTAAGCTGATATTTTCAAGGCTGCAAGGATATCAGAAACTGGTCGAACCTTTTACTGTAAATTGAACACGAAAACGCCAGTTTCACCAAACTCAAATCATCTACTTAATAATTCAAGAGAAAATGCTGTGCCGCAAAAAACACTTCATGGTTTTAAACGTATTAAAAATGCCACCCGTTACTCATGCCAAGGCTTAAAGGCCGCGTTTCAAAATGAACCTGCATTTCGAGAGGAAGTGGTACTTGCCGCGGTGATGATTCCCACGGCATTTTGGCTAGATGTCTCTCAAAGTGAACGCATATTGCTGATTGCGACTGTGATGCTGGTTTTGATTGCTGAGTTATTTAATAGTGCGATTGAAGCTGTTGTTGATCGTATAGGTCAAGAGCAGCATGAGTTGGCTGGTAGAGCGAAAGATATTGGATCAGCTGCGGTTATGATCACTATGCTATTGACTGGTTACGTGTGGGTGGAAGTATTGTTTTTCTAGTCAAAAGTTTAACTCTATCAAAAAACCAGCAATTGGCTTTTCATTTAAACCATTACTGGATATACTCACAGTTAACTGTATAAAAAGACAGGTGACTTATGAAGCCGCTAACGCCACGCCAGCAACAAGTATTTGATCTGATAAAGAGTAAAATTGATGACACAGGCATGCCTCCAACGCGTGCCGAAATTGCCCGCGAGTTGGGTTTCCGCTCTGCGAATGCTGCTGAAGAGCACCTTAAAGCTCTCGCGCGTAAGCAAGCCATTGAGATTATCCCTGGTGCCTCCCGTGGGATTCGTATCTTGCTAGAAGAGGCGGCTAATGATGGCTTGCCTTTGATTGGTCAGGTTGCCGCGGGTGAACCCATTTTGGCTCAGGAACATGTCGAGGCGCACTATCAGGTTGACCCTGCTATGTTCAAACCACAAGCAGACTTTCTACTGCGTGTGAACGGCGAAAGTATGAAAGATATTGGCATTATGGACGGGGACCTGCTTGCTGTGCATAAGACACAAGATGTTCATGACGGACAGGTTGTGGTCGCTCGGGTAGATGAAGATGTGACAGTGAAGCGATTGGAGCGTAAAGGTTCAACCGTGTTGCTGCATGCTGAAAATGAAGAGTTTGAGCCGATTAAAGTTGACCTAACTTGTCAGCACCTTGCAATTGAGGGCTTGGCGGTAGGTATTATCCGCAATACAGATTGGATGTAATACCCGTTAGTTATTGGCCGTAACGGTAGTTGTTTTCAACGTTAGTAATTAGAGTTACTGACGTTGAACGACTGATGACAGAAAAAATATCACAGTGACTCAGCCTTTTAGACTGAATTGAGATCTATTCTCAATATCTTGCCTTTGTAATTGATATTCATGATCATCTTCATTCTGGTATGGAAGGAAGATGATCATGACTGCTAAGCAAAAAGCATCAACTCATCGCTATCAAATCCCGGCTAATCTGCTGCAGCCTCTCTGGTTTCGCAGCAGAGAAAGCTTGGTAGATGATGGCTTAGTATACGACCCGATCGCGGCAAGTGCATGTCAGCGCTGTCAGCTTGCGCCGGAATGTTTATCCGGTGACGTCGATCAGAAACAACTCCTTCACGCTACCCTGACTCAAATTTGTGATGAGCAGGTCAACCATTTTATCTCTCGTAATCCTGATGGTTGGATAATTAACGTTGGTGCTGGATTGGATACACGCTTTTACCGTGTTGATAATGGACGCTGCCACTGGCTTGAACTGGACGTGACGGAGAATTTACTCTGGCGGCAAAAACTCTTCCATAAAAGTGAGCGTTACCAGCATATGTGTGGCAACGTTGACGACTTATCTTGGTTAGATAATTTACCTGTCCCAGAAAAATCCCCTGTTTTGATCGTTTGTGAGCATGCTTTGCTTGATTGCACCGAAAAGCAGGTAGGCAAATTCATACAGGCGTTGGGTTGCCACTTCGATTCAGCCAGAGCGTGTGTAGTGCTTGCTGGTGATTTAACGGCCAGTAAGTTAGGCCAAAAGACGGGAGCAGGCCGTTACAACCATGGCTACGTTTCTCCCGGAGATGCGACACTGAATTATCTGCCTTGGGCTCGCTGGGCGAAAACCTTCTCACCGCTTGATAAACACTGTGGGCGCTGGAAATTGTGGCAACGCTGGCTGACTAAATTCACTTCTCTGAAGCACAGACTTACTCCCGTAGTAGTTCAGCTTCGTTGGTAATCCGGTTACACTTTGCACTCTTCTTTTATGACGAGTGCAAACGTGCCATTACTTCAAACTCTTTCCGATAAAGCACTGCATAAGCAGGTTCTCCTGCTGGCAATTCCTATGGTGCTCTCCAACATTACCGTCCCTTTACTTGGGCTTGTTGACGCCGCGGTGATAGGGCACCTCGACCATGCTTGGTACTTGGGTGGCGTTGCTCTTGGCAGTACCATGATCAGCGTGACTTTTTGGGTGCTTGGTTTTTTGCGAATGTCGACAACAGGTTTGGCGGCGCAGTCCTACGGTGCTAAGGACGACAAGCAGCTCGGCTTAGTATTTGCTCAAGGCGTTGTGATGGCGCTAGGTTTTGCCTTAGTTTTTCTTATTTTTCACAAACTGATTGCTGATATGGTATTTGGGTTAAGTCATGCCAGTGATGAAGTTAAGCATTATGGAGATCTGTACTTTTCTGTCAGAGCTTGGAGTGCCCCTGCCGCGCTGGTGAATTTTGTTTTACTCGGATGGTTGTTGGGTACACAGAATGCACGAGATCCCATGTGGATGGTGATCATTGCTAACGTCACGAACATCTTTCTTGATGTCTTATTAGTGATAGGCTTTGGTTGGAAAGTTGAAGGCGCAGCCTTGGCGTCGGTGATTGCCGATTACAGTGGTATGAGTTTTGGCCTTTGGTGTGTATGGCGTACTTGGCATAAGCGTCAGCTACCGTCACTGGTCTCATTGTTGAAGGAAACTACCCACGGATTAAGCCGTTTTGTCAAACTCAACCGAGACATCTTTCTTCGTTCATTGTGTTTGCAAGCTACCTTTACGTTTATGACCTTTCAGGGGGCAAGCTTTGGTGATGATATTGTTGCGGCTAATGCGGTATTAATGAGCTTTTTGATGATCATTTCCTATGGCATGGATGGTTTTGCTTATGCGATGGAGGCTATGGTTGGCAAAGCCATTGGGGCTAGGGACAAACATCAGCTTAGTGCATCACTGGTAGGGACTTTTTTCTGGAGCTTGATCATTTGTTTGGGATTAACCCTTATATTTGGCTTTGCTGGTTCAACCCTGATCGGCATGATCACTGATATTCTTAGCGTCCATTATACTGCATTGGAGTTTCTGTCGTGGCTGGTGGCAATGCCATTGGTCTCGATGTGGTGCTTCTTGTTGGATGGAATATTCATCGGGGCCACTAAGGGCAGGGAAATGCGCAACAGCATGTTTTTAGCCATGTGTGTGTTCTTTGGTGTTTTTTTCGCTCTAACCAGCTTAGGTAACCATGCATTGTGGTTGGCGATGTTGAGCTTTATGGGGATGAGAGGTTTGACACTGGCGTTAATTTTTTATCAGCAGTGGCGCAGCGAACGTTTCTTTATCGCTTGAGATAAAGCCGCAGCGAAACTGCGGCTTTAGTCATATCTCGAATTAGAACAATCGGTTGAGACCATTCAGTGCTGCGACACGATACGCTTCGGCCATGGTTGGATAGTTAAAGGTCGTATTAACGAAGTATTCAATCGTATTGGCTTCGCCTTTTTGCTCCATGATCGCTTGCCCGATATGGATGATTTCCGCGGCACGTTCGCCAAAGCAGTGAATACCGAGAATTTCTTTGGTTTCGCGGTGGAAGAGAATTTTTAAGCTGCCGATATCTTTGCCTGCAATCTGCGCACGTGCCAGATGTTTGAAAGAAGAACGACCGACTTCATAAGGGATTTTCGCCGCCGTCAGCTCTTGCTCTGTTTTACCTACTGAACTGATCTCTGGGATGGTATAAATACCCGTTGGAATATCTTCAATCAAACGGCCGTCAGCTTGACCCTTGTTGATCGCTTGGGCAACAAATCGACCCTGGTCATAAGCTGCGCTCGCTAGACTAGGGTAACCGATCACATCACCAACCGCGTAGATATGTTCAACTTCTGTTTGGTAATTACTGTCGACTTTTAACTGGCCTCGAGAATCCGCATTGAGCCCCACCGCAGATAAGTTGAGCTTGTCGGTGTTACCAGTACGCCCATTGGCGTAAAGAATACAGTCAGCACGCATTTTTTTGCCCGACTCTAGGTGGATGATCACTCCATCTTCAGTGCCTTCAATTTTCTCATAAGTTTCGTCGTTGCGGATCACGACACCACTGTTCCAGAAGTGGTAGGAAAGCGCATCGGATACTTCGTTATCGAGAAAAGACAGTAATCGATCTCGGGTGTTGATAAGGTCAGTTTTCACACCTAAACCACGGAAAATCGATGCATACTCACAGCCGATAACACCGGCACCATAAATGATGATATGACGAGGATCGTGCTTCAGGCTCAAGATAGAATCGCTGTCGTAGATGCGTTCATGCATAAAGTCGACATCAGCTGGCTGGTATGGGCGTGAGCCCGTTGCAATCACAAATCGATCAGCGCTGTAGAGTTCTTCGGTGCCATCTGCTTGAGTGACGGCAATGGTGTATTTGTCCGTAAAGCGTGCAGTACCGAAAATCAATGAACACTGATTACGGTCATAGAAGCCTTGTCGTAGACGAGTCTGTTTATCAATCACAGACTTTGCGTGGCCCAGTATATTAGAAAAGGTCGAATGTAGGCTGGTGTTGTTATGGCAAAACAGCGGGTTGTTATTGAATTCGATAATCCGACTAACTGCATGACGCAGTGCTTTTGAAGGGATAGTTCCCCAGTGAGTGCATCCGCCACCGACGCTGCTCTCTTTTTCCACTATGGCGACATTGAGCCCCGCTTTGGTTAGCCCCATTGCTGCCCCTTCACCACCAGGGCCACTACCAATAACGATCACGTCAAAGTGGTTACTTTCCGCCATAACTTTTCCTTTGTTATATTGTCTTAACATTGCTTTAGCGAGATTTTAACTGATTTCACGATAGAGCACACGGTTGGCATACTAGAGAGTGGAAGTGATCACGCAGAAACTTACCAATCTGACTTTGGTACGGTGGTATGTCTCTAAACCAATGTTAAGTGGTTGAAAAAGATAGCAGGCTGAGTTTAATTGTCACGCGGTAGTCAAAGGTGACGATTTTGGCTTATGTCCTTAAGGCAATCGTTGTATATTAACTGCTATAAACAAATAAGTAGAAAACAGATGAAATCCATGGGAATCCGTGCACAGCAAAAAGAAAAAACGCGCCGTTCATTAATTGATGCTGCGTTTAGCCAGCTTAGCGCTGACCGAAGCTTTTCGAATTTAAGCCTGCGAGAAGTGGCTCGGGAAGCAGGGATTGCCCCGACCTCATTCTATCGTCATTTTAAAGACATGGATGAATTAGGGCTGACCATGGTTGACGAGGGAGGTTTACTGCTTCGTCAGTTGATGCGCCAAGCGCGGCAACGAATAGTCAAAGAGGGCAGTGTGATCCGCACGTCTATCGAGACATTTATGGAGTTCATTGACAACAACCCCAATGTGTTTCGTCTATTATTGCGAGAGCGCTCGGGAACATCGTTTGACTTTCGTACTGCGGTTGCGAGAGAAATTCAGCATTTTGCCGCTGAACTGACCGAGTATTTGATCAGCACCGGAATGTCGCGTGATGAAGCCTATACTCAGGCAGAAGCGTCAGTAACTCTGGTATTTAGCTCGGGCGCTGAAGCATTAGATTTGAATCGACGTGAGCGCGATGAGCTTGCGGAACGATTGATTATGCAATTGCGAATGATAGCCAAAGGGGCTTTATGGTATCGCAAAGAACGTGAACGTAACCGATTAAAAGGTGGGATTGATTAATGTCGAATGAAGTAAACCAAATTAATCGTGGTTCAGAGAAGAAAACCCTAGTATTGGCCTTAGTTGCTGGTATGTGTGGTGACGCTTTATTGTCTTGGCTGACAATGAGCGAAGTGTCTTTCTCTATTTTTCCACTGATTGCGCTTGTGCTGTCTGTGCAGGCGTTGTACCAAGAGTATCTACGTAACCCGGTCTCCGAAGACATTCCGCTGGTTGGCTTAGCATGTTTCTTCGTTGGCGCATTTGGACATTCTGCTTTTGTTAAAGCGCAGCATCCGGATGCGGGGTCTAACTTCTTTGCCATTATAGTATCGCTACTACTGCTGCTATGGATTGGTAAGAAGCTCGGCTTTATGGGCCGTTCCGCTAGCGCTGAGTAGTGTTACTTCTAACACAAAAAACGAGCCAAATGGCTCGTTTTTTTGTATTCGCTTATCAAGCTACGCTTTGCGTTCCAGTAGCACACCCGCTTCCATATGGTGGGTAAATAGAGCCTTTAGTCCGTCAAAGTCTACAGAGTAATATCTTTTAATTGTAAGGCTATGATTCATAATGCGTTTTATGATCTTATTGTCCGTTGGAGTCCAAAGCCGTACAATAGAAACTCGATGTTTCCCGTACCCCGCGCCGTACCCAGAAATGCAGAGGTTTCCAACGATGACGAAACGAATCAGTACCAATGCAACGTTGCAAGCATTGAAGCCACAGGATAAGGAATACTCGATCCCCGATAAGAAGGTCGAAGGATTGAACATTCGAGTTCGTCCAACAGGCACAATGACTTGGATCTTTCGTTTTCAAGTAGGGAAGAAACACGAAAAAATCTCTATGGGTCGATACATTAAGAGCAAACCAGAGCGCGGGATGACATTGGATCAGGCGCGAAAGGAAGCTGGCCGTTATCGAAGTTGGTTGGAGAATGGTAAGAACCCAAAGGTTGAACTGGATATAGAGAAACGAGCGCAAGATGAAGCGAAGACCTTTGATGATGCATTTATTAGCTTCGATGAGAAACGGCTATCAAAACAGCTACGGGGTGAGCAGTCGAGGACCATTTACAATCGAGATATCAAGCCAGTTCTCGGTAACATCAAATTGGCAGATTTAAGCATATATGACCTCAATAGGGTCTTTGATGCTAAGGTTGATAAAGACGGTAAGCGTATGGCGGGGGCCATTGGAGTTTGCCATAAAATCATCAATCAAGTGATTAACCACGCTCTAGCGCTAAATATGCTGGATACTCATCCTGCACCACAACTGAAAGCAAAAGACGTTGGCGGCGGCTCTAAAGTCACAAAACGTAATTTGAGCTTCTCAGAGTTAAAGACTTTGTTAACGAGTATGCCGTCATGGCGTACAGATCCCTCGAACATCCGTTTAATGCAGTTCCTACTTGGTTGTGGACAGCGTATTAGTGCTGTACTGGAAATGCGTTGGAGTGAATTAGATTTTGATGAGGGAATTTGGCTATTACCAGCCAGCTCAGAAGAGAGGCACACTAAAAGCCAAGACGCACGTAAAGTACCTTTAAGTGGCTACTTGCTTGCACTTCTAAAAGAGCAGCGTGCCAGTGTGCCAAGTAAGTGGAAGTTGGTATGGCCCCAGCTAATGGTCGATAAAGTGCAAGAACCTGCGGCAGTACGGGCATTGATAAAACGTAATCTACCCATCGATTTTGAGCGCTTTTCACCTCACGACTTGCGCCGTACCTTTATCAGTCGTTGTAGTGAAATGGGGTTAGATATCGTAGCGATTGAAAAGACAGTCGGCCACCAGCTGCCAGGTATGCTCAGAGTCTATAACCATCATGATTATATCGATGAGCAGTTGAAGGTTCTGGAGGCATGGGGTAACAAGTTGCAATCTCTAATGGAAACGAACGTCCACCCGTTACCTTCAGCTAAGATGGCTTAACTTACATAGCATAGAGTAAGAGTTGTGTTTCAGTAATAGTGCGTGCCCTTTTAATTCGTTGGCATGGATAACCGTTGTGTGGATTTGTTCTGTAGATTAGCAGTAGTGGTTGCTATTGCTATCAGATAGGGGGATCTTAATCCCTCATGTACGGTTAGTGTTATACTCGTGGCCGTTCCTTGTCTTGGCTAGCAAAGTTCTGTCCAGTATCTTCACAGTGACACTTTGTAACTCAGAAGTGCCCCAAAACTGTTTAGGGTAGATGCTCAAACGTACAGATCCAACTACGTAACCGTAAGCTCACAGATTGCAGCCACTAGTTGTTTGGATGAAAACGGTTTTTCCAAATAGGCATTCACACCCACTGCTTCACATTTGGGCCAAGCCTCGTGTTTGTTATCGGTCGATAAGACAATTATGGGCCGGTCATGATTAACGGAAGAAGCTCGGACTTGCTTCGTTAACTCTAGACCTCCTTGTATAGGCATATGTAAATCTGTAAGAATCACATCGACTTTCGTGTGTATCAATACATCCATAGCTTGCTGCGCACTCTTTACGGTGATTAACTCAACGGATGTCGGAGACAACATTGCCTTGAGTAAAACAAGGTTCATCGGTGTATCATCTACAGCGAGTATGGTTTTCTCCGCCAAGCTGTTTATTAAGCAAAGTATATCCGGCGATGAATGGCGTTTATTAGCCTCAGTTTTTGTCGCTAAGGAGGTTGGGATCACTATGGAGAACTTGGACCCCACCCCAAAACTCGACTGGACTTCAAGCTTACAACCCAATGTTTCGACGATTTCTTTTGAGATGCTCAGACCGAGCCCGGTGGAAGTTGCATCATCGTACTTTTCAGTGGCATCTTTTGAGAAAAAAGGTTTGTAGATGGCTGAGAGGTCATCTATACCTTGCCCAGAGTCACACACATCAACCCGTACTCCTTGAACGTGTTTTTCCAACACAACTGATATCGAACCCATAGCAGTGAATTTGATGGCGTTAGAAATAAGATTAATCAGTACTTGAAACATTCGGGAGCGGTCAGATAAAAGGTAATATTGCGTTGAATCCAATCGATTGATGACATCAAACTTCAGTCCTTTTTGTTCTGCTCTGTGAGAGAACAAATCGTATGCATCGTTTAATAAGGTAACCAAGTCATACTCACTGGACTTAATGTTCAACGAGGTATGTTGTAAACGGCTCGCGTCGAGTATGTTATTCACCATGTTCAATAGGTGAAAACCAGCATCACTGATGATCTTCAGTTTGTCCTGAATATCATTGGCGTTAGGTTCGTTTTGCACGACTTCCAATAACCCAAGCATTGCATGGAGAGGGGCGCGTAATTCATGTGACATAGTCGAGAAAAATCGCTCTTTTGCTTTGGTAGCTAATAATGCATCAAACTCGGCGCTTTTTAGCGCAGTCATATCCGCGTGGGTGCCTGTGAAACGTAGCGCGTTTCCTTCACTGTCTCGCTCTACCACTCTGCCGCGATCCAATATATACACCCAGCTTCCATCAGCATGCCTCATTCGATGCATATTCTCATAGAACTCGGTTTTGCCTTCAAGATGAGCTTGGATGTCGGCAAGGCAGGAATCCATATCGTCTGGATGAACGCGGGAGGACCAGTCATCCAAAGTCATGGAGAGATCGCTCATTTTTAAACCCAACATGTTAGCCCAGTTGGAGTCAAACACGACTTGATTGGTCACTGGAGACCAATCCCACATACCAAGTCGAGTACTATCCAAAACCAATTTTAATCTCTCGGTGGTGTTTTCAGTATTAAGTACTATTTTTTTCATGCTGAACGCTAACCCTGTTTCCCCACTATCGCTTCATCTGAGTATAGTCAACAACGCCCTATAGCCAGTTTTGCCTTCTCCATATCTCGTATGAAACGGTTTAGTTTGCTTGATCTTCAAATATAGTGAGTAGCTAGTGAGGTTGCGTAGATAAGCTAAAACGTTTCTTTCATCTTCGAGCTAGTTAATGTCGCTAGCTCAGATTTGTCCATCTTTGACTCAGCGAGATCTGCGCTGGCTCCATTTCTGTCCCAAAGTTTGTTGCGCTTCTAAGTACTTTAATAGAAAGTCGGCTAGTTCTTATATGCAAGAAGTAAGGCTCGGTAAAACTAAGCCCTGATCCTGTTCGCATTGTTCTCTATGGACATGCGATAGAGTTCATTGTTCTGCAGGATAGAAAGACACTTTAAACCCGCGGAGATTTGGATAAGACGTCAGAGATGACATACATGTATAGAGCAAGTACAAACGGGCCCATTAAGAGATTCCATATCTCTGTTCCAACAAAAATACTGGGCTCAGGAAAATCGAAGCGGGTTGCACCAATGACGACCAACCACCCTAGCGTTAGCTCTATAATCAGCACTATGAAAAAGACAGATAATATAACGATAGCTAGCTTATACGAAACAACGTTCTTTTCTTTGACAAAGTAAATTGCTAAGGGAGCTACAATTAGCGCTAACTCTATAAAGGGTATCATTCGCTTACCTCGACTGTCTTTGTGGGATGTCGTAGACAGTTTAATCATAGCTGAATAATAAACTCGCGACTGCTCGATACAAAGGAGCGTAACGCAGTAAAAAATGGGCACAGAGCGGAGAGGAAACACTATGCTAGTCAGAAATTATTTGTGCTTTTTTCACGCTATAACAACATAACAACATAACAACGAATTCGAACCTTCAACAATGGCGTTTTCTTACACTAAAGTCTTGCTACCCTGCGCATAGCATTTGGTCTACTATAATTGGATAATTATTACTAATTTTGTCGTTGGCTTTCAACAGCACAGGCGTTTGGAGAAAGCACTATGAAAGATAATGGACCCGTTACTCAGAGAGAAGTTTTCTTTGATGATAGAAACGATTTGGTTTCGGTCACCGACATTCAGGGAAAAATAAAGTTTGTTAACGATGACTTTGTGTCCATTAGTGGTTATTCACGAGAAGAATTGACAGGGGAAGACCATAATATTGTCAGGCATCCAGATATGCCGCCAGCCGCATTTAAAAGTTTATGGAGTAACGTTCGAGCAGGTAAAATTTGGCGAGGCATTGTCAAAAATCGCTGCAAAAATGGGGATCATTACTGGGTCGACGCTTTCGTATCCCCGATAATGAAGAAGGGTAAGCTGGTCGGTATACAGTCGGTCCGTTCACAACCGTCGAAACAACAGGTAGCTGATGCGGAAGCCTTATACAAAAGTATGCGCAGTAACGCCTCTCTTGATCTTCCTAGTCCAACAGTGATGGAGCGAGTTACATTCAACCAGTTTTTCTCACTCACTCATCTGATGTTGATTGTCGGCGGGGCACTTTTTGCGGGCCAATCTTTCTTTTCTAGCCACCTGACCAACGCTTTGGTCGCGGTGACTTTAACGGTTGTTGCCGCCCTCAATTGGTTCGTTATTCGACACCGAATCTTAACGTCGATGAAAGAGACCGAAGAGCTGGTCAAAAAGATGTCTCAAGGTGATTTGTCTACGAAAATCAACCTATCCAGACAAGACGAGATTGGTACTTTAAATCAATCGGTCAAAATGCTTCAAGCACGTTATAAAGCGATTCTTAGCCAAGTTGTTGGAGCGTCACAAAAAGTTGTCGAAGACTCAGACAGAGTGTCGTCGGACAGTTTCCACATGCAGCAGATGATGGCCTCACAATCATCCCACACTTCTCAAATCGCCAGTGCAATGACACAAATGGCGGCCACCGTGCAACAAGTGACGGAAAATACGATCCAAACCTCGCACACTGCGCTCGAAACGCAAAAAAATGTCCAGGCTGGTGATGAGCTTATAGAGCAGGGGTTAGAGAAGCTATCCAACTTCTTGGTCGAGCTAGATGCAACTATTACTCAGATAGCACATGTGTCAGAACAGAGCCAAAGTATAGGGCAAGTGACGAAAACGATAAGCGAGATTGCTGAGCAAACCAACCTACTGGCATTGAACGCCGCAATTGAGGCTGCTCGTGCGGGAGAGCAAGGACGTGGTTTTGCTGTAGTAGCTGATGAGGTGCGTAGTTTGGCACAGAGAACACAAACCGCGACAGAAGACATTAATTCGATGCTAGAAAGCCTACAGAAAGGCGTTCAAGACTCATCGACAAGAATTTCCGAAAACAACACTCTTGCTCAGGCGGCCTATGAGGGTGTCTCTAAAGCCAGAGAAACGTTCTCCGATATTATTCATCAAGTCAGCCATGTCAATGATATGAGTACGCAAATAGCGGCGGCATCGGAAGAGCAATCTACAGTCGTTCAAGATATGAACAAGTCGGTAGAAGTCATTAGCGAAAAAAGTGTTCACACTGAAGAGAGCGCCCTTCATCTTCAGAACAAAGCCAAAGCGTTAAGTCAGCAAGCCTTAGAACTAAGAGAACAATTAGCAGACTTCAAACTAGGTGGTGTTAAGCGCATTGATTTCACTGATATTAAAAACGCCCACTTAGCGTGGAAAACGAAGGTTCGTTCTTACTTGAATGGTGATCATGAAGCACTAGACAAAAAAGTCGCCTGTGATCATCATTTCTGTGCATTGGGCAAATGGTACTACAGAGAAGGGAAAAGCCTTTATGGTTCTGAGGCCACATTTAAAGCTCTAGAACCACCTCATGCGAAACTACATGGTGTCATTAAGGATGTACTCGAATTGATAGACCAAGGTCAACACGAAGATGCGAATAGAGTCTTTGAGCAAATAGAGCCAATATCGAAAGATGTTGTGCGTAAAATTTCCGATCTTGAACGAGCAATTAATCAGAAAATATCACGATGAAATGACACTTAGTGAATTGTTTCTTGAAAAACATGCATCAATAAGTTTCGGTAACATCGACAAACTTATATACATTGCTATTTGTTTTTGAATAAAGGTTTGGGCTAGTTTTACTATTTAACTTTTGTACTCTTTACATAAAAGGATTTTAAGCTATCAAGATATTTTTTAGTCCAGAACTAGCAAGTTAGAATCCTTACTCTAACGCGTTTTTGTCCAAAACCTTTCCAGCTGGCACTTCGTAACTCGAAAGTGTCCAGACGTGAGTTAAACTGAGCACATGGGCTAACGTGCTAGTTTGTGTTACGTAATCAAAATTGCCATGTCGTGTGCGAATGACTTATATTTTTAGTCACTAAAAAGTATGGAGAGCTTCCAGAAACTATGTCTCTTTGGTGAATACTCTTAATAGAGCTCTAGGTAACTTTCACACTAAAACTTTAAAGATTTGCTGCAAAACGGCTGGTGGTATCGGGTCCTTGCTTTTCACGATGAAATTCTTTAGATCGAGCCGTAGATCACTCAAGATTTCCAAAAATTGAAAATAACGCTTTTCAGGGGTGTCTTGCGATTGAGGTTCAGAACTTTTTTGTTGCTTTTTCTCTGACTCTCCCTCGGGCTTTTTTGGGGCAAAAAATTGTGACGAAAAAGTCTCTGTTACCTGTATAAAAGTGCCAAGACTGAGATTACCCCGTTTAGTTTCTTCTGTGTACAGCTTAACATAACCGAGTTCTTTGAGGCGTTTTAAAGTATCGGATACACGGCGAACACTCATCCCTAAAATGACCGCCATCTTGGTTTTGCTTATCCCTAATCCTAGGGTATTACGGTCAATATTCTTGGCTAAAAATGAGCAAACCAGAATCGATGCTTCCGCAGCTTCATAGCGAAGGCTTAGCTCGCTTTTCCAAAATGTGTTGATAATTTTGGTTTGATTAATCTCTCTTTCGGAATAGTTTTCTGTCGGCATATGGCTTCTTGAAATGGGAGCGTACGGTAGCAGAATAATCCATTTTTGACGTGCTAGAGATGGGTGTTTCTTGCATAGATAGGTCTCACGAAATTGTCCCATGGTCTTAACTCGACGCAACTCTTCATTGAAATTGGTTCTCTTTTGGGCACCAAATGGTAGAGGCATTGCTATGAGTTTTTTCTCCTTTTCGTTGTAGAAATAGTATTTGCTTCTGGTATCGAAATCGTTAATCAAATTGATGATATTCACCTCAGCGTCAGCATTGATAGCTGGCGTTTCCAGTATGGTCGGTACTTCTGAACGATTGGCTTCGTCTTTGTCAGTTAGTGTCATTCATTTACCCTGATTGTATGCAATAAAAACCGTAATCCGACGGTCAGGAAGTAATATTTTAATTGTAAACTATCACTTTTTATGTGAGTAAACTCTAGAAGAAAAAATGCATGAACCGAGATTTTTACAAAATAAATAGGGTTAACTGGATAGATTTAGATGATGTGAAGGCTCAGTAATCACCTAAAAATAGAAGGTGAGTAAATTGAGGGGGGATCGGTAATTAATAATATACCTACCCATCTACTAACCTAATCCCACACCTCAACCAACGACCTCATCACACGATATCTTGGTAGGGGATGGGTTCCCCTACTCAAAGAGAGACTTAGAAAATAACGTCACTCACAGTACCTATGTCATTAACAAAACATAGGTCACCATCATGTCTAAGAATCTAACCATCACACACGAACCTACTTTCAACGGAAACAAGGTATACATCGACAAGGAGGGCTTGGTCGTTGAATACCTAGAAGGGATCGAATCAGTCCTTGAGAAAGCTCTAGAGCAATACGCGAGACTTTTTATCGTTCGAGTAGACCTTAACTTACCAACAGACTTTAGAGGGGATGATTCAGCAGTGATGACTCGTTTCTTTCGATCTCTTAAGTCTCAGGTAGCGGCATATCGAAGACGTAGTGCTCGGTTAAATGGCAAACCCTATCGAGAAACCACCATTCGATATGTCTGGGCGAAAGAGTGTGATACCTCAACAAGCAGCCACTATCATGTTGCACTTATCTTTGACAGAAACGTATTTCGTTCTTTAGGGGATTTTGGTGAATATCAGCAAAGTTTGGCTAACCGTATCCGTAATGCTTGGAAGCGATCTGTGGATGCCATCTACTCAGGCAAAGAGAAACCCTCTATCCATTTCTCCAAACAAGGCCAGTATCACTTACTACGTAACTCTGAGGAGTTTGAGGAGGTGTTTCAGTCCGTCTTTTATCGACTAAGCTACCTAGCGAAGAGAAGAACGAAGCACTTTGGCAAACGAATGAACAACTTCGATCATAGCCGTAAGTAGCTTAAAAATAACAGCAGTCACAGTTCCTGTGGGATTAACAACAAACCATAGGAACTCATCATGCTTAATCACCCTAATGTTACTCACAACCGCTTAGAAGCGTCTAACCACCTCACCATCACCCATGACAGAACGTTTAATGGAAAGCCACTCTACTACCACAAAGGTGGTCTTATCGTTGAGTACTTGGAGGACATCGACCGAGTGCTGACTGAAGCGCTCGGCCAATATCCTAAACTTTGTGTCGCTCATTTTAATGTACGTCTACCAAGTGACTTTGATGGAAACCATTTTGAGGTATTCAGTCGTTTCTTTCGTACCTTGGAGTTGGAAACCAATGAGTTGTGCCTAATGAAGTACAGGCGTAGGCCTCACCAATATCATCAAACGGTCATACGCCATGTTTGGTTCAAGGCGTGTGAGTCCACCAGCCAGTATCACCTTGTCTTATTTTTTGATAAGCGGCTATATCATTGTTTAGGCAAAAGCTGGGACGGGAGGAGTCGCTACTTGTCCAGAGTCAGTAAAGCATGGGATAGAGCTGTTGAAGAAGACCATGGGAGAAAATGTTCAGGACTGGCGTATTCTCCATCTGATGACGTGTACGAACTTCTAAAAGGGGATGAAGCGTTCCCATTACAGTTAAATGAGCTCTTCTATCGGGTGAGTCGTCTCGCGAAGCCTAACACCAAACACGCCGATAACCGCAGCATGAGTTTTGGTTGCAGTCATGGCTCACCTTAAAAAATACAGCGCGAGTAATACCTATGTCATTCACACACTCAGAGGTATTACTCATGTCTAACAATACTTACCTTCCCAACATTACCCATTCAAAAACGTTTAACGACTTCCCCGTATTTTTCAGTGACAAGGGGTTATACGAATCGGCCTTAACCAGAATGACGGAAGTCTTTGAACAAGCAATGGAGGAGTTTGACGCGGCTTTGGCAACGCGTTTGGATTTGTTTCTACCAGAAGACCATCAAGATACCGACCTCAGCATCATTAACGATTACTTTAAGCTGCTTAAAGAAAAGCTCGATACGGAGTCTGTGTTCTATGTATGGCGTAAGCGAGAGGACAAGGTGCCATCCAACAACTACCGCGTGATGCTGTTTACTGACTACAGCCAGCATTTTGGCCCCGCCATTTGCTGGGAAAAACGCAACGAATTGGTTGAGCACCTTAAAGAGGCTTGGCAAGAAGCGATAGAGAAGCACTACAGCGGCAAAGCGCGCTCATTGGTGTTTCTCAATGACCGAGGCAACTATGGCTTAGGGACACGCTGTAGGGAGCAGGACAAGAACATCAAGCGTTGTGTCTTTCATCGCATGAGCAGTCTTGCTGAAGCATGGAATGAGCAGCGTTACTTCTTTGGCTCTAGTTCAGATTAGACCGACTGCACTTTTTTACATTGGCGGCTTATCACATGGGTATATACAAAGTAGGAGACGATTCCCAATGACAATGAGATTTCTACGAATCCAAGACGTGATGTCACTAACAGGGCTAGGCCGTTCCACTATTTACAAATTCATGGCCGATGAAACCGACTTCCCAAAGAGTGTGCCACTCGGTGGACGAGCAGTGGCTTGGGTAGAAAGTGAAATTGAGGAATGGATGGAGTCGCGTCTGCGTATGCGAGACAACCAAGAATCCTTTCAGTAACACAAACATCAAATCAAACCAAACCATCAACGGGGCGCTGGCTAAGTAAAGTCATGCGCCCTTTTTCAATTAGAGAGAGATAAAAAATGAGTTATTCAATTTACGTAGACGGCGCAGCACCAAACAACCAACACGGATGTACACGAGGTGGCATCGGGCTGGTGGTCATGGATGAAGACAATGAGATTGTTCATGAAGAGAGCTTCACCATCAATCGAAAAACTGACAGTGCTGAGCTTGAGCTACTGGCCTTAATCGAAGCCTTGGAATACGCAGAGGATGAGGATGTCATCTATTCGGACAGTGATTATTGTGTAAAAGGTTTCAACATCTGGATGGACGATTGGAAAGACCGAGGTTGGCGTCGAGCGGATAAGAAACCCGTTAAGAACCGCCAACTGTGGCAACAAGTGGATGAGTTGAGTTCTAGGAAGTATGTCGAGGTATTTAAGGTTAAAGCTCACTCTGGTATC
Source organism: Vibrio sp. Isolate25 (assembly GCF_022398025.1). Lineage (NCBI taxonomy): Bacteria > Pseudomonadati > Pseudomonadota > Gammaproteobacteria > Vibrionales > Vibrionaceae > Vibrio > Vibrio sp. Isolate25. The sequence goes on from NZ_JAKEUT010000013.1 coordinate 56,802, forward strand.
GAAGGGAATGAGAGAGCAGACTTGTTAGCGGTTGAAGCCGCTACTGAATAGAAAGTACTGGGTAAAAAGCGGAGTGTTGTCATCAACACTCCGCGCACTCTTATTCTGTTTTTTATCGATAATATATAACTCAATATCGATGAATTGCGACGAAAGACCGGATAAGAGAATAGGTACACTTGGAGCACTGCAAATTTAATGTGAGTCTTATCACGATAGAAACACACCATCCAAGAGAGTGGACTGACGAAAGCACAGGTGTTTAATGTGTAATCACTAAGGTTTTAGTAAATGGTCAAACTTATTGGTGAGTCTTTATCGATGATTCCCCCGAGTTTGCAGCAATTCCGTCAGTGGGGCGCATGCCAATGCGATGTTATATTTCCTCTCCAAATGTACTGGGAGCGCTCTATATTGAACACCTTGTCTAACTTTGCTGAACAGACTTCAAAAAAACACGCCCGTATCGGATGGGTAAAAGAAATCCACCCTGAAAGTCATCGTGTGAAAGTGGATTTTTATGGGAATGCCTACGGGCAACCCGTCTGGGCTGCTTTAGGTCGTGGTTTCACTCGTTCAGAGATTCATTTGGCAATAGACAACCAGCTTGATTGCCGTATTGAGTTCGTCGGTGAGGATTTAGATGTGCCTATTCTCACGGACATTTACCTCTCGTTAGCGGAACAACAAGAGCTCGTCATCAAGGCCAAACGTGTGGTTCTGGAAGGCAAAGAAGAAGTCACGATTAGATCTGGCGAGGTCGCAACTAAGTTCAGTGGCAATGATGGTCGCATTACGACGAAGGCGACACACATCTCAAGTCGTGCTGAAAAAGTCCACAAAATCCAAGGTTCAAAAATCACACTGAATTGACCGAGCTTAATAAGGAGTAAATATGTCAGTCACCATCAATGCGAACGGGCTGAGCATCGTTCACAAAGGCTCTGGCGGGGAGGCCAATGCCACGTTACCTGATGTGTGTCTTACAACCGTCGGCAACGCAGTAGTCCCTATCCCTTATGGAAACAATGCCAAGTCAGCGGATTTAGTGGAAGGCACCACGACCGTCACCGCAGATGGCGGCAACAGCATTGCTTTAAAGGGCAGTAAGTTTGCCAAGAGTACTGGCGATGCGGGCGGGGACAAAAAAGGTGTGGCATCGGGCACGATTGAATCCGAAGCCGAATTCATATCCGCGTCACCGAATGTCATCATCGAAGGGAAAGGTGTGGCAAGGCTGTCTGACCAAATGACGATGAACAAGGCCAACACCATGTGCCTCGGCGGGGTTCAAAACCCCGCCGTCACAGTCAATGAAGATGAAGAAGGGACTTACACCGTCTACGTTAAGGCCAGATACCCGGATGGCGTGCTTCTCATGAACGCTGACTTTGATATTACCGATGTCTCTGGTGGTTCTCTGTCTCCCGGTCATTTTGACGACTCTGGCAAAAGCAAAGTGTCAGGGCTAAAGCCCGGTCAAATCAAAATTCTGGCTAAAGAAAGTACGGATGAGTTTGCTACGACCCCTGTTCGTATCACCAACCCGCACTACTTGCCGGATTACAATGACTATGACTTTTTTGATAGGTCTGCTCAGGGACAGCAAACCTTCTGGCACCCGAACCGTATTGCCCCGCCAGTAGAAGGCTGGGGAACCATGGGGCCTAGTCTCACCGCTGACCGGTATTTTGCCGATATTGTAAAAGCCGAAACGAAAGCCCATTTTGAATTTAGACACCCTGATTTCCAGTTCAGCGTATTGGCAGAATCGCTAATCGCGGGAATTGATAGTCTCTCTGATACCAGCTTTGATTGTGTACTGGCGAACGGCCTACCTATGGTGATGGAAGAAGGGGAAATACTCTCTGTCTTATTTCGTTTACCCAAACATGAAACCGCAGACCGTATGCTGGCTTACATGCGCGCTCGTGGTAAAGGCAATCCACAGGCTTTCATTAATAGCTACCCTTGGGATAAGGCTAAGAAAACACTCAACTCTGAGCTTGAAGGTCTGCTTAGTAAGATAAAGGGGCGGGTCGAATCCCTGAAGTCAGAAGCCAGTCGGTTGAATTACGTTTACTTGTCTTCTGATATCTATGAGAAGCATGTCAGTACCATTGATACTTATGCTAAAAAGCTGTCTGATAACCTCAGCCAAGCTTTCAAGCGTATGGAGAAGAAAGCTAGCCAACTTATGAGTGATGTGTCGGGTGTCTCGGTCATTCAAGCGCCTGACCATGTTTATTCTGCCGAAGCAGGAACGATTGAAGTGGTGGTGAATGCGATACCAAAGATAGATTTAGAGGAGCAGAAATGGGTCAAGGTCCGCGCAATATACTCCGATCGATGGCAGACACCTATCTATGCTCAAAACCTCAAAATAACCGCTAACTCGGTGGTGCATGAAGAGAACGCGTCACTTAATGCTTTACCTTTGAATAGTACGGAATCTGAAACCATAGATTTGGCTGTAGAAACAAACCAAGTTGAAGGTGGTGTAGCGGTATTTGACACATTAAAGCCTAACACAGATATCGTGACTGCAGAGTTCGTTGGTGAGCCAGGTATTGAGGAGCAAATAGTCAATATCCAAGACAGCGTTGAGGCAACACTTGATGGTACATACAACGCACTTGTTGAGGACATGAAAGGGTTCCAACAACAATGGGATGAAGAGGGTTACTGGACTTTAGGCGATGGTGTGATTGACGGTGCACAAGCTTGGGGCGCTGATATTGTTGATATGTTGTCACCTAGTTTTTGGGGAGATGCTGCGGACACTATTTCAGATTTATCTTCTTCTGCTGTCGATAAATTGGCGATTTATTCAGTCGATAAGTTCAATTCCATCACCAAGGCAATGCTTAACGAGAAGGGGCAACTGAAAAATCCGACTTGGGTATTGGAAACATTAGGAAGAGAGTTTGACTCATTCCAAGACAGTGTTTTTGAATCTGTCGATGAAGCGATTGAAGATGTGAGTAAGCTGTACGCGGAAAGTCAAGATGTGGTGCGAAAGCTAGAGTGTATTGCTAAGCATCGACAGACGATTCTAGATCTGCCACAGAAAATCTCAAATGGTGATGTCGATGCGGTCGAAACCTTTGTTGATACGGTGCTGATGGAGCTTGATCCTGACTGGGCACAGGAAATAAAGAGCCACGAGCAGTTCCCTAACGCAATGGCAATCATAGAAGATCACGACACGATTCTGACCTATGTGACTTATCTGTCTTTAATGCTTGAGGCAATTCCACCTAACTTCTATTTCTACTACGGCGGTAAAGCGGGCACATATTTGATTCTTGAACTGATTCTCACCGTTGTGCTGGCCATTTGTACGTTAGGCGCAGGAGCAGCGGCTCGTATTGCGACACTGGTAGCACGTTTTGCGGGAGGTGCTAAGAAGGTCAAGGGAATAAGAAATGCGGCTAAAGCTTTAGATTCATTTATTAAGGCTGTGGAAAGCTTGATTGATGTACTGTCGGATTATCAGGAACTAGCGGAAAAACTGGTTAAACGCCCACTTGGGAAATTTAAAGGCAAGCCTGTTACAACCATGACAGCGAAAAAGAAAGCGGTGAAACGAGACGCAAGCTGTAGGCTTTGTCATTCCAACCAACATAAAACGCCTCGTTATAAACGGGGTGAGCTGGATTATATCTAAGGTTTATTTTTTATGGGATATAGAGAGAATTTGTTGAATGCTATTGAAGGAGATAAAGATCATCCTTTGAATTGTGGTATTCCAATGCAAGTGCATCACTTACTATCAAAGCAAGCTGCAACTAATTCAGGCATAAAGGCGTTACTTGAATCATATGGTTACGACATTAATGAGATAGGCAATCTAGTCGCGTTGCCTTGTACATTTGCTGGCGCATGTCATTTAGAAGTTCAGTTACATCGTGGTAATCACACATCCTACTCTAATGATGACGACGAAGAGCACGGTGAGCCGTATCACGCTCATGCAACGCGGTTGATGATAAAAGCCATGGAGTTGATTGAGAAAAACTGTGAAGAAGGTGACGCTAAAAAAGTCCAAAGTCGCCTAGATCAAAGAAGTAGTACGATGCTAGGCGACATTAAAACATATCGTATTAGGTTGACTAGAGTACATAGTTATTTTAAAAGTGGCGATGTCGGGTGTAACGGATTAGGAAAGAAACCTGGTAAGTTTAGTATTGACGATTTAGTTGAATCAACAAGTATTGACACTGACTGTTGCGATAGAAACCATACCGAGTTTAAGCTTTTTACAAAAAGAAAATATGATTTAGAAGTTGGGAAGTAAAATGAAATACGATCATGAATACTACATTATGAGTCCAGATTATGATGTTGAAGGATATTCAGTAATACCTTCTGATTCTACCGGTCTTCGCAGGTTTCATTACCGTGAACTCGTCTATGGAGAGCCAGCTTTAAGATTTAGCACTAAGAACAGCCAAACGTTAGCTGATGATGTAGAGATGTTATTCTGCACACCTAGCTTTATTATATCTGAAGATCTAAAAGAGATTTTTGATGACGGTGTTTATGGCGGAAAACTGTATCCGGCAATAATAAACAACACCAAACATAGTTACTTTCTAATTAATATATATGAAGCTCTTGATTGTTGGGATAGGAATCGCTCAGTTTATGAGCATGATGATCCTGATGATGAACCACATGTCACAAAATACAGCCTTAATCATGTTATTCTCGATGAAATTCCGGAGTCAGATAGATTGGTCTTCAAGATGGGGGGAGATGACTTAGCTCCAATAGTTGTACATAAAATCATCAAGAGGAAGCTGGAGAGAAAAGTTCCTTATCTCAAATTTTATTCCATTGAAAGTTATCAGCTTGGAGATGAATACTAAAGGGAATGGTATTTTTTTGATTTGTTTATTCTGGAATGCCAAAACGATCATGTACCAAGTCAGGCTCCTAAGGTAGGACAATGTGTCTATACAACGAACAATACTATATTGTTTTTAAAAACTATGATGAAAATACTTTGTACCTAACTACGCATGACCGTTCGGACCATCGTGATTATGAGTACACCAAGTTGACTGGAAGTGAACCAATGTTTTTTGTCAACGCCTATCGCGAAGAAGATTTGGCGAGAGGGCTATTTCGGCCAATTAAGCAAGCGCATATGAGCATCGCTTATCCAGTATTTTCTGATGAAATTAAACAATCCCTTGGCAATATAGACAATTCATGTTGTCAGGTTTACCCCGGTGTGATTGTAGATGATAACGGTAACAGTCATGACGACTACTGGGTGTTTAACGTATTTGAAAAAATGGATGTGTTGGATATGGATAGGTGTGCTATTAGGAAAAGAAACCCTAATAGAGAGGGGCAGAAAATTCAAAAATACTGTTTGAGTGATGAAAAGTTAGAGGAAGTGCCAGAAAAAGAGCGTTTGATCTTTATGCCTAAATTCAGTAGTTACCCTCATATCATGGTGCATGAGAAAGTGGTAAAAGCGTTTAAGAAACACAACGTGGATACGCTCAACTTTGTAAAAGTGTCTGATTGGGTTATGGGCCTTCAGTTTGTAGAGTCTTGATTATACAGTTGAGGGTGCTCTCTTGACTTTAAGTATCAAAAAAATAGTGGGGAGCGTAATTGCTCCCCATTGTCATTTTTTATCGTCGCTGGCGGTCTTACTTTTCTTTGATGACTTCACAGCCAGCAGGAACGGTTATAGTCGATGCGTCCATACCTGCCTCTTGTGCCGTTTTTACATCCATCTTGTACTGAGTGCATTTTCCAACGCTGACGTTGACTGCACCTGTTTCTACAGATGGGTTACCTCCTAATGCGCCCCCTCCCTGAGCGAAAACAAAAGGTGTAATTAAGGTTGCGAGTAGAACGAGAATATTCGTTGTAGTGTGACTCATGGTGTTTCCTTATTGGGTAAAGTTGGATTTGTCGAGAGTTAGAAGGTGTAGACAAAGGTGCCAGCGTTTGACGTGACTTCGATTTCTTTCACGCTGTCTACGGTGCAGTTGTTACTGTATCCGGTATAGGTTTCACCGAATTTCAATGAAACGTTTCTAGAGAGCTCTGAGGCTGTACCAGCGGGTAGACGGCAGTTGCCTCGATTGATAATGACATTGCTTATTACTGTGCTGTCAGTGACGGCTTGAATATCAAAGACCAGTGTTCCCCAGTGTTGGTTGGTGGATATCGACACTTCAATATCGGCGGTGACGGTTTGCGCTTCTTCCTGTTCGCTGCAAGCGGTGACTCCGAGGATCAGTACACTCAGCATAATGGTCCGAGTTAAGGTATTCATAGGTATCTCTCCGTAGTGGTGAGTTAAATTTGGGATGCACGGATTTCAGCGTGTTCACGCATGAACTGCTCTAGATTGAAATCAGTGGGATAGATAAAAGAAAACGTCGATACACTGGCCTCATCAATCAAAGGCAAGGCTAGGGTGCGTATCGTCGGATGACCGGATAATCGAAAAAGCAGCAAGAGCGCGTCACATTGAACCGAGAGTCCTAGTGGTTCGATGAGCGCTTTCTCTTGCTGCAAAACTTGACTCGATATCTTGAGCATACGGTTGTTCAGTAGTGCCGTGTGTACCGCATTCAATACTTGCCGCTGCTCATGACTCCACTCACAAATATTGGGCAGTGACACATGGACTTTCGCTAACCATGCTTGTTCTTTTGAATGCCTTGAACCCTTATGGAGTAAGGGTTTATCTCTCTCCGAGAAGCGACCTTGCCCATAATTCAGTGCATCAGGAACAAGCGGCAATAAGTACTTGTTGGTCAGTTGCCAATAGAGCATTTCCTGTTTGTTGAGCTTCCATAATTGCTCTGAGGTTTTTCGATAGACATGGGGCATGCTCATCGAATCACACTCCACGTTAAACACCTCCACAATGATGTCATCAAGGTAGCGTTTAATGCTGCGAGTGGTGCGGTGGATATCGAGTAGTGCTAACTGCTGCTGCAACTCCCTAACGGTAATCCAACGATGTTGAGGAATAAGCATCAGCGTGTGCAGCAAAGCGGATAACCCTTCAATGCTGGTTTTATTGCTCATGACTACACTCTCAATACATCAAAGCTCCAAGACCGGAGGTGGACATTTAATGTCGGGAGAGTAGAGGTGAGTCAGACATATAATGTCCAACGGTGGAAATGCCATCAATCGGCAACACAAAAGCGTGAGCCGATTAACATTAACGAGGCTTATGCTTATCACTGAACTCGGCAATCGCTGCCAATACTCCAATCAACAGCACCACCAGAAAACCTAACGTTGTTAGAGTTCCGATAGCGCCAAAGAAAGGAGAGAGGGTAAACAAAGTAATAAGAGCGGTGACAAGCTTAATGGTGTTAAGGAGAAGGGAAGTCATGAGCTAATGCGGGGTGACGGCTATCTCGTTGTAGGCGTCCGTATCGACATAAGCTAGAAAGTTACATTCCCACAATCGATAGAGCTCTTTGGCATCAGGGCTACCTTGTATTGGTAGCCAACCACGATAGGCCACAAAGAACTGTCCAACCCGAAAATCAAAATCTAAATTTCGCTCTAGCTCTGGGTAATGGTTCCCCATATAGGCAAAGTCAGTGATGTATTCAATGCTCCATTCTCCTGCTGAGGTGTGGCAAATTGCAATCTCAACCGGATGGAAGCCGCCGTCATCAGCGCTGTAACTTTTATCGCGAAAGTTGAACACCAGATAACGGCTGGTGGCGAGAGTTTCATTGTTAAGTAGATGAGTGGTGAACAGCTTGCTAAGCAGTGTATGCAGATTGCTTGATACAGGTAGCATGGATGCCGTAAAGGTTAATTTGGACACAGTGAGTCCTCCTTGTTTCAGGATTCAAATAAGAAATGAGAGAGTGAGAATTAGTGGAACGTGCCAACCATCGTCAGTTGCACGTCATCAAAGACGTTTCTGGAAAAGTGGCGAGCAAAGGCTTTCATCCAGACCGAGAGCAGCTCTTGTATCTCTGGGTGGGATAAATCGGTGCTCCCTACATCGGGTTGATAGCACCAGCGGTTAGTAAGGTGGAAGTACAACTCAGGCTCAACGGATGTGCTGTTGTCGTCGGGATATGAGAAGCTGGCAAAGAACACCACCAGCCAAGGGCTTGATACAGACTCTCGTTTAAGCTGCACCTCAATAGGGTGCAAACCTTGTCGGTGTCGGTAGTAACTCATCTGACGGCAGTTCAGTACGAGTCGCTCTGCGTTATCAGGGAGAGTGTATCGATTCAGAAGTGCTTCCAGTGATGCATGTAAAGCGTCATCAATAGAAAGCTCACCATAATGTTGTTCAATCATAACCACCCCCTTTCAGCAAATGAGGTGCAGGTATCGCCTGTCACAATATGGTCAAGGACACGGACATCCACCAGTGCGAGCGCATCTTTAAGTCTTTCGGTTATCCGTCTGTCAGCTTGGGAAGGGGTTGAATCTCCTGATGGATGGTTGTGGGCGAATATAACCGCTGAGGCATTCACTTCTAGCACCGCTTTTACGACTTCACGCGGGTAGACGCTGGCCGCATCCACTGTTCCTTGAAACAGCTCTTTGAACTCAATCAGTCGGTTTTGGTTATCCAGCAGCAACAAGGCAAACACTTCACGCTCATAGCTGCCTAGCTTACAGTGGACATACTCTTTAGTGGCTTCAGGTTTAGTTAGGGCATCACCACGCACATAGCGTGTTGCCAGTATCTCAGCGGCATGCTCTAGGATTTCATTTTCCTGATAGCGTTGCTGCTTTTGGTAATCGGAAGTTTTTGGATTCATTTCGGGCTCCTGTCGGAATCAATGATGGGGTTTCACATTGATGACATATGCCTGAAAAATTTTGGATTTCATGTAGGTTGTAAAGAAAGGTTGTTTAGCTGGGTGTAAGGTGGACATTTCGAGTGCTCGGTGAGGCTACTCTATTCAATCATGGCTAAGCCCTTGGATTCCTTACGAGTCTTTTACACAATATATTGGATATGGGCGCTTGGACAAGTGAAAGGCTGATTCTGCGTGGTAGTATGTCTCTAAATTGACGACTCAGACGCATATACGTTCGTTTTCGAGTGTATCGATATAAGGTTTAGCGTGACATATGAATTTGAGAGAAAGTATCTTTTGCCATGAAATGTTTCTTGCTTCTAATGTAAGTTCTAGTTGCAGTTACGGTTCTAGTCATATACGACAAATAGAAGAAACCTGGGATTTCGAAGACGACGAGTTTTACGATGAAATCAAGAGCCTTGAAATGGAAGGCTTGATAAGAAAAGATGGGGATCATGAGTGTTTTCAGGCAACGAAACAAGGACTCATTGCCCGAGAGAAAAGTTACCAAGAGAGAGGGCTGCGTCATCCTGCTCTACAATCTCAAACAGATAGTATTTCGGACATGATTATCGCATTAATGTCGAGCAATGAAAGAATAGGAATTGAGGCATTAGAGTATACAGAATTTGACTTGGATGCGGTTAATATTTACTTGTGGAAACTGTCTGAGAAAGAGATTGATTCGGCGGTTAAGTACTTATTGGATAATCAATTTATAGAGAAGGAAGCGTTTGGCTTTTATGATGGGAATTACCATCACCTCACAGCTAAAGGCCGTAGGTATTATGCGAAAACAGTTACAGGTCTTCTCAATATATCACCTCCTCGTACTATTTTAAGCGCGGTGCCGGATTGTATTGAGCCTCCAGCTTTCACTGGTGATTATGCGGAAAATTTAGTCTATCGTTGGAATGAGGCAGAAAAATGCAGAGATGCAGCTGCTTGGTTATCTGCCACAACTATGTATGGTTCAATTTTGGAAACAGTGTTGATTTCTGTTTTACAAGCGAGAGAAGAGGATGCATATGCCTCCAGTCATTCACCAAAAAGAAGAACTCCGATAGAGCGGTGGAGACTGGATGATATGCTAAAGGTTGCTAACTGCATTGGCATCATCGATAACACATTAGCAGGGTATGGGAATGTGTTGCGAGATGCTCGAAACTTAATACATCCTTCGAAACAGATTAAGGAAGCCAGCTATCCAGATAAAGAAAGTGCAAAAATTGCGGCTGAAGTTGTGCGGGCTATAGTGGCAAAAACCACGCAGTTGTATGTTTAAACACAGTGTATAGAGCTCAAATAGGTTTATGGGATCTTTGGAATTATTACGCTTAACCTGAACCTATGACCTGAAAGCTAGGGCTACAATATAAAAAAGTAAGCGCTGACTTTTGCGAATAATCATTAATGTGCCTTTCATTTTGGTTAAATAGACATAGTTGTTCAACTGGCAACCTCAACCATCAGAAATATGAACTTTAGTTTACTGAAACTTGATCAATCAATAAGTAATCTTTACCTTCCTATCTTAAACTCTACACCCTAATTAAAGGTTTGTTTTTTGCGAGGAATGGTGTCGCTTTGGAGTTTTTGATTTTTATTGGTGTTTGTTGGTTGCTTTCCAAGCTATTTAGTGGGACTAAATCTAGCTCATCAACAGCTAACTCCACAAGGAATACTAGAAATACACGTAATTCTTCTCATCGAGATACCACCTCGACTCCATTACAAACGAAGCCAAGTACTCCCCCTCAGTCTTATAGACCGACAGCAAGAACGTCTTCTGTTACAAATAGGCCTGCTATCAGATTTTCGGAAGGGTCGAGCGGTTTTGATGTTGCTAGTACGAGTTTAAACAGTAGTAGCTCTGGAGTGGTCAACGTCGATCTCTCCGGATTGCATGATGCATTCACAGGAGCCCCATTAGACAAAAACTTGGGACTGCACCAGTGTCAGCGTTGTAAGGTATTTTATCACTCTGAGAGTGTTACAGTTCTTAAAGAGGCGAATGCTGGTCAATGTGTAGCATGTCCATCTACACAAATCCGAGCTGTTAATGTTGGGCAAGAGAAAAAGTCTGGTCGAGATTACACTCCTGAAGTCATTACGTTAAGTAATTACAGGGAGCACGTAGGCTCTGTAGTAACGTTTGAAGCGAAGGTTATTGAAGTGAAGGAGAGTCGTCGAGGTAGTGATTTTGCTGTGATGTTCGAGCGCAAGTCATGGACCCAAGGTTTTAAACTCGTATTTTTCCGCAGAGCAGTAACAAAAGTGGGTGGTAAACCTTATATTTCTAGCTTAGGTGGTAAGACTGTCAAAGTGCGAGGTTTAGTCGTAAATCATCCTAAATATGGTTATCAGATTATTGTATCTGAAAAATCAATGATATTGGGAGCACGTTGATGAAGTGGACAGATATAAGCACGACACAAAGCGGTTATAGAGGTGAGTTAGAGGTTCTCGAAGGCCAAACTCCCCATGAACGTTTAGGAATTTCAACAACTGCAACTTTAAGTGAAGCTAAGAAAGCATATAAAGAAAAAGTGAAGCTATATCACCCTGACCGTACCGATGATTTTATGTCTCAATACAGTTCAGAAGTGGTGAAGCTATTAAATGATGCGATAAAAAGGATCAAAAAGGCACATGGAAAGTAAAAGTGGAAGGTATCAAAGGCATGAGTTGATTGATTGGTTCCCTCAGCATGCAGTACATGAGGCTAAAGTTGCAGTAGTTGGTTGTGGGGCTGTCGGAAACGAAGTTGCTAAGAACTTGGCGTTGTTGGGAGTAGGTCACATTGACTTGTATGATTTCGACACCATAGAAATCCATAACCTAACAAAAAGCGTTCTTTTTCGAGAGGAGGACGTTGGAGAGGAAAAGGTTACCGTTGCTAGAAAAAGGCTCATAGAACTAGAACCAAATCTTTCTGTGAATGCTTTTCACGGAGATGCATGGGAACTATTGCGTTTCGCGCAATTAGAAAGCTATTCGTGTGTCTTGTGTTGTGTCGATAACTTTGAGGCCAGAATCAAACTTAACCAGTTATGCTTACTTTCTGGCACACCACTGATTAATACGGGCATAGATAGTAAATACTGCCAAATTGAGGCGTATCCTTTCGGAAAGGATAACCAAAATGCATGCTATGAGTGCTCTTTACCACTGTCAGTCTATGAAAGAGTGCAGGAAAGGTATTCTTGTGGTTGGTTGAAGAAAGTCGCTTTTGAAGAGAAAAAGATACCTACGACAATTTTAACGTCGAGTATAACTGGTAGTTTTGCCGCTTCTTTAGCGATGAGTTTCATCAAAGGTGATTTTAACAGCAACGCTACACGTATACTTCAAAACTCTACAACTGGACATTCATCTTTATCAACTTTGCAGAGAAGTGATCATTGTCCATGCTGCTCAGAAGTTTCAGATACTCCGCACATAACTTCAAGCGGGAGGAGTATTCTAAAATTGGGCGGTAATTTGGGAGCCAATTATGACGCATTGGTAACAAGTAGCGAACCAATTATTGTATCAGCTGAATGCTCGTTATGTGGTTTGAAAAACAATTCAGTAGTATTCACAAGGGCTGCTGATTCTGATTCTAGTCTTATGTGGTGTGCAGACTGCAAAACAGAGTCTGTCTTAGTTGATATCAAAGACCACTTTACGATACAGGAGCTAAAAGAAAATTACCTTAATAAATCTTTCCCAGGGAAATTTGTACAAATGCAAGTTCATGGGAAAACAGTAGTTATTGAATTGAGGGACAATTAATGTCTGAAGTTAAAGTAATCATCCGAACCGCAGATCAAACTCGCAAAGCAGAAGTTGTATTAGATTTATCTAACACTGGAGCTGATGTTATCCAAGCGTCTGTAGATAATTGGTCACTTCCTGTTGATACTGATTATAGCTTAGTAAGCACTAACAACGGCAAGACACTTACACCATCATCGACACTTAGTAGTGCCGAAATTAAGGATGGAGATATTCTAGAGGTTCAACCAGTTTTAGTTGCAGGGTGATGAAGAATGAGTGCATTTGCTACAAGGGTTCAGGAGGACCTAAGAAAGTTAGACGTTTTAAGTCGCGAAACGGGCGGAAAAGTAAAAGTTGTATCGAAAACGGGAAGCCCTGTAAGAGAGCTTCTTATTGAACTCGCATACCCTACGGCAGGTTCTAGTAGTTTCCCAAGTACAGTCCAACATAGGACGACTGTTAAGATTGAGCTTTTAAGCCGATATCCTTTCCAAGAGCCGAGTGCAAAAATTACTACGCCAATCTACCACCCAAATGTGTATACATCAGGACAGATCTGTTTTGGCACCAAGTGGCTGCCCTCTCAAAGTCTAGACTTATTGGTGAAGCGCATAATTAAAATAATTACTTTTGATGAGAGTATTCTGAATGAGTCTTCTCCTGCCAACGGAGCAGCATTGAGCTGGTATCGCATCGCCGTAGCTCAATACCCGAATAGTTTCCCTACAACTAAATTAGGCTATGAGCAACAGGCGAAGAAGACAATGTCATGGAATAACATCGAAACAAAAGTAGTGGTTAATTGCACACATTGTGAAACCTCTTTGCGCTTACCAAGTGGTCAGAAAGGAAATGTTAATTGCCCTCGTTGTAGAAAAGGATTCTATGTTGAGACATGAAATGGACAGATAAAAAACCTGATATCTATGCAAAGCCAATAACACAGGCCTTTTCTGAAGTACCTGTGCTATCACTATTGGAGATATTGTCTAGTAGCATAGAAGCCCCACATGTCTTCATTTCGGATACGGTTAAAAAACAAATTATCGAACATATAACTGAAAACGAAACTGAGTCGGGAGGGTTGCTTCTTGGAGAAGTACTAAGCGTAGATAATTTAGAGTCAGGTGTAGTTGCTGTACACGTAACAAAATCGGTTCCGAGCGAAGATTTTGATGCTACGAGTGTTTCTTTATGTATGGGAACGGCAGTGTGGGATACCGCTCGACGGCATACCACAAAGAGCAATTTCGTAGTTGGGTGGTATCACAGTCATCCTAATTTAGGTGCATTTTTTAGTGGTACAGATCGTCAAACGCAGGCTGCATTTTTCAATAAAAATTATCATCTCGGGCTTGTTATTGATCCGATACGAGATGAAGAATGTTGGTTTGTTAGTGGAGAGTCTTCTCCAGTACCTCTCACCCATGTTTGGAGTGGTTACAGCGAGTTATTAGCTTAAGTCATTTAAGTTTAATAGTTGGTGAATGAGGTAATAATGACACCCCTTATCCATTTGGGTCTTCTATGGGCTTTTGAAGGCATCTCCTCAGTTTTTGGTGTTCACACCATGCTTTTTTGATGCTTGTTTTTTCGCTTCTTCCTTAATATTTAACCTGCAAGCCCTATGAAGCAGTGTTGAATAAAACCCTTACCATTACATGCAAAACTCAAGCGGCATTTGTGCTGAAGTTTATCATCAAAAGTGACGGTTGCCTTTGTTTTATCATCCCCGTCTATAGCGATAAGTTGTGCGTCTGGTTTCATTTGGATTGGTGTGGCTAACGTATTAGTATTAGAGCGGTTAAAAAGTTGCTAGAAAAAACTGAACTTTCAATGTTTTGGCGTGATTTAGTAAGTGTGTAGTGGTCAAATGTGGATGGATACGATAGAGAAACATAGCCTTTGGGAGTTGGAGGTTGAGAATTTTGATCGAGTAGTACTAGCGAGTGAGCTAATAGATTTCATGAGCTCTGAGACTTCCGATACAGATGTTTCTCAATCTATTTTGAAGAGCTTTATTGCCAAGAGTCTTGCTGAAAGTGGTGTTTACGCAAAGTGCAGCAATTGTGGATGTCCTGTACATTTTATTGCTCGTAATGCGACCACAGAAGCGTATTTCCGACACATACCCAGTCGTGCTCCATCTATAGAAAAAATGCAGCGATGTTCTTTCTATTCAAACTCAGAGACTTTTTTTGGCAAAGGACAAATTTACAAGGGTGAAGGGAAATGGCACTTCGAGACAAAGCACTTCCTTGCGGAACATTTAAAAAACATTGGCTACAAACACGTTTATGTTGAGAAGTTTATCTTTTCTAAAGATCCTGAAGCTGATAAAAGACGCAAACCTGATATCAGCTTTGTGGATGTAGAGGGAAATCGCTTTGTCATTGAGTTAACCCGCTGGTGGATGAGCCCTGAAGTTGTTTACGAACGAGAAAAATTCTTTAGAACGGAAGGGTATAACCTCATTTGGTTATTCAGTCCTAATTGCGAAGAAGCCAACCCCGTAACGTTAAATATGATTCTGTATGGCTCCGCAGCATCTAGAGAAGAAGCATCTGCCGATGTGCTGTCAAAGGTTGAGTGTAATGCTTTTATACTGTCTGATGAAGCAATACGTAGAATGAAAGTGCATCGTAATCTGACATTCGAAGTGATGTATCCTGTCCCTACGTATAACCCTACCTTACAGCACATTGATATCGATAAGCACAGTCAGTGGGCTCTTTTGGAAGAGCTTAATCTAGATCCTAAACGCAGACTTCCCTTCGCTGTGAAAACTTCCAAGAGCTTTAACGATGCCATGGATGAAAAACGGTTTAGTGAACGTAATGCTCTCGCAGAAAAGATAATACAGCTTAGAAAATGGGCCCTTGCCGAACCGACCCTTGCAAGCGAAGGTGAGTATGATGCTAAGATGCAGCAAGTTCGTAGCATGCCAAGTTATAAAGGTAATGTGCGATGTGCTCGGCGTTTAGTAGCATATGAGCAAATAGCGATTAAGAATCTTGGCAAGGCTCACGCGAAATTCATAGCAAGTAAAACGCGTAGGCAAGCGGCAAAAGATATTCGTTTTGTTCGTAGCGCAATCAGGGAGCACTTGCTTGATATCGCACAGCTTCAATCGGAGAGCTTTCTTCAAGCTCGATATAACCGAATAACAAACTTAGCAGATAGTGTGACGCAATATCAATCTATACAGTTAGTTGCGTTTATCAGTAAATCTCTTGCTAAAGTGGAAAGCCAGTTACAAGAGATCAGAGCAAAACGCACGGCAGTTACGCGAGCCGAACAGGCCAGTAAGCAGAAATCACTTGATAATCACATAAACGAACGAGAGATATTTATAGAGGAATTGAGAATCGGTTTCTCTGACATTCCAGAAGACCTGTCGGTGCTTCGAATGAAAAAAGATCGTATTGTACGCAAGGCGAAGGAGCATGGATTTTTTGGTAGGGCGGATGATTTAGAGTTGACATTCAATACAGCAGTTAACAATGCTTACCATGATTACTGGAAGAAATATTATCCCAAGATGTCAAAGGGGTGGGTGTCTGAACAGAGATATAAAACCGAGCTAGATGCGGCTTTTACTCTATGCATGAAGACGCTACACAAAAGAGACCCTCAAAAGAAAAAAGTGGACGCATATCAGCAAGCGACGCGAGTGCTACTTTCTCAGTTTAGAATTAGCTTGAACGAACAGATAGGGCGTTTTTATCAAGATCTACAATGTGCAGATCAACCTACCTTTGCTTCATTGCTAACAAAGAATGCAGCAACCGTGAACCGGATGAAAGAGTGCTTTGCTTATATGCAGTCCCATGGGTATCGGAGCGATAGTGCTATACAAATGCAGTTGGATATTATGTGTGAATCTATAGAGCACTTTCATCGAGGAGGTGATCTTCGTACGATAGTGAGACTTTTTTCTGATGCAAACCGGAAGTATTTTGGCTTAGGCGAATAGGCAGATGTTGAAGCCTTAAATTGTAATAGATGAGCTCACGTGAGCTCATCTATTTTTAACCTACTTAACAAGGGAGAGTTGTGCAGTACTTTTTCGGTCTGGTTCTATTGAATTCTGACTAACAATGGATAGATTGAAAAAGGTATTATTGAATGTCAGGCTAGATATTTCGTCAAGAGGGAGTGCAAGTTCTCTGGCTATATCATTGCGCCGAACTCCCTTTTCTTTGAGGGATGCGAATACTTTTTCAAGGAGAAGAGATTGTTCTCGTTTCTCTAGTCCAATTGGTTCACTAGAGCGATAACCTTCTTTGTTTGCTTGTATTGTCAGTTGTCGGTATTGCCATTCTGTTAAGCAGTTCAAGTCATATAGGCGTCGAATCATTGCCATTGCAGATACATGCCAGTTCTTTTTAAGATCAATAATATCAGTTAAAGAGGCATTGCCATTTGGGCGAACTTTTGAAAGTACACTCCCTCTAGGTATGAGAAATGCTGAAGCAAATCTATCGGCTTCTAACTCCGCTTCACGTCCTTTGTTTTGGCTACTATGCTTATGAAGAATTAAGTGTGCAAGTTCATGAGCTGCATCAAATCTACTTCTTTCTGGCGTTTTAAATTGATTAAGAATGACAAATGGCTTTCCACCTTTCCAAAAAGAAAAGGCGTCAACTTCTTTGCAATCCTCAGATAGTGAAAATACTCTAACCCCTTTGGACTCCAGAAGGTGGACTATATTTTTTATGGCAAGTTCACCTAGCCCCCACATATCACGTAGCTCAGAAGCTGCGGCTTCAGGATCATGTCGATTGTCGTGAGAGTAATCCGGTAAGTCTACTTTAGGGAGCTTACTAAATTTACTATCAATCCACTCTGAGAGTTCAAAGGCATTGATACTGGCAGACTCTGTCGCCAGTTTCAGTTTACTAGAAAGAGTTGTAACTGCCCTGTAGCTGATTGATTCAGAACTAATAATCTCTGTAGATTTTTTATAAAAAAACTCAACGGGATATCCAAGGCATTGTGCGAAGCTCTCAATTGTCTCCTCTTGCAGCTCGAATAAAGGTTGACTACTTTCGTACACCGAAATGGTTTTTGAGCTTACTCCTACTAAATCAGCAAATGCTTTCTTGGTAAGTTTGCGACGCTCTCGTGCTTGTTTTAAACGTAATGGGTTAAACATGGTTAGTTAAATGAAATATCGAGATCAATATCTTCGGAGAATCCACTCTCAGGGCTCTCATCTGTGTCAATCAATAAGCCTGAATTGAAGTCGGTCATGTCTATCATGAAACGTTTGCTAAACCCATTTACAAACCCTTTTTGGGAACAAAAGATAGGCTTAGAAAGCTCAGCTTTGACAATCAGACCCTCATCTTTAGATTTTTCGACATTGAGCAATAAGAACCATACATCATATGGACATAAGTTGTTTGAGGAATAGTTTGGTAGCTCGTTGGCGAACATATCAATTTGATTGATATCAGCAGTTGCCAACCCAAAATATTCTTGGGATCGAGGTCCTTTAGGTCTCAGCGTGGAAGGATAACCGGATGGTAATCCGGCTTGCTCGTCACCACGGCAAATATGAATTGCAAATTTATTATCATTATTTGCTGTTAATTCAATGTTATATGGAGATTCTTTTTGAAATCCCAAAGTCTTTAAAGACTGCCGTAAAGCCAAGGTGGCTTTAGCCGAAATAGTGTAGCCTCTGTAACCTGCTGGTTCATCACTAGTGGTGTTATTGTAGTGAGCAATACCTTGCTGAATTGCATGTTTGACTTGTTGGATGGACAAGTTTTTTTCATTCAGAAACATTTCTAATGTTTCTGGATTTGTATCTAGGGTTACAGAGTTTAAATTTGTCATTATAAGTCTCTTTTTGTTTCACTTCCTATATCTTAAACTCATTTGAGGTGAAATAAAAGGAAGTGAGCTAAAGATTTACTTAGTTTTTATTACTAACACTACAGCTAGCAATAGAATATAAAGTATAAACTTCCCGTACCCAGAGCCGTACCCAGAAGAGTTTGATATAGGTTTGAAATCTCTTGTAATCCTTATTTATTAAGCTCCAGTAGGACACCTGCTTCCATATGGTGGGTATAAGGGAACTGATCAAACAGAGCAAAACGTGTGATGTTGTGTGTTTCGCTTAAAACGTCAAGATTGTCCTTGAGTGTCTCTGGATTACAGGAGATGTAAAGGATGCGATCATAGCCTTGAACCATCTTACAGGTATCGATATCCATACCTGCGCGAGGAGGGTCGACAAAAATCGTGTTGCAGTTGTAACTCTTCAAATCGACGCCCGCGTCTTTTAAGCGGCGGAATTCACGTTTACCTTCGATTGCCTGAGTGAATTCTTCCGCGGATAGACGCAGGATTTGCACGTTATCAATGTTATTGGCTGCAATATTGTACTGCGCAGATTCAACGGAAGGTTTTGCCAGTTCGGTTGCCAGTACACGATTAAAGTTCTGCGCGAGTGCCAGTGAGAAGTTACCGTTACCACAGTAAAGCTCGAGTAAATCGCCTTGGCTTTCGTTGGTACAGTCGATTGCCCACTCCAGCATCTTTTCAGCTACTTTGCCGTTGGGTTGCGTAAAGCTGTTCTCGACTTGTTGGTAAACGTAGGGTTGGCCATTGACGTCGAGTTTTTCAATCACGTAGTCGCGATCCAGAACAATCTTCATTTTACGTGCACGACCAATCAGGTTCAGGTTGAAGCCTTCATCGTTCAGACGTTGCTTGAGTGCTTTTGCGTTCTTCGTCCACTCATCATCCAATTGACGGTGGTACAAAAGAGACACCAGAATCTCACCGCTCAGTGTTGATAGAAAATCCACTTGGAACAGTTTACGTCGCAGAGAGTCGTTTTCTTTCATTGCATCAATCAGCAATGGCATTAGATCGTTGATCAAACGGCTCGCCGCAGGGAACTGGTCAACGCGGTACTTTTCACGCGTCTCTTGATTGAACATGATGTAATAAAGGTCTTCACCTTCATGCCAAACACGGAACTCAGCGCGCATACGATAATGTTGATCTGGAGACTCAAACACTTCCAGTTCTGGGACGTGGTAGGGCGCAAACATCTCATTGAGACATTCGACCTTTTCCGCCAGTTGTTCTTGGTAGCGCTGTGGATTTACTTCAAGAGTCGCCATGTTTATTACCTTTCAGGTGCTGAGTGCGTTTGTTTTAGGAGCGCAGATTTTATTCAATATCTGCGACATGTCCAGCTTTGTCACTCTCCTCGGTTCAACATCGTGTGTAAACATGTTTCCATGTGAGAGTGATAAAGCCATTGGTTATATAAAAGCACAATATTGGCTGGACAAAGGAATGATAGCTGAATAACATTTGCGCCTAGCTGGTGCTATCTAGCAGTATAGATGGCTGAAAAGGGAATCTGGTGGAAATCCAGAACTGACGCGCAGCGGTAAAAGAGAACGAAAGCTCAAATGACACTGCATAGAGATTTATGTGGGAAGTCGAGTGATTAGGTGGTGATACTGAGCTCTTGAGTCCGAATACCTGCCAGCAGCTGAGCCAATCAATGGAAGCAAGTGCTCCAAGCTCGGTAGGATTTACGCGATTTAGGATTATAAAAATGAACCGTTCTATTCTGGCGATAGCAGTGGCATCGCTACTTCCGCACGCCTCCCTTTCATATGCCCAAGCAGTATCAGCCGATGAGACTATGGTGGTGACGGCGAACCGTTTTGAGCAGTCAAGTAGCGATGTTATCGCCCCAATCGAGATTGTTACCAAGGAAGAAATTGAAGCAATCCAAGCAAAGTCTTTAACTGAAGTACTCCGCAGACTTCCTGGTGTCCAGATTGCAAGTAATGGTGGTTATGGACAAACAACAAGTGTATTCATTCGTGGTAGTGAGTCAGACCATGTACTGGTTTTGATGAACGGTGTCCGTATCGGTGATGCATACTCTGGTGGTGCCGCTATTAATGCCATTTCTTTAAACGGTGTTGAACGTATCGAATATATCCGTGGACCAAGAACGGCCATATATGGTTCAGATGCTCTAGGAGGCGTCATTAATATCATCACGAGTTACACAGACCCCCAGATTGAGGTTTCGGCAGGCCTTGGTAGTGATAACCTAAATCAGGTTCAACTCTTAGTTGCAGAAGAAATTACAGAAAACACTTGGGGTAAGCTATCTCTAAATCGCTTAGAGACGGATGGTTTTGATGTCACAGTCAGTGATGCTGGTGATCAAGGAGATGATGACGGGTTTAAAAGTGAAGATGCTGCCCTCGAATTAGGTGTTCGCTTCAACGAAAACTGGACGGCAAGACTTAATGGTGATTATGCCGATACATTCGTAGAGTATGATCAAGGTGAAATTGAACAAAGGCTATATAACCTTTCTCTCGTCACGCAGTATCAAACAGAAAGCTTTCATTCAGATCTTGTTTTGGGAACTAATGAAGATAAGAAGTATTACCCAAGCTTTGACAGCAATTATCAAACCAACCGTGACACGATGACTTGGAGTAACTTCTTTGCTTTAGCCAATGATATGTCGGTAAATGCTGGCATTGATTGGTATAAAGATGATGTATCAAGTACATCGAGTGATTTGGATGAAACAAGCCGAACAAACACCGCGGTATATCTAACAGGTTTGTACAACGGAGACGTTCTTCAGCTAGAGGGGAGCGCTCGAACTGATGATAATCAAAGATACGGTCGTAATAATACTTGGCAATTAGGGCTTGGATATAGATTTTCAGAACATTATCGAGTGACAGGTAATACAGGTACGGCATTTAAGGCTCCTACATTTAGTGACTTATATAGTCCTCTAGTTTGTTATCCGACTTGCTACAGTGGCAACCCAAACCTAAAACCAGAAGAGTCTAAAAACTATGAAGTTGCTATAGAGGCTGACTATAGTTACCTAAGTGTTAGGTTAGCGGCTTATCGAAATGATATTGATAACCTTATTTTGGGTGATATTAAAGAGAATGTCGGAGAAGCTCGTATCGAAGGTATTGAGATAAGCTCAACGTTCGAAACTGGGCCTATTAGCCATTCAGCTAGCTTTGACTGGATGGACCCTAAAGATTTAGATAATGATGAACAGCTAGCACGCCGAGCGAAGCATAGTGGTAAATGGAATATGACGTACTTTGGCTCTGACTGGCAAGTGGACATTAGCTATCTCTACCAAGGAGAGAGACCAGACTTGACGGCTAATGACATTACCTTAGATAGTTATTCATTAGTTGATTTTGCGGGAACTTATTTTGTTAGTGATAGCTTTAGTGTGAGAGCTCGCATCTCTAATTTACTTGATGAAGAATATGAAACTGCTGGTGGCTACAACACCCAAGACCGCAGCTATTTTGCATCAGTGAAGTACCAATTTTAGTTTATTTTAAGCCGCCTAATGAGGCGGCTTTTTTCAATGTGATGTACAAACTATGTCAAAACGCACCATTATCAGTTGGTCGAGCGGTAAAGATTCGACTTTGACCTTAGAAAGGTTGATTGAAAGCGAAGAGTATCAAGTGGTCGGTCTATACACGACTTATGTCAAAGATGAAGTCCCATTTCAAGCCACACCTGTTGAAGTGCTCGACATGCAAGCTGCCTTACTTGGTTTGCCTCTAATAAAGATTGAAATGCCGGAAATATTTCCGCCTAATGATGTTTATCAGTCGGCCATTATTGATGCACTAAAGAACAGTGCGCTCGATATTCAAGCTGTGGCTTTTGGTGACATGTTTTGTAATGGGATTGAAGCCTATCGCCGCAGCTATATTGAACCTGCTGGTTGGGAGTGTGTTTTTCCTCTCATTGGACAACACAGCCAAGACCTTGCGGATGAGATATTAGAGCGTGGCATTAAAACCTTGGTGGTAACGACGGATGGTCAGGCTCTTGACCCAACTTATTGCGGGCGATGGTATGACCGAACCTTCATTGATTCTCTACCGCGCGGCGTGGATCCATGCGGCGAGGATGGAGAGTTTCATACGTTAGTCACACAAACCCGTAGCTATCAAGGCAAGATAGAGTTGAGCTTAACTACCCTTGACGTCGGAGAGCGTTTCTCTCATCAACGTTACCAAGCGAAGATATTGCCAAACTAATTTGTGTGAGTATGATTGCCACATCGAAATGTGTGGGTATATCAAGTGTCACAACAACCAAAAGTATTAATTTTTGACTCTGGCGTCGGTGGGCTTTCTGTTTTCCAAGAGATAGAAAAAAAGCTCCCTCAGCTTGATTATATATACCTGTTCGATAACGCTGCCTATCCCTACGGTGAGCTGAATCATGAAACTTTAGTTTCTCGAGTGGAAGCGTTGGTTTCGCAGTATGTCGCTGAGCACCAAGTTGATTTAGTTGTGATTGCATGTAATACCGCAAGCACCATTGTGCTACCTTCATTGAGAACGTTGCTCTCTATTCCGGTTGTCGGTGTCGTACCTGCGATTAAGCCAGCTTCCAATTTAGCGAATAAAGCGGTTGGCCTGATAGCAACCCCTGCGACGGTGACACGTCAATACACGCAGGAATTGATTCGCGACTTCTCGCAAAGCAAACCCGTTGAATTGTTGGGCTCTACTCGACTGGTTGATATGGCAGAAGAAAAGCTTCGTGGTATCCCAATCTCTACTCAAGAACTGACGGATGTTTTATCCCCCATGATTGGTAAAGTCGATGTTGCCGTACTCGGGTGTACACACTTTCCGCTTATTAGGGAAGAAATTCAGTCGGTGCTGAGTGAGCAGGTTGTATTGATAGACTCGGGAGAAGCCATTGCACGCCGTGTGCAGGAGCTACTGAATCTTGAAAGGATAAGAGAAGAGAAGGGGAAACGAGAGATTTTCTCAACGGCTCCCCCTTATGAAGAAGGAGCGTTGAATCAAGCGTTACAAGTTTTAGGGTTTAATCCAGTTCAGCTTGAGATTTTGGATCGTTAGCAATACGTACTTTTAACGTACGCTGCATATAATCCTTGTCATTTAATCCTTCTATGGCACCGGCAGCATCGGTCGCTGCCATTACAACAAAACCAAATCCTCTTCTTTTACCTGTGCGTTTGTCTTTCATCAAACGTACAGCGAAAACTTCCCCATGTTTGGCAAATAATTCTTTTACGTGTGACTCATTTGCTTTGTAAGGAAGGTTGCCGACATAAAGAGTTTTGGTCGCGGGTTCATTAACGGTTGCTGGCTCAGTTGAGGTGTTTGAAAATTTAAAAACAAAAGCAGAAGCAAAAACACCGATAACAAAGCTGAGCGCAGGAGAAATAGCAACCTGCGAAAAGATGATTCCACCCAATACCGCTAGGGCGATAATCATTAAGGTCGATTTATTTGAACTCATATTCGAATACAACTTTGTAGTTTAAGAAAAATGTCTAGATGTTAACAAAATAGACACACGGATCTTACGTATATGGTTGTTGTTTTTCCAACCTATTGATGTGACATGATTCAAATGTTGAAATTTTATTCTATTTTCAGTCCTTTGTTTTCTTTTTAACCAAACAGAAAGTAATTTCTAAAAAACACTTGTCATCTTCTCAGACCTCCCTATAATGCCGCCTCACCGACACGGAGTGAGACGAAAGTCACAAACCAAATCGGAATTTAAAGAGGAGAGAAAGTTAAATAAAACGCTTGACTCTTTAAGCGGGAAGCGTAAGATACGCACCCCTAGCCAAGAGGTATTAAATATCGATTTGGTTAGCACAGCTCTTTAACAATATAAACCTATCAATCTGTGTGGGCACTCGTTGATGATAATCCAAATAGATACTTCGGTATCAATTTAGGTTTCAATGAAACGAAGTGACCATTGAATCTTCGGATTCAGCACAGTCAATTCAAACATTACTTTATGTAATGTTCAGTATTCATTGAGCCGACAAAATCTTAAATTGAAGAGTTTGATCATGGCTCAGATTGAACGCTGGCGGC
>NZ_JAKEUT010000014.1:0-78016 GCF_022398025.1 Vibrio sp. Isolate25
CAAACTCTTCAATTTAAGATTTTGTCGGCTCAATGAATACTGAACATTACATAAAGTAATGTTTGAATTGACTGTGCTCTTATTGGTTTTCACTTTTGAAAAAGTAAAACAAAACAGCTCAAGGCTGCTTCCCAATTCGAATGGTCACTTCGTTTCATTGAAACCTAATTTGAAGCCGAAGCTTCCAATTGGATTATCATCAACGAGTGCCCACACAGATTGATAGGTTTATATTGTTAAAGAGCGTTCTTCTTTTGTGATTAACATCACTTCGGAAGAGGCGGTCATTTTAGCGAGATAAAGTTTAGTGTCAACCACTTTTTTCAAACTTATTTTCAAGCGTTTCCACTTGGCTAATTGACCTTGCTAACTGGGCTTTATGGTTCGAAACATAAGCTTCGAAGCGTTCCCGTGTCAGCGAGGGGGCATTATAGAGATCGGCGTCACGTTGGCAACCCCTTTTTGCAGTTTTTTTTGATTTTTTTGCCGTTTGAGTATTTTCTATTCAAAGATAGCTATTTTCCTTACTCTTCTACCTCTGTTTATCCAGAATTCCTCTATATAAGGAGAAAAAATGAGCGCCTTGCGTAGTTATAAAGATACACGTCCCGTCATTGGTGAACGTGTCTATATTGATCAAAGCTCTGTATTGGTGGGCGATATTAGAATTGGCGATGATTCGAGCATCTGGCCTCTAGTTGCAGCTCGCGGTGACGTCAACCATATTCACATTGGCAAGAGAACCAATGTCCAAGATGGCAGCGTATTGCATGTTACGCACAAAAATCAGGAAAACCCTGATGGTTACCCGCTTATCATTGGCGACGACGTCACTGTCGGCCATAAAGTGATGCTACATGGGTGCATTATCAAAGACAGGGTGCTGGTAGGTATGGGCGCGATTGTATTGGATGGGGCAGTAATAGAAGAAGACGTCATGATTGGTGCCGGCAGTTTGGTCCCACCGGGAAAAACTCTCGAAAGCGGCTACTTATATGTAGGTAGCCCAGTCAAACAGGCACGTCCTCTTAACGATAAAGAACGCGCCTTTCTACAAAAGTCAGCAGACAATTACGTGCAGAACAAAGAAGATTACCTGCATCATGTCGATGTGATTAGCAAATAACTTCGACCTGCCCTGACTGATTGAAGGTTTCGTCCTCAATCAGTTCTTCGGCTAACTCTTCCAGATCAAATCGGTGCTGACTAAAGCAAACGAGAGCTTGCTCAGCACCTTGAAGTTTTTGTCCAGCCAATACTTCCAACTGATTCAAGGTAACCACACACTCTATCAGCGCGCCTGACTGCTGCGCGGGAAAAACGACTGCTTGCAGTTGGTCATCCCAATGCTGCATGTCGGGAAACAGAATCGACTGATTCATTACATACCCTCTAGATTCTTTCTTAATTCGCGTAGAATTTGTTTTGTCCCTGGTCGGATACCTCGCCATAACATGAAGCTTTCCGCAGCCTGCCCCACCAGCATGCCCAAGCCGTCGTATACCACCGCCGCATTATGCTCAATTGCCCACTGGTTGAATGTCGTGTGACCTGAGCCATACATCATGTCATAAACTGTAGAGTTAGATGAGAAGATGGCCGATGAAATCGCAGGCAGCTCGCCACTGAGACTGGAGGACGTCGAATTGATGATAATGTCGTAGCTCTGTTCGATGTGTGCCATCTCAACCGCTTTGATCGAACCAAAGCTCGTGAACATCTCTTGTAACGTCTGCGCTTTGGATAAGGTCCGGTTGGTAATCACAATTTCAGCAGGGCTTTGGTCAAGTAAAGGCTTGATTACACCACGAGCCGCACCTCCTGCACCGATCAAGAGAATTCTTGCACCTTCAATCCCGACCTGATTCTGCAGTAGGTCCTGTACCAGCCCTTCACCATCGGTGTTATCACCCAAGATCTCACCATCATCGAGCTTTTTCAGCGTATTGACGGCACCCGCCAACTGAGCCCGCTCTGTTAAACGTGTAGCCAGTCGGTAAGCATCTTCCTTAAATGGCACAGTGACATTGCATCCTTTTCCGTTTTGAGCAAAAAAAGCTTCAGCCGCCGCAACAAATCCATCCACTGGAGCCAGTTCAGCGGTATACGTCATTGACTGATTGGTTTGACGAGCAAACAGCGTATGAATAAAGGGAGACTTACTTTGGCTTATCGGGTTTCCAAAAACGGCATAACGATCTATCTGCTGGGTCATATCCTTACCTACTCAAAACAAAAAGGGCCATTGCAAACCAATGACCCTATCATTAACCCTATAAGGAAGAAAGTGTTACCAATCGCGAGGCTTCAAGTAGTCCTGATATAGCTCTGCTTCATGGGTTCCCGGCTCAATTTGGTAACTGTATTCCCATCGCGCCAGTGGTGGCATCGACATCAGAATCGACTCTGTACGCCCACCACTTTGCAGGCCAAACAGCGTTCCGCGGTCATAAACCAAGTTAAACTCAACATAGCGGCCACGACGATAGAGCTGGAATTGACGCTCTCGCTCACCGTATTCGGTTGCTTTACGGCGCTCGACAATTGGCAGGTAGGCTTGGCAATACCCTTCACCAACGGCTTTGATGTAATCAAAACACTTATCGAACTCCCAATGATTCAAATCGTCAAAGAACAAACCGCCAACACCACGTGTTTCATCACGATGAGGTAGGTAGAAATATTTGTCACACCACGCTTTATGCTCTGGATACACTTCACTGCCGAACGGTGCACACACCTCTTTAGCAGTGTTATGCCAATATTGGGCGTCTTCTTCAAACGGATAGAAAGGTGTCAGGTCAAAGCCACCACCAAACCACCAGATAGGCGCTTCACCGTCTTTCTCGGCAATAAAGAAACGCACATTGGCGTGGGATGTGGGAATATAAGGGTTTTTCGGGTGCATGACCAAAGACACGCCCATTGCTTCAAATCGACGGCCTGCAAGTTCAGGGCGATGTGCCGTAGCCGACGCTGGCATTTCTTTTCCCTGTACGTGCGAAAAGTTCACACCACCTTGCTCAAATACAGCCCCCTCTTTCATCACTCGAGTGCGACCACCACCACCTAAACGTTCACCAGGCTCACGACTCCACGCATCTTCTATAAACTCAGCATGGCCGTCGGCCTGTTCAAGTTGCTGACAAATGGAATCCTGTAGCTCCATCAGGAACTGTTTCACTGCTTGCTTGTCGATGGCTGACATGTTTCTACTTCCTTTGCAGGGTTAACCCTGTCTTAATACCTTGGATGTTTTTGCGTCGCGAATTTCACTTGGCTTGTCTCGCCCACCTGTCTCTCCCGCCAGTATTGCAACTAAGCGATCACCGAGTTGCTGCTCAACTTCTGCGGTCGTCATACAAGGGGGTTCACCGGTCAAATTTGCGCTGGTAGAGGTTAACGGCTTTCCAAGCGCATTACACATCTTTTGTACCAAAGGATGATCGGTCACACGCACTGCAATCGAGTCAAACTGGCCTGAAACCCAATCCGACACTTTATCGCTGCACGGCATGATCCAAGTAACGGGGCCAGGCCAAGTCTGATGGACTTTCTGTAGCTGCTCATCTGTCAGCTGAGACTCGTCAATGTATGGCAGCAATTGTTCATAGCTAGCAGCGATCAGGATCAAACCTTTTTCCACCGGCCTTTGTTTCAGTTCTAATAGTTTCTGAATCGCTTCAGGGTTATCAGGATCGCAACCAACACCGAACACACCCTCCGTCGGGTACGCAATCACTTCACCGTTTTTCAGAGCCAACAGAGCCTGCTCAAAATTATCCACTGATTCTTTCCTGTCTGATGTACTGTCTAACCACTAAGTTTACAAACAATCATTGGTAGTGACTAAAGCTATTTATTTATAAATTGTGTCAATCTGGATTCAAACTTCACGCAAACGTTTGCTTGATATTAAAATCCCCGTATAATGCGCTCAAATTTATCTGCTCATCAATAGAGTTGCATTAAAGGAGTTTAAGATGAAAGTCGGTATCATCATGGGTTCTAAATCTGACTGGCCAACCATGAAACTAGCAGCTGAAATGCTGGATCAGTTTGGCGTCGAATATGAAACAAAAGTGGTGTCAGCTCACCGTACTCCGCAGCTTCTTGCTGATTATGCCAACAGCGCTAAAGAGCGCGGCCTGAAAGTCATCATTGCCGGTGCTGGTGGCGCTGCTCATTTACCAGGCATGGCGGCCGCTTTCACTAGCTTACCTGTTCTCGGTGTCCCTGTTCAATCGCGTGCACTAAAAGGGATGGACTCTCTACTATCAATTGTTCAAATGCCAAAAGGCATCGCGGTAGGCACATTGGCCATTGGCGAAGCAGGTGCGGCGAATGCGGGCATTCTCGCGGCTCAGATCATCGGCACACATGATGACACCGTGATGGAGAAAGTCGAAGCATTTCGCAACCAGCAAACTGAAACCGTGTTAGCGAATCCAAACCCGGCAGAGGACTAATCCCATGCAAGTGTTAGTGCTTGGAGCGGGACAGCTGGCACGCATGATGTCACTGGCTGGCGCTCCTCTGAACATCGATATGATTGCGTATGATGTCGCGAGCGAGAACATCGTCCACCCACTGACTCAGTCGCTACTGGGCAAAGGGTTGAACAATGCCGTTGAGAAAGCAGATGTGATTACCGCCGAGTTCGAGCATATCCCACATGATATTCTTGATGTTTGCCAAGCAAGCGGAAAGCTCTTCCCCTCTGCCGACGCCATCAAAGCTGGCGGTGACCGACGAATCGAAAAAGCATTGCTGGACATGGCTAAGGTCCACAACGCCAAATACCATGTAATCCAAACACGCGAAGACTTTGCTCACGCTATAGAGTATGTCGGTATCCCAATGGTACTAAAGAGTGCGTTAGGTGGTTATGACGGCAAAGGCCAGTGGCGACTCAAAGACCCAACGCAAATAGACGCAGTATGGGCTGAGATGGAAGCCTGTATTAACGCCACCGAAACACAAGCGATTGTTGCGGAGGAGTTTGTTCCTTTTCAACGTGAAGTGTCACTTGTCGGTGCACGCGGTAAAAATGGCGAAGTCGCGGTCTACCCGCTTGCAGAAAACGTCCACACCGACGGCGTACTGAGCGTCTCAACAGCCATTGCCGATACTGAGTTGCAACAACAGGCACAGGAGATGTTCACTGCGGTTGCTAACGAGCTCAACTATGTGGGCGTTCTGGCCCTCGAGTTCTTTGATTTGAATGGCACCTTACTGGTCAACGAAATTGCACCTCGTGTCCACAACTCTGGCCACTGGACACAACAAGGTGCAGAAACCTGTCAGTTTGAGAATCACTTACGAGCAGTGTGTGGCATGCCACTGGGTAGCACCAAGCTGATCCGCGAAACGTCGATGATCAATATCCTCGGTGAAGATACCCTGCCAGAAAGCGTGCTCACTATGCCTGGATGTCACGTTCATTGGTATGGGAAAGAAAAGCGCGCAGGACGCAAGATGGGCCACATTAACGTGTGTGGTGATTACAGTGGTGAACTGCAACGTCAATTATCTGCTCTGGCAGAAGTCTTAGACGCGAATGCTTTCGCGGCGGTTCATGAGATCGCGCGTCACATTAAGCACTAGTCATCGCAAACTTGATAAAACAAAAACGGCGCGGAAACAGCGCCGTTTTTATTGTTCACTCTGGGTGTGATGGCATTTTCGGTCAGCGCACTGATGTTTAATCCCATTAGCGAGCTTCTTCTCGATCAATAAAGGAAAACCACACTTTTCGCACTTACCCTTAACTGGCGGCTGATTGACGGCAAACTTGCATTTTGGGTAGTTATCGCAGGCAAAGAAGGCTTTGCCAAAACGGTTCTTCCTCTCGACCAAATGACCTTTGCCACACTCCGGGCACGCATGTTCTGCTTGAACCTCTTGTTCAGTCGGTTGCTCAAGCGACTCGATATGGTCACAATGCGGATAATGACTGCAACCAATAAACATTCCGTAACGCCCTTGACGTAGCACCAATTCATTCGAGCACTCCGGACAGGGTACACCCAGCTCTTTAATGATATGGCCGTCATTCTGGTGTAAAGGTTGGATAAAGTCGCAGGTTGGATACTGATTACAGCCCAAAAACGGGCCGTGCTTACCATGGCGAAGTTGTAGCTCGCCTTCACGCTGTTCAGACTGGCACTTAGGGCACGCTTTATGCTCTAAAGCGTGCTCATGGGCCGAAAACAACTGATGATCTATTTTACCGCTCATAGCTACTCATGGAGTTTAGTGAAGAATACCTTGCTCTTTGGTATACAACAGCTCTTCCATAAGCGTGTAGGCGTTTTCATTACCTGGAACATTGAACAGCACCATCAGCACAATCCATTTCAGATCATCCAGTTCGAACTCGTCTGTTTCAAGCCCCATGATACGGTCAATCACCATCTCACGCGTCTCAGTCGTCAGCACATTGACCTGCTCAAGGAAAGTCAAAAAACCTCGAGATTCAAGGTTTAGGCGCTCACACTCTTTCGCGGTATAGATACGCGTTGAGGTGGATGTGCTGCAAATGGAAATCGCGGAATGCGTTTCGCTTTGCTGCAATGCAGCCAACTCTTCCAGCCAGACAAGGGCTTTATAGATGTCTTTTTGATGAAAGCCAGCACGAAGTAATTCTTCTTCTAGCTCATCTTGATTGACCTGTAACTCCGCATCGCTATGGATGTAAGTTTCAAACAGATACATTAGGATATCCATCATCATAGCTAGCCCCTCCCCTTTCGAATATAGCCACCGGAAACCGCAACAACATGCCCTGAGAGCTCAAGCTCCAAGAGCTGCATCATGACTTCATGCACAGGTATATTGGTCCTGCTTGCAAGAATATCAACTGGTGTAGCCTTACTTCCTACGTTAGCTAACAGCTGAGGAAATGGCAATTCTTCTTTGCAATCAATTTGTTCAAATAGATCGTTTTGCATTGGCGGCTTATTAATATCAGACCAGCGGATCAGGCTATCTATTTCATCAACAATATCGGAGACGTGTTGAACCAAGCACGCACCTTGCTTTATCAACAGGTTACAGCCTCTCGCATGGGGATGATGAATCGAGCCCGGTATGGCAAACACTTCTCGACCTTGATCCATCGCGTAGCGAGCAGTGATTAAAGAACCACTTTTCTCTGCCGCTTCTATGACTAAAACGCCCAGTGAAAGTCCACTAATAATCCGATTTCGGCGTGGAAAATTATCGGCTTTTGGCTTCACATTGGGATGAAATTCGGAGACCAACGCCCCTTGTTGAACGATGCGTTGAGCTAACTTCTTATGCCGTGCCGGATACACAGAATTTAAGCCACAACCGAGAACAGCTATGGTTTGGCCATTGCCATTCAGAGCCCCATCATGGGCATAACCATCAATGCCTAACGCTAAACCGCTGGTCACGACCATGTCTTGATTCACCAGTTGGGTTGCAAAGCTGCGTGCGGTATTAAGCCCGTCAATACTGGCATTGCGACTGCCCACGATCGCCATTTGCGGCCGAGACAAACTCTCTAACTGACCTTCAACAAACAGCGTGGCTGGCGCAGCATCAGCCTGTTTCAGTAGTGCCGGATAACCATGGTCACTCAAAGGTAGAATAGTTCTGACACTGGACTCTGCTTGCCACTCAAAACACGCTTCAATATCCTCGGCAGCTCGGTGTTGGAGATAGTTCAGTTGCGAGTCGGAAAAGCCTAAGCGGCGTAATGTCTCGGGTGAAGAGTCAATGATGTTAATTGGAGAATCTACCGCCACCAAACGCTGAAACGTTTTGGGCCCAATCCGCGGCGTAAAGTACAAGCTCAGCCAAGCCGTCAGTTCTTCTTTCGTCATAGGAAAATTTAATCCGGCCTAGCACCTTGTTACACGACACTGACGAGCTAGAGCAAGTCAGCCTAAACCTCTTATTTCAAGAGAAGTTTGACCACTTAGTGTTCGCCAAATTTGACATGATTCACAGTGCAATTTAACTCGGGGAAAATACGCAAAAGTGTAATGAGGCTGTCATTTGGGCAGCAAAATGTCTAGAATTGAGCCAACAAGGTTTATCCTGATTCGGCTCAGTTCAACATTTCGAGTGTATATGTCTGTATTACAAGTATTAACATTCCCAGATGAGCGCCTTCGCACTGTTGCAAAACCAGTGGAGAAGGTGACCCCTGAGATTCAAAAGTTCGTCGACGACATGATTGAAACCATGTATGACGAAGAAGGTATTGGTCTTGCGGCAACGCAGGTCGATTTCCACCAACGCATCGTCGTTATCGATATTTCAGAAACTCGCGATCAGCCAATGGTTTTGATCAACCCTGAAATTCTTGATAAGCGTGGCGAAGATGGCATTGAGGAAGGCTGTTTGTCTGTTCCTGGTGCACGAGCACTGGTTTCACGTGCTGCAGAAGTCACGGTTAAAGCACTTGACCGTGATGGCAAAGAATACACATTTGAAGCAGATGACCTGCTTGCTATCTGTGTTCAGCATGAGCTTGACCATTTAGAAGGCAAACTTTTTGTCGATTATCTTTCGCCTCTAAAACGCAAGCGCATTCAGGACAAACTGGCAAAAATCAAACGCTTTAACGAAAAGCAAGCAAGCCAAGCCTAATGGCTAACTAAAGGAACGTACTTTGAGCAAACCTTTGAAAATTGTTTTTGCCGGTACTCCGGACTTCGCCGCCCGTCACTTGGCGGCGTTGTTGTCTTCGGAGCACGAGGTTATTGCGGTCTACACCCAGCCAGACCGTCCTGCGGGTCGAGGCAAAAAGCTGACGGCCAGCCCAGTAAAGAACATCGCGCTTGAGCATGATATCCCGGTTTACCAGCCAGAAAACTTTAAGTCAAATGAAGCCAAGCAAGAACTGGCTGATTTGAATGCGGATCTGATAGTCGTGGTTGCTTATGGTTTATTGCTGCCACAAGCAGTACTCGATACACCGAAGCTGGGTTGTATCAACGTCCATGGTTCGATTCTGCCACGTTGGCGCGGTGCCGCTCCTATACAGCGCTCTATTTGGGCTGGCGATCAGGAAACAGGTGTCACCATTATGCAGATGGATATCGGCTTAGATACTGGCGATATGCTGAAAATTGCCACTTTGCCGATCGAAGCGACAGATACCAGCGCTTCTATGTATGAAAAGCTGGCTGGGCTTGGCCCGCAAGCTCTGGTTGAGTGTCTGGCTGACATTGCTGACGGCAAAGCATCACCTGAAAAGCAAGATGACGAGCTAGCGAATTACGCCAAAAAGCTCAGCAAAGAAGAAGCACGCATTAACTGGGGTGATGACGCCGAGCATATTGAGCGTTGTGTGCGCGCCTTCAATCCTTGGCCGATGAGCCATTTTGAAGCCGCCGACAACAGCATCAAAGTCTGGCAAAGCCGCGTTGACGTTCAAACGACAACTGAGGCACCCGGCACCATACTGCAAGCAGATAAAACGGGGATCTATATTGCCACTGGCAAGCATGTTCTGGTTCTCGAACAGCTTCAGGTACCCGGTAAAAAAGCCATGCCGGTTCAGGATATCCTCAACTCGCGTGCCAGCTGGTTTGAAGTCGGCACTCAGCTGACCTAATTTATACGTACTTTTTGAGGGTGGAGACACCCTCCCTTACTGTTAAGGTATTCAACATGAATGTTCGCGCTGCTGCGGCTAATGTCCTTTTCCAAGTGATCGATAAAGGCCAGTCTCTGTCTAACGCACTTCCCGCGGCTCAACAACAAGTCAAACCTCGCGATCAAGCGTTGTTACAGGAAATCTGTTACGGCTCGTTACGCTATTTACCTCGCCTTGAATCGATCGCGAATGAGCTGATGGATAAGCCGCTTAAAGGCAAACAACGCGTTTTCCATCACCTGATTCTGGTCGGTATTTACCAACTGAGCTTTATGCGTATTCCAGCGCACGCAGCCGTCGGTGAAACCGTAGAAGGCACCAAAACACTCAAAGGCCCACGCCTACGCGGATTAATCAATGCAGTGTTACGTAACTATCAACGTAGCCAAGAAGAACTAGACGCTCATGCCATGAGCCACGATGCTGGTAAATATGGTCACCCGAGCTGGTTACTTAAACTGCTTCAGGACGCCTACCCACAGCAATGGCAAGACATTGTGGAATCCAACAACAGCAAAGCGCCAATGTGGCTGCGCGTGAATCACCAACATCACAGCCGTGACGAATACCAGCAACTGCTCAAAAATGAAAACATAGATAGCAGTATTCACAGTGAAGCGAGCGACGCCCTAAAATTGGCCGCTCCGTGCGATGTGACAAAACTGCCAGGCTTTGAGAAAGGTTGGGTTTCCGTTCAGGATGCCGCTGCTCAGTTGTCGATTAACTACCTAACGCCAAAAGATGGCGAGTTAATTCTAGATTGTTGTGCCGCACCGGGAGGCAAAACTGCCCATATTCTTGAACATACTCAAGATGCACAAGTTGTGGCCATTGACTGTGATGACAGTCGCCTCAAACGCGTACACGACAACCTGCAACGCCTTCAGCTGAAAGCGCAAGTTATTTGCGGTGACGCACGTAAGCCAAAAGATTGGTGGCAAGGCGAGCAATTTGATCGCATCCTGCTCGATGCACCTTGTTCGGCCACTGGCGTCATTCGTCGCCACCCAGAC
This sequence comes from Vibrio sp. Isolate25, assembly GCF_022398025.1. Taxonomy (NCBI): domain Bacteria; kingdom Pseudomonadati; phylum Pseudomonadota; class Gammaproteobacteria; order Vibrionales; family Vibrionaceae; genus Vibrio; species Vibrio sp. Isolate25. The sequence goes on from NZ_JAKEUT010000014.1 coordinate 10,651, forward strand.
ATCAAATGGCTGCGTCGTGGTGATGACATCGCAGCATTGGCAGATCTACAAAGCGAGATTCTGGATGCGATGTGGCAGCAGTTGAAACCGGGAGGTACGCTGGTTTATGCAACCTGCTCTGTGACACCACAAGAAAACAGTGAACAGGTGAAAGCGTTTCTGGCGCGCACCGCGGATGCTCAGTTAGAAGGTTCGCAGGCAGACAATCCAGGACGCCAAGTGCTTCCAGGCGAAGAGGACATGGATGGCTTTTATTACGCTATCCTGACAAAAATCGCGTAGTAATTCGGGGATCATCGATCCCCTAAATTTTGGTTAGACGAGAAACGGTATGAAAATCATCATTCTTGGCGCTGGTCAGGTAGGCGGTACACTGGCAGAGAATCTGGTCGGTGAAAACAATGACATCACCATAGTCGACAGAAACAGCGATCGACTGCGTGAGCTGCAAGATAAATATGATTTACGGGTAGTGAACGGTTACGCCAGTCACCCAGATGTGCTGCGTGAAGCAGGCGCACAAGATGCCGACATGTTGGTCGCCGTGACCAATATGGATGAAACCAATATGGCCGCCTGTCAGGTTGCTTTTTCTCTGTTTAACACCCCCAACCGTATCGCTCGTATCCGCTCGCCACAATACTTGGCCGAGAAAGAAGCGCTATTTCAATCCGGTGCCGTTCCGGTTGACCACCTCATCGCACCTGAAGAACTCGTGACCAGCTACATTGAGCGGCTGATCCAATATCCGGGGGCACTGCAAGTAGTGAGCTTTGCCGAGCAGAAAGTCAGCTTAGTCGCGGTGAAAGCGTATTACGGGGGTCCACTGGTGGGTAACGCCCTATCAGCGCTGCGAGAGCACATGCCGCACATTGATACACGCGTTGCTGCTATCTTCCGCCAAGGTCGTCCAATACGCCCTCAAGGCACCACCATTATCGAAGCCGATGATGAAGTATTCTTCGTTGCTGCCAGTAATCACATCCGCTCGATAATGAGCGAGCTACAGCGTTTGGAAAAACCCTATCGCCGCATCATGATTGTCGGAGGCGGTAACATCGGTGCCAGCTTGGCTAAGCGCCTTGAGCAATCATACAGCGTCAAGCTGATCGAGCGTAGTTATAAGCGTGCGGAAAAATTATCTGAAGAGCTGGAAAACACCATTGTCTTCTGTGGTGACGCTGCGGATCAGGAGCTACTCACCGAAGAAAACATCGATCAGGTCGACGTGTTCATCGCCCTAACCAATGAAGATGAAACCAATATCATGTCCGCTATGCTGGCGAAACGCATGGGTGCAAAAAAAGTGATGGTGCTTATCCAGCGTGGTGCCTATGTCGATCTGGTTCAGGGTGGGGTGATTGATGTCGCTATCTCGCCTCAACAAGCAACCATTTCCGCCTTGCTAACGCACGTCCGTCGTGCCGATATTGTTAATGTCTCTTCACTGCGTCGCGGCGCAGCGGAAGCCATTGAAGCCATCGCTCACGGTGATGAAACCACCTCTAAAGTCGTGGGCCGCGCGATTGGCGACATCAAACTACCACCAGGCACAACGATCGGTGCGATTGTACGGGGTGAAGAAGTGTTGATCGCCCATGACAGAACCGTGATTGAGCAAGATGACCACGTAGTGATGTTCCTGGTGGATAAAAAGTACGTCCCAGACGTCGAAGCGTTATTCCAACCGAGTCCTTTCTTCCTCTAGGATTGACACTATGGTCAATTTCCGTCCTGTATTGTTTGTTATTGGGCTGGTTTTGTCGAAACTGGCCCTGTTCATGTACGTTCCAACATTGGTGGCTTTCTTTACCGGTACGGCAGGGTTTCTTGAGTTTGGTCAGTCAGTCATTATTACTCACCTAGCTGCTTTCACCTGTCTGACGATTGGCCGTACCAAGCGCTTCAAACTCAGCGCACGCGATATGTTCCTAATCACCAGTCTGGTGTGGATGGTGGCCAGTGCTTTTGCTGCTCTGCCGTTTGTGTTTATCAACCACATCAGCTTTACCGATGCGTACTTTGAAACCATGTCTGGCATTACGACAACCGGCTCAACCGTACTCAGTGGGCTGGATGACATGGCTCCGAGCATCTTGTTGTGGCGTTCTATCTTGCAGTGGCTTGGCGGAATCGGCTTCATTGTCATGGCGGTCGCGGTATTGCCGATGCTCAACGTCGGTGGTATGAAGCTTTTCCATACCGAATCTTCTGATTGGTCAGATAAAAGCAGCCCTCGCGCCAAGACCGTGGCCAAAAACATCATGCTGGTCTATCTGATCCTAACTGGATTGTGCATGGTGGGTTACCTTCTGACTGGTATGAATGTATTCGAAGCCATCAATCATGCCTTCACCACGCTTTCTACCGGAGGCTACTCAACTTCTGACGGTTCAATGAACCACTTCTCCAATGGCTCACACTGGGTAGCGACCTTGTTTATGTTCCTTGGTGGTTTGCCATTTTTGCTGTTTGTAGCCGCAATGCGCAAACGCCGACTGGATGAGTTGATCAATGATGCTCAGGTGCGAGGCTTCACCTACCTGTTTCTTATCACCAGCCTGATCATTTCAGCTTGGTTAGTAATACGAGATGGCTACAGCGTTATGGATGCGCTACGGGTGTCGATGTTCAATATCGTCTCTGTCGTAACAACCACAGGGTTTGGTCTAGAGGACTTCACCGCATGGGGCGCACTGCCAACCACCTTATTTGCCTTCTTGATGATGGCGGGGGCCTGTTCCGGCTCTACCTCAGGTGGTATCAAAGTCTTCCGTTTTCAAATTGCGAAGACGCTGCTCAACAAACAGATGATGAAGCTAATCCACCCTTCTGGGGTGTTTGTTCAGCGCTATAACCACAGACCAGTCAATGATGACATTGTGCGCTCTGTAGTCGCCTTTGCCTTGATGTTCTTTATCACAATTATTTTTATTGCTGGGTGCCTAAGTGCATTAGGGTTAGACCCTATTACCAGTATTTCCGGATCTATCACCGCCGTGGCCAATGTTGGCCCCGGCATGGGTGCGGTGATCGGGCCGACAGGTAATTTTGCCCCATTACCCGATGCCGCTAAGTGGCTCCTCAGCTTTGGAATGCTGATGGGACGACTGGAAATTCTCACGTTATTGGTGCTGTTTTTCCCGGCATTCTGGCGACGTTAAGGACAAAACAATGAAAAAACTTCTCGGACTTTTTACCTTGCTAAGCAGCCCACTGGTGTTTGCCAGCCAAACTGTCACTCTTGAAGATGGTCGCCAAGTCCAGCTTAATGACGACTTCACTTGGCAATATGTAGTGCCAGTGGAAGCAACCAAAACTAATGAGATGGTCATGACTCCAGAGACCACTCAACCAACTGCTACCATTCCGGCCAAAAAGCCCAAAGTGGCGGCAATTCCGCTGATCGAAAAAGCGGTGGGAACCATTGTCACTGTCGGTAGCGATCGTGCCACCATGCAGTTGTCTGACTCAGGTGTTGAAGTGTTACTAGGTGCGGTGAGCTATGAAGATGGTCAGTTGATGATTCCAACCTCAGTCACAAACCAAAGCAGCCAGTCAGTGATTTTAGTTGAAATCGAAATTCAGGTCTCGACAACCTCAGGAAACGTGCTGAGCAAAGAGTCAGTCAAGGTATGGCAATCCATCAAACGCATGGCCGATACCTATCTACGTCCTCAACAAGTAGAACAGGGGAAAACGATTGAACTGGCGATTGATCAAGCTGAGCAGTACTTAGTGACCGCCAAAGTCATTAATCTCGAAACACGTTAGATCGGCTCAACGTAGAGATAAATCGCCAGAAAGTGACAAGCGCATCCAGCTAAAACAAACCCATGCCAAATGGCATGATTATACGGGATGCGCTTGGCAACATAGAAAATCACGCCCAATGAGTAGATCACCCCTCCCGCGGCCAGCAAAGTTAAGCCACCGACATCCAGATTCAACGCCAGTTGATAAATGACCACCAGCGATAGCCAACCCATCAATAAGTAGGTCACAAGCGAAAGCTTTTTAAAGCGATAGACAAACGCTAATTTCATAATGATACCTACCAGAGCGATGGTCCAGATGACGATCATCAGACCAATCGCTAAAGGAGTTCTGAGGCTAACAAGCAAAAATGGGGTATAGCTGCCTGCAATCAACAAATAAATCGCACAGTGATCAAACGTCTTCAGCGCCCGCTTGGCTTTTTGATAAGGGATCGCGTGATACAGAGTGGAAGCAAGAAACAACACGATCATGCTGCCGCCGTAGATGCTCATACTGGTAATAGTCAGAGCATCCGCATTATGATCGACTGCTTTGATCAGCAGCAATACCAAACCCACGATACCAAGGACCATCCCGATACCATGAGTTAGCGTGTTAGCGATTTCTTCTTTGATGCAGTAAGGCTCAGTGTGATTAGTCGACATAACAAACCATACTCTGGTGGAATATTTACTCCAAAGTATGGCACACTCAGCTTACACTTGTAAGCCCAAATTGTTAGCTTTGCGTTAAGAGTGGCTATCGAGATATTTGAGAACTTGCTGACCAGCCTTATCAGCAGGTGTATGAACGGAGATCGTCAGTTGGCGTTTTAGCTGGCCACCACCTAATAAGCTGGCGAGCATTCCCTTGGCACCTTCTCGATGACGATCGATTTCAAACCACATCTGAAGCTCATCATTATTGCGATACGCTACCATTTCCAATTCGCGCCAACGACCATGAAAGGGCCCAGTGGTCGGAACAAACTCAAACTCCTGAACAAAAGGCAGCTCAAATCCCTCTACCGCTTCACACTCTACCTGTCGAATACGCAACCCCTGCTCTTCCAAAGCCGTAAAAATACCGTCTAATAAGGGATCAGGGCGCACCGTAAGAATATCAGTGTCACTGGGATCCTTTGCTAGGGCAATATTGAGCCCTGTTTCCAGCCATACTTTAGAGTCGCCAATGGTGACCGGTGCATTCCATGGCACATCCAACTCGACTTCGAAATCACGCTTCTCTCCGGGCTCAATGGTAAACGCATAGGGTAATGTCCAGTGAGCCAGAGTGTAACTGGTTGGCATGCGGCGCATATGACCACGATGATGGTCATCCCTACCCTGATTCGCTGGTACTTCTTTGATGTAACGACAATAGAGTTTCATCTCTATATTGTCGATTTCCTGTGCTGTCGAGCCACCATAGACATGGACAGTCACGTTGACCTTTTCACCTGGATATAACACTTCTTGCTGTAGTACAGAATCGACCTTTGCAGAGCCGATACCAAAACTTGCGAGGGTTTTCTTAAAGAACGACATACACACCTCCGTGGCAAAACGCAGCCATCAATATAATCACACGGTATCATATTAATCTGCACGTCTGTCTCACTGCTACTACGCTTCTCACATAATTGTAGTGATAGAAGCCAGACAGGATCGAATAGATATCGATCAATGGATAGGATGGTGCTAATCTAATCACTGATATGCATAATTCATATCATTATTCCTGATTAGCTACTTGGATTGGCGTGAGCCAGAAGAGCCACCCTTCAGCAATGAAGCATAACTCATAGCTAATCAGGCCATAAGTTCGGCAATGGATGTGCCTGGCAGTTAGGTTAATTAATGCGCCCAACAGCAGTCAGGTGTACGTCGCACACAAATCGTGCGATGCGTCGTCGTAGTGGCTTTGTCACTACTCCAGCGACAAAAAAACTCGCGCCCGGAATGACTTTAGTGGAAAAGACGACGTTAATGTCATCGACCCCAGCCAAAGTCACTAAGGCGGCATAGGTACAAAGCGCAGTTTCCACTGCGCTTTTTCTTTTCTCCTTTCCCTCTCTTCAGCCCTACCCCGTGGTATTGGTCTGCCTGATTTGATACCTTTAATGCTATACCAATATAAAAAATGTGGAGAAAGCCGATGAAGTGTCATCGCATTGAAGAGCTACTAGAGTTACTTGAACCCGAGTGGCAAAAAGATCAGCAAATGAATTTGCTGCAATTTATCGTCAAGTTAACTCAAGAAGCTGGCTACCAAGGCAAACTGGAAGACCTTACTGATGATGTTTTGATCTACCACCTTAAGATGCGTAATAGCGCTAAAGATGAAATGATCCCAGGGCTGAAAAAAGACCAAGAAGATGACTTCAAAACCGCAATCTTAAGAGCACGCGGGATCATAGAATAACCCCATTAAAAACAGCGGCCGCAAGGTCGCTTTTTTATATCCAAATCATTAAGAGGGATAAAACTGTTAGGCAATTTATTTATAAAACTGTACTGCTCTTTGTGCTTAAAGGTTGATAGCCTTAAAGAAATAAAAAAGAGATTGCGTATATAATCGCCGTCCATAAGAAAAGACTAAAATATTAAAGAGCACAGTCGACAGAGCGAGATCACTCAGAAATCTCGCCTTTAGCCCAAGAAGGAAGCGTAATGAGTCAGGACAAAATTGAAATAAAAGACGTGACTCCTAAAACCTTTAACCCTAAGACACACAAAAACACAGGGGATAGGTTTAACCCAAGCAACCGCATCTACGTACGCGAGAGTAAGGGAACATTTCAGCAATTACGTCGTTATGGGGGTTGGTTCCTACTAGTCCTCTTTGCGATGGTGCCATGGATTCCTTACGGGGAACGCCAAGCGATCCTGCTCGACCTAGCGAATCAGCAGTTTAATTTCTTTGGTACCACCCTTTACCCGCAAGATCTGACCTTGCTGGCACTGCTATTTATGATCTCCGCGTTCGGACTGTTCTTTCTCACCACATTTTTAGGCCGCGTTTGGTGTGGTTATCTCTGTCCGCAAACCGTCTGGACCTTCATGTATATCTGGTTTGAAGAGAAGCTGGAAGGTAGTGCCAATAAACGCCGCAAACAGGACTCAGGTAAACTCACCTCAAACCTGGCTATGCGCAAAGGGTTAAAGCACCTAGCATGGTGGGCTATTGCGCTAGCTACGGGCTTTACTTTTACTGGCTACTTTGTACCGATCAAAGATCTCGTCCTCGGGTTCTTCACCTGGAACGCAGATTTCTGGCCCGTGTTCTGGGTACTCTTCTTCGCTGGTTGTACCTATGCCAATGCCGGTTGGATGCGCTCGATTATGTGTGTGCACATGTGCCCGTATGCGCGCTTCCAGTCTGCGATGTTTGACAAAGATACCTTTATCGTCGGCTACGACACAAAACGAGGAGAATCACGTGGACCTCGCCCACGCAAAGCCGATCCAAAAGCCCTTGGTTTAGGCGACTGTATCGACTGCAACTTGTGTGTTCAGGTGTGTCCGACCGGTATCGATATTCGTGATGGTCTGCAATATGAGTGCATCAACTGTGGTGCCTGTATTGATGCCTGTGACAATACTATGGAGCGCATGGGTTATGAAAAAGGCCTGATCAGTTACACTACTGAACATCGTTTATCCGGAAAACACACCAAAGTCATGCGACCAAAGCTCCTTGGTTATGGCGCCGTGCTGCTAGTCATGATAGGTCTTTTCTTTGCACAAATTGCTGCCGTCGACCCAGCAGGCCTAAGCGTACTGCGTGATCGCAACCAGCTGTTTCGTGTAAATGGTTCAGGTGAAATCGAAAACACCTACACACTGAAAATTATCAATAAAACTCAGCAGACCCAAGAATATAACTTAGGTGTCAAAGGGCTTACCGATGTCTCTTGGTACGGTAAACAAACCGTTCATGTATCACCAGGTGAAGTATACAACCTACCAATGAGCTTAGGCGTCAATCCAGACAATCTCAGCTCTCCTGTTGCGACAATTCAGTTTATACTGTCCGATAGCGAAGACTTTACAATTGAAGTAGAAAGCCGCTTTATTAAAAAGCTCTAACGGCACTCTACCTAAAATATGGAAAAGGGCTCAGCAATGAGCCCTTTTTATTTATGATCCAGCAAGCCTTTAACTTTGATGCTCTCACCCCTGACTTTATGTGGTATGCCTTGGAAAGCATCGGCATTCGCGCTGAATCCGGTTTTCTGCCACTCAACAGTTACGAAAACCGTGTTTATCAGTTTACCGATGAAAAGCGCCAACGCTATGTGGTGAAGTTCTACCGTCCAGAGCGCTGGAGCTCAGAACAAATCCAAGAAGAGCACGACTTTACACTGGAACTGATTGAAGCCGATATTCCTGTTGCCCCGCCAATTAAGATTAATAACCACACACTGCATCGCTATCAGGGCTACCTATTTGCTTTATTCGCCAGTGTCGGCGGGCGCCAGTTTGAAGTAGACAACCTAGAACAGCTCGAAGGTGTAGGGCGCTTTCTTGGTCGAATTCATAAGGTCGGCGCTCGAACTCCCTTTCAGCACCGACCTACTATCAGCCTCGAAGAATACCTGCATCAACCACGTAAGATTCTGCAGCAGTCATCGTTCATTCCATTTCATCTTGAGAACGCCTTTTTCAATGATCTGGACTTATTGATTGACTCACTACAACAGCACTGGGATGACTCAGCCAGTATTATTCGTCTTCATGGTGATTGTCATCCCGGTAACATTCTCTGGCGTGACGGCCCGATGTTTGTCGACCTTGATGACTCACGCAATGGCCCAGCAATACAAGATCTGTGGATGCTACTCAGCGGGGAACGCGCAGACAAACTGATGCAGTTGGACATCATCTTAGAGGCCTATCAGGAATTTAATGACTTTAACACTAACGAATTGAAACTAATTGAACCTTTACGCGGTCTACGTATGGTGCATTATATGGCATGGTTGGCAAAAAGATGGCAGGATCCTGCTTTTCCTATCGCCTTCCCGTGGTTCGATGACCCAAAATACTGGGAAAGCCAAGTATTAGCTTTCAAAGAACAAATTTCGGCATTGAGTGAGCCACCACTCTCACTGATGCCACAGTGGTAAGAAGCCAAAATGACAAACATGGAGTCAATAATGAAAAAGCTGTTTGCACTTGTCGCAACTGTTATGCTGAGCCTTTCTGCTCATGCCGCTCAATTCAAAGAAGGTGAACATTATCAAGTTCTTGATCTTGAGGCTTCAAAAAAGCCAACGGTAACCGAGTTCTTCTCTTTCTTTTGTCCACACTGTAATACCTTTGAACCAATCATCCAGCAACTGAAAGCTCAGCTACCAGAAGGCGCTAAGTTCCAGAAAAACCACGTATCTTTCATGGGTGGCAGCATGGGTGAGTCGATGAGCAAAGCCTACGCGACCATGGTGGCACTGAAAGTGGAAGACAAAATGGTACCTGTGATGTTTAACCGCATCCACAACATGCGTAAAGCACCTAAAAATGACGAAGAGCTACGCCAGATTTTCTTAGATGAAGGCATTGAAGCGAAGAAATTTGACGGCGCATTCAAAGGCTTTGCGGTCGACTCTATGGTGCGTCGCTTCGATAAGCAGTTTAAGGACAGTGGTCTTTCCGGCGTTCCAGCGGTAGTCGTCAATAACAAGTACCTAGTGCAAGCACAGAGTATCGAAACGATTGATGAATACTTTGAACTGGTCAACTACTTACTGACTCAGAAGTAATACTTTGATTATCACAGGGGGCCAAGGCTCCCTGCTTTTATATAGTTAGGCGCTACTTATCCTGATAAATCTCTTTTAGCAGTTCATCTTTTTCCTGCCATACCTTTCCCAACCACTGCTGAAACTGGCGCTTATACGGCTTATCATTAAAGTAATCTCCACGTACACTGTCATCAACAGATAACACCTTAGTGCGCACAACAATCTTGGTCATTCGCCCCATCAACATATCGCGAAAAGGCTTATCGGTGTTTTCTGGGTACGCTAGCGTGACATCAATAATGTTTTCGAACTGATCGCCCATGGCCGCCAACGTATAAGCAATCCCCCCCGTTTTAGGCTGCAACAAGTACTGATAGCCCGCTTTGCTCTTTTTCTGCTTCTGCTCAGTAAAACGTGTGCCTTCCACATAATTCACCACGGTCGTCGGTGTATGTTGGAACTTGGCACAAGAGCGACGCGTGGTGGCTAAATCTTGCCCCCTTTTTTCTGGATGGCGAATCAAGTAATCACGGGAATAGCGGCGCATAAATGGCATATCCAGCGCCCAACACGCCATTCCTATAAATGGGACGTACAGTAATTGTTGCTTAAGGAAGAACTTCGGCATAGGAATGCGGTCTTTAAACACGCAACACAATACAACGATATCAGTCCAGCTTAAGTGATTACTGATCAGTAAATACCAACCATCTTTTCTCAGGCTTTCACCACCTTCCACATCCCACTCAACATGATTGGATAAAGAAAGAATGCCTGAGTTGATGGTCGCCCATAACCACATTACTCGATTCGCCATTACGGTGCCTTTTGCTTGCCATTTACCGGTTGGTAATACGACTTTAATCAAAGCAATGGTACAAATAACGAGTGAACAGAAAGCTGAGTTAAGGATGACCAAAGCCACATTCAAAACAAGGAGTAGGTATGCAAACATAACGCTTTTAATGAGATCCCAGATAGAATTTATAACGTTTCATTTATGAATAATAAAACAGCGTGTAATTATACAAGGCCATAACCACATTGGAATCACTCTAATGATGGTCAGATTAGTTCGACAGCCACTTATTAAATGTCAAAAGGTTCATAACAAGGAGACCCTCAATGAAATCCAAACTCTCTCTAATAGCTCTGTCCCTCGTTGCTCTTCCAACGATGGCCCAGCTATCAGAACACGCAGGATTGAGTGGTGGAGTGTCACTCAGCGCTGGATTTGCCTCTACTACTTCAAACTTTAATACTGATGGCGACAAAACCATCAATGATGTGAATCAAACCGCATCTTCGGACAGTGGCTCTTTGGTGTTGCCATTGGGTAATCTCGCCTATACCTTTGGGACAAATTTAGACAAACAATTTTACGTTGGTATGGCCCGTGAAGATATTGCAGTCGGTACCCTAGCGTTAGAACTGGGTTATAAGCAGCAGCTCGCCTCTGGCATGGTGATTGATGCCTCTTTCCTGCCAACCATTATGTCGGGTGAAACTTGGTCTGATCCATTTTTAACTGGTCAGGAACGTCAAACAACAGACGAGACAGGGAACGCATTTCGTCTTAAGTTCAAAAACATTATGGGCTCTAACTTCAGTCTCGATACTGCGTACGCAACTCGCGATATTGAAGATGAGCAGTCTGGCGTTAGTGATACTTCATTAACCACCACTGAGCGAAATGCACTTCAGCGCGATGCGACATCGATTTACTTAAAAGGTGACTACCGTCTGCCACTGACCCGTACTTCTTTCTTACAACCATCGATTACTTACATCACAACGGATGCCGATGGTGATGCTAACTCTCTAGATTCAATAGGAGGTGAGCTAAGTTACTTCCATATTCTGAATCGCCATCAGTTAGCCTTAACGGCTGGATACACCAATCGCTCTTACGATGCGGAAAACCCAATTTATAGTCAAACACGTGATGAAGATGAACTTAGCCTCTTCGCGGCCTATGAGTATCAAGACTTTATGGGCTGGAAAAACTGGTCTTTGATATCACTAGCTGGCTATTCCAAAACGGACGCCAACATCGACTTCTACGATGAAGATCAGTATCTAGTCTCTGTGGGGATGAGCTACCAGTTCTAAATACAGAGATAGCCCGCTTATGCGGGCTTTTTTACACCGCTTGCGCAGCCAGTTGTTTAAGCAGGCGATCCATCGCCCGATAACCTAAGGCTTCAGCAATATGATGCCGAGCAATCTGTGACTGACCATCTAAGTCCGCAATAGTGCGCGCGACTTTTATAATTCTATGGTAGGCCCGTATCGATAGCCCAAGCCGATGCAAAGCAGTTTCTAGAAACTGTGCGTCTTCCTTTTGAAGTGGGCAATAGTTTTCAATTTCACGGCTACCTAGCAACGCATTAACCTTATTCGAACGTTTCAGCATACAAGCCCGAGCTTTAAGCACTCTCTGCTTGACGACAGCCGTTGGCTCTCCCCGATCACCGCCTTCGGCTAACGTTCCTTTAGGTAGAGCGGGAATTTCTAAAGACATGTCAAAGCGGTCCAATAAAGGACCAGATAGTCGACTCAGATAACGTAAAATGGTTTGTGGATTGACTCTCGACTGACTACCTTCGTAGTAGCCCGTTGGGCTAGGGTTGAGAGCCCCTACCAGCTGGAAACGAGCAGGAAAACGAGTTTTACCCTGAGCGCGAGAAATGATGATCTCTCCAGACTCCAATGGCTCACGCAGCGAATCGAGTACTTTACGTTCGAACTCTGGCATTTCATCAAGAAAAAGTAAGCCATTGTGTGCCAAAGAAATTTCACCCGGTCTTGGAATCGATCCTCCGCCCACTAAAGCAGCCATAGAGCTTGAATGATGTGGGGCACGAAAGGGGCGCTGCTTCCAATTGAGTGCATTAATCTCTTGTTGAGTCAATGACGCCACGGACGCCGTTTCCATTGCTTCATCGTCACTCATTTCTGGTAATAAATCGCACAAGCGCGAGGCAAGCATGGTTTTCCCCGTCCCGGGCGGCCCCAAAAACAACAAGTTATGGTTCCCTGCCGCAGCAATTTCCAACGCTCGCTTGCCTTGCTGCTGACCAATGATGTCCTGTAAATCACGGCCATTCTCCACCGCTCGATGCAGGTTTTGCGTTTGGTGCAGGCTGAGTTTTTGTTGGCCACAAAGATCAGCACACACTTCCAGCAAGCTATGAGCAGATTTATGCTGTTCTTCGCCCACTAAGGCAGCTTGATCTCCATTGTAATGCGGCACGACCAAGCTTCGCTGTGCTTTGTTGGCTGCGAGCGCCGCAGGCAATACCCCCTTAACTCCGCGCAGCTCACCCGACAGCGCTAGCTCACCAACAAATTCTTTTTCCGCCAATTTATCTATTGGGATCTGCTCTGAAGCGGCAAGAATGCCAAGTGCTATCGGCAGATCAAATCGGCCTCCTTCCTTGGGCAGATCAGCAGGAGCAAGATTGACCGTGATGCGCTTAGCCGGAAATTCAAACCGAGAGTTAATGATCGCGCTGCGCACTCGGTCGCGTGATTCTTTGACGGTGGTTTCCGGTAATCCCACCAGAGTGAAACCCGGCATGCCATTACTGATATGCACCTCCACCGTCACCGGGGGCGCTTCAACCCCAACTGATGCCCGACTGTAAATAATGGCTAAGCCCATAAATTCTCCCACATGGCCACTTAATATTTATCTGTTTGATAACACGTCAACTTTTTAACAATCTTGTTATATAGCTTGGGGAGATGATGAGAGAATGTGAAAAAAGAATGACTTTTTGCTTGTCATGTAACGGAATTCTATGTTACCACTAGTGACGCAAACAATTTCGTACCATATTACGTAAGCACAACATAAAAAGAATATGAATTTTAACGCCCGCATTAACGCACTGATTGTCCTGATTATCGTGGTCATTATTGATTCCGCGCGGGGGCTGGTGGGCGAAAAATAAACACCAAATTCAAAAAAACCCCCGCACTGAGAAGTCCGGGGGTTTTTTTCAACTTAAACGCTGAGAATCAGCGAAAAAATAAACACTGACAAAGTCAGGTAGACACAAAATAAAAAGCTCAGCCGCGAGCGGGCAGGAAGAATGGGAGCGCACATGACGTGCACAACACAACATTACTACTTAGGTAGTCAAGGAGGCTTACGATGACAGGTGCTGAATTAGTCGTAGCCGCATTAAAACAACAGGGCATCAAAACCGTATTCGGCTATCCAGGCGGTGCCATCATGCCAATTTATGACGCGCTGTATGACGGTGGCGTCGAGCACATCCTCTGCCGTCACGAACAAGGTGCAGCGATGGCCGCTATCGGTATGGCACGCGCGACTCAAGATGTCGCAGTCTGTATGGCGACATCCGGTCCCGGTGCCACTAACCTAGTAACCGGTTTGGCCGATGCGTTTATGGATTCGATCCCAATGGTGGCAATCACAGGCCAGGTCGCCAGTTCCCACATCGGAACAGACGCTTTTCAGGAAATGGACGTGATAGGAATGTCACTATCCTGTACCAAGCACAGCTACCTAGTAACAGAAATTGAAGACCTTGCCCCAACATTAGCCGAAGCGTTTGAAGTCGCTAAAACAGGCCGACCAGGACCTGTGATTGTCGACATCGCTAAAGATGTTCAGCTGGCTCAGGCACCGGTTGACGTTTTGCCTCCATTCACGCCGCCAGCGCTTCCCGTTCCTCAAGCAGAAGCCGTTTCTGCCGCTCAGGAGCTTCTTTCACAAAGTACCCGCCCAGTATTTTATGTTGGTGGCGGTGTACAACTGGGTAAAGCCACAAAAGCCGTTCGCGAATTCTTACGTTTAAACCCAATGCCTTCGGTCAGCACCCTGAAAGGCTTAGGTACTATCGAACGTCACGACCCACATTACCTTGGCATGCTGGGTATGCACGGCACCAAAGCCGCGAACCTAGTCGTTCAAGAATGTGACCTGTTGATTGCGGTTGGCGCGCGATTCGATGACCGAGTCACAGGTAAATTGGAAACGTTCGCCCCTCACGCTCGCGTTATCCATATCGATATCGATGCCGCTGAGATCAACAAGCTGCGTCACGCCCATGCGCCACTGCGCGGTGATATCAATACCCTTCTTCCTCAGTTAGAACTAACACAAGACATCACACCTTGGGTCAAACACAGTGAAAGCCTACGCAGCGGTTTTAAGTGGCGTTATGATCACCCGGGTGATCTGATTTTCGCCCCAGGCTTACTGAAGCAACTGTCTGATATGATGCCTGACAGCTCAATGGTTTCAACCGATGTCGGACAGCACCAGATGTGGGCCGCACAGCATATCCAACCACGTGATCCACAAAACTTCATAACCTCGGCTGGCCTCGGCACTATGGGCTTTGGTCTTCCTGCCGCGATGGGGGCTGCAGTCGCACGCCCAGATGATCAGTCTATCCTTATTACAGGTGACGGTTCTTTCATGATGAACATTCAGGAACTGGGCACACTAAAGCGTCGCCAAATTCCGGTCAAAATCGTTCTATTAAATAACCAGCGCTTAGGTATGGTACGTCAATGGCAGTCACTGTTCTTCGATGGCCGCCACAGTGAAACTATTTTGGATGACAACCCGGATTTCATCACCCTAGCGAAGGCGTTTGATATCCCTGGAAAAACGATCACAAGAAAAGAAGAAGTCGAGCCGGCGATTCAAGAAATGCTGGAGAGTAAGACTTCTTACTTACTTCACGTACTGATCGACGAAGAAGAAAACGTGTGGCCACTGGTACCGCCTGGTGCTTCTAACAATGACATGCTGGAGAACACTTAAGATGGAAAGATATCTAATCGATATTAAAGCAGACGACAAACCTGTACTGCTAGAGCGTGTTCTTCGTGTGGTTCGCCACCGTGGTTTCATTGTTAAGCAAGTTGCAGGCACGCAAAACCATGAGAGTAAAATTGCCAGTGTAGAGATCATTGTCGACAGCGATCGTCCAATCTCCTTCCTGACCAATCAGATTGAAAAGCTCTGGGATGTGCGCACGGTTGAGGTAACACAAATCGCCCGCGACGAACTACCGAATAACAACCTACAACAAAAAATTTGTGCATAAAGGAAGGCAACAATGGCTACTAAAACAGCAGATTATATTTGGTTTAATGGCAAGCTAGTACCTTGGGAAGAAGCGAATGTTCATGTACTGACTCATGCGATGCACTACGGTACTTCAGTGTTTGAAGGTGTGCGCTGCTACAACACGCCTAAAGGACCAATTATCTTCCGCCACCGTGAGCATGCAAAAAGACTCAAAGATTCCGCCAAAATCTACCGTTTCCCTATCCCTTACTCTGTGGATGAAATCATGGAAGCGACGCGCGAAACACTGCGCGAGAACAAACTCGATAGCGCTTATATTCGTCCGCTAGGTTTTGTCGGCAATGTTGGCCTCGGTGTATGTCCACCGCAGGGCACCGAAATGGACCTAATCATCGCCGCTTTCCCATGGGGCTCTTACCTAGGTGAAGAAGCCTTGGAGAAAGGGGTCGATGCGATGATTTCCAGCTGGAACCGCGCAGCGCCAAACACCATTCCAACCGCAGCGAAAGCTGGCGGTAACTACCTATCTTCATTGCTGGTTGGCGGTGAAGCACGTCGTCATGGCTACGATGAAGGTATTGCATTAAGTGTTGATGGTTATTTGTCTGAAGGCGCAGGTGAGAACATCTTTGTGATTAAAGATGGAGTGATCACCACACCACCAGCAACCAGCGCCATCCTTCCGGGCATCACTCGTGATTCGATCATGACGATCGCTCGTGACAAAGGTTACCAAGTACGCGAAGCAAATATTGCTCGTGAAGCACTTTACCTGGCAGACGAAGTGTTTATGACAGGTACTGCAGCAGAGGTCGTTCCTGTTGCAACCATAGATAAAATTGACGTAGGCAGCGGTAAACGCGGCCCTATCACCAAAGAGCTGCAAGAAGCTTACTTTGGACTATTCAACGGCACCACTGAAGATAAGTGGGGCTGGTTAGATTACGTTTACCCAGCAGACGCGGCAAAATAAAGGAAGTAGTAAGATGCCTAAATACAGATCAGCAACCACCACTCACGGTCGTAACATGGCGGGTGCTCGTGCACTGTGGCGTGCAACTGGCGTAAAAGATGAAGATTTTGGTAAGCCAATCATCGCAGTCGTGAACTCATTCACTCAGTTTGTACCGGGCCACGTTCACCTTAAAGATATGGGCCAACTGGTCGCCGGTGAAATCGAAAAAGCAGGCGGTATCGCCAAAGAATTCAACACCATCGCGGTCGACGATGGTATCGCAATGGGCCACGGCGGTATGCTTTATTCACTGCCATCTCGTGAGCTTATCGCTGACTCAGTAGAGTACATGGTGAATGCTCACTGTGCTGATGCCATGGTATGTATCTCCAACTGTGACAAAATCACTCCGGGAATGCTGATGGCGTCAATGCGCCTTAACATCCCAGTAATCTTTGTATCTGGTGGTCCAATGGAAGCGGGTAAAACTAAGCTTTCTGACCAAATAATCAAGCTAGACTTGGTTGATGCGATGATCCAAGGTGCAGACCCGAAAGTTTCAGATGAGCAAAGTGAACAGATCGAACGCAGCGCGTGTCCGACATGTGGTTCATGTTCAGGTATGTTCACAGCCAACTCTATGAACTGCCTGACTGAAGCGCTTGGTCTTTCTCAGCCAGGTAACGGTTCAATGCTAGCGACACACGCAGACCGCGAAGAACTATTTATCAACGCTGGTAAACGTATCGTTGAACTGACACGCCGTTACTACGAGCAAGATGATGAATCTGCACTGCCGCGCAATATCGCCACTTTTGATGCATTCGAAAACGCAATGGCGCTTGATATTGCGATGGGCGGCTCAACTAATACCATTCTTCACCTGCTCGCTGCTGCGCAAGAAGGTGAGATTGACTTCGATATGGAAGATATCGATCGCTTATCTCGCAAAGTACCTCACCTATGTAAAGTGGCGCCATCTACTCAGAAATATCACATGGAAGACGTACACCGCGCGGGTGGTGTTATGGCTATCCTCGGTGAGCTAGACCGCGCAGGTTTGCTTCACAACGATGCGCGCACCGTACTCGGCCTTTCAATGAAAGAGCAGCTAGCGCAATACGACATCATCCAAACGGAAGATGCCGATGTATTGAAGTTCTTCCGCGCAGGCCCTGCAGGCATTCGTACTACCAAAGCGTTCTCACAAGATTGTCGTTGGGAGCGCCTTGATGATGACCGCGCTGATGGTTGTATCCGTTCAATCGATCACGCGTTCTCTCAAGAAGGTGGCCTAGCCGTTCTATCGGGCAACATCGCTCTTGATGGCTGTATTGTGAAAACTGCTGGCGTTGATGAGAGCATCCATAAATTCACTGGCCCTGCTGTAGTGTTTGAAAGCCAGGAAGACGCCGTTGAAGGCATCTTAGGCGGCAAAGTAAAAGCAGGTGATGTGGTTGTCATCCGCTATGAAGGTCCTAAAGGGGGCCCAGGCATGCAGGAAATGCTTTATCCAACCACTTACCTGAAATCAATGGGGCTTGGTAAAGAGTGTGCACTGCTGACAGATGGTCGCTTCTCTGGCGGTACGTCTGGCCTGTCCATTGGTCATGCTTCACCTGAAGCGGCGAATGGTGGCGCGATTGGTCTGGTGAAACAAGGCGATATGATCGCAATTGATATTCCAAACCGTTCTATTTCTCTAGAAGTCTCAGAGCAGGAACTTGCTGAGCGCCGTGCAAAGCAAGATGAACTGGGCTGGAAACCAGTCGATCGTCAACGTGAAGTTTCTTTTGCACTCAAAGCGTACGCAAGTATGGCAACCAGTGCTGACAAAGGGGCAGTGCGAGACAAATCTAAGCTAGAGGGCTAGCTTATGTCTGATTCTCTCTTTTCAGGGAAAGCTCATCAGACTGGCGCAGACTATCTGCGCCATATCTTAAGAGCTCCGGTTTATGAAGCAGCAACAGTAACGCCTCTGCAGGAAATGCCACGCCTGAGTGAACGGATTGGCAACAAGGTGCAAATCAAGCGCGAAGACCGCCAGCCAGTTCATTCGTTCAAACTACGTGGCGCCTACAATATGGTTGCCAGTTTGTCTGAAGCGCAGAAGGCTGCTGGCGTGATTGCCGCCTCAGCGGGTAACCATGCACAAGGTATGGCGCTTTCCGGCACTAAGCTTGGTATCAAAACCACGATTGTGATGCCAAAAACCACACCTGACATTAAGGTCGAAGCGGTTCGTGGTTTTGGCGGTCACGTGGTACTGCACGGCAATAACTTTGATGAAGCCAAAGCCGAAGCCGAGCGTTTATCTGAACAACATGGCTATACGTTTGTGCCTCCTTTTGATCACCCATTAGTGATCGCGGGCCAAGGCACCATTGGTATGGAGATGCTGCAACAAAATGGTCATCTCGATCATATCTTCGTCCCAGTTGGTGGCGGTGGTTTAGCAGCGGGTGTGGCGGTGTTGGTCAAACAGCTGATGCCAGAAATCAAAGTTATTGCAGTTGAGCCTGAAGATTCTGCATGTCTTAAAGCAGCATTGGACGCTGGTGAGCCCGTCGTACTCGACCAGGTCAGCATGTTTGCTGACGGCGTCGCGGTAAAGCGCATCGGTGAAGAAACCTTCCGCTTGTGTCAAAAATACCTCGATGGGCACATTACCGTTTCCAGCGATGAGATTTGCGCCGCAGTCAAAGACATCTTTGAAGATACGCGCGCTATCGCAGAGCCTTCTGGCGCATTAGCGTTAGCAGGGTTGAAGAAGTACGCTGAGCAAAACGAGCTTAAGAACAGCAACCTAGGTACTGTTCTGTCGGGTGCGAACACAAACTTCCACGGTCTGCGCTACGTCTCTGAGCGTTGTGAACTGGGTGAAAAACGTGAAGGCCTGCTGGCAGTCACGATTCCAGAACGCCAAGGCGCTTTCTTTGAGTTCTGTAACCTGATTGGCGGCCGAGCGGTCACTGAGTTCAACTACCGCTACAACGATGACGATCTGGCCAACATTTTTGTTGGTGTCCGTCTACAAGGTGGGCAGGAAGAGCTGGAACACATCATTCACGATCTGCGTGAAGGTGGCTACCCTGTGATCGACCTGTCAGACGACGAAATGGCAAAACTGCACATTCGTTACATGATTGGTGGTAAACCATCGAAGCAGCTGAAAGAGCGCCTATATAGCTTTGAATTCCCAGAGTATCCAGGTGCATTGCTGAAATTCCTCAGCACATTAGGTACACATTGGAACATCAGTCTGTTCAACTATCGCAATCATGGTGCCGACTATGGTCGAGTATTGTGTGGTTTTGAACTGGATGAAGCCGATTTATCGCGCTTTTCCGCTCATTTACGAGAGCTGGGCTATCAATGCAAAGACGAAACCGACAACCCGTCGTATAAGTTTTTCCTTTCTTAATCATCAAAAAGCCAGTCACATGACTGGCTTTTTCTTTACTGCCCAATACGGCTTTCCGCAATGCACTGTATGCATGTATATAATGCTAAAGTTTCATTTTAGTCATAGTGACTTTCAGTCTACACTCAATATCAGTTTTTAAATGTTTGCTACCGCGTAGTGGAGACCATCTATGTTTAACGCACTGATTCTAAACCAAGAAGAAAAACGCACCATCGCCTCTGTAGAACAAATCGACGAAGCACAATTGCCACAAGGCGACGTACTAATCGATGTCGATTACTCATCACTCAACTACAAAGATGGTCTGGCGATCACTGGCAAAGGTAAGATCATCCGCAACTTCCCTATGGTACCGGGCATCGATATGGCAGGCACCGTTGCTCACTCAGATGATGAACGTTACCAAGTCGGCGATAAAGTCGTATTAACTGGCTGGGGTGTCGGCGAGAATCACTGGGGTGGTATGGCTCAACGCGCGCGCCTAAAAGCAGACTGGTTGGTACCACTGCCAAAAGGGATCGACAGCAAAAAGGCCATGATGGTTGGCACCGCTGGCTTTACTGCCATGCTGTGTGTTCAAGCGCTGATCGACGCTGGTGTCAAACCTGAGTCAGGTGAAATTCTGGTCACAGGTGCCAGTGGTGGTGTGGGTTCAGTAGCAGTAACGTTATTGGCAACGCTCGGCTACAAAGTGGCGGCGGTAACAGGTCGTGTTGAGCAAAATGGCCCACTACTTGAGAAACTAGGTGCAAGTCGCATTATCGACCGCGTTGAGTTTGAAGAGCCAGCACGCCCACTTGAAAAGCAAGTGTGGGCAGGCGCCGTTGATACCGTGGGCAGTAAAGTACTGGCTAAAGTACTGGCTCAAATGGATTACAACAGCGCGGTAGCAGCATGTGGTCTAGCTGGTGGCTTTGACCTACCAACAACCGTGATGCCTTTTATTCTGCGTAATGTTCGCCTGCAAGGCGTAGACTCAGTGATGTGCCCAACAGAGAAGCGTATCGCCGCTTGGGAAAAGCTGGTTGAGCTACTACCTGACAGCTACTTTGAGCAAGCCTGTACTGAAGTAGCTCTTGCCGATGCACCAAAGTACGCAGAAGATATTACTAACGGCCAAGTAACAGGTCGCGTTGTGATTAAGCTGTAATTCTAAGATTCAAAATAAAAGAGCCAGCATTGCTGGCTCTTTTTGTATCAATGGAAATAGTGTTAATCCAATCCCATGTCTGCGATACGTTTGGCGATCAAGCGGCTGCACTCTTCTCTCACCACAGATCGTAGCCATTCCTGTGCTGGTGAGTGCTCACAACGTGCATGCCAGATCATCGAATAATCAAATGGCGTGAACTGAAACGGCAAAGGTTTAACCGCCAAGTCGTAACGCTCTGCGACCAGATAAGCTAAGTCCGCTGGCACCGTAATGATCAGCGGCATGGTATCCACTATGGCCAATGCAGCTTCCAGATGATAAGCCCGCAGCACCATTTTTCGTTTTGGCTGATCGACCAGAGCCTGCTCAATTAACGCTTTGACGCCATCACTGATAGCAATCATCGCATGTGGATAGGTAAGGTAATCCTTCAAACTGAGTGAAGTGTTGGCCAACGGGTGCTGTTTAGATAAGAGACATAAAACCCCTACACGCCCAAGAATTTCACTGCGCAGTGGCTCTACTGGGCCAATAGGTCGGCATATGGCTAAATCCGCCCCCTCATACGTCAACTGATCAGCTAATCGGTCATGTTGCAGAGGTAGAAAATTAATCGACACATTGGGCGCTTCCTGATAAATACGCGGCAAAGCAAAGGGCAGAATAGTCTGCATCGCATAATCAGTGGTCGCGATATTGAAGGTGTTCTCAAAGCTTTGCGGTTCAGTTTGCATCGGTGACAACACCTGGCGCAGCGACTCCAGTGGCTCTCCCAGTGCTTTGTCGACCTCGAGCGCTTTTTCGGTTGGAATCAGATGCTGACCCTGACGCGTAAACAAAGGGTCACCCAGCATATCACGCAGCCGACCTAACACTCGGCTCATCGCAGACTGGCTAAGATTAAGCCGATGTGCTGCCTTACTGACACTGCATTCTTCGATTAAAACCCGCAACGCCACCAGCAAATTCAGATCACGGCGATAGATGTCTTCTAATTCCACAAATAGCCACTTAAAATGAAGGGTATATTTATTGAATTGTACTCTTTAGATAAAAAAAATCCCGCCTTTCAGCGGGGAAGCCCAAGAAAAATGGGGATAGTGTCGGAATGTAATTGAGCGTAGTTACAATTGAGAATGGTTGTTGGAAGTTCAACCATCAATTTTCTTGCTCTTCAGATGCGCTCGGCCAGCGATGCATCTCGAGCCAAATCCCTACAACCGTCGCAACCATGCCGAGCAAAGGCATAAACGACGATTCTGCTGGTGTACGTAAAACAAGTGCGCAAAAAGAAATAAAGCACAGCACGGAATAGATTGTTAGACGATCTAAAGCTGTCAACATAAGCGCTCCTTGTTTTAAATGTTACCAACTTGTTAACTAAGTTAAAACAATTTGATCGCTTTGCCAAGGGGTTATTGAATATTTTTTCTTCACCAGTATTATCTACCCCCTATTGAGGTAACCAAAGATATGACCATGACAATCAATTCAGAACAGGCGACCCAAACTTTAGAGGCAGAAGGACTGCGCTGCCCAGAGCCCGTGATGATGGTCAGGAAGACAATCCGTAACATGCAAGAGGGTGAGATTCTGCTAGTAAAAGCCGATGACCCATCCACCACACGTGACATTCCGAGCTTCTGCCGCTTTATGGATCACCAGCTGATTGCGGCTCAAACTGAAGAGCTGCCTTATCAGTATCTGATCAAGAAAGGAATGGATTAGCGTTAACGCTAAACTAATTGAAATGAAAAACGGCTGCCTGGGGCAGCCGTTTGTTTATTCGTCATATTCAATGGTGTGGACTTCAGATTGCAATTTTCTCAGCTGTTTTTGCATTGCCCGCATTTCTTCGTGCATTGGGATAATGTGCGCGACTCGAATCCAGGCTTCAACCGTCAACGCGGTCAACACAAATGAACCTGCAACAATCGGTAGCCACATGTCGGTCAGTACCATTGCTAGTAAACACAGTACCAAGCCGAAAGTGAATAGATAACTCTGACTTTTTGGGGTCATCCCCATATAACGTGTAAGCATAATGTTGCCCTCTCGCTATACTCTAGGTGTTTGAAGAATAAACAGAATTCTTCTCACCTTGAGTAACATCATTCACACCGTTAAGTTAGCATGACAAGTATGACACTAATATGTCAGCGATCACGCCCTTACACGAATTTAGCACAGAGTTTGATCTATCGCATTTCTCCACCAGATATCCGATTTTTACCACACTTTAGCGACATTTTTTACAAAAACGCGGCGCCAACAGCCAGAGCGATAAACAGCAGGGCAGTCACCTTTCGAATCAGGTTGAGCGGCATCTTATCGGCCGAAAATTTACCAATCAAAACCACAGGAACATTGGCTGCCAGCATACCCAGCGTAGTACCTATAATCACCAACGTCAGCGCATCGGCAAACTGAGCTCCTAAGATAGAGGTGGCAATCTGAGTTTTATCACCAATTTCAGCGATAAAGAACGCGACAAAGCTGGCGACAAACGGCCCTCGGTTGGAAATTTCATCGTCATCATCCAACTTATCTGGAATCAGCACCCAACCCGCCATAGCGAGAAAACTTGCCACCACGACCCACTTAAGCACCTCTGGTGATAAATAGTCGGCCACAACCACACCTAACCAAGCCGCAAGGGCATGATTGGCAATAGTAGCGAAGAAAATAGCGGCGATAATCGGTATCGGTTTTCGATAACGACTGGCCAACAGTAAAGACAATAGCTGGGTTTTGTCACCAATTTCGGCTAAAGCGACAGTGGTAATTGAAATAGCTAAAACGCTCACGACATGCTCATTGAGGCAGGGATAATTATTTTAAACCTAAGACAAACCTCGTGCCCCACCCCGGTTCACGATGTTTATCTAAGGTCTTGCTAAACCCATCAGGCGATGAGTTTCGAGCGCCATGGTGATTGTGCACCAATTATGTTGACGAACGAACCAAACAATCAGGTTGATTGTGTTGGTAAGCTACTCCCCAAAGATGGACGCAATTCTATCCAGCTCTATGTCATTTCTCAAGTAACAAAGTGGTCAAAAACTTCCTTTTAGGAAAATTTGGATGAATAAGCCATTAAAAATCCATTAAAGGAGAATTCTGACTAGGAATTAATCAAGATTAGCCCTACTCCCCTACGCAATATCTGGGTATA
This sequence comes from Vibrio sp. Isolate25, assembly GCF_022398025.1. Classification (NCBI taxonomy): domain Bacteria; kingdom Pseudomonadati; phylum Pseudomonadota; class Gammaproteobacteria; order Vibrionales; family Vibrionaceae; genus Vibrio; species Vibrio sp. Isolate25. The sequence goes on from NZ_JAKEUT010000014.1 coordinate 34,945, forward strand.
CTTGATTGTTATTTTCATTATATTAATGTGCTGAAAGTGATAGAAATCGCCATGACTACGGCGAACATTTGATCAATAACAGCAACAGAAGAATCGCGCGAACCTGACTTATGCAAAAATACGATATCAAAACCTTCCAGGGAATGATCCTCGCGCTGCAGGATTATTGGGCTCAAAATGGTTGTACCATTGTTCAACCGCTAGATATGGAAGTGGGTGCGGGTACCTCTCACCCAATGACTTGTCTACGAGCGCTTGGCCCAGAGCCAATGTCTACAGCTTACGTACAACCTTCACGTCGTCCGACTGATGGCCGTTACGGTGAAAACCCTAACCGTCTTCAGCACTACTACCAATTCCAAGTAGCGCTAAAACCATCGCCAGACAATATTCAGGAGCTGTACCTAGGTTCTCTAGAAGTACTTGGTGTCGATCCTCTGGTTCACGACATTCGTTTCGTCGAAGATAACTGGGAAAACCCAACGTTAGGCGCATGGGGCCTAGGCTGGGAAGTGTGGCTAAACGGCATGGAAGTGACTCAGTTTACTTACTTCCAGCAGGTTGGTGGCCTTGAGTGTAAACCAGTAACTGGTGAAATCACTTACGGTATCGAACGTCTCGCTATGTACATCCAAGAAGTAGACTCAGTTTACGATCTCGTATGGAACATCGCCCCAGACGGCAGCAAAGTCACTTACGGTGACATTTTCCACCAGAACGAAGTGGAACAGTCAACGTACAACTTCGAGCACGCAGACGTCGATTTCCTATTCACCTTCTTCGACCAATGTGAAAAAGAAACCAAAGAGCTACTTGAGCTTGAGAAGCCACTGCCGCTTCCAGCTTACGAGCGCATTCTTAAAGCGGGTCATGCATTCAACATTCTTGATGCACGCAAAGCTATCTCGGTAACAGAACGCCAGCGTTACATCCTTCGTATCCGCAATCTGACTAAATCAGTTGCAGAAGCGTACTACGCATCACGTGAAGCTCTTGGCTTCCCAATGTGTAAGAAAGAAGGCGAGGAGAAGTAATCATGGCTAAAGAATTTCTAATTGAACTGGGTACGGAAGAGCTACCACCAACGCAACTTCGCACTCTGGCGGAAGCGTTCGCAGCAAACTTCGAAGCGGAGCTTAAAGGTGCAGACCTAGCACACGAAGGCGTGAAATGGTACGCCGCTCCTCGTCGTCTGGCACTTAAGGTTTCAGCGCTAGCTGAAGGCCAAGCGGACAAAGTGGTTGAAAAGCGCGGCCCTGCAGTTTCTGTCGCATTCGATGCTGATGGTAACGCGACGAAAGCGGCTCAAGGTTGGGCGCGTGGTAACGGCATCACAGTTGAGCAAGCTGACCGTCTAGTAACAGACAAAGGCGAATGGCTTCTTTTCAAACAAGAAGTGAAAGGCCAAGCAACGTCTGAAATCGTTGTCGACCTAGCAGCTAAAGCACTGGGCAACCTGCCTATCGCTAAGCCAATGCGTTGGGGTAACAAGACTACTCAGTTTATCCGCCCAGTTAAAACACTGACTATGCTGATGGGCTCTGACCTTATCGAAGGTGAAATCCTAGGCGTAGCATCAGATCGCACTATCCGTGGTCACCGCTTCATGGGTGAGCAAGAATTCACGATTGAATCTGCAGAGCAATACCCAGCGATCCTAGAAGAGCGCGGTAAAGTGATGGCAGATTACGAAGCGCGTAAAGCCATCATCCTTGCAGATTCACAAAAAGCAGCGGCTGCCGTTGGCGGTGTTGCTGATCTCGAAGATGATCTAGTTGAAGAAGTGACTTCTTTGGTTGAATGGCCAGTGGTACTGACGGCGAAGTTCGAAGAAGAGTTCCTAAAGGTGCCTTCTGAAGCGCTGGTTTACACAATGAAAGGTGACCAGAAGTACTTCCCCGTCTATTCACACGAGAACGGTGACGCAAACAAGAAGCTACTACCAAACTTCATCTTTGTTTCTAACATCGAATCGAAAGAACCTCGTTATGTTATCGAAGGTAACGAGAAGGTAGTACGTCCACGTCTAGCGGATGCAGAGTTCTTCTTTAACACTGACCGTAAGCGTCCTCTTATCGACCGCCTGCCTGAACTAGAGCAAGCGATCTTCCAGAAGCAGCTTGGTACTATCAAAGACAAGACAGACCGCATCACAGAGCTTGCTGGCTACATCGCTGAGCAAATCGACGCTGACGTTGAGAAATCTAAGCGCGCAGGCCTACTGGCTAAGTGTGACCTAATGACATCTATGGTATTCGAATTTACCGATACTCAAGGTGTAATGGGCATGCACTATGCGACTCACGATGGTGAAGACGAGCAAGTTGCACTGGCACTTTACGAGCAGTACATGCCTCGTTTCGCCGGTGACGAACTGCCAAGCACTGGTATCTCATCTGCGGTAGCAATGGCTGACAAGCTAGATACGATCGTTGGTATCTTCGGTATTGGCCAAGCGCCTAAGGGTTCTGACCCATTCGCACTTCGCCGTGCATCACTAGGTGTGCTTCGTATCATCGTAGAAAACGGCTACAACCTAGACCTAACAGATTTGATTGCTAAGGCAAAATCTCTGTTTGGTGACCGTTTGACCAACGACAACGTAGAAGCTGACGTTATCGACTTTATGCTAGGTCGTTTCCGCGCATGGTACCAAGATGCAGGTTTCAGCGTGGATATCATCCAAGCGGTACTGGCGAATCGTCCAACTAAGCCAGCAGACTTCGACCAGCGCGTTAAAGCGGTATCTCACTTCCGCGAGCTAGAAGCAGCAGAAGCACTAGCGGCAGCGAACAAGCGTGTAGGTAACATCCTAGCCAAGTTCGACGGCGAACTAGCCGCTGAAATCGACCTTGCACTTCTCCAAGAAGATGCAGAGAAGACGCTAGCAGAAAACGTTGAGGTGATGACTGAAGCCCTTGAGCCAGCATTCGCGACCGGTAACTATCAAGAAGCGCTAAGCAAGCTTGCTGATCTACGTGAGCCTGTTGATGCGTTTTTCGATAACGTCATGGTAATGGCAGATGACGAAGCATTGAAGAAGAACCGTCTAACGCTACTAAACAACTTGCGTAACCTGTTCCTACAGATCGCGGATATTTCACTTCTACAGAAGTAATATCTCGAACAATATAGGTTCTACGAAGCCCAACTCCTCGGAGTTGGGCTTTGTTTTTATCAGTGACGGAATTTTGTGCTTTGCCTCGTAATCACATTAAGGTATGTTCAGGGATTACCCTATTATCCATAGACCACAACGCTCAAGGTGAGTCTTGGAATTACTAGCTTCGACTAGTAACTATTACACTTAAAGCAATCACAATGAATTAGGTATAACTACAAATGCAATTCTCTAAGTTTGGTGAAAAATTCAATCAGTATTCCGGTATCACGCGTTTAATGGATGACTTAAACGACGGCCTGCGCACGCCAGGTGCGATCATGCTCGGAGGTGGTAACCCAGCCGCTATTCCAGCCATGCTCGAATACTTTCGCCAAGCCAGTGAGGAGATGCTCGCCAACGGGGAGCTCGTGGCCGCCATGGCCAACTATGATGGCCCGCAAGGCAAAGACGCGTTTGTAAAAGCTCTGGCTAAGTTATTAAAAGACACTTATGGCTGGAACATATCAGAAAAAAACATCAGCCTGACCAACGGCAGTCAGAGCGGCTTCTTTTATCTGTTCAACCTGCTGGCGGGTAAGCAGCCAGATGGCTCACATAAGAAAATCTTGCTGCCTTTAGCGCCTGAATACATTGGCTACGGCGATGCAGGCGTTGATGAAGATATCTTTGTCTCCTACCATCCAGAAATTGAAATGCTCGACAATGGCCTGTTTAAATACCATGTCGATTTCGAACAGCTCAAAGTCGATGACTCGGTTGCCGCCATTTGTGCATCACGCCCAACCAACCCCACCGGTAACGTGCTCACTGATGAAGAAATCCATAAACTGGATAAACTGGCGCGCGAAAACAACATTCCGCTCATCATCGACAATGCCTATGGTCTGCCATTCCCGAATATCATCTTTGAAGATGTTCAGCCGTTCTGGAATGAAAACACCATCCTGTGTATGAGCCTGTCTAAACTCGGCCTTCCAGGTGTACGCTGCGGGATTGTGATTGCCAGTGAAGAAGTGACTCAGGCCATGACCAACATGAATGGCATCATCAGTTTGGCTCCTGTGAGTCTTGGCCCAGCATTAGGTCATCATATGATTAAGAATGATGACCTGCTAAACCTCAGCACCAATGTTATCAAGCCGTTTTATAGGCAAAAATCTCAGCGAGCGGTCGAACTGCTGCAAACCGCCATCACTGACTCACGTTTTCGCATTCACAAACCAGAAGGAGCTATCTTCCTATGGCTTTGGTTTGATGAGCTGCCAATCACCACTATGGAGTTGTACCAAAGGCTGAAAGCACGCGGCGTGTTAATCGTGCCAGGCGAGTACTTCTTTATTGGTCAGGAAGATGACTGGGAGCACGCACACCAGTGCCTGCGCATGAACTACGTTCAAGAAGACGACATGATGCAGAAAGGCATCAAGATTATTGCTGAAGAAGTCGAAAAAGCTTATCAAGAAGTCTAAGTAAACGGCTTCAGTTAGATCAAAAAAGAGCACCTAGATGGTGCTCTTTCACTCTAACTTTCAACACATACGCCCATCGGAGCGATAGATATTTTAGCCTTCTAACAGTTTACTCCCATTAATGGAAATTTTGCGTGGTTGCATCGCTTCTGGGATTTCGCGTTCTAGGTCAATGTGTAGCAGACCATTTTCCATGCTTGCACCGACAACTTTTACATAGTCTGCTAGCTGGAATTTACGCTCGAAATCGCGCTCTGCGATACCTTGATACACGTATTGCTTCTCTTCTTCTGTTTTACGTTCACCCTTAACTATCAGCATGTTCTCTTTTTGAGTAAGATCGAGCTGTTCTTCAGCGAAACCTGCCACCGCCATGGTAATACGGTAGTGATTCTCATCTTTTTGCTCGATGTTGTAAGGAGGGTAACCGCCAGAAGAATTTTTCGATGTATTCGCTTCCATCATGTTGAATAGACGATCGAAGCCGATTGCGTTGCGGTAAAGTGGAGTGAAATCTACAGTTCTCATAATGCTATCCTTTTAGTAAGCAATAGTCTTAGCCGTGAGTTCGCTCGGTTCGATTTTGTATTCGAGCCTTGCCGACTAAGGGATTCATCCACTACTCCTCGGGTTTTATTAACTCTGGGAGCTAGTGTCGAATCAAGTTCAATGGTGTGCCTCTAAGATCATCCTCTCCTGAGCGATACCTTATCAGCGGTTAGTGAAGTTCTGTTTCTTCTCTCGGGAGCAAGACAGCTTTCCTCTTCACAACTAGATATGTGGATTGAGCAAAGTAGTTTCAAGGAATTATTTTCAATTATTTCGCCAAACCAATATTTTTCAATACCTTACAGGCATAAAAAAGCACCACCAATAGGCAGTGCTTTAAATACAATGAAGCTATCAATTTAATTGCTTCGAGGCTAAGTTAGTTCGCATTAGTTCAAGTGAGGCGCACGCAGCATACAAGTGTATGTGAGTACACCGAACGCAGAAATCATGCGAAATAACGACGCATCGTAGTGATTAAACGTCTAGGTTAGCTACTTTCAATGCATTCTCTTCGATAAAGTTACGACGAGGTTCCACTTGGTCACCCATTAATGTCGTAAACAGTTGGTCTGCACCTACTGCATCTTCAATCGTTACCTGCATCATACGGCGCGTTTCTGGGTCCATTGTGGTTTCCCAAAGCTGCTCAGGGTTCATCTCTCCCAGACCTTTGTAGCGCTGTAGGCTTAGACCACGACGAGACTCTTTGATAAGCCACTCAAGCGCATCAACAAAGCTTGTTACTGGTTGAGTACGTTCACCACGCTTGATATAAGCACCTTCCTCGAGAAGACCATTAAGCGCTTCAGATAGATCGGCAAGTTTGCCATATTCTTTCGAATTAATCAGATCAATACTTAGTGCATACTCATGCGTCACACCATGAGTGCGTACGACAATCTTTGGTAGGTTTAAACCAAGCTCTGCATGTTGTTCAACTTCAAAGCTGTACTGACTTGCGCCCACTTCTTTTGCGTTTAACTGCTCAACAAGCTGCTTAGTCCACGCTTCTACTGCTGCCGCATCGTGGCACTGCTCTGCTGTTAGGCGAGGCGTATAGATGAGTTCATGCACTAGCGCACGCGGATAACGACGGCTCATGCGATCCACCAGCTTAATGCCCGCATTATACTGCTGAACCAACTTTTCTAATGCTTCACCTGCTAGCGCTGGCGCTTCTGCATTTACGTGCAAAGATGCGTTATCTAGTGCTAGGGACACTTGGTATTGGTTCATTGCATCTTCATCTTTGATGTACTGCTCTTGTTTGCCTTTCTTCACTTTGTAAAGTGGCGGCTGAGCGATGTATACGTAGCCACGCTCGATCAGCTCAGGCATTTGACGGTAGAAGAAGGTCAACAGTAACGTACGAATATGTGAACCATCGACATCGGCATCGGTCATGATGATGATGTTGTGGTAGCGTAATTTATCTGGATTGTACTCGTCACGGCCGATACCACAGCCAAGTGCGGTGATAAGCGTCGCGACTTCTTGCGAAGACAACATCTTATCGAAGCGTGCTTTCTCTACGTTGAGGATTTTACCTTTCAGTGGAAGAATCGCTTGGTTCTTACGGTTACGGCCTTGTTTTGCGGAGCCGCCTGCCGAGTCACCCTCCACTATGTACAGTTCAGAGAGCGCAGGATCTTTTTCCTGACAGTCTGCCAGTTTGCCTGGCAGGCCTGCTAGATCTAGCGCGCCTTTACGACGAGTCATCTCACGCGCTTTACGTGCGGCATCACGAGCGCGCGCAGCATCAATGATTTTAGTACAAACCGTTTTCGCTTCTGCTGGGTGTTCGATTAAAAACTCAGACAGTTTTTCACCCATTGCAGATTCAACCGCAGATTTCACTTCAGAAGAAACCAGTTTGTCTTTGGTTTGGCTTGAGAATTTAGGATCTGGCACCTTGACAGAAATAACTGCGGTTAGACCTTCACGCGCATCATCACCTGAAGTGGCGGTTTTTGCTTTTTTCGAGAAGCCTTCTTTGTCCATGAACGAGTTCAGTGTACGTGTTAACGCCGCACGGAAACCGGCTAGGTGCGTACCACCATCACGCTGAGGGATGTTGTTAGTGAAACAGTAGATGTTTTCTTGGTAGCCATCGTTCCACTGCATAGCCACTTCGACGGCAATACCATCTTCACGTTCAGCGTTGAAGTGGAATACTTTCTCAATAATCGGCGTCTTGTTAGTGTTTAAGTGATCAACAAACGCCTGAATACCACCTTCGTACATGAAGTGATCTTGTTTGTCTTCTTCACGCTCATCGCGCAACTTGATAGACACACCCGAGTTTAGGAAAGAAAGCTCACGTAGACGCTTAGCCAGAATGTCGTAATGGAATTCTGTGTTTGAGAAGGTTTCTTCACTAGGCCAGAAACGAATCTCTGTTCCTGTTTTGTCCGTTTCACCAATAACAGCAAGTGGCGCTTGCGGTTCACCATGATGATAGGTTTGCGTATGGATTTGGCCACCGCGGTGAATGGTCAGAGTCACTTGTTTGGATAATGCGTTGACTACCGATACACCAACACCATGTAGACCGCCTGATACCTTGTAAGAGTTATCATCAAACTTACCACCAGCGTGAAGTACCGTCATGATCACTTCGGCTGCTGATACATTCTCTTCTGGGTGCATTTCGGTCGGGATACCACGACCGTCATCGCGAACGGATACTGAACTGTCCTCATGAATAGTCACAACGATGTCTTTACAGTGACCCGCTAACGCTTCATCAATTGAGTTATCCACCACCTCGAAAACCATGTGGTGCAGACCGGTACCATCATCCGTGTCGCCGATGTACATACCAGGACGCTTACGTACCGCGTCCAGACCTTTTAGTACTTTAATACTCGATGAATCGTAATTTTCAGACATGAGTTATCTTCCACTATATATTTTGCTCTATTGTGCCATGTTCCACATGGAACATCTTACCATTTTCATCTGCCATATCAGCAATTTGGCTTTGCGTAATAGAACTTACAAAAACTTGTGCCCTCGTCTCTTTTAAGCAATCTGCAAGACGCTCACGACGTTGGCTATCTAATTCCGATGCAAAGTCATCAATTAAGTAAATACACTGCTTACCTGTTACTTTGGTCAAGTGCTGTCCCTGTGCAACTCGCAAGGCACAGACCATCAATTTAAGTTGGCCACGAGACAACACATCCTCAACAGGTGTACCATTTACTTTGATTTTTAAATCTGCCTTATTTGGGCCACTAAAGGTGTACCCCAGAGCCTGATCCCGTTCAAAATTCTTCTCAAGAATGTCTTGATAAGGGGTCTCTTTGTCCCAGCCTCGGTAGTACTTCAGCTGGATATCAAATTCGGGGAGAAATGTCTGACAGATTTCCTTGGCTTTCTCGGTCACCTGCTCGACATATGTGGCTCGCCACTGGCTGATGTTTTCAGCCAACCTTGCCATCTCCTGATCCCAATACGACAGCTCACGATAGCTGGTGGCTGTTTTTAACAACGCGTTGCGCTGCTTGTTCAGACGCTTAAACCGCCCCCAAGCATCATAGAAAGCAGACTCGGTGTGAAACACGCCCCAGTCGATAAATGCCCGACGATGCTTTGGGCCGTCCGTCAGTAAATCAAACCCTTCCGGATGAATCAATTGCAGTGGCAGAACCTGCGCCAATTGAGCCAGTTTTTGTCCGGACTGACCGCCTATTTTAACCTCTGTTGAGCCATCACGCTGCTTATTAATGCCAATTGGTAGCTCAAATTGATCCGAGTTCAAAAAACGACCGTGGACAAACAGCTCATCACAGCCATTTTGGATAACACGACCAGTCAAAGAGCTTTTAAACGAGCGACCATGCCCCAGCAAATAGATGGCTTCCAGAACACTGGTTTTACCACTACCATTGGGCCCAATAAGAAAGTTAAAGCCTGCAGACAGGTTAATGTCACAGGCTTCAATGTTTCTAAATTGCTTAATGATAAGACGAGAAAGCGGCATGCTAGAGTCGAATTGGCATCACCACGTACATCGCGCTGTCGTCATCGACATTTTCGATCATAGCGCTGGCATTGGCATCCGACATAGAGATACGAACTTTGTTACAGCGAAGCGTGTTGAGCACATCCAGTACATAGCTGACGTTAAAACCAATCTCAATCGGTTCACCCTCAAAGCTCACATCCAGCATCTCTTCTGCTTCTTCCTGCTCCGGATTATTGGCGGTAATACGCATTTCAGTATCCGCTAAGTTAACGCGTACCCCACGGAATTTTTCATTCGACAAGATAGCAGCACGCGAGAACGCCTGACGTAGCTCATCACATTCTGCTTCCAGGGTTTTGGTCGTTGATTGCGGCATCACACGGCGATAATCAGGGAAACGGCCATCCACCAGTTTAGAGGTGAAGACAAAGTTGTTTACTTCTGCACGCACGTTTGAGCTGCCTATTTGTAATGTCACCGGTTGCTCAGGCGCATCCAACAACTTAACCAACTCCAACACCCCTTTACGTGGCACAATGATTTGCTGCTGAGCAAACTCCGACCCAAGTTGAGCCTGAGAGACAGCCATACGGTGTCCATCAGTGGCAACACTGCGTAGTGTCGTACCATCAATTTCAAACAACATACCGTTGAGGTAGTAACGTACATCCTGATTGGCCATCGAGAATTGAGTTTTCTCAATCAATCCGCGCAACTCACCTTGCGTTAGTGAAACTTCAACTTCACTCTGCCAATCTTCAATGTTCGGGAAATCATTGGCAGGTAAGGTCGAGAGTGAGAACCGACTACGTCCAGAACGAACTTGAACACGATCGCCTTCAAGAACAAAGGTAATGACCGAATCGTCAGGTAATCCACGGCAGATATCTAAAAATTTACGTGAGGGAACTGTCACACTGCCCGCTTCAAAATCGCCTTCTAAAGCGACACGGCTGATAAGCTCGACTTCCAGATCTGTTGCCGTCATTGACAGCATATTGTCTTCAACTTTCAGTAACAGGTTGCCCAGAATAGGAAGAGTTGGACGACCACCTAATGCGCCAGATACTTGCTGCAGCGGTTTAAGTAAGTGGTTACGTTCAATGGAAAATTTCATAGTACGCTCTTATCAGAATTCGTTTAGCTTAATACGGTATTATTCTATTTAATGCTTAGAATACTGTGATTTATGAAGAAAGGGTACGAATCAGGTTAGAATAATCTTCCTTGATGTCATGGCTCTCTTCGCGCAATTGTTCAATCTTACGACAAGCATGAAGAACAGTAGTATGGTCTCGACCACCAAAAGCATCACCAATTTCAGGCAAGCTGTGGTTGGTCAGCTCTTTAGCTAACGCCATCGCTAGCTGACGCGGACGCGCAACCGAGCGCGAGCGGCGCTTAGACAGCAAATCGGCAACTTTAATCTTGTAGTATTCCGCCACCGTCTTTTGAATATTATCGATCGTCACCAACTTTTCTTGCAGAGCCAGCAAGTCACGCAGAGCTTCACGGACAAAGTCGATAGTAATTGGGCGACCAGTAAAGTTGGCATTGGCAATCACGCGGTTCAACGCGCCTTCCAGCTCACGAACATTCGAGCGCAGTCGCTTGGCGATAAAAAACGCCACTTCATCGGCAAGGTGGATTTGGTGATCTTCGGCTTTTTTCATCAAGATCGCGACACGGGTTTCCAACTCAGGCGGTTCGATCGCCACCGTTAATCCCCAACCAAAGCGAGATTTTAAGCGATCCTCTACACCACTGATCTCTTTTGGATAGCGGTCTGAGGTTAAAATGATCTGTTGATTACCTTCTAAAAGCGCATTGAAGGTATGGAAGAACTCTTCCTGAGAGCGCTCTTTATTGGCAAAGAATTGGATATCATCGATCAGCAAAGCGTCAACACTGCGGTAGTAACGTTTAAACTCTTCAATCGCGTTGTTTTGCAGCGCTTTGACCATATCCTGAACGAATCGCTCAGAGTGCATGTAGACCACTTTAGCATTCGGCTTGTTATCCACAATCGCATTGCCCACCGCGTGCAACAAATGCGTTTTACCTAGACCCGTACCGCCATATAAGAATAAGGGGTTGTATGCTGCGCCTGGATTGTCAGCAACCTGACGAGCTGCCGCTAAACCGAGTTGGTTGGATTTACCTTCAACGAAGTTGTTGAACTTGTGCTTGATGTTGACATTTGAGCGGTGGTTGATTTCCGCCACCTGCTGCTCATCATCATCCCAAGTTTTATGCACAGGCTTACGCGCTTGAAGCTGAGCAGGTGCCGAAGACTCTGCCGCAACATCAGCGGGCGTGCGCTTCGGCGCAGGCTTAGGGGCAGAAACAGGACGGCTCCCCACTTCAAAACGTAAACTCGGAATATCGTTACCACAGTATTCCTGCAACAAACGATTAATGCTGTTGAGGTAGCGGTCGCGAACCCAATCCATAACAAAACGGTTAGGTGCGAACAAAGTGAGAGTATTGTCATTGAGCTCCGCTTGTAACGGACGTACCCACATACTGAATTCTGTAGCTGGTAGCTCTTCTTGAAGCTGCTGCATACATTGCAACCAAAGCGAAGATGACACGGTGCCCCCACTCAAAGTTAATGATCGAAAAAGATTGGCAATTTTACCTGTTGATAACCAAGATCGCCAGCAAATGATCGACGATCCAGTGAATAAGATCTAAGTTATTCACAATATTTTCGTCATTATTCTCGGGATCAACACAAGCTGCCCTATTCTTACTCACATAATGATCCACATTTGAGCCATTTCTCACAGATCCATCATCTGGTGATAAGTCTGTGAATCAAGCTTTCGCAAGATGTGGTTTTATTCCGATCTCTGCTTTGGATTGTTTGCAGTGCTTGACATGAAACTGCCCACTTTTGCTACGAGAGCTTATTCCACAGACGTCTAGGATATTGCTCTTGGTTATTTATCTAATTAACTAAAGTGACAGTAGTATTTGTGCCTATAAAATTATGGAGTTGTACTATGAAAAACTGGATTAAAGCTGCAGTTGCAGCAATTGCGCTTTCTGCTGCGACGGTTCAAGCCGCGACTGAAGTTAAAGTCGGTATGTCTGGCCGCTACTTCCCATTCACTTTCGTTCAGCAAGACAAGCTGCAAGGCTTCGAAGTGGACCTATGGGATGAAATTGGTAAGCGTAACGATTACAAAGTGGAATACGTTACGGCAAACTTTTCTGGTTTGTTTGGTCTGCTAGAGACAGGTCGTATTGATACGATTTCAAACCAGATCACCATGACGGATGCACGTAAAGCCAAATACCTTTTTGCTGACCCATACGTTGTTGATGGTGCGCAGATCACAGTTCGTAAAGGCAATGACAGCATCCAAGGCATTAAGGATCTTGAAGGCAAAACGGTGGCGGTTAACCTAGGTTCAAACTTTGAGCAGTTGCTACGCAACTACGACAAAGACGGCAAGATCAACATCAAGACTTACGATACTGGTATCGAACACGATGTGGCACTTGGTCGTGCAGACGCGTTTGTTATGGACCGTTTATCGGCACTTGAGCTGATCAAAAAAACCGGTCTACCACTGCAACTTGCTGGCGAACCGTTTGAGACGATTCAAAACGCTTGGCCTTTCGTTGACAATGACAACGGCAAAAAGCTTCAGGCTGAAGTAAATAAAGCGCTGGCTGAAATGCGTGCTGACGGTACACTGGAGAAAATTTCTCAGAAATGGTTTGGTGCTGATATCACTAAATAACCACTGTTGAGTATTGCTCGTCCGGTTGAGGCACTCAACCGGATTTGCTCTTAACCCACTGCTTTCCTTCCTTTGCAGTGGGTTTTGCTTTTTGTATAGAAGCTTATTTTTAACTGGGATACGTTATGGGATTCGATTTTAACTACATGCTGAACCTGATGCCGATACTGCTCAAGTATCTGGGCACCACCATGGAAATGGCGACATGGGGTTTAGTATTTTCACTAATTTTGGCCGTCATTTTAGCGAATATCCGTGTATTTCGCGTTCCCGTTCTTGATCAGTTAAGCCAGCTGTACATCAGCTTCTTTCGTGGGACACCACTGCTGGTTCAGCTGTTCCTGCTTTACTACGGCTTACCGCAGATTTTTCCGTTCCTAGTCGGTCTGGATGCATTCAGCGCCGCGGTGATTGGTTTGACCCTGCACTTTGCCGCTTACATGGCGGAGAGTATCCGCGCCGCGATCATTGGTATCGATCGTAGCCAGATGGAAGCTAGTCTGTCGGTGGGTATGACAACGACACAAGCGATGCGCCGAGTGATCTTGCCGCAGGCAACGCGTGTGGCTCTGCCGTCATTAATGAACTACTTCATTGATATGATCAAATCGACCTCATTGGCATTTACGCTAGGTGTGGCAGAGATCATGGCAAAAGCGCAAATGGAAGCATCATCCAGTTTCCGCTTTTTCGAAGCCTTCCTTGCCGTCGCTCTGATTTACTGGGGCGTTGTAGTGATACTGACTCGCGTGCAAATCTGGGCAGAAGCTAAGTTGAATAAGGCATACGTAAGATGATCAAGTTAGATAACATTCACAAACGCTTTGGTGACACAGAAGTCCTTAAAGGCATCGATCTCGATATCAAACAGGGCGAGATTATTGTCATTATCGGCTCTAGCGGTACGGGTAAGTCCACCCTGCTACGCACGGTGAATTTTCTCGAAAATGCCGACAAAGGCGTCATCACCATTGATGATGTCAGCGTGGATAGTGAAAAGCACACCAAAGCGGAAGTACTGGCTCTGCGCCGTAAGACTGGGTTTGTGTTTCAGAACTATGCCTTGTTTGCCCATATGACCGCCCGTCAAAATATTGCTGAAGGTCTCATCACCGTTCGCGGCTGGAAGAAAGATCAAGCATTGACACGCGCTCAGCAAATCCTTGACGACATCGGCCTCGGAGATAAAGGAGACAGTTATCCAGCGGCGCTGTCTGGTGGTCAGCAGCAACGTGTCGGTATCGGACGTGCGATGGCACTGCAGCCCGAGTTATTGCTGTTTGACGAACCAACTTCAGCACTGGATCCTGAGTGGGTTGGCGAAGTTCTTCAATTAATGAAGGAGTTAGCAACCAAACACCAAACCATGCTGGTGGTCACACACGAAATGCAGTTCGCCCGAGAAGTAGCGGATCGGGTGATCTTTATGGCAGAAGGCAATATCGTTGAGCAAGGCTCTCCACAGGATATCTTTAATAATCCACAGGATCCTCGCTTACAAAAGTTCCTTCGCCAAGTAGGCGCGGAGTAAAGATCACCAAAGAAGATCGCTTGATCCTTGAGATTTTGCTCACACTACGTATAATCGCCCGGCCGGAATTTAGCAGTTGCTCAATGATTGACACTTTGTGTGACTGTGATTACAATTCCGCCTCTTTGTTGAGAGGCGTCGGTTTGTCCTCTTTCTATATAAAGAAGACCAAATGGCCCACGCCGGGTTAACTAAGAACCTAAAACTACTGATCAGTAAAGGTAATTATCATGAAACGCACTTTTCAACCTTCAGTTCTAAAGCGCAAGCGTACTCACGGTTTCCGTGCACGTATGGCTACTAAGAACGGTCGTGCAACAATCAATGCACGTCGTGCAAAAGGCCGTAAGCGTCTTTCTAAGTAATCTTCGATTATTTTGAAAACGTACGCGTTCGATCGGGAGTTACGTTTGTTAACTCCCGAGCATTATCAAAATGTCTTTCAGCAAGCTCATCGAGCTGGCTCACCACATTTCACCATCATTGCTCGCAATAACAACCTATCTCACCCTCGATTAGGTTTAGCCGTTCCCAAAAAACAGATTAAAACCGCCGTTGGTCGTAATCGTTTTAAACGCCTTGCTCGTGAAAGCTTTCGTAACAATCAGCATCAACTTGCTCACAAAGATTTTGTTGTGATTGCCAAAAAAAGCGCCCAAGATCTGAGCAATGAAGAAATGTTCAAACTGTTTGATAAGTTATGGCAGCGCCTGTCTCGCCCTTCGCGTGGGTAGCAATCGGATTCGTCCGTCTTTATCAAGGCCTCATTAGTCCGCTTATCGGACCACGCTGTCGTTTTACTCCAACCTGCTCTACTTACGCCATAGAAGCACTAAAAGCTCACGGTTTTGTAAAAGGGTGTTGGTTATCAAGCAAACGTCTATTAAAATGCCACCCTTTGAATGAGGGCGGTTTTGATCCCGTTCCACCAGTCCAGAAACAAGACAGAGATAAATAACGATGGATTCTCAACGTAATATCCTGTTAATCGCGCTAGCACTGGTTTCTTTCTTGTTGTTTCAACAATGGCAAGTCGCAAAGAACCCAGCACCACAGCCGGTTGAACAGGCACAATCAAGCAGTACCCTACCTGCCCCTACTCTTGCGGATGATTTAGATCCCGCACCTGCGCAGCAAGCGTCTGCTAAAACGATTACCGTGACAACTGACGTCTTGACTCTGTCGATTGATACGGTTGGTGGTGATGTTATCGCTGCAGACCTGAACCAATACTCTGCAGAACTGGATTCATCAGACTCATTCGTCCTATTGAAGAACGAACCAGGTCACCAATTCATTGCGCAAAGTGGTCTAGTGGGCCCTCAAGGTATCGATCTGAGCAGCTCAAATCGTCCAGCTTACTCAGTGAATGCGGATAGCTTCACTCTGGAAGACGGTCAGGATGAACTTCGCATCCCAATGACATACCAAGCGAATGGCCTTGAGTACACCAAAACATTTATTGTTAAGCGAGGCAGCTACGCAGTTGACGTTGAATACGATGTGGTCAATAACTCAGGTAACAACGCAACGTTTGGTATGTACGCTCACCTGCGCCAAAACCTGATGGACGCGGGCGGCAGCATCACTATGCCAACTTACCGTGGCGGTGCGTACTCAACAGAAGAAACACGTTACAAGAAATATAGTTTTGACGACATGCAGGATCGTAACCTGTCTATCACTCTACCAGACGGTCAAGGTTGGGCAGCAATGATCCAACACTACTTTGCGTCTGCATGGATCCCTCGCAACGAGCCAGGCACAAACCTGTACACTCGCGTGATTGGCAACCTAGGTGATATTGGTGTTCGTATCCCAAATAAAACCATCGCAACA
The DNA here is from genome assembly GCF_022398025.1 of Vibrio sp. Isolate25. Taxonomy (NCBI): domain Bacteria; kingdom Pseudomonadati; phylum Pseudomonadota; class Gammaproteobacteria; order Vibrionales; family Vibrionaceae; genus Vibrio; species Vibrio sp. Isolate25. Next base: position 51,188 of record NZ_JAKEUT010000014.1, read on the forward strand.
GGTGATTCCGCACAATTCAATGCGACACTTTGGGTCGGTCCAAAACTGCAAGATGCAATGGCTGAAACTGCACCAAATCTAGACTTGGTTGTGGATTACGGCTGGCTATGGTTCATTGCTAAACCACTGCATACCTTACTGTCATTCATTCAAAGTTTTGTCTCTAACTGGGGTCTGGCTATTATTGCGCTGACGTTCATTGTTCGTGGCGCTATGTACCCACTAACAAAAGCACAATACACCTCAATGGCAAAAATGCGCATGCTACAGCCTAAGCTGCAAGCAATGCGTGAGCGTATTGGCGACGACCGCCAGCGCATGAGCCAAGAAATGATGGAACTGTACAAGAAAGAGAAAGTAAACCCATTGGGTGGTTGCCTACCTCTGCTTCTACAGATGCCTATTTTCATTGCACTTTACTGGGCACTAATGGAATCGGTGGAACTGCGTCACTCACCATTCTTTGGTTGGATTACAGACCTGTCAGCGCAAGACCCTTATTACATCTTGCCGCTACTGATGGGGGCATCCATGTTCCTGATCCAGAAGATGAGCCCAACCACAGTAACAGACCCAATGCAGCAGAAGATCATGACGTTCATGCCTGTTCTGTTCACTGGTTTCTTCCTGTTCTTCCCATCAGGTCTGGTTCTTTACTGGTTAGTATCGAACATCGTGACTCTGATCCAACAGACGCTGATTTATAAGGCGCTGGAGAAGAAAGGCCTGCACTCAAAATAACGAGTCGGCGTAAATAATCGAGAAAGGCGACCAAAAGGTCGCCTTTTTGTTTTTGGCTGATTACAATTCATCTCATTCACTATTTACCCTCACAGGGTATGCATCGCACAGGCTACCACTATGACTACAGAGACCATTGTCGCTCAAGCGACTGCGCCCGGACGAGGCGGTGTCGGCATTATTCGCGTATCCGGTCCCCTTGCGGCCAAAGTCGCTTCTGAGGTAACAGGCAAAACCTTACGTCCTCGATATGCGGAATATCTCCCCTTTACTGCAGAGGATGGCACAGAGCTCGATCAGGGTATCGCGCTCTACTTCCCTAATCCAAACTCCTTTACCGGCGAAGATGTCCTAGAACTGCAAGGCCATGGCGGCCCAGTCGTAATGGATATGCTGATCAAGCGCATCCTGCAAATTCCCGGGATCCGCACCGCTCGCCCGGGTGAGTTTTCAGAGCGAGCCTTCCTCAATGACAAGCTCGATTTAGCCCAAGCCGAAGCGATTGCGGACTTAATTGATGCAAGCTCAGAACAAGCGGCAAAATCGGCCCTAAAATCGCTTCAAGGCGCGTTTTCAAACCGAATCCAAACCTTAGTCGAATCCCTGATTCACCTGCGTATCTACGTCGAAGCCGCGATTGATTTCCCCGAAGAAGAAATTGATTTTCTTGCCGATGGTAAAGTCTCTGCCGACCTACAGACGATTATTGATAACCTCACTGCCGTGCGCCAAGAAGCGACACAAGGCGCTATCATGCGCGAAGGGATGAAAGTCGTCATCGCCGGCCGTCCAAACGCGGGAAAATCGAGCTTGCTAAACGCCTTATCTGGTAAAGAATCAGCCATTGTGACTGATATTGCAGGCACCACTCGTGACGTTCTGCGTGAACACATTCATATTGACGGTATGCCACTGCATATCATTGATACCGCAGGTCTGCGCGATGCGTCGGATGAGGTCGAAAAGATAGGCATCGAACGTGCTTGGGAAGAAATTGAGCAAGCCGATCGCGTCTTATTTATGGTCGATGGCACCACTACAGATGCCACTGATCCAAAAGAGATTTGGCCTGACTTCGTTGATCGATTGCCGAGCAATATCGGCATGACAGTGATCCGCAATAAAGTCGATCAAACCAATGAAGAATTAGGCATTTGTCATGTCAACGATCCCACATTGATTCGCCTATCAGCACGAACGGGGCATGGTGTGGAATCGCTACGAACGCACCTTAAAGAGTGCATGGGCTTCTCTGGAGGGAGCGAAGGTGGCTTTATGGCTCGCCGTCGTCACTTGGAAGCACTGGAACGAGCCGCAGAGCATCTTGATATTGGCCAACAGCAGCTTGAAGGCTATATGGCAGGAGAAATACTCGCTGAAGAACTGAGAATTGCGCAGCAACATCTGAGCGAAATTACCGGAGAATTTAGCTCGGATGATTTACTCGGGCGCATTTTCTCCTCATTCTGTATCGGCAAATAATCATACATGCGCGACGTTTCCCGTCGCGCTGTTTTTAGGTAAAAGGAAATTCTATGATCCAAATAATCACAGGCAGTACATTAGGTGGCGCTGAATACGTGGGTGATCATCTGAGTGATCTGCTGATTGAAAAAGGCTTTAAGACTTGTATCCACAACCAACCGGTATTAGAAGAAGTACCAGCACAGGGTACTTGGCTACTCATCACATCCACTCACGGTGCGGGTGAGTATCCAGATAACATTCAACCGTTTATTCAAGCCTTGCAAGATACACCGCCGCGTATGTCTGACGTCAAATATGCGGTCATTGCCATTGGCGACTCTAGCTACGACACATTCTGTGCCGCAGGCCAGCACGCCCATGCCCTACTAGCCGACATTGGAGCGACACCAGTGGCGGATTGTCTAACCATCGATGTTCTCAGCCACGATGTTCCTGAAGATGCCGCAGAGGCGTGGCTAAACGAGCATATCAACAAGCTGTAGTCTTACTCTTTAAGGAAGTGTGCCATCAGCCACTTCCTCTCTCCACAACTCATAAAATCCTTTTTCTCCCTCCTGTGGATAAAATAAGATATATCCGGTGATTAACCTATAGTTATCCCAATAATAACTTTGAATTTTATTTTCACCTGTGCATAACTAACCCTTTTGATCTCAGGAAATCCTCACACTGATCAAGGTAAGATCACATCATATGATCCGTTCAAGATCGATGATCTTGTTGATCATTTTTTACTTATCCACAGAGATCGTCGATCCTAATAATAGATCCAATAAAAGATCATATATAGAGATCCTATAGAAATAAGCTTTGTCAGAGGCTTAAATTAAAAACGCGAAAAGCGATTTTCTATCCATGGGAAAGCAGGTAGAATAGCGCTCTTTTTATCTGTCCATCTCTCTATTTGAATACCAGAGGTCAGTTCATGCTTTATCACGAAAACTTTGACGTCATTGTTGTTGGTGGCGGACATGCAGGAACGGAAGCCGCACTCGCATCAGCTCGTACAGGACAAAAAACACTGTTACTGACACATAACATCGACACTTTAGGTCAGATGTCATGTAATCCTGCAATTGGGGGAATCGGTAAAGGTCATTTAGTCAAAGAAGTGGATGCCATGGGTGGTTTAATGGCCCAAGCCATCGATCACGCTGGTATTCAGTTTAGGACACTTAATGCATCTAAAGGGCCTGCTGTTCGTGCTACACGAGCTCAAGCTGATCGAGCACTCTACAAAGCCTATGTACGTGAGGCGTTAGAAAATACCCCGAACCTAACACTATTCCAACAATCGGTAGATGACTTGATTGTTGAGCAGAACAAAGCGGTTGGTGTGATCACTCAAATGGGGCTGCGCTTTCATGCTAAAGCTGTTGTGTTGACCGTAGGAACCTTCCTTGGAGGTAAAATCCATATAGGCATGGAAAGTTCCTCTGGAGGTCGTGCAGGTGATCCACCTTCGATCGCTTTAGCGGATCGTTTACGTGAATTACCGTTTCGTGTTGATCGCCTAAAAACAGGCACGCCACCACGTATTGACGCACGTACGGTTGATTTTTCAGTGCTTGAAGCTCAACACGGTGATGACCCAACACCTGTTTTCTCTTTTATGGGCAACAGGGATCAACATCCACAACAGATCCCATGTTTTATCACTCATACCAATGATCAAACACATGAAGTGATCCGAAAAAACTTAGATCGTAGCCCTATGTATGCAGGTGTGATCGAGGGAATTGGCCCACGTTACTGCCCATCGATTGAAGACAAAGTGATGCGTTTTGCCGACAAGAACAGCCATCAGATCTTTATCGAGCCTGAAGGACTGAACACGCATGAGCTCTATCCAAATGGCATCTCAACCAGCCTGCCGTTTGATGTTCAAGTGCAAATCGTTCGTTCAATGAAAGGCTTTGAGAACGCACATATCGTTCGTCCAGGATACGCGATTGAATATGATTTCTTTGATCCACGTGATTTAAAACAGACCTACGAGACGAAGTTTATTAGTGGTTTGTTCTTTGCTGGCCAGATCAACGGCACCACTGGCTACGAAGAAGCCGCAGCGCAAGGTCTGATGGCAGGTTTGAATGCTAGCCTGTACAGTCAGGACAAAGACGGATGGAGTCCACGTCGAGATCAAGCTTACATGGGAGTATTGATTGATGACCTATCAACAATGGGGACAAAAGAGCCATACCGCATGTTTACGTCTCGTGCAGAGTATCGCTTACTGCTGCGTGAGGATAATGCGGATCTTCGTCTGACAGAAAAAGCGCGCGAGTTAGGATTAGTTGATGATCTACGCTGGGCTCGCTTTAATCAAAAGATCGAAAACATGGCGAAAGAACGTCAAAGATTGCAAGACACGTGGATGAACCCTAAATCTGCGGGTATTGATGAGCTGAATAAGCATCTCAAAACGCCAATGGCCCGTGAGGCAAATGGTGAAGATCTGCTGCGCCGTCCGGAAATGACATACTCCCAACTAACTGAACTGGACGCATTTGCACCTGCTCTGGACGATCAACAGGCGGCTGAGCAAGTAGAAATTCAAGTCAAATACGAAGGCTACATTAAACGTCAGCAAGACGAGATTGAAAAGTCGCTTCGTCATGAACATACCCAGTTGCCCGTGGATCTGGATTACACCAATGTGAAAGGGCTGTCCAATGAAGTGGTGGCCAAATTGAATGAGTCGAAACCTGAGTCAATTGGTATTGCGTCACGTATTTCTGGTATCACGCCTGCCGCGATTTCGATTCTGCTGGTTCACCTCAAAAAACATGGCATGTTGAAAAAAGGCGAGGAAGCATAAATGAGTGGGTTACGAACACAATTAGACGTTTTGATCGCTCAAACTTCGCTGGACGTCTCCGAACATCAACGAGAACAGCTGGTTGGCTATGTAGAAATGCTTAACAAGTGGAACAAGGCCTATAACTTGACCTCCGTTCGCGATCCCGGTGACATGCTGGTGAAACACATTCTCGATAGCATAGTGGTCAGCCCACATCTGCAAGGGCAACGCTTTATTGATGTCGGAACTGGTCCGGGTTTACCTGGCATTCCTCTGGCGATTATGAACCCTGATATGGCATTTACTTTGCTTGATAGCCTTGGCAAGCGCATTCGTTTTATCAAACAGGTGTTGCACGAGCTTAAGATTGACAATGTCACGCCGATTCAAAGCCGTGTTGAAGCGTTTCAGCCACAAGACAAATTTGATGGCGTGTTAAGCCGAGCGTTTGCCTCTATGGTGGACATGGTCGAGTGGTGTCATCACTTACCTAAAGCGCATACAGGCTGTTTTATGGCCCTGAAGGGCCAATTACCACAGGATGAGATTGAGCAGCTTCCAGAGTGGTGTTCTGTGACCGACATCAAAGCTTTGCAAGTTCCTGAATTGGAAGGTGAGCGTCATCTAGTAATCTTATCCCGCAAGGAATAAAAGCGAGGTTCATCGTGGGAAAAATCGTAGCAATCGCCAACCAGAAAGGTGGAGTTGGTAAAACAACAACGTGCATCAACTTAGCCGCGTCTATGGCTGCGACTAAGCGTAAGGTATTGGTGATTGACCTCGATCCGCAAGGCAATGCCACTATGGCCAGTGGGGTCGACAAGTATCAGGTAGATGCAACAGCGTACGAACTGCTGGTTGAGGATGTCGCTTTTGATGATGTTGTGTGCCGTAAAACATCAGGAAATTATGACCTGATCGCAGCTAACGGTGATGTCACGGCGGCAGAAATTAAACTAATGGAAGTGTTTGCGCGTGAGGTTCGCCTCAAACATGCCTTAGCTGCAGTTCGCGATAACTATGATTTCATCTTTATTGATTGCCCTCCATCTCTAAACCTTCTTACAATCAATGCCATGGCCGCAGCAGATTCGGTCTTGGTACCTATGCAGTGTGAGTATTTTGCGCTGGAAGGTTTAACAGCATTGATGGATACCATCAGTAAGTTGGCAGCGGTGGTGAATGAAAACCTTAAAATCGAAGGTTTACTACGAACCATGTACGATCCTCGCAACCGCTTATCCAATGAAGTTTCCGATCAGTTGAAAAAGCACTTTGGTAACAAGGTGTACCGCACTGTTATTCCTCGTAATGTTCGTCTGGCCGAAGCGCCAAGTCATGGTAAACCTGCCATGTACTATGACAAATACTCCGCAGGCGCAAAAGCCTATCTGGCTTTAGCTGGAGAAATGCTTCGCCGCGATGAAGTCCCTGCATAACCCAACCAAAGGAATTTTGTCTCATGTCTAAACGCGGTTTAGGTAAAGGGCTTGATGCTCTGCTCTCGACGAGCTCGCTTGCACGTGAAAAACAGCAAAGTGCATTACACAGCCAAGAGCTTTCTTCTGATGGGGAGCTGGCCGATTTAAGCATTAACAGTCTTAAACCTGGTGTTTATCAGCCACGTAAAGACATGGAGCCCGAAGCGCTTGAAGAGCTAGCGGCGTCAATCGAGTCTCAGGGCATCATTCAGCCGATCGTGGTTCGCCAGGTTGAAAACGATAAGTTTGAAATCATCGCTGGTGAGCGCCGCTGGCGTGCGGCTCGTAAAGCGGGCCTGAAGCAGGTACCTTGCGTGATCAAGAATGTTGAGGATCGTGCTGCGATTGCCATGGCTTTGATCGAAAATATCCAGCGTGAAGACCTGAATGTGATCGAAGAAGCGGTTGCTTTGGATCGTCTTCAAGAGGAATTTTCTCTGACTCACCAACAGGTGGCAGAGGTGATTGGTAAGTCGCGCGCTACTGTGAGTAACTTACTGCGACTCAATCAGCTTGAAATGGATGTAAAGTATCTGCTTTCTGAAAAAATGCTTGAGATGGGGCATGCTCGTGCTCTATTAGCGCTTGAAGGTGAGCAACAAGTCGAAGTAGCTGAGCTGGTTGCGAAGAAGCGTATGACGGTTCGTCAGACGGAGCAGTTAGTGAAAAAGTGTCTCCAGCCGCAATCAGAAGAGAAAAATGAGTCCCAAGACACGGAGGCACAACAAATGTCACAAAAATTGAGTGAAATGCTCAGTGCTAAAGTGGCAATCGTACGAGCTAAGAATGGCGCTTCTAAAGTGACGATTAGTCTTGATGAGCCTCACAAATTAGAGCAACTGATTGCCAAGCTCGAAAGCTAAATGAGATAATTGATCTCCGTCAATTATGTAAAAAAACGAATTTTTGTGCGGAAGTTGTCGGTTTGTAAACAAAATTGTAACTTTTTGCGGTGTTTTAATTGCATTCAATAGGACTCACCGTATAATTTTCGCCAATTTCCCAGCACCGAGGTAGTAACGCTGTGGATTTTACTCGAGGTACGAATACATGGTAGCTGCGTTAGCTAGACCAGGACGAGAGCTTGCAAAGCGATTGTTAATGATCCAGTTCGGCGCGGTTACATTAATGGCGGCAGGAATGGCAGTGGCTGTGAATGCTGAATGGGGGCTTTCAGCACTGATTGGCGGCGGCATTTTTGTTGTTGCGAATGCGGTGTTCGCATTGTTTGCTTTCATGTATGGTGGAGCTCGTGCCGCAAAGCGGATCGCGAATTCTTTCTATGCCGGTGAAGCACTGAAAATCCTTATCACGGTGGCGCTTTTCTCCGTTGCCTACATGTATATACAGGTGGAACTTGTTCCCCTTAAGCTAACCTATTTGCTGGCTCTAGGTATTAATATCTGTGCGCCAGTGCTATTCATTAACAACAAAAAATAGGATGAGTTATGGCTGCGCCAGGTGAAGCGCTAACTGCGTCCGGATACATTTCCCACCACCTTACAAACCTTTCTACTTATAAGTTAGGTCTTGTAGCGGAGGAGGCAAGTTTCTGGAACGTACATATCGATAGCCTGTTTTTTTCTTGGTTTACTGGTTTAATTTTCCTCGGAATTTTTTACAAGGTAGCAAAGAGAACAACAGCGGGTGTACCAGGTAAGCTTCAGTGTGCTGTAGAAATGATCGTTGAATTTGTCGCGGAAAACGTCAAAGACACGTTCCATGGACGCAACCCACTGATCGCACCTTTAGCACTGACTATCTTTTGTTGGGTATTCTTAATGAACTTGATGGACTTAGTGCCAATCGACTTCTTACCTTACCCAGCAGAGCATTGGCTTGGTATCCCTTATCTTAAGGTTGTACCGTCTGCTGATGTGAATATCACCATGGCTATGGCTCTAGGCGTATTCGCTCTGATGATTTACTACAGCATCAAAGTGAAAGGTCTAGGTGGATTCGCTAAAGAATTAGCACTACATCCATTCAATCACCCACTGATGATCCCGTTTAACCTACTGATTGAAGTGGTCTCGCTACTGGCGAAACCTCTGTCTCTTGGTATGCGTCTATTCGGTAACATGTTCGCGGGTGAGGTTGTATTCATTCTTTGTGCGGCAATGCTACCATGGTACTTGCAATGGATGGGTTCACTACCGTGGGCAATCTTCCATGTCTTGGTTATCACGATTCAAGCCTTCGTGTTTATGATGTTGACAATTGTTTACCTGTCAATGGCACACGAAGACAGTGATCATTAATTTTTTTAAAGCTTTTTATTTGGGCAACTAGCCAACAACTATAAATTGGAGATAGTAATGGAAACTTTACTGAGCTTTTCTGCAATCGCCGTAGGTCTTATCGTCGGTCTTGCTTCTCTTGGTACAGCGATTGGTTTCGCACTTCTAGGTGGTAAATTCCTTGAAGGTGCAGCACGTCAACCAGAAATGGCTCCTATGCTACAAGTTAAGATGTTCATCATCGCGGGTCTACTTGATGCGGTTCCAATGATCGGTATCGTTATCGCACTTCTATTCACTTTCGCAAACCCATTCGTTGGTCAACTAGGTTAATCGCTTTTAACTTTCGACAAGCATTAGCTTGTTATTGATTAACACTAAGTCCGAATAGAAGGGGTAGCTGTTGTGAATATAAACGCAACTCTGCTAGGTCAAGCAATCTCGTTTGCACTGTTTGTGTGGTTCTGCATGAAGTATGTATGGCCACCGTTGATGCAAGCGATCGAAGAGCGTCAGAAGAAAATTGCTGACGGTCTGCAGGCAGCTGAACGTGCTGCGAAAGACTTGGATCTAGCACAAGCCAACGCTTCTGATCAGTTGAAAGAAGCGAAGCGCACAGCAACTGAGATCATCGAGCAAGCGAATAAGCGCAAAGCTCAAATTCTAGATGAAGCTCGCGAGGAAGCTCAGACTGAACGTCAGAAAATCCTATCGCAAGCAGAAGCAGAACTTGAAGCTGAACGCAACCGTGCACGCGATGAGCTGCGCAAACAAGTTGCAACTCTGGCTGTAGCTGGTGCTGAGAAGATCATTGAGCGTTCCATCGATAAAGATGCGCACAAAGATATTCTCGACAACATTACTGCAAAACTTTAAGTCTGGGGGCGCCTATGTCTGATTTGACTACTATCGCACGCCCCTATGCTAAAGCAGCCTTCGACTTTGCAGTAGAAAAAGGCGCGTTGGACCAATGGGGTCAAATGCTTTCTTTTGCTGCTGAAGTCGCTAAAAACGAACAAATGCACGAACTCTTAACGGGGTCAGTTTCTGCGGACAAACTCGCAGAAGTATTTGTAGCAGTTTGCGGCGAACAAGTTGATGCTCATGGCCAAAACCTTCTGAAGGTAATGGCGGAGAATGGTCGATTAGCGGCCCTTCCTGATGTTTGTGAACAGTTCTTTGCTCTGAAAAAAGAGCATGAGAAAGAAGTGGATGTGGAAGTGATTTCCGCTACTGACCTTTCTGATGAACAGCTTGCAGGTATCAGCAGCAAACTTGAGCAGCGTCTTGAGCGCAAAGTTAAGCTGAATTGCAGTGTAGATGAGGCCCTACTTGGTGGGGTGATTATTCGAGCCGGAGACTTAGTCATCGATGACTCAGCGCGTGGACGTTTGAACCGCCTGAGCGATGCATTGCAGTCTTAATGGGGATTGGAGCATGCAACTTAATTCCACGGAAATCAGCGATCTAATCAAACAGCGTATCGAATCTTTCGAAGTTGTTAGTGAAGCTCGCAATGAGGGTACTATCGTATCGGTAAGCGATGGTATCATCCGCATCCACGGCCTAGCGGACGTGATGCAAGGTGAAATGATTGAATTACCGGGTGGCCGTTATGCACTAGCACTTAACCTTGAGCGTGACTCGGTTGGTGCAGTTGTAATGGGCCCATATGCTGACCTTAAGGAAGGCATGAAAGTTACAGGTACTGGTCGTATTCTTGAAGTACCAGTTGGTCCAGAACTACTAGGTCGCGTAGTAAACACGCTAGGTGAGCCTATTGATGGTAAAGGTCCTATTGAAGCCAAACTGACTTCACCTGTAGAAGTGATTGCACCGGGTGTAATCGACCGTCAGTCGGTTGATCAGCCTGTGCAAACTGGTTACAAATCTGTTGACTCTATGATCCCAATCGGTCGTGGTCAGCGTGAGCTTGTGATCGGTGACCGCCAGACTGGTAAAACAGCGATGGCGATCGATGCAATCATTAACCAGAAAAACTCTGGTATTTTCTCTATCTACGTAGCTATCGGTCAGAAAGCATCGACTATTGCTAACGTAGTACGCAAACTGGAAGAACATGGCGCGCTAGCTAACACTATTGTTGTTGTTGCATCAGCTTCTGAATCTGCAGCGCTACAATACTTAGCGCCATACGCAGGTTGTGCGATGGGTGAATACTTCCGTGATCGCGGCGAAGACGCACTGATTGTTTATGATGATCTATCTAAACAGGCAGTAGCTTACCGTCAGATCTCTCTACTACTAAAACGTCCACCTGGCCGTGAGGCGTTCCCTGGTGATGTTTTCTACCTTCACTCGCGTCTACTAGAGCGTGCTGCTCGTGTAAATGCAGAATACGTAGAGAAGTTCACTAATGGTGAAGTGAAAGGTAAGACGGGCTCTTTGACTGCTCTTCCTATCATCGAAACTCAAGCTGGTGACGTTTCAGCATTCGTACCGACTAACGTAATCTCGATTACCGATGGTCAGATCTTCCTACAAACTGAGCTATTCAACGCAGGTGTTCGTCCAGCGGTTGACCCAGGTATCTCGGTATCACGTGTAGGTGGTTCAGCTCAGACGAAAATCATCAAGAAGCTCTCTGGCGGTATTCGTACTGCTCTTGCTCAGTACCGTGAACTTGCAGCATTTGCTCAGTTCTCGTCTGATCTTGATGAAGCAACGAAGAAACAGCTAGACCATGGTCAGAAAGTAACAGAACTAATGAAGCAGAAGCAGTACGCTCCAATGTCTGTTTTTGACCAAGCACTAGTGATCTTCGCGGCAGAGCGCGGCTATTTAGCAGATGTTGAACTAAGCAAACTGCTAGATTTCGAAGCGGCTCTACTATCGTATGCTCGCGGTCAATACGCTGAACTAGCGTCTGAGATCGACAAGACGGGTGCGTACAACGATGAAATCGAAGCTCAGCTTAAGAAGCTGGTTGATGATTTCGTGGCAACCCAAACTTGGTAATAGGTCGGTGGCAGTAATGCCACCAACTAATGGAGAGTAACGATGGCCGGCGCAAAAGAGATACGTAATAAAATCGGTAGTGTGAAAAGCACTCAGAAAATTACGAAAGCGATGGAAATGGTAGCAGCTTCAAAAATGCGTCGTTCTCAAGATGCAATGGAAGCTTCTCGTCCATACGCTGAAACAATGCGTAAAGTGATCGGTCACGTGGCAAACGCAAATTTAGAGTACCGTCATCCGTACCTAGAAGAGCGTGAAGCGAAGCGAGTTGGTTACATCATCGTTTCTACAGACCGCGGCTTGTGTGGCGGCTTGAACATTAACGTGTTCAAGAAAGCTGTAACAGACATGCAAGCTTGGAAAGAGAAAGGTGCTGAGGTTGAACTGGCAGTCGTCGGTTCGAAAGCAACAGCCTTTTTCAACAACAGTGGCGCTAAAGTCGCTGCGCAGGTTTCTGGTCTGGGCGATAGCCCTAGCCTTGAAGACCTAATCGGTTCTGTAAGCGTAATGCTGAAGAAATACGATGAAGGTGAACTGGACCGTCTGTATGTAGTGTTCAACAAGTTTGTTAACACTATGGTTCAGCAACCAACGATCGATCAATTGCTACCTTTGCCTAAATCGGACAGCGAAGAGATGCAGCGTGAGCATTCATGGGACTACATCTATGAACCTGAGCCACAACCTCTGCTTGATGCACTGTTAGTGCGCTACGTAGAGTCTCAGGTCTACCAAGGTGTGGTTGAGAACCTTGCTTGTGAGCAAGCGGCTCGAATGATTGCGATGAAAGCTGCAACTGATAATGCGACCAACTTGATTGAAGATCTAGAGCTTGTGTATAACAAAGCCCGTCAGGCTGCGATTACACAAGAACTATCGGAAATCGTTGGTGGTGCTGCAGCGGTTTAAGCTTAGGTAAAACGAAATAGTTTAGAGGATTAACGATGGCTACAGGTAAGATCGTACAGATCATCGGTGCGGTAGTCGACGTAGAGTTCCCACAGAGCGAAGTACCTAGTGTATATGACGCTCTAAACGTAACGGACTCAAAAGAGCGTCTAGTTCTTGAAGTTCAACAACAGCTAGGCGGTGGCGTAGTTCGTTGTATCGTAATGGGTAGCTCTGATGGTTTACGTCGTGGAGTGGAAGTGGTAAATACTGGCGCTCCAATTTCAGTACCAGTAGGTACTAAGACCCTAGGTCGTATCATGAACGTTCTAGGTGACGCAATTGACGAGCGTGGTGAAATCGGTGCAGAAGAGTCTTACTCTATTCACCGTGAAGCACCAAGCTACGAAGAGCAATCAAACGAAACCGCTCTACTAGAGACTGGTGTTAAAGTAATCGACCTAGTTTGTCCATTCGCTAAGGGTGGTAAAATCGGTCTATTCGGTGGTGCAGGTGTAGGTAAGACCGTTAACATGATGGAACTTATCAACAACATCGCGCTACAGCACTCAGGTCTGTCAGTATTCGCTGGTGTTGGTGAGCGTACTCGTGAAGGTAACGACTTCTACTTTGAGATGCAGGAAGCGGGCGTTGTAAACGTTGAGAAGCCTGAAGAATCAAAAGTAGCAATGGTTTACGGTCAGATGAACGAGCCACCAGGTAACCGTCTACGTGTTGCACTAACTGGTCTAACAATGGCTGAGCGTTTCCGTGATGAAGGTCGTGACGTTCTACTGTTCGTTGATAACATCTACCGTTACACGCTAGCAGGTACGGAAGTATCAGCACTGCTTGGTCGTATGCCTTCTGCAGTAGGTTACCAGCCTACACTGGCAGAAGAGATGGGTGTACTACAGGAGCGTATCACGTCAACTAAGCAAGGTTCTATCACGTCTGTACAGGCGGTATATGTACCAGCGGATGACTTGACTGACCCTTCTCCAGCAACCACGTTCGCGCATTTAGATGCAACGGTTGTACTTAACCGTAACATCGCAGCGATGGGTCTATACCCAGCGATCGACCCACTGGATTCAACGTCTCGTCAGCTAGACCCGCTAGTGGTAGGTCAGGAGCACTACGACATTGCGCGTGGCGTTCAGTCTACTCTACAGCGTTACAAAGAGCTGAAAGACATCATCGCGATCCTAGGTATGGACGAGCTATCTGAAGAAGATAAGCAAGTTGTATCTCGTGCACGTAAGATTGAGCGTTTCCTAACTCAGCCTTACCACGTAGCGGAAGTATTCACTGGTGACCCAGGCATCTACGTACCTCTTAAAGAGACTCTACGTGGCTTCAAAGGTCTACTAGCTGGTGATTACGACGACATTCCAGAGCAAGCGTTCATGTACTGTGGTGCAATTGACGATGCTATCGAGAATGCGAAGAAGCTATAAGGCTAACTAGGAGGCGATATGGCACCAATAACCTTTCACCTAGACGTAGTAAGCGCTGAGAAGAAAATCTTCTCTGGTCGCGTTGAAACGTTTCAGGTGACCGGTAGCGAAGGTGAGCTGGGTATTTTCCACGGCCACACTCCGTTACTGACCGCTATCAAGCCTGGTATGGTGCGTATTGTGAAACAGCACGGCCACGAAGAAATCATTTATGTTTCTGGTGGTATGGTGGAAGTTCAGCCAGGTACAGCGACTGTACTGGCTGATACTGCTATCCGTGGTGAAGAGCTAGACGCAGCGAAGGCAGAAGAAGCCAAGCGTCGCGCTGAGGAGAGTATCCAGAATCAGCACGGCGATATGGACTTCGCTCAAGCGGCCAGTGAGCTGGCGAAAGCCATTGCTCAGCTACGTGTTATCGAGCTGACAAAGAAACGCCGTTAATCCTATTACGGTGTTTTAAAAATGATAAAGGCGGTCTTATGACCGCCTTTTTGCTTAATTTTTAATAGAAATTTTTCCAGAGCAATTAACTAATCTTGGATAAGTGTCTAGAATACCCCTCAGTTTAAAAACAGCACATTTAAAGGTTACTGAATGAAATTTAGCGCGGTGATCCTCGCAGCGGGTAAAGGGACTCGCATGTACTCGAACAAGCCCAAAGTACTGCATACCTTGGCGGGCAAACCTATGGCAAAGCATGTGATTGATACATGTGCCAGTTTAGGTGCGCAAAATATTCATTTGGTGTACGGCCATGGTGGCGACCAGATGCAGAAAGAGTTGGCGGAAGAGTCAGTCAACTGGGTGCTGCAGGCGGATCAATTAGGTACAGGTCATGCTGTGGATCAAGCCTCTTGTCAATTTGAGGATGATGAAAAGATCTTAGTGCTCTATGGTGATGTACCACTGATCTCAGAAGAGACAATCGAAAGCCTATTGGATGCGCAGCCTACAGGTGGTATCGCGCTGCTGACGGTCGTACTGGATAACCCTATGGGATATGGACGTATCGTACGTAAGAATGGCCCTGTAGTAGCTATCGTCGAACAGAAAGACGCGACTGAAGAGCAGAAGCTGATTAAAGAGATCAATACTGGTGTAATGGTCGCGATAGGTGGTGATCTGAAACGTTGGCTATCTGGTCTAAATAACAATAATGCCCAAGGTGAGTATTATCTGACGGATGTCATTGCTGCGGCTCACGACGAAGGTCGTGCTGTAGAAGCTGTGCATCCAGTAAATCCGATTGAAGTGGAAGGCGTTAACGACCGTGCTCAACTCGCTCGCTTAGAGCGTGCTTTCCAATCAATGCAAGCACAAAAGCTGTTAGAGCAAGGCGTTATGCTACGTGATCCTGCTCGTTTTGATCTACGTGGTGAACTGCAATGCGGAATGGATTGTGAGATCGATACCAACGTGATCATTGAAGGCAAAGTCACCTTAGGTGATAATGTGATCATTGGCACAGGTAGCGTGCTAAAAGACTGTGAAATTGATGATAATTCCGTCATTCGTCCTTACAGCGTGATTGAAGGTGCAACGGTGGGTGAAGACTGTACGGTTGGCCCGTTCACTCGCTTACGCCCGGGGGCTGAGATGCGTAATGACTCTCACGTAGGCAACTTCGTTGAAGTGAAGAATACGCGTATTGGCGAGGGCTCTAAAGCGAATCACCTGACCTATTTAGGTGATGCGGAAATTGGTCAACGCACAAACATCGGCGCAGGCACGATCACCTGTAACTATGATGGCGCAAATAAATTTAAGACGGTTATCGGTAATGATGTATTTGTTGGTTCTGACAGCCAACTAGTAGCGCCAGTAAGCATCGCTGACGGTGCGACAGTTGGAGCGGGAACCACATTAACCAAAGATGTCGCTGAAGGAGAGTTAGTGATTACCCGCGTGAAAGAGCGCAAAATCACAGGCTGGCAGCGTCCCGTCAAGAAGAAGTAGTCCAAAGTAATTAAAGGATCGCCGCCTTAGGGCGGCGTTTTTGTATTCAGTTGCTTGGGATCGCTATTCGTTGCTCCAACCACCGGACAGCTTGTGATACCAGTAGAATCAATACCAGATATTCCAGCACCAAGAAGGTATAGATCTCGAGTGGTAAGTACTCATTAACTACCAACTCATTAGCCCGCCTTGTTAAGTCACTCAAGCCAATCACACTGACCAGTGAACTCATTTTTAGGATATAGACAAATTGGTTGCCGAGTGGTGGTAGGATTTGCCTAAATGCTTGTGGAAGGATCACTAAGCGCATCTTTTGCCAATAGTTCAGGCCAAGTGACTCAGCTGCTTCATGCTGTCCTTTGGCAATGGACTGAATACCGCCACGGAACACTTCCGCCATAAAAGCACTTTCGGCAATGGTAAGAGCGATGACACCTGCCCAGAAGTGATCGAGGGAGATGTCCAATAGTGTTGGTAGGCCGTAGTAGACCCACAGCAGCAGAACAAGCACAGGAATTGAGCGAATCACTTCAACATAAACCCGGTTAAAGCCATTTAGCCATGTTGAGCTCGATAATGAGGGCAGAGCAACCATCAAGCCAATTAACATGGCGAGAGCCATGCTCAATAAAGAAATCGTGATCGTGTCGTAAAACCCTGCACTGAGAAACTTCAGATTGGTTTGGCCTTGCTCTGTCGCAGGATCGAGCACATACCAGCCCCATTGGTAGTCACTACAACCAGTAAGGAGCAGAAGTGTTGCCAGCCAGAAATAACGATAGGTCACATTACATCCTGTATTGTCTAAAAAAATAGCTTTGTTGCTGCTATGTTAGCAGTGAACAATCACAGAGCGTAATAACTTTAAGGAAGATTAAATGAACAAGTTCATCCTCGCACTCGGACTGTGTATTTTATCGATTGGGCAATCGGCGGCTGACACTAGCCGACTTGATGATATTCTCGACAGCGGAGTATTACGAGTAGGGACGACTGGGGACTGGAATCCGATGACGATGAAAGACCCAGCAACGAACAGCTATCGTGGTTTTGACATTGATGTTACCACTGAACTGGCTAAAGACTTAGGTGTGAAAATAGAATACGTGGCGACAGACTGGAAAACCTTGGTCAATGGTATTACAGCAAACAAGTATGACATTACGGGCAGTGCATCATTGAATATGTCACGTGCGAAAGTGGCAGGTTATAGTCAACCTTATTTCTACTTGGCGTTTGTACCCGTCGTACAGAAAAAAGATCTGCAAAAATTCTCGGATTGGAGCGATTTCAATAAAGAGGATGTGAAAGTGGCCGCAACGTTAGGTACGGTCCAAGAAAAGATGGTCAAAGAGTTTTTCCCTTCCGCGAAGCACATCGTCATTGAAGCGCCCGCTCGCGATTTCCAAGAGTTATTGGCTCGTCGTGCAGATGTTTCAGTCACCTCCAATGTTGAAGCTGCAACACTGGTGGAGAAATTTAAACAGCTTGCGATTGTCCCTGTAAAACAGCCACGTAAACCGACACCGATTGCGATGTTGCTGCCTCAGGATGATCAGGTATGGATTAATTACATTAACCATTGGGTGGAGCTGAAAAAAACTCAGGGCTTCTTTAAGAAAACCGCTGAAAAATGGGGACTTACAAGCATGTAAGTGCTTTGAATAGGAAAGAGCCGCATTGTGCGGCTCTTTTTATCGTTTATTCGTCACTTACCACTCGTGAATTATCTGGAGTTGTAAAGTGCTCAGACAATTGACGATTAGAGACAACAAATCCTATCCACAACCCACCCATACAGATCAGAATAGTGACACCTGTAATGACTTGAGCTTGGCTAGCCATCGCCGCGACTAATGCACTGGCGAGACTGCTGATGCAGATCTGCAAACTGTTTTGCAGTCCTGCTGCAGTGGCTGGGCTCTGCTTAGCGCTGGCCAATGCGCGGTTGACGACAATCGGGTAAAGTGCACCGTTCGCAACCGCAATTAAACAGAAGGGTGCAAGAATCGGCCAGATAGACGTTAGCTGCCATTGTGAGGCGATAAACACCAGTAGTGAAGCGACACTGAATAAACCAATCAACTGGCGCAGTACTTTTTCGTCACCAAATTTGGTGACCCCTTTTTTCCCTAGGTAACCACCAGCCATAAAGGCGATCGTCTGTGGAATAAAACTTAGACCGATATCTTTGGCTTCGTAACCAAGCTGAGCCATGATTTCTGGCATCCCAGTTAAGTAAGCAAAGAAGGCCGCTGATGCGGTAGCAAACATCATGACGTTGCCCAAATAAGTCTTTGAGCCTACTAGCGCTTTGATGTCTGAACCTATGCTTGTTTGTTTGGCTGGTGCCTTCTCCTGGCTTTGTGCCATTGTTGTCACTGCCAAAAATAGCCCCATTAAGGTCAGAGTGACAAAAATACTGTGCCAACCAAAGTTATCTGCCAGTACAACACCCAGTTGGGGGGCTAACGCGGGAGAGAGTGCGACTAAGGGCATGATGGTGGCAAAGATTTGTTGGCTGCTGCTGGAATAACGCTTGATAACCATGGCTTGCCAAATCACAGCGGGAGCGCAGACGCCGATGGCCTGAACGAAGCGAAGTGTCAGTAATTGCCAGACTTGATCGCTGAAGGCGAGACCAAAAGATGCCAAAGTAAATAAACCTAAACCTACGGCAAGAGTATTACGGTGGCCAAATTTATCAGAGGCCAGCCCCCAGAGTAGCTGACCCATTGCCATACCGACTAAAAAGACGGTCAGCGATAATGCGATTTGTTCTGGACCTGTGGCGAAGTCATTTTCCATGACCTTGAAAGCAGGTAAGTACATATCTGTGGCAATAAAACCTAGCATTGATAACGAGGCTAAATAAAAAAGTTGTAATTTAGAGATTTTCATCATCTTTCCATTCAAAAAAATTCACGGATTGTTATAAGTTGGCGCCAACCTTTTTATTAACTTTGCTATTCTATTTTTCATATTCATGAAATTGAAACGCTAAAATTTACAGTTATTAATCAAATTTTTTGAAAGGTATTGTTGTGGGTGTGTTTTCGCAAACATCGTTAGAGCTGGTGGACACTGTTGCTCGGTTGGGCAGTTTCACTGCGGCAGCGGAAGATCTGCATAAGGTGCCGTCTGCGATTAGTTATAGTATTCGTCAAATAGAGCAAGAGCTGGATGTGGTGTTATTTCGTCGTCTTCCAAGAAAAGTAGAACTGACAGCGGCTGGAGAACTGTTTTTGGAGCAAGCCAGAGCTATGTTACGTCAGATGGAAGAAGTGAAAGCGCAAACGAGACGCGCCGCCCATGGTTGGCAGAAAACGCTCAAGATCACGTTGGATAATGTGGTGAAGCTTGAGCGACTCAAACCTCTCATTGAAGATTTCTATCGGACTTTTCCTTACGCTGAATTACAAATCAATATGGAAGTGTTTAATGGTTCTTGGGAAGCGATTTCACAAGGTCGCGCTGATATCGTTATCGGTGCGACAGCAGCGATTCCCGTTGGAGGAGATTTTGAAGTTCGTGAAATGGGTATTTTAGATTGGGCGTTTGTCATGTCTCCCAGCCATCCGTGTGTGAAACAGCAGGCATTAAGTGAAGAGTACGTCAGTCAGTATCCTGCAATCTGCTTAGATGATACTTCCAATTTATTACCCAAGAGACACACAGTGCATTATCCCAAGCAGCGCAGATTGTTGCTACCCAACTGGTACAGTGCGATAGAGTGCCTAAAAAACGGTGTGGGGGTGGGTTATATGCCTCGGCATATTGCGCGCCCTTTGATTGCTGAAGGGTTGCTGGTGGAAAAAATTCTTCCTGAAGAGAAACCTTTGAGCCATTGCTGCTTAGTGTGGCGCAAAGATGAAAATCATAAGATGATTCAATGGATGGTCGACTACCTAGGATCCAGTGAGCAGTTATATCAAGACTGGTTGCAAGCAAGATGAGGGGATCAAAAAGCGCCAGTTCTTACTGGCGCTTTGCTTTTCTTACGAACGGCACTTTACGGACGTTCGAATACCGTTGCAATACCTTGACCTAAACCAATACACATAGTCGCGAGACCGTATTTTGCGTCTTTCGATTCCATTAGATTGATCAGTGTGGTTGAGATGCGTGAGCCAGAACAGCCTAGCGGATGGCCTAGTGCAATTGCACCGCCATTCAGGTTAACCTTCTCGTCCATCACTTCCAACAAGCCTAAGTCTTTTGCACACGGTAGAGATTGTGCAGCAAAAGCTTCATTAAGCTCAATCACATCCATATCTTCAATGGACAGGCCAGCACGTTTTAGTGCTTTTTGCGTCGCAGGTACTGGGCCATAGCCCATGATAGAAGGATCACAGCCCGCAATCGCCATACCTTTGATACGGGCACGAATGGTTAAACCGAGTTCGTTTGCTTTGTCTTCACTCATGATCAGCATTGCAGACGCGCCGTCTGAAAGCGCCGATGACGTACCTGCTGTGACTGTACCATTTGCAGGGTCAAATACTGGACGTAACTGAGACAGGCCTTCTACAGAAGTCTCTGGACGAATGACTTCGTCATGGTCAAGAGTGAATAAGGTACCGTCCGCTGCATGACCTTCAGTCGGTAAGATTTCATTCTTAAAGCGACCTTCCAACGTAGCAGCGTGAGCGCGAGCATGAGAGCGTGCGGCAAATTCGTCTTGCTGCTCACGGCTGATGCCGTGCAGCTTACCCAGCATTTCGGCTGTCAGACCCATCATGCCTGCTGCTTTGGCGACATGTTTAGACATGCCTGGGTGGAAATCTACCCCATGGTTCATTGGTACGTGGCCCATGTGCTCAACACCACCAATTAGACAGATCTCAGCGTCACCTGTCATGATAGCGCGAGTACCGTCATGTAGCGCCTGCATCGAGGAACCACATAAACGGTTAACCGTCACCGCGCCAATTTCAATCGGCAGGCCTGCCAGTAGGGCAGCATTACGTGCTACGTTGAAGCCTTGCTCTAGGGTTTGCTGAACACAGCCCCAGTAAATATCTTCAATCTCACTTGGATTAACCTGAGGGTTACGCGCTAGGATGCCTTTCATTAAGTGTGCTGATAGGTCCTCAGCACGAGTATGTCGGAATGCACCACCTTTAGAGCGACCCATAGGTGTACGTAGACAATCTACGATAACGACGTTTCTTGTTTGTAAAGCCATGTGGGAATCTCCTTAGATAGAACCTTGTTGCTGAGTGCCGTAGAAGGTTTCACCTTTAGCAGCCATATCAATCAGCATTTGTGGAACCTGATACATAGCACCGAGCGTTTGGTACTGTTCTGCCATCGCGATATATTCAGCGATGCCCACACTATCTAAGTAACGGAACACCCCGCCGCGGAATGGAGGGAAGCCTAAGCCGTACACTAATGCCATATCGGCTTCTTGTGGAGAGGCAATAATGTTTTCTTGTAGGCAAAGTACTACTTCGTTGATCATAGGAATCATCATACGTTGAATGATGGTTTGGTCATCGAACTCTTGAGTTTGGCTACAGACTTCCGACAGGATAGGTAGAATTTCGTCGGTGAAGGCTTTCTTCGGTTTACCGCGCTTATCTACGCTGTAGCTGTAGAAACCGCTGCCATTCTTCTGTCCGTATTTATTGGCGTCGAACAGAGCATCAATCGCATCGCGATCTGACTTACCCATGCGTTCAGGGAAGCCTTGTGCCATCACCGCTTGGGCATGGTGAGCAGTATCAATACCCACTACATCTAGAAGGTAAGCTGGGCCCATTGGCCAACCAAACTGGCGCTCCATGATTTTGTCGACTTTAGTAAAGTCCGCGCCATCACGAAGTAGCATGCTGAAACCGCCAAAGTACGGGAAGAGTACGCGGTTAACGAAGAAGCCTGGGCAGTCATTAACCACGATGGGTGATTTACCCATCTTAGCGGCGTAAGCAACAACGCGATTGATGGTTTCATCGGAGGTGTGCTCACCTCGGATGATCTCAACGAGAGGCATACGATGTACAGGGTTGAAGAAGTGCATACCACAGAAATTTTCTGGGCGCTGCAGTGACTTGGCCAACAAGTTAATTGGGATCGTTGAAGTATTGGAAGTGATAACAGTATCTTCGCTGACCTGCTGTTCTACTTCACTCAATACCGCGGCTTTTACTTTCGGGTTTTCTACCACGGCTTCAACAATCACATCCGAATTTTCAATCCCCGCGTAATGCAGGCTAGGAGTAATTGATGCCAGAATACCTGCCATCTTAAATCCATCGATACGGCCGCGTGACAAGCGCTTATTAAGCAGCTTGGATGCTTCTGTCATACCGAGATCCAAAGATGCCTGAGCGATGTCTTTCATCATGACCGGCACGCCTTTCAGAGCAGACTGGTAAGCAATACCGCCACCCATAATGCCCGCGCCGAGCACGGCTGCGCGTGCAGTCTGTTTGTTGGCATGTTTTGCCGCTTTCTTGGCAATACCCTTGATGTACTGGTCGTTAAGGAAAAGGCCAACCAATGCTTTCGCTTCTTCGGACTTAGCCAGTTTGATGAAGTACTTACGTTCAATATCTAGGGCTTCGTTACGTGCAAAGCGTGAACCTTCCTCGATGGCGATGACCGCTTTCATTGGCGCAGGGTAATGTGGGCCTGCTTTTTGTGCCACTAGGCCTTTCGCCATCGTGAAGCTCATCATCGCTTCTAACTTACTCAGTGTAAGTGCAGAGGTTTTTTGTTTACGGCGCTGCTGCCAATCAAGCTTCTCATTAATCGCTTGTGTGAGCGTTGCTAGCGCAGATTCATACAATGACTCACTGTCAACCACAGCATCAAGTAAGCCAATTTTCAGTGCTTCATCTGCGCGGCAAGCTTTACCTTGCGTGATGATTTCCATTGCACTGTCAGCACCAATGACGCGGGGCAGGCGTACACAGCCGCCAAAGCCAGGCATGATTCCGAGTTTAGTTTCTGGTAAGCCAATACTGGTGGTTTTGTCACCAATGCGCATGTCGGTAGCAAGTACGCACTCACATCCACCGCCAAGAGTATGGCCTTTCAGCACGGAAAGTGTGGGGACAGGCAAGTCTTCAAGTTTATTGAAGATGCTGTTAGCAAACTGCAGCCACTTATCGAGTTCGGCTTCTTCTTTGGCAAACAGGCTTAAAAACTCAGTGATATCTGCGCCAACGATAAAAGCGTCTTTATCTGATGTCAGCAGCAGACCCTTGAGGCCTTGATGGGCATTCAGAGCATCGAGTGCTTTATCGAGTGATTCAAGAGTGGCGAGGTCGAGCTTGTTGACAGAATTGGGTGAGCAGAAACTGAGCTCAGCGATACCGTCGTGTAATTCCTTTACCTGTAGGGTTTCGGCTTGGTAAATCATTATCTATCTCCATGACATACAATCTTGGGATTGCGCGTACACCGACCTCAGTCTTGTGGTCGGCATATAGAAATGTCGCTTTATTTTTATTCTGGTTAGACCAGTGGTTTTAGTTTGGACTCAGCTAAAATTAAATTCAATACATTTTTTAAACAAGTGTTTAACATTGTGCACTGCCGCTGATCTTTTAAGCGCGCTAATTGGGTTTCATGGTAGACTGGTCAGATAATGAAAAGTGACGTAATGCCATGAACGAACTGCCCTATCTTATCCCCGCTCAACTTGCTCTATTCGAAGAAGAAATTAAGAAAAGTGTCTTTATTACCCAGCTAGCGCATACTCCATCTGTCGAAGCTGCCAAGGCGTTTGTTGAGCAGGTTAAAGCACAACATTCAGGTGCCAGACACAACTGCTGGGGGTTTGTCGCAGGTCGACCTGAAGATTCAATGAAATGGGGGTTTAGTGATGATGGTGAACCTTCTGGCACGGCAGGCAAACCCATCTTAGCTCAACTATCAGGTTCCGGAGTGGGTGAGATTTCGGCTGTAGTGACTCGATACTCTGGTGGAATAAAACTTGGTACTGGTGGCTTAGTCAAAGCGTATGGTGGTGGTGTTCAGCAGGCACTCAAGTTGCTTCAAACAATTGAGAAAAAAATAACCACAAAGCTATTAGTGGAGTTAGACTATGGCTTTATTACTATTGTTCAGGCTTTACTGCCGCAATTTAGCGCGCAAGAAGTGGAGACTGACTATAGTGAACAAGTAAAGATGGTCGTGGAAATTGAACTTCGCTATGTAAGTGACTTTACCCAAACCATAATCAACAAAAGTGGAGCCAAGGCTTTGGTTACCTCTTTAGACGGAAAATAAAGATAATCAGGAAGTCGGAAGCTCAGCTTCAGTAATCATCAGTTCATGCAGTTTCGTTCAATAATTCGTATTGTCGGGCTATTGCTCGCTCTTTTTAGTGTCTCAATGCTAGCGCCTGCGCTGGTCGCGTTGATTTATCGTGACGGTGCTGGTGTGCCTTTTGTTACGACTTTCTTTGTTCTGCTCATCTGTGGCGCTATCTGCTGGTGGCCAAATCGCCGTCATAAACATGAACTCAAAGCCAGAGACGGTTTTTTGATTGTTGTATTGTTTTGGACGGTTATTGGTAGTGCGGGTTCGATTCCTTTCTTGCTTTCTGATAATCCTAATGTGTCAGTGACTGACGCTTTTTTTGAATCTTTTTCTGCGCTGACGACTACAGGAGCAACGGTGATTGTTGGTCTTGATGAGCTTCCCAAGGCACTATTGTTTTATCGTCAGTTTCTACAGTGGTTCGGTGGAATGGGGATCATCGTACTTGCTGTGGCAATTCTGCCTGTACTAGGTATTGGTGGCATGCAGTTGTACCGCGCGGAGATTCCAGGTCCAGTCAAAGACAGTAAGATGACGCCTAGGATTGCTGAAACCGCAAAAGCGCTGTGGTACATCTATTTGAGCTTAACGATTGCGTGTGCCTTGGCATTCTGGTTAGCGGGCATGACTCCGTTTGACGCGATAGGTCATAGTTTTTCCACTATCGCAATTGGTGGTTTTTCAACGCATGACGCCAGCATGGGCTACTTTGATAGCTACGCGATTAACATGATTACCGTGGTGTTCTTACTCATTTCTGCGTGTAACTATTCTTTGCACTTTGCTGCGTTTGCATCCGGTGGTGTTCATCCTAAATACTATTGGAAAGATCCGGAGTTCCGAGCTTTTATCTTCATTCAGGCACTGTTATTTGTAGTGTGCTTTCTGATTCTGCTTAATCATCACTCTTATAACTCTGTCTATGATGCTTTTGATCAGGCGTTATTTCAGACCGTTTCAATTTCTACTACGGCTGGCTTTACGACCACAGGGTTCTCCGAGTGGCCGCTTTTCTTACCCGTACTTTTGCTATTTTCTTCCTTTATCGGAGGCTGTGCCGGTTCAACGGGGGGAGGGATGAAAGTTATTCGTATTTTATTACTCACTTTGCAAGGTGCGCGCGAGCTAAAACGTTTGGTACATCCAAGAGCGGTCTACACGATCAAAGTAGGTGGAACTGCACTCTCTCAACGTGTAGTCGATGCTGTATGGGGGTTCTTTTCTGCTTACGCTTTGGTGTTTGTGGTATGCATGCTGGGATTAATCGCGACAGGTATGGATGAGTTAAGTGCCTTTTCTGCAGTGGCAGCTACGCTCAATAACCTTGGCCCAGGTTTAGGAGAAGTGGCATTGCATTTCGGTGATGTTAACGATAAAGCCAAATGGGTATTAATTGTCTCTATGCTGTTTGGGCGTCTTGAGATATTCACTTTACTGATTCTACTCACTCCAACATTTTGGCGCAGTTAAGGAGCTTATGTGACCAAAGCACTATTTCTTTATTCTTCCCGTGAAGGGCAAACCAAAAAGATCCTTCGTTATATAGAGCAAGAGCTTTCACAATTTGATGTGGAAACGCTGGATTTACACAGTGCTGAAAACATTAATTTTGAATTGTATGACAAGGTTTTGATTGGCGCATCAATCCGATATGGTCATTTAAATAAGCGGCTTTATCAGTTTATAGAGCAATATAGGCAAGAGTTAGAGTCGAGTAAGGTTGCTTTCTTTTGCGTTAATTTGACTGCGAGGAAGGAAGACCAAGGGAAAGATACTCC
Organism: Vibrio sp. Isolate25; assembly: GCF_022398025.1. NCBI lineage: Bacteria > Pseudomonadati > Pseudomonadota > Gammaproteobacteria > Vibrionales > Vibrionaceae > Vibrio > Vibrio sp. Isolate25. The sequence goes on from NZ_JAKEUT010000014.1 coordinate 77,279, forward strand.
TGAAGGTAGCGCATATATTCGCAAATTCTTGATCAAGTCTCCTTGGAAGCCGGAGTTAATTGGTGTGTTTGCCGGTGCGCTCTATTACCCTCGTTATAACTGGTTCGATAAAATGATGATTAAGTTCATTATGAATATGACTGGAGGAGAGACGAATACCAGCAAGGAAGTTGAATACACCAACTGGGAAAAAGTTACATTATTTGCTCAAAAGTTTAGTAATTTGTGAATATAAAGGTGAAATTTGGTCATTAGAGGTTAAGGTTTCACCGAAAGGTAAAAAAACACAGAAAAATCGAGAAAAAGAGTTGCCAAGATAATCTCTATCTCTATAATGCCCCCTCGCTGACACGGCAACGCTTCAACAGAAATGTTAGGCCAGTTAGCAAGGTCAATTAGCCAAGTGGAAACGCTTGAATAAAGTTTGAAAAAAGTGGTTGACACTAAACTTTATCTCGCTAAAATGGCCGTCCGTTTTGAGTAAGACTTAAAACGAAAGCTCTTTAACAATATAAACCTATCAATCTGTGTGGGCACTCGTTGATGATAATCCAATTAGAAATTTCTCTGAATAAAGAGGGGTTTCAAATTAGGTTTCAATGAAACGAAGTGACCATTGAATCTTCGGATTCAGCACAGTCAATTCAAACATTACTTTATGTAATGTTCAGTATTCATTGAGCCGACAAAATCTTAAATTGAAGAGTTTGATCATGGCTCAGATTGAACGCTGGCGGC
>NZ_JAKEUT010000015.1:0-75794 GCF_022398025.1 Vibrio sp. Isolate25
AAACGCTTAAAGAGCCTTCGAGGAGATTTATCTATCCTCTTTATAGACAAACGCCCTAAGCCAAATCGGCCTAGGGCGGTAAAAATATCAAAGACCCGATACCCTGTTAATCGCTACGCAGCTCCTCTTAAGTGAACTACGTTGCGCTCTTGAAGCGGGCTTTTTCTTTAAAACACTTTTGTTTCCAGTCGTATGATGCGTTCATTGTGCCTCCAAAATATAGCGACAATAAGCAGCATCGACGGTGAAAGTCCCATTGAATTGAGGTATTGCAGCAGCTCTACCATATCTAGATGAACTCATTGCGGAAGGTTTCCCATAACCCCATTGCTACCGGAATAGCCGTGCCGATGATGCCGCCGTATTGCACACCTTCTGCCGTGATACTCGCGGTAATCAGTTCAGGGAGTCGCTAAGGCCACACCTGCCCCAGCAGGGCGTTCCCTTTTTGCGTGGACGGTTGGTCTAAGTCGCTATTCATCACCTAAAAACCTTCACAGCATGAAGATCCAAACGTATGATCAGGTGTAAAACAACCAGCACGAAGCAAGATGATTCGCGCTGCTTTTCCTCTGTAGTCAATCCTTAAGGAAGCACAATGAAAAAATGGATCACATTAGCGCTGGCCAGTCTTTTAGCCCTACCCACATGGGCGGGTCAGTTTAAAACGATCAAAGATGTCGAAGTTCACTACTCCGCATTTAACTCCACATTCCTAACTCCGCAAGTCGCGCACAGCTATGAGCTGAAACGAAACGGCTACTCAGCGATCATTAATATCAGTGTGTTAGACAATTACCAGGCTGGTAAACCGGCTATAACCGCGAAAGTTAGTGGCAGCGCGAAAAACTTAATCGGCCAAACTAAGACACTTGAGTTCCGCGAAATTAAAGAAGGCTCTGCGATTTATTACCTCGCTGAATTCCCTATTTCGGAAGAGGAAAATCTGACATTCGACATTGACGTTAATGCTGGTAATAAAGGCACGGGCAGATTAAAGTTCACCCAGAAATTTTACGTGGAAGAGTAACGGCTAAATAGCCTTACCAATATAGGCACAAACAAGATTATGAATGCACAAAAAATTGTCCTAGCGACAGGTAATCAGGGCAAAGTTCGTGAGATGGCCGATCTGCTGGCAGATTTCGGTTTCGATGTTGTGGCACAAAGCGAATTTAATGTCTCAGAAGTTGCTGAAACTGGCACAACATTTATTGAAAACGCCATCATCAAGGCTCGTCATGCAGCGAAAGAAACTGGATTAGCTGCCATTGCCGACGATTCAGGCCTTGAAGTCGACTTCCTAAAAGGAGCTCCGGGCATCTACTCTGCACGTTATGCCGGAGAAGGCGCAAGTGACCAGCAAAATCTGGAAAAGCTGCTCGATGCAATGCAGGGCGTGCCGCAGGAGCAACGTACCGCACGCTTCCATTGTGTGTTAGTGCTGATGCGTCACGAATTAGATCCAACCCCAATAGTCTGCCACGGTAAGTGGGAAGGCCGTATTCTGACTGAGGCTCAGGGCGACAATGGTTTTGGTTATGATCCGGTTTTCTTCGTTCCAGAAGATAACTGCGCATCGGCAGAGCTTCAACCAACACGTAAAAAGCAACTTTCTCACCGTGGTAAAGCGCTTAAGCAGTTGTTTGCGACACTTTCTGAGCAGCAATAATGAGTCAATTGATTCCACCAGCGCTGAGTCTTTATGTCCACATCCCTTGGTGTGTACAAAAATGTCCGTATTGCGACTTTAACTCGCACGCGTTAAAAGCCGACATCCCAGAGCAGGAGTACATCGCTGCTCTGCTGGAGGACCTTGATACTGATATCGAGCGTTATCAGCTTAAAACCAACCCACGGACACTCCACTCCATATTTATCGGTGGAGGGACGCCAAGTCTCATCTCAGCGCAAGGAATCGCTGATTTACTTGCTGGCATAGAAAAAAGAATCGCGTTTAAAGACGGGATTGAAATCACTATGGAAGCGAATCCGGGCACAATTGAAGCGGAGCGCTTCGCTGGGTATCGCAAAGCGGGTGTGACGAGAATTTCGATTGGTGTGCAGAGCTTCGAACAGCAGAAACTCGAACGTCTAGGGCGTATCCATGGTCAGGATGAAGCCGTCAATGCCGCGAAACTGGCTCACAAGATTGGTTTAAACAGCTTTAATCTTGACTTAATGCACGGTCTGCCAGATCAAACCGTAGAGCAAGCCCTCGCGGATCTGGACAAGGCGATTGAGCTTAACCCGCCACATCTTTCGTGGTATCAGCTCACTATTGAACCCAATACCATGTTCCACTACAAGCCACCTGTTCTGCCCGACGATGATGACTTGTGGGACATTTTTGAACTCGGCCACCAAAAGCTGGCTGAAGCGGGTTACGTCCAGTACGAAATCTCCGGCTACAGTAAGCCAGAATATCAATGCCAACATAATCTCAACTATTGGCGTTTTGGCGACTATCTCGGCATTGGCTGTGGCTCGCATGGCAAACTCAGTTTCGCTGATGGACGTATCATCCGTACGACTAAGGTCAAGCACCCGAGAGGCTATCTGGCAGCGTATCAGAATATGGTAAAACCCTACCTAGACAATGAAGCCGATGTCGCTAGCGAAGATCGCCCTTTCGAATTCTTTATGAACCGCTTCCGTTTGATGGAAGCCTGCCCAAAGCAAGACTTCTTGGATACCACCGGCTTGGGTTTTGAATCGATTCAAGAAACCATCGACTGGGCGAAAGAGATGCAATACCTCAGCGAGTCTGATACGCATTGGCAAATCACAGAAAAAGGAAAGCTGTTCCTTAACGATTTGCTCGAAGCGTTTATGGCGGAAGAGGAATAAAAGGCTGGAACAAATTTTAAAGGGTTGACGACATGTTCAACCCTTTTTGTTTTTCATCGTTCCAAACTTGTCTCCACTGTCTCGGAGCGAAGTTTAGAATATCGAGCGGCCAATTCGCTCAGCGAGTAGCTCTAGTGCTCTGGTCCCCGCGAGAGAGTTACCTGAAGGGTCCAGCTCTGGAGACCAAACCGCAATCGTCATTTCCCCCGGTACGATAGCGATGATCCCGCCACCAACACCAGATTTCCCTGGCATACCGACTCGGTAGGCAAACTCCCCAGCACCATCATACAGGCCACATGTTGCCAGCAAAGCGTTAAGCTGCTTGGTTTGGGTAGGCGTCACCACAGGCTTGCCTGTTTGCACTGAAGTGCCTTTATTAGCCAGATAGCTGAATGTTTTCGCTAAATCGACACAGCTCATCTTCAAGGCACACGCATGGAAGTAGTTATTCAGTACTGGGATCACATCATTGTCAAAGTTGCCAAAAGAGCGCATCAGATAAGCAATCGCCGCATTCCGATCGCTGTGCATCATCTCTGATGCTGCAACTATCTTGTCATAACAGATATGAGTATCGCCCGATAGTTGACGGACAAATTCCAGCAAGCGTTGTCTCGGTGCAGACAGACGGCTTTGCAGCAAATCGGCAACGACTATTGCTCCTGCATTAATGAAAGGGTTACGTGGAATTCCCTGCTCCATTTCAAGCTGAATCAGAGAGTTAAACGCCTGACCAGAAGGCTCCTTGCCTACCCGAGCCCAAATCTCATCAGGGGTATACAACCCCATTGCCAACGTTAAACTTAACGCTTTAGAAATGGACTGAATGGAAAAAGGTTCATCGGCGTCACCAGCTTTAATCACTTCTCCCTTATTGGTGAAGACAGCAATTGCCAGTTTGTTAGCCGGAACTTTTGCCAGCGCAGGAATATAATCGGCAACTTTTCCCTGACCGATAAGCGGCCTGACCTCTTGCAGGATGTCGGCTAAAATTTCTTTTGTCGGTTTCATTACTTACCTATATTTCAAAGGCTTATTATTTTTCTTGTAGGGTCAAAAAAGCCAACATCAAAATGTTGGCTTTCTCATTCGCTTTTATTTCGCGGGTGACTTAGCTAACACGCTTAAACTTAATGTCCCACACTCCGTGACCTAAACGGTGACCACGTGCTTCAAACTTGGTCAGAGGACGATCTTCCGGACGTGGAACAAAGTCACCATCCTCGGCGATGTTCTCATATCCAGGCGCTTGATTCATCACCTCAATCATATGTTCTGCGTAATTTTCCCAGTCTGTCGCCATGTGGAAGATGCCTTCACCAACTGAGAGTTTTTGGCGCACCATTTCAGCAAAATCGAGCTGTACAATACGGCGCTTGTGGTGGCGCTTCTTGTGCCATGGGTCTGGGAAGAATAATTGCAGTGTTGCTAGGCTGCTGTCTGGGATCATTTTAGCAAACACTTCCACAGCATCGTGACACATCACTCGTAAGTTGGTCAGGCCAGCTTCACGTGCATCAGCAAGACACGCGCCCACACCTGGGCTGTGAACTTCAATACCAAGGAAGTTTTTCTCAGGCGCATTTTTCGCCATTTCAACCAGAGATGCACCCATACCGAAACCAATTTCCAGTACCACAGGGTTATCGTTACCAAACACTTCTTTCCAATCAAGAAGCTTTTCTTGGTAATCAATACCCATTGTCGGCCAGCATTCATTCATTGCGCTTTCCTGACCTTTGGTCAAACGGCCTTCACGACGCACAAAGCTGCGCACTTTGCGTATCAGTTTACCGTCTTCATTGTATTCGTTAGTGGTCACTTCACTCATGATTCTGCCTGTCTAAAAATTGCTCTCGACTTAAAGGGATTGTGATTATCCAAAGAATCGACACTGGTGCAAGTATTTTAGGTCATTTCACGCAGAATAAACCCTTACTCTTTATCAGTTGTACTTTAGCCTGTATCTGTGGTGCAATTTTAGCTAACCCAATAAATATAAAATTACCGAGCAAGTCGTGACTCCTTTTGCTAACGCCATCCTAGAATGGTACGAAGACTACGGAAGAAAAAACCTTCCGTGGCAACAAGATAAAACCGCGTATAGCGTCTGGCTGTCTGAAATCATGCTTCAGCAGACTCAGGTCACTACCGTGATTCCTTATTACCAGCGTTTTCTCGAACGCTTTCCGACCGTTGTTGACCTCGCCAATGCAGAGCAAGATGAAGTGCTTCACCTATGGACAGGGCTCGGCTATTACGCACGAGCGCGTAACTTACATAAAGCTGCCAAGATTGTGGCAGAGCAATATCAGGGCGAATTCCCTCTCGATATCGAGCAGATGAACGCCCTACCGGGTATAGGCCGCTCTACTGCGGCGGCTGTATTGTCATCTGTCTATAAACAGCCACACGCCATTTTAGACGGTAATGTGAAACGTACACTGGCGCGCAGCTTTGCTGTTGAGGGCTGGCCGGGGCAAAAGAAAGTCGAGAATCAGCTTTGGCAGCATGCTGAAGAACACACTCCCGACACCGATGTCGATAAGTACAATCAGGCAATGATGGATATGGGGGCCATGGTGTGCACTCGCAGTAAGCCCAAATGTACACTGTGCCCAGTGTCTTCTTTTTGCGCCGCATACAAACAAGGCAATCCTCTCGACTACCCGGGCAAAAAACCGAAAAAAGAAAAGCCAGTCAAAGAAACCTGGTTCATTATGCTCCATCACCAAGGGCATGTATGGCTGGAGCAACGCCCACAGTCGGGGATTTGGGGCGGACTATTCTGCTTTCCAGAACACTCTGAAGCCCAACTCGATCATCAACTGACAATACGTGGTGTCCTTGATAAGGACATTCAACGTCGCGATCAGTTGATTGCTTTTCGCCACACCTTTAGTCATTACCATCTCGATATCACACCAATTTTGGTAGACCTATCAAAGCAACCCGATGTGGTGATGGAAGCAAGCAAAGGTCTTTGGTATAACTTATCGCAACCTGAAGAGATAGGTTTGGCCGCTCCGGTAAAACAGCTACTGGAAAGCCTGCCTTTCGAACTTCAATATTGATTAACTCTAAGGAGTCGTTATGAGCCGCACTGTATTTTGTGCTCGACTACAAAAAGACGCAGAAGGTCTGGATTTTCAACTGTACCCAGGTGAACTCGGTAAGCGTATTTTTGACAACATTTCTAAGCAAGCTTGGGCAGAGTGGCAACACAAGCAAACCATGCTGATCAACGAGAAAAAGCTCAACATGATGGATCCTGAGCACCGTAAATTGATTGAAACAGAGATGGTCAACTTCCTGTTTGAAGGTAAAGATGTCCATATCGAAGGCTACACGCCACCAAGCGAATAAGGTTTTCCCTTTAGGTTAAGGATAGAGAGAATGACATCAACGCGTTGCTTTGATGTCATTTTTTTAGGATAAATATGAAGAAGTTAGCTTACTTTTTTCTGGCAATGATACTCACTGGTTGTAGCCGTGAGTTTATTGAAAACATCTATGATGTAAACTATGAACCCACCAATCGTTTTGCCAAGAACCTAGCCGAGCTACCCGGCCAATTTCAAAAGGATACAGAAGCCCTTGACGCCTTAATCAGCAGCTTCTCCGGTAACATTGCAAAACGCTGGGGGCGCGGAGAAATTAAGTTTGCTGGTAAAAGTAACTATGTAAAGTACATCGACAATTACCTTAGTCGTTCGGAAGTCAATTTCGACAAAGGCACCATTATTATCGAAACCGTTTCGCCTACTGACCCAAAAGGCCACCTTAAAAATGCGATTGTTACCACTCTACTAACCCCAGATGATCCTGCAAACGTCGATTTATTCTCTTCCAAAGATATCAAGCTAGAAGGTCAGCCGTTCCTATACCGTCAGGTCGTCGATCAAGATAACAAACCTATTCAATGGTCATGGCGAGCGAACCGTTTTGCCGATTACCTGATCGCCAACAAGCTCAAAGTCAAAGATGTCGACTTCAAAAAAGCCTATTACGTTGAAATTCCTATGGTTGAGGAACAATTTGAAATTCGCAGCTATAAATATGCGGATATTGTCCAACGCGCTTCACGCCGTTACGGTATACCTGAAGATCTGATTTATGCGATTATCAAAACAGAAAGTAGCTTTAACCCGTATGCAGTAAGCTGGGCCAACGCCTACGGTCTGATGCAGGTGGTGCCTAAAACCGCAGGGCGCGATGTATTTAAGTTGGTAAAAAAGAAATCCGGACAGCCCTCTCCAGAATACTTATTCAACCCAGAAAATAATATCGATACCGGTACTGCGTATTTCTACATTCTCAAAAGCCGTTACCTAAAAGATGTCCGTCATCCTACTTCTCTAGAGTACAGCATGATCTCCGCTTACAACGGTGGCACTGGCGGAGTACTCAATACCTTTAATCGTAGTGACAGAAAACGAGCAATGCGCGACCTCAATTCACTACAACCAAATCAGGTTTACTGGGCACTGACCAAAAAGCACCCCAATGCAGAAGCTCGTCGTTACTTAGAAAAAGTCACAAAATTCAAAAAGGATTTTAACGCTGGTAAATCATAAGCACTAAAAACGCCTAAATTATCGGCACTCAACCACTTTTTTGAATTTTTTTCTAAAAACAAGTTGACGGCAAGACCGAAAATCCGTTTAATAGCGCTCCGTTGCCCGGATAGCTCAGTCGGTAGAGCAGAGGATTGAAAATCCTCGTGTCGGTGGTTCGATTCCGCCTCCGGGCACCACAATTTTGTTATTGTTGGTGCTTAGCACGAACAGTTAGTAAAAGAATACAGTGTGCCGACTTAGCTCAGTAGGTAGAGCAACTGACTTGTAATCAGTAGGTCACCAGTTCGATTCCGGTAGTCGGCACCATTCTTTTGCCTCGATAGCTCAGTCGGTAGAGCAGAGGATTGAAAATCCTCGTGTCGGTGGTTCGATTCCGCCTCGAGGCACCATTATTTGGTGTTTATCTGAAGAGATGACACAAATAATTCCCCCTTAGTTCAGTTGGTAGAACGGCGGACTGTTAATCCGTATGTCGCAGGTTCGAGTCCCGCAGGGGGAGCCACTTTCAAAAAGCCAAGTCGAAAGACTTGGCTTCTTTCGTTTTTAACTGCGACTTACTTGTTCCAAGTAAATATCTCAGAGCTGGCCACCCGTGTTGAGTCCCAACATAGGGCCATATTAGAAATAGCTCAGGTCACTTTTCCTTTAGGCGCAGATTCTGTAGTCAAACAAGTGAAAAGCACGCTTTAGAGCATACTTTTTTGTCTCTTTAAAACTACTATTCCCTACTCTCTCAAGTATAACTTCTGTTGCTAGCTATACACTTCTTATTCGAAATGAGCAAAAACAGCCCATTAAGTATAGAAAAACAACAAACGATATTTTTTTTGCAATTTAATGTTGACCTCTAAGACGAAAAGCCTTTTAATACACCTCGTCGCCCGGATAGCTCAGTCGGTAGAGCAGAGGATTGAAAATCCTCGTGTCGGTGGTTCGATTCCGCCTCCGGGCACCACAATTTATTAATTGTTGGTGCTTTGCACGAACAATAGTTAAAGAATACAGTGTGCCGACTTAGCTCAGTAGGTAGAGCAACTGACTTGTAATCAGTAGGTCACCAGTTCGATTCCGGTAGTCGGCACCATTTCTTTAAACGAATAATTCCCCCTTAGTTCAGTTGGTAGAACGGCGGACTGTTAATCCGTATGTCGCAGGTTCGAGTCCCGCAGGGGGAGCCATATTCAATCAATGAGCAAATGCTTGTTGATTAAAAAGGCGCCGACTTAGCTCAGTAGGTAGAGCAACTGACTTGTAATCAGTAGGTCACCAGTTCGATTCCGGTAGTCGGCACCATTATTCCCCCTTAGTTCAGTTGGTAGAACGGCGGACTGTTAATCCGTATGTCGCAGGTTCGAGTCCCGCAGGGGGAGCCATATTAGAAAAAGCCTCATCACACGATGAGGCTTTTTCGTATCTAACGCTCCTGCTTTGTTCCAAAGCAATGTCTCAGACCTAGCCGGCCACGTTGAGTCCCGCAGGGGGAGCCATTTTCAAGAAGCCAAGTCGAAAGACTTGGCTTTTTTCGTTTTTAACTACGACTTACTTGTTTCAAGTAAATGTCTCCATTCTGCACGTCATCTCTCTTCACACATTGAAAATAGCAAACCTAAAATAAGAACTACGAAACTAAAAAAGGGCTGGCACGTAGGCGCCAACCCTTTATAAATAGCTATATTTCTTGAGGCTATTACTCAGTGCCGCCCACCGTCAAAGAATCCAGCTTCAATGTCGGTTGTCCTACTCCCACAGGCACGCTCTGACCCGCTTTACCGCAAACACCCACACCTCGGTCAATACTAAGGTCATTACCGACCATAGAGACTTGCTGCATCGCTTCAATACCTGAACCGATCAGTGTCGCACCTTTTACAGGGCGAGTAATCTTACCGTCTTCAATCAAGTAGGCTTCTGAAGCAGAGAAGACGAATTTACCGGAAGTGATATCCACCTGACCACCACCAAAGTTTGGTGCATACAGTCCCTTCTTCACTGTTGAAATAATCTCTTCTGGCGTGTGCTGCCCCGGAAGCATGTAGGTGTTGGTCATACGTGGCATTGGAAGGTGCGCATAAGACTCACGTCGGCCATTACCCGTCGGCGCAACGCCCATTAAACGTGCGTTGTGCTTATCCTGCATGTAACCTTTAAGTACACCATTTTCAATCAAGGTGTTGTATTGTCCCGCAACCCCTTCATCATCAATATTGAGAGAACCACGTAGATCTTTTAGAGTGCCATCATCAACAATGGTACAAAGATCAGACGTCACTTTTTCTCCAACCTTTCCACTAAACACAGAAGATTCCTTACGGTTAAAGTCGCCTTCCAACCCGTGCCCTACCGCCTCATGAAGCAGGACACCAGGCCAGCCTGAGCCTAATACAACCGGCATCGCACCCGCTGGTGCAGCTTCCGCTTCAAGGTTAACTAGCGCCATACGAATCGCTTCATCTGCATATTGGTAGGCTACTTTGATACCCTGCTCTTCAGTCAAAAAGAAGTCATAACCAAATCGACCGCCACCACCAGCACTGCCTCGCTCACGACGTTCGCCTCGCTGAGCCAGTACACTGATAGACAAGCGTACCAGTGGGCGAATATCTCCGGCATAAGTGCCGTCTGTTGCGGCAACAAGCATCTGCTCATGCACACCGCTTAAGCTTACCGACACTTCTTTAATCAAAGGCTCTTTGGTACGGATATACGCATCCAGTTCTTTCAGCAGCTGTGTTTTTTGTTCTTTCTCCCAGCTCTCAAGTGGGTTTACTGCAGCGTAAACTTGTTGATTGTCACTGCGCTTAAATGCCTGAACCTGAGCATTCTGCCCCTGCTGAGCAATGCCACGAGCCGCAATCGCACTTTGCTTTAAGCCTTCAAGCTGAATTTGGTCTGAGTAGGCGAAACCTGTTTTCTCACCAGCAACCGCTCGCACACCGAGACCACAGTCGATGTTAAACGAGCCATCCTTGATGATACTGTCTTCCAGAACCAATGATTCATGCCAGCTCGACTGAAAATAGATATCTGCGTAGTCAATCTGACGACTGGCAATGCTCGCTAAGGTCTCTGCAATGTCTTGCTCGGTCAGACCAGCCGAGTTTAGCAATGCATCTTCTACTTGGTTTATTGTCATACTTCGCTCTTAAACATGTAAATGGTTTTGAAACCGGGTGTGGCTGAGAGTCGGCATCGCCTTACGGATGTCATCTACTCTCTCTAAATCAATATCCACTAACAAATTTTGCGGTTGAGTGTCGAGACGAGCAACCACCTCTCCCCAAGGAGAAATTGCCATGGAATGCCCCCAAGTTTCTCGCCCACAAGGATGAACCCCAGTTTGATTGACTGCAATCACCCAACTCTGAGTTTCTATCGCGCGTGCTCTGAGTAAAGGCTCCCAATGCGCTTCACCTGTCACAGCCGTAAATGCAGCAGGCACCAGTAATACATTGGCACCTCGTCGCACCAGCTCATTGTATAGCTGTGGAAAACGAACATCATAGCAGATTGTTAAGCCTAAATGAGCGATAGGCGTATCGACCGATACAATTTGTTCTCCCGGCTTAAAGGTTTCGGATTCGCGATAACGCTGATGTGAATCGGCAACATCGACATCAAACATATGCAGCTTATCATAGTGTGCGATGAGCTCACCTTGAGGGCTGAAGACTAACGAAGTCGTAGTCACATCATTACCACACCGAATCGGCATGCTCCCGATGACTAAAAAAACAGAGTGGCGCTTAGCTATCTGCGCTAGCTTTGATTGAATCGCTCCCTGATTCAATGGCTCGGCCATCGTGTGGTAATCCGTTCGATTACCAAACACTAGGCAGTTTTCTGGGGTGACCACCAGCTTTGCTCCCGATTTAGCTAAATCAGCGACTTGCTGTTGGATATAGGCCAGATTTTGTAGAGGATCTGGCCCTGAGGTCATTTGAATTAGTCCCACTCGTTCCATGAGCGCTCCTTACTCTTTCGTTGCTTCGCGTAAATTTTCCGGCAACTTAAACTCACCTTTGCTTCGCGACAGCTCTTTAACCACTGGCGCATCCAGCGGGCCTTTGACTTCGTAGTTAACCTGAGTAAAGACCTCGACTACAGGTGAAATCACCGTGGTAATAGCCAAAACATACAAAGCGGTTTGCGGTGTGACAGCAAACGCTGTCAGTACAGGGATACCCGATGTAATATCAGGAACAAAGTTTACCTCCGCATCCACAGTACGTGAGTTTAAGTTGGCCAACCCCTTAATGGTCATCTCACCTGCAACAGCATCCATCTTAATATCATTAGTCAGAAAGATACCATTTTTAATCTCACCGCTGCCGGTAATGGAGTTGAACGCCATGCCGTTGTCGAATACATCACTAAAATCGAGCTGCATTTTTCGAATAATGGAATCTAAGCTAAAGAGGCCGAGTAGCCGCGCTGCACCACTCACATCTGAAATTTGACCTTTACCTAGCTGAGTCGATACATGCCCTTGGAGAGTATCGACCCTCATCGACCATGGAGAACCATCCCACTCAATTTTTGAGTCAATCTCAAACGGCGCTTGCTGAATGCCAGACGTTATGCCGAAGCGCTCCATCACATCGCTGTTGTTTTCACCGGACATCGCGATATTAAAATTGGTGTGACTGGTTTCTTTTGTCAGTCGCCACGAACCATTCATATCCACCTTATTCGCGCCGCTTTGGAAGGAGAGTTTTTTCCACTCAAGGCGGTCTCCTTGACGCTGAAGATCTAAGTGAGTTTTCCCCACTTTATAGCCTTGTAGCCAGAAATCATCGATAGTAAGCGTGATATTGGGTATCTGCTCATGGAAGGTTCGCTCAAAATCACTGATCAACTCTTTCTGATCTTTGCCTGCTTCAAACAACGATGTATCTTTATACTCTGTATCTAACGCTGGGATATAGACATGTAACCTATCGAGCGCGATGGAGAGATCATAAGGTTCAATATAGCTTGCCTCACCTGCGACCTCTTGGCTTTCAAGGCTCATATGCCAACCCAGATTTTTGCGCTTAGCGGTGAAATCAACATCATTCCATTCTATCCCAGCCAAAGTCAGTTCCCCAACATCCAACTCCAATCGATTTGGCATCGGAATTTCGGGCGTATTCATAGTGTTCAAAACCGCTTTATGGGTACCTGATGTAGGGGGGGAAAGACGTTCAGCCCACTGCTCAATATCTAACTTATCCGTGCGGATCTGAACTTGATGACCCGCTACCGGGCTCATTTTAAAACTGCCTTTACCTAAAATCAGGTTCGTTGCTTTTAACACCGGAGTCTCTGGGCGAATGTCAATTTCAGCCTGATACTTCAAATTCGGCAACTGAAGACGAGCCGTAATACTTTCCTGATTCCCCGAGGCTTGCATACTGGCTTCACCAGCTTGATGTAATTCTTTATTGAGTGGATAAGGATAGTGACTGCTCACCAGCTTCAGGTCAGCACGAGTATCCAGTTGGTAAGTAAAGCCGACGTCATTAAGCTGGATATCAACTCCCATTCGCCACGGTGCATGGCCATCGAGAGGCTTAGTCCAACGCCCGCCGAGATAAGGTGTCAGAGGTTTCAAATCCCAATCACCGACCGCATCAATATTTACGCTGTAGCCTTGACCTGCATTTTCACCAGCAAAGTCTATCGCTACAGGTTGTTTCAACAAGTGCGCTGACAAACCTGCCGCACTGACGACGTCATTATCAAATTCGACTCGGCCTGAAACCGTTTCTAGTGCTACTGGAGGCGTCTCAATTGTAACCTGATTTTCATCCAAGTCAGCGAAGCCCCAAGCTCGTACTTCCTCATCAGAGCTAAACGGTATATTGAGCTTAAAGCTGGATGTCACTTTGCCATCCACCTGTACCGCTGTTAAAGCAGCCCCTACAGAATCAACCAATGGCGTCGCCGTCATATAATCTCGAACGGCATTACCTTGTGCGACTGCACTCGCTTCTATTTCGATATGACCACCGGGAGCAAGCTCAGGTATACGGCCAGTAATTCTAGTGGCCTCTACATCCATTAAAGTTGCACTACGTGAGTCGAGGTACATAGCATCGTTTTGGAAGAGTAGATCTAGTTGTAAATCTGTGATGGTGGGCCAAGCTGTATCAAAGCTGAACTGGGCTTGCTTCAACCCAGCCCAAGCCTGAAAAATGCCATCATTATTATGGTAGGGAAAGTCCGCTAGCTCACCGTACCAGAGTAACTTGGCCGTATTCACTTTTCCGCCTTGAATCGCCGTCGAAAGGTAATCGGTTAAGTCTCGCCCAAGGGCCAAAGTCGGCAAGTAACGCCAAGTTTCCCCTGCGTTATATACATCGGCTTCGGCGTAAAATGACAGAAGCGGGCTTTTATCATTGGGAAAATCGAGTCTAAACGCACCGAGCACCTGAAGATCGGGTGTAGCCGCCGTTACCTTATCCGCCCACAAACTCCAGCCATCTTTGTTGTTCTGCCAAACCATATCCACTTGGCCTTGCTTGATGTTCAACGGAGCCTGAAAGACCTCTCCATAAGGCAATACATCATCAATTAAGGTCACACTGGCTTGAGCTTGATGAACATCACCTGATATTTTCGCCGCAAGCTGATGAATACCCGGCAGCAACTCCCATTGCTTCATAGAGCCATCAGTAAGCTCTGCTGAGTATTTGAGTGAATCCAAAGCTTCACCGCTCATCGAAACCCGAATATCTTCTACTAAGCCTCCAAGGGCTAAAGTCTCCAAGAGCTGAGTCGTTTTTTTGGATTCTGGCGCCAGTTTAACCAAAGGCAGGATAGCACTAAGATCAAGTTGAGAGATGTTGAGCAGCCAGTGTTCTGGCTGCCACTGATAAGCCATATCTAACTCAGGCCATGGTTCACCATCCGTTTGTAACTGAAGTGAGTGAGCATTAACTTGCCAACCTTCCCCTTTAGGCTCCAGTTGTAAAATGCCCGACTCTATTAACAGCTCGTGTTCTTTTCCTTCTTTCCACGTCAGTTCTGAAGGTTCGAGCGCAACATAGGCATTAGTCGGTTTATTGTTCTGTAACGTAATCCAGCTATTTAAACTAACCTGACCTTTCTCTATCCCTGTTTCAGTCTTGAGGTACTTGGTTAGCCAAGGCGTCACTAAAACATTATCCACGGCCAAGTAGAATTCACCGCTCACTTCCGCTAGTGAACCATGATCGACAAAGTTAGCTTTAACCTGAGCAGAGTTTAGGTTGCTGTGAGCAATGCTAATCTCACCGTCTGCGATGTGGCGTCTGCCTTTGTTTTGCCAGAATAACTTCACTATTTCCAGTTCACGCTTTGAACCATCAATTCCCTGCAGGAATATTTCAGAATCCACCAGAGAGAAGCTATCTAGCTGACGCAAGAGAAGCTGATCTAATTGCTGAACAACACTCTTCTGCTCTCCTTGCGGTTGCATGGCCGCTTTCTCACCCGATTTGACCCATTCGATGGAGCTGATATCCAACTTGAGGCTATGGATACTGAGGTCAGCAATCACTGGGCGCCTATCAATTAGAGACTGAATGAGATCAAATTCGACTTCAACCGTTTGTGCCGAAAAGTGAATACCACTACTTTCAGGCGTCTTCGCGCGTACATTTTGTAGAGAGACCGAAGGGTGCGTATTGCGCCAGAATCCACTGATGTTATCAATGTCGAAGTCCAGCTCTGAGCCTTGGTTGACCCAGCCCTGAATCTCACTTTGGAAGTGATTAAGCTGTGGCAAAGTAATGCGCAACGTGGTGATGGCAACAGCCATGGTGACCAATACCGTCACCAAGAGCCACATTAATACCTGAATTAAGCGTCTAGCTATGGTGTTCACAAAAAGCCTACATCATGACAACGTCAAATTGCTCTTGAATATAAAGGGGCTCAGTTTGAACTTTCACCTGCTTGCCAATAAAGACTTCCAGCTCTGCCAGCGCGTGCGATTCATCACCTTGTAGTGCATCCGCAACGGAAGGAGAAGCGTAAACCACAAACTTGTCTGCATCATATGCCCGATTCACTCGAGTGATTTCACGAAGAATTTCATAACAAACCGTTTCGACCGTTTTCACACTTCCGCGCCCCTCACAAGTTGGACAAGTCGAACAGAGAATATGTTCAATACTTTCGCGTGTGCGCTTACGTGTCATCTCGACCAAGCCTAATTGCGTAAAGCCATTAATGTTGGTTTTGACTCGATCTTTATCAAGGGCAGCTTCCAGTGAAGTAAGTACACGCTTACGGTGTTCTTCTGACAACATATCTATGAAATCAATGATAATAATACCACCAAGGTTACGTAAGCGAAGTTGGCGGGCAATCGCCTGAGTCGCCTCAACATTGGTATTAAAAATCGTTTCTTCGAGGTTGCGACGGCCAACAAAAGCACCTGTATTAATGTCAACCGTTGTCATCGCCTCTGTCTGATCAATGATCAGATAGCCACCAGATTTGAGTTCCACTTTACGCTCCAGAGAACGCTGAATCTCATTCTCAGTGTCGTACATATCGAAAATAGGCTTATCACCGTCATACAATTCAAGCTTTTCTGTCAACTCAGGCACATACTCAGAGGTAAATTCTTTGAGGTTTTCAAATTCCAAACGGGAATCAACCAATATCTTGGTCAATTCTGTCCCCACAAAGTCACGCAGAATACGTTGGGACAAGCCAAGTTCACCATACAGAGTGGAACGGGTTTTGTACTTCGAACGACGCTCATTCACTTTAGACCAAAGTCGTTTGAGGAATGCCGCGTCCTGAGCAAGTTCAGAATCATGTGCCCCTTCCGCAGCAGTTCGGATAATAAAGCCACCATCTTCATCGCAGTAATGACCAACGACTTTTTTGAGACGGTTACGCTCCTCTTCGCTCTCGATACGCTGTGAAACCCCCACATGACTTGCGCCTGGCATAAATACGAGATAACGGGAAGGTAAAGTGATGTCTGTGGTCAGGCGAGCACCTTTGGTCCCCAGCGGGTCTTTAACTACTTGGACGACAATATCCTGCCCTTGACGAACCAGTTCAGAAATATCCCTCACCTGAAACTGCTGCTTTTCATTCTCAGCCACACATTCAGTATGCGGAACAATGTCAGAGGCATGGAGAAACGCCGCCTTGTCGAGGCCAATATCAACAAAAGCTGCTTGCATGCCCGGTAGGACACGACTCACTTTGCCTTTGTATATATTGCCGACTATTCCACGCTTCGCCTCACGTTCAACATGGATCTCTTGTAGGGTTCCCCCTTCAATCATGGCCACACGAGTTTCACTCGGGGTCACATTGATTAGCAACTCTGCACTCATCGGCGCACCTCAAAATTTTAAATTATAAGAATTTGTGCAAGAGCTGGTCTGTTTCGAATAATGGCAGGCCTACCACAGCGTGATAACTGCCTTCAATACGCGTCACGAAACGTCCTCCAATACCTTGGATTCCGTAACTACCAGCCTTATCGCATGGTTCACCTGTCTGCCAATATTGTTCTATCTCTTTTTCTGACAAAGACTTAAACCAAACGTCTGTAGTGACCACTACAGTTTCTTGATGTTCGTTTGTCGCCACTGTCACCGCAGTCATTACCTGGTGTGCACGCCCCGACAGTAGCATTAGCATCCTTTTAGCATGTTCCAGATCTTCCGGCTTTTCCAGAACCGTACCATCGCAAACAACAATAGTGTCTGAACCCAGTACGACAGCATCGTTATCAATAGCTACGCCAGCCATGGCTTTATCGAAAGAAAGACGAGATACATACTGAAAAGGCGTTTCTTGGGCTGCTTGGCTTTCTTCAACATCAGTGCGAATAACGCTAAACGAATACCCGAGTTGTGACAGTAATTCTTTGCGTCTCGGCGAACCTGACGCTAGCACCAATTTTTTCATCATCAATTATCTTATATGCCAATGGCGTCTGACTCTGCGCATTAATAGGAACAGCCAAGGCCAGAGAATGCAGTTTATCAGGCCACTCCACAGTGACAGCAAATTAAACGAAATGTCTTGAATCAGGTACTCGCCCGAGAAGATCAACACATCAAGCAAGACGGAAAGCAAACCGATCAGCATTGCCTGCTGCCACAACGCCATATTACGTAGTACAAGGAAATTAAGAGCCACAAGGTACACCACAATGGACATCATCATGCCGCGGATCCCCAGTGTCGAGCCGAGCAAGAGATCCCAGAGTAGTCCAAGCACTAGCGCAGTACCGACATTGACTCGATGTGGCAATGCAAGAACCCAATAGCAAATCACCAAAAATAACCAAGAAGGCCTCAGCACATCCAATACACCAGGCCAAGGAATCGTCTGCAGTGTTAAAGCAATTAAAAATGAAAAGGCAATGACCATTTTGCCTTTAAATACACTATTCGCCATTACCCACTACCTCTTGACTGTTATCTGGTAAGGCCTGCTGAATTTTATCTTGCCGAGAGTCATTAGGCCAAATCAACAGCAGATAGCGTAGACGTTCAAAGTCCACAACGGGCTCCGCTTCAATAGCCGCAAATTCACGTGCCGTATCACGAAGCACATCCACTACATGCGCGACAGGGTAGCCTTCGGGGTATACACCTCCCAGCCCAGAAGTCACCAGTAAATCACCTTCCTGGATATCTAAACTGATCGGGATATGGTCTAGGTTAATCCGATCAATTTTACTGTTACCTGATGCAATGACTCGAATATCGTTACGTATTACCTGCACTGGAATCGCGCTCTGGCTGTCGGTAAGCAACAACACGCGGCTATTATGCGCTGACACAAATGTCACCTGACCCACAATCCCTTTTTCATTCGCCACAGGCTGACCAACATACACCCCATCGATCTGGCCTTTGTCGATAACAACCTGCTGTCGATATGGAGATGTGTCTACCGCCATGACTTCTGTAACGACCTTGCGCTCATCACGAACAAAGGAAGAACCTAGCAGCTTGCGCAATCGCTGGTTTTCTTCACGATACTGATCCAATAACAGCATGTCGTTTTTGAGACGCAAAATTTCACGTTTGAGCTGATAATTACTCTCCATAAAGTCTTTACGAATATTGAAGCGCTCATAAGCGTCATCGAACATGGTGCGAGGAACGTCTGCGAGATACTGAATCGGCGCGACCATACTATTAAGTAAATAACGTACTTGGGCAAATGCGCCTAAACGACTATCAGCCAGCATAAGGCTGGCTGATATAATGACTGCAAAAAACAGGCGTAATTGAAGTGAAGGTCCTCGGCCAAAAATAGGCTTCATTGAGTATGAGTTCCTTAATCGATCGAAGCAGCCTAGCGAATCACTAGGCCAACCCAATTATTCTTCACTGAATAGATCGCCACCGTGCATGTCGATCATTTCTAGAGCTTTACCGCCACCACGAGCCACACAAGTCAGTGGATCCTCAGCAATCACCACTGGGATACCCGTTTCTTCAGTTAGAAGACGATCAAGATCTTTCAGCAGTGCACCACCACCTGTAAGAACCATACCATTTTCAGAAATATCCGATGCCAGCTCTGGTGGACACTGCTCCAGCGCAACCATCACAGCTGAAACGATACCTGTCAGCGGCTCTTGTAGCGCTTCAAGGATTTCATTGGAGTTTAGGCTGAAGCTACGTGGCACACCTTCAGCAAGGTTGCGGCCGCGAACTTCGATTTCTTCTACTTCATCGCCAGGATAAGCGGAACCGATTTCATGTTTGATCTTTTCAGCCGTTGCTTCACCAATCAAACTACCGTAGTTACGACGGACATAGTTGATGATGGCTTCGTCAAAGCGATCACCACCGATACGAACGGAAGACGAGTAAACCACACCATTTAGGGAGATGACTGCGACTTCTGTTGTACCACCACCGATATCAACAACCATTGAGCCTGTCGGCTCAGAAACACGTAAACCAGCACCGATTGCGGCCGCCATTGGCTCATCAATCAAATACACTTCACGAGCACCGGCACCAAGCGCTGACTCACGAATCGCTCGACGCTCAACTTGCGTAGAACCACAAGGCACACATACAAGAACACGTGGGCTTGGTTTCAGAACACTGTTGTCATGCACTTGTTTAATAAAGTGCTGAAGCATTTTTTCTGTTACGTAGAAATCCGCAATCACGCCGTCTTTCATAGGACGAATTGCCGAAATATTACCTGGAGTACGACCTAACATTTGCTTTGCCGCATGACCGACAGCAGCGACGCTTTTGCCTGCTCTGTTACGGTCCTGACGGATAGCGACTACTGAAGGCTCGTCTAGAACAATACCCTGTCCCTTGACGTAGATAAGAGTGTTGGCAGTACCTAAATCGATTGATAGGTCATTAGAAAATATGCCACGAAGTTTTTTGAACATATTCTTCGCTCGTCCTGAAAGAATTAGAAGATAGAAAATTGCACTAAATGTACCAATGCCTTGCCGTATCAGCAAGGCATTGAACTATAAACATGGGCTGAAACCCGCAATTTCTAACAGATTCCTAACGAAAGTCGAAAAAAACGCCTTGTCTCTAATTCTGTTCGTTCCACCAAATGACCCGATCGCTCCCGCGATAGAGACCAAATTGTGTCAGTCCTGAGGCGGTACTTTCAAAATTGCCATCACCGTCTTCATCATCCCTTAGCCAAGGAAACAACGAATTCACGTTGAGAGAAGTTGTAATCGTTCCATAACTGCCAGAACCCGGTGGGGTGAATTCTATCCAAGACTCACCATCACTAGCTGTCGCAGAAACGAGTGAAGCATTAACCTCCGGCTGAGTAGGGCTACCGCTGTCCACAACCGTGTATTCCCCTGATGTAAATACAAAGTTTCCAATCGCCCCGAAGCTGGTGCATGAGTCATCGGTATTAGTTTCAAAGCGATCATTTTGATAGTGTTGTAATTCCAGTCGCTGCCTCACCGTTGCTATCTCAGAGCCATAGGTGTCGTTGATAAGCAAACGCCCCCAACGAAGCTGCATAGTGTCATCTACATTCTCAAAGGTAATACCTTGGCAAGCTCCTGAGTCGTTGGACTTCAAGCAAACGCCATCGGAATCAGTCACATCACTTGCAGTTAATACCAGTTGGAAGCTAGCAGTAAAAGGATTAATTGGTGTCGTTTCCTTGGTGTAGAAAATCATCTCATCATTTAACACCATGATGTTCTCATCAGAGGGAGTTCTCGTCACACTAGGAGAAGCCGTGGGGTCTAAAGCAATAGTTAAACCATTATCAGCAATATAGTTACGATTTCCCCAGCTATTACTGTAACGCCACCAATTACCGATAACATAATTACCAATATCTGAGCCATCAACGGCTTTAGGATTTAGTATTAATGCAGGGTTAGTCGAATAACCAAATGATTGGCCAATATAGCTAAACTGCGGGAATTGAGAACAAGCCCCCAGCAGCACTGGCGTATTCAAAATACCAGTAGACGCCGCCGGAAGCTCAAAATATGCCGGAGTAAAGCGCCCGATATTACCTGTAGAGCTTGAGGCGATAGGTTTAGTCGTCTTTCCATAAAATGAGCTTGGTGGATCAACCGTAAAATTAAACACCCCAACCTCAGAGACCGACTGTGTAACACTATTGGTACCATTCAAAATCGGAACGTGGTTGTAAGAAGTGGTGCTGATACTTCCTGTGCTGCCTGTTGAGGGCTCAACCAAACTATGGGTGATGGTAATGCCACTATGTTTATAGTTGGGCGTCACTTCATCATCTTGATTATAAGCAGTGACTTTAAGAGTAAAGTTTTCTCCTGCCTTCGCAAAAACGCTACAACTTGTATCCGCACTGCTACAAACACCTGTACCTCCAGAGGTATTCTCTGCGCTGACAGTTAGGTATTTAGGCGCACTAATAAAATTGCCACTCCCTGTTAGCTCTAACCCTTGTTCATCACCAGTACCATTAAATTTAGCATTGAGCTGCATGTGCCCTGCATCATCATAGTTAAGGCTAACCGATGCTTGCCCCGAGCTATTAAAGGCTAGGTTGAAGTTGGTGGCATCGGATTCGTTAATACCAATTTCTGTGCTTTCTACCGATACTTTGGGCTGACCTATTAAGTCAGCCCCTTCAACAGGGTCTAAGTACTGGCTCCATAGGTCAACACTCTTAGTGACATTAGCAAAACTAGGTACACACTGAGTCGCACTATCACCTTGCTTAACCGCTTTAATCGTAGCAGTCACAGTCTCTGCACCATACTTATCAGGCACATCGATCACAAAGCCACTATCAGAAAAAACCATGTCACAGTTATTCTCACTCAAGCCACTGCCATCATCACACAGATTGCTAGAGAAAGGCTTAGCTGGTGGCGTAGAACCTGTCACATCCAATGTCAGTGTGCCTGGCTGATTCTTGCGAATATAAAAAGTACCAGAGCCTCCAGAGAAGGTTTTCACATTGCCACCAACCCATCCTCCACCTCCAGGAACGGTTGCAGGAGACAGAGTTGCCGTGACAGTATCTGTGTATTCTTCTGTACAACTTGAGTCTTTACATGCTCGGATGGTAACTTCTGATTCGTTACAAGTTACACCTTGCCCTGTATGCGTTATACGGAAATGGTCAATTTGATCTTCTATTGGGCGGGAATTCAGCGCACAAACTTGGAAGTTGTCGATTTCATGGATATTAGTCACACTACCAGTTGAACCAGTAATGGATAGCAAGAAATCGTCGGGAACTGCAGCTTGGTTGTATTGACTGTCCAACACATTAATGGGACCAACAATTGATTGCCAGCTACCATTACCAATCTTACGTGAGATCTCTACTTGGGATTCATTCGTCACTCTCGAATCAACCACAATCTTATAACGATGTACTGCTCCAGAGTTATTATCATCGACAGTTGGAGATAAGCAATCACCATTCTGGTTGGTTTGACCGTTATTACAAGCCCCCGCTAAATAACGATAACCCGTTTCATCCACGCCAGAACCTCGCAATGCAACCGACTGACGCCGGCGTCCTGGGTCACTGCCCTGCCCACCTTCATTCGAAAAGTTACCATACTCATCAAGCCCCACACCAAGCCAACCACCAGCGAACCCCGGTTCATTTGTCTTAAATCCATAACCTAGAGGACCACCAAATGCCCCCGCTCTTGGCGTTACTAATGCATCAGACAGTACAACTGCAATCCCATCCGCACCTGACCCATTGTAGGCAAAATGGTCAAATTCAATTTCAACCAAGTTATCTTTAGCTGGGAATAAGCGTTGATAGGTCGATGAAGTGGCCTGGTTTTGAACTGCTTGGGTAAAGCGTAATCGGCTACTCACAATACCTGGCTGGAATGAACCACTACTGGTAGAAGTGACCCAAAGGCTAGAGAGTGGCCCCGAACTAAAATCATCGCTGAAACACTGCAGTGTAGGGGTGTTGTCACATGTATGACGCTGGCGGTAAAGCTGACGAATCTGCTGCTCGGTGAGTGCCTCATCAAAGATCTGCACTTCATCAATCGCACCGTCGAATGCTCGCCCCGAATAATTCTGATCTTGTCCAATCTGAAAAGGATTACTGTTAGTTTGCAATTGCTTATTTTGGTTTGAACTTCGACTCGCTCTCAGCTCGCCATTAATGAACAAACTCGCTTTTGATTTTTTAGAATCATATCGAATGGTTACAAAGGTCCAATCATTAAGGGGAACAGTTGAGCTACTGGTTAAGTTACGGGTAGAGCTATTTTTTTCCTGCCACCACCAATATATCCTTCGATTAGAATCAAGATGAAGTTCAAAGTTCGTATCCTTCGAAAAGATACTAAATAACCCCGAGTTTGGCTTACTAGTCGGATAAATCCACGCAGATACCGTTAAGGTCTTATTAAGATCGAGTAGATTATTGTCCGCCACTTCTACATATTGGTTACTATCATGCTCAAAATAGCCATACCCACACGTTCCCATATTATCAATTGCTGGCAATGCGGGAGTAGAGGTCGCTGTTAAAGCACCATTAACTGCTCGTCCATGTAAGTTATTACCAGACTCATCTTGCACTTCGTTAGCCGTACCATTCCAAGTAGATTCTTCAAGATGATATTTAGCAATTGGATCAGGTAAAGGGGTGACCCCACAAGAGTTTGCTGGAGATTGCTGGTATAAGCATGTCCCATCAACGGTACTGCCATCATTAACATAAACGGTTCCCCAGTTAGGCTGCCCTGCGGTAACATCACCGATAACTTCTGAGCCATCTTCTAGTTTTATATGGTTATTGGTACTGGTGATGTCTCCAATTACGACTGAACCTTCTATCGTAATTTCTCCATTAGCATTCACCTCACCGTATACATCTGAGTCCTTGACTGTGACTTTATTGTTTGAAGACGTTAAATCACCCGTGATATTAGAATCTTCTATAGTAAGGTCGCCATTGGATTCAATATCACCCACGACTTCAGACTCTTTTACTGTCACTTTGTTATTTGGCGTAGTAACACTGCCCGTCACCTTAGAGGACTCTTCAATAGTGATATCACCATTAGCATAAACACTGCCGGTAACTTCGGTGCCTTTAAGTTCAACTTTGTTATTATCAGACCGTACAGCTCCACCAATATCGCTATCTTCAAGAACGATATCGCCACCAGTGATTATCCCACCGGTCATCTCAACATCTTCGAGCGATACAGTCGTACTATCTGCGTCAAAACGCCCATAAAGCGTATTGTTACTTTCCGACCAATCAAATGAACCATAGTTTGCTTCGAGATCAATGGTATAAGTAGCATTCCCGACAGTATTGCCACCATCGAAGCTAAAACCATCATCTGCACTTAATATTGAATTATCAGTAGCACGGATAGTGTCATTAGAAGAAAGATCCACCTTACCATTTTGACAAAGGTAGGTATCCGTTCCTGAGTTAAATGATAAAGACCAATTACCCGAGGAACAGGGGGGTAAACTGCGCTGAGCAGGGGTTTGCGATAACACATACTCCTGAGCCACAGTAGGAGTAGATAACAAGGCCACCAAGATGAAAATCAGTCTAGGCATCATTACGTACTCCCACTTCTATCACTCTTTGTAACTGCCAAGTCCCAACCTGACACTGCCCGGTAGAAACAAGCTGAAAGACTTCTACATTATTATCCAATTTTCCTAAAGACGAGCATGTGACCGTTGCTGAGCACTGAGATAGGCCGCCGCCATTAAAATTAATTGTTTGTTGAACCCCAAGCTGACAACTGCCATCCGTTACGGGTTGGTAAAAGCGACTGATTTCTATCTGAGCGGCTGAGCGTGCCGCCATTTCCGCTCTTGTGCCTATCACTGCGGCAATAAGCTGATCACTGCTACGCTCTTGGTTTCTATTGGCAATAGCCGCCATAAACCCCACCACCACCACAATGATGAAGATAACCAGTAACAATCCACTGCCCTGTTGTCTACGGCGTGTTGTAGATAAGCGCATCATGATCAAACCTTATCTGCTCTCCATTATCAGAGAATGTTAACTCCATTTTTACCAAGCCATTTCGTTGCAATTGAGGTTCTGAGACCAAAAAATTCACTTGGTTAAGATTTCCAGCAACTCGAACACCACTACCCAACAACGCTGGTGTTAGAGAAGCCCTACCTAGATCATAGCCCGAATAACGCATTAGCTCATTGCCAACCAAGCAAAATGCGACTGGCTCTTGATAGAAATACAGGCGTTCAGCAGGGCTGAAGGTCGTAAAACCTGTGCTTACTGTCAGATCAACATCTACCATAGAAGACGTAGCGCCACTGGCCGTAAAATCAACATCACTTCTCACTTCAGCAATTTGGCCGGTGCCATCAATCGTTTTTCTTAGCTCAGAGGCATCCGTTGGGTAAACAACAACACGCTCACCCGCGGTAATACTTTTGACCACAGGTAATACTCTGATCGACGCAGAGGCGGAGGAAGGGGTAGGAAGATCCATATAAATAGCACTGTTGGTAATCGGCAGAATTTCAATGCAGTTATTTTCAACCACGACGCTGTTAGGGATCGCTTCACGAATTTCTCGACGTAGCCTTTCTGTGGCAAACCGCCCTTGTTGAATTAGCGCTTCTCTATTTGCAGAGTCGGAATAAAGCACTAATGACTGACGCACCACTTCCCCCACAAACAAGCCGACTATACCGAGTAAAGTAATAGACACCACCATCTCAATCAGAGTAAAACCACGCATCAAAAATTCCCTTTGGTCGCCGCGAAGGGATAGGTATTTCCCTGCCGATCGGTAATAGTGACGTTGATTCTCTTGTAGTTTGTCATTGCGATCGATTCTACGCCTTGCATTGTTCCGCCGACTTCCTGCTCATAAAAAACCGTAATCGCAATATTATAGCCTTGGTAGCCATCATCGATGCTATTACCCAACACATCTTGAGCCGCTCCATTCAGCCCATCAAAGTCATCGACATCATTGTAGAGCGTTTTATCCGACTCTCCGGAATCCGATCCAAGGTTCGCCGCCGAAGTACATAACACTCGATCAGCCTGAGCAACAATGACGCATTCAGGTACTCCTCCATTCGGCCCAGAATTCTGATCAAAATGGCGCCCTAATACTTCGTCCAATACTGCACGCCCAAGCTCAGCAGCTTTAACTGACGCAACCTGGTCGGCACTTTGCTTACCTTTAGGAAAAAGGGCTATCGAGACACCACCGATTGCGATGCCAATAATCACGATCACCACCACCATTTCTAACAGTGAAAAACCTTTTTTTTTAGCAACTTGTCGGATTTGCAAAAATACCACCTTCTGAATTGATACAAATAAATCGGCTGGTGCCAGATTGGCCCTGAATAGTCACAGTACAAGCATTAGTTGAACACTGCGAAGGACGACCTAGACTGTCAAAATCAATAAACCCTTGGGAGCTGGAATCGAGTGTTATGGACACATCCTCGACCTCAGCATCGACAAAGCTGCTGTCACTGGTGTCACCTGGGAAAACAGTATTGCAGGCTCCAGAAGTTATTGAAGCTGCCATATCAATGGCTTGGTTTCCACTCAGAATCCATCTACCACACAAATTACTACGATTCATTGCTCTTAGCTGAGTTAAGCGCAGCGAAGATAATACTGCCTCTTCCATTAATTGGGCATCGAAGCTACTTTTGCCGAAATATCGGCTGGCCGCATAAACAGAGACAACCGCCAGCAGAACAATAACCATGATCAGTTCAATGAGTGTAAATCCTCGATCACGCTTAACTTTCATAGCATACCTAAGTAGTTAATTTTTCTTATTTGATTATAAATTAGAAAGGCTATTGATGAGGGAATTTGTGTGAGTTTTGAGAAGGTATTTAGAAATGGAATAGAAGTAGAGTGGCTTAAAGAAAAAGGCCAGCAATGCTGGCCTTCAAAATGAACAGACTTAGTTACAGTTCTGCAAAGTAATCGTTGGCTGGGCTACACTGGAAGCAGCTGCTTGGTATTGAACATAACAAGCAGAATTGCTGTCACTGAAACCAAAGCCAATACCAGCAGAAGCTCCACTCACAATAGTCCAATCATCTTCTAAGCCACTGATTACTGCATGCAAAGCAGTCGATGTTGCCGCTGGGTAACCGTATACAGTAGCTACTGTTGTGCCATTAACTGTAACTGAGGAATCAGCTTCCGTTTCAACACCGTCAATCGACGCCTTACCATATACAATTCCATTAGCACCATTCATCGCTCCTCGCAACCCCTGAGCAGCTGCTGAACGAGCATCATCTTGCAGGTTAAGAAAACGAGGTGCTGCAGTCACTGCCAGAATACCTAGAATAACAATCACCACGACCAATTCGATTAGGGTGAAACCGCCTTGTTTTTTCATAGTCTCAATCTCTCTGTGTTAAATGTCCGCAGTACTACTGCAAGGTTACGGTCACACGACCTGTTTTAATCTCATAAACAAACTGATGATCCGTACCACCTTCTTGTTGAATATAGGTACAAGTGTCATTTGAGTCATCAGCCTGTGCTGAATATTTTATATTTCCATTGGTGTTTGCATTCGATACTGTATCAACACTTGGTGGGTTTTGTAATAAGTTATTCATCAAGTCAATACACATCTGGTCAGTTAAGCTGGTTGGAAAACTCACATTATCGGTGTTTAAACCATAGGGGTATCCGTCTCGAAAGCCAGTATCCGCATTACTGCCGTTTTGCGCGCGAGTCAGCCAAAAATCCACACCATCATAATCAACTCGATTATACGTTTCAGTGTTGACTGTCACCGAGGGACGAGCCTCTGCTTCCCATTGCGCACGAGCGGATAACACGCCAGTAGCAAAGCCACCAGCCACACCTTCCACGCTAGCCTTTTTCGCTTCATCAGTAACATCTAAAAAGCGCGGCAAAGCAGCAACCGCTAATAGACCAACCACAACAATGACAACAACAAGCTCAACTAACGAAAAACCGAACTGCTTATTATGCATAATGATAAACTCGCTATTTACTACAACATATTATACGAAATATCCGCAATATAGCTATCGCAAATACGTCAATATAATCACTTGGCCGAGAAGCCGACACTCACGGTAAAATTATTATCCACGAGCTGTATATGAATCGACTTTCCATAATTAAAAATATACTCACATCGATAATTATTTAATTCAGAACGCTCCACAACTTTAGACGGTGCTACCCCTAACACTCTTTGTTCTGGATATAATAACGAAAACCAACTCTCACATGCTGTTCTACTCTGTTCACGGTTTGGGATAACCCAACCATGCTTTGAAAACAAAAGGTTTTCAGTATCTACCACTAAGTGCTCTCGTTGGCCATTCAACATCCATTGCTGCTTATAGAAGCTCGCTCTTTCTATCATTCTTTTACTCGCCAGTAAAAATGCAGCATCATCAACATCTTCTTCTAATTTCTCGATTATCAGAACAAAGCTCAGTATTAGAATAATGATGACCAACAACCAAACAACGAATCTAGAGCGTTCAATATTACTCGACATATTAACCTTGAATTGCGTCTAACATGCCCCACATTGGCAGGAATATACCCAATGCAAGTATTAATACCATGCCCGCAACCACTACTAATAATATAGGCTCAATTCGTGCCGTCAGTGTTTTCAAATCATAATCGACTTCACGATCATAAAAATCAGCGGCTTCAAGCAAAAGCTCGTCAATCCGACCGGTTTCTTCTCCCACCGACAACATCTGCAGAACCAAAGGGGTAAATACCTGACTGTTGCTCGCTGTCGATGAGATCGTTCCACCTGCTTCAATCGAAGATTTCATCTCCAACAGACGATTTTCTAGATATCTATTTTCAAGCGCTTCTGCGGACAGAGCGAGTGATTGGTTAAGTGGAACACCTGCCTTCAACATCAGAGCAAACGTACGGGAAAAGCGCGCCAGCTGGGCACGATTTACCAGATCACCAATGATCGGCATACGCAAGCGAAACTTGTCCCAACGTTCTTGGCCTTTGGCTGTCTTGACCCAAGCTTTGAATGCAAAGATCAGACTCACGATTCCAGCCAACATAAATGCCCAATAGTTCACAAAGAAATCGGATGTCGCAATGATAATTCGAGTAGGTAAGGGCAAATCGACGCCAAAACGAGAAAACATGCTAGCGAACTGTGGGATAACCTTTACATTAAGGATAAACAACGCCACGACAATGAAACTGATCACAAAAGTGGGGTATCGCATTGCCGTTTTAATCCGCTTTCGCGTCTCCACTTCCTGCTCATAGTAGTTAGCCAGTTGCATCAAAGCCTGATCCAATCGACCAGTGTTTTCCCCCACATTGATCATAGAAACAAATAAAGGGCTAAAGACCTTAGAATGCATCTGCATGGATGCCGACAAGCTTCGTCCATTAGTCAACTCTTGTGTTACTTCTTCTAGTGCCTCTTTTAACTGCTTATTAGCGCTATTTTGCGTCAAGCCTTTCATTGAACGCAGCAAAGGAACACCGGCTTTGGTCAAGCTGTATAACTGACGACAGAAAATCACCAGCACTTCCAAAGGGATCGAGGGTTTAAATATCGAGCGGAGATCAATATCAAAAGAGCTGCCGCCTGAACCCTGTGTAATAGCGGTAGGAATGACACCTTTATTGATAAGCGATTCAGCCGCCGCCTCTTCATTGGGCGCTTCAACCTGCCCAGCCGCAGCTGAACCATCCAGATTACGTCCCTGATAGCTAAATACTGGCATCATTCTCCCTATAAGTAGATAGCTTCAACAGAGCCAGAAGCATCGCCTTCTCCAAGATTCATCACTTCGTCTAAGCTAACGATCCCCTGTAAAGCAAGCTCCATAGCAGAGGCAAGCAGAGGTTTATAACTTGCCGACTGACGAGCAACGATGGAGAAACCCACAGCATCATTAGCTCGTAGCTTATCCATCATATCCTGTTCAAGTTCCAGCATTTCAAAGACACCGATACGACCCTGATAACCAGTCAGGTTACAGTTTTGGCATCCACGCCCTTTAACAAAAGTCGCTTGTTCTTGGTTTGGGAAACGTTGCGCTAGCCACTGTCTACGTGCGTCTTCCACATCATCATCCGTTTTACAGTCAGGGCAAACCTTACGAACTAGACGCTGGGCAACCACTGCTCGAACGGCACTGGCTACCAAGTAACCCGGAGCTCCCATATCCATCATCCGAAGCGCACTATCCACCGCATCATTAGTATGCAAAGTACTCAATACCAAGTGGCCCGTCAGCGCCGCACGTAAGCCAATTTCAACCGTTTCTTGATCACGCATCTCCCCAACTAGAATGATATCTGGATCCTGACGAAGGAAGGTTCTCAGGATGGTGGAGAAATCGAGGTCAATTTTAGGGTTCACCTGCACTTGGTTAACACGCGGTAAGCGGTATTCTACCGGGTCTTCTGCGGTAATAATTTTCTTACCAGGTTCGTTCAGTTCACTCAAGGCACCATATAACGTGGTGGTTTTACCTGAGCCTGTTGGCCCCGTCACCAATATCATGCCGTGCGGGCGGCGAAGCTGCCGTCTTAGACGAACCAATAAATGGTCCGGAATACCTGACTCTTCAAGCTTTCTCACCCCTGTAGACTGGTTGAGAAGACGCATCACCACTGATTCACCATGCTGGACAGGCATGGTTGACATACGAATATCGACCGACTGACCTTTAGCACGTATATTGAAGCGTCCATCTTGTGGTAAGCGTTTTTCGGAAATGTCCAAGTTAGCCATTAGCTTGAGGCGCAGTACCAAAGCCGGAGCAACATTAACTTCATTCAGTAAGGTCTCGTGTAACACACCATCAATACGCTGACGCAAACGCAGCACATTGGCATCAGGCTCAATATGAATATCTGAAGCACCAACTTGAATGGCATCTTCAAATAACGAGTTAATCAGTTTTACAACTGTAACTTCGTCACTGTCTTCATCCTCAATACTGAAGTCAAACGCTTCATTGACCTGATGCTCAGCCTGAAGTTGCTCAGCAAAAGAAGCAATTTCTTTGGTTCGTCGGTAATAACGGTCAAAGCCATCCACCAGTTGTTTTTCTGGCGCAATAACAAATTCGATACTGTAGTTAGGTAACTGACCCAGTAACGCTTCTTGGGCAAAAAGATCCGCCGGATCACTCATAGCGACTCTTAGCGTATCCCCTTGGCGCCCAATAACCAAAGTCCTCAAACGACGGGCATGTACTTCGGGCAGTAGCTGTACCGCGTCGGCATCAACATTTGCACGGCTCAGGTCAATGAGAGGGACGTCAAGCTGCTGAGAAAGGAAAGTCAGCATTTGATGTTCCGTTAAGAAGCCGAGCTCAATCAGAGTTGCTCCCAGTTTTCTGCCCGTGCTTTTCTGTGCCGCTAGCGCCTCTTCGACTTGAGACTCAGTAATAATCCCTTCTTCGACGAGCAAATCACCAAGACGCTTCCTAAGTTTAATTTGCATCTGGCTGCTCCTTTAAACGGCTGATAAGGGATAAACGGTCACGAATAAACTGCTGCGACTGACTGGATAACCCCAGCTTAGTTAAAGCTTGCTGGTAGGCTTCTTCGGCTTTGGCTAAGTTCAAAGCCCGTTCTTGTTGAATACCTAAACCAAGCCACCATCGCCCACTATCAGGTTCCAGCGTCACTAAACTCTGATAGCTACTGAGTGCAATGTCATCTTGTTTCGATTTCTGAGCTAACGCTGCTCGAAGAGATAAATACTCTACCGGTGCCTCTTGAGGCACATGCACCAAAGCCGTTAAAGCCGCTTCATTTTGCTGCTCTTTGATGAGCAGTTTAGCTAACGACATCCGCAGAGCACTCTCTTCTTTATCAATTTGAATGCCTTTACGTAAAATATCGACCGCCTTACGGACCTCTCCTTTACCGTAATAAAGTGCAGATAGCTTTTTACGATATTTAACGTTATCAGGCGCATAACGCAGCGCTTCTTGGTAATGCTTAAGTGCTTCAGTCAGGTTATTGTTATCCAGTGCTTTTTTCGCTCGACTTTGCGCTTTCTTTGCTAACTGAGCAGGAGACAACTCCACTTGTTGAATGACAACTTGCCCCTGAGCCACTTTCACTGAAGGAGCAGCAATGCTAGCCTCTTTTATTGTTGTCGGTTCAGGCTCAACGCTTGCTTTTGCTGCCTCTACTTCATGGGTGAGAGGATTCAATTGACTGACCAGACGAGGCTGTGAAAGATAAATAGTGTCGCTACTTACCGATGATTTCGATGTCGGTGAGGAAATAGGTTCATTCGCTTTCTCAACTCCGACGGCGGGCAAAGGTTGAGGATCAATAACTGGAGTCTGACTTGAAAGAGCCCATCCCCCGACCGCTAAACTTAAGCCAAAGCTGCCTACCACCCAAGGCAAAACCTTAAGTTGTTTCACAGGTTTTACGTTCGCTTTAACCACTTGCTCTGGCTTAGTTGACTGATTATCGGCTAGTTCAGAAAGCGCATTGTTAATAGCACTCATGATAAACTCCAGCCCCAAATTAACGGGATTCTAAATTTTGGTTTGCAGCTGTCATACGTATCATGGATAGCATTAAACAACTGTTGGTTGCTGACAGTCAGTTCATCTTGACTACACGCCAGAACCAAACACTTATGGCAGATTTGATTGATCAACCTCGGAATACCTCGGCTCGCTTTCCAAATGGCTTTTTTCTGATTAACCGTGAAGATATCTACTTCCCCACCGGACTTTTCTAATCGATTGTCGATGTACGCCACCACTTCAGAAACCGTCAGCGTTCTTAGCCGTGCACTAAAAGTAATACGCTGCCTAAGTTGGCGCAGGTGATGCTGCTCTAATCGCTCATCCAACTCAGGCTGACCCAGCAAGACAATTTGTATCAGCTTATGGTATTCCGTCTCTAAGTTGCCAAATAAACGTAATACTTCCAGCGCTTCATCGCTTAAGGCTTGCGCTTCATCCACAAATACCACCACCTGAGAGCCATTTCGCGCAAACTCTATAAGTTTAGCTTGAATATCCTCGACCAGCGTTGTGTCTGCAGTGATGCTAACTTCGAGCTCAGTCGCAATGGCTCGCCTGAGTTCATCACCGCTCAGAGCAGGGTTAGGTAGGTAAACAAGCTGAACGGCCTGACTCAGTTGGTTCACCAAGATCCGGCACACCATGGTTTTTCCGGTTCCTACCTCTCCGGTGATCTTGATCAGACCTTCTCCCATTTCTATCGCGGATTGAACCGTCTGAATCGCCTCATAATGAGGCTCCAACCCTAAGAACAATTCAGTGTTCGGGGTTAAGTGAAATGGAAACTGAGTTAATCCAAAATGCTCCAAATACATAGGCGATTATTGCTCATCAGGGAACCATTCCTGAAGTAAATCTCTAGATCTTTCGAGCTCTTTTTGCCACGTATTTACCCCCACAACGGTAGGTTTAAGTAAGATCACTAATTCAGTTTTCTCAGTGTACTGCGTGGTATTGCGGAACAAGTGACCCAATGCCGGCACATCACCAAGGAATGGCACTTTGGAAGTTCGCTCTAGAGTATTTGACTTCATCAAACCTCCGATGACAACCACATCCCCATCTTGAGCACGAATCACAGAGTCCGACTCGCGAATAGAGCTGGTCGCCAGCGGTAAAGAAACCGTATCCGAGCCATTGGTAATGTTTTTTTCTTCTTCTGTCACATCAATAACCGCGGGATGAACATGCAAAAGCACACTGCCATCATTGTCAATCTGGGGGGTCACATCAAGAGAGATCCCTGAGAAGAACGGCGTTAATTCAATATCCGTGCTGGTTGTCGATGTTGTACTGCCGGAATCGACGTTCGTCGAAAAGTCCGTCACAAAGTAACTGTCCGTACCGACTTTGATCACCGCTTTTTGGTTATTCGAAGCCGTCACTCGAGGGCTAGAAAGTACATTCAAGTCACCTTGAGTCGACATAAAGCTAATAACGGCATCAAAACTGCCGCTAGAGATGACTAAGTTGGACTGACCTCCTAGCAAAGTCCCTATCGCATCCAAACCAGGTAATGTAGCTGCTGTCCCAGGGTTTCCTTGACCAATCGTGTAGTTAGTCCCATTCGAAGTAAATGCCTTCGACCAATCGATCCCTTGCTGGTAGCCATCACTCAACGTCACTTCCAAGATTTTCGCTTCTAGGATCACTTGTCGATGTAGTCTTTGCTGTGAAACCCCAATAAAGCTTTTCACTTCCCGGATTTCATCAGGGAAAGCTCGAATCGTGATCACACCAGCCTGTGGGGTAGTCACCACACTTTGCCCTTGACCAGAACCAATCAGCTGACTCACCGCTTGTTCTAACTGAGGCCAAAAGTCACTTTCACTGGTGGTTTCAATTTCCGTCCCTCCTTTTGAGGAAGTGGTACTCGAGCTGCCCGAGCTGGAAGTATCCGAATCCGAACTGGAAGATGACGAACTGGAAGAGCTACTGTTAGTGATGGTGCCTGTGGTGATGGAGGTCAGCGAGCGACCGCTACGTTTAAATTGTAAGTAATCAACCGGGATAGTCACTGTTCTTAGCCCTGCTGGGTATATCTGGATAACTTTCCCTGTTGTTTCAATTTGATAGCCATAAAGGTCTTGCACCACAGACAACACTTCGTCCAATGTCACATCCGTTAAATTGACTGTGATACTGCCTGATACTTCTGGGTGCAAAGCAACACTAAATTCCGTTCCTCTAACCAAACTAGCAAAAAAAGCTTTAGCATCAACATCATTGGCTTGGATTCTAAAGCGCTTTACTGTTTCAAAGGTGGTGCTTGCTGCCCCCTCTAGGTCAGGCATTAGGTCTGCTTCAACAGAAGGTGGTAGTTCATCTAAACTGCGGCTGCCTGATTGATTAATCGCTTCATTGAGCGCATCTTTAGCTTCCACTGGCTCACGATGGCCCATAGAACAACCGACTAATGACGCAACAGTAATTGCTACAACGAGTTTACGCATACGATTCCAATCACCTTACTGTTTTATATCCAGAGTAAATAGCTCTAACTTCCACTGCTTGCCCGCTTTGACTAGCGTAACAAGCTCCGGCCCAATGTAACTCACGGTGTAACCATTAACCGTTTCTCCTACTAATGCCACTTGATTGTTCAGAACGGCCTGACATTGTGCAATCTCTTGGCAAACGATACTTTGCAGCATCGGAACGGGTTGGTCAGTTATCTTAGAGGCAGGCTTAGCCTCTTGTGGCTTTTGCCAACCCAATGGGGCTGTCGGGTCCTGCGAAGCGAGGAGTATCGATGAGTAAGCCATCAAAATTACCATAATGCATCTAACCACCGATAAACTCCTGTCTGGTACCCAGTGTATACACTTCAAGTATTAAACGTGCTGTCGGGTATTCCTCTACGGTATAGCTGAAGCTTCTCCAATAGTACTTAACGGGCAAAGACTCTAGTGTGTTGAGATAAGTCAGAATCGAAAAATAGCTGCCAGTTAGTTCTATTTTGACCGGATGTAGATAATATCCAGTCCGTGTTTGGTTATCGACGCCACCTGTAATGGGTTCTGCGGTCATTGATTCAAGTGACACCAGTTTTAGCCCTTGTGTACCAGTTAACACATCTTCTAATAAACGAGCCATCTGACTAGGAGAAATCAGGTTTTCTATTATTTCTGCTAACTGCTGTGATAATTGCTGACTCTCTGTCAGCAACTTCTTGTATTCCAAATCAATCTTCTGATTAGGGTCTCGCTTAAGTTTAGCGGTTACCAGCAAAATATCCGCTTCTAAGCGCTGCACATTCTGCTTAGATGAGCTGACTTGCCCAGATAAGGACTGGTTGGCTTTCAAGATAGGTTCAACGAGCCAAACCAACAAAGTCAGGCTAATAATCACGATGCCACAAAGGGTTAGTAACCACTTTTCTCGTCGACTTAAAGTATTAAATTTATCATTGAGTTGGAGCCAAAATTGCTGCATTACTTGGGCTCCTGCTTAGTGATGAGTTCAAACGTCACAATATCATCATCGTTACGACCAATTTTAAGCTTTTCAAATGTACGTCCGACAAGGTTCACTTCGGACTTAAATTGATTGACCCAATTCGGAATGGCTTTAGCCTCACGCGCAAGCCCTTGTAAATCCATGGTATTGGAATCGATAAAAATATGGCTCAGTGAAATGTCTTGTCTTCCCAGCTCTGCCAATGCACGCATGACTCCTGAATATCCAATTTGCTGGGATTGATCAAACTCATTGACGGCTTTTAATGACGCGCGTTTCGCTTGAATCTCAAGCTTCAACCGGGCAACAGCGGCGATTTTAGCGGCTGAGGGCTTATGTTTAGCAAGACGCTGATTCAAGCCTGAAAGTTGTTGCTCAAGCTTCACTTGCTGTGCCCTGTGGTCTTCGAGCTCTTGCTCAAGCTGAATTTGTTGGACGTAAAGATAAGCAAAAGCGCTGAGTAACACTGTCGTTACCGCCCCCCAAGCCAAAACAACATTGGTGAGCGTAAAGTTTTCTTTTTTGGGCTTAAGAGAGTCAGGGAAAAGATTCACCGCACTTTCACTGAGTTGATCAGCATACTCAATCAGAATATCCCCTGATTCACGCTCATCCTCACTTAACCCGGCAACTTTGACACTCAAGCGTTCACTCAATGCTTCAACCAACTCTTGCTGGTCTTCTTCATCACAACAGACTTTCATTTTGTGGAGAGAAGCTCCACGCAATTGCGAAGAGAGGTAATCAATCGAACGCTGTAACTCCAAAGCGATTCCATCAAGCTGGAGAATGCTAGTCGCCACCCCAGTCAACGGAGAAGCTACCCCACGAATCGTTCTTTGGAAAGCACAGTGATGGTCAACAAAAGCACTGACTCGAAAGCTACTTTGCTTACTGCGCTGTAAAAGTAAAAAGCTTGATAACTCACCCGCGGATATCCCCCATACCTCATCTTCAACCAAGACTCGGTTGAGCTGAATATGATGAGCAGACAGGCTTTGTTGCAGGCCGACAATCAGACTTTTAGGGGCAACATAGACTTGAAGTTTATTACCCACTGGAAGGTGCGCCGCATCAGCAACGATGTCCGTTACTTTTTCACTGATCAGGTCTTTAAGTAAAAACGGGAGTGCGCTTACTAACTCTGCATCTGGAATGTTGGGTTTATCGATTTGATAGGTTTGGTAGAATTTAGAGTTCAGAACAATATCAAGATGAAGATCCGTTAACTTGGACCGCACCAAGGTTTTAAGCAGTGTTTCTTGCCAAGAGTTGCCTTCCACCATCACTTTAGATGGCAGTTTTCCCTCAGCTAATGCTGAAAAATACAACTCGCCGGGTTGGACAACAACGGTCAGGTTTAAACCAACTCGTTTATTGTGACTAAACTTTCCGATCAAGGATTGGATATTCATTTACTGCTAACTTTTCGCCACCGGTTGCGACGACCAATTTGCACTTTACTGGTCGTCATGACTTTCTTTTCAGTTTCAACTTTAGGTAATAGCTGTTGCTCAGACTGAAAATAACGTCCTTGCACCCCTTGTACTCCTAAAGCCAGCATTGTTTTATACTCTTGTTTATTGTCGACACCCACGGCAATAACTTGAGTTTTAAGCCCTTCACAAGCTCCTAGCAAGCTACGTACAAATAACTGGTTTTCATCTCGCTGATCTATTTGTTTCACTAGACTTCTATGCAGCTTCAAAAAATCAATGGGCAGATCTTTTAAATAATGAGTACTTACTATAGAGCGACCTGCCTGCCCAACAGTAACTCGACAACCCAATCCAGAAATCATTTTGATCACTGGACGCATATAATCGAGATGTTTGACTAGTCTCGCTTCCGCAAATTCAAAAATCAGCGACTTGCGTTGTTCTGATGTTAATTGTAGTAGCTCATATCGAAACCACTTCAAGTAATCACGATCAGCAAAAGGTACTACGTGAATATTGACAGAGTAACATATTCTTTTCTTTGACACTTTCAAAAACTGAGCGACTGCCGAAAAAACAGCGCGATCCAAAACGGACTCATAACCCACAGATTCTATTGCAGAATTAAATCGCGATGCTTTTATCAATCCCTTATCAGGATCATTGATACGGACAAATAGCTCTGAATGCTCAAAGATTCTGTCTTTATGTGAGTCCAGTAAATAACAAGGTTGATAGAAAATATAAAGCTGGTCCGGCTTAAGCACTAAATCGAATAGAGTACGCCAACGCACACTGCCTCGCTCATCATCATGCGTGACCAATTTATTAAACTTATTCCAAGTATTTACACGTTGTAATTGGGCACTTTTAAGAGCGGTTTCAGCTTCATCTAAAATGCGTCCTTGGCTCTCTCCTTCCCTGTACATACTGACACCGATATGCACCCAATTTTCTTTATCCAAAGGAGAGGGAGGTGATAATTTAGTCAATTGCTTTAAGCTATTTATCGCTATTTGTGACACCTCTTTACTGCTTAAATGAGGGGCAAAAATGGCAAAATCAGACTCGTAATAACGAGAAAGAATCACATCAGGGTAACGTTGAATAATATTATTTAAGCTATCACCAATATCGACAACAAACTCATCAGCGACCTGCTTGCCAGATTCTTCCTGCAATTGCTCCCAATCGTCAATACGCAGCAGCAAAACACCGCCATGTGAACCATGCTCAGACAAAGCCGCTTCCAATTTACTGTCAAACAGGACACGGTTAGCCGCACCAGTTAATGGATCAAGGAAGGTTTGGGTACGAATAAATGTATCAAAGCGACTTCTTTCTTGACGTGCATCTTGTAGCTCTTCAATTAGGCAGTCTAATGCTTCACTGGCTGTATAAGGCCACTCTTTCATATCCCCTTTCGCGTATTCTTCCACACGTCCGGCAAGAATCATTCTGCCCCGCTCCTCCAATAACTCAGAACCTGCAAGCTGTTCTTTCAACCACTTCACCCCACGCATTAAGCAAAAGATAATCAAGGCCACGGCCAATGTGATCGACCACAGAGCTTCAAGAGAATAACCGTAGCCTATGTATGGGGGGACAGCTTTAAAATGAAGGCGATAGCCAATATTGCGCTCCAGCTGATATTCAGTGTCATACAGCAAAGTGGTATCGACTTTCGAAGAAGTATCTTTATAACGGTATATCACACCTTTATCTGACAGGAGCTCCATTTCAACAATATTAGAGGCTTGAAGCATTTTGGGCATCCAACGCTGGAGTGAATAAGCCGCGTCAGGATCTTCCATTTCCTTATCCAATACTTCAACGATACCTTGCAGAGAATGATCTAAATACTCTTGCCCAAGTCGCTTAAAAGATAAGGTACCACCTAAAAATAGGATGAACATCGCACTGGTCACTATAACGGTGACAAACGCAACTAGGCGAGTGCTCAGTTTTAAAGTAGGTGTGTACCTCATAGATAAAGAATTCCTTTTCTCAAAATAAGGTCGCGATAGCGCTGGCGGTCAGTTAACTATGTGATAAAAGAGACCACTAACTGATGAGTCTGTTTTTCTAACTATATAAAAAAGCCGCGAAATTCGCGGCTTTTTTCAGGATTCAATGATCTAGAATGGGATATCGTCATCAAAATCCATTGGAGGTTCATTGTATTGTGGCTGGCTTTGACTCGGCTGCTGTTGCGGCTGAGAGTATTGCTGCTGAGCAGGTTGGCTTTGCTGCATCGCTGGCTGTTGAGGCTGTCCCCAACCACCTTGCTGCTGAGGTTGACCCATTGGCTGACCTGATGCTCCCCCCTGCGGACGACCACCAAGCAATTGCATTTGACCAGCTGGCCACTGAACAACGACTTCAGTTGTGTAACGGTCTTGACCATTTTGGTCTTGCCATTTACGCGTTTGAAGTTGGCCTTCAATGTAGACTTGCGAGCCTTTACGTAGGTACTCACCCGCGACTTCAGCGGTCTTACCAAAGAGCACAATACGGTGCCATTCCGTTTTTTCACGCTGCTCGCCCGTATTTTTGTCTCGCCAAGATTCAGAAGTTGCAACGGTAATGTTCGCCACGGCACTACCGTTCGCAGTGTACTTAACTTCAGGATCCTGCCCTAGGTTACCCATAATGATAACTTTATTTACTCCACGGCTCGCCATGATTCGCTCCGTCTAAATTCTCTATTAACCTTAAAAATAGCGCACTAGGATAACACGCTTTAGCCTTCGAACAAATTGCAATCCACACCATGAGCTCACAAAGTCATCAGCCCAACTCAGGGCACATCTATTTTCGAGTAAATTCAATCTATTGTTCGATTGATAGATTTAATGATTACTTATCAATATGAAATTGAACGCAATCCTGTAAACTTGATTCGCACTGGTCAAATTTCTCATTCACTCTGCCAACACCTCAATTAAACCGAATGAAGAACCTTATGGCCAAAAACATTTACGCCCGAACTATCTACTTTCTTTGTGAAGATACATCGAAACCCCATCACCTTATCCATCAAGTAGAAAAGCTACTCAGTATCGACATTCCACGTATTGAGCCCAATGAACTCATGCTTGCCATGCAACAACATAAACATAAGATCCTAATGATAGATCACAACAATTATCAAAAACTTAACAACCAGATTCGCGACCTCCCTCTGTCGAATAAAATGTTTGAGACGATCATTTTTAATGTCGAGAAAAGACTGACTACAGAAGAACTATTACGTTTTGGCAACCTCAAAGCCTTATTTTACCAAGAAGAGTCTATTGAAGCAGTCGCCAAAGGATGTGGTGAAGTCATCAACAGCCAAAACTGGCTGCCACGTAAGGTCGCCGCTCAGCTACTGCACTATTACCGCCATGTAGTATTAAGCCAGACCGCACCCGCGACAGTCGATTTAACAGCCCGCGAGATCCAAATTCTTCGCTGTTTAAAAACTGGCGCATCAAATATGCAGATTGCCGAAGACCTGTTTATCAGTGAGTTCACGGTGAAGTCTCATTTATACCAAATCTTTAAAAAGCTCTCGGTCAAGAATAGAGTGCAAGCCATCGCTTGGGCCAATCAACATATGATGTCTTAAATATAATCCAATGTGCAAAAACTCACGTTTTCGCTTCTATAGTCATTATTCATTCATGCAAAAAGTGATATGGTTGCGCCAGCTATATAAAAGACGAAATACAGATATAGGGTTTTAACATGATCAAAAAGTGCCTTTTCCCGGCAGCAGGCTATGGAACTCGCTTTCTCCCAGCGACCAAATCCATGCCTAAAGAAATGATGCCTGTCGTTAACAAGCCATTGATTGAATACGGTGTAGAGGAAGCGATTCAAGCCGGAATGAATGGTATGTGTATTGTCACAGGTCGTGGTAAACACTCGATCATGGATCACTTTGATAAAAACTACGAATTGGAACACCAAATCAGTGGGACGAACAAAGAAGAGCTCTTAGTCGATATCCGCGATATCATCGAAAGTGCTAACTTCACCTACATCCGTCAACGTGAGATGAAAGGGTTGGGTCATGCAATTCTGACTGGGCGTGAACTCATCGGTGATGAACCTTTCGCTGTAGTTCTGGCGGATGACCTTTGCGTCAACGAACAAGAAGGTGTGCTGGCGCAAATGGTGGCACTGTTTAAACAGTTCCGCTGCTCAATTGTTGCCGTACAAGAAGTACCTGCTGATGAAACACATAAGTACGGTGTGATTTCAGGTGAAATGATCAAAGACGATATCTATCGCGTTGATGACATGGTTGAAAAGCCAGAACCCGGTACCGCCCCAAGTAACCTCGCTATCATTGGTCGCTATATCCTGACTCCAGATATCTTCGAGCTGATCGAAAATACCGAACCAGGCAAAGGCGGTGAAATTCAGATTACAGATGCCCTTCTGAAACAGGCTAAAGCAGGCTGTGTACTGGCCTACAAATTCAAAGGCCAACGTTTTGACTGCGGTAGCGTTGAAGGTTACATCGAAGCCACTAACTACTGTTTTGAGAACCTTTACCTTAAAGACAGCAAGAAATCTGAGTTGGGTAAACAAAGTACAACCAAAGAAGCCTGATGGTTTATTTCTCTGTTTTCAAAGGCTGCTCTGTGAGCAGCCTTTTTTATTACTGTTTTTTCATACAGTATTTTCTTTGAACATTTATCACTCTATGTAATACTTAGCCCACTTGTTTTTACATTGAGCGAGAGCAATGGATAAGATCGAAGTTCGCGGCGCACGCACCCATAACTTAA
This sequence comes from Vibrio sp. Isolate25, assembly GCF_022398025.1. Taxonomy (NCBI): domain Bacteria; kingdom Pseudomonadati; phylum Pseudomonadota; class Gammaproteobacteria; order Vibrionales; family Vibrionaceae; genus Vibrio; species Vibrio sp. Isolate25. Next base: position 42,123 of record NZ_JAKEUT010000015.1, read on the forward strand.
AAAATGTCAACCTGACCATCCCCCGAGATAAACTCATCGTCATTACTGGATTATCAGGTTCAGGTAAGTCATCACTTGCCTTTGATACTTTATATGCGGAAGGTCAGCGGCGCTATGTTGAGTCACTATCCGCTTACGCTCGTCAATTTTTATCTTTAATGGAAAAGCCAGATGTTGACCATATCGAAGGTCTATCCCCTGCCATCTCCATTGAACAAAAATCGACATCACACAATCCTCGCTCAACCGTCGGTACCATTACTGAAGTCTACGACTATTTACGTTTACTCTACGCACGAGTCGGTGAGCCCCGCTGCCCAGAGCATAAGGTTCCACTCACCGCCCAAACCATCTCACAGATGGTCGATAAAGTATTGGAACTGCCAGCAGGCTCTAAAATGATGCTACTGGCTCCCATCGTTAAAGAGCGTAAAGGGGAGCATGTAAAAACACTAGAAAACCTCGCAGCGCAAGGTTTTATCCGTGCTCGTATCGATGGTGAAACCTGCGATTTATCGGATCCTCCGACCTTAGAACTGCACAAGAAACACACCATCGAAGTGGTCGTAGATCGCTTTAAAGTGCGCGATGACCTACAACAGAGGCTGGCAGAGTCCTTTGAAACCACACTGGAACTTTCTGGCGGTATTGCCGTGGTTGCGCCTATGGACGGTAATGGTGAAGAAGTGGTGTTTTCTGCTAACTTTGCTTGTCCGCACTGTGGTTACAGTATGCAAGAGTTAGAGCCAAGGCTTTTCTCATTCAATAATCCAGCGGGGGCGTGCCACACCTGTGATGGCCTTGGTGTGCAACAATACTTTGATCCCGCGAGAGTTATTCTTGATGACTCCTTAAGCTTGGCAGAAGGAGCCATTAGGGGGTGGGATCAAAAGAACTACTATTACTTCCAAATGCTCTCTTCCTTAGCTGAGCACTTTGATTTCGATCTTAAAGCTCCTTTTAAGTCCTTACCGAAGAAAATTCGTGATGTAGTGCTGAATGGCTCGGGGCGAACTGAGGTTGAGTTTAAATACATCAATGATCGCGGTGATATTCGTGTGAAACGTCACCCATTTGAAGGGATACTGAACACTTTAGAACGTCGTTATCGAGATACAGAGTCAAATGCGGTCCGTGAGGACTTGGCAAAATATATCTCGACTCGTACCTGCTCTAGCTGTGAAGGCAGCCGTCTTCGTCTTGAAGCCCGTAATGTGTTTATTGGCGATACAACATTGCCCGAGATTGTTGAGTTAAGCATTGCCGATGCGCTCGGTTTCTTTGCGTCACTAGAGCTAAAAGGCCAAAAGGCTCAAATCGCAGAGAAAGTGATGAAGGAGATCAATGATCGTCTCCAATTCCTAGTAAACGTTGGCCTCAACTACCTCAACCTTTCCCGTAGTGCCGAAACTTTATCCGGTGGTGAAGCACAACGGATTCGACTCGCCAGCCAGATTGGTGCAGGGTTAGTCGGAGTCATGTACGTGCTGGATGAACCCTCCATCGGGCTACACCAACGCGACAACGAACGACTCTTGAATACCCTGACCCATCTACGTGATTTGGGCAATACCGTCTTGGTCGTTGAACACGATGAAGATGCAATTAGAATGGCGGATCATGTGATCGATATTGGCCCCGGCGCCGGGGTTCATGGTGGTAATGTAGTCGCAGAAGGCACCATGGAAGAGATTGTCGCCACTCCAGAGTCTCTAACGGGTCAGTACCTTAGTGGTGCGAAAAAAATTGAAGTGCCTAAACAACGCACTCCAATAAATAATAAAAAAGTGGTCGAGTTGTTCGGTGCAACAGGCAACAACCTTAAAGATGTCACATTAACGATTCCAGTTGGCTTGTTTACCTGTGTGACTGGCGTTTCGGGATCAGGTAAGTCGACGTTGATTAACGATACTTTCTTTAAAATTGCCCACACTCAACTCAACGGTGCAACAACTGCGACCCCATCACCTTACCAAAAAATAAAAGGGCTAGAGCATTTTGATAAGGTCATCGACATCGATCAAAGCCCGATTGGGCGCACACCACGCTCCAACCCTGCAACTTATACGGGGATCTTTACCCCGATTCGTGAATTATTTGCCGGCACTCAGGAAGCAAGATCTCGAGGCTATAAACCGGGTCGCTTCAGCTTCAACGTACGCGGTGGTCGCTGTGAGGCCTGTCAAGGTGATGGTGTAATCAAAGTAGAAATGCACTTCCTGCCTGATGTCTATGTACCTTGTGACGTATGTAAAGGAAAACGCTATAACCGCGAAACGCTGGAAGTTCATTACAAAGGCAAGACGATTGATGAAGTACTCGGAATGACGGTTGAAGATGCTCGCGAATTTTTCGACCCTGTGCCTGTAATTGCCCGTAAGTTGCAAACTCTGATGGATGTCGGTCTGTCATACATCCGACTAGGTCAGGCGGCAACGACCTTATCCGGTGGTGAAGCACAACGTGTTAAGCTAGCTCGAGAGTTGTCAAAGCGCGACACAGGCAAAACACTCTATATCTTAGATGAACCCACAACGGGCTTACACTTCCATGATATTCAGCAACTGTTAACTGTACTGCATCGTCTACGAGATCACGGCAATACTGTGGTAGTTATTGAGCATAACCTTGATGTGATTAAAACCTCAGACTGGATTGTGGATTTAGGTCCAGAAGGCGGGCAAGGCGGCGGTGAAATTATTGCCCAAGGCACACCTGAAGAGGTCGCTAAGGTCACAGGTTCTCATACCGCAAGGTTCCTCAAGCCTATGTTAAAATAACGAAAAGTAGTAAATTAAACAGACCAGAATTTGGTCTGTTTTCTTTTAAGGACATAATCATCGATGGCAACTACCCATTTAGCAGGGACAAGCTTAGAGCCTCAAGCGCCTAAACTTCCACTCACCAGGCCATTTCTTGTTTCTATTGCAATAGTGTTTCTGCTCGCAATGCACATTTTTATGCCTAACCCCGGAGGGTCTGGGCTGGCATTGTCTTTTAATGCGACCACTTGGATTGCTGTCAGCCTTTCTCTCGCGTTAGGATTATATCAAGCAGGGACACAAGGGGTACTGCGATACAACAAACTGACCATAGGGCTCTTCATTTGTTGTGTACTACTAACCATACCTGTGCTCTACCCCAAATCAGACTTTTCTTTATCTCAAGGCAAGCTTATCGGCCTTTGGGCAGGTTTTACCCTCTTTTTCGTGCTGCAACAGTTTCGTTTCAGTAACAAACAAAAACAGCGTTTACTGTGGTTTATTACCATCGCGGTTTTCATTCAAGCCCTATTTGGTTGGGTACAATACTTCGTTCTTCAGCCTAATAATCTATTTGGCTACGATACCGCCCAAAACCGTCCCTATGGTATTTTTCAACAGCCGAACGTCATGGCGAGTTTTCTCGCGACAGGCCTAGTTCTTTCCGGATACCTACTCACTCGACACCCCAAAAAATATCACCGCCAACTCAGTGAAGTGCTACTACTCTACGTCATGCCAGTTGTGACAGTTCCACTTTTGATACTGATTGCTTCTCGCACCGGCTGGTTAGGCGCCTTGCTTGCTGTCATGTTGCTGTTACCTTACTTATACCGATTTGCCACAAAAAAGCGCTTTTGGGGATGGCTAGCCGCCATCTGCCTAGGTTTATCTATAGGTAGCAGTATTAATCTCCTGTCGGCTGGAGACTCTCTTGCCACGCAGCGCGCGAATCTGGAAGGCCCCCGACAGTACACCTTCCCACAAACTCTGGATATGCTAGTCGAGAAACCCTTCACAGGTTATGGCTACGGACGATTTGAGCCTGAATATATTGTCTACACGGCCCGCCAGCATCAGCTAAACCCTAGCTATCATCCAGGTTTGGCTGCGATGGATCACCCACATAATGAACTGCTCTATTGGGGAGTTGAAGGGGGGTTATTGCCTGTTTTAGCCATCATGCTTGCTGCCGTGATGGTGTTACTTCGGATATACAACGCGAAAAAAGGTACTCGCTTAGCTATGTTTGCTTTATTTGTCCCTATCGTTCTGCATAGCCAATTGGAGTACCCTTTTTACCATTCAGCCATCCACTGGATTACTTTTGTGGTTTTGCTCTTTTGGATAGATCAACGTGCTGGCTCATACCGTCTCGCATCCATTAGCATTGTCAGTAAAACACTCTTTCGAGTGATGAGCTTAATCGTACCCATCCTAGTCAGCTTCTATATGCTGACAGCCCTACATACCAACTATGTGTTGACGAAGTTTGAAACATCAACGCCTAAAGACCCAGATTTGCTCAATGAAGTGACTAATCCAATCGTTTGGAAAGACAGATACGATTGGGACATTTATAGCACCTATCTCAATATTGGCCTTTATCGTCAGGAAGCAAAGTTCATCCAGCCCTACATTGACTGGTCACTTCAGATTATTAAAGACAAGCCAAGGCCGGCGTTTTATAACAACTTAATTCTTGCTTACCAAGGCTTAGGCGACAGCGAACGTGCCGAGCAAATTCGCAGAGAAGCCCAATATCTATTTCCTGAACGAGATTTCTCACACATACAGTATATTGCGCCAGATATTGATGCGCTAAAAGCCGACAGCGAAAAGCAATTAGATTGAATTAAACCCTAAAAGTTAGCCAACGATGACTCACCAGCTTTGACAAAGCCGCTCAGAGCTGGATGGGCGTTCTGCTGAGACAAATGTTCTATCTTATCCGCAACCGCCACCTTTCCTTGGTCAACAAAGGCAAAATGCGAAGCGATAGCTTTCGCGTCACTGATATGATGAGTCACCATCACCACGGTAATATTGCGCTCTGCGGCTAATTGCTTGACCAGTCCGAGCATCTCTTCTCGCAATACCGGATCAAGCGCCGAGAAAGGTTCATCAAGCAACCAAATAGGATGAGGCTGAACAAAACAACGGGCTAATGCAACACGCTGACGCTGTCCGCCCGACAATTGCTCAGGTAAGCGATCCAAATATTCCGCAATACCAACCTGCATCGCTGCTTGTTCCACTTGACTGGCTTGCTCAGAGTTGAGCTTCAACCCAGGGTGTAGACCCAATCCAATGTTTTCGCGTACTGTGAGGTGGGCAAACAGGTTATACTCCTGAAATAGCATCGCAAAAGGACGTAGGTAAGGCTCTTTGCCCACAACCTCTAATCCACCAGCTTTGATACTGCCGCTTTCAGGTTCGATAAAGCCCGCGACCAAAGCCAGTAACGTTGATTTACCCGCCCCACTCGGCCCCATCAATGCGACCAGACTTCCCTGCTCAATATGTAAATCAAAATGGAATAGATCCTGATGGTAATAGTAATGTACATCATTGAGGGTCAACATAAGTCACCTTAGAGTTTGCCTTAAATAGGGTTTCAATCAGTGCAAAACAGCCAACACTGAGCAGTAACAGAGTGACTGACACGACAGCTGCTGCATCCATCTGATAGCTGCCCAGCAATTGCAAAAGATACAACGGCAACGTGCGGAACTCCTGACTACCAAATAGGGCAATCGCACTTAAATCTCCCACCGCAAACATAAAACTGATCGCGAAAGCATGTGCCATCGGCTTTTTCAGGGCTCGCCATTCAACAACGCGAAAGCGCTGCCAGCCTTTCATACCTAAGCTTGCACATACGTATTGGTATTGCTGCTCGATATGCAGCATCGGCTGTGACAAGGTTTTGATCACGTAAGGCAAACCCATCAGCGCATTCACCGCGACCACAATAAAAAACGCCAGACTAAACACATCGGTAAAAGACCGCAGTAGTAAGAATAACCCTGTGGAAATCACCAAACCGGGCGTGACAAGAATGATCGTTCCCAGTAACTCAATCTGATCCGCATGACGGTTTTTTGCATTCAAACGCAATCGACGGCTAGTCAGCAATATTGCAATCCCTGCCGAGAGCGCGATACCGCTCGCCAATGCTGCCACTTTAAGTGACGACCATAACGCCAGCCAAAATCGTTGATCCGTAAACACTGATAGGGCTTCTGAGTTGAGGCCGCTGAGCACCACCATCAGTAAAGGTGGCAGCACCAATAGCATACTCAGGCCAATCCAACTCCAATCCCAGATGCGTGACCAGATGGAATCCTTTGCCATATAAAGGTTATGACCTTGCGTACCTGAGCTCACAGCCACAGGCTTGGTCAAACGCTGCACTGCCAACGCCATAATACCGCACAATAGCATCTGCCATATCGCCAGTAATGCCCCTGCCTGCAAATCAAAATCAAATTTGATCGCCTGATAAATCGCCAGTTCTATCGTGGTCGATTTCGGCCCGCCACCAAGCGCCATTACCGTCGCAAAACTGGTAAAGCACAGCATAAACACCAAGCCACACACATGTGGCAGTTGTTGACGCAAGCGAGGCCATTCGACCCACTTAAATTTGTGCCAGTGGCCCATGCCTAGATGCGCACACAGTTTATGCTGTTCAACGGGAATAGACTCCAATGATTGCAATAGCAGGCGCGTCGCATAAGGCAGGTTGAAGAACACATGCGCCAGTAAAATACCGTTCAGACCGTAAATCGAAAATGGCAGCTTAGAATCAAACCATGCAAAAGCTGACGACAACAGACCGCTATTGCCATAAATCGCCAGTAAGCCAAACACCCCAACCAGTACAGGCAGTACTAATGTGGTGGCAAACAGCTTAAGCAGCAAAGATTTACCAGGAAAGGTACGCCGAGATAGTGCGTGCGCAACAGGGACGGCTAAGCCAACACTGAGCAGAGTCGACAGGAACGACTGGTAAAAGCTGAACTTGGTGACATGCCGATAATAAGGGTCTGCCCAAACCTGAGCGATATTCAGGGATGGGGCAGCAACTAACAAAGCACCGAGAGCAGAAACAACAAAGGCCGCGATAGCTATCGCGACCCAGAGTCCCAATTTTGGAATACTACGCAAAGCGTCTCCTTAGAAGGTTAAGGCGCTTTGCCACTCACGTATCCAAGATTTTCGATTTTGCGCTACTTCTTCTGCGCTAAAGCTCAAGGCTTTTTCAGGTACCGTCAGTGTCTCAAAACCTTCAGGCAGTGCGACTTTAGTTACTGGGTACATCCAGTTGCCTGTTGGCATCAAAGACTGGAAGTCGTCGCTAAGGATAAACGTCATAAATTCATCGGCTAATTTTTCGTTTTTCGATGCTTTTACTTTAGCCGCCACCTCAACCTGAGTGTAATGGCCTTCGGCAAAATCAGCGGCGGCGTATTTGCTGTCGCTTTCTGCGATCAGGTGATACGCCGGTGAGGTAGTGTAAGACAACACCATGTCTGACTCACCTTCAAGGAACATAGAGTAAGCCTCAGACCAACCTTTGGTGACAGTGACGGTTTTCTTCGCCAGTTGTTGCCATGCTGGGGTGACGTCATCGCCATAGACAGATTTCATCCATAGCATCAAGCCTTGGCCCGGCGTTGACGTACGGGGATCCTGATAAATCACTTTCAGATCATCGCGAGATTCCACCAGCTCTTTAAGGCTCTTTGGTGGATTGGTGAGCTTTTCTTTGTTGTAGACAAACGCAAAGTAACCGAAGTCATACGGCACAAAAGTACTGTCTTCCCAACCGTTAGGCAGACTGACCGATTTGGTATCGACCTTGTGCTCGGCTAGTAGTCCCGTTTTCTGCGCTTCTGCCATCAGGTTATTGTCCAAACCTAACACGATATCCGCTTTGCTGTTGTCTCCTTCAAGGCGCAGGCGATTAAGAATAGAAACGCCATCATCAAGAGCAACAAAGTTCACATCACAGCCACATTGCGCTTCAAACGCTTTTTCCACTTTCGGGCCTGGGCCCCAATCCGCGGCAAAAGAATCGTAGGTATAAACGGTAAGGGTGTTATCTGCTGCCAATGCAGAAAAAGATGTCAGTGTGGCAACGGCGATGGTACTTAAAGTGGTTTTCATTGCTCGCTCTCTCCTTGGTTGAGCGGCACAGGTTTGAGGAAACATTGGCAGGGCAAATGTTCAGACTCAATTCCTACGCCAGCATTATCTGGTTCAGGTACACGGGTCCTGGGCTTTGCCCAATCTCAGCTTCATCTGTGCGATGAGTAGCTCCCCGATGAGTATCGGCTGATTGTAATCGTAATGTTGTCAATTAGCCAGAGTTATACACGCTGGTCATATCCCCAACGCGGGACAAGCCCCTGTTCAACATTAAGATGATCGAGAATTCTCGCCACCATAAAGTCGACCAGATCATCAATAGACTTAGGTTGATGGTAGAAGCCCGGAGCCGCAGGCATAATGGTGACGCCCATCTGCGACAACTTATGCATATTCTCTAGATGCAACGTAGAGAACGGTGTTTCACGCACGACCAGCAGCAACTGACCTCGCTCTTTGATCACCACATCGGCCGCACGCTCAATAAGATTATCAGACATACCATGTGCGATGGCAGCGACACTGCCTGCAGAGCAAGGACACACAACCATCTGTTTCGGTGCCGCAGACCCAGAAGCCACTGGAGAGAACCAGTCGTCTTTGCCGTACACGAGCAGCTTTTCGGCATCACAGTTTAAATGCGTCACTAGCGCCTGTTGAGCCAAATCAGGGTTGGCAGGTAGCTTCAAATTATGCTCGGTCGCCAACACAACCCGAGCTGCTGAAGAAATCAGTAGGTGCACTTGATAGCCCGCAGCTAACAGGCACTCAAGTAGTCTTAGTCCATAGGGCGCACCGGAAGCCCCTGTAAAAGCGAGTGTAATCGCTTTGTGTTTCTCTTGCTTCATACCGTTACATTCATCTATTCGGCAAGTTTCGCCAGAATTTTATCGTGGATACCTTCAAACCCACCATTGCTCATCACCAGAATTTGATCGCCCGGTTGAGCCTGTTCTGCCATCATCTGCACTAGCGCATCAACACTGTCTGACGCATAAGCCGACTGCTGACATTGCTGGGCAATGTCCTCGACAGACCATTCAATATTATCTGGTTGATAAAGGAAGACCACGTCAGCCTGAGCAAGGGACGCAGCCAATGTTTCTTTGTGCACACCACGTTTCATCGTCGCACTACGAGGTTCAAGTACTGCAAGAATACGTTGTTGGCCAACCTTATTACGCAATCCACCCAGAGTAAGTTCAATCGCCGTAGGGTGATGAGCGAAGTCATCGTAAACCGTAACCTGATTCACCTCACCTTTTAGCTCAAGTCGACGTTTGGTATTGATGAATTTCGCCAGCGACTGGCAAGCTAAATCCGGAGTAACACCCACGTGACGAGCCGCGGCGATGGCCATCAAGGCGTTATCGACGTTATGATCGCCCACCAGATCCCACTTCACAGTACCGACGGCTTCACCTTGGAAAAAAACTGTGAATATTGAACCATCGGCGACTTGTTTCTCCGCTAGCCAGTCACCTTGTTCGCCGCTGAACTCCGTTTCGCTCCAGCAGCCACGCTGTAATACATCGGCAATTGCTGAATCGCCTTGCGGGGCAAGGATTCGACCATTCCCCGGCACGGTTCTGACTAAGTGATGGAATTGGCGCTTGATCGCTTCCAGATCATCGAAGATATCCGCATGATCAAACTCCAAATTGTTCATGACTAACGTGCGAGGATGGTAATGCACGAACTTAGAACGCTTATCGAAAAAAGCACTGTCGTATTCGTCGGCTTCAACGACAAAAAACATACTTTCGCCCAAACGTGCTGAAACCCCAAAGTTGCCCAGCACCCCACCAACAAGGAAGCCAGGTTGATAGCCACAGTCTTCCAAAATCCACGCCAGCATGCTGGAAGTTGTGGTTTTACCATGGGTTCCTGAGACAGCCAACACCCAGCGGTCATGGAGAAGAAACTCCTGCAGCCACTGTGGGCCTGAGGTGTATCTCAGGTTACTGTTGAGTACGTGCTCGACACAGGGGTTGCCTCGACTCATCGCATTTCCGATCACAACCAGTTCAGGTGCTGGGTCAAGCTGAGAAGGGTTAAAGCCTTCAATGATTTCAATACCTTGAGACTCCAGCAATGTACTCATTGGTGGATAAACGTTGGCGTCACTGCCCGTCACTTTGTGACCTAATTGACGAGCTAAAATTGCAGCACCTCCCATAAATGTGCCACAAATTCCCAAGATATGAATATGCATAAACAACCTTCTCCAAGGCGAAAACTGAGCTGACATTATGGCGATTATACGCAGAAAAGCGAACTACTTTGCTCACTGTTTTTACGTCACACGAGCGCAAATGATTACGTGTTATGCTCGTTCTCGTTATAGGATTGCATCAAATAGGGCGATGAAAACCTTAATTAGGTCGACAAATAAAACGAGATCTCAGTCAGTTAGTTCATTACCAATAAAAAGATCTAACTCTTAGACTAGAGCGTAGGCGAAATCTAAGATCCGTCAGAGGTCATCAACGCCAATCCCCCTATATTGAAGCGACTTAAAGGAAAAATCATGTCTGGAATGCGCACCCTTGGCGAGTTCATTGTTGAGAAACAAGCGGACTTCCCCCACGCTAGCGGTGATCTATCATCCCTACTTTCTTCTATCCGACTTGCTGCAAAAATCGTTAACCGCGAAATCAACGCAGCTGGTCTTGGTGACATTACCGGTGCAGTCGGTACTGAGAACGTACAGGGTGAAGACCAGCAAAAGCTGGATGTTTACGCGAATGAAAAGTTTAAAGCAGCGCTAGAAGCCCGTGATCAGGTTTGTGGTGTTGCCAGTGAAGAAGAAGACGAAGCTGTTGCGTTCAATAAAGAGCTGAACAAAAACGCGAAATACGTGGTTCTGATGGATCCGCTAGATGGGTCTTCAAACATCGATGTTAACGTGTCAGTTGGCACCATCTTCTCAATTTACCGTCGCGTGTCGCCTATCGGCACACCACCGACAGAAGAAGACTTCCTTCAGCCAGGCCACAAGCAGGTCGCTGCAGGTTACGTCATTTACGGCTCTTCAACGATGTTGGTGTACACAACTGGTAAAGGCGTGAATGGCTTTACCTACGATCCATCTCTGGGCACATTCTGCTTGTCTCATGAAAACATGATGATTCCTGAAGATGGGACGATTTACTCAATCAACGAAGGTAACTACATCCGCTTCCCGATGGGTGTGAAGAAGTACATCAAATACTGTCAGGAAAATGAACCGAGCGAGCATCGTCCTTACACGTCACGCTATATTGGCTCACTGGTCGCGGACTTCCATCGCAACCTGCTTAAAGGCGGCATCTACCTTTACCCAAGTACGCAAAGCCATCCAAACGGTAAGCTGCGTTTGCTATACGAATGTAACCCAATGGCTTACATCATTGAGCAAGCTGGCGGTGTAGCGTCTGATGGTAAAACTCGTATCATGGACCTCAAACCAACCGAACTGCACCAGCGTGTGCCTTTCTTTGTTGGCTCAAAAAACATGGTCAAGAAAGTGGAAGAGTTCTTAGAACAACACCCCGAAGATTAAATATAAAGGCGCTTTCGAGCGCCTTTTTCACATTTTCTTGAGCAAAATCTCGCCTTAGTTGGTTTACATAAAACCGAGTTTAGCAGTAAGGTATTCCGGTCTTATATTCAGCCCGTGTGCCTCATTGAGGTACAAACTAAAAAAGGAACTTTCTTAATGAGTTTAAACAACGTACCAGCAGGCAAGTCTCTTCCTGATGACCTCTATGTCGTGATTGAAATCCCAGCTAACGCGGATCCAATCAAATATGAAGTAGACAAAGATTCAGGTGCTGTGTTCGTCGACCGCTTTATGTCTGCACCTATGTTCTACCCATGTAACTATGGTTACGTAAACCACACTCTGTCTCTAGACGGTGATCCGGTAGACGTTCTGGTTCCAACACCACATCCTCTGATGCCTGGTTCAGTGATCCGCTGCCGTCCAGTCGGTGTTCTAAAAATGACCGATGAGTCTGGTGAAGATGCGAAAGTAGTGGCGGTACCACACACTAAGCTGTCTAAAGAATACGATCACATCCAAGACGTAAACGACCTGCCTGAGCTGCTAAAAGCGCAAATCACGCATTTCTTTGAGCGTTACAAAGAGCTTGAGTCTGGCAAGTGGGTAAAAGTCGACGGTTGGGAAGACGTAGAGTCAGCTCGCAAAGAGATTCTAGAGTCTTACGAGCGCGCACAGAAATAATCAAAAAGAGCCAGCAATGCTGGCTCTTTTTTAACTACGTGAACGAGAGTCTGCTAAGCTTCTACCTGCCTCAAATTTCATTCGAAAGAACTTATCCACATCGTCACATATTCCAAAATAAGATTGCTTTCGTGACCCTAATGCATAAGGGTTCTGCTCACAATATGCGGTTTTCCCTGTTTCGTAACCTCTGAGATAGACAGAATAAAGTTCCTGAGACAAAACATGATTTTGTGAAAGCTCTTGTTTTGATTGAACTTTGTATCCACTTAGTGCCCGTTGTTCACCATAACTTAGCCAGTCGCCTTCTGAAGTGGACGAAGGAAGCGGAACGGCACATCCAACAAGAAAACTTGCTAATAGTAAAACTCTAATAATCATTGTCATTCTCCTGGTTGCACATTGCATGAACTCATACCCTCTGGCACCAATCACCTGATGAAATAATGGTATCGAGCTTACTGCTGTCTTGATACAAGTATATCCAAGCTTCACCAAAAGGAGTCTCAATCTGCTCACGGCGATACTCGACTGGCACATCTTCCAGCTTATCTACCTTGGCCAATGTCTCATCATCAATCAGGTACACTTCACCCAGTATTGAGTCATGACCTTCAATCACTGCCGGATACGGTCCAAGATCGTATAACGCGTAGTTAGGAAGTGTTTCAAAATGCCCCAAGCATTGGGTTCCGATCAGATAATCGTGGTTGCTCTCCCCTTGACGTAGGGTTCCATACACAAAGAGTAAATGCTGCATCCTGCCACCTAACTTTCCGATTAATTAAACTCAAACTGATACAGTAGATCGACAGCACTATCCAGACCTGACACAGCCTCAACGTACAAATCCTGCATCAGACGATAGCGCACCGTAAACTCACCCACAGAGTCAAAAATACCAACGCCATATTTGACTTGTAAGCCCGGTAGCACATAGCCACTCACGGTCACTTGGGAATCATCACCAGATCCTGCGGTATCCAACTGAAGATCCTGAACACCAAAGGCTTCTCCGATTTCTCCAACCACATGGCCACTTTGCGCTAGACTCAACCCAATCAAAGTCGTCGTCATAGAGTTTCCTCCAGACTCCCCGTCTATATTCTGACCACGTAACAAATAAGATAGCGCATTAGCTTGTGGCATAGCGGGTTCAGAGAAGATAGTAACGGTCGGTTCGTCAGCAGGGCCTGTCACTCGCACTCCTGCCGTCACCTCATCCTGAGTGTTATCAGGGTTACGTATGGCGGTAATTTGTACATAAGGCTGATCTACTGGACCATTCATGAGAATCTTCCCTTGTTTGATCAACAAGTCTTGACCAAAAGATCGATAAGAACCATCCACAATGTTCACTTCACCGGTCACAAATGGTCCCTGATCGCGTTGTGCAACATTGAGATTACCCGATAACCCGCCTTCCAAGCCAAAAGCGGACAGCTTGAAATCATCACCAATATTGATGTTGACATTGGTTTGAATACTGAATGGAACACTTGTCGTTTCATCTTCGGGTTGTAACTGCTCATTCAAGAGCACTTGATCTTTAGACACCCCGATCGCGCTTGGTGGTAACTCTTCAACCACAATTCGCCCCCAAGGCAAAGAAATATCACCATCGATACGAGCTTGTTGAGGTGAAGCGGAAATCGTCATATCCGGCACAACTTTGATTTTTACCATCGGCGGCACATCCACCAATAGCTCTTCAGCAAAAACACGCACATTGGTCTGCCAATCTTCAAGATCTTGCCAGTCAGCATCACCCGCGATTTCCAACTTGCCATCCGGGGTATTAATCGCTGCGGCTAAGGTCGCATCATAGCCAGAGAAATTAACCACCAGCTTACCCGAATCAATTTCGACCGGCGTAATCTCACCTTTAAGCAAAATATCATCGACCACAAACTGGCCATTAACGCGAGGTTGCATCATTGGGCCTGAGAAGGTTAATTCTGTCTGAATATTGGATTTCATCTTGCTGTAGCCCCCAAGCAGTGGAGCAAGAAAATCCACGTTAAACGTCGTTAAACCCAGCTTACCGTCGAGCCGTTTGTCTTTTGCTAACACATCAGGGATCCTAACTTCTCCTGAAATGTCACCATTGTCCGTTACATCCAATAGCCAATCCGCCTGTAGCTTATTGTCTACTAGGTGAGCATTGAGCTTGAATGACTCCCAACCTAGCTTTACAGGTTGCTTGTTAGTCTGAGCCAACGAGCCTTTTGGCATCTCCACATCAAGCATCACCTCAGGTGCAGTGTCAGGATTCCACTTCGCGATGGCTGCTGCGTTAACGGCGCCTTGTAGATTAATTTCCTGTGGGATAAAAGTTTTGATCTGTTCAAAATCGAATTGTTTAATTGAGAAGTGAGCTTCTCCACTCTTGCCTGCCGTTAAATCTTGATCGAGACAGACTGAAGAACCGGATTGCAACCAGCAATGGGCAGCAACGAAAGCTTGTTGTGAATCCATCAACAATTCTATTGGTGTCGGCTGTGCCAAGGTCCATGTTCCCTGTCCCGAAGTCAGTGACATGTTCTCTAACGCCCCTTTCCATGCAAGCTCAGGCGTATCTTGAAGCGCACCTTGAATCGCAAGTTTCGTCGAAGCAAGATTTGAATCAACATCCAATCTCAGCGTATGTTGCTTCTGCTCCCCATCAAAGTTCAACGCAATGGTATCGATCAAATAGTCTTGATACTGAGTATTAGCGACTTGAAGTTTGAGTTCTCCTGACGGCAAAGGTAACGGAGAGATCTGCCCTTTCAGCGCCACGCTTTGCACACTCACTTCCTGCTGCCATTTTATCGCTTTCGCCTTGAGGTCAATGCCAACTTGGGGCTGCTCTAATTGGCCGGTCAGCTTGATCTTACCTTGTGCGCTGCCCTTCAAGTCGGGGATAGACTTAGCGATATCCAAAAAGTCTACCACCACCTGCATGTTCAACTCTCGGTCTATATCCCCTTTAGCTATGAGGTGATTAGGACCATGGGACAAAACAAGGCGAGGTGTACTGAGTTTGATGTCTCCACTACTAGCGCGATCTGATGCTGACAACGCACCTTCAATGTTAAGTGGGTAATCACGTAAGATACCATCGATATCCAAAGTAGGTAGTTCCACCTGCCAGCCACCTTGCTCAGTTAATGAACCTGACGTCGATAGCTGACCGCTGATTTTCCCTTCCGCCTGCTGCCACTGGAGGCCAGGCTGAATATCGACCAATGATATGTCCGCTGCCCAATTAATCGGAGCTTGCCAATTCGCCATCACCGTACCACTCACCTCTCCACCTAAAGTTTGTATAGAGAGGGACTGAAGATCGATTTGGTTTAAATCCCCGTTGCCGCGCAAAGTCAGGTCAGCATCAGGCAATTGCTTACCTTTCAGAGCCGAATCGAGTTCAACACTGTAGCCGCTTAGCGAGCCTTGTGTATGCAAGTTGCGTATTGTGGCATAATAATCACCTTGACCTTTCAACGGCCATTGAAGGTCGCCATCACTCAAAGTCAGTTCAAAAGGAAATTCAGCCTTCAGTGGCTGCAGTGCCGCTTCAAGATGTGCCTTCGCTAAACCGCCAAAGTCTGCCTTTAACGTCAAGTCAGCAACACTTCCCGTCGCATGCAGTTTGACTGTCTGTCCATCCGCTATCTCCTGCTTCACTTTGGCATTCAGTTCCAGATCCAACGGATAGTCATCTGCTAAGGTCACCGTTGTACTCAGCACACCTTCGACTTCAGGCATATCCAACTCAAGAGTATCAACCTGAACTTGGGAGCGGGCCGCACTTGCCTCCAACCCCAAATGGTGCACGACTACAGGAGTAGGTTGTCGCAGCTCAAAATCATTCACATCTAGTCGCACTACATCAATTTGCAGCGGTAAGGTAATGTTTGGTAAGGCTATCGGTGTGTTAGCATCCGCAGAAGGACTTGCAGCAGGGGCTGGTTCACTGGCCTCACTTGGCGCCAGTTCGACGCGAATGGAGTCGAGCGCCGTTTTGTTGATTCGTAGACGATTGCCCTGAAACGCTAATCCAGTCGTGAAAGACTGCCAGTTGATCTGATTACCTAGAATATCCAGAGATATGTCGGTTAAGGCGACGCGTTTGACTTTAATTGGCAGCGGCGCTGTTACTAGACCACTTTCTTCAGCCACAGATTCATCTGGCGTTGCGTTGCTCTGCGGTAATTCCGGCATCTCAAATTTAAGGCCATCTACCGCGAGTTCATCGACACAAACGCTGGGCTCTGTCAGACAAGTAGCATTAACTGCCAACGTGATTGAGCGTGCCTGCACATCGACGTTAAGTGAGTCGTCTTTAAACACAACACCATTAAGCGTAAAGCGCGGGAAAATCGCCCCTGAATGGGACTCGACTTTCAACTGAGGCACAAACTTTTCTGCACCCCAGAGCGCTAATTTAAGACCCGGAGTTGTAAACAGTACTACTGCTAAGGCGATGGCAATAGCCACCAATAAGCTGATTAAAGAGATAGATAGCCACTTAGACCATTTAAACACTACCTTGGTCATAACTCAGGCCCTAATGTGAAGTGGATTTTGAATTCATCACCCGGCGTCGCATCTAACCCCCATGCAAAATCGAGACGAATAGGACCGACGGGCGATGCCCAACGGACACCAAAACCGGTCCCGCGTTTAAAGTCAGGTTGGTCATTGAACGCATCACCATAATCATAAAAAAGCGCACCCCACCATTTACCATAAAAACGATACTGATATTCGAGAGAAGAAGTGGCGATGTACTTTGCGCCCGTTAATGCGCCACTGCTATCTTGAGGAGAGATAGACTCGTAACCATAACCACGTAAATTGTTATCACCACCGGCAAAGAAACGCAGTGATGGCGATAACTTATCAAACTCATCCGCGAAGTTAGCACCGCCGTCTAAGCGCAAAAGGCCACGATGATTACGCCCTAAACTTCGAATCCATGTGGTTCCTGCTTGAAGCCGAATCACTCTAGTCTCAGACAGCAAGCTATCATCGCCAAACTCCAACGTCATGGTTTGACTATCTCCCCAACGAGGCATCGCTCCACCACGAATACGACTCCGGCTGAACGTCACCCCAGGTAACACAAACTGCCCTGAGTCATCTTGTAAGCCCTGCTCATAATTTTCCAGCAAGTAACGTACAAATAAAGTCCTGTGCCAGCCATTATCTAATAGCCAATGACGCTCAACAGCCAAGTTCGATTCCAAGCTTTTGGTGTTACGGTTGTCGACATTTTTCATACCGTAGCTGACTTGATAATACTCATTGAGTGCATCTTCAAGTGGAATTCGGTAACCGGCAGTAATCGTTTGTTCTGGCCCAGAAAGTGAGAAGCTGCTGTCAAAGCTGTGCCCTCGGGCATTTACCCAAGGCTTTTTCCATTTTAAAGAGCCTTTTACTCCAACATCTGTGGAGTAGCCTAAGCCCGTTTCAATTTTGTTCTTAGCCTGTGGTGCCAGAGACACTTTCACTGGTAGTTCCCGACCTTTTCCAAGCATGGATAAATCGGGCTCCACAAACACCGAAGAAAACCAATCCGTATTCGAAAGGTTTTGGTTGAACTCACCTACTTGAGAAACCTGATATGGGTCACCTTGTTTGAATGGTGCCAACGAGCCAACACGGTCTTCTTCAATTTGGCTGCCAGAAATGATCTTCTCACCAAAGGCATAACGAATCCCACTATCGAAATGTAAACGTATGAACGCTTCATTCAAATCAGGAGATACCTCCAGTCGACTCATGGTGTAGTCACCTTCGAAGTAGCCTTTTTGCAAAGCGAGGTTGCGAATACCAGATTTGAGACCGTCATACAAACTGTGGTTAAGAACTTCCCCTTCATGAATACCGCTTTTACGAATCAGAGCCTTAAATGAACGATCATCACTAGCTTCGCCCGTTAGCTGTATATCCACTTCTTTAATCAGTACAGGAGAACCGGGAGTGATGACCACCACCAATTCACTTCCCTCGTCTTCCACACGAAAAGAAAAATCTGGGTGGTAATAACCAAGCGCATTCAGGGCTTCGGTGAGGCTCTTTTCAAGGCGAGCTTGAAAGCGTAGGCTGGTGTTGTAATCTTCCTCAGGGATAGAAGACAGATAAGCGTCAACATTCGTCTCCAACTCACCAGATAAACCTTCAACGGACAAATCCACGGTCTGAGCAAAAGCAGGTAAACCGCTAGCAAGGAGAATGACTGGTAATGACTTTCTTATCATGGTTTATTTACTACCTAAAAATCTTAACGGAATAATAACGCCACTCAAAAAATAAGTCTGTACGAAAACAGTCAATTAGGCGGTCTACTCTCAAGATTGTTAATGTAAGGATATTTTCTATGCTCGACAAACAAACTATGATCACCGCTCAGCAGGCACTACCAGGCCGTGATCAAGCCCTGCCCCTTGATGATTCACATTTTGTTAATCAATCCAGTTTGACCGCAAAGCCTGCCAAGGGTTGCGAAGAAATGTTGTTTGGCATGGGGTGTTTTTGGGGGGCTGAGCGCCTGTTCTGGCAGCTTGATGGCGTAGTTAGCACCTCTGTAGGATACGCAGGCGGTTTTACGCCTAACCCTACCTACGAAGAAGTGTGTTCAGGCCAGACAGGTCACACAGAAGTAGTGCGGATTGTCTTTGATCCTACGGTCATCAGCCTAAAACAACTATTGCAGATCTTCTGGGAACACCACAATCCAACCCAAGGTATGCGCCAAGGCAACGACTTAGGCACACAATATCGTTCTGCCATTTACGTTTATAGCGATGAACAATATCAGGCAGCGATACAATCAAGAAACGAGTATCAAGCGTTGCTCGGACAGGAAACCTCATCCATTACCACCGAAATCTTGCCTGCTGGTCGATATTATTATGCGGAAAGCTACCACCAGCAATATTTGGCCAAGAACCCGAATGGGTACTGTGGGTTGGGGGGAACGGGGGTTTGTTTTCCACCGGAAAGTTAAGGCATACAAAGTAAAAGTCGCCCAATTGGGCGACTTTTTATTTTCCTACACAGGTAACAGGGTAATGGCCTGATTGATTTCCTTAAAGGTATTCATTTTCTTTTTATCTTTAATATCCGGCATTAAGACTTTGCCGTTATCAAATCGGAACTCACCGACCCCTGAAATAACAAACTTTCCTTTGAATAAGGTTTTGACAAAACGTGCCACCTGACGTGGAC
Organism: Vibrio sp. Isolate25; assembly: GCF_022398025.1. Classification (NCBI taxonomy): domain Bacteria; kingdom Pseudomonadati; phylum Pseudomonadota; class Gammaproteobacteria; order Vibrionales; family Vibrionaceae; genus Vibrio; species Vibrio sp. Isolate25. Next base: position 61,488 of record NZ_JAKEUT010000015.1, read on the forward strand.
GATATTTTGTAAACTCGCGTAGCATAACCACCTCATATCCATTTGCGATTCGAACCTATCCTTGGTTCCACCTTTCCTCCTGAAAGGCTTACAACACATCATACACATTAATAGTATCACCACAAGCAGCAGGATCACAATTAACAAACAAAAAATTAACATTTGGCGTTTTACTCAGCAATAGAGAAAATTTCGTTATATACTTTTTCCGCTTACTAAAAAGGAAGAAAACAATGAAAAACAAGACTCTATTAGCTTTAGCAATAGCATGCTCTCCCATGTTTGCTCTGGCACATAATCTCTCTGTAGGTCAGCCAGTACCGAGCATTGAAGTGACGAATTACGGTGAGATTATGGTCAAGGACAACGATACAAACTATCAATCATGGTCCTCTCAGGACATGTTGGGGAAAGTTCGTGTCATTCAAGCGATTGCCGGTCGCAGTAGCTCAAAAGAGCTCAATGCTCCACTAATGGCCGCGATTACTGCCGCTAAATTTCCAGAAGACAGCTATCAAACCACGACAATCATCAATCAGGATGATGCTATTTGGGGCACAGGATCGTTCGTCAAGTCCTCAGCCGAAGACAGCAAAAAAGAGTTTCCTTGGTCTTCAATGGTGCTTGATGAAGATGGCGTTGTCGCGAGTGCTTGGCAGCTAGCAGAAGAATCATCAGCCATCATAGTTCAGGACAAACAAGGTCACGTCTTGTTTGTTAAAGAAGGCGCACTCAACGAAGATGAAGTTCAACAAGTTCTGACCCTAATTAAAGATAATATCTAATCTCATTTGATCTTAGCGTTTCAATAAGAGTTGTTATAACATAACAGCTCTTTTTTCGTATTGAACAAAACGCTGTGACTTCTATTCATTCCCATCGCATCAAATACTTAACCCTTCATGCTCTATGTGGTATTGGGCTGATGCTGTGGATGAGTTTCGCCTACATCGACCATCAATACGAGCTCTCGTCAGCTCATCATGATGAACATCACTGCCAGCTATTCTCATGCGCACAACACGGCATGAGTCAATCATCTCTGACACTAATCGACACCTCATTACCTGATAGATTCGTCATTCAGGATGATTACCACTTCTACCAGCGACCAGCCTTTGCCTATCAAGCTCGCTCACCACCTGTAAGACTGATTTAGTTCACTCAAACTTTATACGTGCTGTTTTACCACTACAGCCATCGATTTTTATGATGACACTTTATTAGGATTCACAATGAACTCAATGACAAAAACTGCCACATTGGTTGCTCTTGCACTAAGTACCACTGCTTTCGCTGACGAAGGCTTTCGTCAACACGAAGCTCACGTACATGGACACGTTGAACTGAACATCGCTCAAGATGGTAAAGAACTGTTAATGGAAATTACCGCTCCTGGCGCTGATGTTGTGGGCTTTGAACATGCTCCAAAAACAGCAGAGCAAGAAAAAGCCCTTAAAGAGGCCGTCACTCGCCTAGAGAAAGCAGACTCAATTTTTACTCTTGCATCAGCAGCAGGTTGTAAAGTTGAACATCAGTCAGTCACACATACACTAGGTGCTGACGACCACGACCACGACCACGACCACGACCACGACCACGACCACGACCACGACCACGACCACGACCACGACCACGAAAAGCATGACGGACATCATGATGAACACAAGCATCACGATAGCCATGACGAGCATCATGATGAGCACAAGCATCACGAAGGTCACGAAGGTCACGAAGGTCACGAACACCATGATGAACATAAAGGTGGCCATGGCGAATTTACTGTGGAATACCACTTCGAATGTGACGATATTAACGCGCTCTCTTCCATCGATACGCAATGGTTTAACGCTTTCCCAACCACAGAGTCGATCAGCGTGAACCTACTGACAGATAAAGTGCAAACAGCACTTGAATTGTCTTCAGGCAACACTAAGATTTCGTTTTAATCATTCTCTAAGTCTGATGGCCTAAGCCATCAGACTTTTTCGTTCAGGTTATGCCGATGGTAGAAAATAGAAGCAACAGCGTTGTCGAGCTGGAGCAGGTCACCTTTACCTGGCCCGGAAATCCAACGCCAACACTCGATATCAATCAACTTAGTATCACTGCAGGAGAACATCTCTTCATCAAAGGACCTAGCGGCTGCGGTAAATCGACTTTACTGGGCTTGCTCACGGGGATTAATACAGCCAGCAGTGGCCAGTTACGGGTTCTTGGCCAAGACCTTAACCAGATGAAAGGTAGCCAGCGCGACAAGTTCCGTGCCGACCACATTGGCTATATATTTCAACAGTTCAACTTGTTGCCCTATCTCAACGTGATTGAAAACGTCATCCTACCCTGCCAGTTTTCCGCACAACGCAAATCACAGGTCGATACATCACTGGTTGAAGACGCGACTCGGCTGCTGGAAAAACTTCATCTACCTGCACATTTGCTGGATAAGCCTGTCGTGGAACTGAGTATTGGTCAGCAACAGCGTGTCGCAGCCGCTCGAGCTCTGATTGGCAAACCAGCCCTAATCATTGCCGACGAACCGACTTCTTCGCTCGACTACGACAACCGCACCGCGTTTATTGAGTTGCTGCTTGAGCAGGTGAATCAAGCTCAATCAACTCTGCTGTTTGTTAGTCATGACCCAACATTGGAAAGTTTGTTCGACAGAACATTAAACTTAAACGAATTGAATCAGGTAGGAGTGACACCATGACCCCAACATTCATGCTTGCCTGGAAAAGTGTTCGTAATCGCCGTGTCACCGCCATTCTGACCATATTAACCGTCGCAATTTCGGTCATCCTACTACTGGGTGTAGAAAGAATCCGTACTCAAGCCAAAAGCAGCTTTGCTAATACTCTCTCAGGGACTGACCTGATCGTCGGTGGACGCTCTGGTCAAGTAAACTTGCTGCTCTACTCAGTGTTTCGCATCGGTAACGCCACCAATAATATTGACTGGAAGAGTTATCAGGAATTCAGTAATCATCGTTCTGTGAAGTGGGCGATTCCTATATCTCTCGGAGACTCACACAAAGGTTTCCGCGTGATGGGCACCAATCACAGCTATTTTGAGCACTATCGCTATGGCAAAAAACAGAACATTGCCATCGCTGAGGGACGCGAATTTGACGGCTTGTTTGAGACCGTCATTGGCTCTGATGTCGCCCGCTCTCTGGGGTACAAGATAGGCACAGAAATCATTATTGCCCACGGTATCAGTGACGTTGGATTCAGTCGTCATGACAACCTGCCATTTAAGGTGGTCGGTATTTTAGCCCCAACAGGCACCCCAGTAGACAAAACTGTTCATGTTTCTCTTGAAGCGATTGAAGCGATTCATGTGGGTTGGGAGTCCGGAGCCCACTTGGGCAATACACCAAGCGCAGATCAGCTTGAAAAGCAAAACTTCCAACCAAAACAGATCACTGCCATGTTGCTTGGCCTAAACTCCAAAATTCAGACCTTTGCTCTGCAACGTCAAATTAACACCTACCCTAAGGAGCCCTTGAGCGCGATTCTTCCGGGAGTTGCCTTGCATGAATTGTGGGGAATGATGTCGGTGGCAGAGCAAGCTCTGATGGCCGTGTCTGTCTTTGTTGTTATTGCCGGTTTACTCGGTATGTTGTCGAGCTTACTAACTAGTCTCCAAGAGAGACGACGGGAAATGGCAATCCTGCGAGCCATGGGAGCGAGGCCTAGGCATGTACTGGCGCTACTGGTTATGGAAGCCAGTGCCTTAACCTTAGTCGGCTTAGCGGTTGGCGTTATAGGTTTATATGCCCTGTTAGCGACTATTGCTCCAGTGATTCAACAGCAATATGGGATACACATAGAGATGATAGCTTTATCCCATTATGAGTGGATGCTACTTGCAGCGGTACAGTTAGCAGGTACTGTAATCGGCTTTATTCCAGCGTTCCGCGCGTACAGACAATCTCTCAGCGACGGTATGACAATACGAGTTTAAATATGAAACAGATATTCTTAGCGCTCATGCTTGCCGTGAGCTTTGTAACCCCATCGCTGGCTAGTGCCAGTGAAGATATTCTCAAACTAGATTGGATAGATCTGATCCCAGAAAGTGAACGCCAGCAATTTGATTCTTCTGGTATGCCAGTAACGGATCACTCTGGTCAAGCTGCAAAGCAATCGCTAGTGGGTAAAGTACGCCAAGAGCTGAATGGCAGTAAGGTAAAAATACCTGGCTTTGTGATCCCCTTAGAAGGAGATGAGGATAAAGTCACGGAATTTCTGCTGGTTCCATACTTTGGTGCATGTATTCACGTTCCACCACCACCACCAAACCAAATCATATATGTGAAATTCCCTAAAGGAGCGCCTGTGCAGCAGCTTTGGGATGTCATTTATGTGGTAGGAACATTAAAAACGGAAACCATCAACCATGAACTGGCTGAAACAGGCTACGTTTTAGAAGGCACCGCTATCGAAGAATACGATGACTACTAATATTATTTAACATAAGAGCAACCTGTTAATTATCCGCTTTTCTTTATATATATCTAGAGAGATAAACCAAGACGGCTAGATAAACCAGAAACAATAGGGCAATTGACAGGTGCTTTTTCAGTTTACTCTCATTTAAAAACTTCATAAGCCCCTCAAAAACATCGATAACAATTTTAACAACTTATTATCATTTGGCATAGCGCCAATTTTCAAAGCTTGCTCACATAGTTCTTCTGGCGGCTAAACTGGTTAAGAGGTAAATTTAATAAGCATATTTAACACTTTGATGAGTAAGGAATTCACATGTCAGAGAAGCAAAAGCCAGTTGTCATTGAGCACGAGTCTAACGCTGAAGCTCGGCATGAGAAAAAAACCGCCTACATCAAAGACAGCGCTAGCCGAGTCATGAATATTGCTCAAACTCATGGCCTTGATGCCCTGTTACAAAAAGAGGCTCCGCAAAAGACTGCATTAGAGAGAGCGCTGATTCGAGAGCGCCGCTACAAAGAACAAAAGCAGAAAAACCTCGAACAAATTCTCAAGCTCGCTCACCTCTCCTGTAAAGACGAAACAGCGGGCGACCCAGATCATGACTGGCTTCATCGTTTCTTCTCTATGGCACAAGAAGTTCATAACGCATCGATGCAACGCTTATGGGCACAAGTGCTAAAGCGTGAAGTCACGAATCCTGGCTCCACTTCCATGAAAGCTTTGAAGGTACTACAGGATATGTCTCCCAAAGAAGCGCAAATACTGCAGCGTGCCGCTTCTCTTGCATGCAGCTTTGGAGGAGATACTAGTCGTAAACTATTAATTGGTTATCGAGCTCAGGGGGGAATTTTCAACTTTGGTAAGCGCAACATCACTGGCAACATCAATGTCGGTAACTTCCAGTTGCCTTACTCCAATCTGTTGGTGCTGTTTGAGTTAGGTTTGATGCACGGAACAGAGCTTGAGTCAGGCGAAATTGATCTCGACTCTCCCTTACCCCTAACATATCAAGGTAAACAGTTATCATTGCAAGCGCACAGCAAAGGTGTTCGACTACTCTATTACCGCTTCAGCCCTACGGGCAATGAGTTATGTAAGCTGCTTGGTAATAAACCCAATATGCAATACTACGATCAGATGGTTGCTTTGCTCAGCCAGAAATTCACCGCAAGTACCGACGTCAAGTCAACTATTGATACCACCGTATGATAAAGAGTTGTCTCGAGAGAGTATTAACTCCAATTATAAAAAACGCCAACCTTTCGGTTGGCGTCATCATCAGCTCACTAGGTTATATGCGATTACGCTTTGAAAGCCTTAAACGCATTAATCAAACCATTAGTCGAACTATCGTGTGAGCTGATTGCTGAATCATCCGCAAGTTCAGGCAAGATTTGGTTTGCTAGCTGCTTACCAAGCTCCACACCCCATTGGTCGAAGCTGAAGATATTCCAAATAATACCTTGTACAAAGATCTTGTGCTCGTACATAGCGATTAGGTTACCCAGTGTACGTGGTGTGATCTGTTTTACTAGGATTGAGTTAGTTGGGCGGTTACCTTCAAATACCTTGAATGGCGCAAGCGTTGCGGCTTCTTCTTCGCTCTTGCCTGCTTTAGCAAATTCGGCTTTCACTGTCTCTTCCTCTTTACCAAAAGCAAGCGCTTCAGTTTGAGCAAAGAAGTTAGACATCAATTTCTGGTGATGATCACCTGCTGGATTATGACTGATGGCAGGTGCAATAAAGTCACAAGGAATCAGCTTAGTACCTTGGTGAATCAACTGGTAGAACGCATGCTGACCGTTAGTACCAGGTTCACCCCATATAATTGGACCTGTTTGGTAAGTCACTGCGTTACCGTCACGATCAACGTACTTACCGTTCGATTCCATGTTGCCCTGTTGGAAGTAAGCAGCAAAACGGTGCATGTACTGATCGTATGGAAGAATCGCTTCAGACTCAGCGCCATGGAAGTTGTTGTACCAAAGACCCACTAGCGCAAGGATTACAGGAATGTTGCTCTCAAAATCTGCTGATGCAAAGTGGTTATCCATTTCATGAGCGCCATCAAGTAGCTCAATAAAGTTGTCGTAACCAACCGCTAGAGCAATTGAAAGACCGATTGCCGACCACAGAGAATAACGACCACCAACCCAGTCCCAGAACTCGAACATGTTGTCTGTGTCGATACCGAACTCAGACACTGCTGGAGCATTAGTTGAAAGCGCTGCAAAGTGTTTCGCTACGTGCGCTTCATCACCTGCAGATTCAAGGAACCAATCTCGTGCGCTATGTGCGTTGGTCATGGTTTCTTGAGTAGTAAACGTCTTAGAAGCAACTAGGAATAACGTGGTTTCTGGGTTTACTTTTTTAAGCGTCTCAACGATGTGAGTACCATCAACGTTAGAAACGAAGTGCAGATTTAGGTGGTTTGTGTATGGCGCTAGTGCTTCAGTCACCATGTAAGGACCAAGGTCAGAGCCACCAATACCAATGTTAACTACGTCCGTAATCGCTTTACCTGTATAGCCTTTCCACTCACCGCCGATAACGCGCTCGGTGAATGATTTCATTTTTTCTAGCACGGAATTGACCGCAGGCATGACATCTTCACCATCGACCATAACAGGCTTGTTGCTACGGTTACGCAGTGCGGTATGAAGTACTGCACGACCTTCTGTTTGGTTAATCGCTTCGCCACTGAACATCGCTTCGATTGCTGCCTCTAGCTCAGTTTCGTTGGCAAGTGCGAACAGGTGTTTCATGGTTTCTTCATTGATTAGGTTTTTAGAGTAATCAACAAGAATGTCGCTACCGAAACGGGTAGAGAACTTATCAAAACGTGCTGCATCTTGTGCAAATAGATCTTTGAGATCCATATCTTGTGCAGTTTCGAAGTGCGCGGTTAGCGCGTTCCAAGCTTGTGTTTGCGTTGGATTGATATTTTTCAACATGGTTACTATCCCGATGTTACAGTAGGTTTTATTCCATACAGCCTAGCGAAAACTGTGGAATCCCCGATTATGCAAAAATAGTTCGGTTCTGGCGTTGCAACAAGCAGCCAAAACTTTGTAATAAATTTTCAAGGTGCAATTATGAACCAGAGTGGCTGCACCATCATTGAGTTAAGTCACGTTAAATGATTAAGTGACACTCAAACCCAGACTTATATTGACTCTCACCATACCGACAAAGGTTAGGTTTGCCAAATAGATTATAAAGGATGCCATATGTGGTCTCAGAAGCGTATTCAATTGAGCGCAAGAAAGCGTGGGTTTCATCTCATCACCGATGAAATAGAACAACAAATCCCAGAAATAGGTCAGTTTTCTGTCGGAATATTACAGTTATTTATCCAACACACTTCTGCAAGCCTGACCATCAATGAAAATGCAGATCCAACAGTTCGTCATGATATGGAGAAACACTTTAATCACTATGTGCCTGAACGGGCTCCCTATTATAAGCATACCTATGAAGGTGATGATGATATGCCAGCCCATATCAAAGCTTCTACTTTAGGATGCAGTGTCATGATTCCCATTAGCAATGGGCGATTAGCATTAGGGACATGGCAGGGGATCTATCTTGGAGAGCACCGAGATTATGGCGGGAGCCGCACTCTTGTGGCGACAATACACGGTGAACGGTAAAAAGGCTGGCTTTTCGCCAGCCCACTATAAAAGATTCACTCTCTATGCCTTAGAATATTCCATCTCTACTCGTGAAGTGAGCTTGGTCACCAGCTCATAAGCAATGGTACCAATATGGCAAGCAACTTCCTCTGCTGGCAGGCTATCTCCCCAGAGGATAGCCTCATCTCCAACCATATCATGAGCCTCAGGGCCAAGATCTACCGTTAACATATCCATTGATACTCGACCCGCGATAGGCACTTTACGGCCATTGACTAAGACAGGGGTGCCATTAGGTGCCGCTCTTGGGTAACCATCACCGTAGCCAATAGCAATCACCCCTACTTTGGTATCTCGCTGACTCGTCCACGTCCCACCATAACCAACACTCTCACCCGCTTTGACATCTCTTACCGCAATAAGATGTGATTTCAGAGTCATTACAGGTTGGTACCCCATCTGCTGGGCTGTTCTGTCATTGAATGGTGAGACACCATACATAATGATGCCTGGCCTTACCCAATCTAAGTGACTGTCTTGCCAAGCGAGCAAACCAGCAGAGGCGGCCAGAGAACGCTCACCTTCACACCCGTTGGTGAGTGATAAAAAGAGCTTGGTCTGCTCTGTAGTCGTGGTGTTATCCAACTCATCTGCGCAACCAAAATGACTCATGTAGCGTAAAGGTTTTGCCACATTGCGACACGCTTTCAGCCGGGTCACAAAATCGGTGTATTGCTCTGGCCTCACCCCTAATCGATGCATGCCGCTATCGACTTTAAGCCACACCACAACGGGTACTTCCAATTCAGCCTGTTCAAGCGCTTCAAGTTGCTCTTCACAGTGCACGACCGTTTGGATGTTATTGGTCACTAAAACAGGTAAATCACCCGATGAATAGAAGCCTTCTAGTAGTAGAATCGGTTTGACAACACCACATGCTCGTAGCTGCAAAGCTTCTTCTATTCGAGCAACACCAAAAGCATCGGCCCCATCGGCGTATTTGGCAATATGTCTCAGGCCATGACCATAACTATTGGCTTTCACCACAGCCATGATTTTGCTGTTTGGCGCTTGAGATTTTATCTGCTCTAAGTTGTGTTGTAGTGCGTCCAAATCGATAAAGGCAGTTGCCGCTTTCATATAACTCATGTGTTACTCTTCATCCACATCAAACGCCGGGCCAGCGTAATTATCAAAGCGTGACCATTGGCCTTGGAAGGTCAGACGAACCGAACCAATCGGGCCATTACGCTGCTTACCAATAATGATTTCCGCTGTACCTTTCATCGGACTGTCAGGGTTATAGACTTCGTCACGGTAGATAAACATGATCAAGTCGGCATCCTGCTCGATAGAGCCCGACTCACGCAAGTCAGAGTTTACTGGTCGTTTGTCTGCACGCTGTTCCAAGGAGCGGTTTAACTGCGATAGTGCGACAACAGGCACATTCAATTCTTTGGCTAGAGCCTTTAGAGAGCGAGAAATTTCGGCAATTTCTAACGTTCGATTTTCGGTTAGTGAAGGTACACGCATGAGCTGCAGGTAATCGACCATGATCATGGAAAGACCACCATGATCACGAGCTATACGGCGTGCACGAGAGCGAACTTCAGTGGGAGTCAAACCCGAACTGTCATCGATGAAGATGTTTTTCTTCTCCATCAGCAAACCCATTGTCGATGAAATGCGCGCCCAATCCTCATCATCTAATTGGCCCGTTCGTATCTTGGTTTGATCCACGCGAGACAGTGACGCAAGAGAACGCATCATCAGCTGTTCAGACGGCATCTCTAATGAGAAGACTAACACGGGTTTATCATGTGCCATCGCCGCATTCTCAACCAAGTTCATCGCAAAAGTGGTTTTACCCATCGATGGACGAGCTGCCACTATCACCAAGTCTGATCCTTGCAGGCCGGCCGTTTTTTTATTCAAATCGGTGAAGCCTGTCGTCACGCCTGTCACGCCATCTTGCGGTGACTTGTACAGCATTTCGATACGTTCAAGCGTTTTTTCAAGAATATTATCGACGTTTTGTGGGCCTTCGCTTTCGTTGGTACGCGACTCAGCAATGGCAAACACCTTACTCTCTGCCATATCAAGCAGATCTTCCGATGTTCTCCCTTGAGGATCATAGCCCGCATCCGCAATTTCATTGGCAACGCCAATCAAATCACGGGTCAAAGCTCGCTCAGCAACAATATCTGCATAAGCATTAATGTTGGCCGCGCTCGGCGTATTCTTAACAAGGTCCGCAAGGTAAGCAAAGCCACCAACATCATCAAGCTGCTCACGCAGCTCAAGAAACTCCGATAAGGTGATGAGGTCAAGAGGCTGGCTGTCTTCTAAAATGGCTTGTGATGCTTCGAATATCAGACGGTGTGGTCGGCTGTAAAAGTCCTTCGCCACCACACGTTCTGCGACAGTATCCCAGCGCTCGTTATCCAGAAGTAAACCACCAATGACGGACTGCTCAGCTTCCAACGAATGCGGAGGAACCTTGATAGCATCAACTTGGGCGTCTACTGGTTTCTGATTACGATTGTCTGTTCTCTGATCTGCCATGTTTTTGCTCAACAACTTACTTATGACCGCCCATTATAGCCAGAATGAGCGGGATGTCTGTAATAAACAAGGGGTTTGAAAGCAACTCATGTAGAATTAACTTAGAACTGACGAAATTAGAGTGAATAGCCTCTACTATTCCTCACAATTTTCCCATTGTTAAAGAGGTTGTGAGTGGCGAAACTTTGGCTCTTAAGTGCAGGCCTGCTGTGCAGTTCCGTAGCCTATGCGGATGAGGCGGTACAAAGTCAAACGGATATTGAGATACCCTCCCCTTGGGATACCGAAGTTGAATTCGGTTATCAAGCACACACCGGAAACTCAGATTCGCGCTCTCTCAATTCTCGACTCAGTGCCGAGTATCTTTCTGGCCGTTACCGAACCAGTGGTGAATGGAAATATTATCTTCTATACAAAGATGGTGAGGAGGATAGACGTCAATCCACATATACAGCTCAGAGTGACTATAAACTAGGCCCTAAAACTTACCTATACGGTAGCTTCAAGGGCGTTGACTCTCGCTATAGTGCCTACTTTAAAGACTACACACTCTCAGGCGGTTTGGGTTATCAATTTTCCAATACCGATGTGTTTGTCCTTGAGCTGGAACTAGGTCCAGGTTTTCGTTATCAGGAACCCAATACCGATGAAATTGGCGACAACGACATTGTGTTTGAAGAGATCGTTCAAGAGGCGATTTTTCGAGGCAAGGTCAACTCAAGCTGGCAAGTTGTGAAAAATTTGAATGTGTCAGCGGGGCTGACATTAGTTGCAGGTGACAGTAATCTCAGAGCCGATACGGATGTTAACGTCACCAATAACATCACCGATGACATTGCACTCAAGCTGGCTTATACACGCCAATACCATGACCGTGTACCAGAGGGGCTGAAAAAGGCCGATAGTATCTTTTCCGTCAATCTGCTCTTCTTGTTTTAATCCGAAATTCAGGTATAAAAAAAGCACCTCTAAGAGGTGCTTTTAAAATACATCTTGATACTGAATTACTCAGCAGCAACAACTTGTAGGTTAACTGTCGCGAAAACTTCTGAGTGAAGTTGAACGCTGATCTCGAACTCACCAGTGTTACGTAGTGCGCCTTCTGGAAGACGAACTTCGCTTTTAGCCACTTCAACGCCAGCTGCAGTGATTGCATCAGCGATGTCGCGAGTACCGATAGAACCGAATAGTTTACCTTCGTCACCCGCTTTAGAAGCGATAACAACTGCTTCAAGAGCGTTAACTTTCTCAGCGCGCGCTTCTGCTGCTGCTAGTTGCTCAGCAACTTTAGCTTCTAGTTCAGCACGACGAGCTTCGAACATTTCAACGTTAGCTTTAGTTGCCATCACTGCCTTAGCCTGAGGGATAAGGAAGTTACGAGCGTAACCAGATTTAACGTTTACAGTGTCACCAAGACCACCTAGGTTACCGATTTTATCAAGTAGAATAACTTGCATTGCTTAATCCTCTTTCTTAATAAAACGACCGATTACTGATGCTTGTCAGTGTACGGTAGTAGAGCTAGGTAGCGAGAACGCTTGATAGCGCGAGCTAGTTGACGTTGATACTTAGCGCTTGTACCAGTGATACGGCTAGGAACAATTTTACCAGCTTCTGTGATGTAGTTTTTAAGAGTTGCTACGTCTTTGTAATCAATCTCTTGTACGCCTTCTGCAGTGAAACGGCAGAATTTACGACGACGGAAGAAACGAGCCATGGGCTATCTCCTGATCTTAAATTTAAAAAAGTTGTCTGCCTAAATAAACACATTCGAGTAAACCCGTGAGTTATCTAGACTGAGTACTAATTCTGAGTAGTAATTACTCAGCAGCTGCTTCTGGCTTAGCTTCTGCACGCTCTTCGCGACGAGGAGCACGCTCTTCTTTCTGCTTAAGCATGATAGATTGCTCAGTGATAGCCGCTTTAGTACGCATGATCATGTTACGTAGAACTGCATCGTTGAAACGGAAAGCAGTTTCTAGCTCATCGATTACAGCTTGGTCAGCTTCAACGTTCATTAGAACGTAGTGAGCTTTGTGAAGCTTGTTGATTGGGTAAGCCAGTTGACGACGACCCCAGTCTTCTAGACGGTGGATAGTACCGCCAGCTTCAGTGATAGAACCAGTGTAACGCTCGATCATGCCAGCAACTTGCTCGCTTTGATCAGGGTGCACCATGAATACGATTTCGTAATGACGCATTGGTTGCTCCTTACGGATTATTCAGCTTCCACAATTGGCCCGGTCGTCCAGAGGAAGCAAGGAACTAAAGATAATTGACCGAGTTTTAAGGAGCACGAATAGTACAGAATGAATGCAATTTAAGCAAGAAAAATGTGATACAAGTGGTGGTAAGCTGGTTGGAATAGAGCAGCGTATCGCACGCTGCCCAGAGTTGTTCTAATTCTGACTAGTCACCATCTTCATCAACATATTGAGCCTGCAAGTAATTTTGGATACCTGTCATGTCAATTAAACCAAGTTGCGTTTCAAGCCAGTCTACGTGTTCTTCTTCATCTTCCAATATATCTTGAAACAGATCTCTGGATACATAATCGTGTGTGTCTTCTGCGTAAGCGATGGCAGCTTTTAAATCAGGTATCGCAGCCATTTCTAACTTAAGGTCGCACTCCAGCATCTCTTTGGTATCTTCGCCGATCATGAGCTTGCCTAGATCTTGCAAGTTAGGGACGCCTTCAAGAAACAAAATACGTTCAATTAAATGATCCGCATGTTTCATTTCATCAATGGATTCGTGATATTCCTTATCCGCTAGATGCTTTAAGCCCCAGTCTTTATACATTCGTGCATGAAGGAAATATTGATTAATGGCAACTAACTCATTGCCAAGGATTTTATTGAGATGTTGAATAATGATTGGATCGCCTTTCATGACAAAAACCTCCTATTTGGCTCCAATTAAACTGTAGAACCAATTGAGAAGGTGTCAAAAAGCCACGAGACGGTTTCAGCTCGCTTTTTGGTACTGTACTACACCTGTTTCATTAAGGATTTCCTTCGCCATCTTGACACATTTGCCACATTGGCTACCAAGCGCGGTACATTTCTTTATGCCTCTGATATCAGTGATGCCTTCTTCTAAAGCTAACTTTTTGATTTTCTTATCAGAAATTCCATGACACAAACAAACGTACATAAATGAAAACTCGTAATACAACCTAGGAGAAAAATATAAACAATAATTGTTCTTATTACCAGTTACGATTTTGGAGATATTAAGACTGATTTGTTATATCAAAAATGGCAAAGAAGCGGCTCTAAACACTTACGCATTTAACCACAAAAATAGTAATGAAATCAGTTTTGATAACTGTTTGTTTTAAAGGATAAAGAAAAGAGGAATTGGTGAGTAAGTGAAGTTATCGGACAATTTTTTTTATAACCAAAAATCAAAAAAGAGAAGCCGAAGCTTCTCTTTTTCTAGATGCGCTTTCTTCATAAATGAAGAAAAGTGCAAGATTTCAATTAATTCCTAAGAAATTAGTCGAAGATCTTAGCAACAACACCAGCACCTACTGTACGGCCACCTTCACGGATCGCGAAACGAAGACCTTCGTCCATTGCGATTGGTGCGATTAGCTCTACAGTCATCTTGATGTTATCGCCTGGCATTACCATTTCTACGCC
>NZ_JAKEUT010000016.1:0-75639 GCF_022398025.1 Vibrio sp. Isolate25
ATTTGCGAGCAAATTGATAAAGAATTTGCTTGGCGACCATAGCGTTGTGGACCCACCTGATTCCATGCCGAACTCAGAAGTGAAACGCAATAGCGCCGATGGTAGTGTGGGGCTTCCCCATGTGAGAGTAGGACATCGCCAGGCTTTAAATTTTGGAAACTTGCATTAGCGAGTGTGCCACTGCGGAGTGGTAGTTCAGTTGGTTAGAATACCGGCCTGTCACGCCGGGGGTCGCGGGTTCGAGTCCCGTCCACTCCGCCACTTATTAGAGAGTCGTCTCATTAAACACGAGATAGGGGTGTAGCTCCAATTGGCAGAGCAGCGGATTCCAAATCCGCGTGTTGGGAGTTCGAATCTCTCCACCCCTGCCATATTTAAGGCTCTAGTCGAAAGACTAGAGCCTTTTTCATTTCTCGTTTGTCTTCAGTCTAACCAATAGCCACCTTTACCAATGATGGATTTATATCTATCACAAAACAATTTCCTGTGAATCTACTACCTAAAGCTCTTACTTTACTGTGTTAGCATGGTAGCAGGATTGGATGATATGAGAGGGAATGGATCACTTGCAAAGGGTTAGACAGCTTCAACTCTATTTAGAGGAGAACTGCTCTGAGCGACTTAATTTAGATAAGGCCTCAAAGGTCACCAATCTCTCACCTTTCCTCTTATACCTGTTGATAAGTGTCGAACAGATATCGCTTTGCAAGTACCTGAAGGTACGGCTGGTGGGAGTGGCGTTGCTATCGAGGTGATCCCAGCGGGGAGCTATGCAGTATTACGTAAAACTGTTGAAGATAAACAGCAATATGAAAAATACTGGAATCAGTTGATTGAGGAAATCATTGTGAAAGAGTTTGAGCTGGATCAGCGCCCATGTTTCGAACTGTATCATTCTTATGATGAGAAAACGGGTAAGGCTGATGTGAGTTTTTGTGAAGCTATCAAAATCTAATTAAACAAAAAGCCCACTCGTTGTAGAGTGGGCTAAGAATTTCAGCTGTGACGGAGCTTTTGGTTATTTTAGGAGTGCTTCATTGCCATTTTCACGGATGTGCTTAAGAATACCTTTTACACCACGTGCACTTGAAGCAACAAGGTTACCAGATTTTATATAATCCGTACCACCAGCGAAGTCGGTGACAATAGCGCCAGCTTCGCGAGCAATCAATTCACCTGCAGCGATGTCCCAAGGCTTTAGGCCAAGTTCGAAGAATCCATCAACACGCCCAGCTGCTAAATAACATAAGTCTAGGGCGGCAGAGCCCGTACGACGGAAGTCTGAACAATCAACAAAGAGTGAAGACATGATCTTGAAGTAAGACTCAGAGTGTTGCTTCTGTTTGAATGGGAAACCTGTCGCTAGAACAGTGCCTTGAAGATCTTTTAGTTGCTTAACACGAATGCGAGCATTGTTAAGTTGAGCCCCTGAACCACGTTGAGCCGTGAAGAGCTCGTTGAGCATAGGGTCATAAACACAAGCGACTTCTGTTTTGCCCTTGATGCGTACAGCAATCGATACAGAAAAATGAGGCAGACCTTTTACAAAGTTTGTTGTGCCATCCAGTGGGTCGATGATCCATTGCACTTCGTCATCTTTACCTTGAATAAGGCCTGATTCTTCACCAACAACAGTGTGATCAGGGTAAGACGCTTTGATCGTATCGATGATGATAGCTTCTGCTTCTTTGTCTACGTTAGTAACAAAGTCATTGATGCCTTTTTGAGTCGATTCAATCTTCTCAGCATTTTCTAAAGATTTAGCAATATGATTGCCTGCTTTTCGTGCAGCACGAATAGCAATATTAAGCATTGGATGCATACTAATTTCCCAACGGATGTTAAAGAACAGAAAAACGGGCAGCAGTATACCAGATAAACCTCCAAATGGAAGTGGTTAATTTTTGCACTTTTGAGTTAATTCCGTGAAAGGGTCTGACCATTTTACTCAGGTATATGATAATATCGCGCAGTTCAAAATTCTGTCTTGGAAAACACCAATGCTAAACAATGTCAAAGTAGTACTGGTTGGCACATCTCACTCAGGAAATATCGGCTCTGCAGCTCGTGCTATGAAGGTGATGGGATTGTCTAACCTAGTTCTGGTTGAACCTCAATGTGAGATCGATGATCAGGCTATTGCACTCGCGGCTGGGGCTGCTGACATTGTACAGCAGGCTACTATTGCAGAGACTTTGAATGATGCCGTTGCGGATTGCAGTTTGGTCGTTGGCTCCAGCGCACGTTCGCGCACCTTAGAATGGCCAATGCTAGAGCCTCGTGAATGCGGTAAGAAATTCGTGGAACAAGGCTCTGTGGCTCCTGTTGCCTTGGTATTTGGTCGTGAACGAACAGGGTTAACGAATGAGGAATTACAGACTTGTCATTATCACGTATGTATTCCAGCCAACCCCGAATACAGTTCGTTGAACTTAGCGATGGCAGTACAAACACTTAGCTACGAAGTTCGTATGGCTTACTTAGATAAAGAACAAAGCCAATATCAACCCGTTACGACTGAGGAATACCCTAGGCACAAAGAACTCGAATTGTTTTTCCTGCACCTTGAAAAAGTGGCTAAGTTAACCCAATTCATTAGTGATGATCATCCAGGTAAGGTTATGAACAAGCTACGTCGTTTGTTCAATCGGGCCCGACCTGAAGCTCAAGAACTGAATATTCTGCGCGGGATTTTGACCTCTGTTGAGAAGAAAATGAGTCGTTGATTTATCCTCCTTTTATGTGGGGTTGAATACTTGAGTAAAATAGTCAATTATATACTTGACCAAATTACTCAAGTATGAAAAACTCTATACCACATAAACGATGTGGATATGGTGTTATATGAGACTTACATCTAAAGGAAGATACGCAGTTACAGCCATGTTAGATGTGGCTCTGCACTCACAGCAAAACCCAGTACCGTTGGCGGACATTTCTGAACGTCAAGGTATCTCGCTTTCTTATCTGGAGCAGTTGTTTTCCAAGCTACGTAAAGCGGGGTTAGTCTCCAGCGTTCGTGGTCCTGGTGGTGGTTACCGATTGGGAGCTGAAGCGAATACCATTGCTATCGGCACCGTTATCGCTGCTGTTGATGAGTCTGTGGATGCAACTAAGTGTCACGGTAAAGCCGACTGTCAAGGTGGAACGCGCTGCCTGACGCACACTCTTTGGCGTGATTTGAGCTCACGCATTAGTGACTTCTTAAACAACATCACCTTGGGTGAGTTGATGACGGATAATGAAGTCCTTGAAATTTCAGACCGACAAGACCTAGATCTTGCGGTAAATCATGGGTTTTCTAACAAGAATTCTAACACCGCGCCCATCGGTGTAAATGTCCGCTCTTAAGCGGTTTGCCTGTTACATTGGAGTAGAGAATGAAACTGCCTATTTATCTAGATTATTCAGCGACTTGTCCTGTAGACCCTCGTGTGGCTGAAAAAATGGTTCAGTACATGACAATGGACGGTACGTTTGGTAACCCAGCATCTCGTTCACATCGATACGGCTGGCAGGCAGAAGAAGCGGTTGATACTGCTCGTGAGCAAATTGCTGATCTACTGAATGCCGACCCTCGCGAAATTGTTTTCACTTCTGGCGCGACAGAATCAGATAACCTTGCAATCAAAGGTGCAGCTCATTTCTATTCGAAGAAAGGTAAACACGTTATCACGTGCAAAACTGAGCACAAAGCTGTCCTAGATCCTTGTCGTCAATTAGAACGCGAAGGCTTCGAGGTGACATACCTTGAGCCAGAATCGAATGGTTTGATCGATCTTAAAAAGCTTGAATCAGCGATGCGTGAAGACACGGTATTGGTTTCTATCATGCATGTGAATAACGAAATCGGTGTTATCCAAGATATCGCTTCAATTGGCGAATTATGCCGTGAGCGCAAAGTTGTTTTCCATGTGGATGCAGCGCAATCAGCTGGTAAGCTTCCAATTGATGTGCAAGAAATGAAAGTCGATTTGATTTCACTATCTGCGCACAAGGCATACGGTCCTAAGGGTATTGGCGCATTGTATGTACGTCGTAAGCCTCGTATCCGTCTAGAAGCTCAGATGCACGGTGGTGGTCATGAACGTGGTTTCCGTTCTGGCACATTGGCGACACACCAAATTGTTGGTATGGGTGAAGCTTTCCGCATTGCTAAAGAAGATATGCAGAAAGATTATGACCATGCAATGGCACTGCGTAATCGCCTTTATGATGGAGTTAAGGATCTTGAAGCCGTTACTGTAAACGGTTCATTTGAACAGCGCGTACCGCATAACCTAAACATTAGCTTTGCTTTCGTAGAAGGTGAATCACTGCTGATGTCTCTTAAAGATCTTGCCGTCTCTTCTGGCAGTGCATGTACATCTGCAAGTCTAGAGCCTTCGTATGTTCTTCGCGCTCTAGGTTTAGATGATGAGCTGGCACACAGTTCTGTACGTTTCTCTTTCGGTCGCTTTACTACTGAAGAAGAAGTGGATTACGCAATTGAACAAATCCGCGTAGCCGTTACTAAGCTGCGCGACATGTCTCCTCTATGGGATATGTACAAAGAGGGAGTGGATTTAAGTACTGTTGAGTGGGCACACCACTAATCAGTAACTAAAGCTCCAAGGATAGTAATAGAGGATTCGAGGTAAATAACATGGCATATAGCGAAAAAGTAATTGATCACTACGAGAACCCACGCAACGTTGGTTCATTCGATAAAGAAGACCCAGCGGTAGGTAGCGGCATGGTAGGAGCCCCTGCTTGTGGTGACGTAATGAAACTTCAAATCAAGGTAACACCGGAAGGTATTATTGAAGATGCAAAGTTTAAGACGTACGGTTGCGGTAGCGCGATTGCATCAAGTTCACTGGTAACTGAGTGGGTTAAAGGTAAGAGTATTGATGAAGCAGCAGCGATTAAGAATGCTGAAATTGCTGAAGAACTTGAATTACCGCCAGTAAAAGTACACTGCTCAATTCTTGCAGAGGATGCAATCAAAGCAGCTGTTGCTGACTATAAGAAAAAACACCAAGACTAAGTAATCAGTATATAATGGGAGCCTAAAGCTCCCATTCCGTTCGCAAATCAACACACAAGGTGCAGTATGGCCATCACAATGACAGAAACCGCGGCAAGTCGCGTTAGAACATTCTTAGAAAACCGAGGAAAAGGTATCGGTTTACGCTTAGGTGTCAAGACGACTGGCTGTTCTGGTATGGCTTATGTGCTTGAATTTGTTGATGAACTTAACGAAGAAGACTCGGTATTCGAACACGAAGGTGTTAAGGTCATTATCGATCAAAAGAGCCTAGTGTACTTAGATGGTACAGAGCTTGACTATGTTAAAGAAGGGTTGAATGAAGGCTTTGAATTCAATAACCCGAATGCTAAAAGTGAATGTGGTTGTGGTGAAAGCTTCAACGTATAATTGATAGCACCTGCAAGCCTCACTTGCAGGTTGATTACCAAGGGCCGAATTCTCCATGAATTACTTTGAATTATTTGGGCTACCAAGTCAGTTTCAGCTGGATGGTAGCCTTCTTTCTTCACAATTCCGTGATCTTCAAAAACGCTTCCATCCAGACAACTTTGCCAATGGATCCGAGCGTGATCGCCTAATGGCGGTGCAAAAAGCATCAGAGATTAACGATGCTTATCAAGTCTTAAAAAGCCCTCTCTCTCGTGCAGAGTACATTCTTGCTGAAAATGGTGTGGATATTCGTGGCGAACAGCAAACGATGAGTGATCCCATGTTTCTAATGGAGCAAATGGAGCTGCGTGAAGAGCTTGAAGCGATCTCGACTCAGTCTGATCCAGAAGACGCGCTATTCGACTTTGATAGCAAGGTGAGCAAAATGTACAAGCAGCATCTTCAGTCTGTTGAGCAGGAACTGAATGATGGTCTTTGGCTGCAAGCCGCTGAGCGTGTACGTAAGCTAAAATTTATCGCCAAATTAAAAAATGAAATCGAGCTAGTGGAAGAGAAACTCCTCGGCTAGTTATAGATAAGGAACCACCATGGCATTACTTCAAATCGCAGAACCGGGTCAAAGCTCGGCGCCACATGAGCATAAACTGGCTGCGGGCATCGATCTTGGCACGACAAATTCACTTGTTGCGTCTGTTCGCAGCGGCGATGCTGCAACGCTAAAAGATAAGCAAGGGCGTAGCATCCTGCCATCAATCGTCCACTATGATGGTGAGCAAACTGAAGTAGGTTATGACGCGAAAGCGCAAGCCGAAGTTGACCCACAGAACACTGTGATTTCAGTGAAGCGGTTAATTGGCCGCTCACTTGAAGATATTCAGGCTCGCTATCCAAATCTACCTTATCAATTTAAAGCGAGTGATAACGGTCTTCCTGTTCTTCAGACCGCATCCGGCGATAAAAACCCAATTGAAGTCTCAGCCGATATTTTGAAAGCGTTAGGACAGCGTGCTGAGGAAACGCTCGGGGGAGATTTAGCGGGTGTAGTGATTACTGTACCAGCATATTTTGATGATGCTCAGCGAGCCGGAACTAAGGATGCAGCTAAACTTGCGGGCCTTCATGTGCTTCGTCTTTTGAACGAGCCTACGGCGGCGGCGATCGCATATGGTCTAGACTCTGGTCAGGAAGGCATTATTGCTGTGTATGACCTCGGTGGTGGTACGTTTGATATCTCAATACTTCGTTTATCAAAAGGTGTATTCGAAGTACTGGCTACTGGTGGCGACTCAGCATTAGGTGGCGACGACTTTGATCATCTCCTCGCTGAATTCTTGATTGAAAAGGCTGGAGTTCACACCGCACTTACGGCCGAGCAAAACCGCAAGGTGCTCAATATCGCGACGGAAACAAAAATTGCATTTTCTGAGCAAGATAGTGTCGACGTTGACATCCTTGGTTGGAAAGGTTGTGTGACGCGAGAGGAATTTGAATCTTTAATTCAGCCTCTTGTAAAGAAAACCCTGATGTCTTGTCGCCGAGCACTGAAAGATGCAGACGTTGATGCGGATGATGTACTTGAAGTTGTCATGGTTGGCGGCTCAACTCGTACACTACTTGTCCGCGAAATGGTTGGCGACTTTTTTGGCAGAACGCCGCTCACTAGCATCAACCCTGATGAAGTGGTTGCCATTGGTGCAGGTATTCAAGCGGATATTTTAGTGGGTAACAAGCCTGACTCAGAAATGCTGCTACTCGATGTTATTCCACTTTCGCTCGGTATTGAAACCATGGGTGGGTTGGTTGAGAAAATTATCCCACGCAACACCACGATTCCAGTTGCACGAGCACAAGAATTTACCACGTTTAAGGATGGTCAGACGGCCATGAGTGTTCATATTGTGCAAGGTGAACGTGAAATGGTGGATGATTGCCGCTCGCTCGCTCGCTTTTCACTCAAAGGTATTCCGCCGATGGCTGCGGGCGCCGCACATATCCGAGTGACATACCAAGTGGATGCGGACGGTTTACTCTCTGTGACTGCGATGGAAAAGAGCACGGGTGTTCAGTCTGAAATTCAAGTGAAGCCTTCTTATGGCTTGAGTGATGACGAAGTCGCAAACATGCTTCGAGAGTCGATGACTTATGCGAAAGAAGATATGAAGGCGCGAGCTTTGGCAGAGCAACGTGTTGAGGCTGACCGAGTGATTGAAGGTTTGCTAGCTGCAATGCAAGCTGATGGTGACGAGTTACTGTCTACAGCTGAAAGAGAAGTGTTGATTAAAGCTATTGAGTCTTTGATTGAACTTCGTAATGGTGAAAATGCAGAGGCTATTGAGCAGGGAATCAAGGATACAGACAAAGCAAGCCAAGAATTTGCTTCACGCCGTATGGATAAATCGATTCGAGCTGCACTGTCAGGTCAATCGGTAGATGATATTTAAGAGATAAGAAGTTATGCCTAAAATTATAGTATTACCACACGAAGATTTATGCCCAGAAGGTGCTGTACTGGAAGCAAATACGGGTGAAACTGTACTGGATGTGGCTCTGAAAAATGGTATTGGTATTGAGCATGCGTGTGAAAAATCGTGTGCCTGTACGACTTGTCATGTTGTTATCCGCGAAGGGTTTGATTCCTTGGAAGAGAGCGATGAACTTGAAGATGACATGCTAGATAAAGCATGGGGCTTAGAGCCTGAGTCTCGTTTGGGCTGCCAAGCGAGAGTTTCTGACGAAGACCTAGTAGTTGAAATCCCTAAGTACACATTAAACCACGCATCAGAAGATCACTAATCTACGTATCATCATATAGGACGTGTAATCATGAAATGGACAGACTCCCGCGACATTGCGATTGAATTGTGCGATAAATTTCCAGAAGTGGATCCAAAGACAGTACGTTTTACCGATCTACACCAATGGATCATGGAACTGGATGACTTTGATGACGAGCCTAATCGTTCAAATGAGAAGATTCTTGAAGCTGTGATCCTATGTTGGATGGATGAAATGGATTGATACTGCTGAAAAAGTCTTTCCAGTTAACAAATTTTACTAAAAATAACGGGCCTCAGTGCCCGTTTTTTTATCGAATTGACATTTTAACCCTACAAAATGCTAACATCCGAACGTTAAGCAAAATGGCGTAGGCAACGCTAATAAAAGGACAAGGAGAAACCATGTCTACACAGATGTCAGTATTTTTGAGTCAAGAGCCCGCTGCACCGCACTGGGGGGAAAAAGCGATCCTTTCTTTCACTGAGAATGGTGCCACCATTCACCTCGGTGAAGGCCATGATCTTGGCGCTGTCCAACGCGCAGCGCGTAAATTGGATTCACAAGGTATTGCGGCTGTCTCTCTAGAAGGCGCAGGTTGGGACCTAGAAAGTGTATGGGCATTTCACCAAGGCTATCGTGGACCAAAGAAAAACAACACATTAGCTTTACCTGAGTTAGTGGAAGCAGCTCAGAGTGAGTTGGAAGCGCGCATTAAAGCGACCGAATTTACTCGAGACATTATTAACAAGCCTGCTGAAGAAGTGGCACCACGTCAGCTCGCGACCATGGCTGCTGAGTTTATCAAGTCGGTCGCGCCAGAAGGTATGGTTAAAGCTCGAATCGTGAAAGATAAAGACTTGCTAGCGGAAGGCTGGGAAGGCATCTATGCGGTAGGTCGAGGCTCTGAACGTACATCGGCGATGCTCCAATTAGACTTTAACCCAACTGGTGACGAAGACGCACCAGTGTGGGCATGTTTGGTCGGTAAAGGTATTACCTTCGACTCCGGTGGTTACAGCATTAAACCATCTGGCTTTATGACGGCGATGAAAGCGGATATGGGCGGCTCAGGTACTATTACTGGCGGCTTAGGTCTCGCGATTATGCGTGGGTTGAACAAGCGTGTGAAACTGATCCTTTGCTGTGCAGAGAATATGATTTCTGGGCGTGCACTTAAGCTGGGTGACATCATTACCTATAAAAATGGCAAAACCGTTGAGATCATGAATACCGATGCGGAAGGCCGCCTTGTTCTTGCCGATGGCCTTATTTATGCGAGTGAACAAAACCCTGAGCTGATCATTGATTGCGCGACTCTAACGGGCGCAGCCAAAAATGCATTGGGTAACGATTACCACGCACTGATGAGTTTTGATGAAGAGCTCTCTCAACAAGCGCAATCGGCAGCAAGAGAAGAAAAGGAAGGCCTTTGGCCTCTACCTTTAGCGGATTTCCATCGTGGGATGTTACCGTCAAACTTTGCGGACTTATCCAACATCAGCAGCGGTGATTATTCTCCAGGTGCAAGTACCGCTGCCGCTTTCCTCTCTTACTTTGTGGAAGACTATAAGAAAGGTTGGTTACATTTCGACTGTGCTGCAACTTACCGTAAGTCTGCCACCGACAAGTGGGCAGCTGGTGCGACAGGTGTTGGCGTGCGTACTCTTGCAGGCCTACTCATTCAGCAAGCAAACAAATAAATCCAAGAAACAGCTAGCTGTTTCTTGAAGTAAAACAAAGAAAATAAAAGGATACCCTATGGCTCTAGAAAGAACCTTTTCGATCATTAAGCCCGATGCAGTAGAACGCAACCTCATCGGTGAGATCTATCATCGTATTGAAAAAGCGGGTTTACAGATTATTGCAGCGAAAATGGTACGTTTGACTGAAGCGCAAGCGAGCGGATTTTACGCTGAACATGAAGGCAAGCCATTCTTTGAAGATCTCAAAGCATTTATGACTTCAGGCCCTATTATGGTTCAGGTTCTTGAAGGCGAAAATGCTATTGCTCGCTATCGGGAGCTAATGGGTAAAACCAACCCGGAAGAAGCGGCATGTGGTACGATTCGCGCTGATTACGCACTCAGCATGCGCCATAACTCTGTTCATGGCTCAGATAGCCCAGAGTCCGCAGCGCGTGAAATTGAGTTCTTCTTCCCTCAAGCTGAAATCTGCCCACGCGGATAAGCCGTGGCTTAAGTAACACAAAGGTGCTGCGAATAATGATATGAGCAGCCCTTTTTCTCTATATAAGCTCGTATAACGGGCTTAGATTGATCATAAAAACTCATCATTTACTGCTAGTATTGGTGAGAAAAGTTTTTTTTATTCACATAGGCACGCAAAGCTATCAGTCTTGACAGATTGTGATATACTCTGCGCGCAATTTATACCTTATTAACAGAGTAAGACAATGGCAGATTTATCAAAGTACAGAAACATTGGTATTTTCGCGCACGTTGATGCGGGTAAAACTACCACCACTGAGCGTATCCTTAAGCTTACTGGTAAAATCCACAAAACTGGTGAAGTACATGACGGTGAGTCTACAACTGACTTCATGGAGCAGGAAGCTGAGCGTGGTATCACAATCCAGTCTGCTGCCGTAACTTGTGAGTGGAATGGCCACCGCCTGAACGTTATCGATACTCCAGGACACGTTGACTTTACAGTAGAAGTTTACCGTTCACTTAAAGTTCTTGACGGTGGTATCGGTGTATTCTGTGGTTCTGGTGGTGTTGAGCCTCAGTCAGAAACTAACTGGCGCTACGCGAACGATTCAGAAGTATCTCGTCTGATCTTCGTAAACAAACTAGACCGTATGGGTGCAGACTTCTTCCGCGTTGTTGACCAAGTGAAGAACGTTCTAGGTGCAAACCCACTAGTAATGACTCTGCCTATCGGTCGTGAAGACGATTTCGTTGGTGTTGTAGACGTACTGACTCGTAAAGCGTACGTATGGGATGACTCAGGTCTTCCAGAAAACTACGAAGTTCAAGACGTTCCAGCTGACATGGTTGACGATCTAGAACAGTACCGTGAAGAGCTAGTTGAGACTGCTGTAGAGCAAGACGACGACCTAATGGAAGCTTACATGGAAGGTGAAGAGCCTTCTATTGAAGACCTTAAGCGTTGTATCCGTAAAGGTACACGTGACCTAGCATTCTTCCCAACATTCTGTGGTTCTGCGTTCAAGAACAAGGGTGTTCAGCTAGTACTAGACGCTGTTGTAGATTACCTACCAGCGCCAACTGAAGTTGATCCTCAGCCTCTAACTGATCCAGAAACTGGCGAGCCAACTGGTGAAGTTGCAACTGTATCAGCAGACGAGCCATTAAAAGCGCTAGCATTTAAGATCATGGACGACCGTTTCGGTGCACTAACGTTCATCCGTATCTACTCTGGTCGCATGAAGAAGGGTGACACTATCCTTAACTCTGCAACTGGTAAGACTGAGCGTATCGGTCGTATGTGTGAGATGCAAGCAGACGAGCGTAACGAACTTACTGAAGCACAAGCGGGTGACATCATCGCTGTAGTAGGTATGAAGAACGTTCAAACTGGTCACACTCTATGTGATCCTAAGCACGAATGTACTCTTGAAGCTATGATCTTCCCAGAACCAGTAATCTCTATCGCTGTTTCTCCGAAGGACAAAGGTTCTACTGAGAAAATGGGTATCGCGATCGGTAAGATGGTTGCAGAAGATCCATCTTTCCAAGTTGAGACTGATGAAGATTCAGGTGAGACTATCCTGAAAGGTATGGGTGAACTTCACCTAGACATCAAGGTAGACATCCTTAAGCGTACTTACGGCGTTGAGCTAGAAGTAGGTGCTCCACAGGTAGCTTACCGTGAAACTATCACTCAACCAGTTGAAGATAGCTACACGCACAAGAAGCAGTCTGGTGGTTCTGGTCAGTTCGCGAAAATCGACTACCGCATCAAACCAGGTGAGCCAAACTCTGGCTTTACGTTCTCTTCAACAGTTGTTGGTGGTAACGTACCTAAAGAATTCTGGCCTGCAGTTGAGAAAGGCTTCCAAGGCATGATGGAAACTGGTGTTCTAGCTGGCTTCCCAACTCTAGACGTAGAAGTTGAACTATTCGACGGTGGTTTCCACGCAGTTGACTCTTCAGCTATCGCTTACGAAATCGCTGCTAAAGGCGCATTCCGTCAGTCTATGCCTAAAGCGGGTGCACAACTTCTAGAGCCAATCATGAACGTTGACGTATTCACTCCAGAAGACAACGTTGGTGACGTAATCGGTGACCTTAACCGTCGTCGTGGTATGATCAAAGACCAACAAGCTGGTACTACAGGCGTTCGTATTAAAGCAGACGTTCCTCTATCAGAAATGTTTGGCTACATCGGTCACCTACGTACTATCACTTCTGGTCGTGGTCAGTTCTCTATGGAGTTCGCACACTACGCACCTTGTCCAGCAAACGTTGCTGAGCAAGTAATCGCAGAAGTTAAAGAGCGTAACGAGAAGAAGTAATTCTTTACGTTAGCTAGATAGCTTTAAAACCCCTGAAGTGAAAGCTTCAGGGGTTTTCTTTTGGGCCGTAAAGGGGCTGTTTTGAAGTACGAGTGGGACTGAACATGGCTCGCTGTATTTCTGGCTATCATTACGTTCACTATAGGCTTCGAGTATCAATAATCTCCAAACCACTAGGGTGTTCCTTTCTACACTCTTCAACTTGACCGAAAATCCAATCGCAGAATTGTTGAATTTTTTCACGTCTAAAATAGGCACTCGGAGCACAAAGGAAGTAATTGTAATCCGTTCTTTGTGCTAAATTGCCAATGCGCACCAATTTCCCTTCTTCAATGTATCTTTGTGCTAACGTATGTTTTGCTAGGGCAACGCCTTGCACCGCTAGAGCGCCTTCCAAAACAAAATGTGAGCCATTGTATTTTAAACTTGGCTTTGAAGCTTTATGGCCGACATTGCTGAGCCAAACTCCCCAATCTATGTCTCGCCAGTAATCTTCAATTAAATCTGCGCCTGTCAGATCGCTCAACTCGTAAATACTATGCTGTTTTTGATAGATAGGGTGACAAACCGGATAAAGCAGCTCCTCCATCAGTAACTCTGAGGCGATATTGGGGTAATTTCCGGGACCATAGCGAATACATAAGTCGAGACTGGAGGTCTGAAAATTGGCTAGCTCGCTAGTGGGTTCAATCATGAGCTCAAGATCGGGGTTTTGTTGCCTGAAATGACCAATTCTAGGCACCAGCCAGTGCTGTGCGAAAGAAGGTAAGGTTGAGATGGATAGCTGATTAGGATTCGGGTCTTGGTTGATTTGTCTAATACCACGATGAAGATGTTCAAACCCTCGCTGGGCTTGGTCGAATAGTATCTCACCTTCCATCGTTAAAGTGACTTTACGATGCTGTCGTAGGAAAAGCTCGGTACCCAAAAAGTCTTCCAATTGCCGAATCTGTTGGCTGATTGCAGCAGCCGTTACGTAGAGTTCTTGAGCCGCAAGTTTGAAACTGCCGAGTTTTGCTGCGGTGTAGAAGTAATAAATACCTTGTAAAGGAGGTAGTCGATCTTTCACTTTAGTTTTCCTTAACTGATGGTCAATCTGTATCGTTTGAGGAAGGTATCAATATAGTTAATTATTTACTCAGTAAAGACAATATCGGAGAGTAAATATGGAAACTTCAGAATATGGCTATAAGCAAAGAATATCTGACACTTTGGTTTGGGACAAAAAAATCTTAACTAAAATTACACGCTGGTGGCGTAATCATACAACACGTAAACAACTGGAACATCTGCCAGATCACCTGCTTGATGATCTAGGTTTAACAAAAGAGCAATCGCATGGAGAAAGCATTCGACGATTCTGGGATGAGTAATCCGTAAAAGGGTTACTCTGCAATTTCACTGTGCAGCCAGTTGGTAAATGCAGCGATGCGTTGTCGGCGAGGGGATTCCTTGTCATAAAAGAGGTTGAACTGAATGCCCGGCGTCATACCAATATCAAAAGGCTTAATGAGTAAGCCTCGCTCAACATAATCATTGGCCAGTGAATCAGAGGCGAGACAAGCCCCGTGTCCAGACATCACCGCTTTCATGGCATGATCGAATGTGCTGACTTCCATCCAGCGAACAGAGTTCTTGCTCATTCGGACACCTGCTTGAGCAAACCATGACTCCCAAGGATAACCGCCGGATTCATAATGGATTAACCAACAAGCTTGAAGCTGAGAAGGTTTTTTTAAATTAATGGATTTTGCTAGGTGAGGAGAGCAAAAAGGGTAAATGGTCTCTTCGAACAGGAACTCTTTGTGGAAAGCTTTATTATTTTCTATATCGAGCTGCTCGCCTTGCCAAATCGCTAGATCGGCATCACCTTGTTTTAAGTTTGGTGCGTCGCAACTGGTTAGGATACGAATAGGGATGTTGGGATGCTGAATTGAGAACTTCCAAAGCCGAGGGAGTAGCCACCTAGATGCAAACGAAGGGGTTGAATTGACACAAAGTAAGCCTTCAACCGGTTCGCTCTGAATTTGGTTTAGGCCAGTGATGATGTTTTCAAGCCCCAAAGAGACATGCTTGAAAAGGATTTTCCCTTGTTCCGTAAGGCGCATTTCTCGCCCGTCTCGGATAAAGAGTTTACAGCCTAATCCGTCCTCGAGTTGACGTATCTTTTGACTCACCGCGGCTTGGCTGACAAACAGCTCTTCTGCCGCTCGGCTATAGCTGTTCAGCCTAGCGGCGACTTCAAAATAGCGTAAACCAGGTAGATGATGCAGTCTTGCATCCATAGAGATTCCCTTCAATAAGCTCCATTGTGGCTATGCATCATAATGACAAATGATAAAAAAGCAAAAAGGAGAGCTTTCGCTCTCCTTGGTTTAGTCTTCCCAGACGACAAGCTGTCCTTTCGGCCAGTTGTGGCCGATGTCATGATATTTCTGTTCTAGGACATGACGTTTGATCTTTAACGTCGGAGTAAGAATGCCATTCTCAATACTCCATGGCTCTTTTATCATCAGAACACCTTTGATTTGCTCATGAGATTCCAGCTCCGCGTTCATTCTCTTGATCACTTTGTTTGTTGTTCTTTCATAGCGCTCACGATCAAAATTAGGGAAGTCATGCGGTACAACCAATAGGATTGGTGCCGGTAATCCAAGGCCAATCAAGCACATCATTTCTACACGACTGTACTCAAAGAGTTTTTTCTCGATAGGGACTGGCGCAACAAACTTCCCTTTTGCGGTCTTGAAGGTATCTTTTTTGCGGCCCTGAATGGTTAAGTAGCCGTCACTGTCAATGGAGCCAATATCACCAGTGTGCAGCCAACCTTCAGAGTCAAACGACTCCTGTGTCGCAATGTCGTTCTTGTAATAGCCGGAGAAAAGGCCCTTACCGCGCACCATGATCTCATCATCATCAGCGATTTTTAGCTCGATACCAGGCCCTGCATTACCGACAGAGCCAATCTTGTCGGCTCTAAATGGGTAGTTAAGCGTGCTGTAAGCGAATGATTCCGTCATTCCCCAAGCTTCTGTGATGTTGAGTCCGACGCTGTGATACCAGTTAAGTAGTGCTGGTGAGACTGGAGCAGAACCACAGCCCAGAACACGAGCTTGATCTAGGCCAAGGCCATCAGCCAGTTTCTTCTTAATCAATGAGTTAATGAAAGGTATTTTGAGCAGGATATTGAGTTTCTTCTGAGGTAGCTTGTCTTGAATTCGCTGCTGGAACAGTGTCCATAAACGTGGAACTGAGATGAACAGCGTTGGCCTTTGCATTTTTACATCTTCAATGAAGGTGTCTAGCGATTCTGGGAAAGCGGTTGGAACGCCACCCATGATAGAAGAACCAAAGATATATACTCGCTCAGTAATGTGGGCGAGTGGTAAATAAGAGAATAGGCGGTCATTTTCTTGGATACCAATATGATCGATCAATTGTTGTACTGACCAGCTAAAGGCTCCGTAGGTGAGCATCGCACCTTTTGGTAAACCTGATGTACCTGATGTATAAACCAGCGACATTAACTTATCATCGTAATGCTCAGGTCTTGCCGTACTGGGCTGAGACTGAGCGATTAAATCATTAAAGCTGTGCTGACACTTTGGAGCGGTATCGTAGGGAAGTGCAATACTGATCAGGTTTGGCATTGAATCCAGCACTTGCTGGGTTGCTGCTGCGTCATCGAGCTTGCCTCCTATCAAGGCTTTACTTTCGCTATGAGTGACACAGTACTCAATTGTGTCCGCGCCTGCTGTTGGAAAAATCGGTACACTGACAAAATCACCAAGCATCATCGCTAAATCACAAATAAACCATTCAGCGCAGTTTTTCGAGACTAAAGCAACTTTGTCCCGAGGCTGCAAGCCTAATTCCTGCAACGCAGAAACCAGCTTAAGCGCTTTATCGGCAACTTCTGCGTAGGTAAATTCAACGAATTGACGGTTAATTATTTGTTTTAGATACACTTCATTCGGGCGTTCCTCTGCCCAGCGAAGGATCATTTCATTTGGTGGTGGGAGAGCACAAGTTGTTTTGCTTAACTCGTTAGGCTGAATCATTTTCTAACTCCATGTTATTGGCAAAGTTATGATATTTTTATTGTTAACAGCTTGTTAACTTTAGCACGCAGGGTGAAAGAGAGGGAAGCATAAGAGGATAGTTGAACAGGAACTTGTGACCGTGATGTGAAAACTAGTGAAGTTGCCGATAAATAGCCGGACTGAAGCCCGTTTTCTTTTTAAAAATACGCGCAAAGTAAGACACATCATTGTAGCCACATTGAAAGGCGATGAAGGAAATTTTCTCTTTTCGCTTTTCACTAAGCAGTTGCTTTGCAAGGCTTATTCTTTTTAGTGTTAAATAGTCTCTGAAGCTGACTCCTATCGACTTATGAAAGAACTTAGAAAAATAGGTTACTGAGTAATGACAGTATTCAGCTATATCTTCTTCGCGAATGGTGCGTGATAGGTTTTTATCAATGTATCTAAGAATCTCAACCAGATCTTTACTGATTTTCTTTTGTTCTGCTATAGCGGGAAGTTTATGGATCTCTAAGATCTCTTGGTGCTTGTTAAACTGATAGTGAACTTGCTTACTTAGCTCTTCGACCCAAGGTTTGATTGACTTATCGTTAAGATCGAGTGTTGAAAAGACAACTTCTAATTGCTCGACTTCGGGATCCAAGTGATCGCGATATAACAGAACAAGGTGTTTGTGTAGGTTTTGACAGATCTTTGCTGTAGTCAGAAACAGCGACTCAAAATTCTCTTCGTAGAAAAAAAAACAAAAATCGATGTCTGGCTCACTCAATACTGAAACGTCATAACCATAGTCAAGAAGGTGAAAAAATCTCTCTAATTCTCTCACCGTATCTTTATGAACGTAACTTATTGATTGGCCAAGCCAATATCCCTTATGCAATACATCCACTGAAAGTGCATTCCTAGGTTGTTGTTTTGTGTTCTGTTAATAAGATTAGGTGAGGTCCTG
Source organism: Vibrio sp. Isolate25 (assembly GCF_022398025.1). NCBI lineage: Bacteria > Pseudomonadati > Pseudomonadota > Gammaproteobacteria > Vibrionales > Vibrionaceae > Vibrio > Vibrio sp. Isolate25. The sequence goes on from NZ_JAKEUT010000016.1 coordinate 17,694, forward strand.
ATAATCTCAACTAAGACTTTCCTATCATTTTCACCCTTAACACTATGCCCATTGAGTGTCTTTATTGAGTCTTGTGTATTTTGTTTTTGGGTTTTATGGGATCTGGATCTCCATTTTGTTTTTGTTGGATCTTGTCAAGTATCAAAGTTGATACATGGAAAAAATAAATTTCTGCTCTCGTTTGGGTTTTATCTCTATGGAAAAATTAACTTTATAAAACAATATATTGTGAGGTGTTTTTTTAAATTTATATTAGGGTAAATAATCTAAATTATGACCTAAGTATTATTTTTATTCGCTTTTATTGCTTTTTATTAAGCAAATTTATAGCAAAAAAGTAACAAAGATGAATAAAAAAATCCTAACTCTTATTCGATCAAGTATCTAAATTAAAGATTAAGCGAGGCAGCTTACATGTACTTTTAGAAAGGAGACTGGTCATGAATAAAGTACTAACCAATATCAAAGCATTTCTTAAGGATGAAGAAGGTTTAACGGTCGTTGAATACGTTGTCGGTGCAGGCCTTCTTGTTGCGGGTTTAACGGGGATTTTTACCACCTTTAGTGACACGCTAACAACTCAGCTTGGCACTATCTTTACTGCAGAAGAATAGTCTGAGCATATTGATGATTACGACCCATGGCTTTAGCCGTGGGTTATTTGTGCGTTTGTCGAAGGAGAATGGCATCGTGAACAATATAAAACGCTTTTTAGAAGATGAAGAAGGCCTGACTGTGGTGGAATATGTGGTTGGGGCTGGCCTTATTGTGGTGGGATTTGCTGGTTTGTTTGTTGCATTTAGAGGAATACTTACCACTGAGTTTGCGTCACTATTTAGTTAGTGGATGAGATCGCAGGAGCGGTTAAATGAATTTACTTATATGGATTGTATTATTTGCTGTAGCCGTCTCCGATGCGAAAGAACATCGTATACCTAATGCTTTGTTATTAGCTATTATTGGCTTGGTTTTTATCAACAAAGCTTTTTTCCTTCAAGATATTTCCCTTCTATTTTGGTCATTTATTACTGGTATTACTTGCTTTACTTGTGCGCTACTTCTTTACTTTTTAAAAGTGATGGCGCCTGGAGATGTAAAACTTTTGGGTGTGGTTGGTTTCTGGTTAGGAAGCGAACATATTACTCAGGCGATATTTTGGATTGCAGTGTCAAGCGTAGTGGTGGGTGCTTTCTATGCGTTATTGCGAATAGCGGAATCCCCAGAAAAAGCGAAGGCCATATTTAATAAATACTCTCTTCTTGCTATGTATGGTGAATCTGGTTCGAAAGTTGTAGGTGGCTCGTTCAAAAGGAAGATGAGCGACCATTACAGAATGCCATTTGCTCCAGTCGTTGTGTTAGGAATTGCAATTTATTTTTATTTTTTGAATTAATGACAAGGAGTCATTATGGTTCAGGTTACGTCTCCAATACGACATAGAACTGAGCTCACTCCGCAAGCTCCGGAGCCTCCGGTCCCAACCACTTTCGACGACTTGGGAATACCTAAAGCTGTGGTCGAAAACCTTGTTATCAAGCATATCGCTGCCTACCCCAAATCAGACATTCTTCAACTCACGAAACTCCTGTGTATCAACAGTCATTTGATTGAAGATATGATCGCATCTCTGAGAGCGAAATCTTTGGTTGAAGTGTTTCAGGCAGCCTCTAGCTCTTTTTCGGTTCAGACCAGTGGTCATGTGCGCTATGGCTTATCCGAAGCGGGGATGCAAGAAGCAGATACCGCTTTCGTTAAGGACGCATACTTGGGGCCGGTTCCAGTATCGCTGAATGCATACAGTGAGATGGTCACTGCCCAGGATGTAAGAGCGCAGATGGTCAATCGGGATGATGTCGAATACGCGCTATCCGATGTGCTGGGTGCTCACCGAATGGTTGGAGTATTAGGCCCAGCGATCAATTCTGGTCGTGCACTGCTTCTCTATGGCAGTGCGGGTTCTGGTAAAACGTTTGTCGCGACGAAGATTCTCAACTCTTTGAATACCTCTATTTATGTACCTTACTCGGTGTTTGCTGCAGGTAACATCATCAAAGTATTCTCGCCGCAACATCACAAACGCGTTCGCAGTGATGAAATTCATTCCATTACTTTCAAAGAGCATTTTGATCGCCGTTGGGCATTGTGTGAGAGGCCAAGTATCCAAGTCGGTGGTGAACTGACCATGGATATGCTGGAGGTCAATCACAGTGAACACAACAAAGTTTGGATGGCACCATTACAAATGATGGCAAACAACGGCATCTTTATTATCGATGATTTAGGTCGCCAGCCTATGCCTGTTGATACCTTGCTCAACCGTTGGATCGTGCCAATGGAATATTTTTATGACTACCTCAATCTTCCTAATGGTCAGCAGATCAGTATTCCATTTATCCTCACTCTGGCATTTTCTACGAACTTGGATCCGGAAAAGATCAGTGACCCGGCATTTTTACGTCGCTTAGGGTACAAAATCCAATTTGGGCCGTTATTAGAAGAGGAATACAGAGAGCTGTGGGGAATCATTTCTAAATCGAAAGATCTGTCCATTGGGGATGGATGCTTTGACACATTATTTGACTTACATCGTCAGCATAACGTGGGCTTTTATCCTTGTTTGCCCAAGGACATAGTCGGTATCAGCCGAGATATCATCATTTTTGAAGAAGTAGAACCCGTTATCTCCCCTGAAATAGTAAGCCGCGCGTGGGAAGTGTATTTCACTGCTGATGGCAAGGGAGGAGGTGATCGATGAGTCGCAATCAGGTGATTTTACTTTTTTTACTCTCTATTGCATTTGGTTTAGGCGCCGTATTTTTTGCTAAACAGTGGATGGATAGACAAATGCAACCTCAGACAGAAGTCGAGGTGGTGGAAAGGGAGCCGGTGATTGTCAGTACGCAGGAAATTTTAGCGGGGAGTGTGATTGAAGAACAACACATCACCACCAAGCTGCTTGAGAAAGCATGGCGTGATGAGTTCCAGTTTTCTAACGCAGAAGATTTAGTTGGCCAAGTGGTGGCCACCAATATCTACCCGGGAGAGATTGTAACTACTCACCGTTTGGCTAGGCCTGGAGAAGGGTCAACCTTAGCGTCGTTAATCCCAGAGAATAAACGAGCCGTGACCATTCGAGTGAATGATGTTATCGGTGTGGCTGGGTTCCTACTGCCAGGGAATAAAGTCGATGTACTGAACACGATCAAATACAGTTCGACATCGGCCTCGACGGTGACGGTTCTGAAAGAGATTAAGGTGTTGGCTGTTGACCAGACAGCAAAAACCAAAGAGAACAAGCCGATTATTGTTCGCGCGGTGACGTTAGAAGTGTCACCAAGAGAAGCAGAGAAACTACTCTCTGCTCAGAGTAAAGGCGAAATTCAGCTTGCTCTACGTAATCCTCACGAAGAAGAAAAAGTCGTCAAACGCTACGTTGCACCCAGTGTCACCATTATCAAAGGCACCGAATCTCGCAACATCAGAGTCAAGGACTGAGGTGAACCATGCGAAATCTAATAATTCTAATCTCCTTATTGTGTTTTAGTGCAGCTGGTACCCATGCGGCAACCCAGTCAAGTAAGGCTGTTCTAGTTCCGCATCATAAATCTACTCACGTGACGTTAGCCGGAAAAGCTAAGCGAGTGTCGTTGGGTGATCCGGAAGTACTGGATATCGTGATGCTGAAATCTGATGAAGTGTTCTTGATTGGTAAAAAGCTCGGCTCAACCAACTTAATGGCTTGGGATAGCCGAGGACGGTTGATCGAATCGATTAATATTGAGGTGACGCATGATCTCAATAGCTTGAAAGCGAAGCTGTTTGAGTTTTTACCGGATGAAGAGATCAAAGTGCACAGTGCTCAAAACCGTCTGATCTTAAGTGGGCAAATCAGCAATCAAGCGGCAATGAACATTGCATTGAGAGTGGCGGAAACTTACGCTGCGGGTGAAGAAGTTGACAAACAGACGGTCTCATTAAGCAAACAAGTGGATAAAACGGGTGTCATCAACCTAATGACTATTGGTGGTGCTCAGCAAGTCATGCTGGAAGTCACCGTCGCTGAAGTTCAAAGAAGCTTAGTACGTAAGTTTGATGCGAATTTTCACTTCTTTCAACAAAGCGGTGACTTCGGTTGGGGAGGAACCTCTGCTGGTGGGAGTATTGGTGATACTGGCAGCGGCGTGATTGGTCCCATTCTGAATAACCCCGCAATCGATAGTACGGGTTTATTGGGCACTTTCATTGATGGCAATACCTTATTCACTTTTGCCCTTGATATTGCCAAGCAAAACGGGACGGCGAAAGTGTTAGCTGAACCAAACTTGACTGCATTAAGTGGTGCTAAAGCCGAGTTCCTAGCGGGGGGAGAGTTCCCAATCCCTGTACCAGATGATGATGGTATTACTATTGAATACAAAGAGTATGGGGTTGGGCTGAAGTTTATTCCGACCGTACTCACAGACAAGAAAATTAACCTCAACCTTGCTATTGATGTCAGCGAAATTGCTAATACATCCTCGTTAACACTCAGCCCAGACCTGACTAATACCACCTACGTTATTCCTCCGATTACGAGACGAAGCGCCTCTTCGACACTGGAATTAGCGGATGGTCAAACCATAGGTATTGCAGGCCTTATTAGTGAAAACGTCAGAGATATTGTCGGAGAAATGCCCGGCTTTAGTGATATTCCCATCCTAGGCCAAATGTTTAACAGTCAAGAGTATATTTCGGGTGAAACTGAACTGGTTATTTTAGTCACCCCAAGGCTGGCAAGGCCGGTGGACCGTAATAAAGTGTCGCTACCCACAGACTCCTTTGTGGAGCCGAACGACTTTGAGTATTACTTGCTAGGTCGCGGTGCATATATTTCTCCAGATAGCCCTCACCAGACCCACCAAGTCAATGATGAAAGTTTTATTGATCACTCAAAAGGTGGCACTGAAGGCATATTTGGTCACAGCTTATAGGGACGATTAGCATGAATAATAATCTATTAATCATTAGTGTTTTTTGCTCATCATTATTGCTCTTAGGTTGTGTTAATAATGCTGAAAGGTTAGGGGCTCATGTTGCGAAATTGCAAACGGAGCAAACCTATAATTTGAATGCCACCCGAGACAACTTGGGTGTGATTCCAACGGGCAGTGGTGAACGAATGGAAGGTGCCTATCAGGTTTATACCGGTAAGCAGGATATGGATCTGGAAGGTACCGACAGTCAATTTGTTGAAGAAGGGCAAAGTAAGTAGCCCTTGAGGAAACCACTATGAATTTGGCAAGGCGATGCCGGGGAACGCCAAACCGGCAAAGAGGCTTAGTATTAGTCATGGTGACTGTTGCAATGCTCGCTTTGATGGGAGTTGCAGCTTTATCTATAGATGTGAACCACGCGATTCTAAACAAGACACGCTTACAAAATAGTGTTGACGCAGCAGCGCTGGCCGCCGCAATTGTGATGGATAGCGAAGGGACTAACGCCGATGCCACATCAGCTGCGAATACTACTCTGAGTAATATGGCTGGAGCGACCGGTAACGATGAGATGGATTTCTCCTCTGCCAGTGTTTCGATTGAATATTCTAATGATCCCGCTATTTTTCCTCAGGCAAGCTACAACGCTAACTTAGATACCTATGTCCGTGTCACAATCAGCACTTACCCACTCGACAACTTTTTTGCCAGTATTTTTGGGGTTAATAAGCAACTCGGAGCGAGCGCGGTTGCAGGACCTAGCCCAGGAGCAGATGCTGTCAATGTTGTGCCTATGGCGGTATGTGAAGGTGATGATGGCGGCTCATCGGGCTATACGTCAGGAGATTTGTATGCTCTCAAGTTGGCTGATCAAAAACTAAGCTCCATGGGGAGTGGTAATTATCAACTTTTGGACTTTGGTTCAGGTGCAAGCACAGTAAGAGAAGGATTAGCTGGAAAGTATGTGGGAAGCGTTGCCATCGGCGATACTGTGACAACCAAGCCGGGTAATTCTGTCGGGCCTGTCGGGCAAGGTTTGAATACGCGTTTGGGGATTTATAGTGGGGGGGGTGTTTCTTCAAGTGATTACCCACCTGATATATATGTCAGAGAGCCAGCAACACCAGCAACTGCAGACAGTGATGGCAATATTACTTATACCGATACCAGCGGCGCAGGCGGGACGCCATGGGGCTATGAGGATTATCAAGATGCTCTTCCTGACTGTACAGGGGATGCTGACTGTCGAATCGCGTCTGGAGGTCAGCATGACAGAAGAATACTGGTTGTTCCTATAGTTGACTGCTCTTCTGCAAGTGGTGGTACAAGCTCATTTACGGTCACTGCCCTTGGGTGCTTTTTTATGCTTCAAGAAGCACCATCAAACAATGGTAGTAAACAGCCAGTGATTGGTGAATATCTTGAAGACTGTTCTGCCAGAGGAGGCAATCCAGGTCAGAACTCTAGTAGTGATGGGCCTTACCTCATTGTGTTGTATAAAGATCCGAGTGGGGAGGAGTCATGATGCATCCCAACTACTCGACGAAAAAACTGAGACAAAGGGGCTTAGCAGCCGTCGAGATGCTGATTGCCGTCCCTGTCTTGATGATGGTCTTAATGTCGATTACCGAGTTCGGTAACGCATTTATCCAATACGCAACGCTAAATAAGATGGCGCAGAGTGGCGTTCGCTATGCAACAGCAGGAGTGACTGGGACGGCGACCTACGACCAAATCGCTGATGTTGATGAGATAAAAAATATGGTCGTGTACGGCCATACAGGAACGGGTTCCATATCGTTGATGTCTGGTATCAGCACGTCAGATGTTGTCGTTAATCACTCTAGTGGTTATGTCACTATTACGATCAATCATACCTATACCCCGATTATCTCTGGCTTTAGTTCCACCATTAACTTTAATGTGCCGCTTAATGCCTCAGCCATGATGAGGACGGCGCCATGAAGCTGCAAAAAGGGGTCACCATCATAGAGTTTACCTTAGTGTCGACGACGTTATTACTGCTCATTTTTGCTGTAATTGAAGTCGGGCGCTATGTCTATTCACTACAAGTGATGAATGATATGACTCGGGTCGCGGCGAGACTGGCAGTGGTATGCCGAGTTCAAGACCAAAATGATATTCCAGCTTTAGCTTTATCTGACAATGCCCCTGTGGGGTTCACCGCCGCTAACTTAACGGTGGAGTATCTTGATGCTTCGGGAAATGTCGTGACAGGAACTCTGACAGATAACGATGTGTTTTCTACAATTGAATATGTAAGAGCAAGAGTTGTCGATTTTGATTATCAATTTACGGGCTTGCTGAGCTTTGTCAGCTTAACGGGGTTGTTAGCCGTACCAGAATTCGAGACAACACGTCCAAGAGAAAACTTAGGTCATCATCGAGAGACGCCGACAAATCCAACCAATAGCACGGATTGTTAGGAGAGGCTTATATGGGAGAGGCGGTTAAGCTAACACCGAATGGAGATAGTCCAATCCGATTAAAAACGAGCTTAACAGTTTGGGTATTTTATTCGTCTGATGCTTTTCATCTACACATCAGTCACGAGCTATCAAAATGCCAAAGCATCAGTTTCGAAATGATTTCATTTCATGGGTTGGTGGTGAGCAATTTGTCTCATTTTGCACCGCCGGACCTTATTTTTGTCGAGACTGGGCCTAACTGGGCGCAGAAAATTGTTGAGCTACAGCAGTTTGAAGCACCTGAATCCCATGATACTGGGCATGATGCATCGCTGATCGTTTTTGGTAATGAGAGTGACAATGGAGCCTTGAAAATCGCTTTGCGAATAGGCGCCACAGACTTTATGTCTGACAAAGCCACGCTTGAAGAACTTGTACCGCTTTTAAAAAATATCGCTGAAGAAAAAGTGGCCAGCCGCCACTTAGGTGAATTACTGGTGTTTATGAATACCAAAGGGGGCGCTGGTGCCTCTATGCTGGCACTCAATACGGCGATTACGATAGCGAAAAGGCACCCAGATGAAGTGTTACTACTCGATCTTGATATGCAGTTTGGTGTGATTGAAGATTACCTGAATGTTAATAGCACTTATGGCCTCGCTGATGCCATCGCCAATGTGTCTGACTTGGATGAAGTCTCCTTAGGTAGCTTAGTCACCAAGCATGAATCTGGTTTGCATGTAATTGGTTTCAAAAGAGAAAGTAGTCACGATAATTTTGAAAAAGCCCATCATATGAATAAGCTCATTCCGCTATTGAGAGAGCGTTATCCTTATGTGATTGTGGATTTATCTCGAGGTTTAGACCGATTGTTTGCTTCGGTGATCTCCCCAGCAACAAAGATATTTTTGATTACCCAGCAAAATTTAGTCGCGATTAAAAATACCACTCAAATTCTGAAATTACTGACATTCGAATTTGGTGTATCCAAGGAACAGATGGAAGTAGTAGTTAATCGATATGAGAAGCGTCAGTCAATCAAACTCAAAGATGTTAAAGATACCGTAGGTAATATAGAAGTTCATACCGTACCTAATGAGTTTAAGGTGGCTATCGAAAGTGCCAATCTTGGTCGCCCATTTATTCAAGCTAAGAAAAGCAGCTCAATCGCTAAGTCTGTCAGAAAATTCGCCAACACCTTATTACCCGACCAAGACGTCAAAAAAGGTTGGTTTAAAAAGCTATTTTCATAGTTGGCATTGTGCATAAAAGGGACGCTTTATGTTTTTTAAAAGAAAAAATATAAACCCAGAACTACAGCAAAAAGTTGCCGAAGCAGAAGAAACGCAGAAACCACTGCAACAAGAACTTACCCCAACGGTCACTGTAGACGTTCAGGTAAATACGGAAGTGGCCGAAACCTTTCAAGAAAGACGAAAGTTAGAAGCTGAAGCGAAAGAACATGCTGTTGAAGAGGCGAAGAAGCAACTTGAGCAAGAATTAGCGGTTAAGCACTATTATCATCAAAGGTTGCTTGAAACTCTCGACTTAGGACTATTGGCAAGCCTTGAAAAAGACAGAGCCAGAAGAGAGCTCCACGATGCCATTGTTCAGTTAATGGCGGACGATCAAACGCATGCTTTAAGTGCCGAAGGCCGTAAGCGTGTGATACAGCAAATTGAAGATGAGGTGTTTGGTTTGGGTCCTTTGGAGCCACTGCTCAAGGATCCAACCGTTTCCGATATTTTGGTCAATGGCCCTAAACATGTCTTTGTTGAACGAAGGGGTAAGCTTGAGTTAACGCCCTATACGTTTCTCGATGAGCGTCATTTGAGAAACATCATTGACCGAGTAGTCAGTCAGGTTGGTCGACGTATCGATGAAGCTTCCCCTATGGTCGATGCTCGTTTAATTGATGGCTCTCGTGTGAATGCCATTATCCCGCCATTAGCGCTTGACGGTTCATCCGTCTCCATACGCCGCTTTGCGGTGGAAAAGCTCAATATGGACAACCTGCTGAACTTTAATTCTCTATCACCGGAAATGGCCAAATTTGTCGAAGCCGCTGTCCGAGGGGCGATGAATGTACTCATCTCAGGTGGTACCGGTTCAGGAAAAACCACCACACTAAACATCTTCTCTAATTTCATTCCATCTGATGACCGTATTGTGACTATTGAAGATTCCGCGGAGCTACAGCTTCAACAGCCACATGTGGTGCGGTTAGAAACGCGACCTGCCAACCTGGAAGGTAAAGGTGAGATTACTCAGCGAGATTTGGTAAAAAACTCCTTACGTATGAGACCAGATAGAATTGTGCTTGGGGAGGTGCGGGGAGCGGAAGCGGTAGACATGCTAGCGGCCATGAATACTGGTCACGATGGCTCTTTGGCAACCATTCACGCTAACACTCCTCGCGATGCCCTTTCTCGGGTTGAAAATATGTTTGCGATGGCAGGCTGGAATATGTCTGCCAAGAACCTCAGATCTCAGATTGCTTCTGCGATTCATCTTGTCGTTCAAATGGAGCGTCAGGAGGATGGTAAACGTCGTATGGTCAGTATTTGTGAAATCAATGGCATGGAAGGCGAGATTATTACCATGTCTGAAATCTTTAAATTCCAGCGAAAAGGGATGGACGAAGAAGGCAACGTCATTGGTTACTTTACGGCCACTGGCGTTGTTCCTCAATGCCACGACCAATTGGCTAAAAAAGGGATGCACTTGCCGTTTGATATTTTTAATGAGTCTTACTCATAAGGAGGGGAGTCATGACGCAGGATGCCACGTTATTTTTCATACTATTATTCTTTGCGGTTGTTTTCATATCGCAGGCACTGATCCTTCCCGCTGCGGGGAGTAAGGCGAAACATAAGGAACTTTCAGACCGACTGAGGGAATCGCAGTCAAAGCTGGATGAAGAAGCACGTTCCTTACTTCAGGAGCACTATCTCAAGAGTTTGACCCCACTTGATAGAAAGCTCGTTAAAGTCGAAGTGTTTTCCTCGCTTAAGAAGATGATTGAGCTTTCAGGCTATGACTGGAGTTTAACTCAAACCTTAATGGTGACGTCGATTTTGTCGGTGTGTGCTTTTTTTATCGTCTTGCTAATTGGTCAGCCCATTTACGTTGGTGCCGCGGCAATTGTGGGGGTTTGGGTGTGTCTTTACTTTTGGCTCAACAAGAAGATTTCAGATCGACTCGCTGCGTTTGAGGAGCAACTCCCTGAAGCTCTAGATATTATGAGGCGTATGTTGCAAGCCGGTCAGCCCGTGACGCAGGCATTCAGTGAGGTTGGGAACGAGATGCCAGCCCCGATTGGTATTGAGTTTAAGAATACCTTTAACCTTCTTAATTATGGCTATGACATGCGTATGGCGATCATGCAGATGGCAGAACGGACACCTACGGTTTCCATGTTGGCATTTTCCAGTGCGGTGTTATTACAGAAGGAAACTGGGGGGAACCTGTCGGAAAACCTTGAAAAAGTATCCAAAGTGCTACGTTCTCGGTTTAAATTGCAGCGAAAAATTAAAACTTTGTCAGCAGAAAGCCGACTGTCTGCTTGGATTTTGGTGTTGTCTCCCTTTGTGTTGTTTATCTTTCTTAGCTTTATCAACCCGGGGTATGTCGAGCCTTTATACACTGATCCAAGAGGCATGACTTTAGTAAGCGGTGGCGTTGTCAGTTTGTTTTTTGGTTCTTTATGGATCCGCAACATCATTAATTTTGAGGTGTAGCATGGAGAACATTTTTGAACAATTCACCACTTATAATCTGGATGAACAAACGGTATTTCTTGGCCTTATTCTTCTTGCGACCATATTGATAGTATTCACTTTGTCTCTGCTGCTTGTAGGGTCTAAATCACCACTGAGAGCCAAGTTAGAGCAGCTCAGAGATTCTACTCGTGCCGACAAACTGAAAAAAGGACGCAAGTTTGATAACACGCTTGAGTCGTTAGCCCCGATGATGAAGCCTTCTAACTCGAAAGAGAGTGAAAGTATTCGTCAAAAGCTGATGCATGCGGGGTATCACGATGCCAACGCACTCACCATTTTTTATGCTTTTAAAGGGATGTCCTTGGTGGTTGGCCTTGGGATGGCGGCTGGTTTTTATTTCCTCGCTCCTGATATGTCGATGTTGAATCTAGCAATGGCGATTAGCGTAGGGGTGGGGTTGTATGCACCCAATATGGCGCTCAACTACAAAGTGGAAAAGCGGCAGAAAAGAATTCGTGGCGGTATCGCTGATGCGCTGGATTTGCTGGTGGTATGTACGGAGTCTGGGCTAGGTTTTAATTCTGCACTGAGAAGAGTCGCTGACGAACTCACTATCTCTCATCCAGACTTTGCCGATGAATTGGATACCGTATGCGTCAAGATCAATGCGGGGATTGAAATGTCAGATGCGTTTGAAGACCTGATTGAACGCACTGGTCTGACTGAAATTGCAGGCTTGGTCACTATGTTGGCTCACGCTTCACGTATCGGTGGTAGCTTGTCGCAAACATTACGTGAATATACGGAAGACTATCGAGATAAAAGAAATCAGGAAGTCGAAGAAATTGCAGCGAAAATCCCAACAAAAATGATTTTCCCATTATTGCTATTTATCTGGCCATGCTTCTTTATTGTTGCGATTGGTCCATCTATGTTGCTGTTCACGTCGACTTTAGGTAACGGGTAATTAAGGAACCAGTTATGAAAGGACTTCATTTTATAATGCTCATTCTGTCTATGATGTTTTTGACCGCTTGTGCATCCAATGAACCAGGTATCGATACCTCGTTATACGAAGGTAAACCGATTGATACGTTATCCTCAGATGAGCCACCAAAAACGGAGCAAGAAGCAATTACGCGCGGTGATACGGCGTTAAGTGCGGGGAACAGTGACTTGGCCCTCTACGAATACATTCGCTCATTATCTTTCGAAAATGGCCAGTATAAGGACAGATCGCTATACAATATCGGCCGAATTCATCAGTCGAGAGGCAATCTGCCTTTAGCGGAAAAAGCATTCTTACTCGCAATCAATGAAAACCCGAATAATATCGAAGTGTTGGAGCAACTTGGCACCATCTACAGCAAGTCGGGTGACTTAGAGTTGGGTAAGAGTTATTTCCTTCGCTCAATTAACGCGGATCAGATCCGCTTCAAGAGCAATAAAACACTGAATGAAAAAGATTTGGTTAAGCCTCAGGAAGTGATTGAGCTTAACGTTGACCAATACTCTCCGGAATACGCTTATATGGGGCTTGGAGTGATTGCGGATTTAGATGCGGAACACAAACTCGCTCAGGCGTTTTATAAACAAGCATTGAGTATAAAGCCAGACTCGATTAAGACGTTGATTAATGTCAGTTACTCTTTTTATATGTCGGGAGATTATCGTAAAGCTCAGCGCTTCGTATTACAGGCATTAAAGCAAGACTCAAGTAACGAGAAAGCATTGAATAACCTCGCACTGATTTATTTGGGGAAAGGGGAGATCACTCGTGCCGTCAATGTATTCTCCAAGCATATGGACAAACCGGAAGCTCTCAACAATGTCGGTTATTTTCTGATCTTACAGGGTAAGCCTGACCAAGCCATTCCCTACTTACAACAAGCCATAGACAGCAAAACCTCCTATTACAAGGTAGCTAATGAAAACCTTGAACGGGCGTTGGCTATGGTCAGAGAAGAAAAGGCGGCAGAAGGGCTTGCTGCGTCAGAATAGTCATAGGGAGAGTTTTCTCTCCCTACTTGGTAAACGAGTGAGCTGGTTTTAAGTGAGGTATCCGCCAGCTACACCCACAATCATGAAGAAGATGACCATCCAAACAATAGGCAGTTTCATCTGCTTGAGTAGATAAAAGCCAACCAGAACCAGTGAAATATCCAGAGGGCTCATAACCGCGCTGGTAAAGACGGGCTGATAGAGAGCAGCGATCAGCAAGCCCACAACGGCAGCATTGACACCGCTTACCGCACCAGACACCTTCGGCATTTGCGATAGCGATTGCCAGTTTTTTAGCACGCCAAGTAGCAGCAAGAAGCCTGGTAAAAATACCCCCAGAGTGGCAATTAATGCGCCTGCCACTGGTGTTTTTGGTAACAACTCATAACCAATGTAGGTTGCAAAGGTAAACATCGGCCCCGGTACGGCTTGAGCAGCAGCGTAGCCTGTAAGGAAAGCATCTTGAGTGATCTGGTCTCCTACCATATTTTGTAGTAAGGGTAAGACAACATGGCCGCCGCCAAATACCAAACTCCCTGCTTGGAAAAAATCGTTGAAGAGCGCGAGGGCTGGCATAATGTGGGTGATGAAAGGCAAGCCCATAAGCAAAGCCACAAAGAGAGCCAGAGGAAGGACAGATGGTTCAAAGCGCTTTGGGACTGTTTGATCTTGTTTTCTGAGGCACATCATACCAATCAATGCGGCAACAAGCAGAATCAATACTTGGGTTGCAATACCGGGTAAGAGTAAAAGGGAAATTGCAGTCACTAAACAGAGGGTTACCGAGACTCTTTCTTTACAGAAGTTTTTGTACATTCCCCATGTCGCATCCGCGACGACAACCACTGCTAAAAGCTTCAGGCCATGAACGATATTTTGGAATAAGGTTGTCTCAGTTAACTGGCTGCTGAGTAGCGCTAGAGTCAGCATGATAAGCACCGATGGTAGCGTAAACCCCAGAAACGCCAAACAGGCGCCGCTCAAGCCACCACGTTTGTAACCGAGAGCAAAGCCAACTTGACTGGAGCCCGGGCCTGGAAGAAATTGACTCAATGCGACAATTTGTGCGTATTCTTCATCGTCGAGCCAATTGAGCTTTTCAACAAAGGTATGACGAAAGTAGCCTATATGAGCAGCCGGACCGCCAAAGCTGATCCAACCTAGCCAGAAAAAGGTTTTAAAAATAGACAACATGGTCTGATTACTCTTAGAACAAATACTGCAGACACTTTAAGAAATGTACTAAAATGACTCAAATTAATAGTTTTAATATTATCTATGAATCAAATGGGATTGAGTGTTAAAGAGTTTAACTGGAAGGGGGTAGACCTCAATCTTTTGGTAGCTTTCCAAGCCTTATATCACAAGCAGAGTGTCAGCCTTGCAGCGCAAGATTGTTATATTAGTCAGTCAGCGATGAGTCATACACTTCAGCGAATGCGGGCATTATTTGATGATCCTTTATTTGAACGTGTAGGGACATGCATGGAACCCACACAGCGAGCCCATGATATGGCTCCAGTTGTTGATCAACTCTTAGCGTGCATTAAAAACGATTTATTGAGTAAGAAAGGCTTTGAAGCTGAAAATTATCAAGGGGTGTGGAAAATCGGACTGACGGATTATGCTGAGCAGCTCTTTGCACCTCGATTATACGATGCGATAAAGAAGGGTTCGCCTCACTCACAGATCAGCTTTTTTAACGTTAACCGGAGCAACTACCAAACCATAGCAGACAGCGAACAGCTTGATGTCATCATTGGCAGTATTGAGAATCCTAATCGTCGTTTCGTATCTCACTATCTCTACTCTGAGCAGCATGTATGCCTGTTTGACCCTATGCCGTTTGACGAGCAAGAGTCTCTCACATTGGAGCAATTTGTTTCTGTGGAACATGCGTTAGTTAGCCCAGATGGTCGACTGGACACCCAGATCGATAAAACGCTGGCTAAAATGGGCCATGAACGAAGAGTGGGCGTGGCATCGAGACACTTTTTGACCATAAGAAGGCTACTGATTGGGCGTAAGATGCTCTGTATTGTGCCGAAAAGGTTTGCTGAATTAGACATAGACAACCACAGATTAAAAGCGGTGCCAGCTCCTTTGGAGGTCCCAGACTTCGACATTAAGCTATTGTTTCTTAGTGCCAATCAACATGAGGAGAAAAGTATTTGGCTGCGTAGCATCGTTACACGTGTTGTGAAGTAGTGCTTTGTTGATGTCGGTTTTGTAGCCACCCAATCAGCTTCCAAATTACGATTGTCAAAATAAAGCTCAGGTATCCGTCGATGGCGTAATGCCACGCGAGATGGACTGAGCCAATTTGTATGGCTAACGCATAGCTCCACATGACGACCCCTAGTTTCCTATTGTATCGATAAGCGGCCAGCGCCATGGCGACAGCGATGGCCACATGCATACTCGGCATTGCAGAGATCCCACCACCGATCCCCGGTGTATCGCTTGAGTACATTTGCCAAAGTGTGTCTTGCACATTCAATGCCCATAAGCCGAACCAGCCACTTTGAATCAGTTGTTGATGTTGCATCTCAAGCTTTTGCATCAATGGCTCATATTGCAATGCGCTTGGATCCAGCAAATGAAGATAGCAAGGCCCTGCAGAAGAAAGAAGAATCGCCCCTACTCCCCCAATGAGCAGCCAACTGGTCAGAAACGTAATAAGAAACTGAGTCCGTAACTGTGCTAAATCGCGCCGAACGATGAAAAACAGTACGGCTCCCCACATTAGCAGAAACCAAAGGTGGTACAGAAAATTCAGCAGACTTGTTGCAAGTGCGCTACTGAAGATAGTGTGTGTCAGTTCCCAAGGGGAGTAACCGAAGTGAAGCCACTTGTCGATCTGATAGAAAAGCACATCGTATTGAAAGGGGTTAATGTCGGGAATGAGTGGTTTTAGAAAGGTATAACTAGAGAACGTCAAGTTCAGTGCCAACACCAACAACATAAAACTGACGGCTTTAGATAAAGGTTGGAATAACCCTTTAATGGCTTGGAGAAAGTGAACCAAAGGATGTGGTGCTTTCCGGTAAAGCAGAATGACAAAATAAATGCTTGCCCAAACTAAAAAGGAGACATAGCAGACTTGGAGTAATGTCGCGAGGTAGATGAAAGGATTGAAGTCAAACTTGGCGTCACTACCGAGCAAAAAAGACAGCGCGTATAAAAGTAGGGTTGTGACAAATACATACCCATAAAGCACTCTATCCTGATGAAGAGTCGTTTTGATATGCTGCCATTGTGAATGGGGAGAAGTCTGAGTCAAAGGTTTCATTAAAATGAAGGTCTTATTGCTCCTACACTTAAGTGTAGAGCAACTCTCTCAGAGGTGAATGAGATCTCCGCTGTCTGTTTATCTTTCTATATTACGGCTTATTGTTAGCGGCCTCTTTCCATCACACGCCCCTTTTTCCAATTGGTTGATGGGGTTGGCATCCTTCCATCCCCAGCGATGATCTTCGCGACTGAGCTTACGATACTGGGTCGGTGTGACTTCCATATAACGGCGAAAGGTATCATAAAAGCGGCTGATCGAGTTGAAGCCGACCGTCAGAGAAATATCGAGAATGGTACGTTCGGTGTCGCTGAGTAAGGCGCGAGCATGGTTAATGCGCATGGCCGTGATGTACTGCTTTATCGTCATTTGCATGGTGCGCTGAAAGATGGTCATGGCGTAATTGGCGTGCAAGCCAGCATAATCAGCGACTTTCTGAGCGGTGAGGGGAGTGTTGTGATGTGTTGCGATGTATTCCAGCATTTGGCTGACATAAAACTGTGAGTGTTTAGAAGTGCCGCTTTTCGTCGCTTTGTCTGCTCGGCTCGTTAAAATTTGTTGCCAGCCATCAAGACATACTCGTTTTAGCATCAGGCCGATCTCATCCGTCACGAGTTGTTGACGACTCTCTGATGGATGTTGATTTTCATCCACCCAACGAGCTATCTCGAACTCACTAATTAAACAGCAGGAGTCAGACTGTAATACCGCTCCATGTGTCAGTTGATTGACCAGAACCCGACTCAAAGGCCACGACATAAAGTGATGGACGGGAATGTTGATGATTGCCATGTTGTGGCTTATTCCGGGGTTGGTTAAGCGGTGGGGAACCGAAGCCCAAAACAAACCAATACTGCCATTGCGTAGTGTAATGGGAGTACCATTTATCATGTATTCGACGTTGTCACCAAATGGGATGTTCACTTCAATTTGGCCATGCCAGTGATACCCGGGCATGGCATGAGGAGCGCGTAGTTCTACGTCAATCCTCTCATGAGAAGAGTAAAGTGATAAAGGGCTAACAGAGACACATTCTGAAGAGTATCTCTCTTGCGGTGCGACAGATAATAAGTCATCAGATTGTGGCATCTTGACTCCTTACGAAATGGTAGTGAGCTGTTTGTAACAGAGCAGAGTTTGGTAAAAAGAGAGGTAGCTCAAACGTTGATAAAATAGCGAATTTCATATTTAAGAACGGAACCTAGCTAACATTTCTCTGTTATTGCTGGCCGCATTAGGATTGGAGAGCTCAATTAATCCGGAAAATACCTAAAAGAATCCTACTTCGTTAGTTTTTGTTAACTCGGTTGATAAATATTAGGAATTGAGAGAGTGATGTGTTGAACCGAGACGACTTAGTTATAGATGAGTCAGTAATGTGTGCTCATAACTAAGACCTAGCAATAAGGATCCTACGAGCATGAACAGTCCAAAAATCACTTTCATTGGTGCCGGTTCCACCATCTTTGTCAAAAACATTCTTGGTGATGTTTTTCATAAGCCCGCTTTAAGAAATGCACACGTTGCATTAATGGATATTGACGAAATTCGCCTTGAAGAATCGCATCTCGTCGTCAGTAAGTTGATGAATTCTGTAGGTGCCACGGGCACCATCTCTTGTCACCTTAATCAGAAAGAAGCATTGCAAGACGCTGACTTTGTTGTCATCGCATTTCAGATTGGGGGGTATGAGCCTTGTACCGTGACAGATTTTGAAGTGTGTAAGCGCCACGGGTTAGAGCAAACTATCGCTGACACCTTAGGGCCAGGCGGAATTATGCGTTCATTGCGGACTATTCCTCACTTGTGGAGTGTGTGTGAAGACATGAAACAAGTCTGCCCGGATGCCACCATGCTCAACTATGTCAACCCAATGGCGATGAATACCTGGGCTATGTACGAAAAGTACCCAGAGATTAAGCAGGTCGGCCTGTGTCACTCCGTGCAGGGGACGGCGGAAGAGCTAGCTCGCGATCTGGATTTGGATTACGCTGACTTGCGTTATACCTGTGCCGGTATCAACCATATGGCCTACTACCTGACTTTGGAGAAGAAGGACGAGCAAGGTAATTATGTTGATATCTATCCGGAGTTGTTGGCCGCCTTTGAACGAGGAGACGCACCTAAACCGAGCCTGCATCATGGTGGTCGCTGTACCAATTTAGTTCGCTACGAAATGTTTAAGAAGTTGGGCTATTTTGTCACGGAATCTTCAGAACATTTTGCCGAATACACACCTTACTTTATCAAACCCAATCGACCAGATCTGATTGAACGTTACAAAGTGCCTATTGATGAGTATCCAAAACGTTGTGTAGAACAAATTGCCGCGTGGAAACAAGATCTGGATGACTATAGACAAGCCGAGAATATCACGGTGAAAGAATCTCAAGAGTACGCGAGTACCATTATGAACTCTATTTGGACCGGCACGCCAAGCGTGATTTATGGCAACGTTAAAAATGAAGGCTTAATTGATAACCTGCCGCAAGGGTGTTGTGTCGAAGTCGCGTGTTTGGTCGATGCGAATGGCATCCAGCCAACCAAAGCAGGGCGCTTACCAAGCCACTTAGCCGCCTTGATGCAGACCAATATCAATGTTCAGACTTTGCTGACAGAGGCGATTTTAACGGAAAATCGTGAACGCATTTACCATGCAGCGATGTTAGATCCACATACTGCAGCCGTGTTAGGGATTGATGAGATCTATGCGCTGGTGGATGACTTAATCACTGCGCATCAGGGCTGGCTCCCTGAATGGATTTATCAATAAAAATAAGAATATCCCCTTCAATAACGTGAATCATACACGCTCCCAGTGATGGGAGCGTTAAGGAGCAAACATGAGTATTTCGATGAGCACCAAACTCAGCTATGGGTTTGGTGCATATGGTAAGGACTTCGCCATCACAATTGTCTACATGTATCTGATGTTTTACTACACAGATGTGGTCGGTATCTCGGCTGGTATTGTAGGCACTATCTTCTTGGTGGCTCGGATCTGGGATGCGGTGAATGATCCCATCATGGGTTGGATTGTGAATAACACGCGCAGTCGCTGGGGGAAATTTAAACCTTGGATTCTGATTGGCACTTTAGCCAACTCTGTGGTGTTGTATATGGTGTTCAGTGCTCATTTAATTGACGGTCCATGGCTTATCGCTTACGCCGCTATCACCTATATTCTTTGGGGGATGACCTACACCCTAATGGACATTCCATTCTGGTCCTTGGTCCCGACGCTCACTATTGACAAGCGAGAACGTGAAGAGCTAGTACCTTTCCCAAGGTTCTTTGCCAGCTTAGCATGGACAGTGACCGCTGCGATCGCCATGCCATTCATTAACTATGTTGGTGGCGATGATAACAAAGGCTTTGGTTTTCAGATGTTCACCTTGCTATTGATCGTTTGTTTCCTGATTTCCACTTTTGTTACGCTACGTAATGTTAAAGAGCGTTATTCAAGCACTCAGCTTAATAACGCTCAGCCTGAGAAAAAAGTCTCACTGAAGAAAATGTTGTCGTTGATCTATAAGAATGATCAACTCAGTAGTCTGCTTTGTATGGCACTTTCGTACAATTTAGCCGCCAACATTATTACAGCTTTTGCTGTGTACTACTTTACCTATGTCATTGGTGATGAAAGCTTATTTCCTTACTATATGGCATACGCCAGTATTGCTAATTTGATTACTCTTGTCTTGTTCCCTAAATTAGCTCAGTGGTTCTCCCGCCGTGTACTTTGGGCCTGTGCATCTGGCTTCCCAATCATTGGTAGTGCTGTACTCATCTATATTGGAATGAACGATACTCAAAGTGTATGGCTTATCTCAACGGCAGGTGTCTTCCTGCAAATTGGTACTGCGCTGTTCTGGGTACTTAACGTCATCATGGTGGCAGATACAGTGGATTACGGTGAAGTGAAGTTAGGGGTACGCTGTGAGAGCATTGCTTATGCCGTGCAAACTCTGGTTGTGAAAGCGGGTTCAGCATTTGCTGCGTTTTTCATCGGTATTGCTTTAACTGCTGTGCATTACGTGCCCAATGTTGAACAGACGCCAGAGACCATTTTTGGTATGCAGTGCATCATGATTGGATTACCAAGCTTGTTCTTCGCGATTGCCCTGATCATGTATTTCCGCTACTACAAGCTTAATGGGTCATATCAGCAGCAAATTCAGCAGCAGTTGATGGA
The DNA here is from genome assembly GCF_022398025.1 of Vibrio sp. Isolate25. NCBI lineage: Bacteria > Pseudomonadati > Pseudomonadota > Gammaproteobacteria > Vibrionales > Vibrionaceae > Vibrio > Vibrio sp. Isolate25. Next base: position 38,306 of record NZ_JAKEUT010000016.1, read on the forward strand.
AAAATACGAGGGGCTCGATAAAGAAGAGTCCGGTGAAGCTCTGCCTTCCTCTCATCAGCCCAAGCCTATTCAGGCGTAATGGATTCAGCCCTTTGACTCGAAGGGCTGCTTCTCTAATTTTTACTATCCCATTGCAATAGGGAGATTTACAAGATGAAACACACTGTAGTTGCCAGCATGATCCTAGGATCTTTGGTCAGCGGAATTGTGGCTGCGAATCCTCACTCTACAGCTATCCTGACTTCGACGAAAAGCCAAAACATCCTCGTTAACTCAGGCTTTGAAGATAACGGCTTAGGTTAGCATTACTGGTTTGCCAACATCAAAGATGACCAAGCGTTCGATGGCCAGTATCGAGGCAGAATCGCCATTGGTGCAGGGCATAGCATCAGCCAGACCGTCACTATACCTGAAACTGGCGTTTATCAGTTATCGGTCCAGGCTATTAGCCCATCCAACGATGCTCGCGTAGAACTGACTAACCTTGCTGATGAGCCTTTTTTGAGCAAAAAACTGAAAAAAAGCCATGACTATAAACACAATAAGGTTAACCAAATTCCGCTTGAGAAAGGCGAACGGATAAAGCTGCGCTTTACTGGTACGGACGCAGGCAGTGTCAGTATTGATCAGGTTGAACTGGTAAAAAGCAATACGTCTAAGCCGCCACACTTTAACCAAGTTATTGATTTTGAAACGCAAGGGCAGGTGGGTGAGAGCATAATCGACAAAGAACTTAAAACCATAGAGTTTGAATTGCCGTACGCGAGTGACTTGTCCAGCGTGGTCATTACTAAATTAGGTGTCTCTCAAGGCTCTCAATCGTCAGTCGAACCAGGGGATGTATTGGATTTTACCCAGCCAGTAGACATCGAACTTAGCGACGAAAAAGGACAGGTAGAAAAATGGCAAGTGCAGGCACGGGTGAAAGCCAAGCAAGTGATGGTTTCTTCTTCCAATACCAAGTTGCAGGAGTCATTTGATTGGGCGATGGAGAAAACACGTCAGTTTGTGATGACAGGGCAGCACGACTTGATCAACCGTGATGAAAATAATAACGATGGTACGGGCAGTGCCGATTATTTGCCTTCCTACTGGGCGGGTTATTTTGACCGTACCGCTTTCTACTCACGCGATTTTCTCCATCAGTCAGCAGGCGCCAAGCTAGCAGGGCTGGAACGAGAAAATTTTGCCATGTTCAAAACCTTCGCTAAGCACTCTACTGAGTCGAGAAAGTGGTACACCCTATGGGCGATCAACTTTGATGGCAGCCCACACTTGATTGATTACGAAGATGACGACTGGTTTGTGCGAGAAGTTCCGGCCCAGTTTGAATTTCTTGAGAAAGCTTGGGAGCAATATCTGTGGACGGGAGACCGACGTTATATTGAAGATAAAGACTTGTGGCGCTTTTACACTAAAGTGATGACGGACTATATCGCATTGCATGATGATCAGGATCCGAATGGGATTGCGGAAGGTTATGGTGGCATCTTTGAAGGGTCGGCGACCTATAACGAACGGGGAGAATTCCCGATTGAAGCGGGAGATGGGATTGGTTCTCAGTATCAAGCAACCGTCGCTTATGCGGCGATGCTCAATGCCAGAGACGAATACAACGCATCTCGTGAGTGGCAGCAAAAAGCACAACAATTAAAAGACTTCTTTAATCAGCAGTGGAGTATTGCTGATCCAGAAAAGCCTTTAGATAACTACGTCAATATCGTGCAAAAGGATGGATTGAGACTGAATGATTTCGGCAAAGAAAACAGTTGGTTTATGCCGATGAAGTTGATTACGGAGCCGGGTGAGCGTAATGACCGCTATTTAGACTTTATCGCGCAAAGTCTTGGAGATGGAATTGGTTCAACACCGGATGCACCAAACAACATTGAAGCCTACAGTTACATTCCAGAGACCTATTTTCCATACAATCGTAATGAGGAAGCATGGAAGTGGATGCAGTACATTATGGACATGAAGGACTTGCCTCACGAACGCCCTACTCAAGGCACTAATGGGGACTATCCAGAGATCTCGTTTACGTTTATTGCCAATACCATTGAGGGGCTCATGGGCGTGAAACCAAATGCGGCAGATAGCCATGTGATCACGGCGTCTCATCTAACTGAGGATATTGATTGGCTAGCGGTGGACTATTTGCCTATCGGTGAGCATGAAGTAGCTCTGCGTCATGTTGGTACGAACAAGTCGACACTGACAAATAACAACCATAAGCCGCTTACATGGGAAGCGTGGTTCTATGGTGAGCACTCCACCTTGCTGGTTAATGGCAAACCCGTTCAAGCAAAGCACAAAGTAGTGAATGGCTTGCAGGTGAGTTATGTACAGGTCGAGGTCTTGGGGAAAGAATCTCATACCGTGTCTAAAGGTCGTTAAGTGAATGACCTACTGAATGTAAGGGCGCTCTTGAGCGCCTTTTTTAGTTATCCCCTTGGCGAAAAAGATCAAACTCTCATGCCGAGGTTGTTATCAAATAATGGCTATATGATGACAGGGGAAATATGTGAGTAAAATTTTTTAAACTACACTTGTGATAACGTTTACCTAAAATTGGCCGCTGTGTCCTGTTTGTCGCTATACACTGCGACGAAGTGATGTTGTTGCTTTTTCGACAGAATGGATTTTTTTGATCTGCTGGCTTGGTATTCGAGCTTCTCTGCAATTTCCAGAATTCTATGTCTGGTTTCTTTTTTGACGTTTAAGGTTGGATAATCATTCTGGACTCAGGAAACAGTCGCCAGTGAGACACCTGATTAAACCGCAATATCTTGTAATGTAGTTATGTGTTGTGTTCCATTGGCATGCCCAGTTTCCTTGGGATGTCATCTGTTTTGTTCGGTTGTAAACAACCCTTAGAGTGTTGTAATAATTTTTAGTAGAAAACTCAGTGTGTGTCTGCTGATGGTCTTTGCGTAGCGAAGATTGATTATCTTATTGATAGTTAAACGCTTATAGATTTTGCTTTTGTTTTTACTTTCATTTGTCATGATCTCTCAAAATACCTTTTTTGTGGAAACGTTTACACAATGAGGAGTGGATCACGGAAAACGATCCTGATTGATTGCTAGACTTTTTAGCGAGCTAGAGATCCAACACGGCGAATTGAGACAGAGAGGCGACATTGAAAGTACTAGTAACAGGTGGAATGGGGTATATCGGTAGTCATACTTGCATACAGATGATCGAAGCGGGTATTGAACCGATCATCATCGATAACTTGTGTAACTCAAAACAGGAAGTGCTGCATCGAATTGAAGCATTGACTGGTCAACAGCCTTGTTTCCATCAAGGTGATATTCGTGACGCAGCTTTTTTGGATGGTATTTTTGAGCAGCATCAGATCACGTCAGTGATTCACTTCGCGGGCTTAAAGGCGGTGGGCGAATCGGTGCAAAAACCGCTTGAGTACTTTGACAATAACGTCAATGGTTCTTTGGTACTCGCTCGTGCAATGCGAAAAGCAGGGGTTAAAAGCATGGTCTTTAGCTCATCCGCTACTGTGTATGGCGACCCTGAAGTCGTTCCAATTACCGAGGATTCACCTACGGGCGCGACAACCAACCCCTATGGCCGCAGTAAATTCATGGTGGAAAAGTTTTTCTCTGATTTATTCAGTGCTGAGCCTGATTGGAGTATCACACTACTGCGTTACTTTAACCCTGTAGGTGCACACCCTTCGGGCACTCTGGGGGAAGATCCGCAAGGCATGCCAAATAACTTGATGCCCTTTATCGCGCAAGTGGCGGTCGGACGTCGAGAAAAGTTATCGGTATTTGGCAATGATTACCCAACGCCCGATGGTACCGGTGTTCGCGATTATATTCATGTGATGGATCTGGCAGATGGTCATATTGCCGCATTGAAATCGGTTGGTGAGAAAGCGGGCTTACATATTTATAACTTAGGGACAGGTAAAGGTTCGAGCGTGCTGGAAATGGTTGAAGCCTTTGGCCACGCTTGTGGCAAACCTATCCCATACGAATTGTGCCCTCGCCGCCCTGGTGACATCGCTGAATGTTGGGCAAGTACTCAAAAAGCGGAAAAAGAATTGGGTTGGAAAGCGACACGCAGTGTTGCAGAGATGAGTGCCGATACTTGGCGCTGGCAATCTAACAACCCTAAGGGGTATTCCCCTGAGTCGTGACGGCTAAGCTGTATTTTTGAGCTCTAGAGAGCATGTAATGATTTTAAAGTTGAGTAATTGAGATGTCGAATATTGAGTTTAACCCTGTGGATCACCCGCATCGTCGCTACAACCCTCTGACTGGGCAATGGATATTAGTGTCCCCTCATCGTGCTAAGCGCCCTTGGAGTGGGGCAGATGAAAATCCATCAGTTGATGAGCATCCTAGTTATGATGAGCAGTGTTTTCTTTGTCCGACCAACGAGAGAATCTCGGGGGATATCAACCCGGACTATCAAGGCACCTATGTTTTCTCTAATGATTTTGCTGCTCTGATGACAGATTCACCAGATGCTCCAGAATCGAATAATCCTCTGTTCCAAACTCAAGGGGTGCGTGGCTTAAGTCGAGTGATTTGTTTTTCCCCAGATCACAGCAAGACTTTGCCGGAACTGCCAGTCAGCCAAATTCGTGGTGTTATTGACACTTGGAACGAGCAAATTGAAGAGTTGGGCAAAGAATTTATCTGGGTTCAGGCGTTTGAAAATAAAGGTGAAACTATGGGCTGCTCTCAGCCTCACCCCCATGGACAAATTTGGGCCAACAGCTTTTTACCCAATGAAATTGAGCGCAAAGAACATCACTTAAAAACTTATTATCAAGATCAAGGTTCGAACCTGTTGGTCGATTACGTGGAAGCTGAAATAAAAGATGGCTCGCGTATTGTGGTCGAAACCGAACATTGGGTGGCACTGGTTCCATATTGGGCTGCTTGGCCATTTGAGACCATGTTGCTGCCGAAAAGCCATATTCGCCGTATGAGTGAACTGAGTGGTGAGCAACGTGATGATCTTGCTGTCGCGATCAAAAAACTGACCAGTCGTTATGACAACCTGTTCCAGTGCTCTTTTCCGTACTCTATGGGCTGGCACTACGCGCCTTTCTTTGAACAGGGAACGGATATTGAGCACTGGCAATTACATGCCTTGTTTTATCCACCTCTGTTACGGAGTGCCAGCGTGCGTAAATTTATGGTGGGCTACGAGATGCTGGCAGAAAGTCAGCGCGACCTAACCGCCGAGCAGGCGGCACAGCGCCTGCGTGAGCTCAGCGATATTCACTACAAAGAGCAGAAATAATTACCCAATCTATTGATTCCTGAGTTTTGTCTTGGGCATCACAACCTATTTTGAGTGTGAGATGGAAACATGTCTGAACTAATTCAAGCAGTAAAGAGCTCCTTTGAGCAGGTGTTGGGGTACCAACCAAGCCACATTATTCAAGCCCCCGGACGAGTGAACTTGATCGGTGAACATACGGATTACAATGATGGTTTTGTGTTGCCTTGTGCAATTGACTACCAAACCGTAGTCGCAGCCTCCAAACGTGATGACAACATTGTGCGCGTCATTTCGGTTGATTATGGCAATGATGTGGATGAATTTGATGTCACACAAGAGATTGAATTTCAAGAAAACAAGATGTGGGCTAATTACATCCGTGGTGTGGTCAAATGCCTTAGAGCTCGTGGCTATCTATTTAGCGGAGCAGATATATCAGTCAGTGGCAATGTACCTCAAGGTGCCGGGCTTAGCTCATCGGCGGCCCTTGAAGTGGTTATTGGCCAAACATTCAAGGTGCTTTATAGCCTAGAGATCTCTCAGGCTGAAATCGCCCTGAATGGTCAACAAGCTGAGAATGAGTTTGTTGGATGTAACTGCGGCATTATGGATCAGATGATTTCAGCAGAAGGTAAAGAGAATCACGCACTACTGCTTGATTGTCGTAGCTTAGAAACACAGGCGGTCTCTATGCCTGAGGAGATGTCCGTCGTGATCATCAACTCAAACAAAAAGCGTGGATTAGTGGATAGTGAATACAACACACGCCGTGAGCAGTGTGAAGAAGCAGCGCGCATTTTTGGTGTCAAAGCACTGCGTGATGTCAGCATTGAACAGTTCAATGACAAAGTTTCTCTGCTTGATGAGGTAGTGGCTAAACGTGCTCGCCATGTGATTACTGAAAATGCTCGCACTGTTGAAGCTGCCAATGCATTGCGCCATCACAATATGGAGCGTATTGGTGAGTTGATGGCTCAGTCTCATGCATCTATGCGTGATGACTTTGAAATCACGGTCAAAGAGATTGACACCTTAGTCGACATCGTCAAGCAAGTGATCGGTGAGCAAGGGGGCGTTCGTATGACTGGTGGTGGTTTCGGTGGCTGCATTGTCGCGGTGATGCCTCCTGAACTGGTAGAGCCTGTTAAAGCCGCGGTTGAAGCGCAATATCAAGTTTCAACAGGCTTGAAAGCGTCCATTTATGTATGCCAAGCCAAACAAGGGGCGGGCTTGGTTGAGACACTATAAGGATTGGAATGCAAACTTATCTAGAATCACTAGAGCGGACAATGGGGCAAGCCCCTTCATTTGATGGTAAACCCGCTCAACTTATCCAGTTAACCAACCGCTTCGGTATGAGTGTCGTCTTTATGGATATCGGAGCTACTTGGTTGAGCTGTACATTACCAATCAATGGTGAGTCACGTGAAGTACTATTGCGCTCACCTAATATGGCAGAGCACATGCAGCAGAGCGCGTATTTTGGCTCGATTGTTGGTCGATTTGCTAACCGTATTGGTAAAGGTCAATTTGATATTAATGAGCAGTCTTTTCAGTTGGGTATCAACAATGGTGAGAATTCCTTACATGGTGGGTTAGATGGTTTCGATAAACGTCGCTGGGCGGTGGCCGAGTACGATGGTCAACATGTTGTATTCAGCTTGCATTCGCCCGATGGCGATCAAGGCTATCCGGGTAATCTTGATGTAAAAGTAACCTATACCTTGACGGATGATAACGAGCTGGTTATTGCCTATGCTGCCAGTACTGATCAAGCTTGCCCTGTGAATTTAACTAACCACGCCTATTTTAATTTGGCGGGAGAGGCGAGTGCGTTTAAGAGTTTAGATCATCACCTTAAGTTGAATGCCAACGCTTATCTGCCTACTGACAGTGGCTTGATTCCTACAGGGGAAATCCAAGCTGTCGAGGGAACTAGTTTTGACTTTACTCAATCCAAGAAGATTGGTAGTGAATTCTTAACTGAGCCTGATCAGAAAATGGCTGGTGGTTATGATCATGCGTTTGTATTTCGGTCTGATGTGACTGATGGGAGCGAGATTGCTGCGGAGTTGGTGGCCCCTGAAAAAGACGTTGTGATGAAGATAAAAACGACCAAGCCGGCCGTGCAGTTTTATTCGGGTAATTTTCTTGCTGGTACCCCGGGGGCGAGTAAAACTTATCAATTGTATGACGGCCTTGCATTAGAAACTCAATTCTTTCCTGATGGGCCAAATAAACCAGAATGGGGAGTTAGCCGTGGGGTGTTAACTCCTAGGGGAAGCTATCAGCACCGAACTGTTTATCAGTTTGAGTTCTAGGTAGCCTTTAGGTGGGCAGCAAGCCCACCTTTTTTTATTTGCTTGATGAAGCACGAACGACCAGTTCTCCTTCGACTTTACGCCGTTTCGAAACCAAAGGCTGACCTTCCATCTGTGTTACTAAAGATTCTATAGCCAGTTTACCCATCTCAGAGTAGGGTAACTCCACTGAGGTTAAAGCAGGGAAGCTTTCCGATGCGATTTGCTGGTTATCGTAGCCGACAACTGCGACATCATCTGGGATTTTTAAGCCAAGCTCTGCGAGGGCTTGATAACATCCCATCGCCATATAATCACTGCTGCAGAAAATGGCTTCTGGCGGTTGAGCTAAATTGAATAATGCCAGTGTTTGTTGGTGCGCTTCCTTTAATGACCAATTTGCTTCACGTAGGTAATCCGGATTGGGGATGATATCGGCATCAATTAAAGCTTGGCGGTAACCTTCTGTACGTTGTTTACTGGCTTGCATCCAGTTTTCACCGCAGAGCATGGCAATATAGCGATAACCTTGTGCGGTTAAATGAGAGACAGCTTTGTAAGCCCCGATCATATCTGCGGGCAGTATACTCGGGATTTGATCATCGGCCTGATTGGTACAGTTGAGTAATATCGTGGGCAGGAAAGTGTTGACTCGTTGCTGTTTCAGCTCTCTTGTCATACTTGACGCATATACCAAACCTACATAATCCCCACCATTAATTTCAGATTCAATCTTATTTGCCATCACTGCGTCATGGCTGTAGTTAAAGGTCACTAAAATATAGTCATTGGCCCAAGCCTCTTCGCGAGCGGAGTTGATGGCATCAATGAAAGGGTCATAACTGGTGAGCCCATTGATGACGAAAGCCATTTTTTTTGGTCGACCTAAGGCATGGGCGACTTTTTTGTTGTTGTATCCAAGGGACTCAGCGGTGTCGATCACTTTGCGCTTTGTCGCGTCTGCAATTTTTACCGACGTTGAACCGTTCAGTACTAAGGATACGGTTGATTGAGACACGCCTGCTGCTGCAGCAATGTCACTCATCGTAATTTTTCTAGCCATCTTAAAAATCAACTTAACTCAGTGAGCTAAAGATATTAGCTAATTATTAAATCTTGATCATCTGTTAAAGATTAAGATCACAAAATCTTGTGCTAAAAGTCGGATTGTTGTGATTGTCCGCTCAATTTCATTTCTACCTTATGGTCTAAACGGTATTAATAAATATATTAGCTAATATTATTAGTTAATAGTTTAGTTTTGAAGGTTGAGTAAGATGGAAAGATGGTCTGAAGATAAGGCGTGGCAGTGGCAAAAGCAGCAGGGGTGGTTGCGTGGATTTAATTACTTACCAAGGACAGCTGTCAACTGGAATGAAATGTGGCAAGAAGACACGTTTGCCCCTGAAATTATCGAAGAAGAATTGGAATGGGCGAAGCAAGTGGGTTACAACACCTTGCGTACCAATCTCCCTTTTATCGTGTGGCAGGCAGATCGTGATGGTTTACATACACGCATCGACCGTTTCTTAGATATTTGTGAACGTAACGACATCAAAGTCATGCTAACACCTATGGATGACTGTGGGTTTTCTGGTGATCACCCATTCTTGGGCGAGCAGAAAGCGCCTGTGCCGGATCTGCATAACAGCCAAGCAGCGGCGAGCCCAGGTCGAAATGTAGTGATGGACAAAGCGCAGTGGGGAGAAGTTGAAGCTTATGTTCGCGATATTCTCTCGACCTACAAAGATGATCCGCGCATTGTCATTTGGGATCTTTACAACGAACCTACGAATCGAATGATTTTTACCCCAACAGGTGAGGTCGCTTATGACGAAGAGATGGAAGTGTTTAGTCATGAGCTGATGGAAAAAGCTTTCGAGTGGGCGCGTGAAATCAATCCTAGTCAGCCATTGACGGTTGGAGCGTGGCACTGTCCAAGTATTCTAGATCGTAGCTTACCTATTTTTGAGCACCCAACCGATCGCCGTGCCTTTGAGCTATCGGACATTATTACCTTTCACGCTTACTTACCACTTGACCTTTTTCACCAAGCATTAGAGGTTGTAGAGGCGCATAATCGTCCGATGATGTGCACTGAGTGGCTCGCTCGTCATGCACAATCCTACTTACATGAACAACTACCGATTTTTAAAGATAAGAACATCGGTTGTTACCAGTGGGGGTTAGTCAAAGGCAAAACCCAAACGCACCTTCCTTGGCCTGAAATTAAACGTAACGACGTTAACTATGCCCGTCAATGGTTCCATGACCTGCTTGACGAGCAAGGCCAGCCCTATGATGCAAGTGAAGTGCAGTTAATTAAAACACTCACAGAAGTGGAATAACTGTCCGTGCTCCGGCCTTGAGAAATAGGTCGGTTTCTTACCTACAATTAAATCAATCGAGACGTGAACAATGACAACTGTACAAAATAGATTGAATAATAGAGAGCTGATGTCTTATTTCGGCTACGGAGTAGGCCAGTGCTTTAGCTTTGGTTTAGTCGGCTCTTTTATCTTATATTTCTATACCGATATTCTTGGTATTTCGCCAATAGCGGCGAGTACCATCTTTTTAATCGCTCGAGTGTGGGATGCGGTCAACGATCCTCTGATTGCCGGATATATGGACACATTGGAATCTCGTTTTGGCAAATTCCGTCCATATATGTTGTTTACGCCGTTTCTAATTGTTTTGGTCACGGTGGCAGCGTTTTACAATATGGATGCAGATACGTCGACTAAGGTTATCTATGCGGGTGTGACCTATATCCTTTGGGGCACTTTATACACGATTTCAGATGTTCCATTCTGGTCCATGTCATCTGTAATGACTGATGAACCCCAAGAGCGCGCTAAAGCGGCAACCTGTGCCATGTTAGGGGTTAATGCCGGTATTGGTGCGACCTTGGTCATTTTTCCTAAGTTAAGTGCCTACTTTGCTGATGGACGCGCAGACCAAGGCTACTTACCAGCGGTAATTGTGCTGATGATTGCAGGGTTGTTATTTATGCTTAATGGTTTTTACAACACTAGAGAGCGTATTTCGACTGCGAGTTGTGAAAAAGTCACGTTGAAGCAAACCTTCCAAGCTGTACGCAAAAACAAGCCTCTGTTTTTCATTTTGGCAGCCTTCTTTATGAATGTATTTTTTAACCTCGTCAATGGCTTGTACATTTTCTTCTTCACCTACAACATGGGAGATGCTGGGTTAGTTTCCTTGATTGGTACCATTACTTTGGTCAGCGCCATTGCGTGTTTGGCAACTCCTGTATTAACGAAACGTTTCAAAAAGAGAGACATCTTTATTGCTCTATGTGTGTTAGAGATCATTGCTCGTATCGGTTTCTACCTCACGGGTTACGACAACCCAACGGCTGTGATGGCATGGCTTGCAGTGATCACGGGCATATTTATGATGACCAATCCACTCATCTCAGCCATGATTGCCGATACTGTTGAATACTCTTATTACCACAGTGGTAAACGCACTGCTGCGATCACTTTCTCTGGGCAAACTTTCACAGGTAAACTTTCTGTGGCGGTTGCTGGGGGGCTGACAGGGTTGATTCTTACAGCGATCGGCTATGTACCCAATGCAGAGCAAACTGAAACCGCATTAAGTGGTATGTTCTTCTGTATCGCACTGCTGCCTGCTCTGGGGGCTTTGGTACGTATCTTTATTATGTCTCGCTATACTTTTACGGAAGACCAACATGCGATTTTGCGTGAAAAACTCCAACGTGGTGAATTTGCAGAAGGAGTTGAGGTTGCACCACTTAAAGCAAACCAAGTCTTGAACTGATCGCTTTTTGATATCATCGCCCTCTCAAGTTGAGAGGGCTGATGTGTTTAGGAAGAAACGATGAGATGAAAGGAGTGGTAAAGAGCATGAAGTTATGATGGCCAAAAACAAGGTCATATCACATTAATTACAGTAGCTTAGGTCATCTTATTTCTGCCGAAAATCGATAACATTGAGTGCCGGTGTGTTTTGGGCTAGCCAAAAATCTTGACTTTGCGGTTTGCCAAAATAATAGCCTTGTTGCATTGGGCAGTGCATTTTGCTCAATAAATCAGCTTGTTCTTGAGTTTCAACGCCTTCAGCGACGGTGGTCATTCCAAGCGTTTCTGCCATAGTGATGATGGCATTGACAAAAACGTTGTCTTGGGAATCAACGGCTAAATCACGAACAAACTCTTTATCAATTTTCACGATATCGATGGGGAAGCGTTTTAAGTAGCTTAGGCTCGAGTAACCTGTGCCAAAGTCATCCACAGCAAGTAAAATACCTTGCTGTTTTAGCTTGTTGAGAACGGATAGGTTTTGTTGCCAGTTTTCCATTAAGACGGACTCCGTAATTTCAAAGATAAAGCTGGAAGCGGCAACGCCTTTTTCTTTTAATAATTGCTTTACTTTGTCGCCAAATTTTTTATCTAACAATTGGGCAGCGCTGATATTAACCGACAGCCTTGCATCATGGTTTGCATAGCTGACTTGTTTTATAAAGTCGCAAGCTTGGTTTAAAGTTTCCATCCCTAATTCGTTGATTAACCCCATCTCTTCTAGTTGCGGAATGAAGTCCGATGGCGGAATATCATCCCCTTCATGATTCCAACGGCACAGCGCTTCCCAATAGAGAATCTGATAATCAATACTGGTCACAATAGGTTGAAAATGAAGGTAGAACTCTTTATTTGTAAGCCCAAGACGCAGTTTCTTCTCGCTTTCAATTCTATTCTCTACATCTCGCTCAATATCGGAACAATAGAATTGAAAACGGTTTCTGCCATTTTCTTTGGCTCTGTACATTGCAAAATCTGCCCGTTTTAGCAGCGATTCCACATCGCTTCCGTCTTCAGGACACAGGGTAATACCAATGCTGGGTGTCATTTGAACGTTTTGACCTTCAAGTAAGATGGGATGAGCGATTTCTTCAATCAGTTTTGAGGTAAAAGTCGCCACATCTAGCTTGGAGGTAAAAGCATCAAGCAAAACCACAAACTCGTCACCACCGACACGAGAAACGGTATCCACTTTTCTTGTGAAATCGTCTAGCCTTTTTGCCACTATCTTTAACAGCTCATCTCCCGCATGGTGCCCAAGAGAATCGTTAATGGTTTTAAAGTTGTCTAAATCGATGTAAAGAAGAGTAAAGCCCACTTTCTTTCGTTGGTAATTCAGGCAAGCAATGGAGATTCTATCAGTCAAAAGCAGTCGATTAGGCAGTTCCGTGAGCGCATCATGCTGAGCAAGATATGAGAGCTTCTGTGATAGGGTTCTTGCTTCGGTGACATCTTGAAAGATCATGACTGAGCCGTGTAAGTTGCCTTGATGGTCAGTAATGGGCGTCACTGAGCCCTGAATCGAAAAAACGGAGCCACTCATATTTTTGAGTGCAGTGGTCTCAGGTAAAGCAAAAGTGATGTGGTTTCTTAGCACTTTGCTTAACGGGTTTTCTAGGTATGTCCCTGTTTTTTCATTGATCATAAAAATGGTATTCATAAACTGACGACCTTTCACAAGGTCTGCGTTGATGTCTAAGATCGCTGAAGCTACAGGGTTAATGAAGGTGATTTTCTGGTTGATATCTGTGGTGACCACACCATCGCCGATCGAAGTCAGCGTGACTTCCAACAGTTCTTTTTCTTTTGCCAATGAGCGAGCCAGAGCGTATTCCTTGGTTTTATCTTTCAAGACCGCCATGGATCGATCAGACGTTTCTTCATTCCCTTTTTCTAAAAAGCCGGATAACTCGACATCAATAACGTCTCCTGATTTGCATATCATCTGGTAGTGAATGTTCGAAATTTTCCCAGTCTTAAAAAAAATCGGCAGAATGACTTCTCTTGCAAGTTTTGCACTGGCCTCTGTTAAAAAATCCGTTGAGGGCCGCCCAATCACTTCATGTCTTTCGTAGCCTAACAACTTTAGCCATTCGTCACTGACGGACACCAGTTTTCCATCATGCCCGATGGAATGCATAGCGGAAGGCGTTTTTTCATACAAATTAATGTAACTTTGCTTGGCTTGTTTCAATAATGCATTCGCGTGTTGAGTCACTTCAACACTGACTGAGAGAAAACTAGGGGTAATAAATGTCAATAACATCGGCACGTAAAAGAAGAAGGCTTTATTGTCATAGTCGTGAGTAATGGGGTGATAGACGCCATTGGAGGTGATATAGGTCGTGAGTACGCCAGTGAGAGCGATTGCAACGCTGAGTGTAGAGAAGCGAGAAAAGATAGCGGCGAAAGATAAGAAAGCACAAAGGTAAGCGTATGGGTATGGTAGGAACATAAAACTACCATAGGTGACAAAGATACTGAGCCCTATAATGGCTAATTCCTTTGGCTCTGAGAGTTCACGCCATGAATTAATCGTAGCCTTAGATAACAAGAGCAAGCATAAAGGGAAAAAAGTGATGGCACCGACCATGCTTCCCAAGATCCAAACATGCCAATACTCCATCACGGATTGTTCATAACGAATACTCAAGGATATCGCACCGAATAATGAAGCAAAAAAAGCAGGGACTATACAGGTGGAAGTAAGGCATCTTATGAATGCTGACAAGTTTTTTAGGCTGTGAGCCATATCTTTTGATTGCCTGATCATCCAAGCAATCAAGAACACCTCACACATATTGGCGGGAACAAATATAAGTGATGAGACTAAGCTGTTGCTAAAGGGGTAATCGGCGGCGACATTAGCGACTAGGGTGATAACAAGGCACGCCAGCCATGTTCTTACTGGCAACTGAGCAATAATAAATCCTGCAACAATGTTTGGATACCAAACCGTTGCCAAAGCGCCTTCTCCACGACTGAGCACAAGAGAAAACATGGCGAGCAAAAAGTAACTGACAAAAAGGCATAAGTAAGTAGGTAGAGTATTGATAGGTGTTTTTTTTGTCATGTTGGTTAGCCTGCACACAATGATGGCACCATTGCCCAGACAAAGTATAGATTATGCTTATGCAATTTGTTTTTTTGTATGATGCGGCTAATGGTTTTATTTAGCCTGTTAGGTGGCTTTCTCTACCGAGTTTCTTCGCACTACAGTAGGTGAGAAGATCATTGTGCCACTCTCTAAAGGGTCTTGACTCGCCAAAGACAATGCAAGACGAGCGGCTTTATCGGCCATCATTTGAATCGGGTAACGTACAGTTGTGAGGTGAGGATGTACATAGCGCGCAATTAAGCCATCATCGAAGCCCATCATCGACACCTGCTGCGGTACTTGAATACCATTTGCATCAAGAACCGATAGTGCACCTGCTGCCATGTAATCGTTGTAAGCGATTATCCCACTGATTTCTAGTGACTTAGTCAGCAAATTGGTCATGGCAACTTCACCACCATCGTTATTCGGCTCTCCGTATTCGATATAGCTGGTTGGCAACTCAATATCATGATCTCTCAATGCAGCAAGGTATCCTTCAATGCGTTGCTGTGAGTCTTCGATGGCATGGTTAGAGGCAACACAGGCAATCTTGGTATGACCGTGACGAATCAAGTATTCCGTTGCTAGGTAAGCCCCTTTATGGTTGTCGAGCGAGATACAACGTTCCGCCAACTGAGGTATATGACGATTGATGATGACCATACCTTTGACTTCTTTGGCGTAGCCAATCAATTCTTCATCGGACAGGCCTTTAGCATGGATGACGAGGGCATCACAGCGATTATTAATCAGAAGCTCGATCGCTTTTCGCTCTTGCTCCGCGTCGTGATAACCATTGCCAATCAAAATATGTTTACCATGTTCATGAGCAACAGTGTCGACGGCTTTAACTAAAGTGCCAAAAAACGGATCGGAGACATCACTAACCAGCACACCCATGGTATTGGTACTTTGACTGACTAATGCGCGCGCAGCAGCATTGGGACGATAGCCAAGCTTTTTCATTGCTTTGGTGACGGAGTCAATGGACGACTGGCTAGCTTTCGGGGATTTGTTGATTACGCGAGAAACTGTTGCGACAGAAACGCCCGCTTCTTTTGCTACGTCCTTGATCGTTGCCATCTTTTTACCTCATAAATTGAACCTGAACATTAAACACTGTTTGTGAAAGTGAAGCAATTTGAGACATTTTTTACTGTGATAGATACAATTTTTACCACCTTTGATAGTAAGATCTAAGCTTTAGTGTAAACGTTATCTTTTGGTGAAATTTATTTAGGCTTTATTATGGATACGATTCGCTTATACTGATTTTTCAAAACAGGAGAGGCGTACAGGCAAGCGCATTGAAGTTGTCCGTCATCAGAATGCGGACAAACTGTCATGGTTCAAATCAATGTAGGGGAAGGCGACTGTAGGCCGTGACAAGCCTAGTGCCTATTACACTGAACAAGAGCTGATGAGCAAAGAAGTGGTGAGGTTATGTAATTCCACTAAGCCAAGGGCGAGGTAAAAGCTCTAAATGTTTGTTGCTGTGTTCTTAAATCAGTGACGAGTGTTATTTAGCCAAGAGTTGCCCTCTACACTTTGTGAGTAAATCCAGTCTTGTTATTTATTTAGTGGATGTGATTTGGTTCACTATATGAAATATTGATGGTTTTATTTTTTAGCAATATACCTATATTCACCCGCTGGCTTTTTCTCAAGCCGTATACAGAAATAGGAATTAGAATGAATAAACAATTATTAGCGGCTCTAATAGCGGCCGTGTCATTTCAGGCAGTTGGTGCGGAAAGCGTAGAGACACAGCAAGCTGGACGTGGTCACCTTGCAAATGGCTGGTATTTAGGCGCAGATATCATTGATACTGATCTGAATACCAAGAATTGGGATGGCGTGAGCTCTACTGGTGAAGTGTCATCTACGAGCGCTGCTTTGGCGATTGGTTATAACTTCCACATTGCTGACACATTTGTTGTTGGTTTCGAAGGTGAGTACGCTTATTACGGCTCTTTTGATGTGGTATTAAATAATAGTAGTACGGTGAGGAATCTGAATTTTTCTGCTTTTAATTTGAACGTAAAACCTCAATTCTATTTTGGTAACTCCGGTTTCTACCTAGGAGGAATCTTTGGTATCGGTGGTGTTGGTGCTGAAAACGAGTCCAATGGTTCTACGGCTTCGGGCTCTTCAGTGCTTTACGGTGTAGAAGCTGGATATGCATTCAATAACCATTGGAGCATTAACGCTGGATACCGTACAACAACGGCAGAATACGATAATGCTGACTTCGATATGGACACAATGTTCTTAGGTCTTGACTACAAATTCTGATCGTCATTCTAGCGAATAGAGGAAGGGAGCATTACGCTCCCTTTATTAGTTTATCAATCACCGGATAATGGTGTTCTTTTACGCCGGCGAGGTTGCCATACTTAGGTGCATGCCGGTCGTCTTCTCGTGGGAAGTGCCAGCCGATGGTGTGCTGAATAAATTGTTTGGCAAATTGTTCGGAAATCTCCAGACACCCTGCTAATACGGTATCGACATAGGTTTGCATGATAGGGCTCAGGCTACATGGTGGCTCTGGGTTGTCTTTGATATACACCCAAACCTGATCATTGGCATGAAATGGGTTATCGCACTCAAGCTGTGAATGGGGGATTTCCACTCGATGGTAGCCTCGCTCGCGAACATCAAATTCACTTAGCTCATCTTCGCTGATTTCGAGTAATACGCCATTAACTAAACCTTCGCCTTTATTTACGACCAGCGGCGAAAGGATATAACTGTCATCCACTTTACCCCAGTAGCGTTTGAAGCCGTGAGCGATGGCAGGTAAAGCTTGGGCGGTTTTTCCTGTCAGTTGTCTCGATGCGGAGTTCATTAAACTGCCGTAGCCAAAGATGTAAATTGCCATGTATTTTCCCTCTGTGTTCAACAAACAACCTAAAGGTTTTTATCACAAAAGAAAAGACCCCGTAAAAACGGGGTCTGAATAGCGCGCAAAATAGGGGGGATGGCGCTTAAGGCGCTTAAACAATTAAGCGGTTGCTAGCTGTGCTTTCGCTTTACGCATCTTCTTAAGTGAAATACAGGTTAGGGCGGTCACGACGGTACCTGCCGCCATACAAACCAGTGCCATCAATGGTAGGTTCATAGCGCCAAGTAGTGCGACAACCGGGCCACCGTGTGCGACGCTGTTGGTGATGCCAAATGAGAATGCCATTACGGCTGCTACCATAGAGCCAAGCACGTTAGCAGGAATCACAGACATTGGGTCTTGTGCGGCAAAGGGAATTGCGCCTTCAGAAATACCGACTAGGCCCATGGCGCCAGCCGCTTTACCAGCTTCGATTTCTGATTCTTCAAATAGATTGAATTTACGACCAAGGAAAGTGGCTAGACCCATACCAAGAGGTGCTACAGGAATCGCACACGCCATAGCGCCCATAAATTGCGTCTGACCACTGGCGATCATGCCGACAGAGAATAAGAACGCGACTTTGTTGAACGGCCCGCCCATATCAAAGCCAGCCATACCACCTAAGACAATTCCCAATAGAATGACACTGCCGGTACTCATGCTGACTAACATCGCATTCAGGCCGTCCATTAAGCTTGCAATGGGGGCACCGATGACGAAGATGAACAGGCTGGAGATAAACAAAGATCCTAGGATTGGTGCAATCATAATAGGCACCAATGGCTGAATAAATTTATGGTAGTTGATGCTCGTCAGCCATTTGACAAAATAGCCGACCAGTAAGCCTGCAACGATGGCTCCGATAAAGCCTGTGCCAGCTTCCGCACCATAGAAAGAACCATTGTTCGCAATCCAGCCACCGATTAATCCTGGTGCGAGACCTGGACGATCTGCAATCGCATAGGCGATATAACCGGCTAAGATAGGGATCATCAAGGTGAATGAAACCACACCGACATCCAGGACCTTTTGCCATATGCTGCCTTCAGGAATCGCCATTCCTGCAGATGTTGGCTCGCCACCAATGGCCAGTGCAAGTGCGATCAGCAGACCACCTGTGACCACAAATGGAATCATGTGCGAAACACCATTCATCAGGTAGCGGTATAAATCACTGCGTGTACTCGAAGCTGTTGCTTCTACGCTTTGGCTCTCTTCTTTGGCTGTAAAGTGTGGTGCTTGCAGCGCTTTTCCTATCAATCCCTTGGCATCGCTGATTGGGGCTTTGACGTTGGTTATGATGACTTTTTTCCCAGTGAAACGATTCATATCAACCTGTTTATCGCAGGCGACAATGATAGCATCAGCTTGAGCTATCTCTTCTGCACTCGGCGTGTTTTTTACCCCTATAGAACCATTGGTTTCAACTTTGATTTTATAGCCAAGTTCAGCGGCACCTTTCTCTAAGGCTTCGGCAGCTAAGTAAGTGTGCGCGACCCCTGCTGGGCAGCCGGTAACACCGATTAAAAAGCCTTGATCAGTTTCAGGGGTATCTTGCTGACTTCGTGGTTTGGCGAGCAGTAATTCCAATGCCTCTCCAGCAGAGCTAGCCTGCATAAATTGCTCGATAAATCCGTCTTCGATCAGTTTTGAAGAGAGTTCAGCCAGCACCTCGATATGATGATCGGCACCACCATCAGGAGAGGCAATCATAAAGAATAGTTTACTCGGTAGACCGTCTTCCGCGCCGTACTCTATCCCTTGGCGGCTAATACCAATCGCGACAGCGGGCTTGGAAACCGCGGCACTTTTGGCATGTGGTAGTGCGACGCCGTCTTCAAAACCAGTATTACCAACATCTTCTCGAGCCATAATGTCGTTGAGGAATTGAGTTTTGTCACTGATGCGGTGGTTGCTACTTAGTAGGTTGATCAGTTCTTCGAACACTTCCTGTTTGGTTGTTGCCTGGAGATCTAAGCAAATCAACTCTTTATTGATTAAATCTGTGATCATCTCGTTTACCCCGATTGGTTCCGAACTGTGCGGAACTTGTTTTTTTATCTGAGGGTGATTGTGGAGGAAACGGTCAACAAATTTTAGTGTATTAGAAATGCATTTACTGGATTATTGTAACCATGAATTTGGAGTGTGATCTTACTCAATAATTGATCTAACTGTGATTAATTGAATTATTTCAATTTAATTTATTTAATATCAGTTATTTATTTTTATTATTTTCTGTTTTTATTCTTTGGTTTTAAAGTAAAAATATTAGAAACTAGAGTTTAGTAACTCTATTTTTTGAGGTGGTTTTGGTTCATTAAACGTGTCAAAAACCTTTAAATTACCAAGTGTGTCTTAATGACCTCTACGTTTTCTTTTGTATCCCTATAAAAGAGTCATAAAGACACTGTTTTATTTTTAATCTGTTGAATTATGGTTGATTTAAGACTGGAATGAATATTGCTTTTTAGAGTTAGGTTCAATATTTGGAGTGACCATAGTGCTCAATATTACTGACAAAAAAGTCGAACAAGCCATTCCGCCGATTTTACGTTTGGGATTCCGGCCCTTCTTTTTACTCGGGGCCGTTTACGCTGTTATTGCTGTCGCCTTGTGGGTATGGATGTTCCAAACTGGTCAGCCTGCGGCGTTAAGGGTGCCTGCTTTGTGGTGGCATGTGCATGAGATGTTGTTTGGTTTCTCGATGGCGATTGTGGTGGGGTTTGTCTTGACCGCAGTGCAGAACTGGACGGGAATCAATGGCACCAAGCACCATAGGTTGGCTCTGCTGGTTGGCTTGTGGTTGCTTCCGCGTGTGCTGTTTTGGACACCTGCCCCTTTGTGGTTGATTTCATCGATAGAGGCTCTGTTTATCGCTTTTGCAGCGTATGAAGTTGGTAGCCGAGTAATCAAAGTTAAAGGGTGGAAAAATCTGTTCTTTGTGCCTTTGTTTGTTTTAGCGATTGTGGCGAACTTTGCCAGCTACGCGACTATTAAGGGGATGCCGCCGTTTCCTTCTTCGGCGGTCTGGCAGGCAATGTTGTGGTGGTTTACAATTTTACTGTCAGTGATGGGCGGGCGGGTGATCCCATTCTTCACAGCGCGGCGGTTTAATTTTGAGAAACCACAGCCGATGACTTGGCTAGAATGGACGGCAAACCTCCCGCTGGTCAGTTTATTTATTCTGAGCTTTTTCCCTGTCACTTTTGCTCAGCTCGGGCCTTCTCTGATGGTTATTTCCGGTTTAGCACATTTAGTTCGTGTGATGAGATGGCAGCCGTGGCGCACCGTCAAAGAGCCGCTGGTATGGGCGCTGCACTTAGCTTACTTGTGTATTCCGGTCAGCCTATTATTGAGAGGGTTACTCGATAACCCATTTGCGGGCCACAATATGTTGCATCTGTTTGCGATTGGAGCGCTCGGCGGCTTGATACTGGCGATGATCGCTCGTGTCACCATGGGGCATACTGGGCGAGCAATTTATCAGGGGCCAAATATGGCGTTAGCATTCGCTATGCTGATGGCTGCTGCGTTAGTTCGTAGTATTGGTGTAGTTCTGTGGCCAGCCCAAATGATGTTGATGATCGATATCAGTGGGCTGTTATGGGTACTGGCTTTTACTCTGTATGTGATTAAGTTTGGCCCTATGTTGCTAAAAGCGAGGGTCGACGGTCATCCTGGTTAAGTAGCTAACGGCTGCATTCGCGCGCTATGAGATTCACTTAGCAGAAAAAGAAAAAGGGTTGATGCATACACATCAACCCTTTTTCTGTTCGACTACCAGCTTAGTTATTGCTGTGTAGCTCAGAGTTCAGCTCTACTGCCGTTTTGTTCGCCAGGCATTCAATCTGACCAGTCACTGAGTTTCGACGGAACAGCAAGTCAGACACGCCAGCTAGGTCGCGTGCTTTGACCACTTCTACTTCATTGCCTTCTGAATCTAGCATGCGAACCTTAGCACCCGCAGTGACATACAGGCCAGACTCAACAGTACAACGATCGCCCAGTGGGAAACCAAGGCCTGCGTTCGCGCCTAGCAGTGAACTTTCACCGATAGAAACGACAACTGAACCACCACCAGACAGTGTACCCATGATTGAAGCACCGCCACCGATATCAGAGCCGTTACCAACTACAACGCCAGCAGAGATTCGGCCTTCAACCATACTTACACCCGTTGTACCCGCGTTGAAGTTGATGAAACCTTCATGCATAACGGTTGTGCCTTCGCCAACATGAGCGCCAAGGCGAACGCGTGAAGTATCAGCGATACGAACACCAGCAGGTACTACGTAATCGACCATTTTAGGGAATTTGTCGACACAATCGACAGAAAGGTTGCGGCCTGCTAGGCGAGCTTCGATTTGGCGGTCAGCCAGTTCTGGCAGATCGATAGGGCCTTCGTTGGTCCAAGCAATGTTGTGCAGTAGACCAAAGATACCGTCAAGCACAGTGCCGTGAGGTTGAACTAGACGGTTAGAGATCAGTTGAAGCTTCAGGAAGCCTTCAGCAACAGAAGCTGGCTTCTCATCAGTTGCTAGAATAACTAGCACCAGCGGTTGTGAAGACTCCGCTGCTTTAGCTGCGAATGAGGCGTTTGCAGCATCACCGTTTGCTTCGAATGCACCAGCAAGTTCTGCACTTTGTGCCGCAGAGATTTCGATCGCTTGGTTGCCTTGCTCGTAACCCGCTACTTTTGCGACAGCGTCTATTAGTGCGTCAGACGGGTTAAGAACTGGGTTTGGGAAAAATGCTTCAATGATTTTTCCATCGCGGTTTTTGGTTGTCGTACCGAAGGCTAGAGAAAAGTAAGCCATGTTGAATCTCCGTGTAGTAATCGTCAGTCAGGAAGAGTGATCTCTTCCTCCAAATCAGTTGAGTTCATCATAAAGAGAGCTTTTTCGACTTTAAAGAGCGGAAACAGATAAAGTCTGTAGGTCGATACGTTTTGTCTCTTTAGCGATACCTTGTCTTTTTATCTATATAGAGAAGTTGTGGGATGATAATGTTCATTGAGTGTGAAAGCGAAATAAAAAGAGCCCGAAACTGAGTTTCGGGCTCTTTAAATAAGACTTTACTTTAAACTGATTGGCGTTTGCTTTTTAGCTTTATATTGTCCAACCAAGACACCCGTTGAGCTTGGGTGCGAAAGCAAGATTACTTGCTTAGGTCTGCTGCGTGCTCAGATAGGAAAGCGGCAACACCTTTTGGAGATGCGTCCATACCTGCTTTACCTTCTTCCCACTGTGCAGGACATACTTCACCATTCTTCTGGTGGAAGTTTAGAGCGTCAACCATGCGTAGCATTTCGTCGATGTTACGGCCTAGTGGTAGGTCGTTAACAACTTGGTGACGTACAACGCCTTCTTCGTCGATTAGGAAAGAACCACGGAAAGCAACGCCTGCTTCTGGGTGCTCAACGTCGTATGCTTTACAGATTTCGTGCTTAACGTCAGCAACTAGTGGGTACTTAACTTGACCGATACCGCCATCTTCGATAGCAGTGTTACGCCATGCGTTGTGAGAGAACTGAGAATCGATAGAAACACCGATTACTTCAACACCTTTAGCTTGGAAATCAGCTAGACGGTTGTCGAATGCGATTAGCTCAGATGGGCAAACGAAAGTGAAATCTAGTGGGTAGAAGAAAACAACCGCTTTCTTACCTTTAGTGAACTCTGCAAAGTTGAAGTTATCAACGATCTCACCGTTACCTAGAACAGCTGCAGCAGTAAAATCTGGGGCTTGACGACCTACTAGTACCATTTTTTTGCTCCTAAAATATATGGTTAGTTCCAAACCAAACTATGAGTTTTAGGTTTGGTCCGTGTTTGTACGCGACAAACTATAGTACAGATAGTAGTATTGAAAAAAGCGAAATAAATAGATTAAGTTAATCGAAAAAAGCGATGATAAATAAATCATTCCTTCGATCACTGGATGAGTAAGAGTTACATATAAAATTATGAATAAGTGGCCTAGTCTCAAGCAATTACATTATTTGATTACCCTTCACGAAACTCGCCATTTTAGTGAAGCGGCGGAACGGTGCTTCGTGAGTCAGTCAACACTTAGTAAAGGCATTCAAAATCTTGAAGAGCTGATTGGCTGCCCGCTTTATGAGAAGAAAGATAAAAAAAGCCCATTAGTGTTTACACTGGCAGGAGAGCAAGTTGTCCAACAAGGGCGTGAACTTCTGGCAAAGGGGCAAGATTTGGTTGAGCTTGGTCGTCTTTGTCAGGGAGATGAAATGGAAGGACAACTGCGTGTTGGCTGTATTCCAACCATTGCGCCTTTTCTGCTCGGTGACTTGGTGCAGGAAGTGAACCTGCGCTTCCCATTGCTGAATTTACTGTTAAGAGAAGACACTACAACCAATTTACTGGCGGCGCTGCGTCATGGTGAATTAGATGTACTGATCTTAGCCTTACCTGTTGATATAGATGGTATGGAAAGCAAAATTGTCGGCAATGACCCCTTTCGAATGATCATCAGTCGTAATCAGGCCGACGCGATCCGAACCCCGATTAAGTACGATGACTTACCTGATGAGTTTGTGTTCTTACTGGAAAAAGAACACTGCTTAACAGAACATGCCGTTTCTGCCTGCCAGCTGACTAAGAAAGAAAAGATTAATCCATTCTCAGCAACCAGTTTACATACCTTAGTTCAGATGGTTGCTAATGGGTTAGGAACCACCTTTATCCCGCAGATGGCGATCGATCACGGGTTGCTCGATAACCAGAATTTGGTGGTTGTAGACGCTCCAGGGCAGCAAGCGCATCGTCACATTGGATTAGTTTGGCGCCCCAGCTCTTCAAGAGTGAATACTTTTAATCAACTGGCACAAGTCGTGTCAGAGCTGCTTTAGCGTTAAGTATTAGACTAAATCTCGATGATACCTTCCAAAAGCACACTGGTTTTAGTGTGCTTTTTAGCATTTTATTCTGTTGGTGAACTTTAACTTGTAAAATTTTACAAAGGAATCTTAATGAAGCTTTCATTAAATTGTGAAATTTCACAGTGTCAATTTTACTACTCACTAAAAATGTTCTGTTTGACCTACCTACGCAATAGCCATGAAATCCCCTTGCTGATAAAGCGGTGCCTAATTCACTCGTAAGTTAAACGTGTGTTTGAAACGGTTTTACAGCTCTAATTTTACTGTAATTAAATTACGTAACTGGTTACATTTTGGTGATCAAAATCAACAACTTATAGGCAGCGGAATAAAACTTTGAATTTAGTTTAAAGGCTGTTTTAGGTCTTTTGCTCTAGCGTGTGTTGGTGTAGTTTAAATAAAGGCTCTGTAAGACTTATGTCTAGATTGAAAAGGCAAACCAAGTTAGCCAAGGTAGAGTTCACAAGACAAAATAAACGAAGAAGATAGTAATCAATTAGGATGTTTGATTGTTGTTTTATAGTTACAAATGTAACTCTTCGAAAATTCGAGCAACCACTGATACAACCCCAAAACATCGTCGTTGTATCGGAGCGTTAAAGGAAGAGAATATGCTTGCCAACACACCAGATAGAGAAAAAACAACAGCTGAAGCCCAAGAAACTTTACACCAAGAAGGCATGCTTGAAGTGACTGGTACCCTTTCACCAGAACATCAGGCGATTTTCCCTGTTGAAGCCCAAACCTTTTTATCTCTTCTGTGTGCTCAGTTTGCCAGCGAGACCGATACCTTGCTTGCTCAGCGTGAAGAAAAGCAAGCTCGTATCGATGCTGGGGAGCTGCCAGACTTTCTCGAAGATACACAAGATATCAGAGAAGGTAGCTGGAAAATTCTCGGGATCCCTCAAGATCTGCAAGACCGCCGCGTAGAAATCACCGGTCCTACTGACCGTAAAATGGTAATTAATGCGCTGAATGCGAACGTGAAAGTGTTCATGGCGGACTTTGAAGACTCGATGTCCCCCGCATGGGATAAGGTGTTAGATGGTCAAATCAACCTGCGTGACGCGGTAGAGGGCAACATCAGTTACACCAACCCAGTTAATGGTAAGCAATATGAGTTGAAGGATGATCCAGCGGTTTTGATCTGCCGAGTGCGTGGTTTACACCTAAAAGAAAAACACGTGACGTTTAATGGTGAGATCATTCCTGGAGCTTTATTCGACTTTGCGCTTTATTTTTACAATAACTACAAAGCGCTAATGAAAAAGGGCAGCGGCCCTTACTTCTACCTACCAAAACTGCAATCGTATAAAGAAGCGCAGTGGTGGAGCAAAGTGTTCCATTTTACTGAGGATTACTTTGGCCTAGACACAGGTACTATCAAAGCCACCGTGCTGATTGAAACACTGCCAGCCGTGTTTGAAATGGATGAAATCCTATTTTCGCTTAAAGAACATATTGTTGGTCTTAACTGCGGTCGCTGGGATTACATATTTAGCTATATCAAAACACTGAAAAAGCACCCAGATCGTGTCCTTCCGGACCGTCAGGTTGTGACCATGGATAAGCCGTTCCTCAATGCCTATTCGCGTTTACTTATCCGTACTTGTCATCGTCGTGGTGCATTTGCAATGGGGGGAATGGCAGCATTCATTCCAGCAAAAGATCCACAGGAGAATCAAAAGGTTCTCGACAAAATTCAAAACGATAAATCACTGGAAGCAAATAACGGCCATGACGGTACTTGGGTAGCTCACCCTGGATTGGCCAATACAGCAATGGAAGTGTTTGGTAGTGTTCTGGGTGAGAGAACCAATCAACTTGATGTTTCTCGTTCAGACGATGCGCCAATTACTGCCAATGATCTGCTCGCGCCTTGCCAAGGAGAACGAACAGAGCAGGGCATGCGCCACAATATTCGAGTAGCACTTCAGTACATTGAAGCTTGGATCTCTGGCAATGGCTGTGTCCCTATCTACGGCTTGATGGAAGATGCCGCGACGGCAGAGATCTCCCGAGCGTCGATCTGGCAATGGATTCAGCATGGAAAATCGCTCGACAATGGTCAGGTGGTAACCAAAGCCTTGTTTGAGCAGTACCTTAGTGAAGAAATTGACGTCGTGAAAGAAGAAGTTGGAGATGAGCGTTATCAGTCGGGTCGTTTTGAAGAAGCGGCTGAACTGATGACCAAATTGACCACCAGCGACGAACTCACGAACTTTTTAACCATTCCAGGTTATGACTATCTGGACTAATGAATCAATAACAACATCAGTAACGTGAACATTCCGAGGCGGAGATGGATGTACCGCCAGAGAAAAATAAAAACAGCGCCCGTATTGTCAACAAATAGCAGCGCACATCAAAAGAGGGATAGACCGATGACTAATTTAACTCGCCGCCAACAAATCGAAGCTCTTGAAAAAGACTGGGCAACTAACCCACGCTGGAAAAACGTAAAGCGTCCATATACAGCAGAAGAAGTCGTAGAACTGCGCGGTTCGATGGTGCCAGCCAACACAATCGCACAGCGCGGTGCAGACAAACTGTGGTCTTTGGTCAACGGTGATGCTAAGAAAGGCTACGTAAACTGTTTGGGTGCACTGACAGGTGGTCAAGCGGTGCAGCAAGCGAAAGCGGGTATTGAAGCGATTTACCTATCGGGTTGGCAGGTAGCGGCTGACAACAATACTGCATCGACCATGTACCCTGACCAGTCACTTTACCCAGTTGACTCAGTACCTTCTGTGGTTAAGCGCATTAACAACTCATTCCGCCGCGCAGACCAGATTCAATGGTCAAGCGGTAAGTCTCCTGCAGATGAAGGCGGTATCGATTACTTCCTACCAATTGTTGCAGACGCCGAAGCCGGTTTTGGTGGTGTGCTCAATGCTTACGAGCTAATGAAGTCGATGATTGACGCAGGTGCGGCAGGTGTTCACTTTGAAGATCAGCTAGCATCCGTGAAGAAATGTGGTCACATGGGCGGTAAGGTTCTGGTTCCGACTCAAGAAGCAGTGCAGAAGTTAGTTGCTGCACGTCTAGCAGCTGACGTAGCAGGCACCACTACACTGGTTATTGCTCGTACGGATGCAAACGCGGCAGACCTACTGACTTCGGACTGCGATCCGTACGATAAAGACTTCATTGTCGGTGAGCGTACTCAAGAAGGGTTCTACCGTGTACGTGCAGGTATTGACCAAGCTATCTCTCGCGGCCTAGCTTACGCACCATACGCTGACCTTATCTGGTGTGAAACGGCAACTCCGTGTCTGGAAGAAGCGCGTAAGTTCGCAGAAGCGATTCACGCTGAATACCCAGACCAGCTGCTTGCGTACAACTGTTCTCCTTCTTTCAACTGGGAGAAGAACTTGGATGCAGAAACCATTGCTAAATTCCAGCAAGAGCTATCTGACATGGGCTACAAGTACCAGTTCATCACACTAGCGGGTATTCATAATATGTGGTTCAACATGTTCGAACTTGCGCATGACTACGCACAAGGTGAGGGTATGCGCCACTACGTTGAGAAAGTACAGCGCCCTGAATTCCAAGCAGCAGAGAAAGGCTACACCTTCGTTGCTCACCAGCAAGAGGTGGGGACAGGTTACTTCGATAAGATGACCAACACCATCCAAGGTGGTAACTCATCAGTCACGGCTCTGACTGGCTCAACCGAAGAGGACCAGTTCTAAAGTATCCCTGTCATGATGACCAAGGCTCTCTCTTACTAGCCTTCGGTCATCGATATTCTGTTTAGGCATAAACTTTGACATGCTTTGAGCGACATTAAGTCGCTCTTTTTTTATTCAGATATTATTATTTGTATCATTATAATTAATATAAATTCCTCGCACGCCTCAAAAGTCTCATTTATCACACAAATTATTTGTTGTTTTTTTATTATTTGATAATAACAATCTGCATTCCTCAATATGTTGTTATATGGCATTTTTTCCTACTAGTTGATAGCTTTTATTTATTCTTCTTCCTGCTCAGTAGTTTCTCTTTTTTCAGAATATGGAATATTGTCTAACATTTTATTTAAGGAGGGGGGAGTGAACTGGTTGGTAGCATGGATCCAATCTATGCCATTCAAGAAGTGTAATGAATACCATACCCTGTTCCATTGCACATGCGGGTGTTTCTTCATCGAAAGTTGATGCGCCTACTGAAAGTAGTACAGATTCAAACAGAGACAGTAACAAGGAAAGCGTTCAAATACTTCCTCATCTGGTGTATTCGATAACACCTACGTTCAAAATGACGTTAGTGAATTTCTAAGTGAGCCTGAAATTTATGATAAAAAAAACTATACAAAAAATACTGTGCGTAGGTGGAGCATGTTTTTTTGGGTTTGCAATATGGACAGTGTATCAATTTGACACCTATGGATACTGCACCATTATTAAACATTCAGAATTAGTGTCCGAGGTAATCGAAAATGAATTATGCATTTCGATAAATATGATTTATTGGGCTGTTTTATTTGCTAGCTCAGTGGTTTTTCCAACAGCAGTAATAGTTGCTTGGTTTGATAATTGCTTTTTACCAACTAACTTAGCACAAGCGAAGCGTTACTGTTTGTTTATATGTACCATTATGCTGCTGTCCATTGGGGGGATAGTTGTCGCATGGTCGGAAAGCTTTGTTCCCCTTAGGGAGTTGAACGTGGTTTTTCATTCCCAACATAATGAAAATTCAGACTACTTTGATTTGTTATTTTCATTCTCATCTTTAAACATTGTCTTTGGATTCGGTGTTATAAAAGGGGTAAGAGATGAATATAAAATTAAGAGGAACAAATCTTATTTCTTAGGTAAGGATGATTTTATTTAGCGCCTGTTTATATAGTTAAAAATAATAACAGATGAGCAATGCTAGTCGAGAAAATTTCAGTACAACTTTGCAGAAATGAGTTAGTGTTTGTTAACGTATATAAAATACAATTAGAAATTAACGATGAACATGCGTACAGTTTTGGATTCTGAAACAACCAGACACTCTTTGACTACAAAGAGCCTCATAATAACTTATGAGGCTCTTTTTTTTTGGCTATCACTCAACTTCTTCAGGTTCAACTTCTTCTTGCAGCTCAAGCAGATTAATAGCGATGGCAACAAAGTCACTGTCAGTGATGATACCGACTAACTGGCCTTTTTCTACCACAGGTAAACAGCCAACCTTGTGTTTTTGCATGTAGATGGCGCTTTCTTTCAACCCAGCTTGAGGAGAAACTGTCATGACACCGGTTTTCATTACTTCATACAATGGTGTGTTTAAGGTGTATGATTGATTTTCGGGAATTTTTTGTAAACTTGATTCTTGTGCGGCCAACACGTCACGTTGAGAAACCACGCCCAGTAATTGCTGATTAGCATCGACGATGGGGACGTGGCGAATATCTAGTGCTTCCATGGTGTGTTTAGCGTCGGCAAGTTGGTGTGAGCGCAGTAACGTATGAGGGGTGCGCGTCATCATATCTTCGACTTTTATCATGGCTGCCTCCTGAGTTATTGTTTTGTTCTCTCTTAATATAGTAACTTTCTGCTCGGCAGTATGAGAGCTGGATAGATTTTCATTCCGATAACCTTGAAAATAATGTGGCGAATTGTGTACAGAGAATCCAGCCAGATTTACAGCCTTCTTGCTCACTCAAATTAATTCAATACGGATTACAATAATTCACACCTCAATCCTTGCTATTGAGCTGGTGGGGAATATACTAGTCGGCTGCGAAAAACTCGTCGTCTGTTTGTGACAGAATCAGTTCGACTTCCATCACGACATTAAGAAATCACGACAAAAGATTAGTAACATGCAAGTATCCGATTTCCACTTTGACTTACCTGATGAGCTTATTGCTCGTTACCCTCAGCCAGAGCGTACTGCTAGCCGCTTGCTTCAACTCGACGGCAACAGCGGTAAACTTAACGATGGCACGTTTATCGATGTGCTTGAGCAAATACAGCCGGGCGATCTCGTGGTTTTCAATAATACTCGTGTGATTCCAGCGCGTATGTTCGGCCGTAAAGAGTCGGGTGGTAAGCTGGAAGTATTGGTGGAGCGTGTGCTGGATGAAAAAAGTATTCTGGCTCATGTGCGCTGTTCTAAATCTCCTAAACCGGGCTCAACCATTTTCATTGGTGAGAACGACGAGTACTCAGCACAAATGGTTGCCCGCCATGATGCCTTGTTTGAACTGAAATTTAATGCAGAACAAAACGTTTTAGCGGTATTGGAAGAGATTGGCCATATGCCGCTTCCTCCTTATATCGATCGCCCTGATGAAGACTCAGATAAAGAGCGTTATCAAACGGTCTACAACGAAAAACCGGGCGCAGTAGCGGCGCCAACAGCAGGTTTGCATTTTGATGAAGCTTTGCTTGAAAAGATGAAAGCGAAAGGTGCTGAGTTTGCTTATGTGACGCTTCACGTAGGCGCAGGTACATTCCAACCGGTTAAGGTCGACAACATCAACGATCACCACATGCACGCAGAGTATGTGGAAGTACCACAAGAAGTGGTCGATGCGATTAAGGCAGCCAAAGCGCGTAATGGTCGAATCATAGCAGTGGGTACAACATCGGTTCGTTCACTAGAAAGTGCTGCGCAGGATGCATTGAAAAAAGGCACTGAGCTTGCGCCATTTTTTGGTGATACCGAAATTTTTATCTACCCAGGTTACGAATATCAGTTAGTGGATTGTTTGATCACTAACTTCCATCTACCAGAATCAACACTGATTATGTTGGTCAGCGCATTTGCGGGTTATGAAAATACCATGGGTGCCTATAAACACGCCGTAGAGAATAAATACCGTTTCTTCTCGTATGGTGACTCAATGTTTATTAAAAAGAAAACATTATAATTTAGTTGTTTACGAGTGCTAGCAGTAAGCTAGGAAGCAGTGATTTGTTTCTCGCATGGAAGGCGACCGCTCCTCATAGAGCTTAAAGCTCTGAACTTAAAGTCAGACTGTTTCTCTGACAATTGGAGGCTTCGTGAAGTTAAAATTTGATCTTAAGAAGAAAGATGGTGTTGCACGTCGTGGTCAGCTGACCTTTGAGCGTGGTACTGTTCAGACACCTGCTTTTATGCCTGTTGGTACTTACGGCACTGTTAAAGGTATGACGCCTGAAGAAGTGAAAGGCACAGGCGCTGAAATTCTTCTTGGCAACACTTTCCACCTTTGGTTACGCCCGGGTCAGGAAGTCATGAAAATGCATGGCGACTTGCACGATTTTATGAACTGGCACGGTCCTATCCTG
This sequence comes from Vibrio sp. Isolate25, assembly GCF_022398025.1. Lineage (NCBI taxonomy): Bacteria > Pseudomonadati > Pseudomonadota > Gammaproteobacteria > Vibrionales > Vibrionaceae > Vibrio > Vibrio sp. Isolate25. The sequence goes on from NZ_JAKEUT010000016.1 coordinate 69,884, forward strand.
ACAGATTCAGGCGGTTTCCAAGTATTTAGCTTAGGTGACATCCGTAAAATCACTGAAGAAGGCGTACATTTCCGTAACCCTGTAAACGGTGACAAGATTTTCATGGACGCAGAAAAGTCGATGGAAATTCAGAAAGACCTTGGGTCTGACATTGTGATGATCTTTGACGAATGTACCCCATACCCAGCGACACACGCAGAAGCGAAAAAGTCGATGGAAATGTCGCTGCGTTGGGCTCAGCGCTCACGCGACCATTTCGATAAGCTGGAAAACCAGAACAACCTATTTGGTATCGTTCAGGGTGGTGTTTACGAAGATTTACGTGATGTCTCGGTGAAAGGCCTGACCGAAATCGGTTTTGACGGCTACGCGGTCGGTGGTTTGGCTGTTGGTGAACCCAAAGAAGATATGCACCGTATTCTTGAGCATACCTGTCCACAGCTTCCTGAAGACAAACCTCGTTACTTAATGGGGGTTGGCAAACCAGAAGATTTAGTAGAAGGTGTACGCCGTGGTATTGATATGTTTGACTGCGTAATGCCAACGCGTAATGCCCGTAATGGCCATCTGTTTGTGACTGGCGGTGTGATCAAGATCCGTAATGCGAAACATAAAACGGATACAACACCATTGGATCCAGAGTGTGACTGTTACACTTGTCAGAATTACTCTAAGTCGTATCTGCATCACTTAGATCGTTGTAATGAGATTCTAGGTGCTCGCCTGAATACTATTCACAACTTGCGTTACTACCAGCGTGTGATGGAAAGTATTCGTCAGGCGATTGATGAAGATCGCTTTGATGAATTCGTCAAAGAGTTCTATGAACGTCGTGGTCGCGAAGTGCCACCACTGGCGAAAGAGCAGTCATTGACTAAATAAAAGAATTAAAGCCTTTGGCATTTCGCCAGAGGCTTTTGCTAATAAAGTAGGCAGACGCAGTGAATTTTTGAGAGAGTGATCTCTAATAGTCATTCTTTTTCTTGAAACTCAACGGCGTAAGCCCAACTTGGAATATTAATAAAAAATAATAGAGGATTGTTTTAATGATTATTTCTCCAGCTTACGCAGCAGAAGGCGCACCAGCAGGCGGCGGTTTCGAAATGCTAATCATGCTTGGTATGTTCGCGGTAATTTTCTACTTCATGATTTACCGCCCACAAGCTAAGCGTGTAAAAGAGCATAAGAGCCTAATGTCTTCCATGGGCAAAGGTGATGAAGTTCTGACTAGCGGCGGCCTAGTGGGTAAAATCACTAAGATTGCAGAAGACAACGACTACATCTCAATCGAGCTAAACACGAATAACGAAGTTGTTATCAAGAAAGATTTCGTTACTGCAGTGCTACCAAAGGGTACGCTGAAGTCTCTATAAAACAGCTAAAGGATCCTCGCTGTGCTTAACCGCTATCCGTTATGGAAGTACTTGATGGTGGTGCTTACCATCGCTATCGCAGCATTGTATGCACTTCCAAATATCTACGGTGAAGATCCGGCAATTCAAGTTACAGGGGCGCGTGGCGCCTCTGTAGATATGTCAACGCTGGATTCTGTCACCGAAGCTCTTGATGAAAAGGGCTTATCTCATAAATCCATTGCTCTCGAAAATGGATCCATTCTTGTACGCTTCAACGATACCGACACTCAGATCAGTGCTCGTGATGTGATCAATGAAGCGCTAGGTAAAGACAAAATTGTTGCTCTCAACCTAGCTCCTGCTACCCCTGATTGGTTAGAAGCGGTTGGCGCCGCGCCAATGAAGCTCGGCCTTGACCTGCGCGGTGGTGTTCACTTCCTGATGGAAGTAGATATGGACGCTGCGATGGAGAAACTGGTCGGCCAACAGGAAGAAGCTTTCCGTAGTGAACTACGTGAAGCGGATATTCGCTACCGTACGATTCGCACTTTGGGTAAAGATGCGGTGGAAATTCACTTACGCAACGAAACTCAGCTTGCGGACGCTAAACGCATAATGCAACAAAATCATCCTGATATGACGTTTGTTGATTCAGATGCAGATGGCCGTTTCACCTTGACTGCTACTTTTACAGAGCAACGCCTTACTGAGATTCGTAACTACGCTGTTGAGCAGAACATTACTATTCTGCGTAACCGTGTAAACGAACTGGGTGTGGCTGAGCCACTTGTTCAGCGTCAGGGTGCAAGCCGTATTGTTGTTGAACTGCCAGGTGTTCAGGATACGGCACGTGCGAAAGAAATTCTGGGTGCGACAGCAACACTTGAATTTCGCGAAGTCGATGATAAAGCGGATCTCGCAGCTGCAGCAAGAGGCCGAGCGCCAGCGGGCAGTGAAATCAAGCAAGACCGCGATGGTCGTCCAGTTGTGCTTAAAAAACGTGTAATCCTAGGTGGTTCTAGCATCACAGATGCGAGCTCAAGTGTGGATGAATATGGCCGCCCTCAAGTTAACATCTCGCTAGATAGCGAAGGTGGTAACAAGATGTCTGCGTTCTCGAAGAAGAACATTGGCAAGTTGATGGCAACGGTATTTGCCGAGTATAAAGACAGTGGTCGTCGTACTCCAGAAGGCAAAGTCATTCTTACTAAGCATGAAGAAGTCATTAACCAAGCGACAATTCAATCTGCCTTGGGGCGTAACTTCCGTATCACAGGTATTGATTCCGCTGCTGAAGCACACAACTTAGCGTTATTGCTTCGCGCAGGTGCTCTGATTGCGCCAATTTCTATCGTTGAAGAAAGAACCATTGGTCCTTCTATGGGGCAACAGAATATCGATATGGGTATTCAGGCGATGATTTGGGGTATGGTAGCGGTCATGCTGTTTACGCTAATGTACTATCGTAAGTTTGGTTTGATTGCCAACGTAGCGCTAATGGCTAACCTTGTGTTGATTATCGGTGTGATGTCGATGATTCCGGGCGCGACGATGACCTTGCCTGGTATTGCCGGTATTGTTCTGACGGTCGGTATGGCGGTCGATGCCAATGTGCTGATCTTCGAGCGGATACGCGAAGAGCTGCGTGACGGACGTAGTCCTCAGCAGGCGATCCATCAAGGCTATGCGAACGCATTCAGTACGATTGCCGATGCCAACATTACCACTTTGATTACCGCAATAATCCTGTTTGCTGTAGGTACAGGCGCAATCAAAGGCTTCGCGGTGACACTGTCTATCGGTATCTTAACGTCTATGTTTACTGCCATCATTGGTACACGTTGTATCGTGAACCTGATGTACGGTGGTAAGCGCATCAACAAACTGTCGATCTAAGGCTAGGAATTATTATGTTTCAGATTCTAAAAGCAGACAAAATGATCGACTTTATGCGTTGGTCTAAGTTTGCGTTCCTATTGTCGGTGCTGATGATTGGTGCATCGATTTTTACTCTGTCTACCAATTGGTTGAACTGGGGGTTAGACTTTACAGGCGGTACGCTGATTGAAGTTGGCTTTGAGCAGCCAGCTGATTTGGAAGAGATCCGTAGTGCCCTCGATGCGAAAGGCTTTGGCGATGCCACGGTACAGAACTTTGGTAGTGCCCGTGATGTGATGGTTCGCCTGCGCCCTCGTGATAATGTGGCAGGTGAAACACTAGGAAACCAGATCTTAAGTGCAATCAAAGACGGTACGGGTGAAAATGTAGAAATGCGTCGTATCGAGTTCGTTGGCCCGAATGTGGGTGACGAGCTAACGGAAGCCGGTGGTTTAGCGATCCTAGTTTCTCTGATCTGTATCTTGATCTACGTTTCGGTGCGATTCGAATGGCGTTTAGCAGCTGGTGCGGTACTTGCTCTGGCACACGACGTTATAATTACGCTAGGTGTGTTTTCATTGATGCAAATCGAGGTTGACCTGACGATTGTGGCAGCCTTGCTGACGGTAGTGGGTTACTCGCTTAACGATACCATTGTTGTATTTGACCGTATCCGTGAAAACTTCCGTAAGATGCGCAAAGGCGAACCTGCTGAAATCATGAATAGCTCAATCACGCAAACGTTGAGCCGTACCTTGATTACATCTGGTACAACCTTGTTTGTGGTGATTGCCCTGTTTACGCAAGGTGGTGCTATGATTCATGGCTTCGCTACCGCACTTCTATTGGGTATCACTGTGGGTACATACTCTTCAATCTATGTGGCTTCGGCACTGGCATTGAAACTGGGTATCACCAAAGAACATCTGATGCCTCCTCAAGTTGAGAAAGAAGGCGCAGAATTTGACGAAATGCCATAAGGCAAAACGTATGCTATGAGAAAGGCCGCTGATTGTTCAGCGGCCTTTTGTTTTATAGAGCGATACTAAGACCCCGTTCGGTACAAGACATTGTCATTGGAGTTGTTATGATAGATAAAAATACAATTAAGGAAGCAAGCTATGCCACATTTACGTTTTCGTGCTGTCGAGCCGCAAACGGTTCAAACTTTATCAAAATCTCTGATTGATGAGTTACAGCCACACATGGATTGCCCTCGTGAAGATTTCACATTCGAGTACATCTACACTACGTTTTATCATGAAGGTGAGGTGAGTCAGGCCTATCCGTTTGTTGAGGTATTGTGGTTTGATCGTGGGCAGCAAACTCAGGATACTGTCGCTGCGATTATTACTCAGCAAGTGCGTGGGATTATTGGCGAAGATGTGGATGTCGCGGTGATTTTTACCGCTCTGGATGCAAAATCCTACTACGACAATGGTGAGCATTACTAAACAGAAACGTTAGGAGATAGTACATGGGATTGGCAGTCAAAGGGTGGTTGAAGCAAGCTGGATTCATTGTACTTCTCCTTTTCACATCTTCGCTTCAGGCCAGCCCTTGGGAGAGGATTCAATCACCTTCGACGCAATATCCTCAAGCGATTGGTAGCTATGCCAACGGTTGTCTCACAGGCGCGGCGGCACTGCCTCTTCAAGGGGAAGGCTATCAAGTATTACGCAGCCAGCGACATCGTTACTATGCTCACCCACAGGCCGTCAGTTTTGTTCAGCGTTTAGCCGCTCTGGCTGCGCAGCGTCTGAACACTCGTATTCTGATTGGTGATATCTCATTACCTCAGGGTGGGCGCTTCTCTTCTGGGCATTCAAGCCATCAGACAGGGTTGGATATTGATATTTGGCTCAAGCTGGCTGATGACAAGCTTTCTTCTCAGCAACTGAGTAAGCCTGAACCAATGAGCGTGGTCAATCTCCAGCAGTATCAGTTAGTCAAACGAAACTGGGACCAGCGCCACTTCGAATTGATCAAAATGGCGGCAAGTGATGAGGAAGTTGCACGTATTTTCGTTCATCCTGTCATCAAAGAAAAACTGTGCACACAGGAAGTACCAGCAGAGCGGGGCTGGTTGAGAAAAGTCAGACCGTGGTGGGGGCACCATTATCATATGCACGTCAGGCTCAAGTGCCCAGAGGGTAGCAGCGCTTGCAAACCACAGGCTGCGCCGCCGAAAGGTGACGGATGTGGCGCTGAGTTGGCCAGTTGGAAACCACAGCCCAAACCTGCCGCGCCAGAAGTCGCAGTAAGTAAACCGAAGAAGAAAAAAATGAAAGTGATGCCGATGGAATGTCAGCAACTGCTGGAAAGCATTTGAGCAGAATTACCCAATAGAATAAAAAATGCCGCTCATTGGAGCCAATGTAGATCAGATAAGGATCGGTTGACCGATCCTTCTGATGAGAGACAATCGGAAATCTGTTTATAGGTTTCCGATTTTTTATGTCTATTCAACACTTCTTTGCCGACTTCCTTGAAGAAAACCCTGTTGATGTTGCCCAGCTCACC
>NZ_JAKEUT010000017.1:0-72656 GCF_022398025.1 Vibrio sp. Isolate25
GCGTGTCCTGGACAGTCTACGTGTGCGTAGTGACGAGTTGGAGTGTCGTACTCAACGTGAGATGTTGCGATTGTGATACCGCGCTCACGCTCTTCTGGAGCGTTATCGATTGATGCGAAGTCTTTCGCTTCACCGCCGTACACTTTAGCTAGAGTTGTACAGATTGCAGCAGTTAGAGTTGTTTTACCGTGGTCAACGTGGCCGATAGTACCAACGTTAACGTGCGGTTTAGTACGTTCAAATTTTTCTTTAGACACGATCGTGTTCCTTCCTAGTTATGATTCGCCGCGAACATTATTGATCACGACGCGCCAGAATTTGCTATTTTATGCGCCAACGTCCGTCAGCGCAATATTTGGACGTATTGATCTTTAAAAAAGTCTTGCTATTTTTAAAGGTTAATACGATTTATTAGTAACCACGGTCTGCAATGATTTTATCTGCAAAGTTTTTCGGTACTTCAGCGTACTCGTTAAACTCCATAGAATAAGACGCACGGCCTTGAGTTGCAGAACGTAGATCAGTTGCGTAACCAAACATCTCAGATAGTGGCACTTGAGCGCGGATGATCTTAATACCAGCCACACCATCGTCCATACCTTCGATCATGCCGCGACGGCGGTTTAGATCACCAACAACGTCACCCATCCAATCTTCAGGCGTAGTTACTTCAACATTCATCATTGGCTCAAGAAGTACAGGCTGTGCTTCTAATGAACCCTTCTTGAATGCCATCGAGCCAGCGATCTTAAACGCCATCTCGTTAGAGTCAACATCGTGGTAAGAACCATCAAACAGTGTTGCTTTAATGTCTAGAACCGGGTAACCCGCTAGAACACCACTGTTCATTTGCTCTTCGATACCTTTCGCTACCGAACTGATGTATTCCTTAGGAACAACACCACCCACAATTTCGTCAACAAAGACAAAACCTTCACCAGGTTCAGATGGCTCCAGTTTGATCCATACGTGACCATACTGACCACGACCACCAGATTGACGTACAAATTTACCTTCAACTTCCGCGTTACCACGAATCGTCTCTCGGTAAGCAACCTGAGGTTTACCAACATTACAGTCAACGCTGAATTCACGTTTCATGCGGTCAACGATGATATCTAGGTGAAGTTCACCCATACCAGAGATCAATGTTTGACCTGTTTCGTCATCCGTTTCGACGCGGAAAGACGGGTCTTCTGCGGCTAGTTTACCTAGTGCAATAGCCATCTTTTCTTGATCGGCAACAGAGCGAGGCTCTACCGCGATCTGAATTACTGGGTCAGGGAACTCCATGCGTTCCAGAATCACCTTGTGGTTCTGGTCACATAGTGTGTCACCTGTAGTTACGTCTTTCAGGCCGATTGCCGCTGCAATATCACCTGCACGAACTTCTTTAATTTCATCACGCTTGTTTGAGTGCATCTGTACGATGCGACCAAAGCGTTCTTTCTTCTGTTTAACAGAGTTGTAAACAGCATCGCCAGAGTTCACCACACCAGAGTAAACACGCATAAAGGTTAACGTACCTACAAACGGGTCTGTCGCAATTTTGAATGCGAGTGCTGAGAACGGTTCGTTGTCGTCTGCATGACGCTCAACTTCGTTGTCGTTGTCATCAACACCTTTGATCGCTGGAACGTCAATTGGCGATGGTAAGAATTCGACTACTGCATCGAGTACTGCTTGAACACCTTTGTTCTTAAACGCACTACCACAAGTGGCCAGTACGATTTCATTGTTTAGTGTACGAGTACGTAATGCTTGCTTGATTTCAGCTTCCGTTAGTTCGCCTTCTTCAAGATACTTATCCATTAGCTCTTCGCTAGCTTCTGCCGCTGACTCAACTAGGTTGTTGTGCCACTCTTCAGCAAGCTCAAGCATGTCCGCTGGAATATCTTCGTAAGTGAAAGTTGTACCTTGATCAGCTTCACTCCAGTTGATCATCTTCATCTTGATTAGGTCAATCACACCCTTGAAGTCTTCTTCCGCACCAACATTAAGTTGGATAGGAACAGGGTTCGCACCAAGACGGTTTTTGATTTGATCAACAACACGAAGGAAGTCAGCACCTGCACGGTCCATCTTGTTAACAAATACCATACGAGGAACGTGGTACTTGTCAGCTTGACGCCATACAGTTTCAGATTGAGGTTCAACACCCGATGAACCACAGAACACTACGACAGCACCATCAAGTACGCGAAGTGAACGCTCTACTTCGATAGTGAAATCTACGTGTCCAGGAGTATCGATAATGTTGATGCGGTGGTCTTGGAATTGTGCATCCATACCACGCCAGAAAGTGGTCGTAGCCGCTGAGGTGATTGTGATACCACGCTCTTGCTCCTGCTCCATCCAGTCCATGGTAGCAGCACCATCGTGAACTTCACCGATTTTATGAGAAAGGCCGGTGTAGAACAGAATACGTTCACTTGTGGTTGTTTTACCTGCGTCTACGTGAGCGACGATACCAATGTTACGGTAGCGCTCAATAGGTGTTTTACGAGCCACGATTGAATCCTCTTGAATTAGGGACTATTGCTATTTCTAGTTGCATTTTAGCCTGCTCATGGCAATTTTCACGTGCCCTAGATATAGCAATAGTTCCTAAGCTTACGCATAGGAACTAGAGTTGCGCCGCGAGGGTTCTCGCGGCACTGAAAGGTATTACCAGCGGTAATGAGCGAATGCTTTGTTCGCTTCTGCCATACGGTGAACGTCTTCACGTTTCTTAACAGCAGTACCTTTGTTCTCAGACGCATCTAGCATTTCAGCAGCTAGGCGTTGAGCCATAGATTTTTCACCACGCTTACGCGCAGCTTCAACTACCCAACGCATAGCAAGTGCGTTACGGCGAACCGGACGTACTTCTACAGGAACTTGGTAAGTTGAACCACCCACGCGACGAGATTTAACCTCTACCGCAGGGCGAACATTTTCAAGAGCTTCTTCAAATACAGCTAAGTGATCTTTACCAGATTTCTCAGCCATTGCATCTAGTGCAGTGTAAACAATTTTCTCTGCAGTAGATTTTTTACCGTCAACCATAAGGATGTTAACGAATTTTGCCAGCAGTTCAGATTTGAACTTTGGATCTGGAAGGATCTTACGCTGACCGATGACGCGACGACGTGGCATGGATTTTCTCCGTTGTCTTCTTCAGGTTATCCAAAACTTTTCAGTTTCTTCAAAAATTAAATTTAATTTAGTGTTTGGCCTTACTTAACGGATACCATTAAGATTTTGGACGCTTCACACCGTACTTAGAACGACCTTGTTTACGGTCGTTAACGCCAGCACAGTCTAGTGCACCGCGAACTGTGTGGTAACGTACACCCGGAAGGTCTTTAACACGACCGCCACGGATTAGAACAACTGAGTGCTCTTGAAGGTTGTGACCTTCACCACCGATGTACGAAGTCACTTCGAAGCCGTTCGTTAGACGAACACGACATACTTTACGAAGTGCTGAGTTAGGTTTTTTAGGTGTAGTAGTGTAAACACGAGTACATACACCACGTTTTTGTGGACACGCTTCTAGTGCAGGCACGTTGCTTTTAACAACCTGCTTTGCACGAGGCTTACGTACCAACTGGTTAATAGTTGCCATTAACTAGCTCCTGATTTACTTGAAAGTAAGCTTTGTGAAAAATCTATCCCTAATCACCAATGGCAATTAGGGACGCAAAATTCTATGCAGCAGTGAGAGGTGTGTCAAGAAATATACGGATCTTTTTTGTTCAACTCAAACCTTCATACCGTAAATGTTCTTCCACACCGATTGAAAAGAGGATAAGGCTAATCCCAAGTCAGAGAAGTTTCCTGTGCCACAGTAAGATCAACAAACCCATCATAGTCGATAACCTCAACTGAAGGGCTGACGCGATTAAGGATGCCGCGCGCTTCTAAATCACTGCGAAGTGCTGCGATATTGAAGCCTTTTACCATGGGGTATGACCTGTGTTGAGGGTTGAGTGCATAAACGGCATTTTCAATAAACAGTAAGGTGTCGCTCTCTTTAGATACTTTTCTCACCTCTTCTACAGCCGCTACGGATTTGACGATGTGTAACATAAGACCTCTAGAATGAAAGTATTTTTCTCGCACTATGTATCTGCGTTTTGAGCTCATCGTCGTCGAGCAATTGAGCATCAATAATCAAATCCGCTTGCGCCAGACCACGCTCAGCCAGAGATTGCGCGCATACATACACTTGCTCTATATCGTAAAGATCGAACAGCTTCAACATAGGTGAATAATCTTTACTCAGGATGTCACTGGTTTGCTGACCGGCAATCAACTGATAAACACCATCCCCTATAAACAGTACGCTAATATCTTCACAATATGCGGATGCGGCTAATAAAGCATCAACACCTTCACGTCCAGATGCACTTCCATGCGGAGCGCTACGAAATAAGTAGGTTAACTGACTCAAAACTGTACAACCCTATCTTGTGTCAGCATGGCTTCCGCCAAGCTACCTAAGCCCGCTTGATGGAAGCCATCGGCCAAATTACTTTGGATTAAGTTGTGCTGATTGGATTCATCCTGACTTACAATCCCACGGCGCAGCGCTGCCGCCACACACGTTTCTAACCGCACATTATGCTCTGTAGCTAGAGCTTGCCACGCCTTCACCAAATCAAACTCATCATTAGCAGGGACGCTTAGTGCTGTGCCATTGGTCACGCCATCTTGGTAAAAGAACACACTGACCAATTGATGCCCTTTAGTAATCAGGCTGCGTGCAAATTGATAAGCCGTTCTAGCCGACTGACTACCATATACCGGCCCATTGACGACTAAGGTATAGCTCAATGCACTCAACTTTCGTCGTCCTCAGTTTTACGCTGACGAATATAAAGATAGACGGTGTGCTTAGAGATATTTAAACGATCTGCGACACGGTTTATTGCGTCTTTAATATCAAAAATCCCTTTGTCGTACAGCTCCATCACAATCTGACGATTTTTGGTATTGTTTGATACTGACTTATCCGCATTGATCTCCTCAATTGTTCGTTCAACCGTCTGATCAACCAGTTCTTCGACATCGCTGGCAAAATTCACTGACGATGCAGCTTGCTTAGCTTCTTCTGTTGGCATGAAAGATTGCAGTACCTGAGAAAAAGGCGCGTCAAGATTAACGTTGATACATAGCAGGCCGATCACTCGGTTCTCACCATTACGGATCGCAACCGTAATCGACTTCATCAACACGCCACCTTTCGCACGAGTAAAATATGAACGGGAGAAATTACGCTCAGAGCCTTCGATATCTCGCAGCATTTTCAACGCTAGATCAGTGATGGGTGAGCCAACCTGACGACCTGTATTTTCACCATTGGCAATTTTAATGGCTGACGTATTGAGATCTTCCAAAGAATGCAGAACGATTTCACAAAAAGGGCCGATAAGACTGGCGATACCGTCCACCACGGCTTCATACGATCTGAGAATAATTTTATCGTGCTCGCTAAATGGCATCACATTGACAGATTCCATTTCGAGCAACATATCCGTGTTAACTGTGTCTGTAGTTGTCACTTTTTAAGCCTTCGAGCGAAAAATCAACAAATTGGTGTAAGTTTATCAGAAATTTTGAATTGAACATCTAGCAATGCCACTATCTAGTGATTTAGAACAAACTATTCACGCGATACAGCGCCAAAAAATGAAAAAAGGCCTGATTTTCATCAGACCTTTGGGTTTATTTCAGAGGGAAGTGGCTTATTGAACCACTTGCTCACCTTCACCGTTATCGATTTTCAGTAATTCAACTTCGAAGACCAGTGTCGAGTTAGCAGGAATACTAGGCGTGTCTTGCTCACCATATGCTAGCTCTGGCGGAATAACGAACTTGAATTTAGAGCCAACAGGCATCAGCTGCACACCTTCCGTCCAACCTGAAATCACACGGTTCAGTGGGAAAGTCGCAGGTTCACCACGGTCGTATGAACTATCAAACTGAGTACCGTCGATTAAAGTGCCTTTATAATGGACTTGTACAGTATCAGTATCTTTAGGCTGGTCGCCTTCGGCAGGAGTCATGACTTGATACAGTAGGCCAGATTCTGTCTTCTTCACGCCTTCTTGCTTTTCAAAGTCAGCACGGAAGTCATCGCCTGCCTTCTTCGCTTCAGCTGCTTTTTCTGCCGCTTGCTTTTGCATTGTTTCAGCAACACGCTTATCTAGCGATTCAAGGGCTGCGCGTGTTTCTTCTTCATTTAGCTCAGGGCTACCCGCAAACACATGTTCAATGCCTTTCAGTACAAGGTCTTTATCTAGATTGATACCAATCTCGTTTGGCTTATCTAGACTAGTGTTTAGATAGTTTGCGAATGATACGCCAATTGCGTAAGCCGCTTTTTCATCGTCGGTTTTAAAGTGAACCGTTTTACCGGCTTCTGCTTGCACTTGTTCTGCTGCTGGTGCAGCCTCTGTTTTAGCTTCTTCTTCTTTCTGACAGCCAACCGCCAACATTACTGTTGCTGCAAGCAGTGACACCTTAAAAATAGATTTCATTGAATTCTCCAATTAATGGCTAACCATTTGTCTTTGCGCACAAATCTTTAATTTCGACTGGTGCTTATAAGCATGTTGTACCACTATAACCAATATGCGTTTTAATTAAACGTTAACTAAAGCGGATCTTTGTATTTAATGCGAACTATTTTTCATACTCTATTACTTACGTTTGTCATCACAACGTTAAATGGTTGCTTTTTCTCCACGCAAGATGATCAACGTTGGGTTATAGAGCCCCTAGGAACAACTAGCTTCGCCTTAAGCCGAGATGCCCGCTTTGCCCTATTGTACTCCAAAGAGCATCAACTAGTACTGTGGGATCTCTATGAAAGCCAGCAGCTTGCCTCATTAGGTGAACAAGATCCTCAAGCGAGTACCGTTTCTCGAATCCGTATCTCAGATAATGGCCGATTTGCCGTCACCGCAACACAAATAAACTTTGCTGTTTGGGACTTGGCTTGGACCCAAGCTCAAGGGCTATGGTCGATATCTGACGGACTGATTCGTGACGTTGATATTGCTAGTAACGGCGAACAAGTACTGCTTGGTTTATCGAATGGCAAAGCCATTTACGTCAACTTAGTCACCGGAAGACGACTAGAGTTCCTTGCCCACAATGAAAAAGTCAACTCCGTGGCACTTTCACCCAATGGTCGTTTTGCGTTATCTGGTGGCAATGATTACACCGCCTACTTATGGGATACCCGTACAGGTCAGATTCTCAAAAGCTTCGAACACGAGCAACGAATTAATCGCGTTGCCTTACAAAGAGATGGTCTTTATGCCTTTACGTCCGATGGTGGAAACCAAGCAATTATTTGGAACCTACGTACTGGGGAGAAATTATCGCAGCTGCGAAGCTTTTCGCGTCAATTGATCTTTTCTACAGCCCGCTTTTCAGATGATGGCCAATACTTGGTGACAGGAACACCTTCAAGCCGAATTATGGTCTGGGAAACCAATACGGGCAAACGTGTCGATGGATTTGAAGCTGAGCCGTTAAAAGATACTCGCCCTCCACGCGCAGTGGTGTATGATGCAGCCTTTGACAACCAGAATCGAGTAATATCGGGCACATCCGCAGGAATAGCCCAAGCTTGGAATGTGGACGACTAATCATGACCGAAAAGCGTGTAGCAGAACTAGAAAACCGTATCAATGACATGGAGTGCCAATTGGCGTTTCAAGAGCAAACCATTGATTCACTTAACGATGCATTGAGCCAACAACAGTTGCTGATCACAAAAATGCAAGATCAGATGAAGTACGTAGTGGGTAAAGTCAAGAATATGGACACTTCAAATATGGCCGATCCATCCGAAGAAACTCCACCACCTCATTACTAACTGAACACGTAAGCAATAACAGCGCCTGCAACCACTAGACACCCACCAATACGCCTCAATTGATTGTTCGGCTGTTCACTCAATTGCGCAACCATGTTTCGCCAACCATTCGGGGCAATTAAAGGCCCGATTCCTTCAACAATTAACACCAGACCAAGCGCCATCCAAAGTGAGTTTGACATCATGATTCCCTCGAAAAAATAAAGGCTCCGTGAAGGAGCCTTTGCTATTTGTAAATTTGAGCTTATTTTGCCGGAGCGCCCGCTGAGTTGTTCATGTACTGGAAGAACTCACTCTTAGGATCTAACACCAAAATATCACTCTTCTCACTGAATGATTCTTCGTACGCTTTTAGTGAACGTAGGAAACTGTAAAACTCAGGAGCTTTGTTATACGCTTCAGAATAAACCTTCGCAGCTTCTGCATCCGCCGCACCTCGTGTCACACGAGCTGTTTTGTCTGCTTCAGCCAAAATGGTCGCCACTTCAAGTTCAGCTTGAGCGCGAATGATTTCAGCTTGCTCACGACCTTGAGAACGGAATTGCCTTGCAACCGACTCACGTTCAGCTCTCATACGATCGTATATTGACTTACTAATGCTATCCGGAAGATTAATTTTCTTCATGCGGAAGTCGAAGACATGAATACCTAAGTCTTCCATGGCATCTTTACGCGTATCATTAAGTACATTTTTCATAATGATATCGCGTTCACCATCAACTTCTAAGGCCTCTTTTGCTGCTTTAGTCGTTACAACTTCACTATCAGCACTATCCGGTAAGACATCGTCATTGCGCGGGCCTGAAACAATCTGCTTGATTTCACGCGAACCAATTTCAGAACGAAGTACATCGGTCACTTTTCGACTCAAAAGAGCTTGTGCCGTTGATGAATTACCGCCACCGGTTGCAAGATAATACTGACCGAAATCTTCGATACGCCATTTCACGTAGGAATCAATGATTACGTCTTTTTTCTCGGACGTAACGAAACGATCCGAACGGCCATCCATAGTTTGGATACGTGCATCTAATGTTCTTACACGATCAAACAATGGCATCTTGAAATGTAAGCCCGGTTCATAAATTCGTGCAATCTCATTGTTGTCTTTCAACACACGACCGAAGCGAATGACGATACCGCGCTCACCTTCAGGGATGACAAATAGCGACATCAGCATCAAAACCAGTGCGACGACTAGTACAGGGATCATTAACTTACGCATTCTTAATATCTCCCTTGACGTGAACCCGTTGAACGAGATTGTGAATCTGAGGTTGTCTCTGTGCGTTGAGGCTCAAGTTCGATTTGATCATACGAAGAAGATTTCGATTTACGATTAGTTTGTGCTTTACCTTCTTGACCAGCCAGTTTATCGATCGGCAAGTATAGAAGGTTACCACTCGACTCTGAGTCAATCAGGACTTTAGAAGTATTGGAGTAGACTTGCTCCATAGTATCTAAGTACAGACGATTACGGGTAACCTCAGGAGCTGCTTGATACTCTGGTAGCAGTTTTTCGAACTGAGCGACTTCACCTAAGGCGGCATTCGTGACTCGCTCACTATAACCCTGCGCTTCTTTTAGAAGTCGCTCTGCACGACCTTTCGCTTTAGGGATAATATCGTTTTGATATGCTTCCGCTTCACGCTTAAATCGCTGTGCGTCTTCTCGAGATGCCGTGGCATCATCGAAAGCAGCTTTAACCTCTTCCGGTGGACGAGCATCTTCAAAGTTAACTGCGACCACTTCGATACCCATATCATAGCTAGCGACAATATCTTCAAGTGTTGTCTGCGTGTTTTGACGAATCGACAAACGACCACTGGTCAAAATGCTGTCCATCAAAGAGTCACCAATTACAGCACGTAGCGCAGAATCTGTCGCTTGGCGTAAGCTGTCATCAGCGTTGGTCACGCGGAATAGGTATTTATACGGGTCAGCAACACGGTACTGAACATCCATAGCAACGGTCACAACATTTTCATCTTTCGTCAACATAAGACCAGATGAACGTAGCGAGCGGATTGCCTGTACATTAACAGGGGTTACTTCATCAATGAAGCGAGGACGCCAGTTCAGACCAGGATCTACGATTCGATCGTATTTACCCAGTCGTAGAACGACACCACGCTCAGCTTCACCGATGGTGTAAAAGCCAGCGAAGAACCAGATTGCTATCGCGATTACTGCAATGACACCAAAACCTAGTGCACCGCCGCCACCGCCGATAGAAGATCCTTTGCCTCCTTTTCCACCACCAAACTTTCCACCCAGTTTCTGACTCAGTTTATTAAATACTTCGTCTAAGTCTGGCGGTCCTTGATCACGGCCACCTTTATTACCACGATTATTACTCCCCCAAGGGTCGTTATCGCGGCCATTGTTGCCGTTGTTATTACCAGGCTCATTCCACGCCATTAGAAAGCTCCATCATTTGATATGACGTTATACTGTAGCAGTCATTTAAGTAACTATAAAGTCACGTAAAACTGCCCCTTCTCTTTTTTCAAGTCTAGACCAATCCACTTGCTGCATGCGAACATCAATCAACAAGTTACCATCCTGATCATACTCTTCTCGTTGAATACATTTCATTTGGAAGAATGTACTACGAATACGCCCCTGATGTTGTGGCGGAATTCGCAATTGATACTGAACCATTTGACTGGCTAAACGCTCAGTCAGGGCTTCAAATAGCAGTTCAATACCAATGCCTTCCATTGCCGAAACCCAAACGGCACGAGGAATACCTTCTTCGTCCCTTTCAATGCGAGGTTTCTGATCTTCGAGATTGTCAATTTTGTTCATCACTAGAAGAGCCGGCACCTCATGGGCATCGATCTCTTCAAGCACTTCATGAACAGCCTGAATATTCTCACGAAAACGCTCATCACTGGCATCGACAACATGTAACAAAATGTCAGCTTCCTGAGTTTCTTGCAGGGTTGCTTTGAAAGCAGCAACCAGATCATGGGGTAAATGTCGGATGAACCCAACCGTGTCAGCTAAAATGGCTGTCCCTACATCCGCAAGCTCAATCTTTCTCAACGTTGGATCCAAAGTGGCAAACAGCTGGTCAGCTGCATATACGCCCGCTTCAGTAATGCGGTTAAACATGGTGGATTTACCCGCGTTGGTATAACCAACCAGAGAAATCGTTGGGATTTCCGCTCGATTTCTGGCTCGGCGACCTTGTTCACGCTGTTTTGCCACCTTTTCCAAGCGGCGCAAAATAGTCTTTATACGATCACGCAATAAACGTCGGTCAGTTTCTAGCTGAGTTTCACCTGGACCACGTAAACCAATACCACCTTTTTGTCGTTCAAGGTGCGTCCAACCGCGAATAAGTCGAGTAGAAATATGACGAAGTTGAGCAAGCTCAACTTGTAATTTACCTTCATGTGTTCGGGCGCGTTGGGCAAAAATATCTAAGATAAGACCGGTGCGATCAAGCACTCGACATTTACACAACGATTCTAGGTTACGTTCTTGGGCAGGAGAGAGGGCGTGATTGAATATCACTATATCAGCGCCAGCAAGTTGCACCGCTTGGGCAATTTCCTGAGCTTTACCCTCTCCGACATAGTATTTAGGGTGTGGTGACTGGCGACTGCCGGTTACAACTTGTAACGATGAGACTCCAGCCGAAGATACCAGCATTTCAAATTCACTGAGATCTTCCCACTCCCCTTCTTGCGTGAAGTTGATATGAACAAGTACGGCTCGCTCACCGGCTTCATAACGGTCAAACAAGCAATCAACTCCTTAAAATAATACTAATTTTCTTTTTCAGAGAATTAATCTTCTGATTTCTCTTGCTGACGCTCGCCGCCCTGAGGACGCTCACCGCTGTGGTGGCTAACTGGACGAGCAGGAACAACTGTCGAGATAGCATGTTTATATACCATCTGATTTACTGTATTTTTCAGCAAGATCACAAATTGATCGAAAGATTCAATCTGACCTTGAAGTTTAATTCCATTTACTAGGTAGATTGATACTGGGATACGTTCACGACGTAATGCATTTAAGAATGGGTCTTGAAGAGATTGCCCCTTAGCCATTTTATTTTCCTTATTTTGTAATTTTGTTCTAGTTATTTAGCTAGTGGTGCACTGAAAAAACTAGGTGCGCCTTTGCATCTGAGCTAAACGAATAAAAAACACCCTGTCGTTACCTGTTATGACGGCTTTGCTAGCAAATTTCAAGTAACAGATCCTTTACAGAGCACATTCACGCAAAAGCGATCACATTATACACGGCTAAAACCTTCAGACGCTATGGCATTTGATACGGTTTCTAGAGCCTGTTCTATGTTTTCGCTATCTAACCAAGTTAAATCATCCCAGCTGCGCAACCAGGTGATTTGTCGCTTGGCCAACTGGCGGGTCGCACAGATACCTTTAAAAATGGCATCTTCAAGTGTGCAATTCCCATCCAAATAGTCCCACATTTGCCGATAACCGACACAACGAATAGAAGGAAGATCAGCGTGAAGATCGTCTCGGGCGTACAGCCCTCGCATCTCCTGTTCAAACCCTGCTTCTATCATTTTGTCGAATCTCAACTCAATTCGGCGGTGGAGTTCTGCCCTTTCCTTGGGAGCTATCGCGAACTGTTTCACTCTAAACGGCAGGCTTTCACCTTTCGTTTGAGTTAGTTCAGTAAGAGTTTTACCTGAAATTCGATAAACTTCCAATGCCCTAGACAATCTTTGTGGATCATTTCGGTGGATTCGTTCAGCGGAAACAGGATCGATCTCTTTGAGTTGATCGTGCAGTACGTCCCAGCCATGAGTCAATGCTTCCTGCTCAATTTGCTGGCGTATTTCAGAGTTTGCAGCCGGAAGAGGTGATAAACCTTCCAGTAGTGCTTTGTAGTAGAGCATGGTGCCCCCTACCAGCAATGGAATTTTTCCTTGCTCAACAATGTGATGCATTTCATTTAATGCATCACGACGAAAGTCGGCTGCCGAGTATGCTTCACTTGGGTCAAGAATATCAATCAGTCGATGTGGAGCCTGTGCTTGCTCTTGTTCATCTGGCTTCGCGGTGCCTATATCCATCCCTTTGTAAATCAAAGCAGAATCAACAGAAATAATCTCTACTGGATATTTTCTCCGCAAGCGGATAGCTAGGTCGGTTTTGCCAGAGGCGGTTGGCCCCATTAAAAAAAGAGCCAAAGGTAGTTCATTATTCATAACTTCATCGCTGCAATCGTTGCAGAAAAATCAACAGGATACACAAAGCTGCGGTCATCCAAAGGGAGGTTACCTTGCCACAACTGCTCTATCTCAGCGATGACTTGTATCGCCTCCGACAAAGTGTAGTCGTTTTTTACCTGTGTGACGTGGTTCGTTAGCCAATCAGAGAGCTGCAATCTCTGCCCACTCTCTGACGTCAAAGCGGCGTAAGATAACAGATCTGGTATCAATTGTTGCAAGTTTTGCTGACGAAGTGGTTGAGGTACCCCCATCACCATCAACGCAGATGCATGACGATTTTTCAGCTCTATACCAAACTGGAGTAATGCTTCTTGGTGAATCTGAGCGGCTTCAATCTGCACTGTGCTGAGCTTCAATGACAAAGGGACCAGCAGCGGCTGGCTTTTTAGTCCACCGCCAGTGGTCGATAACTGCCCTTTAATACGCAACCATTCCGCTTTCGCCAGTGAAACTAATCTCGCCCCCTGTTTATCTCCCATCAGCACATATTGTCCTTGAGTCACACAAATCGCTTTGCCCAGCGCGTCAATGGATTGAGAAACCTGCTCGGATGTTAAACATGAACGAGCAACCTCCGCACCCAATTCGATGCTTGGACTGGTTTGAGGGAGATAAGGAGTTGTTAATAACTCCTTATATGCTTTGACTTCCTGCTTGCTTGGCGCAGGTTCTCCGTATCTTTCTTCGGATGCAACCTTAGGCTTAGAGGACGAGCGTGATTCAACCCAGTCACCTCTTGGAATCGATTCTCTCACCTGTTGAGCCTGACGTTTTTCTTGATAGTCTTGCTGCCCAGGATAAGCCGGAACTTTCTCTATTGCTTGATAGACAGCCTCAGGCACATCATGGCTGACAGAGTCAGCAGGTGCTGAACTTTCTGCCTGTGTGTGCGTATCCTTTTCCGTGTGGAAAGCGGATGCATTGATTTCAGGTTTATCAATGTGGGCACTTTGTACTAGAGCGTCACTGAGTGCCTGATAAATAAAATCGTGAACCAAGCGAGCTTGGTGAAAACGAACCTCGTGTTTTGCTGGGTGAACATTGACATCCACTTGGTGTGGGTCGATTTCAATAAATAACACATAAGTCGCAAACTGATCTGGCCGTAGACTGCTTTCATAGCTTTGACGAATTGCGTGATTGATCAATTTATCACGCATCATCCGCCCATTCACATAGCAATACTGCAGATCACTTTGTTGACGAGCACCTTCAGGTGTTGTGATCCAGCCATGTAACTTTAGCCCCTGATGTTCGAGTTCGATTTTCAACATATTACGCACGAACGGGTTACCACACACAGCTGCAATGCGTTTTTCTTCTTGGAGCTGAGTCTTCGCCGCTCGGTACTGTTTAATCACCTTGCCGTTGTGTCGCAAATTGATCGTGACATCAAACCGACTCAAGGCAATTCGCTTTAGCAGCTCATCGATATGAGTGAACTCAGTCTTTTCTGTGCGAAGAAATTTACGTCGTGCCGGCGTATTAAAAAACAAATCCAAGACTTCAACAGAGGTGCCAATAGGGTGTGCTGTGGGTTGCAACTTGACCGCCATCTCACGGCCTTCGCTGTAAGCAGACCAAGCTTGATCTTGTGTCGCTGGACGAGAAGTCAGAGTAAGACGAGAAACTGAACTGATACTGGCCAGCGCTTCACCGCGAAAGCCTAGGCTCATGATCGCTTCCAGATCGTCCAAAGTGTGGATCTTTGACGTGGCATGACGACTCAGTGCTAGTCCAAGTTCATCTTTAATGATCCCTTTACCGTTATCACGCACACGAATGAGCTTAGCACCACCTTTTTCGATATCAACATCAATTCGGGTCGCGCCAGAGTCTAAACTATTTTCAACCAGCTCTTTGACCACAGAAGCCGGCCTCTCAACCACTTCCCCTGCCGCAATTTGGTTAGCCAGCCGCGCTGGAAGAATCTTAATCGTCATACCAATAGCTACTTATTCGGAATCACCAAAACTTGCCCTATCGCCAATTCGTCCGAACGCAAGTTATTTGCCTTACGGATCGCACCGACACTGACATCGTATTGGCTGGCAATTTTGCCTAAGAACTCACCCCGCTTCACCTTATGCTTGCGCAGCGGCTGATCTTTCAAACTCACTGTAATGCGTAGCTTTTGGCCAAGTTTAAGTGTATCCGAGCGCAATTTATTTTCTCGTTTAATATGGGCAACTGAGACTTTATATCGCTCAGCAATCTTACCGAGATATTCCCCACTCTGAACCACGTGCGTGATGGTCTTAGTTTCCACAGGGTTCGTCACTTTAGGTACAGGCACTGCGCCTTTGGAGCCAGGAATGGTCAATACCTGACCAATCGCTAAACCAGAGCTTTTCAGCTTATTGGACTGCATAATGGCCTTCGTCGTTGTACCGTACTTCTTAGCAATCACAGAAAGCGACTCACCTCGTTTCACTTTATGCTTGATCGTCTTCCCTCGGTTCGCAAACAAAGTCCCCTCAGGAGGGTTAGCTTCGAAGTATTCGACAATCGCTTTCGTCAACGCTCTGGCCAATTTATCTTGATGGCTACGCTGGAAGAGCAGTTTTTCTTCGGTTGGATTCGTAATAAAACCGGTTTCAACAAGCACTGAAGGAATATCGGGAGACTTCAATACCGCGAGGCTTGCATTCACTGGCTGTTTTTTATGTAGCCTTATCCCCGCACGGCTCATCTGTTTTAGGATCTTTGTCGCCAGTTTATAGCCTTCTTTTTGTGAATGACTAAACTGCAAATCTAACAATGTCTGGCTGATGTTTCTGTCTCTGGTGTTTTTCGAAAGAACTTCCCCCGCTCCGCCTAATAACTGAGACTGTTCTTCATGATTTTCTACCCAGCGTGCAATTTCTGAATTCGCACGGCGGGTATTCAGAACAAATACAGATCCCCCACGAGGTTGAGGGCTACGGAAACCATCAGCATGAATTGATACCAATAAGTGCGCTTTATTGCCACGTGCAATCTCGGAGCGTTTATTGAGATTGACAAAATAATCCCCGCGACGAGTCAAAACGGCCTTCATTCCTGGAACAGCATTAATCTGAGCAGCAATTTTCTTAGAAATCGCCAAAGTGGCGTGCTTTTCATACTTGCGACTTGGGCCAATAGAGCCTGGATCTTCACCACCATGACCAGCATCAATAGCGACCACAATGTCCGCAATGCCTAATAACTGGGAAGCATCTCTATTCACTTGAGGTGAAGAGTTGGACGAAATCTTGGCGGAAGAGGTAGTGGAAGTGCCATGCGGCAGATCAATCACGAGTCGATGACCATACTGTCCACCAGGAGTGGGCGCTAACTTAAATAAGCGCGGTGCCACTTTACGCTTGAGTTCAAACACCAAACGATAAGTGCCCTTTTGTGGGGGTGAACTTTTACGTATTTTCTTCAATACAGGGCTATCCGACACATTGATCGGCAATTTGGTATTAAGCGAAGTTCGCGGTAGATCGACAACCAAACGTTCTGGGCTGCTAAGCGTAAAATAGCTGTATTCGGCTTCGGAAGCCAAGTCGATTACGACACGGGTTTCATCTGGAGAAGGCCAAACACGTATGCTTTCCAGAGCATTTGCCCACACGCGTATGGGCAAAAGAAACAGAACGAAAAGAAGAGAAACAGAGACAGCTCGAACAAATTTACTGATTATCATAACTCCAACTGCTCAAGTAATTTAGAACCATAACTATTATTGGCGGTGAGATCGACCACACGCGCTTCACCGTCATAGCGCAGTTCAATATCTAAATCAGCACAAGGTAGTAAACCTTGGCCTTTCTCTGGCCACTCAACTAAGCAGATTGCATCAGGAGTAAAGTAATCTCGGATTCCCATAAACTCGAGTTCTTCTGGGTCAGCTAAGCGATACAGATCAAAGTGATACACCTGCCATTGGTCCAACTGGTACGGTTCTACCAATGTATAGGTTGGACTTTTTACATTGCCCTGATGACCCAGTGCACGTACAAACCCGCGACTGAACGTCGTTTTACCCGCACCCAAATCACCATGCAAATAGATGGTCGTTTGTTGAGAGCATAGGTTTGCCAAGACTGTCCCTAATTGAATCGTTGCGTGTTCATCTTTAAGGGCAAAATGTTTCGTGGTCATGAAGATCAATCTCTAGTGGGTGACTATATAAAAATCAAAAGAACAGGAATAGTAAACTGGGTTGGAATTGAGAGACAAGGTCTGTTGTGTAAGTAAAAGCCAAATTCCTGTAATTCTGCCAAGACTTCTTCGTTTTCGCGTCTAGATTCAACGAAAAAGATCCGTTAAGATCCGCTCCCCATTTCACCAGAGTCATTAGAATGAACTACCAAGAGCTCGCAAACAAGATCAAAGTTTGGGCAAAAGAGCTTGGCTTCCAAAAGGCCGGTATTTGCGATATTGACCTGAGTGAACATGAAGCTGCGTTACAAAAGTGGCTTGATGCTGGACACCACGGTGAAATGGACTGGATGGCTCGTCACGGTATGATGCGTGCGCGACCGGCTGAGCTGTTACCAGGAACAATACGCGTCATTAGTGTTCGTATGGACTACCTTCCCCCTGAAGCCTTGTTTGCAGCCAATCTAGCAGATCCTACCCAAGCTTATATTAGCCGCTATGCACTGGGTCGCGATTACCACAAGCTGGTACGTAATCAGTTAAAGAAACTTGGCAAAAAAATAGAACAGGAAGTGGGCCAGTTCGGCTACCGCCCTTTTGTCGATTCAGCGCCGATACTTGAACGTCCCTTAGCTCAAAAAGCAGGCCTAGGCTGGACGGGAAAACACTCTCTCATTCTAGATAAAGATTGTGGTTCATGGTTCTTCCTTGGCGAACTACTGATTGACCTGCCTTTGCCTGTTGATGACGTTCATCAGGGTGACTGTGGTAAATGCACCGCCTGTATGACTTCTTGCCCCACTCAGGCCATCATCGAGGATGGAGTGGTCGATGCTCGTCGTTGTATTTCTTATCTGACGATTGAGTTCGATGGTGTAATCCCAGAAGAGTTTCGTAAGCCGATGGGCAACCGTATTTACGGATGCGACGATTGCCAGTTGGTTTGCCCATGGAATCGGTTTTCTGATGTCACAGAGCAGGAAGACTTCCATCGTCGGCAAGCTCTAACTTCACCTGACCTCCTAGCTCTATTTGAATGGGATGAAGAAACCTTCCTCAACAATATGCAAGGCTCAGCCATTCGTAGAATCGGTTATATTCAATGGCTAAGAAATTTATCGATCGCCATGGGCAATGCGCCATATTCAGCTAATATTATTGAGGCACTCAAACAACGCTTAGGATTAAATGACCTATTAGATGAACATATTCGCTGGGCATTGGAGCAACAAATTGCTCAGGTTCCTAACTCTTCGACTAAGCTCAATAGGCTCATTCGAATTGTACAGAAAGGGCTTCCCAGAGATGCATAAACTTTGCCTAACTTTCTTCAGCAGAGTTTGATTTAGCTCTAAAAATGAAAATGTGGAAAAAACAAAGGGCGATTGCTTGTTTTCTTTCAGCTGAAGAAGTTAATCACATTAGCTATAAATGACTAAGATCAAAAAACAATCACTTAATGATCGAATGAGATTCTCTATAAGTTGTAGTGAATATTAATAATATTAAATAAATACAGTAACTTACAAAAAAATATCCAACTAGAAAGAAACTTTCATAAAACAAAAGATCATTTCTCAGCCACACTTATTTGTGAAAATAATCAGGTTACCCACCAACTTATCCACAATATAAATTTTGTGGATAACTCTGTTAATCTTTACAGCTAACCCTGACTCACCGAGGCTTGTCATCAAGATATAAATAAGCACACCTCGTACTGATTTGATTTTTAGACATAAAAATGCCCACCTATTCGGAGGACTTAATATGATTTTTGATTGGTTTATGCTTCACAGCATTAGATAAAGAGCGGTGACCAATGAGGTCGATTCAGACATTTGTGGTCTGAGAAGAATTTGGAGCGACACACGAGGTTCGAACTCGTGACCTCAACCTTGGCAAGGTTGCGCTCTACCAACTGAGCTAGTGTCGCATTGGTTGCGGAGGCTAGATTTGAATCGATAACCTTCGCTAGATTTTATGAATGGCTGAGCCCGACGAGCTAGCGAATCACAACACCTTAAAATTTGGTTGCGGGGGCCGGATTTGAACCGACGACCTTCGGGTTATGAGCCCGACGAGCTACCAAGCTGCTCCACCCCGCGTCCGTAGTCATCATTCATGAATGACTGAGCCCGACGAGCTAGCGAATCACAACACCTTAAAATTTGGTTGCGGGGGCCGGATTTGAACCGACGACCTTCGGGTTATGAGCCCGACGAGCTACCAAGCTGCTCCACCCCGCGTCCGTAGTCATCATTCAAAGCATGATGAAAGCTTTTTAATTTGGAGCGACACACGAGGTTCGAACTCGTGACCTCAACCTTGGCAAGGTTGCGCTCTACCAACTGAGCTAGTGTCGCATTTGGTTGCGGAGGCTAGATTTGAATCGATAACCTTCGCTAGGTTTCATGAATGACTGAGCCCGACGAGCTAGCGAATCACAACACCTTAAAATTTGGTTGCGGGGGCCGGATTTGAACCGACGACCTTCGGGTTATGAGCCCGACGAGCTACCAAGCTGCTCCACCCCGCGTCCGTANGTTTCATGAATGACTGAGCCCGACGAGCTAGCGAATCACAACACCTTAAAATTTGGTTGCGGGGGCCGGATTTGAACCGACGACCTTCGGGTTATGAGCCCGACGAGCTACCAAGCTGCTCCACCCCGCGTCCGTATTCATCATTTAAGGCATGATGAAGGCCTATAAATTTGGAGCGACACACGAGGTTCGAACTCGTGACCTCAACCTTGGCAAGGTTGCGCTCTACCAACTGAGCTAGTGTCGCACTTGGTTACGGAGGCTAGATTTGAATCGATAACCTTCGCTAGGCTTTATGAATGGCTGAGCCCGACGAGCTAGCGAATCACAACACCTTAAAATTTGGTTGCGGGGGCCGGATTTGAACCGACGACCTTCGGGTTATGAGCCCGACGAGCTACCAAGCTGCTCCACCCCGCGTCCGTAATCATCATTCAAAGCATGATGAAAGCTTCTTAATTTGGAGCGACACACGAGGTTCGAACTCGTGACCTCAACCTTGGCAAGGTTGCGCTCTACCAACTGAGCTAGTGTCGCATCAACAACGTTTTCGTCGTTTAGGGCTGCGAATTATAAGAGCATTTTTTTGTGATGCAAGTCCTTCCAGCAAAAAAAAGGCGTTTTTTTTCTGTTTGATGAAAAAGCACACAGATTAGAATATTTTTCCATCTAAGCTTGGCTTTTCCATCATCATCTTTGATAAAGAGTTGCTGATATTAGATGTTAAAAATTGTTTGGCGATAGTACTTTAACTCAGAAATTGACTCACGAATGTCATCCAAAGCTAAGTGGCTTCCTTTCTTAGAAAAGCCCTCTAATACCTCAGGCTTCCAACGACGTGTCAACTCCTTCAGTGTACTGACATCGATATAGCGATAGTGGAAATACGTTTCCAGTTCAGGCATGTGCTTATACAAAAAGCGGCGATCTTGGCCAACACTGTTACCACATATTGGGGACATCCCCTTCGGCACCCATTGCTCAAGGAATTCAATTGTCTGACGAACCGCTTCCTGCTCATTTACATCACTAGCACGTACACGCTCGACTAAGCCACTGCCAGTATGTGTGGTCGTACACCACTCATCCATCTTGGCCAGCTCTTGTTCTGATTGGTGAATGGCAAGTACCGGTCCTTCAGCTAAAATATTCAACTCACCATCCGTGACGATAGTAGCGATTTCGATGACTTTATGGGTTTCCGGGTCTAAACCTGTCATCTCGAGATCAATCCAAATCAAATTTTGATCGCTAAAGGACATAAATCGTTGCCTATTGGTTTTATGCTAAAAGAGGTACTATACCCAAATTCTGATCTTCAGGGTAGTTATCCTAGGATCCATCAAGGCGAATTAAGTTAAGTAGACAAATTGTGGCAAAGAAGAAAAAACTAACCAAAGGTCAAGTTAGACGAGTTAGGAGCAACCAAAAGCGAAAACTCAC
This sequence comes from Vibrio sp. Isolate25, assembly GCF_022398025.1. Lineage (NCBI taxonomy): Bacteria > Pseudomonadati > Pseudomonadota > Gammaproteobacteria > Vibrionales > Vibrionaceae > Vibrio > Vibrio sp. Isolate25. Next base: position 21,224 of record NZ_JAKEUT010000017.1, read on the forward strand.
CAAGGAAGATTCCGTTCAATGGGAAGAGTCCATGTTGGGTACAGCCCAGAAAGGTCTAGTGATAACACGTTTCGGCCAACATGCCGACATTGAAGATATCGAAAGTGGCGAAGTCCAGCGCTGCAATTTGCGCCGCGGTATCGAGACCTTAGTTTCTGGCGACAAGGTGATTTGGCGCGCTGGACTGGAGTCTATGGAAGGCATCAATGGTGTTGTCGAGGCTGTTGAGCCACGTACTTCCGTTTTGACTCGTCCTGATTATTACGATGGTTTAAAGCCTGTCGCGGCTAACGTCGATCAAATGATCATTGTTTCTTCGGTATTGCCTGAGCTGTCACTGAATATTATTGATCGCTACTTGGTCGCATCAGAAACACTCAACATTTCTCCGTTACTCGTACTGAATAAAATTGACTTGCTGGAAGATGAGCAGCGAGCCTTATATCAAGAGTGGCTCAGTGAATACGAACGTATCGGTTACAAAGTACTGTTTGTGAGTAAGCAAACTGGCGAGGGTATCGCTGCGCTGGAGGCTGAACTCAAAGATCGCACCAATATTTTTGTCGGCCAGTCAGGTGTGGGTAAATCAAGCCTCGTCAACGCACTTATGCCTGAATTTAATGTCGAAGAAGGTGAAGTCTCTGAAAACTCGGGGCTAGGTCAACACACTACAACCGCCTCGCGCCTGTATCATATCCCGACAGGTGGTGATTTGATTGATTCTCCCGGAGTGCGTGAATTTGGTTTATGGCACTTAGACGCAGAAGACGTGACCAAAGCATTCGTTGAATTTCGCCGCTATTTAGGTGGGTGTAAGTTTCGAGACTGTAAGCATAATGATGACCCTGGCTGCGTGCTGCGCGAAGCCGTTGAAAGTGGCGAGATCAGTGAAGTACGCTTCGAAAACTATCATCGCATCCTCGAGAGTATGGCGGAAGTGAAAGCCAACCGTCAGTACTCACGCAGTAAAAAAGCCGATCTGTAACGGCTTCTTGCACAAATCATCGGTGCTAGATACTGACTTCGTTAACAAATTTAAGTAGTATCTCGCGCCCAAAAGTAAGCAAACATACAGTTAGCATTGGAATTAATGACAATGGATAAGATAAAAGTTGGACTGCAATACTGGATCCCTCAACACGGCTTAACCCGTCTCGTCGGTAAGCTGGCATCCGCAAAAGCTGGCGGCCTAACCACAGCTATCATTCGCTGGTTCATCAAGCAATACAATGTCAATATGGACGAGGCTAAGCACTCAGATCCCAAGCACTTCAAAACTTTCAACGACTTTTTTGTTCGTGAGTTGAAAGAAGGCGCGCGCCCGATCACTGAAGGCGAGTCTATTATCACCCACCCTGCAGATGCATGCGTCAGTCAGTTTGGTCCAATTTCTGACGGCAAGCTGATTCAAGCAAAAGGTCACGATTTTTCAGCGCAGGAGCTACTGGGTGGCAATGCTGAGCTAGCAGAAGAGTTCGCCGACGGTGAATTTGCAACACTTTACCTGTCACCACGTGACTACCACCGAGTCCATATGCCATGTGATGGTACACTGCGTCAGATGATCTACGTGCCGGGCGATCTGTTTTCAGTCAACCCTCTGACCGCTGAAAATGTTCCAAACCTGTTTGCTCGTAATGAGCGTGTGGTGTGTGTCTTCGATACCGCATTTGGTCCAATGGCTCAAGTGCTGGTGGGTGCAACGATCGTCGGTAGTATAGAGCAAATCTGGGCTGGCACGATTACCCCGCCACGCGGCAATACGGTCTACAAATGGGATTACCCAAGCGAAGGGGACAAAGCCGTGATTCTTAAGAAAGGCGAAGAAATGGGCCGTTTCAAGTTAGGTTCGACCGTTATCAACCTGTTTGCTAAAGACGCGATAAAATTCGACGATTCCATGGCTAACGGCCAAACAACGGTGATGGGTACGCCTTATGCCCATCTGGCCAAGCAAGAACAAGAATAAACAAAACAGCCCCGACTATCGGGGCTGTTTCATTCTCTATCAGCATAGTCGAGTGAGCAGGAACACTCCATGACTGGCTACCTGCTCAATTCTCTCAAGCGAAGTGTACTTTAGGGCTTTCTACTAACCGTTGGTACTTTCGAAAATCTTATCAGCGGAAGCGGCAACAAACCCAGGGTAGAGTTCACCGTTGCTCATTGGGTAACGCTTAGCAAACTCATAGAAGCCACCAGGAACCATCTCAGTACCTTCAGTGAAGGTCACTGGCACTTTATCCGCCATAGTAGAAGATTGCTCAAGCAGCACGTCTGGCGAGCCTTTCACTTCACCGCCTGATTCATTGATCGTAAAGCCAGCTTCACGTAGGTGGTCATTAACACCTTTCACTTCTTCAAAAGCGTCCAGCTGATTTACACTAACCGTAAAGTGGTTAGCACCGTAGCCGTGTGCCGCTAGCCAAGAAGCGTATTCACTCTCTTTTGCCAGCAGCTGATAATCAGAAAAACTCAGATCCCATAGACGCCCACCAGACAAGAACTCATGACCTTTTAGCTTATCGGTATCCAATTGCTCAACCAGCTTGGCAACGATAGCCTGAAGCTCTGGAGAACACTCGTTCACTTTTAGTTCACTGATAAAAACTTTTGGCTGTTTCGGGTCTGGATGCTCAAAGTGCTTCGCCACTAACTTCTTACTTTCGAACTCGTAATCACCGCATGGCTTGTAGCCAACGTCGATAAACGGTTTGGCCAGAGTCTCAATACCTAGAGGTGCGACATTAAATGTACGCAGCGCAATGTGGTCATTAATCAATGGCTCATTTTCCTGAAGCAGATGGTGAACTTTATCAGCAGAGGGACATAAGCGTTGAATATAGTCATTCCATAACGACTGGAATAAAACTTGTGGCGTCATAACGCCTCCTTGTTTGGGTTTGTCTACGTTAACGGAGTTATATTTATTGTTTATATAATTTTATAAATGAGGCTATCTGACCAAATTTGTCCAGAAATCTGATCAGATAGCCTTCAACCTGTGACGTTTAAAAGCCTCCCCAAAAGGGAGGCGGTAAGGGAAACCCTTAAAATATTTTTATAACTCAACACCCGGGCTCAATGTAGCAGGTAGTAGAGTTTCCCCACCTTCCATTGATGCCATTGGGTATGCGCAGTAATCTGCTGCGTAGTAAGCACTTGGGCGTAAGTTACCCGAAGCACCTGGACCACCGAATGGTGCATCACCGCTTGCGCCAGTTAGCTGACGGTTGCGATTGACGATACCTGCGCGAATGTGGTCAACAAAGTAATCCCACTCACTGTCATCGGTTGAAACCAGCCCCGCCGATAAGCCAAAGCGCGTATCGTTTGCCAGTTCAACGGCTTTCTCTAAGCCTTGGTAACGCACCACTTGCAGTAGTGGTCCAAAATACTCTTCATCTGGCAGATCAGCGATTGGTGTTACATCAATGATGCCAGGAGAAACGAACGCTGCTTCACCCGCTTTCGCTTCCAGCAAGCTCACACCGCCAAGGCTTTGCAAGTTTGTTTGCGCATTAAGAATAAAGTCAGCCGCTGCTTTAGAAATCTGAGGGCCCATAAATGGTGCAGGCTCAGCAAATGGCTGATCAACACGAATCTTTTGTGTTGCTTCAACCAGCTTGCTCACCAGTTGATCACCTTTCTCACCAACAGGTACGTAAAGGCGACGGGCACAAGTACAACGTTGACCTGCACTAATGAAAGCAGACTGAATAATGGTATACACGGTTGCATCCAACTCGCCATAGTTCTCAGAGATCACCATAGGGTTGTTACCACCCATTTCTAGCGCCAACATTTTACCCGGCTGCCCTGCAAACTGACGGTGCAGGATATGACCTGTGTTTGCACTACCCGTGAACAATACGCCATCAATACCTTTCGAATCTGCCAGAGCAACACCAGTTTCCTTCGCGCCCTGAACAAGGTTGATTACACCTGCTGGTAAGCCTGCTTGTTGCCATAGTTTCATCGCGAACTCGCCGGTGAGTGGCGTTTGCTCTGAAGGCTTAAACACGACCGTGTTACCAGCAAGCAGTGCCGGAACAATGTGGCCATTTGGTAAATGACCAGGGAAGTTATAAGGGCCGAATACTGCCATCACACCTAGAGGACGGTGACGTAGAACAATCTGGTTGCCTGCCGCTTCACGTGTTGCTTCACCCGTACGCTCATGGTAAGCACGGATAGAAATCCCGATCTTACCCGCCATCGCAGCCGCTTCTGTGCGTGTTTCCCAAATAGGCTTTCCGGTTTCTTTTGCAATGATTTCAGCGATTTGCTCGCTGTTTTCTTTAACTTTTTCGGCAAAGGCCAGAACGATAGCCTCACGCTCAGCATAAGTCATTTTCTTCCAGCTAAGGAAGGCGCTGCGTGCTGCACTGACGGCCGCTTCAACCTGCGCAGGTGACGCACTGTCACCTTGCCAGATTACTTCATTGTTGTATGGGCTGGTCGAGTTCATCGCTTCGCCTTGCCCTGCAAGCCACTCGCCTGCAATCCAATGTGTCATGTTTCTGTTCCTTTCGATTACTGAGCTAGCATGCGAACGTATTCGCCTTCGTTGACTTCCAATGCTTTGGCAACATCCGGTGATAGAATCACAGACTCAGAAGCTTGGTCATACGCGGCTTTAGCAGCCACGGCACGGAAGTTTTCAAACGACGTGTTTGAGATAAGGTAATCTTGCGAGCTGGTGTGCTCAGCAATGGTGATTTTCGCGCGGAATGAGTGGCGGACCGACTCAATATTACGCACATCACACTCTACCGACGGGCCGCCATCAAAGATATCGACGTAGTTACGGCAAGTGAAGCCTTCTTTCTCAAGCAAGCGCAATGCAGGCTTGGTATTTTCGTGAACCTGACCAATTACGGCCTGAGCCTCTTTGCTCAGCAAGTTGATATAAATCGGCAACTTAGGCATTAGGTCGGCGATAAAGCCTTTCTTGCCGATACCCGTCAGGTAATCGGCCATAGTGAAATCAATCGAGAAGAAATGCTCTTGCAACCACTGCCAGAATGGCGAGTTACCATTTTCATCGGACACGCCACGCATCTCAGCAAACACCGTTTTAGAGAAACGATGCGGGTGCTCTGCCATCATGAGAAAACGACATTTAGACATCAAACGGCCATTTAAGCCACCACGGAAATTCGGGCGCAAGAACAAAGTACAGATCTCACTGCAACCTGTGTAGTTATTACCGAAGGTCAACAGTTTAACCACATTATTCACCCCCAATTTTGGTGATGAATGCACTATGGTACTGATGTGGTAAGAATAAAACGGTACATCCCAACCTATTGAAGCTTCAATACCAGTACAACCAGCCACTTCACCAGTTTCACTATCGAAACCGACCATTAAGTAACCTTCGTCACCCGGTTCCGTTACATTAGGCTTGGCAAAGCTGTACTCAGAATGAGTAATACGGTTGGTTAACAGTTCCTCGTTAACCGGAAGAGATGTGAATCCATGACCCGACTCAACCGCACAAGTGTGCAGCGCATCGTAGTCCGACATTGCTATAGGGCGAACAACCAGCATCGATACTCCCTCCTGATGCAGGATACCAATGCTATCGGTCATCTATTTGTTGTTGCTGGCAAATCGCTAATCACTACGTTGTAGTTTTTGAAGTTAGGCCCGCTAGCTTGCTGCAAGCTACGCCTTGTTCTAAGCAATTTTTCCTGAGTAACTACCCAAACACATGACCGATAGCACTGGTATTGGGAGAGCTGTTGCGATACAGCTCTCCCAGTTTGTTTATTATTTAACTAGAGTGGCGAGTGCTTTATCTAGTTTTGCTAATCCTTCTGCGATTTCTTCTTTGCTGATAACCAGTGAAGGCGTAAAGCGAACCACATTTGCGCCAGCCACTAGCACCATCAGGCCTTCTTTGCCTGCTGCAACCAGTACATCTCGCGCGCGGCCTTGCCATTCATCATTCAGAGCAGCACCAAGTAGAAGACCTTTACCACGTACTTCAGCGAAGATTTGGTATTTATCATTAAGTTTAGTTAATCCGTCACGGAACAGCGCTTCACGCTCTGCAACACCCGCTAGAGTTTCTGGTGTGCTGACAACATCAACAACCGCTTCAGCAACCGCACACGCGAGTGGGTTACCACCGTACGTTGAACCGTGTGTACCAATTTTCAGATGTTTAGCCAGCTCTGTAGTTGTCAACATCGCGCCGATAGGGAAACCACCACCGAGCGATTTCGCTGTGCTCAGAATATCTGGTGTGACACCCAGACCTTGGTAAGCATAGAAGTGACCAGTACGACCGTTACCCGTCTGAACTTCGTCAAAGATAAGCAGCGCGTTGTGCTTATCACACAATTCACGAACCGTTTGAACGAACTCATCGGTTGGAGAGATGATACCGCCTTCACCTTGAAGCGGTTCCATCATGATCGCACAAGTACGGTCAGAAATGTGCGCGCGTAGTGCTTCCACATCATTGTACGGCAGATGAGTAACATCGCCAGGCTTAGGACCAAAACCGTCCGAGTAAGCTTCTTGCCCACCCACTGTGACAGTAAAGAAAGTACGACCGTGGAAGCCTTGCTTGAACGCGATGATTTCAGATTTCTCAGGACCAAACTTGTCAGCCGCATAGCGACGTGCCAGCTTTAGCGCCGCTTCGTTTGCTTCTGCGCCTGAATTAGCGAAGAACACTTTTTCTGCAAAGCTCACCTCTGTCAGCTTCTTCGCCAAGCGAAGCGCAGGTTCGTTTGTCATGACATTACTTAGATGCCACAGTTTTTGGCCTTGCTCCGTCAGAGCGTTAACCATTGCAGGGTGACAATGACCCAGACAGCTCACGGCGATACCACCAGCAAAGTCGATGTACTCTTTGCCTTCCTGATCCCAAACACGAGCACCTTCGCCCTTGACTGGAATCATTTCCATTGGGTTATAACAAGGGACCATCACCTCATCAAACAAACCGCGTTCTACTTTATTTTCGACTGTCATTGCACATTCCCTCTCGATACCGCATGCCAGGTAATTTTTGCATCCTTGCTTTCATTTAACGAAAGCACATATTGTTTTGCATTTCAGCAATTGCGGCATTGTATTTACATTTAATTAACCATTTCAATAGTGAATTATTCTTTTTACTTCACCACTAAAAGCCTGTTCTGCATCAGCGTTGAGTATTTATGCATTAAGCCACTGCTTTTATGAAGCAATATATTCTTATAACAAAGATAAGCTGTAGTTAAGCATAGTAATAACAAGGGCGCAGAGTCAGACAGGACAATGCCTGCGAATAGTTTTTCACATAATATCCGTGCGCAAAAACATGAAAGAAATGTTAAAAAAAGTGATCTCAATCAGGGTTTATTGAGTCAAAAAGAGAGGGTTAGCGACGTAAAAAGTTAGCAAGTAGCTCATGCCCTTGCTCGGTTTTGATCGATTCAGGGTGAAATTGCACCGCATCAATAGGTAATGCTTTATGCTGATAGCCCATAATTTCGTCCATCGAGCCATCTTCTCGTTCCGTCCAAGCGGTGAGCTCAAAACACTCGGGTAGCGTACCGTTTTGTACCACCAGCGAATGATAGCGCGTAACTGTGAGAGGGTTCTTCAAACCAGTAAAGACGCTACGCCCGTTGTGTCGAATTGGGGAAGTTTTTCCATGCATCACCTGACGAGCTCGCACCACTTTACCACCAAACACCTGAGCAATTGCTTGATGGCCTAAGCACACTCCAAGTATCGGCAGTTTACCGGCAAAGTGTTCGATCACTTTCAGGGTGATCCCTGCTTCATTGGGAGTACACGGCCCTGGTGAGATCACTAGATGAGTCGGCTGCATCGCTTCAATCGCCGCAATGTCTGTTTCATCGTTACGCACAACTTTTACCTCTACACCCAACTCGCAAAAGTACTGGTACAGATTATAAGTAAAGGAATCGTAGTTATCGATGATTAACAACATGTGTCTGGATTGGTAGTAATAAAATTGGCTCGTCAGGGGCGGTATTGTGCAATACCAAGACGGAAAGGCAAGCAATAACTCCGCAATCGATAAAAATAACGCCAGCATAAGCTGGCGTTATGGGTTTACAGTCCTATGGGCTAGCGAACTATTTCGATGAACGAAGCGTTCTTACAATCGCTCCCAATATAGTTATAGACCTTTACTTTAGCCCCCATAGAAAATGCGGTCAGCGCAGTCGAATAGGCACGGTTATGTACTTCGGAAGAGGTAGTTGCATTACGTGGAAATAGTATTGTGGTATTTCCACATACACCTATACCACCTTTCACTGATATTGAAAAACTATCGGTATTGTTGTACGTATTGGCAATAGATTCTATCGTTGAACCTTCGGCAATAAAAGCACCTGATGCCAAAGCAAAGTTAGATAATGCAACAAGAGTTAGAAATGCGATTCCGCGTATCATCATTACTCTCCCATAATTCCAACATAACCAGGACCAGGTGCACTGCCATAATGAGGCAGATTGCTACAAGTATATTGATCAGTGTTGTAGTGAGTCGCTATAGTCTTGCCTGTTGATTGCGCAGTCAACAATACGCTTAACATCCCTTGGCATGCTTCAGGGCTAATCCCTTTCCAATGCTTTTCAATATTACACATTACAGTGTATGTGCCCCTATATGAGGTCGCTACGTTAATATCACCATTAGCATATTGCAAAATATGCTTGATGGTGCCTTGGCAGCTAATAGCAGCCATTGAGGGCGTACTAAATAGAATTGCTGTCAGTAGCAGTATTTTTTCATTATTGTTTCCTGTCTTAAAAGTGATTATCTCAGCGAGCCGCGGCAATATTCGACCTGAATAGTGTTCGTCCCACAGCCACTTTTGACAACACAAGCCACCGCCTTGTTTTCCTTTGACATATGCATCAACCATGAATACATGGCATAGAAATGTGGTGCATTCATATCAAAACTAAAATAACGTGGAGTTTGCCCTGCACACGTACCATGAGTACCGTTTCCATTGATTAAAAATGCTCCCTGGGTTCCTACATGAACATATTGAGGAACCCCCATTGCAATCCAGTCTCCATTTTTACTGGCATTAATACCTAACGCTTGAAATGAAAAGAGAAAGAGTGAAGTTAAAATTAGAAGTCGTTTCATTTTGCATTGTGTCCTACTGGAGTAATGGCGGGTTACCAAGGGTGATGTACCTTGCTTTGCAGTTGCCAGCGTATTTAACAGAGTCATCAAAAGAGACCGACACCTCTTTACCTGCCATAAACGCGCCTAAAATCATTGAATAAGCAGAACTGTCGGTCGCCGCAAATAACACCGTATTACTAGAGGCCCATCGATTACATGTTCCGGCTTTATCTACGCCTTTTAACGTAAACCAGAACGCTGGCGGTCTCCAAGAGGAGATCACATCGCCATCATGGGTGCGAATATATTCAATTTCTCCTTTTACAAATCCTTTCTCTGCATTCGCTAACACAGAGAAAAATACTAAAGGGACAAGAAAAATTAACTTATATAATGTTTTCATATTTTCACTTAAGGGGTTAATAAATTATTACTTAATTATCTATATCTGAATGTTTTTATGCTAAGCATTCGGTTGCTTCCCCTACCATCAATAAAGCTTATTTTTGAGAAGAAAAAGCAATAGTTGCCAACATCATTAATCATTAAAGAACTAATTCTCATCATTGATTCCACTGGGTAGAATATCCAGGAACAGTGTCCTTAGAATGGTTAGCCGATACACCATTCAACACGTTAGGGATTAAACTGGCAGGGCTCGATACAATAGTCGTATTGGGACGAACTATCGACATTAGGGCAGTGCCACAAATGAAGTCCAGCGAGGCACAGGACCCACGGCTCCCTGCAGCCGGATAGGCAAATCCCGGCAATGAAAGAAGATAAGAAGACTTAATATAGCCATGCCGCTGTAAATTATTGGTTCTCCAAGCGCCTAACGAATGACCAGTCAAGTGACCATTTTTTGTCCCTTCTCTAACAATTTGAGATGATACCGCGTCCAGTAAACCTTGAACGTTTAGTAGTGAGTCATTGATATCCCAAAACACACCTAATCCTGGCTTAATAAACCGGCTCGTAAAGCCTTCTACATGTGATTTATTACTGTATGAGCCACCAGCAATAGACAAGCCCGCTTTCGAATTTAGTCCAAGAATTAAATTAAACTCTTCTAAGCTCATCCCCCAACGAGCCGCATGCCGTTGCAGCTCTGCTTGAGCTAAGTATTGCAACGAACTACCCACGCCATTTTGAACCATGGTCCCGATGCTTGCTCCCCAGTTACCCTGAAGAAACATTAAGGCTTGCCCTAACTTAGGATCTTGCGAGCCAGCGACCATAGTGCCTGCTTTTATCGCAGCTTGTTGTACTGTTAAATCCGCACCTGAGCTACCGAAAACCCATTGCGCACCTCCGGCTACGGCTGCCGATTTAAGTGAATCTGAAGAGGAGACACCATGAGCTCTATTAACTTCATAAGTCCCAACTGCTGCACATGCTGGTGCCCATGGCCCGCAGAATGCAGAACCAGCAGTAATAATGGCTCTAGCAATGCCATAATCTATTTTCTTAATCACTCTCCTTACTATTTTTTTCAAGGATTTGAAAAAGTAGCCACTTGGATCGGTATAACTCAGCGGATTATTAAGCACATAGCTATATCGATTGAAACTGCCAACTGTATAAAGCTGTTGAACAAATGGGTCCGGGCTAATAAATCGACCCAACTCTTGATCGTAGACTCGTCCATTCATATGAACTAAACCAACTTCGGTAATGTCTTCATGTCCGGTATAACCGCGGTTGGTAATGGCGTTTTGTACCACCTCCAACGGCCCCTTATCAGACCACGCGACGTTACGCTGCTTACCCCAAGTATCGTAACTACGGCGCTCTACCACTAAACCGTAACCATCGGTGATCATATCGACTGAGTTCAACGCATCGTAATGCAGGTAGCGGACTTGTTTATCTTTAAGCTGGCTCTCACCATCGTCAGTGTGAGTATTCAGAGCAATCAACTTGCCATCGGCATAAACAAAGTGTTTGTGTTGAACAACCCCTGTATTGGTATCCTTGACTCGCTCATAGCTCTTGCCAAAGTAGAAGGTTTCAATGCCGTCGCTGTTCTTCTTCAGATAACGATTATGGTTAGCATCATAGAAAAACTCGACGGTTTTACCGTTGCGGGTAATCTTGTTTGGCTTGTTGAACTCCGTCCATTCCAGCTCTCGCTCGTTGGTCGAGTTGCCATCCGCCCATGCGCGTAGCATGTTACCGTTATCGTCATATTGGTAATTCAGCCCATTGGCTTTTGTCACGGCATGTGGCCCTGCCTGCTGACCGCTGTAGTGGTAGTCTCCAATGTCGGATTTATGTATCAGATTGCCCAGCTTGTCATAACGGTAATTAAACGGCCCTGCTAAGTCTGGGTTGTTTACCCCGTGCTGCGCTTTATTCGCCAAACTGATGGTATTGCTGGTGACGCGATCTAAACCATCGTACGTCCAAGTATCGGTGATGCCCAACTGCTCATCGTATCGGTAGGTCACGTTGTTGTGATTGTCGTAGCGATACTGAATAAAGCGGATATTACGCCCTTGGCTGGTACTTGCAGAGAGGCGCGGATCAAATAACACATTCGCTTTATGGGTGGTAATATAATTCGGTCGACCGGTATTGGCATCATGGCTGTAAGTGTTAACCAATCCATTACCCAGCGTTTCCGACAATGTATGATCGTACGCATCGGTTTCACGACGCTGCCAGTAGTAAAGGTAGGCTGGGTTATCTAATGACTCTTCCATTTCTGACTGAGTCAGAATCATATTGAGGTGATCAGCCTGGCTAGATTGCTGAGTGTTCTCACAATGATTACGAGAAGAGGCCTCTAGCTGATTCCCCCCCAACTGATTCGCATATTCACAGTTCAGACCACTCAACTCTGCCACTTTTTCTGACAGATTGATCAACTGGCTGGCAAGGTCGGTGTAGAACTTATAGCGAGTGTTGGCCACTGTTGCAGCTTCAGATAAGTCATCGGCAGCAAACAACAGCTCGTCACGGGTTTCACTATCCGCCTGAGCAATATAGATAACGTTATTGCTCATTAGATCNTTCTCACAATGATTACGAGAAGAGGCCTCTAGCTGATTCCCCCCCAACTGATTCGCATATTCACAGTTCAGACCACTCAACTCTGCCACTTTTTCTGACAGATTGATCAACTGGCTGGCAAGGTCGGTGTAGAACTTATAGCGAGTGTTGGCCACTGTTGCAGCTTCAGATAAGTCATCGGCAGCAAACAACAGCTCGTCACGGGTTTCACTATCCGCCTGAGCAATATAGATATCGTTATTGCTCATTAGATCTTTCTGACCGTTACTGTCATAGTCAGTCAGTAAGAAGTCATGTGAAGCACTCAAGCTTTGCGTATTAAACTCCGAAGCTGGCACCGTATGGATGGTCGCATTGTAGTTGCGGATTCCCGGTTGGGTATTAGCTAAGGTGGTCGTCAGGCGATAAATCGCCCCTTCCAGCGTAATATCCAGCGGGATAGAGACATCATCATGGAGCAGTACCCAAGTCGCTGGACGTAAATAACATTCGCCCTGATCATTACACCACTGCTTATAGCGATAGCCGTCACCCAACAAAGCTTGCGAGGAAGCATCCAGATTGTGCACATTGACGGTTTTGCTGTTGTACTCAGCTGCTTTAGTAGTAAAGAAGCTTTCCTGAGTGGCGTAGCGTTCTGCTTTAGTTAGGTAAACATTGGCTTGTGCTATTGCATCATTTAGCAGCTCACGAATACCTTCTCGGAAGCTGGCACTGGTAAAGACTTCATCTGCATAATTTCGCGGGCTGCGTACCCCTGCGACGTAGCCATAAGGGTTATAAACATATTCGACTGCCAGGCGGTCGTTGCTGTTGGTGCTGCTCAATAACTTAGCCGCACCGGCAAGCGTGGTATCGATGCCGTTTGGTCGAACTTCCCTAGCAACACGCTCGAACTTATCGTAGAAGTAATGGGTGCTGAATTTCTCGTCACCAACTTGAACGGCCACTTCTTCAGTAAGACCGGCGGTATTGTAGTAATAGTCCGTCTCACTACCATTGCCAGTAAAGCCTGATAGGGTGCCAAGCGCCCCTCGCTCATCATAGCGCCAGGTAGATACATTACTCCCTTCGGTCTGCTTCACTTTTCGACCAAGATTATCGTACTCAATCGTGGTGATCGTTCCCTTCGCATCACGCTTATAAACCAGTTCGCCCGCGGCGTTGTAGTTGTAAGTCCACTGGCCCATATCTGGGTCATCCAATGAATTACGATGACCTAAATTGTCATAGCGGATTTGAGTCGTGTTACCTGCGGAATCCGTGCTTGAACGTAGTTTTCCATCCGGATAGTACTGATAGGTTTGGTACGCACCATCTGGCTCTTCTTTACGTAAAGTATGACCCATCACATTCGTTACTGTCGTATGAATAAAGCCTCGTGCATCTTTAACACTGGTCTTGTATCCATCATAACTTGTGTCGAAAGTGGCGATTCCCCCAGCATTGGCAGGCTCTTGCTTTTGAATTTCTCGGTTTAAGGCATCATAAGTAAAAGCAACTCGAGGTGCCGAGGCTTTGCTACCAACAAACTGAGGTCGAGAAAGGCTAACTTTTCGACCATTGCGATCCCACCGAGTATCGACCACGACCAACTGACCGCTAAAGCCAGTGTGCAGTTTACGAATTTCTCGGCCTGCATAGTCAAAAAATGTCATCACCTGGCCACCAGAGGCGGGGTTAAGAGTAACGCAGCTCACCGTCTGACTTGTTGAGTGCGGACCACATTGCTCCCCCAGTTGGTATTGGGTGTAATTGGTATTCCCCGTACCGGGCAGAGATTCACTAATTACACGACCATAAGCGTCATAAGTAAGGCTCTTGGTACGGGCTTTCAATGCACCAATTGATTGGCTCAGCAAGCCTTGTGCATTAAATTGAGTAAATGAGACATGCCCTAATGCATTGGCAGATTCTGTAACGTATAACCCTTGACTGTCATATTGAGTGGTTGAGATTCGCGCAACAAGGTCAGAGCCTTCTACGCTTTGCGACACAACATTGCCCCATTGATCATTATGATAGCGATTAGTAACGCTTTTACCGCCTGACGTAATATCACTGTTTGACTCATAGTCAGAGCTATTCACAGAACTGGAAATCAAAAAGCCATGGTTATCGTAGTGATAACTATTACTGGTCGTACGGGTCAGTTGAGTTGTATCGTCGGTTATCGTAGCTGTTGACGTGACCACGGCGCCAATTTTCCAAAAGCTATCACCCGTTTCCGTGACCAGTTCAGTACGTGTCGTCCTTGAGGTAGTGAACTCCATATTTCCATCACCGTCAAAATCACCAATCGCGTAGCTACCACATGATTTCGGGTTAGCGGTATTAAAATCTGCGGCGGAAGAGTGGATTAACGTTCCAGCGTACACCGTGAGCCCATCTAGATCAGTGCTAGATTCTGTGACTTGATACTTAAAGTAAGAGTCGTAACGTTGTAGCACTAAAGGAATATCGACATCACTATGAATGAGAACGATATGATCATTGGCTTTAAAGTAAACGTCACCGTTCGCGGCACAATAACGCCCAAGCCCTGCTTTAAAAGAGCTCAGCACGGCCGCTAGATTATCGATGTTGCTGACTGCCGAAATATCATAGATATGATGATTGTTGTTCACACCAGTTGAGAGGTAATCAAGCTTATTCGTTCGAGTAAATTGACCTGCACCATCAAGCTCACTTGAAATAACGGTTGTCTCTTCAAGCAAATTCCCAAAGCGGTCCATGATACTGCTCATGGTCTCTTTTCTTTCGACCACATCACTGTTCAAGCCATACTGACTTTTAACAACTTTGTCTGCGTACACTTGGTAGTACTTAGCGTTATAGCCTTGACGAGTATGCAATTTGTATTGGTAACGATTCTCAGCGACTTTCTTACCATTTTTAAAGATTTCGACCTCAAGTGGCTTGCTGGCTATCGCAAGATCTTCTTGCTCAAACGTGGTTTTAGTGGTCGTGATAACATCCGCATTTTCTGTTTCAGTCATCATTTTAAAACCTAAGAAGCCTCCTCCATTAAGATGCGTCTTCGCGTCTTGATATTGGTAGCGATGGTGAGTCGTAGCATAGCCTTTTGGCGCTTTAACCATACTCGCGACTAAATAGCGCCTTGGCGTTATCACTTGAAATGGGTATGAGCTGATATTAGAAGCCGTGTAAACACTGTTATCACTGGCAGCTTTGTAAGTCACCGTATAATCAACACCCACTTCAGAAAAATGCGTAATTTTGTCTTGGGCATGCTGCGAGGAATAGCGAATATGAGCTTTAGCGTTGTTACCATCAGCACGAGTTAATACATCCGGCCAGCCATCGCCATTCACATCTTGAACCGAATAAATCTTTTCGCCGGCATCGAGAAATACGCTGGTCGAAAACTGGTTATTCTGAGTGTTTTGGTAGAAGTAACGGCCATAGCCCAATTCTGGGTAACCGTCATTATTTAAGTCGGAGAAGTAGATACTCTCATCGTGTGAGACGCTATGACTAATAGCAAAAGGAGAATTAAATGATTTACCATTAAACAGGTGAATGTAGAGCTTACCTTTCGATGTTCCTGAGCCCATCACCACATCAAGATAACCATCAGCATTCACATCAGCAAACGACTTTAAAACTCGTCCCTCTGCAGAGGGCAACGTTTGCCAAGCCCCTCCCGTTATTCGATAACGATATCCACCATTGGCCACATCAAACTTATGTAAGTCATCAATCCCATCACCATTGATATCAATGGTTGCGTAACCTTTTTGATAGGTCTCAACACCATCACCATTAAAGTCACCATAATTCACGCCATTGGAAGCATATTTGCAGCTATCACCTGAACAGGTATTAAACTGACAATAGTGACCTAATTGACCATTCCCCTTGTTATACGAACTTGCGGTATTGATACTACATTGGTTCAAAGCAACACTAGGCGAGATGACACTACCACTCAAGCTGTATGACTTCACATTGGTATGTGTTACACCGTTTAAGTCTCTGACTGACATGGTGCCATTGCTGTTACGGCTCAACTCACCGTACGTTTTTACTTGCCCATTTGCCTCTAAGTATCTGGGGCTATTAAAACCTGTACTTGTTGCCCCACCTAGCCCCGGATGACTTCGACCAGTCCAAGTAAAGCGAATATCACTAGAGCACTGGCCTTCAGCACAGTAATTAATCTTGGTCAGTTGGCTGCGAGAAGTCGTAGGAGACGTCTGATAAATGAGCTCATATGTGCCAATTTTCTCCCCTTTGCTGTCAAAGGTTTCGATCTGCTTTAGTCGCTCTGTTCTATTAAGTTGCTTACCGCCAAGATAGTGAGAAGTTGTATCTGAGCGGTTTTCATAAACAAGGTTAACTTTTCCCCCTACGTAGGTGATCTGTGTGAGCTTATGTTTACCCGCCCCATTGTCTTCGCTGTAAACAAAATCGATATGATTTGCCTTACTAGCATCCGTGATTCGATTCAGCGCCCATTTATATACATCAAGTTGTGTGGGGAGTTCGACTCGCGAGTCTTCCGTTACACCATACTCATAAATAGAGCCGTCCTTGTACCAAACCTTAAAGCTCGATGGCCCCTTTCCTACGCGACCAAACGACACAATCTTGGCATAGCCATTATTTTCCACTCGATATTCCGTCAGGTCTTCGCCGTCCCTACCTGAAATCGCGATCAACCTTTGTCCATCAAGGCAGAATCGGTCATTGTCATCAAAATTCACCCCGCCCCGACGACCGTCTTTATATAAGCTCTTACCACAACGAGAAATCGAAGATAACCCGCCTAAGCTCCACCCCATTCCAAGCATGCCATTAGGGGAATCACTGCGATACTCGATACTTAACCTAGGTTGATGGCCCGCTCGGCCCGGTGCTACTGAGATGGGCAATGAGTAGCTTGCTTGGCTGCCTGAGACCGAAAAGTCACCTGATAGTTTGATGCTTTTTCCAGCCTCTAAGGTGAGAGCCAAAGCAGAATAAGAAAAGACGACTGCTAGAAGTAAAACTACATGTACTGCATAAATATGAGGAAAACGATTCGATTTCATATAAGCCACTGCGGTTATTTTCTTGATTTGGATTTGTTGACCACTCTAAAAACTCAGAAAGCTATCAATTTGAGCTGTGTATGAGGCATTTCTGAAGCAAACGGTGAGGAAAATCACTGCATTTTATTTTGGGGACGGCTTTCGACGGTTTTTATTCAAACCCAAGCCAGCAATTGATGATGAAAATAAAGGCTCTGAGTATATGGAGTGTAAGACAGTGGTAATAGAAACGAGTAAAACCACGATAGAGAGATAGTGTATTTGAGTCATCATTGATTTCACTCTGGTGAAAAGTGGAAGTGGGCTACACTTCCACTCCATATTGTTATCTAATTAGCAGGAAAATCATAATACACATGAATAATAATTAACCTTTAAATAGATTCAAATCAAAAAAAACATAGATACGATTCAAATCACAACCAATATGAAAAAATGGTACTTTGGTTTAGTGAGTCAAATAAATCCCATTAAGATCTGCGCTCTACTCTATGTACAACTCTTTAATCCGATACCATCCACCTTCACACCCTTCTATCACAATTTTTACCGTATCTTGCGTCGCTTTCGCTGNATATGAAAAAATGGTACTTTGGTTTAGTGAGTCAAATAAATCCCATTAAGATCTGCGCTCTACTCTATGTACAACTCTTTAATCCGATACCATCCACCTTCACACCCTTCTATCACAATTTTTACCGTATCTTGCGTCGCTTTCGCTGAAAGTAATGCGGATTTAAAAATATTTTCCGATGTCCCTAACCCAGCCTATCCATTGCTGTTTGCGCACTGACCTGATGTTTTTGCATTTGGGAAACCTTGCTGAAGACTCACTGCAATCGTTCCATTAGGTTTAACAAAAACACCTTTTATAGTACCAACATCCATTGAGGATCCAGCAAAAGTGGATGACGATATAAGCCAAAGAGCCAAAAGGATTTTTTTCATGATTAATTCCTTATGTAATTTATAAAACGTTAATAAATAACCATATAATCAAGCTGACAATCGTTGGAACCTTCAACAATACGGGCAAATACCTGTTTCTCTGATGAGTGAGCCGTGAGCAACATACTGTAAGTATTTTTAAAGTGAGGATGAGATTGTTTTAAAACGAAGTAAACACCTTCTCCTAACTTACAATTAAGCTCACTGGGTACATCTCCAAACACCTTTCCTGGTGGTGGGAACTTAATACTTCCATCTCGGTGCAGGTAAATAGAATCAATTTTTCCCACACAACCACTAGAACGGCAACCTTCGAAAGGCGGCGTTCCCGCTAATGAACTGTTAATACTGAAAAGTAAAGAACAGAGTAAAAATAACAATGTATAAATTTTCTTCATAGTTTCACCTTTTAGGCTAGTTTTATAAGCACTCAAAATAGTAGTAATACTCCTATTTTTAGTGGGAAATGAATTAAAAATAGAAAGCAGCTTTTCTAATTATTATCTAAGCCAAAATTCTCTAGTTTACAGGCTGTAGCCCTTTTTGTGCCGCAGTGTCGAACATAGACCTTAACTTTTCTATCGGTTAACTTGGCTGCTAATGCGAGAGAGAATAATGTCTCGCTCTCTCCATCAATATGAAATGGTGCAAGCCCATTTGACCATAGTGGAGGGTTAAACTGGTTAACTACACTTGTTACTTCTTCGACATGCAGGCTAATTATTTTTATTCCTCAACTCAGAATAAAAATAATCATCGGGTTCAATATCTGTTTCTTTAACTGAAATTAATAGCACCCCATCATCGTCAATATATGAAAATCCTGAATAAGTCGATTTGTTAATGTTAGCCTTCATTAAAACTGTAATATTATCTAAACTTGCATTATCTAATTTTATTCGAATTTTCTCTCCTGAAAATTCCTCGCTAAACCTAGGGTTGAATTTTCCAATAAGAATCCTTAAAGCAAAAGTAGCCAATCTAATTTTAGATGATGTATCTTTTAAATCATGTTCTAAGAGTTCAGGTGTAGAATCAAAATTACTATTCACAGTAATAAAAACTCTTTTTTCTTCATCAATGTTAATTCTTTCGATACATAGGCTACTTTTTTTCTCAAGTTTACAACTAGGATAAAAGTCCATAACTCCTGATTTTTGTAAATCGACATCGTATGCAAATACACAAGAAGAACCCAAAGCAAAGAAAGAGAAGAAAATACAAACTCTAAAAAAAGCATTAATCATAACTACCCAAATCCATATTACTACTAGTTTCCTTTGTACCAGCAGGCCTCACTGTAACATCAGTTTTTTCTACTTTCTCTACAACAACTTTTAGATCATGGTCTTTTTTATTTCCTGTAGAAAAAACATATCCGGTCTTAGTATCAAGTAAACCTTCTTGGGTTGTTGTATTATAAGTTGTTTCACGAACCTCTTCACGAAGGTATTCTTCTCGATTAGAATAGTTGATACCTTGCCGAGCAGTTTCCACCGCAATTTTCTCCGGTATAGTTCTAGTAAAAAATTGCGCAGTATCAGCCAGTTTATTAGCAATATCATCAACAGAACCATCCATGGGTTTCTCTGTCACCTTTAGTACTTCTTTGACTCGATTAGATAACCGAACTATATCTACTCACTGATATCTACTCGGAATACTATCTACGCGAGGTTTTACCTTACCTTCTCGATACTCATCGTGCTGCCAACTGCCAACTGCCAACTGCCAACTGCCAACTGCCAACTTTCACTCTAACAGTATTCTCAACATTACTATCATTTTCTTTCCTATTAGGGAGCTGTGGTTCTGGAGCGAGCTTATCCTTTGCATCTACGCCTTTGTCTTCTCCATTTCTAGGACGTCTCTTTCCACCTGAACCACTTGAGTGTTCAATTCGATAAGAATGCTCATATATTTTATAGCCTGTAGGGTCTGGGTTATTCCATACATAAGAATAACGATTGTAACTATTGGTCTCATATGGTGCCTGAATATTGCTCACCCCCAAGCTATAACTTGGGGGGTGTGTATAAGAGGCAAATTACTCAGCTTCCATTTGAATGACATAATCCATGCGAAAGTGCCCGCTATCTTGACAAACTCCACGCGCTTTTATTGCCTTACCAGTAGCCTGAGATGCCAGAACAAGACTCAGCACCGCGTCTGCAGCAACGGCTTCATTTTTATGTAAGAAGACATAAGCCGCTTTTTTACAACTCTCAGCCCCCCACCCATCGGCCACTTTAAAATAGTATGTACCATTAGTGGTGATATGGACTCGCTCTACTATATGTGGTTCTGTCCACTCTAAAGAGTAAGCAACCGAACTCATTAGGGAACACACAATAAAAAATAATCGCTTCATTAGATAGCCTTTAATAGTTAATTTATAAGTGGTTAACTATTTAATCTTAAATATAACCACCACTCGTAGATACAACTCAAATCACAACGAATATGAAAAAATGGTACTTTGGTTTAGTGAGTCAAATAAATCCCATTAAGATCTGCGCTCTACTCTATGTACAACTCTTTAATCCGATACCATCCACCTTCACACCCTTCTATCACAATTTTTACCGTATCTTGCGTCGCTTTCGCTGNATATGAAAAAATGGTACTTTGGTTTAGTGAGTCAAATAAATCCCATTAAGATCTGCGCTCTACTCTATGTACAACTCTTTAATCCGATACCATCCACCTTCACACCCTTCTATCACAATTTTTACCGTATCTTGCGTCGCTTTCGCTGAGAGTAATGCGGATTTAAAAATATTTTCCGATGTCCCTAGCCCAGCCCATCCATTGCTGTTTTCGCACTGACCTGATGTTTTTGCATTCGGGAAACCTTGCTGAAGACTCACTGCAATTGTTCCATTAGGTTTAACAAAAACACCTTTTATAGTGCCAACATCCATTGAGGATCCAGCAAAAGTGGATGACGATATAAGCCAAAGAGCCAAAAGGCGTTTTTTCATAATTAATTCCTTATGTATATTTTATAAAATAGTTATATATTGAAATTTGCAATACCCATTGCTAGGAAAGAGAATAGTATCATCTAACGTAACCATGACTCTTTTATTTGCCATTTTTGCAGATAACAATAGCGTTAATGCAGTCTCGTTGCCTTCTGGAATTGAAATAGCGTAACTATCTGAAGCATATTGTCTACAATTCGGCTTAACATCTGGGTTGACAATTTCAAACCACGCGTGTTTTCGCCATAATGGAGCGAATGAATTGGAGGTTTCATGATATCGAATTTGACCAATATCCCCGGTTATATCGACTCGAGCCGCACTAGCTGATGTAGAAGCTATTAGTGCAACTAGAGTGATAAAATTTTTAGTATTCATATTTTTAACCTAAATTTACTTGATAAAACTTAATTTAAAATAAAGTTTCTAATAAATAACCATATAATCAAGCTGACAATCGTTGGAACCTTCAACAATACGGGCAAATACCTGTTTCTCTGATGAGTGAGCTGTGAGCAACATGCTGTAAGTGTTTTTAAAGTGAGGATGAGATTGTTTTAAAACGAAGTAAACACCTTCTCCTAGCTTACAATTAAGCTCACTCGGTACATCTCCAAACACTTTTCCTGGTGGTGGGAACTTAATACTTCCATCTCGGTGCAAGTAAATAGAGTCAATTTTTCCCACACAGCCACTAGAACGGCAACCTTCGAAAGGCGGCGTACCCGCTAATGAACCACTTATATTTATGGATAAAGAAAAAAGTAGAAATAATAGGGTATAAATTCTTTTCATAATGTCACTATTAAAAGCTTATTAAAAATTAATTTTATTGCTAAAGAGCTATCATTCTAGTTAGCGTCTAAGCCTAAATACTCAAGTTTGCAGACTGTAGCGCCTTCTGTTCTGCCGTCATGTCGAACTTTTCTGTCTGCTAACTTGGCTACTAACGCGCATAAACCACGCTAAATATTTTACATACAGGGGCAGTAGTCCCCGACCATCGTTGGTCTTCATAGGCAAATATTGATATTGGTGTATTGGCTTGGTAGGCAGCAAGTAACATACTTAAAATCGATTCATAGCCTGGGCTGACTTTATCTATAAAATATCCAGTGCTACATTGCTGCCCGTTAGTTTCCATACTAATAAAAACATCACCATGAACAGAATAAGCTTGTATTCTTTTAATCAGCCCAGTTGGTGATTCTTCGGTTGCGCTTACACCGAAGCTAAGCAGTAGAATAAGAAAGGCAAAATATTTTTTCATTGTTAATCCTTTGATATTAGTCAATGTAAATTAGTTAATCGGTTTTACTCAATGATTGGGGATAAATTGTTAGTTCTACCAACTAATTATTGAAGTGAAATGAATTGAGAATAAAAATTTTCATAACGTCACTATAAAAGATTATTCATAAGAGTAAAACAGTAGTAAAACTGCTATTTTTATTTGCAATCATTTTTATGCTAACCTATTTGACTATGACTGAGGCTGACAATTATCACCAACGCTTGTGACCCCTTCGAGGGTAATCCATGACGCATTGTCCCAGCTGCTACCACCGGAATAAGGTTTTGCATGAGATTTAAACTCAACAATCTTCATATATTTTCTTAATCATAATACCCTTTGGTGAAAGACATGTGATTACGAGATAAAGAAAGCCCGCATGTTACAGGCTTAAAAATCAAGATAGTATTTCTACCACCTGTTCTTGCTTATGAGAGTAGTGACGCTTATCGACGAAAAATATTTTTTTTAGTGTGGGAATATCTAATAACGAAGTTAAATCTCCATCCTCAATGCTTGTATCTCCTACAAAGGTGATATTCTCTAATAACTGGCACTTCGCAAGTGACCTCAAAGATTTAATATTTCCACAGTCATTTAATACAATCTCTTTGAGGTTATTAATCTCACCAAGCAAAGCTACATCATACAACTTTTTGCATCCTTCAATTTCCACGACCTCTATCTGTTGACACATATCTACACTAGAAAGACTTTCTAACTTAGAACATTCGGCTAAATCCAGAATAGATAGTGAACTAAGGTTCTCGATTCCTGACAAAGATACAAGCTTTCTGGAGGTTAGTTGCAAACGTTTCAAACCAGACATTTTTTGAATATCCTTCAAGTCCTCTGAAGGATAATTAACAATATTAAGTAAACTCAAACCATCACAAGCAAAAACTGTTCTTGCTTTAGGTCTCCATAGCAATTTACATATTTTTAATTTATGGAACTTTGAAAAGTCAGGAGCCTTAGTGAACTTGCACTGCAACCCCAAATATTCAAGGTTAGTTAGAGCTTCTAAAGGAGTTATATCGTTAACTTCCCAAGAGTAAATCTCGATACCACGCAAATCAGGCAGTCTCTTTATGAACGAAATATCATTGCCATCCCAGCCAGCAGATTGGCTTAGACGCAGCACTGAAATATTTTCTTTATCCATTACTGATTTAAAACTATCAGACCAACGGCCTGTTAGCACGAGACAGCTCCCCATTCCATTTTCAGCTTCATCGATAAAATACTGGTTAATACTAGTCAAGTAAATGCCTCCTGTTTGGGCCAATAGGGTCAACTTTGTTTGATACTTTATCTGAGAAGCGAGCGGGTACGCCACCTGTTATTTCTTGAAGACGCTTATGCTCAGCTATCTCTCTAACAGTTTTTCCACCTAAAACTTCGGTAGTTTTAACACTTTGGTCTGGACCTAGCTTACCTTTTTTCTCATGCTGATTGAGGCGACTAGGTATATTAACTGACTGACCAACATATTTTTTTCCTGCAGTGTCCGTAAATTCATAAATACCTTGCTTTACCGCCCCTGCATTCTTTGTAACGTCCGGATTAGCTGCATCAAGTAACTTCTCTACTGCTTTTTTCTTTTTTCCTGCAATCTTCCCAGGAATACCACCTATAGCAGCGGCTGCACCCACTATGTCTCCCTCAGCAGCAGCATCTAACGCTTCCTCTATCCCTTTTAATGTATCGGCCGCTGCACTTATGGCACCTCCAACTGGCGTTAACTCCATACCAGCACGAACCACATCAGGATCTGGCGCTGGTAATCTACTGTTAAAGATTTCACTCCCCCATTGCGGTGTAGTGTTATTAGAACCAGCTATCGTATCATCATCTTCTAGGCTTCCTCCCTGAGTCGGCTTAGTACCACTGGTCGTGCCATTATTTTTGTCGCTCCCTCGACCTCTACCACTACTTGGATTACGACCACTACGCCAATTGCCTTTTCGATCTTGGTAATTACCTCTGTTTACTCCCTCAACCTCCCTAAAGCCAGTGGGATCAGTATATTTAAGCGGATTGTTTCTAACGTAGCTATACCTGTTAAATCTATTAGTAATAAATGGAGCTTGGATTACTGGATCAGCACTGGTGAACCTACCCAACTCTTGATCGTAGACTCGTCCATTCATATGAACTAGGCCAACTTCGGTAATTTCTTCATGTCCGGTATAACCGCGGTTAGTAATGACGTTTTGTACCACATCCAACGGCCCGTTTTCAGACCATGCGACTTTACGCTGCTTACCCCAAGTATCATAACTGCGGCGCTCTACCACTAAACCGTAGCCATCGGTGATCATATCGACTGAGTTCAGCGCATCGTAATGAAGGTAACGGACTTGTTTATCCTGCAAGTCATCATCTGCACCCTTAGTCTGAGTATTGAGTGCGATTAGCTTGCCATCGGCATAAACAAAGTGTTTGTGTTGAACAATCCCTGTATTGGTATCTTTAACTCGCTCATAGCTCTTGCCAAAGTAGAAGGTTTCAATTCCGTCGCTGTTCTTCTTCAGATAACGGTTATGGTTAGCATCATAGAAAAACTCGACGGTTTTACCGTTGCGGGTAATCTTGTTCGGCTTGTTGAATTCCGTCCATTCCAGCTCTCGCTCATTGCTCGAGTTGCCATCTGCCCATGCGCGCAACATATTACCGTTATCGTCATATTGGTAATTCAGTCCATTGGCTTTTGTCACGGCATGTGGCCCTGCCTGCTGACCGCTGTACTGATAGTCTCCAATGTCGGATTTATGTATCAGATTGCCCAGCTTGTCATACCGGTAATTAAACGGCCCTGCTAAGTCTGGGTTGTTTACCCCGTGCTGCACTTTATTCGCCAGGCTGATGGTATTACTGGTGACGCGATCTAAACCATCGTAAGTCCAAGTATCGGTTATGCCCAGCTGCTCATCGTATCGGTAGGTCACGTTGTTGTGATTGTCATAGCGATACTGAATAAAGCGGACATTACGCCCTTGGCTGGTACTTGCAGAGAGGCGTGGATCAAACAACACATTCGCTTTATGGGTGGTAATATAATTCGGTCGACCGGTATTGGTATCATGGCTGTAGGTGTTAACCAATCCATTACCCAGTGTTTCCGACAACGTATGATCATAAGCATCGGTTTCACGACGTTGCCAATAGTAAAGGTAGGCTGGGTTATCTAATGACTCTTCCATTTCTGACTGAGTCAGAATCATATTGAGGTGATCTGCTTGGCTAGATTGCTGCGTGTTCTCACAATGATTACGAGAAGAGGCCTCTAGCTGATTCCCCCCCAACTGATTCGCATATTCACAGTTCAGACCACTCAACTCTGCCACTTTTTCTGACAGATTGATCAACTGGCTGGCAAGGTCGGTGTAGAACTTATAGCGAGTNTTCTCACAATGATTACGAGAAGAGGCCTCTAGCTGATTCCCCCCCAACTGATTCGCATATTCACAGTTCAGACCACTCAACTCTGCCACTTTTTCTGACAGATTGATCAACTGGCTGGCAAGGTCGGTGTAGAACTTATAGCGAGTGTTTGCAACCGTTGCCGCTTCAGATAAGTCATCGGCAGCAAATAAAAGCTCCTCACGGGTTTCACTATCCGCCTGAGCAATATAGATATCGTTATTGCTCATCAAATCTTTCTGACCGTTACTGTCATAGTCAGTCAGTAAGAAGTCATGTGAAGCACTCAAGCTTTGCGTATTAAACTCCGAAGCTGGCACCGTATAGACGGTCGCATTGTAGTTACGCACTCCCGGCTGGGTATTAGCTAAGGTGGTCGTCAGGCGATAAATCGCGCCTTCCAGCGTAATATCCAGTGGGATAGAGACATCATCATGGAGCAATACCCAAGTCGCTGGACGTAAATAACATTCGCCCTGTTCATTACACCACTGCTTATAGCGATAACCTTCACCCAACAAGGCCTGTGAGGAGGCATCCAGATTGTGCACGTTAACGGTTTTGCTGTTGTACTCACTCGCCTTAGTGGTAAAGAAGCTTTCCTGAGTGGCGTAGCGCTCTGCCTTAGTGAGGTAAACATTGGCTTGTGCTATCGCATCATTCAGCAGCTCACGAATACCTTCACGGAAACTGGCACTGGTAAAGACTTCATCTGCATAATTTCGCGGGCTGCGTACCCCAGCAACGTAGCCATAAGGGTTATAAACATATTCGACTGCCAGGCGATCGTTGCTGTTGGTGCTGCTCAATAACTTGGCCGCACCGGCAAGCGTGGTATCAATGCCGTTTGGTCGAACTTCCCTAGCAATACGCTCGAACTTATCGTAGAAGTAATGAGTACTGAACTTCTCGTCACCCACATAGACAGCCACTTCTTCAGTTAGACCTGCTGAGTTGTAGTAATAGTCCGTCTCACTGCCATTACCAGCAAAGCCAGATAGGGTGCCAAGCACCCCACGCTCATCGTAACGCCAGGTAGAAACGTTACTCCCTTCGGTCTGCTTCACTTTTCGGCCAAGGTTATCGTACTCAATCGTGGTGATCGTTCCTTTCGCATCGCGCTTGTAAACCAGTTCGCCCGCTGCGTTGTAGTTGTAACTCCACTGGCCCATATCTGGGTCATCCAACGAATGACGATGACCTAAATTGTCATAGCGGATGTGAGTCGTGTTACCTGCGGAATCCGTGCTTGAACGTAGTTTTCCATCCGGATAGTACTGATAGGTTTGGTATGCGCTATCTGGCTCATTTTTACGCAGTATATGACCCATGATGTTAGTCAACGTACTGTGTTCAAAACCTCGGGCATCAGTCACAGACGTTAAGTAGCCTTGATAACGGGTGGTAAAGGTGGCTACCCCACCGTTGCTTGCAGGCTCCGACTTAGTCAATTCACGGTTTAACTCGTCGTAACTAAAAGTGACCACTGGAGCGGGTGTTTTTTTGCTAAGGAGCTGAGGTCGGGTCACGCTGACTTTACGGCCATTACGGTCCCAACGAGTATCCACTACTACAAGCTGGCCACTAAACCCTGTATGCAGTTTGCGGACTTCTCTTCCAGAGTAGTCAAAATGCGTCACCACTTTGCCGCCAGTTGCAGGCGAAGTCGTCACACAGCTTACAGTTTGCGACGTTCCATCTTTACATTGGCTACCCAAACCGTAACTGGTGTGATTGGTATTGCCGGTGCCCGGTAGGGACTCTGTCAATACGCGACTGAAAACGTCATAGGTGTAACCTGTGGTACGGCCTTTTAGCGGACTCACAGACTGCTTAAGCCTTCCTTGAGCATCAAACTGAGTTGACGTACGGTGACCAGCAGCATTGGTGGAAGCTGTTGAGAATAAGCCATGTGCATCAAACTGGGTGGTCGTCGTGCGTTTAGCCAAATCAGTGCCTTCTACACTTTGGCTGACAACATTGCCCCAATCATCATAGCTATATTGTGTAGTGATCGATTTCCCAGCCAAGGCAATATCACCACTTGACTCATAATCTGAACTGGTTGTTTTGTCTGAGATAAGGAAGCCATTGCTACTGTAATCATACTGGTTCGCGATGGTTCTTTTTAAATTGGTGGTGTTATCAACAATGGTAGAGATAGAACTGGCAACGGCGCCGATCTTCCAATAATTCTCGCCCGTTTGGCCGACAGTCTGCACACGCGTCATAGACGACGTGGTGAACTCCATATTGCCATCACCATCATAGTCATTATACGAATAGCTTCCACACGACTTAGCGTTTGAATGGTTAAATTCGCTGGAACTTGAGCTGGCAAGTTGTCCTTTGTAGACCGTTAAACCATCGAGATCAACGCTGTAAGAACTGCTCTGGTATTTGAAATAACTATCGTAGCGCTCCAGAACGAGAGGAATATCAACATCACTGTGGATCAACACAATGTAGTCATTGGGCTTAAAGAACACTTCGCCGTTTTCACCACAATAGCGCCCCATGCCCGCTTTATAAGTACGAAGCAGAGTGTCTAAATTGTTGACGTTACTAACGCTGGTAATGTCGTAAATGTAATGGTTCTGATTTACACCCGTTGAGACGTATTGATATTGGGTGTTGCTGGTAAAGCTGCCCGCACCTTCTAATTCACTGGATAATTCTGATTTTTCACTGATTAAGTTGCCAAAGCGATCCATCGAGCGAGTAATCACTTCCTGACGCTCAACTGCACTGCTGCTCAAGCCGTATTTTTTCTTAACGACTTTATTAGCATAAAGCTGGTAGTACTTAGCTCCGTAACCTTGATTAGTCAACTTTTGATAGCTGTACGATGTTTCCGATACTTTCTTATTGTTTTTGAATACAGATACAAGCTTTGGCTCACCCGCCTTCACCACATCTAGCTGTTCAAATATGGTTTCTGTACGAGTGGTGACCTCTGCATTTTCTGTTTCGGTGATTTTTTCAAACCCAAGGAAGCCACCACCCAAATAGTGTGACTTCGCCCCTTCATACTGATAGCTATATGAGGTGGAAGCATAGCCTTTAGGCTGCTTAACAACGCTAGAGACAAGGTAAGCGGTTGGGGTTGAGTTAACGTAAGGGAAGCTGTAGTAACGCTTTTGTTTGTGGACGCTCGTATCTGTCGCGACTTTGTAACTAACGCGGTACTCGATCGCAAACTCTTCAATCTTAGATATTTTGTCTGTCGGATATGCGCTTGACGTTAGCAAGTAGAGCTTGTCGTTATCATTACGAACAAAATCAACGATGCCATCGGAGTTGTAGTCAACCAATTGCTCAATTTTTGAAACATTTGAACCAATGGTCTGACTGAAATTGATATTACCGAAATTGTTTTTGTAGAAACGTCCGTTGACGTAAATTTCAGGGTAACCATCAGCGTTGTAGTCGATGGCTTTGATTTTCTTTAAATCATCGCCATGCAAGCGCCCAGAAGTAAATCTATGTACAAAACTATGACCATTAAATAGGTAAACGCGAATGGTGCGTTGGTTACCACCCGCTGCAATCAGGTCTTTGTAACCATCGTTGTTTACGTCTGCGAGAAAAGCTAAATCTGGTCGCCACTGACTTGTTTCACTGCGGAACACATACTCTTTATAAGAGCGACTTGATAAATAGAAGACCAAATCACTCGTATACTTAACGTAGTAGTCATCTTTACCATCATTATCGATATCAGCAATACCAGATATAGGATAAGACGAGCCCTTTGGTGATGAGAAGAGCGTTTCCTTTCCATCTCCATTCAAATCGGCAGCGGACTGTTCTGATGTATATGTGGCCATTACCCCATTGTTGTTAGGCGAATAGGTTCTGAGTGGCTTCTTAACATCAAGGTAATGGTTGTATTTAGGTCGTTCGCGATCTGGTGGTCCAGACTCTCCACACCATTCGCCTCTAACATAGTCATATTTTGTAGTCACTAAGTTTGGAGAATCCAAACTGCCTGAAAGAGCATAAGCAGCAATATTATTAACCGTCTCTCCCTTCAAACCTTTGGCAATTCCCGAAGGAGTCGAAGGCTTTATTCTGGTACAAATAGGGTTCTGAGCTTTTTGAGTCAATCCATATGCCTCAAAACGGCCATCTCGATTGCTATCAAAAAAGTTAACTTCTTGAAACCCTAATGAAGATGATTTTCGGCTATTGGAATGACTATTATTCCAAGAGAAATTGATTTCTGTACTGCACTGGCCATTACTACAGTAATCTACCGTGTTTAAAAGGCTTCGAGCGGAGATCCCGGAGTAAGTATATTTAAGGTTATAGCTCCCTACGGGGGCATTACTGGCATCAAAAGTCTTGATAGTTTTTAAGCGTACATTTCGTTTTAACTGGCTACCAAACAGATATTGCGCGATTTGATCCGTTCTCGATTCATACTCAAAGCTGACCTTGCCGCCCACATAGTTGATATTGTCAATTCGATGCGTACCATTTCTATTGTCTTCACGGTAGCTGAACTGTACGTGGTTGTTTTTGCTGGTATCAGTGATCTTATTCAGTGCCCATTTATAAACGTGCGACTGACCTGGCAATTCCGCTCGCGAATCAGACGTCACACCATACTCATAAACCGAGCCGTCCTTGTACCAAACCTTGAAACTTTTAGGCCCATTTCCAGCACGGCCAAATGAGACGATCTTCGAGTAGCCGTTTGTTTCCAATCGATACTCAGTTAAGTTTTCGCCATCACGCCCAGAAACGGCAATCAAACGTTTCCCATCAAGACAGTAGCGATCATCCGCATTAAATCGAACCCCTCCCCAGCGGCCATCTTTATTGAGGTTTTTACCACAACGAGAAACCGAAGAAAGCCCACCTAGGCTCCAACCCATACCGAGCATACCGTTAGGAGAGTCACTACGATATTCCAAACTCACAGAAGGTTGTAATCCTGCACGGCCCGGAGATACCGCGATTGGCAGTGAGTACGTTGCTTGACCACCAGACGCAGAAAAATCACCAGATAACTCAATGCTTTTGCCTTCTTCTGAGGTTAAAGAAAGAGCGGGGTGCGAAAAGGCTACCGCCAGTAGTGAAACAACATACACCGCATAGGTATGAGTGAAACGATTCGATTTCATATAAGCCACTGCTGTTTATATTCTTAATTGGATTTCGCTTGTTACTCTGAAAGATCAGGTCGCGAATTGATTATTGACTGATGGATTGCAGTCTTTTCAGCCTCAGTTGCAGATTCTCAAGCTCTGCGGGAGGCTGATATTGTTCTTGGATATTGCTTTGTGAAAATTCCGCGAGATCTCCACGAAGGAGTGGGAGTTGCGCTTTATCCACTTCAACTAGGCCATGGGCAATGGTTTGCTGCAGCTGAATCACCGGTGAAGGGAAATTCGCATCTTGACTCAATGTTATTTTTGGCAATGCATTACTGCTCTTGTCACTCAGAGCAGGTACTTCATCCGTGATTGATTGAGGTGAAGGTTTTAAGAAAGTCGCATATAGGGCGCCAGCGATAGAAGCGAACAAAGCCACAACTAGGACATAGTGCTTTTTAGTCATATGAATTAAATCTCAGCCTTTAACGCGGAAACTAGGTGCGCCTACGCTTTTCGTCGTCAGACTAACAATAGATAGAGCGTATAAATCAACTCTGATAATAATTAATACTTATATAAATTCAAAATATAATTTAATGGCTATGAGATGAATCACAATATAAATCAGTAAATAGTACTTTTGTTTCAGTTAGTTAAATAAGTAAAAACGAATATAAGAATCGGATAAGGGCAAGGAAAATTTGGTCGCTTAAGCCTCCATTAACTCAAGTCGTACCTGAAAGACTAAATACACTCTGATTCACACTTTTTTGTCTCTATAAAATTATCACTACACATTGATAAAACTTATAAATAAAATCCACTCTTCCTTAAGAGTTTGTCCTTAATTTCATATCAACCGAGAACAATAATGAAACTAAAACAAATCGCAGTGGCGAGCCTTTCAGCGTTAACTTTGAGCGCTTGCCAAACTACGAAGATAGAAGATTTACAACCAACAGCTAGCCAAGAAACTATTGATGTAGCAAAGGAAAGGCTAAGCGAATACGAATGGTTAGAAGTCAGCGATAATGGCGTAATAAGTTATACGGAAGCATTAAGTGGCCAAGGAGGCAGATGGAAGACTTCACACGTCAAAGAGTTAGGCTATCGTTTAGCATGCGAAGAGCTACGTTGGTTTGTTGAAGCTGGAATGATCGTCCGTGTTTACTACCGCGGTTCAGGTGGCTACCTTGGTGACTATGATAAGGAACGATGTGAAACAGAAATTCCTTCTAATATATACGAATAAAAAAACCGCCACTGAATGTGGCGGTTTTTACTTGGTCTCTGTAAAAGAGTGGCTTATTTACGACGACGCCACAGTGCTAAGCCAAACAATGACATTAGTGCACCAAAACCGAACGAACCAGCCATGTTCAATTCTAGGACTGCTGGATCGTGGTCAGAAGAGCGGAAGTGATCGTTGTACTTCGGCAAGTCACCTTTGTACTCATCGTTATAATCAAATAGCGTCGATTCGCCGCCATTGATATGCCAGTCTGTGGCATCCACGAAATGCTTCTTCAGACTTGGGCTGATTAGTAGGTGGTCTAACGCGCCCACTTCATCATTGTACGAGTAGCTCCAGCTATTTGGGTGCTTCATCGCAACAGCATTAATGTAATTGTACCCTTCAGTAATCACCGCACCGTTATCACCAAACTGCTCTGTGTCACCAATAAAGGTATTACGTGCCGCTTTGATCTGCTTACCGTATTTCTCTTCACTGTAATCGGTCAGAACCAGCATCGGATCTTCCATACCGTAAGAGTTCAAGTCACCAAGAATCACTTTATGACCTTTGATCTCTTTCAGCGCGTCGCCCAGTGCAACCGCCGCTGCAACACGGAAGTTTTCACAAGAGCCTTGCTGGTCAGCATCGACACCGCCCTGACCACCTTGGTCAACAGGTGCTGCGTCTTCCCAACATTTAGAACCTTTCGATTTGAAGTGGTTAATCGCAACCGTGATCTTCTCATTGGTGCCTTTGATCTTGAACGTTGGCGCTAGAGAGTTACGCTGATAGTTCTTACCATCTTCGATCACTTTACCGTCGTCATCTAGCACTTCAGGCGCTTGCTGACTTGGCATCTCGATAACGCGTACTTCTTTTAGCTTCGCCACTTTAGAGCGGTAAATAACGCCTGTGGTGATGACGTCAGTACCAATTGAGTCGTTCTCATCCGTCACTTTATCGCCATTGCTGTCAACAGCAACGAAGTCGTAACGGTCTTTCTTCTTATCGATACGTTGGTTTAGCTGCTCAACAAGCTGACGAATAGCGCCACTATCACCAAAGCCATTGTTTTCGATTTCCATCAAACCGATGATATCAGCGTCAAGGCGTAGAATAGCGTTAACAATCTTCGCCTGCTGAACTTCGAACTCTTCATAACTGTTGGCACCACGGTTATCACCATGCTGGTTAGCGTCACCACCAAATGGGGAATTGAAGTAGTTGAGTACGTTGAATGTCGCGATACGCAGATCGCCTTCTTCCATATCGATGCCTTCAGTACGAGGATCGTTACGTACGAAGTTGTCGTTAGTTAGCGTGTTGGTGGCAATCAGACGGTAATCACCATAGCTGTAGCTTAGAACACCTTCTAAGCCAACGATGGTATCGTCGATGCGGATGTAGTCTTCTGTAGAACCATTCTGGTCAGCATCAGTGCGGCCAAAGTCTGGGTAGTAAGGAACCGTGCCATCCGCGGCCTTGGCATCAGACTCAATGAACAGGCGACGCTGTGCGTTTTCAGTGCTCTGCTGTTTCGCTTCGTCAGAACCTGCGGCAAAGTTCTGGTTAGGGTGCATGTTGATGCGGCCCTGAGCTACAACCATGTTATTACGACGCGCTGCGTAATCGTAACCAAAGGTGCGAGTCACACGCATATCCAACGCTTCAGTCGTCTTAACCAGCATGCCTTCATAGCGCTCTAGCGTCTGATCGAAGTTAGCGTCATCCGCCATCACTTCAATCGCCGTCGCCACTGGAGCAGATTGTTCGCCTTGCTTCACCCAGTTGTTGTTTTCCGCTTTTAGTTGCGTCAGGTTGTAGTTCTCTTGAACTTTACCTTTCACACAAACCACATCGCCAGGCTGAAGATCAGAGCTTGACTGGTTAGTATGAACGAACAAACCTTCCGATGTTTTCGGGTTGTAGTCATCTTCCAGTGCTTGTAGATAGAAGCCCTTTGTTAGACCTGTAGTCACTGCACTAACCACACCTTTGACGAAGAAGTCTTCATCTGTGATGTATGGGTAGCCATTGATGAATGGAGACGTATCACCTTCACCTTGAATTTCTTGAATCGATGTAAAGACAGGTTCAGCACCATCTTGAGTACAAGCAAACGGCTCTGGTGTCTCACCGCCATCTAGTACACCTAGACCTTCGATGCTGTTTTTTGCCAGCGATGACCATTGAGAAGCGTCATAAGTAGAAGAAGGCGTCATCGCATCAACATTACGTACCAGAGTGACATCTTTTGCGAAATCTGAGCCGCCCATGTTACCCAAGATGTCATGTACGTTGCCGTCTTTCAGTAGCGCAATCGGATCATTACCGTTAAATCCGATCACTGAACCATTTAGGATGTCGCTTACTGCTTTGATTTCATCACTTGAACTTGTGTGTGCAACAACCAGAACGCTTTGTGCTTCCAGTACACGGCCACCTAGAGCCAGTTTGCTGCCCCACTCACCGCCGCCGTTGGTCGATTTCGCTAGCTCATAGCCATCCAGCGTCACTGCTGAATCGCCAGTGTTGGCAATCTCAATAGCTTTATTGTTACTGCTACCTTCAACGTACTGAGAAATTACGATATCCGCCATTGCTGGAGCGGAGAGAGCACTTGCGACCACTGCTGCAAGTAAGGTTGGGGTTAGTTTTTGTTTCATTCTGTCCACCTTGCATCGCTTTCCGTGTTGTATAGGGTTGAGAAAGCGTGTTCCAAATCACCTTTTCTATTGAGAAAAGACTTATAAAGCACGACAAGTGTTTATCTTTTTCATGAAACTAAAAACAACATTCAGTGACAGTGAGATTTTGATCTCATAGATATGCTGAATATTTGAAGAGACTTCAAAGTTTAAACATAAGGTGAAACGTTTGTTGCACAAATGAGAATAGATCGCTGATTTAGTTTAGCTTTTGCTTATAAATAGAATTAAAGCTCTA
Source organism: Vibrio sp. Isolate25 (assembly GCF_022398025.1). NCBI lineage: Bacteria > Pseudomonadati > Pseudomonadota > Gammaproteobacteria > Vibrionales > Vibrionaceae > Vibrio > Vibrio sp. Isolate25. The sequence continues at coordinate 56,366 of NZ_JAKEUT010000017.1, forward strand.
GAGGAAAATACAAATAAAGGCGCGGAGATTGCGCCTTTATTTATCAGGTGTTCGCGAGGTTTTATCCGTTAATTGAGGCGATTATTATCGTCTCCATCCTTACGCTCATATTCACCTTCAAACGTATTGCCGTCTTTAGGTTGTTGATTAAACGGGTCTTGCTCGAAGTTACCAGCACCGAAGCCGCCTTGAAAGCCACCACCAACAGACTGTACCGTCATCTTACTCATAAGGTATTTTGCCATCGCAGCGCGTGGTGCCGGTAATAGCACTAACATGCCGAGCGCATCGGTCATAAAGCCCGGTGTCAGCAGTAGTACCCCTGAGACCGCTAACATCACACCTTCAAGAATTTTCTGAGCAGGCAGCTCGCCTTGCTGCAAGCGGTTTTGCACTGACATCAAGGTCTGCAAACCTTGGCTGCGTACCAAAGACGCACCGGCAAACGCGGTGATCAGTACCAGTGCGATCGTCGGCCACAATCCTAAGTAACCGCCGACCGAAATAAACAGGCCTATTTCAATAATAGGAACGAAAATAAACATCAATAATAAGATAGGAAACACACGCCCTCCTTTGTTAGGCCCAGTGTACGCCCAAAGCTAATTCAAGCTCAAATTAAAGCTGTAAAAAAAAGTGATGGCGCCCTCAATAAACTGATACCACTTTATGGTTATTTATACCTTGTTCATATCTTGCAAAAGTTTAACTAAACAAAAGCAAAAAAGGTGATCAAGCTACTATTTTTATCTGCTGGGTACAGTATTATGAGCCCCATAAGTCAGGACGGATTTTACAGCCAAAAATTCTGACGAAAGGATTCTTACACTGCAGAATGGCTAGCATTTTACTTTATCATCAGAATAATTATCTAAGGATCCTGTGATGGCTACCCTAACTGATACTCCTAGCACTACCGCTGCCACTCGTATCGAAGAAGACCTACTTGGCGAACGCCACGTTCCTGCCGACGCTTACTACGGCATCCACACACTACGTGCTATCGAAAACTTCAACATCTCTAATGTCACGATTTCAGATGTCCCTGAATTTGTCCGTGGCATGGTTATGACCAAGAAAGCCGCAGCGTTAGCAAACAAAGAGCTAGGCGTTATTCCTAAAGATGTCGCGAAATACGTAGTCGAAGCGTGTGATTTGATCCTTGAAACAGGTAAGTGCATGGATCAATTCCCTTCAGACGTCTTCCAAGGCGGTGCTGGCACATCAGTCAACATGAATACTAACGAAGTGATCGCCAACGTCGCACTTGAGCTGATGGGCAAGGAAAAAGGTCAGTACGAATTCATTAACCCAAATGACCATGTTAATAAGAGCCAGTCGACCAACTGTGCTTACCCAACGGGTTTCCGTATCGCCGTTTACAATAGCGTTCACACTCTGATTGAAGCGATTGAATATCTGAAAGGTGCATTTGAACTTAAAAGCCAAGAGTTCAAAGACGTGCTTAAAATGGGTCGTACTCAGCTTCAAGACGCGGTACCAATGACAGTTGGCCAAGAGTTCCACGCATGGGCTGTGACTCTGAATGAAGAAATCCGCGCCCTTGAGTACACTTCAAAACTACTGCTAGAAATCAACTTAGGTGCCACTGCGATCGGTACTGGTTTGAACGCAGCTGAAGGCTATCAGAAACTGGCAGTGAAACACTTAGCTGACGTGACAGGCCTAGATGTAGTCCCAGCGGAAGATCTGATTGAAGCGACATCAGACTGTGGTGCTTATGTAATGACACATGGTGCACTGAAGCGTTTGGCGGTTAAATTGTCTAAGATCTGTAATGATTTGCGTCTGCTTTCTTCTGGTCCACGTGCCGGACTCAACGAACTTAACCTGCCAGAGCTACAAGCAGGCTCTTCTATCATGCCAGCTAAGGTTAACCCGGTGGTACCAGAAGTGGTCAACCAAGTCTGTTTCAAGGTACTGGGTAATGACAACACTATCTCATTTGCCGCAGAAGGTGGTCAGCTACAGCTAAACGTGATGGAACCTGTCATCGCGCAAAGCATGTTCGAGTCCATTTCTCTACTGTCTAACGCGTGTGTCAACCTGCGTGATAAATGTATCGATGGCATCACAGTCAACAAAGAAATCTGTGAAGGCTACGTGTACAACTCAATCGGTATCGTGACTTACCTGAACCCATACATTGGTCACCACGAAGGTGACATCGTTGGTAAGATCTGTGCGGAAACCGGTAAGAGCGTCCGTGAAGTAGTGCTAGAACGTGGCTTGCTGACCGAAGAAGAGTTGGACGATATCTTGAACGTGGAAAACTTTATGCATCCTAAGTATAAAGCGAAACGCTACGAATAAGATTGCTACCAAGGAGGGCCCAACAGGGCCCTTTTTTAGGCACCAATACGGTTAACCACAGTTTTATAAGGGTTAATGCCTATCCAATGGATCCCTCCTTCAATTATCTAAACGTTTAGGCACTGAGTGTTCAGATAATCGAATTTAAGTTAACAATATGAGGTAATTATCATGGTAGCGGTCGAACTATTAGTCGTTCTGCTCTTTATCTTTTTAGGAGCCAGAATAGGTGGGATTGGCATTGGCTTTGCGGGTGGTGCAGGCGTTATCGCATTGTCATTAATTCTTGGCGTACCGACCAGTCAGGCCTACATTCCTGTGGATGTAATTCTGATCATCATGTCGGTCATCACAGCGATTGCCGCGATGCAGGTCGCCGGTGGTATGGATTGGTTAGTACAACTGGCAGAAAACTTCTTGCGCAAAAACCCAGAGCGCATCACCTTTTATGCGCCTATCGTCACTTTCCTTATGACATTAATGGCAGGTACGGGTCACACCGCATTTTCCACACTGCCTGTTATTGCGGAAGTCGCAAAAGGTCAAGGGGTGCGTCCATCGCGTCCTCTCTCTATTGCTGTGGTCGCATCGCAAATCGCGATTACCGCTTCCCCAATCTCAGCAGCCGTCGTGGCATTCGCTGCGATGCTGGCACCAATGGGGGTTGATTACCTGACACTACTTGCGGTGTGCATCCCAACCACCTTCATTGCTTGTATGATTGGCGCATTCGTCGCTAACTTTATGGGCAGTGAATTAAAAGATGACCCGATTTATCAGGAGCGCTTGGAGAAAGGTCTGATCAAACTCGCAACGGAAAAGCAGCGTGACATTCTTCCAACAGCGAAAACAGCCACATATATCTTCCTTGCAGCAATTGGTTTCGTGGTTTGCTACGCGGCGGCTATCTCTAAATCCGTAGGCCTGATTGTTGATCCAGCACTTGGCCGTAATGAAGCCATCATGACAGTGATGCTGGCCGCAGCAGCAGCGATCGTTTTATTTACAAAGATTGATGCAGCAAAAATTCCTAACGCCTCAACGTTCCGTTCTGGAATGACCGCTTGTGTGTGTGTTCTAGGTGTGGCTTGGTTAGGTTCAACCTTCGTCAACGCGCATGTGGATGGCATTAAAGAAGTCGCAGGCGCGCTGCTGTCTGATTACCCATGGCTACTGGCGATGGTACTGTTCTTTGCTTCTATGCTGCTTTACTCGCAAGGAGCAACCACAGTGGCTCTGATGCCAGCAGCACTTGCAATCGGTGTCGCTCCGCTCACAGCAGTGGCTTCTTTCGCCGCAGTAAGCGCACTATTCGTTCTACCGACTTACCCAACTCTGCTTGCCGCAGTGGAAATGGATGACACAGGTTCAACTCGCATCGGCAGCTATGTCTTTAACCACCCATTCTTCATTCCGGGTGTGGTGACCATTGCTTCAGCGGTTGGATTAGGTTTCACTTTCGGTGGTTTACTTATCTAACCAAAGGGAAGAACGAACCTCCCGACATAAAAAAATCCCCAAGCTAAGCTTGGGGATTTTTATTATCTTCTTATTAGTCCGCGATTACTCGTCAGCAGAGAAACCTGCGTTTAGCAATGCTGCAAGATTGTCAGTGGCTTGCTCTGCTGAAGGACCTTCTTGTTCTTCAGTGCGCTTAGCTTGACGATCTTGGTGGTAAGCGAAACCTGTACCTGCTGGGATTAGACGACCAACAATGACGTTTTCTTTCAGACCACGTAACTCATCACGTTTACCAGAAACAGCTGCTTCTGTTAGTACGCGAGTTGTCTCCTGGAACGATGCCGCAGAGATGAACGATTCAGTCGCTAGAGATGCCTTAGTAATACCAAGTAGCTCACGCTCGAAACGTACTAACTCTTTGCCTTCAGCTTCTAGCTGACGGTTAGCAATCTTAACGTTCGCGTATTCAACCTGTTCACCAACTAGGAACTCTGTAGAGTCACCTGCGTGAGTGATTGTACACTTACGTAGCATCTGACGAACGATAGTCTCAATGTGCTTATCGTTAATCTTAACGCCTTGCAGACGGTATACTTCTTGAACTTCGTTCGCGATGTACTGAGTCACAGCGTGGATGCCACGTAGACGAAGAATGTCATGTGGAGACTCTGGACCATCTGCGATCACGTCACCACGTTCAACTTTCTCGCCTTCGAATACGTTAAGCTGACGATGCTTAGGAATCATCTCTTCGTAAGCGTCACCGCCTTCACGAGTGATTACTAGACGACGCTTACCTTTCGTTTCTTTACCAAAGCTCACAGTACCTGTGTGCTCAGCAAGGATCGCAGGCTCTTTCGGCTTACGAGCTTCGAATAGGTCAGCTACGCGTGGTAGACCACCGGTGATATCTTTGTTACCGCCAGATTTCTGAGGGATACGTGATAGCGTATCACCCACGCCTACTTCTGCGCCATCTTCGATGTTTACAATCGCTTTACCAGGTAAGAAGTAGTGAGCTGGCATATCTGTACCAGGGATCATTACATCGTTACCTTGCTCATCAACAAGTTTGATAGCTGGACGCATATCTTTACCTGCTGCTGGGCGAGCGGCAGCTTCTGTAACTTCGCTTGAAGATAGACCCGTTAGATCATCGGTTTGACGAGAAACTGTCACACCATCGATCATGTCTACAAACTGGATGCGACCTGCCACTTCAGTAATGATTGGCATGGTGTGTGCTTCCCAGTTCGCTACTGTTTCACCAGCTTCAACGGCATCGTTGTCACCTTTAGAAAGTAGAGAGCCGTATGGCAGTTTGTGCTTCTCTTTAGTACGGCCAAATTCGTCAATGATGGTTAGCTCTGATGCACGAGAAGTGATCACTAGCTTGCCATCTTTGTTTGTAACGAATTTCGCGTTATGAAGCTTAACCGTACCTGTAGTCTTAGCTTGGATGCTGTTCTCTGCAGCTGCAGTCGATGCTGCACCACCGATGTGGAACGTACGCATTGTTAGCTGTGTACCCGGTTCACCGATAGACTGAGCAGCGATAACGCCCACTGCTTCACCTTGGTTCACTAGGTGACCACGTGCTAGGTCACGGCCGTAACACTGAGCACAACAACCGAAGTCTGCATCACAAGTAACTACAGAGCGCACTTTCATGCGGTCAACTGAGTTCTCTTCCATGATCTGACACCACTTCTCATCAATTAGAGTGTTACGTGGGATCAGAACATCGTCCGTACCTGGCTTCAGTACGTCTTCTGCAACAACACGGCCTAGAGCAAGCTCAGAAAGCGCAACTTTAACGTCACCACCTTCAATGTGCGGCATCATGTCGATACCTTCGTGCGTGCCACAGTCATGCTCGTGTACAACAACGTCTTGAGCAACGTCTACTAGACGACGAGTTAGGTAACCCGAGTTCGCTGTTTTCAGTGCCGTATCCGCAAGACCCTTACGAGCACCGTGCGTTGAGATAAAGTACTGAAGTACGTTTAGACCTTCTTTAAAGTTCGCTGTGATCGGCGTTTCGATGATTGAACCATCTGGACGAGCCATTAGACCACGCATACCTGCAAGCTGACGAATCTGAGCTGCAGAACCACGTGCGCCCGAGTCAGCCATCATGTAGATGCTGTTGAACGATTCTTGTTGCTCGTCTTCACCTTCACGGTTCACTACCGTTTCAGATGAAAGGTTTTCCATCATCAACTTCGCTACGCGATCGTTGGTTGAAGCCCAAATATCGATCACTTTGTTGTAGCGCTCACCCGCAGTTACAAGACCAGATTGATACTGTTCTTGAATTTCGCGAACTTCTGCTTCCGCTTCTTCGATCTCAGTGTATTTCGCATCTGGCACAACCATGTCGTCGATACCAACCGATACACCAGAAAGTGCTGCGTAAGCAAAACCTGTGTACATGATTTGGTCAGCGAAGATAACCGTATCTTTCAGACCTAGCTTACGGTAAGCCTCGTTAAGTAGGTGAGAGATTTGCTTCTTACCTAGCTTCTGGTTAACGATGCTGAACGGAAGACCAGATGGCACGATTTGCCATAGCATTGCACGACCGATAGTAGTATCAACTAGCTTAGTCTCTGTAGTGCTGTTGCCATCTTCATCTTTCACTGTCTCAGTGATACGAACTTTAACGCGAGCGTGTAGCTCTGCAGACTTAGTACGGTATGCTTTCTCAGCTTCAGCTGGGCTAGCAAGGTACATACCTTCGCCTTTGACGTTGATCTTGTCACGAGTCATGTAGTAAAGACCCAATACAACGTCCTGCGAAGGTACGATGATCGGATCACCTGACGCTGGCGACAGAATGTTGTTTGTCGACATCATCAGAGTACGAGCTTCAAGCTGTGCTTCTAGAGTTAGAGGCACGTGAACCGCCATTTGGTCACCATCGAAGTCCGCGTTGTACGCCGCACACACAAGTGGGTGTAGCTGAATCGCTTTACCTTCGATCAGTACTGGTTCGAACGCCTGGATACCTAGACGGTGAAGTGTAGGGGCACGGTTCAATAGTACTGGGTGTTCACGGATTACTTCGTCTAGGATATCCCAAACGACCGCTTCTTCACGCTCTACCATCTTCTTAGCCGCTTTGATTGTCGTTGCTAGGCCACGAGTCTCAAGCTTGCTGTAGATAAATGGTTTGAATAGCTCAAGTGCCATCTTCTTAGGAAGACCACACTGGTGCAGACGCAGGTATGGACCTACTGTGATTACAGAACGACCAGAGTAGTCTACACGTTTACCTAGAAGGTTCTGACGGAAACGACCTTGTTTACCCTTGATCATATCAGCAAGAGATTTCAGAGGACGCTTGTTCGAACCAGTGATCGCGCGACCGCGACGACCGTTGTCTAGTAGCGCATCAACAGACTCTTGCAGCATACGTTTTTCGTTACGTACGATGATGTCCGGAGCAGCAAGCTCTAGTAGACGCTTCAAACGGTTGTTACGGTTGATTACGCGACGGTATAGATCGTTCAGATCAGAAGTCGCGAAGCGACCGCCATCTAGTGGTACTAGAGGACGTAGATCTGGCGGAAGTACCGGAAGCACAGTTAGGATCATCCACTCTGGGTTGTTACCAGATTGAACGAACGCTTCAACTAGCTTCAGACGCTTAGTGATCTTCTTACGCTTAGTCTCTGAGTTAGTAGACTGAAGCTCTTCACGCATTTCTTCGATTTCAGCAGGCAGATCCATAGACGCAAGTAGGTCTTTGATCGCTTCTGCACCCATCTTAGCCGTGAATTCATCGCCCCACTCTTCTAGACGATCCAGATACTCTTCTTCAGTCAGCATCTGAGATTTTTCTAGATCCGTCATACCCGGTTCAGTTACTACGTACATTTCGAAGTAAAGAACACGCTCGATATCACGTAGAGGGATATCCATTAGTAGACCGATACGAGACGGCAATGATTTTAGGAACCAGATGTGAGCAACTGGTGAAGCAAGCTCGATGTGGCCCATACGGTCACGACGAACTTTAGTTTGTGTAACTTCAACGCCACACTTCTCACAAATAACACCACGGTGTTTCAGACGCTTATATTTGCCACAAAGACATTCGTAGTCTTTAACTGGACCAAAGATACGCGCACAGAACAGACCATCACGTTCAGGTTTGAACGTACGATAGTTGATCGTTTCAGGTTTTTTAACTTCACCGAAAGACCATGAACGGATCATGTCCGGTGAAGATAGACCGATTTTGATTGCATCAAATTCTTCGGTCTTATGCTGTGCTTTTAGAAAGTTTAATAAGTCTTTCACAATCAGCTCCTGTAAGGAGTTAAAAGGAGCCCACCCGCAAAACTAGGTGAGCACCTTCAACCAAATAACCCCGTGGGGATTACTCTTCGTCTTCTAGCTCGATGTTGATACCTAGCGAGCGAATCTCTTTCAACAGTACGTTGAACGATTCTGGCATGCCAGGTTCCATGCTGTGGTTACCGTCTACGATGTTTTTGTACATCTTAGTACGGCCGTTAACGTCATCCGACTTAACCGTTAGCATTTCTTGAAGCGTGTAAGCAGCACCGTATGCTTCTAGTGCCCATACTTCCATCTCACCGAAACGCTGACCACCGAACTGAGCTTTACCACCAAGTGGTTGCTGAGTTACTAGGCTGTACGAACCAGTAGAACGAGCGTGCATCTTGTCATCAACAAGGTGGTTCAGTTTCAGCATGTACATGTAACCAACCGTTACAGGACGCTCAAACGCATCACCTGTGCGACCATCAAACAGCGTTAACTGACCAGATTCTGGCAAGTCACCGAGTTTGAGAAGCTCTTTGATTGACGTTTCATTCGCACCATCAAATACTGGTGTCGCGATCGGCAGACCACCACGCAGGTTGTTGATCAGCGTACGAACTTCATCATCAGAAAGCGATGCAATATCGACTTGCTGACGAGTTTCGCCAAGATCGTAAACTTTCTGTAGGAAGTCACGGAACTTAGCCAGTTCTTGCTGCTCTTTCACCATTTGGTTGATCTTGTCACCGATGCCTTTCGCTGCCAGACCTAAGTGAACTTCTAGGATCTGACCGATGTTCATACGCGAAGGTACACCCAGTGGGTTCAGTACGATGTCAACCGGCTGGCCTTTCTCATCGTAAGGCATGTCTTCAACAGGGTTGATCTTAGAGATTACACCCTTGTTACCATGACGACCCGCCATCTTATCACCAGGCTGGATACGACGTTTAACCGCAAGGTAAACCTTAACGATCTTCAGTACGCCAGGTGCGAGATCATCACCTTGTGTGATCTTACGACGCTTAGTTTCAAACTTCTTATCGAAATCAGCACGTAGCTCGTCATACTGCTCAGCAAGCTGTTCAAGTTGAGTCTGTTGAGCATCATCTTCAAGCGTTAGCTCTAGCCACTTCTTACGATCGATAGTGTCTAGTTTCGCTTCAGTGTAACCACCATCGATGAGTACAGCTTTAACTCGGTTTAGAAGGCCACCCTCAAGAATCTGGAATTCTTCAGTCAGGTCTTTCTTCGCTTCTTTTAGCTGCATCTGTTCAATTTCAAGTGCACGTTTGTCTTTTTCGACACCGTCACGAGTAAATACTTGAACGTCGATGATCGTACCGGATACAGAGTTTGGTACGCGTAGAGACGTGTCTTTAACGTCTGATGCTTTCTCACCGAAGATAGCACGTAGTAGCTTCTCTTCAGGCGTTAGCTGAGTTTCACCTTTAGGCGTTACTTTACCTACAAGGATATCACCGCCTTTCACTTCCGCACCGATGTAAACGATACCTGACTCGTCTAGTTTAGACAGAGCAGATTCACCTACGTTTGGAATGTCAGCTGTGATTTCTTCAGCACCAAGCTTAGTATCACGCGCCACACAAGATAGCTCTTGAATGTGGATAGTCGTGAAACGGTCTTCTTGAACTACGCGCTCAGATACTAAAATCGAGTCTTCGAAGTTGTAACCGTTCCAAGGCATAAACGCGATACGCATGTTCTGACCAAGAGCTAGTTCACCAAGGTCTGTTGAAGGACCGTCAGCAAGAACGTCGCCACGTGCTACAGGTTCACCCGGCATCACACATGGACGCTGGTTGATACACGTGTTTTGGTTAGAACGAGTGTATTTAGTTAGGTTGTAGATATCGATACCTGCTTCGCCAGGGATCAGCTCGTCTTCGTTAACTTTAACAACGATACGAGAGGCATCTACAGACTGGATTACACCACCACGTTTCGCTACCGCTGTAACACCAGAGTCAACGGCGATGTTACGCTCGATACCAGTACCAACTAGAGGCTTGTCAGCCTTAAGTGTTGGAACTGCCTGACGTTGCATGTTCGCACCCATCAATGCACGGTTCGCATCATCGTGTTCTAGGAACGGGATAAGCGATGCAGCGATAGATACAACCTGGTTAGTTGCAACGTCCATGTAGTCAACATGTTCGCGTGGGTGTAGGCCAGATTCACCTTTCTGACGAGCTGTGATTAGCTCTTCAGCAAATGTACCTTGTTCAGTAAGAACCGTGTTCGCCTGAGCGATAACGTACTGACCTTCCTGAATAGCAGATAGGTAATCTACTTCGTCTGTTACTACGCCATCTACTACGCGACGGTATGGAGTCTCTAGGAAACCGTACTCGTTACAACGCGCAAACGCAGATAGAGAGTTAATCAGACCGATGTTTGGACCTTCAGGCGTTTCGATAGGACATAGACGACCGTAGTGAGTTACGTGTACGTCACGTACTTCGAAGCCAGCACGTTCACGAGTAAGACCGCCAGGACCCAGTGCAGAAATACGACGCTTGTGCGTTACTTCTGATAACGGGTTATTTTGGTCCATGAACTGTGAAAGCTGTGAAGAGCCAAAGAATTCTTTAACCGCAGCAGAGATAGGCTTAGCGTTGATTAGATCTTGAGGCATGATTGCATCAAGGTCACCAAGGCTTAGACGCTCTTTAACAGCACGTTCAACACGTACTAGACCAACGCGGAATTGGTTTTCTGCCATTTCGCCAACGCTGCGGATACGACGGTTACCTAAGTGGTCGATATCGTCCACTTCACCGATGCCGTTACGAATAGCGATCAGCTTCTTCATCACTTCGATGATATCTGTTTCATCAAGTGTGCCTTGCTCTTGAGCATCTTCACGTTCGATAGAGCTGTTGAACTTCATACGACCAACAGTCGATAGATCGTAACGCTCTTCTGAGAAGAATAGGCTGTCGAATAGTGCTTCAGCAGCTTCTTTCGTTGGCGGCTCACCAGGGCGCATCATGCGGTAGATTTCTACCAGTGCAGAAATACGATCAACCGTGCTGTCGATACGTAGCGTGTCTGACATGAATGGACCGTGATCTAGGTCGTTCGTAAATAGAACTTCTAGAGCTTTATGGCCTGCCTGAGATAGGTTCGCTAGTGCTTCAAGACTGATTTCTTGGTTAGCCGCAACGATGATCTCGCCAGTCGCTTCGTTGATGTAGTCTTTCGAAGACACTTTGCCTACGATGTACTCTACTGGTACTTCGATGTGCTCAACGCCATCTTTTTCAAGCTGACGGATGTGGCGTGCCGTTACACGACGACCTGTTTCAACGTAAGTCTTGCCGTTTGCTTCGATATCGAATGACGCAGTTTCACCACGTAGACGATCAGGAACCAACTCCATAAGTAGAGTTTGATCTTTAACCTCGAAGTTCACCTTCTCAAAGAAGATGTCCAGGATCTCTTCTGTCGTCTTACCTAGTGCGCGAAGAATGATAGATGCTGGTAGCTTACGACGGCGGTCAATACGTACGTATAGGTTGTCCTTAGGATCAAACTCGAAATCAAGCCATGAACCACGGTAAGGAATGATACGTGCGTTATATAGAACTTTACCTGAAGAGTGGGTCTTACCTTTATCGCTGTCGAAGAATACACCTGGGCTTCTGTGCAGCTGGGATACGATAACCCTCTCGGTACCATTGATAACGAAGGTACCATTGTCTGTCATAAGCGGAATTTCGCCCATGTAGACTTCTTGTTCTTTAATGTCTTTTACAGTACCTGCTGGCGCGTCTTTATCAAAGATAACTAGGCGTAGTTTTACGCGAAGTGGTTTTGAGTAAGTTACGCCGCGAATTTGACATTCTTTAACATCAAAAACTGGCTCACCAAGACGGTAGCTAACGTATTGCAGCTCGGAATTGCCGTTGTAGCTCTGAATTGGAAATACAGAACGGAAAGCAGCTTCAAGACCGTATTGACCTTCAGGATCCTGTTCGATGAATTTTTCGAACGAATCGAGCTGGATCGATAGCAGGTATGGAATGTCCAACACTTGTGGACGAGTACCAAAGTCCTTACGGATGCGCTTTTTCTCGGTATAAGAGTAAACCATGGGGTTCCTCAGCTCGCTGATAAGTGACCCAAACTGTCTCCAATCGTTATGAGACAGTGACTAACACCTGTTTGAATGTAGTGACATTTCATTAAGCTGTAATGAAATGTTTTTTGCTAGGAACCTGGGTGCTCAAACAGCGGAAAAATCACCCAACCCCTACAGCGCAAAAAGGCCGGTGGTTATAAAACCACCAGCCATTAGCCGTTAGGCTAAGAAACTATGCAATAATTACTTAACAGTAACACTTGCACCAGCTTCTTCTAGCTGAGCTTTAAGAGCTTCAGCTTCATCTTTCTCGATGCCTTCTTTTAGAGGTGCAGGTGCGCCGTCTACTAGAGCTTTAGCTTCTTTAAGACCTAGGCCAGTTGCGCCACGTACTGCTTTGATTACAGCAACTTTGTTACCGCCAGCAGATTCTAGGATTACGTCGAATTCAGTTTGCTCAGCAGCAGCTTCGCCACCAGCAGCGCCGCCAGCTACAACAGCAGCAGCAGCAGAAACACCGAATTTCTCTTCCATTGCTTCGATTAGTTCAACAACTTGCATTACAGACATTTCTGCAACTGCGTCTAGGATTTGCTCGTTAGTAATAGACATAACAATTCTCTTTTAAAATCAACAATAAGTTTAATTAGCAACCAGTAAAAAGCAAGGCTTATGCCGCAGCTTCTTCTTTTTGATCGCGTAGTGCAGCGATAGTACGTACCAGCTTGCCTGCAGAAGCTTCTTTCATGCACATCATTAGGCGTGCAATTGCTTCGTCGTAAGTTGGTAGTGTCGCTAGTACTTCAGCATCAGTAACTGCGCCTTCGAATGCAGCAGCTTTGATCTCGAACTTGTCGTTCTCTTTAGCGAAGTCTTTGAAAAGACGCGCTGCGGCACCTGGGTGCTCGTTAGAGAATGCGATTAGAGTAGGACCAGTGAAAGTGTCTGTTAGACACTCGTAGTCTGTACCTTCAACCGCACGACGCGCTAGAGTATTACGAACAACTTTCAGGTAAACGCCCGCTTCACGAGCTTGTTTACGTAGAGAAGTCATCGCGCCTACTTCAACGCCACGAGAGTCAGCTACAACTGCAGAAAGTGCACCACTGGCAGCTTCGTTGACTTCAGCAACAATTGCTTTTTTGTCTTGAAGGTTTAAAGCCATCTTGGATTTACTCCTGGTTGTCGTTACACCACTCACTATTATCACAACAGTGAGAGCTATTGAGGTGCTTCCCAGAAGAAAGGTAACTATTTACATAGAGCTTTCTGTCAGTTCGGGCACCATCTACGTAGGGTAATTAAGTCTTTATTTATCAAATAAATTCAGACGCCTACGGTCTTGGACGGAGACTGGGTCTTAATTCTTACAGAACCAAAATTCAGCCCCAACCACAAATATTAGGCGCGAAATTATACACAAATTTCGCGCCTAAGCAAATATATTAGTTTGCTAGAGTGTTCAGGCTAGCCTGATCAACAGCAACACCAGCACCCATAGTAGTAGAGATGCTTACTTTCTGCAGGAATGTACCCTTAGCAGAAGATGGCTTAGCTTTCTTCAGAGCAACTAGAAGAGCTTCTAGGTTCTCTTTGATCTGCTCAGCAGAGAAGTTTGCTTTACCGATAGTAGTGTGGATGATGCCGTTCTTGTCGTTACGGTAACGAACCTGACCAGCTTTAGCGTTCTTAACTGCTTCAGCAACGTTAGGAGTTACAGTACCAACTTTAGGGTTTGGCATTAGACCGCGAGGACCTAGGATAGTACCTAGTTGACCTACAACGCGCATTGCATCTGGAGAAGCAACAACTACGTCAAAGTTCATTTCGCCTTTCTTCACTTGCTCAGCAAGATCTTCCATACCAACGATATCTGCGCCAGCTTCTTTAGCTGCTTCAGCGTTCGCACCTTGAGTGAACACTGCAACGCGGATTTCGCGGCCAGTACCGTGAGGTAGTACAGTTGCACCACGTACGTTCTGGTCAGATTTACGAGCATCGATGCCTAGGTTAACAGCAACGTCTACAGACTCAACGAATTTAGCAGTTGCTAGTTCTTGAAGAAGAGCAACAGCTTCGTTGATTTCGTATTCTTTAGTTACGTCAACTTTTTCGCGGATTACGCGCATGCGCTTAGTTAGTTTTGCCATGATCTTAACCCTCTACCACTAGGCCCATTGAACGAGCAGTACCCGCGATTGAACGCTTCATTGCTTCGATGTCAGCACCAGTCATATCAGCAGCTTTAGTTTCTGCGATTTCTTGGATTTGAGCGTCAGTTACAGTACCCACTTTTTCAGTGTTTGGACGACCTGAACCAGACTTAACGCCAGCCGCTTTCTTAAGAAGAACTGCAGCAGGTGGAGTCTTAGTGATGAACGTGAAAGAACGGTCGTTGTATACAGTGATAACAACAGGAGTCGGTAGACCTTTCTCGATAGATTCTGTTTTTGCGTTAAACGCTTTACAGAATTCCATGATGTTAACACCGTGTTGACCTAGAGCAGGACCAACTGGTGGACTTGGGTTTGCCATACCAGCAGCAACTTGCAGCTTGATGTAAGCTTCAACTTTCTTAGCCATGATTTTTCCTAATTTTGGGTACAAACGCTAATCGACCGATCAGCTCCCCGTTTACGTAAATAACTTTTTGCTTCGACAGAAGCAAAAAGGCGCGAAATTATAGTCATAATTCGCGCCTTAAACAACCCTAAAAAGGTGTTTTTTTAATCAAGTTTTTCAACCTGACCAAACTCAAGCTCAACTGGTGTTGCACGACCAAAGATCGATACAGACACTTTCAGGCGGCTCTTCTCATAATCCACTTCTTCAACCGTACCGTTGAAGTCAGCAAATGGACCATCAGTAACACGTACCACTTCACCGGCTTCGTACATAGTACGCGGGCGAGGAGACTCGCTCGCTTTCTCAAGACGGTTAAGGATAGCATCAGCTTCTTTATCAGTGATAGGAGCTGGACGGTCAGAGGTACCACCAATGAAGCCCATGACACGCGGCACGCTGCGTACTAAGTGCCATGATTCATCGTTCATAATCATCTGAACGAGGACGTAACCTGGGAAGAATTTACGCTCAGACTTACGACGTTGACCTGCGCGCATTTCCACTACTTCTTCAGTAGGAACAAGAACTTCACCAAACAGCTCTTCCATGCCATGCATTTTGATATGCTCGCGAAGAGACTGAGCTACACGGCCTTCAAATCCAGAGAAGGCTTGAACCACATACCAGCGTTTTTTAGGAGCTTCACTCATGAATTAAAACCCTCTATACCCCAGTCACAAAGTTGACAAGACGAACCATAATGCCGTCAATGCCCCAAAGTGCTAGAGCCATTACAATACTTACAGCTAAAACGATCAAAGTAGTTTGCATAGTTTCTTGACGTGTAGGCCAAACCACTTTACGAACTTCCATACGAGATTCTTTAGCGAACTCGATCGCAGCTTTACCTTTTGTTGTTGTAGCAGCAACACCTAGTGCCGCAGCAATCAATACAACAACACCTGCAGCGCGAATCACTACAGACATTTCACCATACAGGTAATTACCCACAACAGCGGCAGTCAGCAGAACGAAAGTGACAATCCACTTGAAGATATCTGCGCCATTTGAGCTTTCAGGAGTTTCAGCATTATTTGCTTTCATAAAACCAAACCTGTCACAAGTCTTAATATAGACGACAACAACCCCGCTGTTGCAGGGCAAATCCATGAGACGCTAACCTTACTCGATTGGCGAACTCTCTTAATGACCAAGAAGCAACATCTTGGGCAAAAAATCCTGCTTAATATTTGCTTGGATAAGAAATTAGCAAACATTATATTTAGTGCAGAAAAAGGGCATCAAATGATGCCCTTTTTGCTACTGGTTCGTCAAATCTTATTCAAAGATTTTTCAGAAGTCTTCAGCAATTCCTAAGAATTAGTCGAAGATCTTAGCAACAACACCAGCACCTACTGTACGGCCACCTTCACGGATCGCGAAACGAAGACCTTCGTCCATTGCGATTGGTGCGATTAGCTCTACAGTCATCTTGATGTTATCGCCTGGCATTACCATTTCTACGCC
>NZ_JAKEUT010000018.1:0-111980 GCF_022398025.1 Vibrio sp. Isolate25
AAAGGTTGTGCCATCCAAGGCCATGATATTTAGTCCTAGCCCCTTATCTTTCACTAATGCGTTTCTCTCCCAAGCTGCCACAGAGGTTTTAAACAAAGCGGCGAGAGGAGCTTCATCTAAACGTCGCCTAGAGTCAGTAAGTACGCTAGRTGCAACACGAGACCAAGAATCCTGAGGCTTAGGTTGGAGAGCTAGGTCAAGAGAACTGCATACTTCTTTGATTGATTTATTTCGTTGTAGTCCCATCCAAATGACGAGCCAGACGGCTTGTTGCGCTGGTAAGCGTCGCCTTCTAATGCTTGCTTTAGACGTATCAAGCAAAGCTTGTTCTATCCATTCAAGCTGAATGGCATTAACTACAGACTCGTAATTTTTACCATCCTCGATAGTCTCATGTGCCAAAAGCAGCTCTTGAGCAAACATAAAAAATCCCCACTAACTTTGTTAGTGGGGATTATCATACGATCTCAGGATCGTTCAAGTCTCTAAACCGATCAGCATTACTCCAACTGGAGAGCGTTTTTGTTTAGCTTGCGGCTTGATAACTCTGGGCGACTTTACGTTTGACCCAGGTTTCATTTATCCATAGCGACAGCATGATGATCGCACCGCCAATTGCTAGGCGGGTGAGGTCAACGTCTCGATTCCAAATCACTATGTTGACGATGAGCCCAGCAGGAACCAGCGCATTATTCATCACCGCTAGTGCGCCAGCGTTCACCATAGTCGCCCCTTTATTCCAGGCAAAGTAGCCAAAACCTGAAGCGATCAAACCTAGATAAATCAGAATGCCCCACTGCGTGTTGGTGGTTGGCATCTTGTCGATATTACCCATCAGCGCAAACGCCACCAAAGCAACACATAGAGCACCTAAGTAGAAATAACCAAAAATCGTATGCTGGGGTAAATCAACCGGTTGCTTCTCCATCAGATATTTGTAGCCCACCTGACCGATGGCAAAGCATATGTTAGCACCTTGTACAACAAGGAAGCCGATCAAGAAGTTTTCATTGATACCTGCAAACTTGATGAAGGCCGCGCCCGCCACCGCGATGACGGCAGTTACTAGGTACCAAGGTGAGAATCGACCTTTGAGTAAATCGTAAATCAAGGTGACGTAGATCGGTGTGAATACGGTGAACAGTAGAACTTCCGGTACAGAGAGTAAAAGAAAAGACTGGTAGTAGAAGCAATACATTAAACCAAGCTGGAAACCGCCCACGGTCATCAGCTTAATGATTAGCGATTTATCAACTCCTTTAAACTTAAGGAATGGAATAAACACCAAACTGGCGAGCGCAACGCGCATTAGCACAGAGAACCAAGAATCAACCTGACCAGCGAGATAAACGCCAATCAGGCTAAACGAGAACGCCCACAACAGGGTGACTGCAGATAGATAACCCATGATTAATACTCATTATCAACAACTGTTCTGCAGTCTATACCAAAACTCAGCCGCGATCAGTCTTTAAGTGGCACGACCAACATGTCGACCGGAGAGCAATTGATCAGCTGTCGGGTGGAAGACAGCAGTTTGCTCCAAAAATCCTGATGATGACCACATACCACTAAATCGATGTTGAACTCTTTGATGGTATCGCACAGCTCATTACCTAGATCACCGCTACCAACTAAGGTGTGCTTGATAGGATGATTGGCGTGCTCAGCAAAGCTCTGAAGCTGCTGCTGAGAGGCTTCGATAGCCTGATGCTGAGTTTCAGCGAGGTTAATGTCAATCAAGCCGGTATACAGTTCAGCGTAGTTGACATCAATATGAATAAACGAGACATCGGCGCCGAGAGGTTTGGCAAGGGCTACCGCTTTATCTACTAAGATTTTACTGTCTTCAGATAGGTCTACAGCAACTAAAATATGTTGATAACTCATAGTGCTACCTCCATTTAGGTATCTGATTATAGGTTAGCACTAAGGTGAGAAAATTTTTGCCGTGGTGATCTCAGATCCACATTCATTCGTCAAAGTGTTATGGTGTGGAAATGATATAGTTCATTGAAGTTCATTGAAGTTCATCGAGTTAATTAGGAGTGATAAATGCTTTCACAGGCAATGGTTGATCAATTGAATGAGCAAATTAATCTCGAATTTTTCTCATCCAATCTATACTTACAAATGAGTGCTTGGTGTGAAGACAACGGTTTTGAAGGTGCTGCTGAATTTTTACGTGCGCATGCCGTAGAAGAAATGGAGCACATGCAAAGACTATTCACTTACGTGAGCGAAACAGGCGCGATGCCAATTCTTGGGGCGATTGATGCTCCAAAACATGAGTTCGGCAGCCTAGGCGATGTCTTCCGTGAAACCTATGAGCATGAGCAGATGATTACTCAAAAAATCAATAAGCTGGCTCATTTAGCGTTTACATCTCAAGATTACTCTACTTTCAACTTCTTGCAGTGGTACGTCGCTGAGCAGCACGAGGAAGAGAAGTTGTTTAAAGGGATTTTAGACAAGCTAGAGTTAGTGGGTGAAGATGGTAAAGCACTGTTCTTCATTGACAAAGACCTAGCAGCTCTAGCGAAAGAAGGTTCATCTTCTATTATGGATGCCCCTGCTGAATAATGTTCAGCTAAAGACTTTCTAGGCAGATCGTCTTTTTCTTCTGGGCTTCGTTATAGAAGGTGTAGGGAGGAAAAGATGATCAATGCTGATACTATTCTATTCACGCTGATGCTAGTGACTCTAGTCAATATGGCTAGGTATCTAACTGCGCTGCGTTCTCTTATCTACATCATGCGTGAAGCGCATCCGCTGCTCTATCAGCAAGTCGACGGAAATGGCTTCTTTACCACTCATGGTAATGTCACTAAACAAGTGAGGCTGTTCCATTACCTGAAGAGCAAAGAGTACCACCATCATCACGATGAAGTGTTTACCGGTAAATGTGAGCGAGTGAGAGAGCTCTTTATTCTCTCGACTTCACTGCTTGGAGTGACGCTATTTGCGGCGTTCATCTTATAACGGGTGATTTGGCAAGCGCTGCATTTGCCGTTAGAATAGCGCCGAAACTGGCTAAGGATGTGCTAAACGCACATCCTTTTTTATTGGATTTTGGTTGAGAAAAGGTCATGACGGAAAAGTTTGATGTGGTCGTCATCGGTGCAGGTGCGGCTGGCTTGATGTGTGCTGCAGAAGCAGGTAAGCGTGGGCGAAAAGTGCTTGTGCTGGATCACGCTAAAAAACCGGGCCGAAAAATCCTCATCTCGGGCGGCGGTCGCTGTAATTTCACTAACTACGATGTCTCAGCCAAAAACTACTTATGTCGTAATCCACACTTCGTGAAATCAGCATTGGCCCAATACACCAACTGGGACTTTATCTCGATGATCTACAAGCATGAAATCGAGTTTGAAGAGCGTGACCATGGCCAGCTGTTCTGTGTCGGTGATTGCGACTCGAAAGACATCGTCAAAATGCTGCTGGCAGAGTGTGACTTGCCGACGGTAGAGCAACGCTATCGTCAGGATATTCACCATATTGAAAAAACCAACACGGGCTTTGAGCTTCACGCTAATACCGAGGTGATTGAATGTCAGTCATTGGTGGTGGCGACTGGCGGATTGTCGATGCCAAAACTGGGCGCGACGCCCTTTGGCTACAAAGTCGCAGAGCAATTTGGCTTGCCTGTGTTGCCGACGACAGCGGGCTTGGTGCCATTTACCTTACACAAAGAAGATAAAGAGGATTTCGCTGAGCTGTCCGGTATCGCGATTCCTGTCGAAATCACCACACAAAGCAATACAACCTTCAAAGAAGCCTTGCTGTTTACTCATCGCGGATTATCTGGACCTTCTGTCCTACAGGTCTCGTCCTACTGGAAGCCAGGCGAAGCGGTAACTGTGAATCTCGTACCGGATGCAGATATTGATACTTTGCTGATCCGCTCTTTGGAAAAGCACCCGAACCAAAGCCTGAAAAATACCTTAGCCAAAGTTTTGCCGAAGCGCTTAGTGGAAGTACTGATTGAACGTAAAGTGCTGACAGATATGCCACTCAAGCAGTTTGGCGTTCATCAGCTGAAACAGATTACCCAGCAGCTAGAAAACTGGACCATCGCGCCCAACGGAACAGAAGGCTATCGCACTGCAGAAGTAACACTAGGTGGCGTTGATACTGATCACTTGTCGTCAAAAACGATGGAATGCAAGGATGTTAAAGGCCTGTATTTCATTGGTGAAGTAATGGATGTGACAGGTTGGCTCGGAGGTTACAACTTCCAGTGGTGCTGGAGTTCAGGCTTTGTTGCTGGCCAGTGGGTATAAATTCTCACGAATAAAAAACGGAAGAGCGGGGAGCTCTTCCGTTTTTGCATATTGGCCTATGGGCAAGTTATTTAGCTGGTGTAATGGTCAACTGAGCATCACCGAAGCCAAGTGCCTCAAGTTCTTGTGCATCGAAGTTAGTGGTGACTTCGATATCACCGATTCGTTCACTCACCAGAGCTTCCGCTGAGCGTTTGACGCGGCTGCTTTGCGCTGCAGTACCAATCGGTGTGGCTTGGCCGATTTCGATCGTGCCAGCAAATTGAGATTCGGCGTAGAAATCCCCAGAGACGTAAGAGTAAAACGGACGTAGGCTGGCTCCTGTTGCGTACTGCATGTTACCTAAACCATTCTCGTTGATGGCCCAGCTCCAATCCCACCATTTGACTTCACCAGGAATATAGCGGTGGTCCCATTGATAACGGATATCTGCGGAGTTTTCGCTACCGCGTCCCATCGTAAAGGTGTGTGCTTTGTAAGGGCGGTTGTCAGGATGAGAATGCCACGCGTTGCCACCCCAGCGCAGGAAGCCATTAAATTCGACATCGTAGCTGATATCCGCGCCAAAGCGATACGGATAGGAGATGCTCGAACGGTACAACTCGACACGAATTGGGATTTCCGAATTTGCAGGTACGGTTGGTCTTGCTTGAAGCGTCACCTGCTCGCTGGTGGAGCCACCATTCGTGTTAGCGAAACTTTGATTGGCTTCTAGAGTGATGGTCAGTTTGGTGTCACCGACCAAAGGCCATTTGAAGGTGTTTTCTGTCGATACCTTCTGAGCAAAACCATAGCTGTTGGTTTTAGACCAGTTGGTAGACTCATCCACTTTCAGATCGACCACGACCTGCTGTGGAATATCACTGTTGTTGCGAGCAACTGCCGTTACGGTTTTTACCAACTGACGATCCGACTCAGTCACAGTGCCGTGCCAGAAATCACTGTCGTTAAGAGTATAGGCAAAGTTATCGACGGTGATTTTGGTTTTCTCATCACAGCGATAGCCACTGCATGAGCCGTCATTATTGCCTTGAATTACCCAGCCGTCGCCTTCACGTCTGACATCCATATCTTCGCCGACGTATTGGCTATGGTTACCGCCAACCCAAGCGTATCCGAGATAATGAGCAAGGTAGCTTAATGGACGAACAAAGTTGGAGTGATTAGTTACCAGCTCATACTGAATGTCCAGTTCATCACCTTCTGGGATGGATTTAGAAGGGTAGTTTGGAATTTCAGACAAAGCGTTGTCAGGGTAGCACCAAGTGCTGCTATTGGGGTTATCCTGCTTGATTTGACCATGGTAACCAGAGCCCATTATCACCCAGTTGTCCTTTAGTCCTGCGATTTGCCACTGACCCATGCGAGAAACAATGTAGTCCTTTTGCTCAGAGGCTTCGAATCGATCGATAGGACGGTAGCCAGAACGGCAGACATCTTCACCCAGTTGATCAAGTACTAACTGATCAGGATAAATCTTGGCTTGTGCGCCTGCAGAGAGAACGGAAAGTACCGCTGCTGATAACACATGTTTTTTCACCGTAGACATAGACGTTTCCTTTCGTGATTTTTCTTAGTTTTATGAAGTTGTGTTGTCATTGTTGGCTGCTTATCAAAGCAACAGGTTTACCTTTCCATAGTCATGTAATTTACAATACTGAAAAGAGTTGAATTTTATTTCTATTTAAATTCAATTGGTTGAATTGTGTTGTTTGTCATTTTTATGTAATGAAAATCATCGCTGATTGATGGGTGTGATCTTGCTTCGATGGGATTTAGAAAAATTGTGATGTGTTTAGGTAGGTGGAAGAACAGGAGAGCCTGTTTTGGCTAAACCATGGGAAGATAACGCTTAGGCTGGTGAGCTTTGTCGATGTTTATCGCTTAGCAAGCAGCTGAGCTCGGCCTGTTTGCCTATCACGCACAATCACGAAACGGTCAGTGGAATAAAGAATATCGATATCAAGTGTGTAAGGGTCGTCATTGAGCAAGAGGTAGGGTGAAATGGTCGCATCGTTCATCACGGGGGTTAACGTTTGTACAGAGAGCAGGTTGATGATACCAGACAGTGAAAAGCCAAACTGACGGAATGATTCCGCTTGGCCCTGAAAACGAATCACAATCGGCTGATCCATATTCTCATCTTGAAGCGAGGCCAAATGCACCACTTGGTTGTTTTCAATTCGTGTCAATCCATCAGAGCGGAAGACTCGATTGTCAGGCTGAATATGAATTTCACTGTGTTGATAGCGATTATCTTCAATACGATTTGACCAAGGTAGGCTTAAGACAGTCGAGAAGACAATCGCGGCAATCACTAGTGTTAGGTATGGGATCATAGTTGCCCCTCCTGTACAAAACGTTCAATCTGAGCCGAAACTTGTTTGAGCTGACTGGGGGCGTAGAAGATATTGATGGACTGTCGGCGCTGTTTATCTAGCCATGAGAGTTCAGAAAAGTGCTCGTTTTTCTCGATATAAACCACGCAATCACACTGGTTCTTCGATAAAAGCTGACGCAGTGGCAGGCTAAGTCGAGTTTGTGGCTCTGTAAAGACTTGTAGCTGTCCTATGGTGTGCTGAGTCAGATACTGATCACTGGGAATGTCTTCCCAACGCCATCCGTGCAGCTTGCTTAAAGCCAGAATGCCTGATGCAAACAGTAGTGCAATCGCTGCAACATAACACAGTGGCGATTTACACTCCTCAAAAGACAGCTTGAATTTAAGAGAGTGACTTGATGGTGTTGCAGTTAGGGGAGTGTTTGCTTCACGACTGGTGGTTTGTGATGGAAGAGCGGCAGGTGCATACGCAATACAATGGCCTACCAGTCGGTAACCGACTTTAGGCACCGTCACAATCGGGGACTCTTTTGCGCCCAGTTTAACGAGGGCTTGCCTCAGTGTACTAATGCTTTTCGCCAGTGAAGTCTCGCCAATATACTCGCTGCCCCAAGCATGTTGAACGATGTCGTGTTTTTTGACGACCTCAGGGGAGTGCTTGAGTAGCAGGTCAAGTACCTGCGCTTCACGATAGCCAATTTTTATGACGCGTTGCTTAGTCGAAAGCTTATTCTGAACGGAGTGGAATAGAATCATACAGCCAGCTTTTTATAGTTATTGTTGTCATCTCAATTCTTATTGAGAGGATCAATATACTATTACGACAATGCGAACGCATGAATATTTTTTGATCAATTATTCAGTTTTTCTTATTGAATTTATCGCTTATTTTTCTGCCAAGCCCTCTTGATCGGGAAGCGCGATATTGTGGCTATCCCTCTTTTGCTGAATTTCTATCCTATAGTAAATGAGGACAGAACTTGCTTAAGGAGTGGTATATGAGCTATCAAGCGCTGATCTCAAGAATTAATGAATTACCCAGAATCGAAAGTGTGCTTCAGGAATTGCTGGAGATGGTGAACAGGGAGCAAATTGATTTTGGTGAATTGGCAAAGAAAATGGCCATGGATCAGGTGTTGTTAGCGCGTGTGTTAAGGATGGCAAACTCAGCGCAATTTGGTGGTGTAAAAGGAGTGTCGAACATCAACGATGCGATTGTGCGCATTGGTGTCGGCGCGATTCGAAATTTGATTTCATCATCTATTCTCGCCTCCACCTTTCCCAAACTGGAAACTCTCAATATTAAAGATTACTGGGCCAGTACCTTTGAGGTTGCAACTGTTGCCAGTACTATCGCTAAGGACGTCAAAGTGGACCCTAATGAAGCGTTTATTGCCGGCATACTACATAATATTGGAGAGTTGATGATCCACTCCTTAGAGCCTGAAAAAGCGTTGGAGATAAGCCGTCGGGTTGCAGAAGGAGAGAATCCAGTTGAAGTGCAAAGAGAAGTGCTCGGTACGGACGCACAGCAATTGGGGGCAGCCTTAGCGGAAAGCTGGAAGTTTCCCTCAGAATTGGTTGATGCTATCGCCAATGTGAATCATCCAAGCAAGGCGGTGGAATCAAAAAGGCTCGCCTGCTTAATGTTTTTAGCTCGCGATATTGACCGTAAATGGGATTCCATGCTCAGTATAGATGAGAAGCAAGGGTATTTGAGTCGACACAAAGCCGCAGCGGCATTGCGTGTTTCTCCTGACCTCACTGGAAAAATTGATGAGGTACGAGGTCAGGGAAGTGAGATGGCTTATCAATTGTTCTAATAATGTTAACTGGTTGATTGAGTGAGATCTTTTTTGCCCAATTTGATCTGCTGGATCACCAATCCTGTAATGATCAGAAGCAAACCTATCAGAGTGGTCGGGTGAATTTCTTCACCAATAACTGTGGCAAGCAGCGCCAGAGAAATGAAAGGTGAAGCGAAAATCAGGTTGCTTATCCGCGCGGTGTTTTGTGTCAGTTTGAGTGCGCTGAGCCAAAGGACGAAAGTCACTCCCATTTCAAACAAGCCCACATAAGTCACCGCTAACCAGCCTTGTAATGAGATGCCACGCCAATGAGCGCCTTCATACACACTCAGAGCAACTGCAAACGGGATCGCCACTAAAAAGCCAAGCAAGACGCCGACGATAGGGTCTGCCTTGTTTTTGGTATTCAGGATCCAATAACTGGCCCAAAGCAACGTAGACAATAGAGCTAACCCAACACCCACGGGGCTTTCAAAACTCAGCCCCAGTATGTCACCTTTAGTAGCGATCACGATGACGCCAAAATAACTCAATGTACACGCCAGCCAATCTTGTTTGCGGATCTTCTGACCGAGGAAGATGGCTGCCATCAAGGTCAGTGTAATTGCCCAGCTATAGTTGATCGCTTGTGCCTGTGAGGCAGGAAGTAAGTCATACGCTTTGAACAGAATCACGTAGTAAGCCAGTGGATTGATCAACCCGAGTAACAAGTAATACCAAGGGTTGGCCATGAAGGTGCTTGATAGCGAAGATAGCTTACCCTGAAAAAGGCATACGGCTGTCAGAGCCACAGCTGAAACTACGCTGGCAGCGGTTAGCATTTGTATTGGAGTAAATTCTGCGAGAGTTAATTTAAAAGCGGTGGCAACGGTAGACCACAGTAAGACGGCAGACAAAGCAAAACCTAAAGCACGTCGCTCGTTCATGATGTTCCTTCATTAAACCAACACTCGAGTTGTTGGTGATTGGCGGTGAGGTGAATTAAAGAGCGCTTAGTCTAGCTGTTCGATATCTGGTCGACAAACTGGACATTTATCCAGTGGTAAAATACCATTGAAACAGTACTTGAAATAAGAGTTAAACCTTGATTATGCAATGGATTCTGGACAACCAAGCCCTACTTATTAGTGTTATAGGCAGCGCTGCAATCAGCGGGCTCGGAGTTGGTTGGTGGATCAGGCAGAAAATGCGTTTTGATCAACAACTTCTCAAACAGCAGCTTGAGTCCAATCAACAGCTCGCTAATACGCAAATTACCCAGTTAAAAAAAGAGCTTGAGCAAGCCCATCAGGAGTTGGATGAGCTGGATAGTGAGCGAGACAAAGCTGCCTATGAGTTAAAACAGTCTCATGGCAAGCTGATGGCGGTGCTGGAAAAGTTACGCTACTTCGAGGCGGTTAAGCAAGAACGTGAGCAATACGCCAAGGAGTTAAACCACAGCCGCGATCAGAAAGCGCAACTCGAAGCTCAGCTTAGAGAGCAAGAAGCGCGTCATGAGGAAGAAAACAAAGCCAATCGCGACAAACTGCAATTGTTAGAGCAGGCCGAAACTCGTCTAAAGCAACAATTTGAACACCTTGCGAATCAGTTGTTTGAGGTGAAAACTGCCAAAGTTGATCAACAAAACCGCCAGAGTCTTGAAGGTTTGCTCACCCCACTCAAAGAGCAGTTAGAAGGCTTTAAGAAGCAGGTCAACGATAGCTTTACGGTGGAAGCGAAGGAGCGCCATACCCTAGTCCATGAGCTGAAAAACCTACAACGCCTCAATGAACAGATGACGCGTGAAGCGGTTAACCTCACCCAAGCATTAAAAGGCGATAATAAACAGCAGGGTAACTGGGGTGAAGTGGTACTTGCCCGAGTATTGGCTGAGTCTGGATTACGTGAAGGGCATGAATACCAGACTCAGGTTAGCTTGCAAAATGAAGCAGGTAAGCGCTATCAGCCGGATGTGATTGTCCACTTGCCGCAAGATAAACAGGTAGTAGTTGACTCTAAAATGACGCTGGTGGCGTATGAACGTTATTTCAATGCGGAATCTAACTCTGAGCAGGAACAAGCATTAAGTGACCACTTACTATCATTAAGGTCACACATTAAAGGATTATCACAAAAAGATTATCATCAACTGAAAGGGATCCAGAGTCTCGATTACGTGCTGATGTTTATCCCTGTTGAGCCGGCGTTTCAGGTTGCTATTCAGGCTGACCCCGATCTGGTGAAGGATGCGATGGAACACAATATCATCTTAGTTAGCCCAACCACTTTACTAGTGGCATTGCGTACGATTGATAATCTATGGCGCAATGAACGACAGAATCAAAATGCACAAATCATTGCCGAGCGAGCCAGTAAACTGTATGACAAGCTGCGCCTGTTTGTGGACGATATGGAAGGTCTTGGTGCTGCGTTGGACAAGGCCAATCAGAGTTATCAAGGCGCGATGAACAAGCTTGCGACTGGTCGAGGCAATGTGATTCGTCAAGCAGAAAGCTTTAAGCAACTAGGAGTGGAGGTCAAAAAGCCAATATCGCCGAGTCTGACGGAGCTATCTCAGTATGATGGGCTCACAGAAAATAATGCGCTGAGTGAAAATGATTCTATCGCGGAAAGACATCCGGCTGAGGATAAAGTAAACTAATCGCCCCGCAGCGCTCAGCCGTATTTATTCATAGCGTTGCTCGAAGAGGAATCATCATGACGGATACAAGCGTGCAGTCGAATACAGCTTTAGAATCAAATGAAACCACGCATTTTGGTTTCACCACGGTAGCCAAAGAAGAGAAAGTCGCCAAGGTCGCAGAAGTATTCCATTCTGTGGCCGCCAAATACGACATCATGAATGACTTAATGTCCGGTGGTGTGCACCGTCTTTGGAAGCGTTTCACGATTGATTGTAGTGGAGTGCGCCCGGGTCAACGTGTGCTGGACTTAGGTGGGGGTACGGGTGATCTGACGGCGAAGTTCTCTCGCATTGTCGGTGAAAAAGGTCATGTGGTTCTGGCTGATATTAACAACTCAATGCTCAATGTGGGACGCGACAAACTGCGTGACAAAGGCATTGTGGGTAACGTGCATTACGTTCAAGCTAACGCCGAAGAACTGCCTTTTCCAGATGATTACTTTGATGCCATCACTATCAGTTTCTGTCTGCGTAATGTGACAGACAAAGACAAAGCACTGCGCTCGATGTTCCGCGTTTTAAAACCAGGTGGCCGCCTATTGGTGCTGGAATTTTCTAAGCCAGTACTCGAGCCGTTATCGAAAATTTACGATGCCTATTCTTTCCATCTGCTACCCAAAATGGGCGAGCTGGTGGTGAATGATTCGGAGAGTTACCGTTATCTGGCAGAGTCTATCCGCATGCATCCAGATCAGGAAACGCTCAAAGGCATGATGGAAGAAGCGGGTTTCGACAAGACCAACTACTACAACCTGACTGGCGGTATTGTTGCGCTGCACCGTGGTTACAAATTTTGAGGTTAGAGGATTGCTATGCCATTTGAACCTCTTGTCACTGCTGCGATTGAATCGACTCTCAATACATTGATTAACGACGACCCAGAGTTAGGGCGTCGTCTTTCCCGCCTTAAAGGTCAAGTGATTCAAGTTTACCTTAAAGAGCTTAATAAGACATTGACCTTTGTGTTTAGCCAACAAATTGATGTGTTGGCTCATTATGAAGGGGAACCGGATTGCTATCTGTCACTTAACCTTTCTGTATTACCTGAACTGCGTGAGCAATCGAATATCACCAAGCTGATCAAACAAGATAAAGTGATCTTGGAAGGGGATATTCAGCTAGCTCAGAAGTTTTCTCAGTTAATGACTGATTGTAAGCCAGACATCGAAGAGTGGCTCTCTCGTGTGACCGGGGATGTCGTAGCGCACAGCTTAGTACAAGGCGTGTCGAACCTTGGCCAGTTGGTTAAAACCAAAGCAAACAAGCACCAAAACCATTTGGCACAGGTTATTACCGAAGAGTGGAAACTGGCGCCTGCACCACTGGAAATAGCCCATTTCTGCGATCAGGTGGACGAGGTTACAAGCCAAGCCGCTCGTCTTGAAGCTAAGTTGAATCAATTACTGGAGCGCGCATGACTCCGGCAGAATTAAAACGCCTCTACCGTATTATCAAAGTTCAGCTCGAATATGGACTGGACGAGCTGTTGCCTAATCATCAGTTAACCAAAGCGCCTTTGCTTGCTCGTAAAGCCCTATTCTGGATTAAAAAACAACACGCTGACAAAGAGTTAGGTGAAAGGCTACGCCTTGCGTTGCAAGAGTTGGGGCCAGTATGGATTAAATTTGGTCAGATGATGTCGACCCGACGTGATCTCTTTCCTGCTCACATTGCCGACCCACTGGCGTTACTTCAGGATCAGGTTTCTCCTTTTGATGGCCAATTAGCTAAAGAGCAGATTGAACAGGCGTTGGGGGGACCACTGGAAAATTGGTTTAGTGATTTCGATATTACACCAATGGCGTCAGCATCCATCGCTCAGGTCCATACTGCCAAGCTCAAATCAACTAACCAAGAAGTGGTATTAAAGGTTATCCGGCCAGATATTCGTCCGGTCATTGATGCAGATCTAAAACTGATGTATCGAATGGCGCGTATAGTCGCCAAAGCTTTACCTGAAGCACGTCGTTTAAAACCCGTCGAAGTGGTGCGCGAGTATGAAAAAACCTTACTCGATGAATTAGACTTACGACGAGAGGCGGCAAACGCGATTCAGTTAAGAAGGAACTTTGAAGGCAGTGAAGAACTGTACGTTCCTGAAATAATTACTGATTTTAGTAATGAAACTGTAATGGTTTCTGAGCGAATATACGGCATCCAAGTTTCGGACATTGAAGGCTTGAAGGCCAACGGCACCAATATGAAGCTGCTGGCTGAGCGTGGCGTGAGTGTGTTCTTCACTCAAGTCTTCCGTGATAGCTTTTTCCATGCTGACATGCATCCGGGCAACGTGTTTGTAAGCCCTGAGCATCCACATAACCCAAGATGGATTGGTTTGGATTGTGGCATTGTTGGCACACTAAATAGCGAAGATAAGCGTTATTTAGCGGAAAACTTCTTGGCGTTTTTCAATCGAGATTATCGCCGTGTTGCCGAGTTGCATGTTGAGTCGGGTTGGGTTCCACGTGAAACGAACATCGACGAGTTTGAATTTGCTATCCGCGTAGTGTGTGAGCCCATTTTTGCTAAGCCGCTATGTGAGATTTCATTCGGTCATGTACTACTGAATCTGTTCAATACTGCTCGCCGTTTCAATATGGAAGTTCAGCCCCAGTTGGTGCTACTGCAAAAGACATTGCTGTACGTGGAAGGTTTAGGTCGTCAGCTTTATCCTCAGCTTGATCTTTGGCAAACCGCGAAGCCATTCCTTGAAGAGTGGATGATGAATCAGGTTGGCCCGCAAGCCGTGATAAATGCGATCAAAGATCGTGCGCCGTTTTGGGCTGAGAAGTTGCCTGAATTGCCAGAGCTTCTATATGACAGCTTACGCCAAGGCAAGATGATGAATCAGCGTATGGACCAGCTCTATCAGGGTTACCGTACTACGAAGCGTCAGCAGGCAACGGGGAAATTTTTATTTGGTGTTGGGGCCACATTAGTCGTATGCTCGGCAATATTGGTCAACAGCCCGTACGAGCAGTTATCGATGGCCACGGCTATTGGCGGTGTCACATTTTGGCTGCTCAGTTGGCGAGCTTATCGTCAATAGACGTTAAACTCTTGAAATAATTTGTTTAATAAGACCCGAGGTATAGAAAATGGGTGGTATTAGTATTTGGCAACTTTTGATTATTGCTGTCATCGTTATTCTTCTGTTTGGTACTAAGAAACTACGTGGTATCGGTGGTGATCTGGGCGGCGCAGTGAAAGGCTTCAAAAAAGCCATGAGCGATGAAGAGCCAGCAAAAAAAGATGCGGACTTCGAGCCAAAAAATATTGAACAGCAGAAAACAGACACTTCTGCTGAAACTAAGAAAGACAAAGAGCAGGCATAACACGTGTTTGATATCGGTTTCTGGGAACTGGTATTAATATCTGTCGTCGGGTTAGTGGTTCTTGGCCCTGAACGTTTGCCTCATGCTATTCGTAGTGTGTCCCGATTTGTCGGCGCGGCGAAAAAGATGGCAAACAGTGTGAAAGATGAGCTTTCACATGAACTGAAAGTTCAGGAACTGCAGGAAAATTTGCGCAAGGCTGAGAAAATGGGGATGGAAGACCTATCACCAGAGCTGAAGTCTTCTGTTGAAGAACTTAAGCAGGCCGCTCAAGATGTGCAACGCCCATATGCGAGTAAAAGCGACTCAGCACCTCAAGGTGCTGAAACGGAAGCGGATAAAGTACAATCCATTCCTGACGCCAATGACTCAGTGGCTGCTGTAGAGACTCTTGATACTCAGGCAGCGCCTCAGGCAGATAAAAAAGCCGAATAGTCTCGCATTAGGGGAGCTGCTGCTGTGCAGCTCCTTTTCGATCTTTTAGAGTAGAGGTTTTCATGTCTTCTGTTGAGCAGACACAACCTTTGATCAGCCATTTGCTGGAATTGCGTAACCGCCTGCTTCGGGCGATTGTTGCGGTGCTGGTGGTTTTTGTTGGCTTGATCTATTTTGCGAATGACATCTATGAGTTTGTCTCCGCGCCACTCGTTGAACGCCTGCCGGAAGGTGCAACGATGATTGCAACGGATGTTGCATCGCCTTTCTTTACCCCACTTAAACTGACTTTAATAGCGTCAATCTTTATTGCGGTCCCCTTTATCCTTTATCAGGTCTGGGCATTTGTTGCGCCTGGGCTATACAAACATGAACGACGGCTGATTATGCCACTGATGTTCTCCAGCTCGCTGCTGTTCTATTGTGGCGTCGCTTTCGCGTACTTCGTGGTATTCCCACTGGTGTTTGGCTTTTTCACGGCGATATCACTGGGCGGTGTAGAGTTCGCTACGGATATTTCCAGTTACCTCGATTTTGTGCTGGCGTTGTTCTTAGCGTTTGGTATTGCGTTTGAAGTGCCGGTAGCGATTATATTGTTGTGCTGGACGGGGGCGACGGATCCGAAAAGCTTAAGCGAAAAGCGCCCATACATTATCGTTGCTGCATTTATTGTCGGCATGATGCTAACGCCACCAGATATGATTTCGCAAACCTTGCTCGCGATCCCGATGTGCTTGTTGTTTGAGGTCGGCCTGTTCTTTGCGCGCTTCTATGTGCGTAAGAATGATGAACAAGAGCAGGAAGAAGCTGGAGAATAGGCGTTCAAATCAGAAAAAGGCTTGCCAAGTGGCAAGCCTTTTTTGTACTACAACTGGAATAGCTTAGTCGCGTTGGACGTGGTGATGGCATCGACTTGGTCGACACTGATGCCACGTAAATCAGCGACTCGCTGGGCAACCAAGGATGTGTATGCAGGTTCATTGCGTTTGCCACGGTGTGGCACTGGAGCTAGGTAAGGGCAGTCGGTTTCAAGAATGACATAGTCCATATCCAGCGACGGAATGACTTTGTCCATGCCACCATTTTTAAACGTCGATACACCACCCAAACCGAGGTGAAAGCCTAATCCATTGATTGCTTTGGCTTCTTCTACACTGCCACCAAAACAGTGAAATACGCCAGACAACGAGCCATCTTGTTCCTGTTCAAGCAGCTGAAGTGTTTCTTCAATAGAGTCACGGGTGTGGATGACGACAGGTAGCTTCATCTCTTTGGCCCAGTTGAGCTGGGTGACAAAGGCCATTTCCTGCTCGGCTTTGTAGGTTTTATCCCAGTAGAGGTCAATACCAATTTCGCCTACAGCAATAAAGTTGTGTTTCTCAAACCAATAGCGAATCACCTGCAGTGTCTGTTCAACATTGCCATCGACATAACATGGATGAAGGCCCATCATTGAGCGACAAACTTGCGGATAGGCTGCCTCAGTCTTTAGCATCGGCTCAATCGATTCCAGATCGATGTTTGGCAACAGGATTTTGTCTATCCCCTGAGCCAAGGCTCTCTCGACGACTTGGTCGCGGTCACTATCAAATTCGCTGGCATAAATATGGGCGTGTGTATCGATCATGGTTTGTCTCTGTAAAGCTTGCTTGGCTTGAGTATACGGCAGTGTGAGCATTTGGTCATTTCTTGCATTTTTACTGCTTGCGGCTAGCGTCATTACGCAAGAGTGATATCATGCAAATCAAGCACTTTCACCACACAAGGAGAACAGAGTGTCAGTTTCCATTCAAGGTCAGTTCCCTGGCCGTCGTATGCGTCGTATACGCAAGCATGACTTTAGTCGTCGCCTTATGGCTGAGAATCAATTAACCACAAGCGATCTGATCTACCCAATGTTTATCTTGATGGGTAAAGACCGCCGTGAAACCGTTGAGTCTATGCCTGGAATTGAGCGTCTGTCTATCGACCTGATGTTGGAAGAAGCACAGTACTTAGCAAGGC
Organism: Vibrio sp. Isolate25; assembly: GCF_022398025.1. Lineage (NCBI taxonomy): Bacteria > Pseudomonadati > Pseudomonadota > Gammaproteobacteria > Vibrionales > Vibrionaceae > Vibrio > Vibrio sp. Isolate25. The sequence continues at coordinate 16,890 of NZ_JAKEUT010000018.1, forward strand.
TTGGGGTTCCAGCGATTGCGTTGTTCCCTGTGGTGAATCAAGATGCCAAAAGCTTGTGCGCAGCTGAAGCCTACAACCCTGAAGGGCTAGTTCAACGCGCGGTACGTTCTTTAAAAGAGCATGTGCCAGAAATTGGTGTGATCACTGATGTGGCTCTTGACCCGTTCACGACGCACGGTCAAGACGGCATCATCGATGAAGAAGGTTATGTTCTGAACGATGCAACGACAGAAGTTCTGGTCAAACAGGCTTTGTCTCATGCGGAAGCGGGCGCTGATGTGGTTGCGCCATCAGACATGATGGATGGTCGCATTGGCGCGATTCGTGAAGCGCTGGAAGAAGCAGGCCACATCAATACTCAGATCATGGCTTACTCTGCGAAATACGCATCTTATTACTATGGACCTTTCCGTGATGCAGTCGGCTCAGCGGGTAACCTTAAGGGTGGTAACAAGAAAAACTACCAAATGGATCCGGCTAACACTGATGAAGCGGTGCACGAGGTCGCGATGGATGTCAACGAAGGTGCGGACATGGTGATGGTCAAGCCGGGTATGCCATATCTTGATGTGGTGCGTCGTGTTAAATCGGAACTGCAAGTCCCGACGTTCGCTTATCAAGTGTCTGGCGAGTATGCGATGCATAAAGCGGCATTCCAAAACGGTTGGCTTAAAGAGCGTGAGACTGTGATGGAATCACTGCTTTGCTTTAAGCGCGCAGGTGCCGACGGTATCCTGACTTACTTTGCTAAAGATGTCGCTGAGTGGTTGGCAGAAGAAAATGCTCAGCCTGCTCAGTTTCTAAAAGACGCGGAATAACTCAGCTTACACATATTCAAAGGCTGGCTTGTGCCAGCCTTTGTTGTTTTAAGGAGAACCGATGAGCGTTGAATATCGACTTGGAACACTAGAAGAATGTGTCGAGATTGTCGCGACTATCGAAGAGTTCATACATAAAGAAAGCGTAGAAAGCTTGTCCGAACGATTAGACGGCAAGCGATACCTCATTCAGGTAGCTGAAGAAAATGGCCAGCTACTTGGGTTTAAAATTGGATATGAGATTGACGAAAACACATTTTATAGCTGGTTTGGTGGGGTATCACCTCTGGCTAGAAATAAAGGGGTGGCACAGAAGCTACTCGATTATCAGGAGATCTGGGTCAAAAAACACGCTTATTCTCAACTTAAGGTGAAATCTCGTAATCAATTTCCTTCTATGTTAAGACTCTTACTGAGAAATGGTTATCTAATTGAAAAGTTTGAAGTAAAAGAGCCTTTGATCGAATCAAGAATTCATTTCGTGAAGCAGTTGTAGCACTGTCATAAAAATTAAATGAGATTTTTTCTCATTTAGGGGTTGACGAGATAAATGAGAATAATTATTATTTATCTCGTCTTAGGGAATAAGAGAAGTTCACAAGGACGTCGAGTTACCAGATTCAACTTGGAGACGGTGATGACACTGAACTTAATTGAACTTGCACTAGTTCTTTTTGACACGACATTGCTCACATTGCTTCCAGTGTAATTTATAGCTTTATGGCAAAGCTAACTATTCAATTGAATAAGCTTTGACCCCTTTTTGCTAGGCGACATCGTTAAGATGTCGCTTTTTTTATGCTTAAAATTCATCGCTGGATAAAAGGACACCAATAGTCTTTTCCACAGTCAAGGATCGTTATTGGATCGATCTTATGGTGATCGATCTAAAACATTTGTATTATATTTCAATCGCTTGTGATGTTTGATTGCAGTTTTGTGACGAAATGTTGTGATAGTGGATAAATAGTATAAACAGAGTTATCCACAGGTGGAGGTGTCGATCAGGGGATTATTAACCAAATGTGTGAGTAGTGTACACAGAGTTAAAATGGATCCACTGAAAGAGTCATGGCATCCTAAGCAGATCTTAACTTCTTGGATGCTTAAAGACTATGGCTCATATTCCAGACAACCCGTTGATTTTGATTGACGGCTCTTCTTATCTTTACCGCGCATTTCATGCTTATCCGGGCACTATGAGTAATGGGGAAATTCCAACCAATGCAGTGTACGGCGTTGTGAATATGTTGCGCAGCATGATGCGTCAATTTGCTTCCGATCACATTGCTGTGGTCTTTGATGCCAAAGGAAAAACGTTCCGCGATGAGATGTATCCCGAATACAAGGCTAATCGTCCACCTATGCCTGATGATCTTCGCTGTCAGATTGAACCACTGCACAATGTCATTCGTGCTATGGGACTGCCTTTGATCTGCGTTCCTGGTGTGGAAGCGGATGATGTGATTGGGACATTGGCTCATCAAGCATCGCAAGCGGGTATGCCGGTCTTAATCAGTACTGGTGATAAAGATATGGCCCAGCTAGTCGATGATAATGTGACTCTGATTAACACCATGACCAACGTGGTCATGGATCGAGAAGGTGTGATTGAAAAATTTGGTATTCCACCTGAGTTGATCATTGATTACCTCGCATTGATGGGCGATAAGGTCGACAACATCCCTGGCGTTCCTGGTGTAGGTGATAAAACAGCGACCGCATTACTTCAGGGAATCGGTAGCCTAGAAAAACTTTATGAGAATCTCGATGATATTGCATCCCTTGGTTTCCGTGGTTCCAAAACCATGGCGAAAAAGCTGATTGATAACAAAGACAATGCTTTCATGTCTTATGAGTTGGCAACAATCAAGCTCGATGTCGAATTGGAAGAGAACTATGACACTCTAGTGAAGAGTGTGCCGAATAAAGATGAACTCGTTAGGCTTTATGGAGAGCTAGTGTTTAAGTCTTGGCTTAACGAGTTACTTGAAGGTGGGAATGGTGTGGTTGAAGCTGATGAAAAGTCGGGAGCGTCACAGCATGATAAGGCCCCTGAGCTCAGTGTTTCGGCCATTACGATTGATCGTAGCCAATATCAAACGGTTTTAGACAAAGACACGTTTAATGCTTGGTTAGACAAACTCAAGGCTTGTGATGTTTTTGCATTTGATACGGAAACGGACAGTCTCGATTACATGGTCGCTAACCTAGTTGGTGTTTCGTTTGCGACAGAAGAAGGCGTAGCGGCATACGTACCTGTGGCGCATGATTACCTTGATGCGCCAGATCAGCTTGATCGCGACTGGGTACTAGAGCAATTGAAGCCGATTCTTGAAGATGATGCTCAGGCGAAAGTGGGTCAGAATCTAAAGTATGATGCGTCTGTCTTGGCTCGATATGATATTGAGATGAAGGGCATAAAGCATGACACTATGCTCGCGTCTTACGTGTATAACAGCGTTGGCGGCAAACATGATATGGACAGTTTGGCACTGCGCTTCCTACAACATAGCTGCATTTCTTTTGAACAGATTGCGGGTAAAGGTAAGAAACAGCTCACCTTTAACCAGATTGAACTGGAAGAGGCGTCCCCCTATGCAGCGGAAGATGCTGATGTGACGCTGCGTCTGCATCATCGCTTATCGGCCAATATTGAGCAGGATGAAAAGCTTAAGACTATTTACGAAGAGATCGAAGTCCCGCTGGTGCCAGTACTATCACGTATTGAACGCACAGGGGTGCTGATTGATGATATGAAGCTGGCGGCTCAATCTCAGGAGATAGCGCTTCGTCTCGATGAGTTAGAGCAGAAAGCGTTTGAAATTGCTGAGCAAGAATTCAACATGAACTCACCCAAGCAGCTGCAAGCTATCTTGTTTGAGAAGATGGGGTTGCCAGTGGTGAAAAAGACGCCTTCGGGCACGCCTTCCACCAACGAAGAAGTACTGCAAGAGTTAGCGCTAGACTATCCATTACCAAAATTGATTCTTGAATATCGTGGTTTAGCGAAACTCAAATCGACCTACACCGATAAATTACCGAAGATGATTAACGCTGAAACGGGGCGTGTTCATACGTCTTATCATCAGGCGGTGACTGCGACGGGGCGTCTTTCTTCGACTGACCCTAACTTACAGAATATCCCAATCCGTAATGACGAAGGGCGTCGTATTCGTCAGGCATTTGTCGCGCCGCATGGTTACAAGATAATGGCCGTCGACTATTCCCAGATTGAATTGCGTATTATGGCGCACCTTTCAGGAGATAAAGCGCTGCTGGATGCTTTCCAGCAAGGAAAAGACATTCACGCAGCCACAGCAGCTGAAATCATTGGTGTGGACATAGAGCAGGTGTCAGCTGAACAACGTCGTCGTGCGAAAGCGGTCAACTTTGGTCTTATCTATGGTATGAGTGCTTTTGGTTTGGCAAAACAGTTGGGTATTCCGCGTGGCGAAGCACAGCAATATATGGATACCTATTTTGAGCGCTACCCAGGTGTGATGCAGTACATGGAAGACACACGCAGTGCCGCGGCAGAGCAAGGGTATGTCGAAACCATCTTTGGCCGCCGTTTGCACTTGCCGGAAATAAAATCACGCAACGGTATGCGTCGTAAAGCGGCAGAACGTGCGGCGATCAACGCTCCAATGCAGGGGACGGCAGCGGACATCATCAAGAAGGCCATGTTGTTGGTTGATCGGTGGATTGAGCAAGAAGGTCAGGGTCGAGTGAAATTGCTGATGCAGGTGCACGATGAACTGGTCTTCGAAGTTCAGGAGTCAGCTTTAGCCGAAATTGAAAGTAAAGTACAAGAATTGATGGAATCAGCCGCTCAGCTTGATGTGCCTTTGATTGCGGAAGCTGGCCATGGTGATAACTGGGATCAGGCGCACTAGGCAAAAAATAGCCAAAATTCGCTAAATAACATGAGCCAGCGCCCAATCGCTGGCTTTTTTTTGATTCTAAAAAAGCCAGTGCTTATTAGTGCTTCTTGTAGTTTAATAAAATTTTAATGAAAAAAAATTACGAAAAGAGTTTTCATTTCTGACCAATTGTTGTACATTAAACGGCGTAGGGTACAGAGGTAAGATGTTCTATCTTTCAGACCTTTTGTTTCACGTTATTGGATTAGGCTGATTCAGCCGCCCCAGTCAGCATTTGACTGGGGCGTTTTTTATTGCGCCACAGAAAATTACAATAAATATCATACCCTTACTGATGTCCTTTCTTATTTGTTATGATTTGGCTGCTCAATTCTCAATATCGTACTCTTAACTCGCCTTAATCTTGTATTTGGTAACTCAGACCAATTTTGTAAGAAAACTTCAATCACACTTTTATTTTTTCAAATAGAAAATCAAATCAAGAGCTCAGAGTGTTCGTCTCATTTTATAGAGTAATTATTTATATTTTTTAATGATTTAGGTGTTAGTTGTAGGAAAGGAAAGTGATGGAGACTGAGAAGAAACCAGCCGTTGCATTGTTCTCTGCTTTGAACAATCCTATCGGCATAATAATAACTACCTCCTATTTCTCTCCCGTTGCCCCACCAGGATGGTGGGGATTTTTATTTCTGCTGATGGATATTTCTTTCGCTGCAGTGCCGAGGTACAAAAGCAGAGACAAAAAAGCCCCACTGAATAGTGAGGCTGGTATCATCCGGTAGTGCGCTTATTCTTGCTCGTCGCCTTGCTGGTCTTCAATAATCTCATCAGTCAACCGCTCTGCTGCAACGGCAGGGGCAAACCACTCATCAAGTTTGTTGCGCAGGACATCAACACCGATGCCCTTCAACGAAGAAAACGCAGCAACACTCACATCACCACCGAATCCAGCAGAATCCTTCTTGATCTTAAGTACTTGAGCTTTGCGCGCACCACTTTTCAGCTTATCTGCTTTGGTCAATAGAACCTGTACGGGGATGCCGCTGTCGACCGCCCAGAATATCAGCTGTTGATCGAGATCCTTCATTGGGTGGCGAATGTCCATCAATACGACTAAACCTTTCAGGCTTTGACGCTTTTGTAGATATTCACCGAGTGATTTTTGCCACTTCTTTTTCATTTCCAGCGGTACTTGGGCGAAGCCATAGCCTGGGAGATCGACGATGTGGCAGCCATCGGTCACTTTAAATAAATTGATCAGCTGAGTTCGACCTGGTGTCTTACTGGTTTTGGCTAAACTTTTCTGGTTAGTCAGTCGGTTAAGAGAACTTGATTTGCCCGCGTTGGAGCGTCCTGCGAACGCAACTTCGATACCTTCATCTTCAGGCATGTGACGAATATCAGGTGCACTGGTGATGAAATGGGTGTTTTGATAATGAATTTTTACGCTCACTGTTAACTCCATCTCGACTTTGTGTAGTCGATTGATTACTTTTTTGTGAAATTGTGTAAAATAACCGTGCTCGGCATAAGGTCGCCTATTGTACCATGAGTGGCAACTCGGAGTGGTACTGGAAGCTTGATAATTATAATGGAATGTCATGAAGAAATTAGCGCTAATCTTGAGTCTTTTAGCCAGCTGCTCTGTATGGGCCCAAGGCAGTATTGAAGCTGGTAAAGCAAAATCCCAAACCTGTGTTGCTTGTCATGGTGCTGATGGCAACAGTCAATTGGCCATGTACCCTAAGTTAGCAGGTCAGCATGCTAAGTATATTGAGAAGCAGCTGAAAGATCTGAAACTAGGTATGACAAGTGGTGGTAAGCAGGGTCGTGTTGATCCGGTGATGGGCGGTATGGCAATGCCACTGTCTGAGCAAGATATGAAAGATCTTGCAGCTTACTACGCATCTCTACCAATTTCTCACAACACGACGCCTGAAAACGTGGTGGAACAAGGCAAAACTCTATATACGGCGGGTGATGCGACACGTGGTCTGACAGCATGTATTGCCTGTCATGGTCCTCGCGGTAACGGTACTGAGCTTTCAGGTTTCCCTAAAATTTCAGGTCAGCACGCTGATTATATCAAAGCTCAGCTAATGAAATTCCGCGATGGCTCTCGTGCTAATGATATGAATGGCATGATGCAAGATATCGCGAAGAAACTGACAGACGAAGATATAGAGACTTTGTCTAAATATGTTGGTGGCCTACACTAAGCCCTATTAAATACTGCCCGAGCAATGTTGTATTGAAAAAGCCCAGACGAGAGTCTGGGCTTTTTCGTATGATGCATATCACAACGACTTTTCTTCAGTGTGGTTCGATCTTCCCCAAAGGTTTGTAAGAGATCGCCCATTTATCGTATTGCTCTTTTCTCGTTGTCTTCTGTAACTATCTGAAAAATAATAGAAGAGGAGCGGTGGACAAAAAAAAGCCGATTTTTTTCTTCAAGTGGATTGTTCAAAATCCATCAATCGTTAAAGTGTGTTCATCGGCAGGGCGCTGATAAAGGAATTTAGGCCATGATGGTCTCCAAGGACGCAAGCGAAGGATGCTTGGAGGTCTATAAAGGAGTTAGGTAAGCAGGAAGCTTACTGGATAGGGATGGTCACCTCGTCTAATGGTTTAGACAGCGAAAAGGATCAGGCTAAGGATTAGCCCAGTTACGGGAAGTAAACGGAAAGCCAAAATTCACTAGGATGGTGAAAAACGACACCTTTTGCAGGGAAAGCGCCAAAAACAAATGGAAATTTGATGCACGATAATATGTGCAACACAGTTTCGCCGAAAGGCATTTTTAGAAAGCGATAGAGTGATCTATCGCTTTTTTTATATCTCAAATCCACCAACTTCCGTCTCTCGCCAACTCGGTTCCTATATTCCATCGATAAGATTATTGGTCAGAGAGGGAAAATTTCATTAAATTGGTGATTATTTGCCCAATGGCACTCCACTCTACAGCTACTTTCTGGTATGTTTCGCATCCCTGTTTGAGGATGTCAGCATGCACCACTGCCCACTTTGTCATTACCCAGAATCGCATCATTACTTTGAAGATAAGCGTCGAGCCTATCTCCAATGTCAGCAATGCGAACTGGTATTTGTCAATCCAGAGCAAAGGCTGGATGCAAAGGCTGAAAAAGCCCACTATGATCTGCATGAGAACGATCCAAATGATGCTGGCTATCGTACCTTTTTATCTCGGGTAGCCAACCCCATATTGGAACGTATTGAGCCTAGCTCAACAGGGTTAGATTTTGGTTGTGGTCCTGGACCGACTCTCTCTTTGATGATGGAAGAGCAGGGGCACAACATGTCATTGTATGACCTCTATTATCACCCCAATACCGAGGTGCTAGAGCGTACATATGACTTTATGACTGCCACTGAGGTGATTGAGCACTTGTATCATCCGGATCAGGTATGGCAGCAATGGTTGAATTTAGTTAAGCCAGGTGGCTGGATTGGTCTGATGACCAAGATGGTCATTGATGTCGAAGCGTTTGCCAAATGGCACTATAAAAATGACCCTACGCATGTGGTCTTTTTTAGCCGCAATACGTTTAAGTACTTGGCAGAGCGGGATCAGCTCAAGCTTGAATTTATTGGTAATGATGTAATTTTACTGAGGAAAACCCAGTAATGAGCCGTAGTAAGAAAGTAAGATCGGGCGGTAATGGTGACGTAATTGTTGTCCGTAATCGCACGGAAGCTGACGTCGAAGGACGTCTACGTAAGAAAGAGAAAAAACGCAAAGGCCTAAAAACGGGCGGTCGTAACTCTGAAGCGAAGCAGAATAAACAGCAGACAGCTGGACAAAAGCGCGACCCACGTTTAGGCAGCAAGAAGAAAATTCCTCTTGTGGTTGAAGCGGTGAAGAAGCCAACCAAAGCAGAACGTCGAGTCAATGCAGAACAAGAGCTAGAGATGCTGGAAAATGATGCCCAGCTGAATGTCTTGCTTGATCGCCTTGATAATGGTGAAAGCTTAGGCGCAGGCCTACAGAAATACGTCGATGAGAAATTGGCGCGTATTGAAGTGCTGATGAAGCAACTCGGCCTCTATGAAGAGGAAGAAGAGCCAGAAATCGTTGAGGAGCCGAGCGCACCTGTGTCGAAAAAGGTGAGTAAGAAAGCTTCATCAGAAGATGAACTGCTGTCGCAGTTCGAAGATCTGGATTTGAACCAGTTTAAAGGGTAGGAAAATTGTGAATGTAACCTTGTTAGCCATTGCTGGTGGAGTCATTATTCTCGGCTTAGCGTTCTATGCGGGTTACCTTCTGCTCCAGCTAAAGAAGCAAAAGGAATTGCAGGAACAGCATACGAAGCTGGCTATTGATAAGCGCAACGCCAACATTTTTGAAAGTGTTCATGTGCTTTGTTTAGCCGGTATTCAAGGCCAGTGTGATTTGTCGGAAATCAGTATTCGCTTATACAACATCATGGACTATGTTCAGGGTGAAGATCGGGTGGATTTTGATACAGAGTTCCCAGCGACATCGGAGCTTTATCATCTTGTCAAAGACATGCCACGTGGTGAAGATCGCCAACAAATGGCGAAGAAAGATCGCATGAAGCAAAACTTAGAGCGCCATAAAGCGGAATCTCGTTTGCAAGATGCGATCATCGACGAGCTCAAGCTGCTGCAGAAAAAAGTTCAGCCTTTAAACAACCAGATCAACATTCAGATGATCTAGATTGATACTTTAGTCACTCGATCACTTACACTTATGGGTGAGTGATCGAGTTATCAATTCTGACTATTGTTACTCAAAAAGCGCTATGCCACCCGGCGACCCGCCTCTGCGTGTGGCAAAATAGCCCCCAAAATATAACGGTTAATCACACCGGATACGCATTACAGCACTAACGGAAGTACACCATGTCTCAGCAAGTCGTCGCAAGCCAACAAATAGTATGGGATCAAGCCATCCTTAATAAATACAACTATTCTGGTCCGCGTTATACGTCTTACCCAACCGCGTTGGAGTTTCACGAAGCGTTCACTATTGCCGACTACGACATGGCGTGTACTGAATACCCGGAGCGTCCGCTGTCGCTCTACATCCATATTCCGTTTTGTCACAAGCTTTGCTACTACTGCGGTTGTAATAAGGTCATTACGCGTCATGCACATAAAGCTGATGAGTATCTCGATGTACTGGAGCAGGAAATCCTGACACGAGCCTCCTTACTGCATGGACGTAAAGTGACTCAGTTGCATTTTGGTGGTGGTACACCCACATTTCTGACCAAGACCCAAATCAGCCGTTTGATGAATATTCTACGAGCGGAATTTAGCTTTGAAGCCAGCGCAGAAATCAGTATTGAAGTCGACCCTCGTGAGATCGAACTGGATATGCTTGATCATCTGCGTGAAGAAGGTTTTAACCGTTTAAGTATTGGTGTTCAAGACTTTAATAAAGAAGTGCAAAAGCTGGTCAACCGCGAGCAAGATGAAGAGTTCATTTTCGCTATGGTTGAGCGAGCGAAACTGCTTGGTTTCCGTTCGACTAACCTTGATTTGATTTATGGCTTACCGAAACAGACTAAAGCGCGCTTCGCTGAAACATTGAATCGGGTTTTGGAGATGCAGCCAGGGCGTTTGTCTATTTTTAACTATGCTCATATGCCGCAGCTGTTCGCTGCTCAGCGTAAGATTAAAGATGAAGACCTGCCACAAGCGGAAGAAAAAATGGCCATTCTTCAGGATACTATTGCGACGTTGACCAATGCTGGTTACCAGTTTATCGGTATGGACCACTTCGCAAAGCCTGATGATGAACTGGCGGTCGCTCAGCGCGAAGGAGTTTTGCATCGCAATTTCCAAGGTTATACCACTCAAGGTGAATGTGACTTGGTTGGTTTTGGGGTTTCCGCTATTTCAATGATCGGCGATGCCTATGCGCAAAACCAGAAAGAGTTGAAAAAGTATTACTCTCAGGTTAATGAACATCGCCATGCTCTATGGAAAGGTGTTGCTCTTGATAGTGATGACTTACTTCGACGTGAAGTGATTAAACAACTTATCTGCAATTTTAAACTCGATAAAGCGGCAGTAGAAGTAGAGTTTGATATTCAGTTTAGTCAATACTTCAACGAAGACTTGGAATTGCTGCAAACCTTTATAGATGATGGACTTGTTGAAGTAGACGATAAGGAAATTCGCGTGACATTACGTGGTCGTCTACTGATTCGTAATATCTGTATGTGTTTTGATAAATACCTCCGAGCGAAGGCGCGTCAGCAGCAATTCTCGCGAGTGATTTAATCGTCGCAGTTGCCTCGATAACCACGAACAATAAAGCCACCGAGAACGGTGGCTTTATTGTTTCTTCGGGTAGCTGTTAGGGTGCGATATAGGCGTCTTGAGCAACCTCCCATAGTGCTTTGACCAGCGGATTATCTAGCTGCGAGCGTTTGCAGCAGACCCCTAACTTGAAAGGCTTGATTGATGCGACCTTGAGCCTTTGAATCTTCTCTTTAACTGGGCTGTTGTTGATCACCACGTCCGGCGCAATACCCACGCCACAACCTAGTGCGACCATACTGACTATCGCCTCATGACCGGAGACTTGCGCATAGATGTTGGGTTTGATTCTCATCGCTTTAAACCAAGTATTGGCGCGGTCTCGTGCGGTACCTGATTCCGGCACGATGAAAGGAACGGACGCCCAGTCAGGTTTGTCCTTTTGCAGCGCTTCAGCAAAGTTGCTCACGCCGACAGGGGCGATCACCGAAAGAGGAATTTCACTAATGGTTTCAAATTTGAGTTTGGCAGGCAGCACTTCCGGTTGGGCGGAGATTGCCACGTCCACTTCATCATTAAGGACTTTGTTTATCGCTTGAGCCGGATCGCCTGTAGACAGTTTAAACTCAATAAACGGATGCTGAAGGCGAAACTCTGACAACAGCTCAGGCAGGTGGCTGTAGCTGGCTGTCACCGAGCAAAATAGGCGAATCTCACCTTTTAATTCTTCTTCGTGCCCTTGAATCTGCGCATTGAAGTTTTGCCATTCTCCGAGAATCTTTAAAGCCACAGGCAAAAGTTTTTTTGCCGCTGGGGTCAATTCAACGCTGCGGTTGTCCCGTACGAACAATTCTTGCCCAGTTTCTGCTTCCAACTTTTGTACCTGACGACTGAGCGCAGAAGGGCTGATGTGCATAGCAGAAGCCGTTTTGGCGAAGCTTTTACTATCACACAGATGAATGAACAGTTGCAGACTTTTAATGTTCATGAAATAAGTGTTTCCTTGTTGCATTTTTTGCAATAACTAATTGTGAATATATCACTTTAAGCAACTCGATGTCTGATTTAGTATCGAGGCATTCGGTAATGAAACGCCGACCTAAACGGATAAATTCTCAAAGGAGAGCCCTAACATGGCTAACTATTTCAATACATTAAACCTACGTGAGCAGCTAGATCAGCTTGGCCGTTGTCGCTTTATGGACCGCAGTGAATTCGCTACAGAAGCGGATTACCTGAAAGGTAAGAAAGTGGTTATCGTTGGTTGTGGTGCACAAGGTTTGAACCAAGGTTTGAACATGCGTGACTCAGGCCTGGATGTAGCTTATGCACTGCGTCAGGCAGCGATTGATGAGCAACGCCAGTCTTTCAAAAACGCGAAAGAAAATGGTTTTGAAGTAGGTAGCTACGAGACGCTTATTCCTCAAGCTGATCTCGTGATCAACCTAACGCCAGACAAGCAGCACACGAATGTGGTTGAGACGGTAATGCCGCTGATGAAAGAAGGCGCAGCACTAGGTTACTCACACGGCTTTAACATTGTTGAAGAAGGCATGCAGATCCGTAAAGACCTAACCGTCGTGATGGTTGCACCTAAGTGCCCGGGTACTGAAGTACGTGAAGAGTACAAGCGTGGCTTCGGCGTTCCTACGCTAATCGCAGTCCACCCAGAGAACGATCCAAAAGGTGAGGGTTGGGATATCGCCAAAGCTTGGGCTGCTGGTACTGGTGGTCACCGCGCAGGTTGTCTAGAGTCTTCATTCGTTGCTGAAGTGAAATCTGACCTAGTGGGCGAGCAAACTATTCTATGTGGCATGTTACAAGCAGGTTCAATCGTTTCTTACGAGAAGATGGTTGCTGAAGGTATTGATCCAAGTTATGCGGGTAAACTGATTCAGTACGGTTGGGAAACCATCACGGAAGCATTGAAGTTTGGTGGTATCACACACATGATGGATCGCCTATCAAACCCGGCGAAAATCAAAGCGTTCGAGCTTTCTGAAGAGCTGAAAGAGTTGATGCGTCCGCTTTACAACAAGCACATGGATGACGTAATCACAGGCCATTTCTCTAGCACTATGATGGCTGACTGGGCAAATGATGATGCGAACCTACTAGGCTGGCGCGCAGAGACAGGCGAAACAGCGTTTGAAAACTACCCTGCAGGTGATGTGGAGATCTCAGAGCAAGAGTACTTCGACAACGGTATCCTTCTAGTTGCAATGGTGCGTGCGGGTGTTGAGCTAGCATTCGAAGCAATGACAGCGTCAGGTATCATTGATGAGTCAGCGTACTATGAGTCACTACACGAGCTACCACTCATCGCAAATACAGTCGCGCGTAAGCGTCTGTACGAAATGAACGTTGTTATCTCTGATACGGCTGAATACGGTAACTACCTATTTGCTAATGTCGCTACACCACTACTGCGCGAGAAGTTCATGCCTTCTATTGGCACTGACGTGATTGGTAAAGGTTTAGGTGAGACTTCTAACCAAGTAGACAATGCAACGCTAATCGCAGTCAACGATGCAATCCGTAACCACCCTGTTGAGTACATTGGTGAAGAGTTACGTGGATACATGACGGATATGAAGAATATCGCGGTAGGCGGTTAATCTTCTTCGCTAAGATGAGTAAAGAACTCCAGACAGACTGGAGTGATAAATACAAAATATAAACACAACACTTAATGAAAAGGCTTGGTCGCCGTTGACCAAGCCTTTTTTATTTTCCATAAGCTAGGTATGCACTGAGGGATAGAATAAGTTTGAGAAAATAAAAAGGGCTGACGCAGTACGCCAACCCTCCATATTTCATCGCTATCAGCTTTTACTTATCTGCTAGTTTCTCTTCTAGATCGGCTAGCTTCTTTTCCATTTCAGTCAGCTTCTGGCGAGTGCGAAGGAGTACCTGAGTCTGAACATCAAACTCTTCGCGACTAACGACATCCAGCTTATTCAGCTGACCTTGGATAACTTGACGAACTTTCTGATCAACATCTGCACCAAGTTCTTTTACTGGCGCGGGCATGGAATCATGAATCTGTTTAGCAATTTGCTCTAGTTTCTTTGGGTCAAACATGTGACGAGAACTCCTGTATCTTTGTGTATATTCTATGTAATTGGTACGGGAAAGTCGCTATTTGGATAACAAAAATTCGATGTGGTCAGCGGTCAATCTAAACCAATAAAAAAGGCCACCGAAGTGGCCTTTAGTTAACGCGGAGCTTAGCTGTTGTCGGCTAACTCACGTTGTGCGGCTTTTGCTTCATCAACACGAGCCAATTTCTCTAAGTCTTTATCTTCAACAAAGACTGGAAGTGGCTTGTGCTTCTCAGCTAAGTAGCTATAGATAACTGGCAGTACGAACAGGGTAAACAGAGTACCGATCGCTAGACCAGCCACGATAACAATACCGATACTGAAGCGCTGAGCGGCACCAGCACCTGTTGCGTACATCAGTGGGATCAGACCTGCAATCATCGCTGCAGTTGTCATTAGGATAGGGCGTAGACGAACCTTCGCCGCTTCCATGACCGCTTCTGTCTTGCTCAATTTATTGTGTAGCTGCTCTTCTTTGGCCACCTCACAGATCAAGATGCCGTGCTTGGTGATCAGGCCTACCAAGGTGATCAGGCCAACCTGAGAGTAGATGTTCATCGAGGCAGCTCCCCAAGCCAGAGCAATCAAGGCACCACATACCGCCAATGGAACGGAAACCATGATAACAATTGGGTCTTTAAGAGATTCAAACTGAATCGCCAGAACCAAGAAGATGATAGCCAGTGCTAAGCCAAACGTTGCGTACAGTGCACTACCTTCCGTAACATATTGGCGAGCTTCACCCATGTAGTCGTGGTTGTAACCATTTGGCAGCTTGTTGCTTGCCAACTCTTCCAACCAGTTTACCGCGTCACCCATTGCTGTCCCTGGTGCAGGTACAGCACCGATGGTCGCTGAGTTTAGCTGGTTGAAGTGTGGTAGCGAACGTGGCTCCGCGACAACATCGATAGTAATCAGGCTACCAAGTGGAACCGCGCGGTTATCTGCGGCACGCACGTAGTAGTTATTCATCGACTCAGGGTTAAGACGCCACTTACGCTCTACCTGTGGAATGACTTCGTAGGAGCGGCCGTTAAGGTCGATACGGTTTACATAGCCATCGGACATCATGGTACTCAACGTAGTACCAATATCTTGCATTGTTACGCCGTATGCGCCCGCTTTGTCTTTATCAATGTTGATCTTCATCGTTGCTGAGTCGTAGTTGAGGTCCAGCTCAGAGTAGACAAACATTGGGTTAGACGACACCTCGCCAAGCACATCTGAGGCAATAGCGAATAAGCTCTCAAACGCATTAGGTGTGGTGATAACGAACTGTACTGGCAGACCGGAACCGGCACCTGGTAGTTCTGGCATCTGGAATGCAGTTACCGCCATGCCTGGAACGTTTTTCACAAGGCCTGTCACGCGATCAGCTACTTCAGACTGGCTTGCTTCACGCTCACTCCAAGGCACCATAGAGGCGATACCAAACGCTTGGTTTGAGTTAGGCACACCAGTAAACACCTGTGCGTAAGCCACTTCTGGTTGATCAGACAGAATTCGGTTTACGTCGTTCATGGTGTTTTGCATGAAGTCGAGGTTAGCGTTTGATGGAGCCGTGCCCATCAGCATCACCACCCCTTTATCTTCCGATGGCGCCAGTTCGCTTGGAATGAATTTGAACAGCATCGGTAGGCTGGCAAAAACAATCACAGCGAAACCAAGTACTACAGGGCGATGTTTCATGACCGCACCCAGCATGCGTTCATAACGGTTGGTCATGCCATCCAGCACATTATGGACTTTTTGTTCGAATTTGCTTGGGGTTTCATTGGCCTTGAGCATTTTCGAACACATCATAGGTGACAGAGTCAGAGCGACGATACCGGAAACGAATACTGAGCCTGCGAGGGTCAAAGCGAACTCTTTAAACAGTGAGCCTGTGATGCCCCCCATTAAGGCTATTGGCGCATACACCGCACCCAGTGTTAGGGTCATAGCGATAACCGGAACAGCAATTTCACGTGTACCAATAATCGCAGCACGGAAAGGCGACTCACCGAGCTTGATGTGTCGGTCGACGTTCTCTAGAACAACGATCGCATCATCCACCACCAGACCGATGGCCAATACCATGGCGAGTAGTGTCATCAGGTTCCATGAGAAGCCCATCGCTTGCATTACCATCGCCACACCAATCAGTGAAAGAGGGATAGTGACGATAGGGATCATTACCGCACGGAAAGAACCGAGGAATAGGGTAATGACGATCAATACAATCAGTGCTGCTTCCGCGATGGTCTTAATAACCTCGTTGATCGATTCATTGATAGCAATGGTCGAGTCATACATCACGTTCATATTGATGTTACTCGGCAGGTTACGCTCTAGTTGAGGTAACAGGTCAAGCACATCAGCCGCAATGTTGATTGGGTTGGCACTTGGTGCTGCGTTGATCGCAACTACTACCGCCTCTTTGCCGTTGGCACTTGCACGGTAAACATCATGGCTCTTCTCAAGCGTTACCTTAGCGATATCACTCAGACGAGTAACATCACCTTCATCAGAGCTTACGACAAGGTTCTTCAGCTCTTCTACGTTTGATACCTGAGTATCTGCACTACCGTTATACAGAACGAACTCGCCTACAGCCTGACCAGCTGCTGACTGATAGTTGTTGGCACTTAGCACGTTCATGACATCGGTAGCGGTTTTGCCCAGCGCGGCCATTTTGGCCGGGTCTAGCCAAATACGCAGGGCGTATTTCATGCCACCGTAGAGGTCAACCTTAGAGACACCATTTACAGTGAACAGCTGTGGGTTGATTACACGCTCTAGATAGTCAGTGATCTGGCTCGATGAAAGTTCATCACTGGTAAAGCCGATATAGAGTACTGCGGTAGTCGAGCCCGTAGACATGGTCACGGTTGGGTCTTCGGCTTCTTTGGGAAGCTGAGATCGAACCGAGTTGGTCTTAGCCAGAATGTCAGATAGGGCTGCATTCGGGTCAGTGTTCAACTTCATGTTAACGGTAATGGTCGATGTACCGAGTACCGACGATGATGTCATATAGTCGATATTATCGGCTTGAGCTACGGCCTGTTCCAGAGGCTGAGTAATAAAGCCTTGGATCAGATCGGCACTGGCACCGTAGTAACTGGTTGTCACCGTAACTACAGTGTTTGTCATTTCAGGGTATTCACGGACCTGCATTTTGAATACTGCTTGTAAACCAAGCAGGGCTATCAAAAAGCTGATCGATACCGCTAAAACTGGACGTTTAATAAAAACATCAGTAAAGCGCATGAGGCCTCCAATTACAGCATTGGTGTTTCAGCTGGTGGAGTAGTTGCATCGCTTTCTACTACACGAACTTTCGCGTCATTGCTCAAACGAACCTGACCAGATGTCACAACCACATCACCAGGCTTCACGCCATCTAGGATATGAGCAATGTCTTTCACGCGTTCACCCACTTTAACCACTTGCTGTTTAACGCGTTTCTCACCATCTTTCTCGGAAATGATGTACACATTGTCACCGTAAAGAGTGAAGGTGATAGCCGTTTGTGGCAGAGTCACCTGATTTTCCAAGGTTGGCAGAATGATATTGGCACGAGCGAACATACCGCTACGTAACTTGCCATCGCTGTTTGGAATATCCGCTTGAACCTGAATCAAACCACTTTGAATATTCACCGCAGGTTCTATTGCTGTGATTGAGCCTTCGAATGGTGTTTCAGGGTAAGCATCGACGAAGATATCAACTTGTTGACCAAGCTGGATGCGTGAGATGTCTGTCTGAGGCACAGTGAAGCGTAGGCGCATGACGCTGGTATCTTCAAGACGAACAATATCAGTACCGGCTTGTAGGTATTGGCCTAGGTAAACGTTACGAATACCTACCACGCCTGAAAAAGGTGCCTTGATGTCACGGCGGTCAATCGTTGCTTTAAGGCTTTCGATATCGGCTTTTAGCGAGAAGTAGTTTGCTTCTGCCTCATCATATGCTTCTTTCGATACAGAGCCTTTTTTGTATAGGCCTTGGTAACGTTTGTATTTCGCTTGAGCAGCAGGCAGTTTTGCCTGTGAGCTCTTCAGGTCAGCTTTTTCCACCTTAGAATCCAGCAGAACAAGAGGCTGGCCTTCTTCAACCGTAGTACCTGAATCGAACGTGATTTTATCAATCACACCTGCTGTTTCATTGGCGATAGTGACACCTTGATTCGGCTCGATGAAGCCGATCGCTTCGATCACAGGTACCCAATCAACCGGCTTCACTTCCGTTACAGTAACCGGAAACTCAGGCTCTGGGCGATTAGCCAAATATTCGGCTATCTTTTGTTGTTTGAATAGATTGAAGCCTATCACGCTGCCAAACAGCAGTATTGCGATAAGCAACATAAAGAAAGTCCACTTTTTCATTCTGATCAGAACTCCAAGTTAGTGTTGAATGATTGCATCCCAACTGGCTTCGATTGCGGCTTCTAAGGCTGCTTCATCCAGGTGGTAGTATCCCAAAGCATGTTTTCTCGCCAGTGCGACACTGGCTTCAAAACTCAGCCCTGAAAGAATCTCATTGTCGAGAGGTTTAAAGATCCCTTGCTCTTTTCCTTGCTTAAACAACCGATCCACTTGGGCAAACATTTGTCGCTCAAGTTCCCGAGTCTTTTTCTTATTTGCACAGGGAAGAGATTCATATTGAACGCGACTACTCAGGGTTTCCATATCTGAACTGGCTAAATTCCATATGTTTAACCACATAGTGCGATAGCGTACTTTCAAGGGCATATCGTCATTGACACCAGATTGGACGGCAGATGCAATCCGCTCGGCGACGTTCAAACGTACTTCATCTAGGAGATGCTCTTTATCTGAGAAATAACGATAGATAGTGCCTGCAGCCACACCCGCTTCTTTGGCCAGCTTATGCATCGACAGGCCTTGAAAACCGGACTCTGCAATCAGCTTTTCGGCTGCAGTGAGGATCTGTTCTTGCTTATCTATTGCAGTGTTACTAGACATAGTTTCACTACCCAATGAATGAACGTTCATTCATTATAGCCTAATAGCTGTACACTAGTGCAATAAAATATTTGGTTAATTATGTAAATTTATAGGTAATGAGATCATTTTAGCTGGCACTAGTCGGTGTCGATTAAGCATAGCAATCGATCTGTTGCAGCATTATTATAGGCGCCAAAGAATTTGACCTCAGAGATCTTTATGAAGCTGAACCCCAATCAAGACCAAGCTGTAAAATATGTATCAGGACCTTGTCTGGTTTTGGCGGGAGCGGGATCTGGCAAAACTCGCGTTATTACTAATAAGATTGCGTATTTGGTTCAGCAGTGTGGTTATAAGGCGCGCAATATTGCTGCGGTGACGTTTACTAATAAAGCAGCACGTGAAATGAAAGAGCGTGTCGGCCAGACGTTAGGTAAAAACGAATCGAAAGGCTTGATGGTTTCGACTTTCCATACTTTGGGCCTCAACATTATCAAACGAGAATATAAGTCGCTGGGGTTAAAGGCGGGCTTTTCTTTGTTTGATGATCAAGACCAGTTAGCGCTACTGAAAGAGCTGACGGAGAAGCAGTTGGATGGCGATAAAGATTTATTGCGTCAATTGCTCAGTACGATTTCTAACTGGAAAAATGACATGCTGACCCCTGATGAAGCCAAAGCGCGCGCGCAGGGTGAGCAACAGCAACTGTTTGCGTTCTGCTTTGAAATGTATCAAAAGCAGATGAAAGCCTATAACGCCCTCGATTTTGATGATCTGATCGCTTTACCAGTTCTGCTGCTGCGTACCAATGAAGAAGTCCGTCAGCGTTGGCAAAACCGCATTCGTTATTTGCTCGTTGACGAGTACCAAGATACTAACACCAGCCAATATGAGCTGGTGAAATTGATTGTCGGTGAGCGTGGCCGCCTAACGGTTGTGGGAGATGATGACCAGTCGATTTATTCTTGGCGTGGTGCCAAACCTCAGAACTTGGTCTTACTTGGTGAAGACTATCCGAATCTTCGTCTGATCAAACTGGAGCAAAACTATCGCTCAACCAGCCGCATTCTGCGTGCTGCCAATATTCTCATCGCCAACAACCCACACGTGTATGAAAAGTCACTGTTTTCTGAAATACCCGATGGTGAAAAGCTCAAGGTGTTACTGGCTAAAGATGAAGAACATGAAGCGGAGCGGGTGACCGGTGAGCTGATCGCCCATAAGTTTCTTAATCGTACTGATTATCGCGACTATGCCATTTTATATCGTGGTAACCACCAATCTCGTCTGATTGAAAAATCTCTGATGCAGAACCGAGTGTCCTATAAGCTCTCAGGCGGCACCTCGTTTTTTGCCCGCTCGGAAATCAAAGACATCATGGCGTACCTGCGCGTGTTGGTGAATCCTGATGATGACAATGCGTTTTTACGTATTGTGAATACGCCACGGCGTGAAATTGGCCCGGTAACCTTGGAAAAACTGGGCAGTTACGCCAATATGCGTGGTAAAAGCCTGTTTGAGTGCAGTTTTGAGATAGGGCTGGAACAGCATCTCACTGGGCGAGGGCTAGAGAACCTACGCCGTTTTACTCAGTGGTTAGTGAAAATAGCAGACCAAAGCGAGCGTGGTGATACGGTGGAAGCGGTACGTTCATTGGTTCGTGATATCAATTATGAAGATTGGCTGTATGAAACCTCTGCCAGTCCCAAAGCGGCAGAGATGCGGATGAAAAACGTTTCTGATCTGTACTCCTGGATTGTCGCAGATCTGGAGGGAGACAATTACGATCAGGAAGAAAAGAGCCTTAAAGAAGTCGTTCAGCGCCTGACACTGCGTGACATGATGGAGCGAGGGGAAGAAGATGAGGACAGTGATGCTGTTCAACTAATGACGCTACATGCTTCGAAAGGTCTTGAATTCCCTTATGTGTATTTGATTGGTGCGGAAGAAGGTATTTTGCCTCACCAAAACAGTATAGATGAAGACAATGTTGAAGAAGAGCGCCGTCTGATGTACGTAGGGATCACCCGTGCACAGCGCGAGTTGACCTTTACCATGTGTAAAGAGCGTCGCCAATTTGGCGAATTAATTAAACCGACCCAAAGTCGATTCCTAGATGAATTACCGTTTGATGATGTAGAGTGGGAAGTGAATAAAAAGCCCCAGACCCAAGAAGAACGAATGGCAAAAGGGCAGGCACATATCGCTAATATTCGAGCGATGTTTAATAAAGATTGATGTACTGTTTATAGAAGGCAGTAATGAAAAGGGCTTGGTGAAAACCAAGCCCTTTTTCGAATCGCTTCTTATATAAAGACGAATTACAGGCCGGCAATCATGTGCTCAATTGCCGCAACGATTTCATCGTCTGAACAATCCATACAGGACCCTTTCGCTGGCATAGCATTAAAGCCGTTGATAGCGTGGTCTTTCAGCACGTCTTTGCCCTGTGCAATTCGCGGACCCCAGTCACCAGCATCACCGGTTTTTGGTGCGCCACTAACGCCTGATGCGTGGCAAGCAATACAGAAGGTGCCATACACGGTCGCGCCATCACGTGGACCGGTTGGCTCTGCTTTGACTGGTTCTGAACCTGCAAGGTACACATCACCGACAGGTTTAATGCGCTCTGCAATCGCATCATAGTCTTCTTGGCTAACATTAGCTGCAAAAGAGGCGCTAGAAAAAGTGATCGCAGCGACCAAAGCGGTTAAGATTTTTCGAGACATATCCATTAAACTCACTTTACATTCCTGAAGGTAAGTTCGTGCTTACCTATTATTAGAGTGTGGTTTGATCCACAGCGTTTTGCTGTTAAATCAATGTAAATATTGGGTGATTATATCCTGATAACTTGTTGCAATAAACAACAAGTTACCCGCTTCCATGGGGTTATCTAATGGGAAATAGGGGTTTATCACACTTTAATTGCCCAAAAAGGCGCCAAACGATAAAAAAAGTTTAAAAAGTACTAGACGGCCTAGTGTGATATACGTATTATTCCACTCCGCCGATAGGGCATGCGCCCGTAGCTCAGCTGGATAGAGCGTTGGCCTCCGGAGCCAAAGGTCGAAGGTTCGAATCCTTTCGGGCGCGCCATCCGGACGCTTACTAAGGTAAGTTAAATTGGCAGTATAATGGTGGCTATAGCTCAGTTGGTAGAGCCCTGGATTGTGATTCCAGTTGTCGCGGGTTCAAGTCCCGTTAGCCACCCCATTATTTTGGTGGCATTGTCTCCATTCTTGAATCATTCGAGATAAAACATAAGTCGGTGAATAGCGCAGCTTGGTAGCGCATCTGGTTTGGGACCAGAGGGTCGGGGGTTCGAATCCCTCTTCACCGACCACTCTTTCGTTTATGGCTTTTAAGAGCGGTAAACATCAAAATTTTGATGGTGGCTATAGCTCAGTTGGTAGAGCCCTGGATTGTGATTCCAGTTGTCGCGGGTTCAAGTCCCGTTAGCCACCCCATTACTCAGGTGGCATTGCTTCCTTTCTTGACTCTATTCAAGATAAATATAAGTCGGCGAATAGCATTATTTGTATCGCATCTCGGCTCTTGGAATAAGCGGGACCAGAGGGTCTATAACGTAAACCAAGTAAAAAAAAATTCATCGTCGGTGAATAGCGCAGCTTGGTAGCGCATCTGGTTTGGGACCAGAGGGTCGGGGGTTCGAATCCCTCTTCACCGACCACTATTGAAAGCCTCGACAGTAATGTCGGGGCTTTTTTGCATTGAATACTCATCATTAAGTCTACTAACGGGCTCAAGCCTCTTTCCGCTTTAGTATCCCTCTTTTCTGCTCTCCAATGGTTTAATCCAGAGGTACATACAATGCCACGCTTTCATGGTCCCAACAGGTTTGAATGAGCCCGAACATGAATGGCGCATAGATTGTTAAACATGGTTATACAAAAGCTTTCTTGGTAACGCTTGAATAAAGAGCGCTCAGTTATATGTGCTGATTATGCATTTAATAGTTACGCATAATCGTGTGGTGATACTTGCTGTTTGGTGTGAAAGTAACCATAGTCATTTAGTCTGTCTTTTTGGTTTTAATCTGGTTCTATATTTGGTTGATTTTCATTTTTGTGGAGTTTAGGTCTAACAAATAAATTTTATCTGACCTAATGTTTTTATTTTGTTAAAGGGTTGGCTGGTCTTTTTTGTGAATTAATATTCATCGTTTTTTATGGCTAAAGGTTTTAAGTTATAACTGATCTGCTTATTAATCTTACTCTGAGGCTGAGGTTTGCGTACAGGTATGACCAACCGATGATCTAGCTTGATTGCATATTTATTTTCATAAGCTGCTTGGTTTTTGTTCGAACTCGACTTTTTATCCTATGTTTGTTGCTTTTCTGTGAATTTTTTGCCAAATTGATGACCTTGTAAATTGCCAGAACGATATACCCAATTCGCTTTTTGGATTGGGTGACGAGCTGGCTTGAATGGATTCACTTTTCAGACAGGGCAGAAAGCTGCCAAAGCAGTAGAGGTCTGGTTAATGTCACTCTTAGAAGTTAAAAATCTTCGTATTGAATACCCGTCGCGTCATGGTGTGCATGCAGCGGTTAAATCGTTATCGCTCAATATTGAGCGAGGCGAAATCGTGGGTGTGGTTGGGGAATCTGGTGCGGGTAAGTCAACAGTTGGTAATGCTGTGATCGATTTGCTTAGCCCTCCTGGCCGTATCGCCAGTGGTGATGTCTATTTGGACGGTGAGTTGATCTCCGGTTTATCGGCTGAAGAGATGCGACAAGTTCGAGGCTCAAAAATTGGGTTTATTTTTCAAGATCCAATGACTTCCCTTAACCCGCTATTTACGGTTGAGCACCAGCTGAAAGAGACTATTCACGCCAACATGAATGTGTCAGATGAAGAAGCTTATCAGCGTGCCTTATCTTTAATGCAGCAAGTCGGTATTCCACAGCCAGAAAATCGCCTTAAGCAGTACCCTCACCAATTCTCAGGTGGTATGCGCCAACGTGTTGTTATTGCTATTGCGCTTGCCGGTGAGCCTGATTTGATCATCGCTGACGAACCGACCACGGCGTTGGACGTCTCTATTCAAGACCAAATTCTGAGCCTGATCCGCGAATTGTGTATCAAGAATAATGTTGGTTGTATGTTGGTCACCCACGATATGGGCGTGGTTTCTAATGTCACGGATCGTGTTGCGGTCATGTATCGAGGCGACTTAGTTGAGTTTGGCCCGACAGCAAAAGTATTAGGCGATCCTGACCATTCATATACTCGCAGCTTGATTTCTGCTGTTCCTCGCTCAGATATGAAGCTTGAGCGTTTCCCTCTGGTGAGTTACATCGAAGAAGCTCATGAGATGGCGCCTTTGGATGTGAAAAATCATTGGCTAGGCCAAAGTCAGGATCATCGTGAATACACAGGTTCATTGTTGACCGTAGAGAATGTCAATCTTCGCTTTACCACCAAGGATTCATTGTTTGAAAGCCGTCGTGAGTACGTGCAGGCATCGAACAATGTCAGCTTTGAAGTTTTCGAAGGGGAAACCTTCGGTTTGGTGGGTGAATCGGGCTCGGGTAAGTCAACCATTGCACGTGTGATTGCGGGTCTGTATCAGCCAAACTCGGGCAAGGTTACTTTTGAAGGTATTGATCTGACTTCGCTAAAATCTGAAAAAGAGCGTCGTCCACTTCGTCGTCAGATGCAGATGGTGTTTCAGAACCCATACACATCTATGAACCCACGGATGAAGATCTTTGACATCATTGCTGAGCCAATCCGTTTCCATAAGCTAACCCGCGATGAAACGGAAACCAGACAGATCGTCAACGATCTGCTTGATCACGTTGGTTTGGGAAAGATGGCTGGTGTGAAGTATCCACATGAATTCTCAGGTGGTCAGCGTCAGCGCATTTCGATTGCGCGTGCTCTAGCGACTCGTCCACGTCTTCTGATTTGTGATGAACCAACGTCCGCACTGGATGTATCGGTTCAGGCACAAATTCTTAACCTATTAAAAGACTTACAAGATGAGTTAAATCTCACCATGTTGTTTATCAGTCACGATCTCCCTGTGATTCGCCAAATGTGCGATCGAGTGGGTGTGATGCAAATGGGAACACTATTGGAAGTTGCGCCAACCGAGCAGCTGTTCAATTCACCACAGCATGAATACAGTCAACAACTGATTTCCTTAATGCCTGAATTTACAGGTTTAAGAGAAGAAGTAAAAACGGCGTAAGTCGTAGACATTACCCAGATGTACTTGGGTGACCAAACAGAAGCAAACACAACAACTAGGGATGAATCCCGCATAAGGAGTTATGCAATGAAAACCATGAAAAGCAAACTAGCAGTGGCTTTAATGGCAGCTGGCTTGAGCTTTAGCGCAGCAGCAGCAGATATCACAGTGGCTTACGATGCTGACCCAGTATCTCTGGACCCGCATGAGCAGCTATCAGGCGGTACTCTGCAAATGTCTCACATGGTGTTTGATCCACTAGTTCGTTACACACAAAAGTTTGATTTTGAACCTCGCCTAGCTGAGAAATGGGAGCGTGTTGATGACACAACTTTCCGCTTCCAATTGCGTAAAGGCGTGAAGTTCCACTCTGGTAACGAACTGACGGCTGACGACGTAGTTTGGACGTTTGACCGTCTGAAAGACTCTCCTGACTTCAAAGCTATCTTCGAACCATACGAGAAGATGGTAAAAGTAGACGACTATACGGTTGAGCTAATCTCGAAAGGGGCTTACCCACTAGTTCTACAAACGGCAACTTACATCTTCCCGATGGACAGCAAGTTCTACTCTGGTAAGACAGAAGATGGCAAAGACAAAGCGGAAGTGGTGAAGCACGGTAACTCGTTCGCTTCAACGAACGTTTCTGGTACTGGTCCGTTTATCGTTACTCAGCGTGAGCAAGGTGTAAAAGTCACATTTGAGCGTTTTGGTGATTACTGGGACAAAGACACAGGTAACGTAGATAAGCTAACGCTTGTACCAATCAAAGAAGACGCGACACGTGTTGCCGCGCTACTTTCTGGTGATGTAGACATGATTGCACCGGTGGCGCCAAACGATCACAAGCGTGTCAAAGGGGCGAAGAACGTAGACCTAGTGACATTACCAGGTACACGTATCATCACGTTCCAAATGAACCAAAACAGTAATGAAGCACTGAAAGATGTTCGTGTTCGCCAGGCGATTGTTCACGCGATCAACAACGAAGGCATTGTGAAGAAAATCATGAAAGGCTTTGCCACGGTTGCTGGTCAGCAAGGCCCAGAAGGTTACGCTGGTTACCAAGCAGACCTAGTGCCACGCTATGACCTGAAGAAAGCCAAAGAGCTGATGAAGGAAGCGGGTTACGAGAAAGGCTTCACGCTAACAATGATGGCGCCAAATAACCGCTACGTAAACGATGCGAAAATTGCTCAGGCTGCGGCGGCCATGCTGTCTAAGATCGGTATCAAAGTGGATCTGAAGACTATGCCTAAAGCGCAATACTGGCCAGAGTTCGACAAGTGTGCGGCTGACATGCTGATGATTGGTTGGCACTCAGATACAGAAGATTCAGCGAACTTCTCTGAGTTCCTAACCATGACGCGTGATGAAGCAACAGGTAAAGGCCAATACAACTGTGGTCACTACTCGAACCCAGAAGTGGATAAGTTGGTTAACGCGTCAAACGTAGAAACGGACCCAGCTAAGCGTGCAGAGATGCTTCAGAAAGTAGAAGCAACGCTGTACAACGAAGCGGCGTTTGTTCCTCTACACTGGCAGAACCTTGCTTGGGGTGCAAAATCTAACGTTGATATCGCGCCAATCGTGAACGCGATGAACTTCCCTTACTTCGGTGACTTGGTGGTGAAATAACCCCTCACAGAATTAAGTTGGAATATTGGCACCCTTTTCGGGTGCCAATACTTAATTTTTTGGTGCTTAGCTTTGTTTCAGTCGGGTTAGGTGCCATTTTTCAGACTGAAAGTGCGATCAGATGAGTTTTTCTGGTTTAGCAGACTGAAATCTACGGAAAGTTAAAGGGGCAAGGAATGTTTTCGTTTCTGGTCAAGCGCCTGTTTCAGGCACTGATAGTGATGTTTGTGATCAGTTTGGTGGCGTTTGCCATTCAGGATAATCTGGGTGACCCGTTGCGTGAGCTTGTTGGTCAATCGGTTTCTGAAGCGGAGCGTCAAGCTCTCCGTGATGAGCTCGGCCTTAACGATCCCTTCATTACGAAATACACTCGCTTTGTTGGCGCTGCGCTACAAGGTGACTTAGGGACTTCTTATTTCTTCAAGCGTCCAGCGGTTGAAGTAATTCTCGATAAATTGGTGGCGACACTAGAATTGGTGTTTGGTGCCACAGTGATCATCATTGTTTGTTCAATTCCTCTCGGCGTTTACTCGGCAATTCACCCGAAAAGTATCTTTACCAAAGTGGTGATGGCGTTCAGTAGTATCGGGATCTCTATTCCGGTCTTTTTGACCGCGATAATGTTGATGTATGTCTTCTCAATTGAACTTGGCTGGCTACCTTCCTATGGTCGGGGAGAAACTGCCAATGTGTTCGGCTGGGAATCTGGCTACTTTACTCTTGATGGCCTTGCACACTTAATCCTGCCATGTATTGCGCTGGCGTCTATTATGCTGCCACTTTTCATCCGTCTGGTTCGTTCTGAAATGCTGGAAGTGCTGAGCTCTGAGTACATTAAATTTGGTAAGGCTAAAGGCCTTGCTCTTAATAAAATCTATTACCAGCATGCCCTGAAAAATACCATGTTGCCTGTGTTGACGGTTGGTGGTGTACAAATCGGTACTATGGTGGCCTACACCATTCTGACAGAAACTGTGTTCCAGTGGCCGGGTACTGGTTTCCTTTTCCTAGAAGCCATCAACCGTGTGGATACGCCGCTGATCACCGCCTACGTAATTTTCGTTGGTCTGATTTTCGTTGTCACTAACACCATTGTGGATTTGCTATACGGTATCATCAACCCGACTGTTAACCTGACAAGCAAAGGAGCATAATCATGAGTCAAACAGTAGCTGCTCCTTCTCGTTGGGAGCGTTTCAAACAATCGGATTTTCTTTATTATTTCAAACGCGACAAGGTGGCGATGGCCAGCTTTACCGTGTTTATGTTATTCCTCGTAATGGCACTTGCTGCGCCAGTGTTGTCGCCAACTGACCCGTATGATCTCGCGTCTATCGATATCATGGACTCAGAATTGCCACCTTCTTGGATGGAAGACGGTGACGAGCGATTTGTGCTTGGTACCGATGAGCAAGGTCGTGACATCCTTTCAACCATACTTTACGGTTCTCGCTTGTCATTGACGATTGGCTTTTTGGCGGTCGGCTTACAATTGATACTAGGTATCGTGATTGGCCTGTCGGCGGGTTACTTCGGTGGCCGTATCGATAGCTTCCTGATGCGCTTTGCTGATGTCCAGTTGTCATTCTCTACGATGATGGTGGCGATCATAGTGTCAGCTATTTTCAAAGCCAGCTTCGGTAGTGACTTTTACGCCCAGTATGCGGTAATTATGCTGGTGGTGATCATCGGTGTAGCTGAATGGCCGCAGTATGCGCGAACTATTCGTGCTTCGGTTTTGGCGGAGAAGAAGAAAGAATACGTGGAAGCTGCACGAGTCATGGGCTTTAAAGCTCCTCGTATCATGTTCCGCCATATTCTGCCGAACTGTTTGTCGCCTATCTTGGTTATCTCGACGGTTCAGGTGGCAAACGCCATCATGTCAGAAGCGGCACTTTCTTTCCTTGGCTTAGGCCTTCCGGTAGATCAACCATCACTTGGCGCTCTGATCAGTATCGGCTTTAACTACATCTTCTCAGGAGCTTGGTGGATTACGGCTTTCCCAGGTGTCGTTCTGGTGACACTAGTGTTGGTTATCAATCTATTGGGTGACTGGCTACGTGATGTATTTAACCCGAAAATCTACAAAGGGTGATCCAAGCCTAAGATTTGGTTATAA
Organism: Vibrio sp. Isolate25; assembly: GCF_022398025.1. Lineage (NCBI taxonomy): Bacteria > Pseudomonadati > Pseudomonadota > Gammaproteobacteria > Vibrionales > Vibrionaceae > Vibrio > Vibrio sp. Isolate25. The sequence goes on from NZ_JAKEUT010000018.1 coordinate 45,880, forward strand.
AAACCTCACTACACTAAGAGCCGTAACATGTTACGGCTCTTTTTTTGCATCTGAATTTTTTCAGTAGTGAGTCGTCAATAATGCACTCTATCGTTTAGAGTATGGACATCGAATTTAAGGTTTGAATGAAGAATATGGGAACGAGAATGGCCGTTACATTTAGGCGACCTTTAATCGCACTTATGAGCATTGCGGTATTCGCTTTACCAATGCAGTCTGCTCCGGCCTATGCGGAAGAATTTTTGTGTGATGCAACTCAGGCCTCTAGCGACACCTTGCCTTTGCTCGATGCTGCTTGCCCGATTGGTAAGGGGATGTGGGGAAAACAAAAACCAAAAGGTCAGGCGTCTTATTTCTGGATTCAGTGTGGTGTGTATGGCAAGCCTCTGGCTTTGCCTGAAGCGAAGAAAATATATCAACACATCAGTGCGGATGTATGGGCTAAGCCAGAGGGGAAGGCGTATCGTTGTTTGATTGGCCCGTATAAAGCTTTTTCTGAAGCAAAGTCCGATCTGGCTAAAGTCAAAAAATTACCGGATTACAAAGAAGCTTTTATTCGTGAAATCGTGAAAGGTGCACCAACGGCCAAAGCTGTCCCAGTTACTAAGTCGGCGGCCAAGCCACCTACTAAAGTGGCACAGCAAAAAACAACGGTTCTTCCTGCACCAAGTAAACCTGAGCCTAAAGCTTTAGCCCAAGCGAAGCCGGAACAACCGCGAGACCAAGGGGTGGCGATTCGTCAGCACGCCACCATAAACGGTGTCGAGTATAAGGTGCCGTATAGCATGTTTGGTAACGATCAGTTCTATATGGAACATGAACTGCCTTGGAATCGCATGGATTATGAAATGGCTTATAAGACTTGCTATCGAATGGGAATGCGTTTGGCGACGGAAAAAGAGTGGCAAGCCTTGCTCAATGCTGACGTTATGTCACGAGATAAATGGCCAATGCATTTGCCCTACTGGGGCGCAGATCGAATTGGTTTATTCTACAGTGGTAAAGTTAATCACCTGAAGGGCACATCTTTGCTGAATGTGATGTGTGTGAAATAGCAATCAACCAGTAGCTAAGTGGGTGACTGGTTTTTTTCTTCACTCTCTTTAATTAAGTCGAGGTATTTCTTCTCGACAAAGTCTTTCTCTTTGGTGATATGGTGCAGTTGCTGCTGCACAGCTTCAAGTTGGGTTCGCACTTCAGCGATGTCGCCTTTCTCAGCCGCTTTCTTCTTATACGTCTCTATGATGCCGAGCAATTGTTGTCTTTCTTGCTGATAGTCTTGTTCGAGCTTATTGAAGCCGCCAGCTTCACTGATCTGGACATACTCTTGCTCAAGCTGCTCGAACTGTTTCTCTAGTTGCTCTTTTTCTTGTTGCAGGCTCTCTACGGTATCCGATTGCTTCAGGAGTTTGTTCTTGGCTTTTCTTAGCCCTTTAATGCTGCGGTTGAGGTCACCTTTGAGTTTTTTTATCAATTGATGTGATTTACTCAGTTTTTGGTTGAGGTCTTCGATGGATTCCTGATCTTGAGCACTTAGCCCTCCTTCATTAGCCGATTTGATTTGCGATACTTGTGCCTCTAATGCTTGCTGAATAATGATCAGGTCATTCAGTGTGTCACTATTTTCTGCGGTGTAGTTCAAGGCACTGTCAACCGACTGTTGGCACAGTTCATAGGTATTGCGGTCCATATTTTGGCCATGAACGACCTCTCGCGCAAAATGGCGAAACTCACGCAGTATCAAAAGTAATATCACAAACCAGACTAGCAGAATAAAAAGACCCATATCGATCGCTAGGGCGACGAGGTTCTCTGCTGTGAGAAGAGGTGCTAAATCCATGAACTCATTCCATGTTTTTTGAATCCTATTAGAGTCTAAGTTTAGTTGTCATCACAAATTGTGCCTATAATTTAGACAGCCCCCAGCTAGAGTAGAATGCGATTTGTGAAGATCCTGATTGTCGATGACAGTAAAGCCACATTAGAAATTGTTCGGCGAGCGCTGGAAAATTTTGGTTATCGCCGTTTGTCGATCCAGAAAACAGACAGTGCTCTGGATGCCTTAGAGCAAGCTAAGCAATGGCAACCAGAGATTGTGCTCACCGATTGGTATATGCCGGATATGACAGGGTTGACCTTAATTCAAGAAATCAAAAAGCTGGGGTTGGACATCAAGATGGGCATGATCACCACCGTTGATGATCAGTTGCAAATCAATCAAGCCAAGGCGGCTGGCGCCAGTTTTGTACTGTCTAAACCTTTCGATGATAAAGAGCTGCATCGCAAACTTTTGCCGTTGGTTCAGGGGGCAGAAGAAAGCGAGCGGGCATTGGAAAACATTAACGATGTGCAAAAAGAGCTCGCGCTGCCTAAATTGTCTCAGTTGGAAAAGCTGATGAAGCGAGAGGTGAGTGACCGCTTAGTGTTGAATAATATTCGTCAGCAGTCGTTTGATGAAAGCAAAATCCCGTGCCTGCTTGCCGTGTACGAGGATGGCGAAACGCAAAGGCCGCGCGCGGTGGCTATTCTCGACATCTATGCGATTTGCGTTTTCTCTCGCAGTAATTCAGCCATCAGCAAGCAAGATCTCCAACGTGCCATTCATAGTAAATTGGTGAGTAAAGATATTCTCGATACTTGCCAACAGGTATTGGAGAAATCTGCACTGGCGTTTCTGGATAGTAATTCACGTAAAAGCCTGAGATTGAAAAATGTCAGTTTTATACCTTCCGCATTTGAAAAACTTGAGGCCTTGTACAGCAAAGAAGCTGACAAGAGGGTCGACTTTTCTTGTCAGCTTGAAGATATGGCACAAGGCAAAGTGACCTTGATCGGTTTTTAACGCCTAGGTCAGTCTCTCGCAGGTTGGTTAACGTAAATCGGGTTAGAGTAGAACCACAAGTCTTTCCAAGCCATCGCGGCAATATCTGATTGATCCTTATGGAGATCAGAGATTGGATTACCTTGCTCATCTACGTAATTTTCCGTACCTTTTGGCGTGTTTGAACCTCGCAGGCGTAGATAATAAGGATTATCTTGTGCGGGGATTGTAAAGCTCAGTGATACTGTGTTGCCTTCTCTTAACCAGCTTTCGGTTCCGCTTTCGAAGCTCTGGATGACTTTGGCCAGATCTGTGTATGGCTGGTCATACATTTCATCACCGGGTAGCAATACCTGATTGGTAATCGTACCCATAATGACATCGACGAACTCTACGTTTACATCATCGCCGTTATGGTTCTTGTCTGGCATGATGAATTGAATATTTACTGTTGCTGGCAGAGTATGATCAATGGCTTGGCTTCGGCCCATCTCAACTTTTTTGCCATTTTGAGTCATATGGAAATCTAGGTCGGTGATCAGGTCACCATGTGTAGCAAAAGATTTACCGCTTTTAATTGCGTTAATAATACCCTGTGGAGACTCTTCAGTGAGGTACAAGTGGGTTTTGCTGTACTCGCCGGGCCAAAAGTCTTTGAGCATGCTATGAAAGTCACTGCCGACGAAAATCGAGAACTGATGACCTTCTGATAATAAAGCATCCCATGCTCCGCCCACTTTCGCTGTCATATAATCAAAACCGCCATAAGTTGTACCATGGTAGGCTTTGTAGTGTTCACCTTGGGTATTTGTCATCATGATCGGCGTGACCGTTTCATATGAGCCTCGCGCCTCAGGATTACGTTGGTGTCCCGGTGCTCCTTCCATACCAGCAAAGACATCGGGGCCTGTGGCTAACATTTCACGGATAATTTCAATACGATACTCATGCTTTCGAGATGGGTGGTTTAATGTGAAGAAACTGTTTGTTGGGTGGTTTTGTTGCAAGTAAGCTACGCCGTCCAGCATATTTTGCTTGTCGGCTCCACCCTCGGATTGGTCATTAGGGTTGCCCTTAAAGTAATGGTTATGGAAGCTGTTGAGTTCTGCAGAAGTATAATAGCCCTCATCGATAAACAGCGTGGTATGCTCATCCACGTATGGGGCGGTCCATTCCATGCCTTTTAATAGCAGCTTATCGCTAGCGAGTTCCTGTTGACGATAATTGTTCAGATGCTCCAGCATGATATTGGAGTTAAACGCATACTCGCGTTCGTGCTTGGCGTATTCAAAGTTGTCTTTGGCGTAGTCGTGGTTGTGAGGCTCTTGCTGATCTTTCCAGTCTACGATAAATGAGCCTCGGCGAGCCATACGCCACATATTGTCTGAGGAGATTTCAAAACTCTTAAAGCCACCGTGATCGGTCGAAATTAAATAGTCCATTCCGTACTTGTTGTAGCCAATATCCAGCACAGATGTAATTAAGTTATGACCATCAGACGCAGTGGAGTGGATGTGCATATCACCGGTTACCCATCGACCTGAAGGTGCTGGACCAGGTGTTGGGCCGGGTGCTGGGTCTATTTTCGCTTCTTCATCTTCACAGCCTGATAGTAGGGCGAGTGGTAAAAGGAGAGAGGCAGTATGCTTGCGGATTATCATCGTGACTCGTCGGTATTGGTTATCAAAAGCCGCGAGTCTATTTTTGGAATATTAAGGTGAGGTTACGAATATATTTCAACACTCAGACTCATGCTGAATCATCCTTAACATCCGATTAGGGGATAGTGATTAACCATTTTTTGGGGTTATGGCGCGATTACACAGATAGTTGTCATTAATAAAAAGTGCTGATGTGCATTATCCCTCCATACGTATACCTTATTGTTTTAATTGATATTAATGTCAATTTTGGGTGGTGCCGCCATTGGGTTGTTATGTGATTTATCTGTTTTTATCTTAATTAGTGTTAGTGAGTCGAAGTCAGGGCTTTTTTGGTAGTAAAACCCAATGCATAAGGTATGATGCGCATATTGTTTTTTACTGATAACGTTAACAAACCATGGATGTACGTAACGCTGATATGGAAGCGATGTGCCATGTATTCAAACGCTATGTCGAATATATGGGGGTTGATCAGACGGTGTCTTTTTCTCGGGTGGATACACAACTTGAGCAAGTTAAGACGGTCTCGACCAACTACTCATGGCATCTAGCCTATTGGGGTGACGAGTTATATAAGAACCTGCATTCACGCTTAAAACCGGGTATTAACTTGTGGAATAGCCAAGGCGCCCAAAACTTCCGTGAATCAGCGCAAGCGAGCCATAATCGCGTCGATATAGTCACCAACCAAGGTTCGCAGTACGACATCCTTTCGATTTCTTTGCCTATCACGCCTTTACCCTGTGACGTGGTCAGTCAAGCGATTGCGTTCCGTCCTAAGGTCAATCATCTTGCTCTTGAGTGTTGGAGTGACAAACCTATCCAGATCCCGATTGATAGTTTGTCAGTCACTAATACCGCTCAGTCGAATTATGACGAAGAGAAGCCGTATGTGTTTGGTAACCTGACGCTGACACGGGATGAACTGACCAGCGTACGTTACTTTCTCGAGATGAAAACCTTTCAAGAAGTGGCTGTACTTCGCGGCTGTCAAGAAGCGGAAGAAGCGCACCGAATCTATACCATCAAGTGCAAACTTGGCTGTGAGAATCAGCCCGATTCGGTATTTTTTAGAAAACTGGTGGAACACGGAGTGACCGTCGCATGTCTGGACAGTTTCATCACGTATCGCTAACGGTCAGCGACTTAGTTGCCAGCCAAGATTTCTATGCATTGTTTGGTTACCAGCTTGAACGACGTTATCGGGATGAGCAGGTCACCATTCATATGTTGGAAAACCAAGGCTCGAGAATCGAGCTTTTTCATTTTTGTGGGGATGTTTCAGCCCCAGTTCCTGAATCATTGATCGCGTTAAAAAGAGTGGGCATCACTCACTTCGCTTTACGTGTCAATGATCTTGAAGCCTTTCATAGAAAATTATCGGAAGTCACCAACATCACTACTATTTACAACGCTAGGCTAGGTCGTTTCCGTTACTTTTTCTGTTCAGACCCCGATGGAAATCAATTAGAACTTATAGAGGAGTAAAACAGAATGTCACTCACCTGGAAACAGCGCACCAGTGCTGTCCTTGGTAATGCCATGGAGTTTTATGATATCGCTGTATTCGCATCGATATCTATGTACATTTCCCAGCTATTTGCCACCCAAGGCATTGAACACTCAGAGCTGGTGGTGTGGGGCGTATTTGCCCTGCGATTTTTGATCCGACCTTTTGGTGGCGTCGTGATAGGTCGTTACGCCGACAAATATGGCCGTAAGCGTGCGCTGGTTTTTTGTAATTTGCTGACTGGTCTAGCAACTGTCTCGATGGCGTTTGTCCCTGTGGATACTGTTGGCCAGTATGTGGTGGTGGTGTTTTTATTCTTCCAAATGATTCAAGCGTTTAGCTTTGGTGGCGAATACCCAACCCTAATCAATTACCTTCTGTACGATGCGAAGAAATCAGAACGCTCACGTGTGAGCAGCTTGATTGTTGCGAGTTCCATTGTTGGTGTCATCATTTCTCTCCTTATCGTAGCAGGCTTAGAACACTATTTAACGGCGGAAGAGATGAGCGCTTGGGGCTGGCGAGTACCGCTGCTAGTGGGTGTTGCGAATATCATGGTAAGCCTGTATTTGCGCTTGTCTCTACCAGAATTACCGAAAGCTGAAGCGGTGGCGAGTAAGTCTAGTCGTCAGATTGTGGCCAAAGTGTTTTGTATCTCCATTCTCGGTGCGGTGGTGTTTTATGTGCAGAACCTAGCCAGTGGTATCTTGGGTAAAGCAATGGGTATTGAGAACCTGGCGCTGATCAACTCGTCAGTACTGGTGGTATTGCTGTTCGTATTTTCCTTTGTTGTCGACAAACGCTCTTCACCTCAGCAAGCGTTCAAAGTCGGAGCGCTGTTTATGCTGTTTGCAGCGGTCCCCTTGTTTGCGCTGCTTGGTTCCAGCGAATTTATCTGGCAAGCGTTAGCAGTGTTGGGGATCAGTGCTTTAGCCGCGATTATTTTGGGTAACCTCGCCGCACTCCTATGGCAGCAATCCGCTAACCAAACCACCAGCTTAGGTATTGGTTACAACATTGCCTTGTCTATTTTTGGTGGTTTGACGCCGCTGATTGTGACAGAAGCGATGTCGTTCAGTTCTGCCTATGTCGGGGTTTATGTGGCGATAGCGACATTGCCGGGGCTTACGGTGTTGTATCGCTTCAGTGCTGCGGTGCACCAAGAGCCCATTCAGTCGGCATAGCAATTCAACGGTTTTAATAAAGGCTTTAAGGCGATGTACTTAGAGCCTTTGTTTTAAGCGATAGCTTTGAATTGAACCGTTTAAAGTGAATAAGACGACAACCAAAAATTGAAGGTTGAACACAAGAAATTGGAAGATTTTCCAATTTTTCGTAATTGATGAGACGTAAAAAACTCTAACCTTTTGAATATATTAGAATATTAAAGTGGGCGTACTTTTTGCTTGGTTTGCGCTCCAGCCTTGAGGTTAGCCTTGTTCCAATGACAGAGTAAAAAGATGAGTAAAAGCCTGCCACTACCCCCTAAAACGTCAATGTTTTGGGTTGACCATGCCTATTCTTGTGAAGAGGCGACGGCTGCCTATGAAGCGGATGGCAATTTGTTGTCGTTCGCTGAGGTATCCGAGAATCCGTCTGATGATGTTGCAGGCTCTCCGCCTAAGCACAGTATGTTCTGGGAAGGGGGGACGGAAAAAATTGAGCCGCCTGTCCAAAAAGAGCCGGAGCCGCGCAAGTTTACCAAGCCAAAAACATCAAGCGAAGCGGCGCCCGCTCACTTTGTTCCCGTGCGCTACGCCTTGGACCAGTTAGAGTCTGAAGACACACAATCATTTGGCCTGCCGGAACATTGGCGCGGTCAAGGGCCTGCACGGTTGAACACACTCAGTTACACCCTAAGGCAGCTAAGAGATGGCTGGCTGTATGTCTACGATGCCAAACAAAAAACGCTGGATGAGTATGAGGTGAAAGGTGCTCAATTCACCTATTACAAACTAAGTGAAAGTGAAGACCCACAATCATCGCAGCGGGGTAGCCCTCAAAAAACTTCTCCCTTCCTCAGTTATTCTGAGGACAGTGTGCTGTCACTGTGTTTTTCAGAGCACCGTTGGACATGGACCATGTACTTAAAGGTTCTGGACAATGCAAGCTCCCACATTGGTCGGATGCAAACCGTTGTGCTTATGCCTAATGACCACCAGCGTCATATCAGCCCGATTGAGAACCTCACCGAGGTGGCTGACATTGAAGCGTCTGCCATAGAAGATGGGCGCTTTGCACAGTCCTGCGTGGTAACGATGGCCGATGATGCCTCTAGCACTATCAAGCCAGTTGCGGTTGAAAGCGACATCACCGGTGCGTTACCTGAAGATGAGGCGGCTTATTTTGTCGCGGTCACAGATCATGCCGCAGATGTCCGAGATATGGCGATCCATTTTGCCAGCATTGCTAGCCCTTATCGGCTGTTTACCGAGCAATACGCCAGCCAATGGCAATTGATGCAGACGGCGATGCAATTGTGTTTGTTTGGGGCCAGCGACAAGATCGATTTTCCCTACCGCGTTAGAAGCAAGAGTCAGCAACTCGAGTTTTATCAAAAGATGGGGGAGTATTATGACAATCTTGGTATGTTGGAGCTCACCCAGCAATCGCAAGGTCCTATCGTAAAAGGAATGCCTTCGACGTTTTCACAAGGGGATATTGACTATTACCAACACCAGACCACGTTAGTGGCGGAGTCGATTCAAAAAGAATTTGGTATTTCAGCCTCACAATTTGGTCGCTACGAGCAGTGGATAGCTACGGATCGCTGGCGTAGGCAGCTGAATTGGCAACAAATGCTCAGTGAAATGCAAGCGTTATCTGAGCAGAAGGAAGCGATGTTAGCTCAGGTTGTAGCCGCTAAGCAGGATTTTATCGCCGCACTGGAAGCATTGTCGCCACACCACCTTGAGCAGATATTCGATTTATACAGCGAAGAGACGCAATGGAGCCTTAGCCAGCTTCACCTTGAAGCAGTCGAGTCTTTCAGTTTGGTGATAGAAGAAGACGATAGAGGCTGGGCGGAAAGTCAGTGGTCAAAACCCACCAGTATGTTGCCACTTTATACAGCGGGCTTCAGCCGAAGCATCTATAAAAAGCTGGAAGGGGCGTTACCGTCGCCACTTGAGGTCAATAGTGAATCTCAAGAAGGCATCATGGAGCATGTATCGGCGTGGAGCAATCGCACTGGTATGTATGCCAAAATCATCGACTTTATGTCGAACCCCAACAGTTCGGAGACCATGATCCTTAAAGATCTAGCGCAAGGCTTCCAAGAGTTGGATAAAATCTTTAAGGCCGCGGCGAGCGCGGCAATGCGGGGTGTGGCTGAGTTTTCATTGAGCTATAGTGCTCAGGCCTCTTCGCTACTGATGGCTACTCTTTCTAAGCCCATGCAGCGCCACCATTTCCACTGGCGTGCTGCCTTCGCTGAAATCGTCGCCCATGCCACTGCTGTGACTATACCTAATGACTATGCGGCCAAGTTTGCAGATTGGCGTGAGCGTATGAATCAATCTCACAAAGAGTTAAAACTGGTCAACCAAGAGCTTGCTGCCCAACGCAGTAACAAGGTATCAAGCAAACAGCGCCAAGCCTTGCTGGACAAAAAACGTCACCTACAAAAAGTGGTCAATGCCAATGCCTTGGGGTATCCGCAGCGGATTGTGCTGGAAGGTAACCTAGTGCAGCGCACATTAGAGTTGCAGCGCAAGATCTTGAACAATCAAGTCAAAAATCTGCATACCTTATTTGAAAATGTCGGGGGCCTAAGTTTTCTGGCTTTTCTCTTTAACGCCATCGCGCTCGGGGATGCAATCATGACGATTGAAGAAACCGGGCTGATGTCAGAGGATGACTTTCTTGATGTGCAACAAAAGCTGTTTTATGTCGCAGCAGCATGGACTGGGATACGGACAGGGGCGCTATGGAATAATGTAAAAACAGAAGGCCAGCTTAGAACTCACTCGATGAAGTCATTGCAACAGTTGGTAGATAAAAAGGCAGAAGGTTTTACAGGCTTAGCGGTTGATGATCTTAAAAGGTTTAATAAGTGGTTAGCCATCACCGCAAGCTTTGGTATGTTAGCTTCTGGGATTGAAGCCTATCGCTCTTTCGAGAAAATAGATCAAGTCCATGGCAGTGAGAAAGTTTTGGAAGTGATTAACTTATCTGCCTTGGTCGGTATGTCAGTAATTGGAGCAGTGCAAGCCTTTGGTGGTTCAACGGGGCTGCTTTCTGTCAACCTCATTTTTGGTGGGCCAGTAACAGCTACGCTTTTAGCCCTGACCGTTACGTATATCTGGGTCAACTCCGCTCTTAGTGGGTTAAAGCAGGATCAATATCAAAAGTGGCTGGATCGCTTACCTTGGGGTTATCATCCTGAACGAGCGCGTTGGAGCCAAGCTGCGACGCTAGCAGAGCGAGAACAGCAGGATCGTCAACTGGTTCAAGAGGCCTTATTTGATCTGCACAGTATTGTTCAGCAGCCTACGGTATATCATAAGCCGATTGAGCAAGTGCAAGCCTTCAATAGGTATACTCATAAAACGTTGGTAGGGGTTGAAGTGCATATTCAGCTGCCCAATTCGGTGGCTAAGCAAGGGGTAATACTGCGCACCAATACCCAAGCCAGTGCAGAAGAGCTTACTGCTGGGCGTTGGTACCCAAATGCGGAGATAGAGAGCTTAGCCGCCAGCGCGACCCAAGATAAAAGCGTGTACAGTGTGACGCTACCAGTCAGTGACAATATGCAGTATTTGGCACTGCAAATCAGCTACCCAAGCGAGGAAGGGGAGCGTCACTACTGGTTGCAACATGCGATTAAACAGACCGCTTCTTACAGTGTGATTTCAGAGAGCAGCAAACAAGCGGTCATCATTAAGACGCTAAGCGATACGCAAGGCGAAACCGTGTTACAGGAGTAACCCTTGGCTTATTTACCCTTTTATATAACTCCAGAAGAGTTTACTGAGAAGCAAAAGCAGCAAGAGCAGGAGATTGCCTCTGGTTGCAATCAGATAAGTTGGCATAAATACGATATTGAAGAGTCTTTTCGTTATTTGTACTTGTGTTACGGACTGGTTCCTCTTGTTCCTCTTTTTATTCTTACTTATGTGTTATTTGATCGTGATGAGATATTTTTAAATGTCATGATGATTGGTCTATCCATATTGATGTCAGGTGTATGTTACTTAACGTTTGGCCTTGACTATCGTTATGACTATACACTTTCAGATAGAGGGTTAGTGGTAAAAAAACGGCGTAATATGCCACGATGGGTCAACACTGCTGCGCAAGTGATGGCATGGTTTGGAGCGGTTTTTTGTGTCGTTATGGTTGCCACAGTCGGCCCTATGGTTCTTGCCGGTGCGGGCGGGTTGATTTTACTCTCTTTTGGTATGCTCAAACGCCAGCCGGATGAAGAAGCCGAAGTACGAATTGGGCATAGTGAAGACTGGTTATTTGCTTACTACAATAAAAAACGTAAAGTTATACAGTTTTTTCATAAGTTTGATCTGTGCTTTTATCGTGATACGGATAGAACAAAGGTCTTCCGCTCCAACAGTAGAGGTGACAGCTATCTATTTTTTAGATCTCAGAATGAATTGGAAGGTATGTTAGAGAGGCTATCTAATCAGTACCAACTAGAATGTATCGAGGTTGTTGATCATAAAGAAATATTTACGGCCAAGGTTGAACCGAAGTTGGCAGGGATTCCCACCCGTTATCTTGAGTTTTCAAAGGCAGAGCTAGACAGTATTAAAGCGAGAAAAGAACCACCACCAAGATGGAAATACTTGTGCGATGGTCAGTGGAGGACTAAAGCTGAAATAGAGCGACTCCAAAACCAGCCACTGGCTGCCGGGGACTAACCCTTGGCTTATTTACCCTTTTATATAACTCCAGAAGAGTTTGCGGAGAAGCAAAAGCAGCAAGAGCAGGAGATTGCCTCTGGTCGCAATCAGATAAGTTGGTATAAATACGATATTGAGGAGCCAAATAGATATCACAATATATTNTAACCCTTGGCTTATTTACCCTTTTATATAACTCCAGAAGAGTTTGCGGAGAAGCAAAAGCAGCAAGAGCAGGAGATTGCCTCTGGTCGCAATCAGATAAGTTGGTATAAATACGATATTGAGGAGCCAAATAGATATCACAATATATTGATGAGCCTCGTACCTATTTCTTTATTGTCGGTGATGCTGGGTTATTTTTGGCTTGCTAGTGGCAAAGATGCCTTTATGGGTTTTGGTTCCCTTGTTCTTTTGGTGTTTGGCTATGGCTATTGTTATTTACTCTTTGGTCTTGATTATCGCTACGATTACCAGCTCTCTGAACTAGGCTTGGTTGTGAAAAAGCGGCGTAATATNGCTAGTGGCAAAGATGCCTTTATGGGTTTTGGTTCCCTTGTTCTTTTGGTGTTTGGCTATGGCTATTGTTATTTACTCTTTGGTCTTGATTATCGCTACGATTACCAGCTCTCTGAACTAGGCTTGGTTGTGAAAAAGCGGCGTAATATCCCCCGTTGGGTGAATAGTGCCTCTCAAGTGGCAGCGTGGTTTGGTGCCATTGTGTGCATTTTTGCAGTATCAGTGGCAGGCCCTATGATTCTGGCTGGTGCTGGTGGGCTAATTTTGCTTTCTTTCACCGCATTGAAGCGCCAGCCGGATGAAGAAACCGAAGTACGAATTGGGCATAGTGGAGATGGAATATGTGCCCGTTTTCACTCTAAAAGAAAAGTGATCGAACTATTTTACAAATTTGATGATTGTGATTTCGAGGATTTGGAAAAAACGCTAGTGTCCCGATATCACTCAATAGGTAAGTCCTATTTATTTTTTAGCTCACAGGAACAGATGGCTCAGGTAATAAAACTTCTGTCTAATGATTGGAATATATCTTGTGAGGAAGTGAAAGAGGCGAAAAATATTTTTGGTATAAAAAATTTACCAGAGGCTTTTTTAAATACGCCATTTAGGGGGGCAACTTTTCCTGTCGATGAGGTTCAATCACTACGCTTATCTAATGCGCCATTACCAGAACAGCGTTACTTCGAATCTTTAAATACAGACCACTAACCCTTGGCTTATTTACCCTTTTATATAACTCCAGAAGAGTTTGCGGAGAAACAAAAGCAGCAAGAGCAGGAGATTGCCTCTGGTCGTAATCAGATAAGTTGGCATAAATACGATGTTGAAGAGCCTTTTCGTTATTTCAATTATTGTATATCTATTGCTGTTAGTTCTCCTGCTTACCTTCTTGCCTACGTGCTTTTTGAGCGTGGTGAAACTTTTTTTAATGTATTGATGTTCGGACAGGCGATTTTCTTATCCGGCCTTGCTTACCTTATGTTTGGCCTTGATTATCGTTATGACTATACGCTTTCAGAGAGAGGGTTAGTGGTAAAGAAACGGCGCAATATGCCACGATGGGTGAATAGTGCTGCGCAGGTGATGGCATGGCTGGGGGCGGGTGTTTGTATCTTTATGGTTGTCACGGTTGACCCTATGATTCTTGCCGGTGCAGGCGGGTTGATTTTACTTTCTTTTGGTATGCTCAAACGCCAGCCGGATGAAGAAGCCGAAGTACGAATTGGGCATAGTGAAGACTGGTTATTCGCTTACTACAATAAAAAACGTAGAGTTATACAGTTTTTTCATAAGTTTGATCTGTGCTTTTATCGCGATACGGATAGAACAAAGGTCTTCCGCTCCAACAGTAGAGGTGACAGCTATCTATTTTTTAGATCTCAGAATGAATTGGAAGGTATGTTAGAGAGGCTATCTAATCAGTACCAACTAGAATGTATCGAGGTTGTTGAGCATAAAGAAATATTTACGGCCAAGGTTGAACCGAAGTTGGCAGGGATTCCCACCCGTTATCTTGAGTTTTCAAAGGCAGAGCTAGACAGTATTAAAGCGAGAAAAGAGCCACCACCAAGATGGAAATACTTGTGCGATGGTCAGTGGAAGACTAAAGCTGAAATAGAGCAACTCCAAAACCAGCCACTGACCGCCGAGGAGTAACCCTTGGCTTATTTACCCTTTTATATAACTCCAGAAGAGTTTGCGGAGAAGCAAAAGCAGCAAGAGCAGGAGATTGCCTCTGGTCGCAATCAGATAAGTTGGTATAAATACGATATTGAGGAGCCAAATAGATATCACAATATATTNGCTAGTGGCAAAGATGCCTTTATGGGTTTTGGTTCCCTTGTTCTTTTGGTGTTTGGCTATGGCTATTGTTATTTACTCTTTGGTCTTGATTATCGCTACGATTACCAGCTCTCTGAACTAGGCTTGGTTGTGAAAAAGCGGCGTAATATGCCCCGTTGGGTGAATAGTGCCTCTCAAGTGGCGGCATGGTTTGGTGCCATTGTGTGCATTTTTGCAGTTTCAGTAGCAGGTCCTATGGTTCTTGCTGGTGCGGGTGGGCTAATTTTGCTTTCTTTTACTGGGTTAAAGCGTCAACCGGATGAGAAAGCAGAGGTACGAACTGGCTATCGTGAAGACTGGTTATTTGCTCAATACAATAGAAAACGAAAAGTATTAATACTCTACTTTAAATATGATACCTGTCGCTATACTGATGTAGCAAAGACAAGCGTAGTGCGTAGCCATAATCGTGGTGGTAGCCACCTCTTTTTTAAGACCAATGAAGAGATGGATACGGTTATCGATCAACTTACTCAGTATTATTTTATTGAGTGTGTTGAAATTGAAAATCATCGTGACATGTTTGGCATAGAGTGCTTCAAACCTTCTAAGCTACTAGATACCCCGTCTAGGACTAAGCTTTATCCAGTCGCTGAAGCTATGGAATTGAATCGGACTAATGCTTCTCTTCCTGATTGGAAGTACCTTTATCAGGGAAAATTTCGTACTAAAGAAGAAATCACAAAACTACAAAGCCAGCCACTGACTGCTGGGGAGTAACCCCTAGCTTAGTGACCTCTTTCTTGGTCACTATAAACCAAGCAGCTTTAAACTGAGTGATTTTTAAACCACGCAAAGCTTTAACTCACAAAGCTCTGTGTGGTCTATAGCGCTGACGCTTTACCAATCTATACATGGCCATTTTCTGGTTTTGTTCCCCCCAACAATGATTCCACTCGACCTCTGGTCATTAGCGAAGAGTCGAGGTTTGTGATAGCCCTATCATTTTTCCCATGCCTATTTCGAGCCTTATGACATTGCTCACAATAGAGTTTAAGTGATACAAAAATATAGTTATTGGATTTTTTTTGCTATTTAAGAAATATCCGACATTCTTTAAATTTAACTCATTACTTCAGCACCAATGAGTTAAATAATGATTACAGAACTAACTAACGTCAATTTAATTAAAGGAAAGCTTCAGGCCAACAATAAAAAAGAAGTTTTTGAAGAGCTTTCCAGCATGCTATTTGAAAATGGCAACATTAATAGTAAAGAGAATTTTTTATCTGATATTGAAGCACGTGAATCATTAAGCGTGACGTCAATGGATGGTATTGCTTATCCCCATTCGAAAAGTAAAGCGGTGGTTAACCCTGCTATTGCGGTTGGTGTCAAGCGTGAAGGTATTGATTACGCTGATGAAGAAGGTGTTGAACCAACAGTCTTTTTTATGATCGCTTCTCCTGATAATGGTGCAGATCATCATATCTATGTCCTCCAAGAACTATTTGGCAAGTTTAGCGAAGAATTTATTGGAGAAATTCATAACGCACAAGACGAACAACAAATATTAAATGTTTTAATTAATTCTTAAGGCGTGAAATTATGACGGCAATTATAGCTCAAGAAAATAATAGTAGTGACTATAAAAAAATATTAACTACGATGAAAGGCCATCTTTTATTTGGTACTTCACATATGTTGCCATTTATTGTGGCTGGTGGTGTACTACTCGCTCTTGCAGTAATGGCATCAGGTAAAGGTGCGGTGCCAGCAGACGGCCTATTAGCTGATATTTCTAATATCGGTATTAAAGGTTTGGTGCTGTTTCCTATTATTCTTGGTGGCTTTATCGGTTACTCAATTGCTGATAAACCGGCATTAGCACCAGCGATGATCGCTTCTGGCATTATGGCTGATATGGGCGGTGGCTTTCTTGGCTGCATCGTAGCGGGCTTCCTTGCTGGCGGTGTCGTGCTTCAGCTTAAGAAGATACCGCTTTCTACCAACATGACCGCGTTGGGTGCGTACTTTATTTACCCTCTTCTTGGCACACTGATCTCGGCGGGTATTGTGCTGTGGGGGATAGGTGAACCTATTAAGGTTTTCATGGCGTCAATGAATGAGTTCTTGGCTTCAATGGCTGGGGCATCAAAAGTAGTGCTGGGAACGATTCTGGGTGCGATGACAGCCTTTGATATGGGCGGCCCAATCAACAAAGTAGCAACACTGTTCGCTCAAACCCAAGTGGATACTCAGCCTTGGCTAATGGGTGGCGTTGGTATCGCTATTTGTACGCCACCACTGGGTATGGCACTTGCTACCTTCCTATTTAAGAAAAAATTCACCAAGCAAGAGCAAGAAGCGGGTAAAGCGGCAGCAATCATGGGCTCAATCGGTATCTCGGAAGGTGCCATTCCATTTGCCGCAAATGACCCTGTCCGAGTTCTGCCTTCGATTGTAGTGGGTGGTGTTGTTGGCTGTGTATTTGGCTTCTTAACCGACGTATTGCTGCATGCCCCATGGGGAGGCCTGATTACTGCGCCTGTATCTAGCAATATTCCAATGTACGTTGTCGGTATCGCATTAGGTTCCATGACCACTGCTCTGATTGTCGGTTTCTGGAAGCCTGTTGCTGAAGAATCAGAAGACGACACGCAAGAAGCTGAGCCTGTTCAGGCAAAATCTGCACCTGTAGCTGGCGAAGGCGAGTATGACATTGTGGCGGTAACGTGCTGTCCTTCAGGTGTTGCACACACCTTTATGGCGGCAAAAGCACTGGAAAAAGCAGGCGCCGCGGCTGGCATTAAAATCAAGGTTGAAACCCAAGGTCAGAACGGCATTCAGAACCGTATTACTGACCTAGATGTTGCCAATGCGAAGCTGGTTATTCTGGCTCATGATATCCAAGTGAAAGATGTTCACCGTTTTGCAAACGCCAAGGTGGTGGAATGTTCAACCAAAGAGGCCATGCGCAAGGCAGCAACGCTGATTAATTCATAAGCATCCATAACGTTAAGCTCCTAATTAAGAGCCCTTTCCCCCAAAGGGCTCTCCTCCCTACTAAATATAACGATAATACGGTAAGTACATGTATAGACGTAGTTTACTTTCACTCGCCATTCTAGTCGGCCTTTCTGGCGGGTTAGTCGGTTGTAACAGTGACAATGACAACAGAGAAAAAAAACCTGTTGATTTGACAGTGTTGGAATATGTCGATCCCATGATTGGCACCGCAGCATCGGGACATACCTTCCCCGGAGCGACGGTACCGGCAGGCATGGTACAGTTGTCCCCCGATACGTTTATTGGCTCTGAAACGGACCATGAATCTGGCATGAACCCTTGGCATTCAGCTTCTGGTTATTGGGATTCATCAAATTACGAAACCGGTGAAATAGTCGATACTGATGTGCCACTTTACGGTTTCTCCCATACTCATCTCTCTGGCACAGGTGCCACCGACTTGGGTGATATCCTAGTTTTACCTTATGCTGATTTAGCCGATACCCAGCTAAACTCCTTTGACAAAGTCAATGAAGAGGCAAGCGCGGGCTACTACAAAACTAAGCTAAACCAAGGCCAAATTGAGGTTGAGCTGAGCGCAACCAAACGGGTTGGTTTACACCGATATGTCTTTGCTGAAGGTGCTGAGCGAAACGTTAAGTTCGATTTAGGCCATACCCTTTTGAACAATAACGGTGAATCACTCAACAACAAGCTGGAAGTGGTGGATGACTACACGCTTCGCGGTAGCAAAAAATCCACTGGTTGGTTCCAAGGCCAAGATCATCAAGGTCACGATATCTTCTTCTATGCCAAATTTAGTCAGCCAATTGCTAGGGCAATGTTGGGCGAAAGTGACACTTTGCCTACTCAACCGATGGCTCAGAGTTCGGTTTACGAAGGTGACGACCTAACCGCCTATCTAAATTTTGGCGCGGGTGATGAAGCTATTGAAATTCGAGTGGGTATCTCACCAGTGAGCTGGCAAGGCGCACAGAAGAACTTAGAAGCCGAAGTGCCTGAGTTTGATTTTGCGCAAACGAAAGAAGACGCAGAGTATGCATGGGCTGAAAAGTTAGCCAAAATCAAGCTAGAAGGAGGCAGTGACGCAGAGAAAACCAACTTCTACACCGGTATGTACCACATGATGATCGCCCCGATAGAGTTCTATGATGTCGATGGTCAATATGTGGATATGCTGGGCGGCCTGCGTAAACTAGAAGAGGGTGATACGCCCAATTACTCTATCTACTCCACATGGGATACGTTCCGTGCTGTTCACCCGATGTGGACCATTATCGATCCTAAACAAGCGACTTTGTACGCCAAAGATTTAATTCGCAAATCCAATCAGGAATTTGGGTTAGTGCCTAAATGGGAAGGGCACGGCTCAGAAACGGGCACCATGATTGGTTATCCCGCGGCTGCGATCTTGGGTGATGCAGTGACCAAAGGCTTAGTTGATGCTGAAGCGGCGTATTCCGCCTCGGTGAAGTCTGCACGTTACGCTCCAGATGAATATCCGCAGATCCACGATGATATTTTAAGTTCAGTGATGGCAGGTCAATTGAGCTATCACGAAGATGAACAGTGTGTGCGATACCCGAATTGGAACTCAGTCTCATACTCGTTGGAGTACTCCTTCTACGATTGGACCATTGCCGAAATGGCCAAAGCTACAGGCGACATGGACGGCTACGAAGAGTTTAAAGCGCGTTCCTATTACTCGCTTAATCATTGGGATGCTGATGCCGGTAATGCTGATGGCACAGGTTTCTTTGTACCTACCGAGCTGAAAAAGGGTGGCGTTGACCCATGTGAGCTGAAATATGCCTCTGCCGACTTTGACCCTTATCTATCAGATGCTTATTACTACACTGAAGGCAATGCATGGCAATGGCAATGGACCTTTATGCAGGACTTGGACAAGTTGACCGAGATCATGGGAGGCACTACTGGCTTAAACGAGAAGCTCAACAACCTGTTTAATGCTGATCCTAATGGCGGTGATGCCCATCAAGATATGACCGGTTACATTGGCCAGTACATCCATGGTAACGAGCCATCGCACCATGTGATTTATCTCTACAACCGTACGGAAGAATCGTACAAGGCGCAGGAGTATCTGGATCAGGTCTATGATGAGTTCTACAAGCCTACTCCGGATGGCATTATCGGTAATGAGGATGTTGGCCAAATGTCGGCGTGGTACTTAATGTCTGCCCTCGGTTTTTACCAAATTTCCCCTACGGATCCCACCTACAGCATAGGCCGACCTATTTTCGACAAAGCCACCGTAGATATCGGCTTGGGTACCTTTACAGTGACAGCGGAAAATAACGGCCCAGACAACATGTACATCAAAGAGGTGACCATTAACGGTAAGCCTTTAGATAAGTACAACACCTTCCAGCACAGCGAATTCAAAGCGGGTGGCGAACTCCATTTCGTCATGACGGGTGACAAGTCTCAGGCAATGAAAGCCAATCTTGGCGAGTAATCATTTCTAAGGGGGCTAAGTGCTCCCTTTTTTGTGTGCAAACTCAATCTTGGACAATAACCATGCAATTTAAGAAAACACTTCTCTCAATCGCAGTGCTCAGTGCTGTGTTTAGTCTGGCTGCTTGTAACAGCGATGACGAATCCGCATTTGATGTGACTGCTACGCCCACTCTGGCATACGTTGATACCTTGATTGGTACCGAGGGCTTAGGCAATGTAAACCCTTCCCCCGTGATGCCTGAGGGGATGATCCAGCCCTCACCGGATAACTTTGACCCGACAGGCTGGGAGGGTAAAGGGTCACCCGTGGAGTATGACCCAGTACACGATTTGCTGTCTGGCTTTTCCATGACCCATATTTCTGGTGCGGGTAAAGGGGATTTAAACGATTTTGCCTTTTTACCTTACACCGGGTTCGACACTGACCCAGTAACGATGGATAAAGCCTCTGAAGTGGCGGAAGTGGGTTACTACGCCGTGGATCTGGTGGAGACGGGTGTTAAAGCTGAACTTTCGGCCACAGATCGTGTGGCATTCCAGCGCTATACCTTCGAGCCCGGAGAAGACCGAAAAATCCGCATTGATCTGCAGCATGAGTTGCTAGAACAGTACGGCAACCATTCGCGCAATATCTATTACAAAAGGGTCAATGATACTACCGTGGTCGGTGCACGTACTTCTAATGAGTGGGGACAGTGGCAAACTGTCTTCTTTGCTGCTGAGTTTTCCGAGCCTATCGTTGAGGAAAACTTGTATTCAAAGTTGGTCTCAGAAACGGAGCTGACAGAGACGGACGCTACTGAGGTGGGGTTAGAAGACTACCGAGGGTACGCTGAGCATGAGTCCGTTCCGGGCGAGCCGGAACCAGATCCGGAGCGTTTGGCTCGGATGGCCAATGATGTAATGACGCATTTGAACTTTGGTAAGGGTGACGAGGCGCTAGTGGTCAAAGTCGCTGTGTCTGGAACGGGAGTGGACGGCGCACTGAAAAACTTAGCCGCAGATACTAATGGCTGGGATTTTGAGCGTGTGGTCGCCAAAAATCGCACTGCATGGCAAAACGTGCTGGGTGATTTTGAATTAGAGGGGAGCAATCAGGCAGATAAAACCCTCTTTTATACTTCTTTGTATCGCACTTTCATCGCGCCATTTGTCTACCAAGATGTGGATGGAAAGTACCGTGGTATGGATGGCAAAGTTCACCAAGCGGAAGAGGGCGTGGTGAATTATTCTGTCTATTCGATGTGGGATACCTTCCGCGCTGCTCAACCGTTGAAAACCATCGTAGATAAAGAGCGTGCCATCGAACATGTCCGTGACCTCTTGAATAAATACCGCACTGGCGGCGTACTACCTAAGTGGGAACTGCATTCCGATTATACAGGGGAGATGGTCGGTCATCCTGCTATGGCTGTGATTGCTGATGTCATGGTGAAATACCCTGACGCTTTTTCAGCCGAAGAGTTTGATTTGGCGCTGCAAGCAGCTGAAGAGTCGGTGAATTTTGACCTGAACAAAACCGAAACTTGGGTTCCTTACCAAGACGCATGGAATGGTGACAAACGTTTCACCATCATGACCCGCCACAATGAGTACCAAGAAGACAATGGCTTTATTCCAGCTAATACGAAGTGGGCCGCTGATGCGGGCGATAAGCCAGGCTATGTCGATGGTTTAAAAATGGATAAGTACGATGAACTGGTCAGCGAGTCTGTTTCTTATGGTTTAGAAAATGCGTACTACGACTGGTGTATCGCGCAAATTGCCAAGCTGGCGGGTGATGATGCCCAATATCAGCGCTATATGGCACGTTCAGAGTCGTTCAAAAACTACTTCGACTTCAATCCAACCTACTACGGTAAGTTGCAAGATCCCGATGGCAATGCCTTGGGTGTGACCGGATTTATGCGCCCTGTTTATCTCAATAATGGCTCGAAGGAGTGGGCAAATAACCTGAAAGTACAATGTCTGGATGACAATCTGGCGCTCGCGATTCCAGATCATATGGATTACGACCAGTGTAAAGACCGCGCGGATCTCAAGCCTTACGACACGTTCTGGCCATATCGCGCCGAGCACCGTGGTGAAGACTTCACCGAAGGCAATAGCTGGCAGTGGACTTGGTTTGCACCGCACAACCTCAATGGTTTAGCTAATGTCATGGCGGGCGAATTCATGGAACGTGATGACTTCTCGTTACCTGAAGATGTCACACCAAAAGGCAAAGCGGCATTTTTGACCAATTTGAACGCCTTGTTCAATGCGGATCCAAATGCAGATACCAGCCAATCTCACGACATGTCGGGCTACATTGGCCAATTTGTGATGGGTAATGAGCCCGATCACCATGTGCCTTATCTCTACAACTGGACGGCACAGCCATGGAAGACCCAAGAGGTCATTGATCAAGCCATGAACACGTTTTATCACCCGACCCACGATGGCTTGATTGGCAATGAAGATGTCGGTCAGATGTCGGCTTGGTATGTGATGTCCGCTTTGGGTTTTTACCAAGTGACGCCGGGTGATGCGACTTACACGATCGGACGCCCGTTATTTGATAAAGCGGTGATCCCTGTTGATGGCGGTCAGTTCACTATTACGGCGGAAAACAATAGTGACGAGAATATCTACGTCAAGTCAGCCACCATCAATGGTCAGCCTCTTGGGGAAAATTTTACTTTTGCCCACAACGAGCTTAGGGACGGTGGTGAATTGCATTTTGTGATGACATCCGATCAATCTGAAGCGATGCAAGCACAGTAATCCAGCCTCTCCACAATCGCAAAAAGAGGGGCAAGCCAGCCCCTCTCTTTCTGTAGACACTTTAATCACTATGGAATAGAAACATGAAACTAAAAAGAACGCTCGTCTCTACTGCAATCATCGCTGTGATGTTGGGGCTCGCTGGCTGTAATCCTGAAGAGGACAGCAGCGGCTCCGGCACGGTTTTAGACACCACTCTGACTCAATATGTCAACCCAATGATAGGTACCGGAGCTGATGGCCACACCTTTCCTGGCGCGGTCGTGCCTTATGGCTTGGTTCAACTTTCCCCCGATACTGAGATGGAGGGCTGGGGATCAGCCGCGGGTTACTTTGATCATGGTGAGCTGACTGAAATTCCTGTTTATGGTTTCTCTCACACTCACCTCTCAGGCACCGGAATTACCGATCTTGGAGACATCCTCGTTTTGCCCTTTACCGAGAAAGAAAATGCGGTTTACAACACTTTCGATAAGAAAAACGAAACTGCAGCAGCCGGATATTACGCTGTGGAGCTAAACGAAGGCAAAATCCAAGCTGAGCTGACAACGACTCAACGTGTTGGTTTTCATCGCTACACGTTTAAACAAGGCACAATTCCACGCATCAAGTTCGACCTTGACCACACCCTAAACAAGGGTCATTTTGATAACCGTACAATGAATGGCGACCTTGAGTTTATTGACGCTTACACCATACGCGGTATGCGTAGCTCAAATGGTTGGGCGAACAACCAGCATGTCTATTTCTATGCGAAGTTCAATCAGCCTATCGTCAAGGCAATGGCGATGGTGGATGGCGTAGAGACTGAAATTGATGTTGAAAATGACAATATAGATGCCACCAAAACCATCGCCTATTTAGATTTTGCGCCTTCATCGGTACCGCTGGAAATTCAAGTCGGCTTGTCTCCGACAGGTGTCGAAGGCGCTCAAAAGAACTTAGAAGCCGAAGCACAAGGTGTCTCTTTTGATATGGCACGTGAAAAAGCCAATGATGCGTGGCACCAAGAGCTGAGCAGAATGATAGTGTCGGGTGGCTCAGAAGATCAGAAAGAAATCTTCTACACCGCGCTTTATCATGCCTCGATTGCCCCTATGATTTTCCAAGATGTAGACGGTCAATATCCGGCGATGCGCACCCGTATTCAAAAAGATGCCGGAGAGACACCGAACTATTCCGTCTACTCAATGTGGGATACCTTCCGTGCCGCTCACCCGTTAAAGAGCATCATAGATCCTGAGAGAGCCGAAGAATTTGCTAATGACTTGATTCGTAAGTATCAAGATGGGGGAATTTTGCCCAAATGGGAGTTGCACAGCCATTACACCGGCACCATGATTGGCTTCCCTGCCGTTTCCATTATTGCGGACGCAATGGCGAAAGGCTTGGATGTCGACCCACAGCTTGCCAAAGAAGCGGCGGAGTTCACCGTTCGTTACCACGAACCGGAGGAGTTCCCAGACTGGACCGAAGATAACAATATCGGCGCGGCAAGTGTGGTGCAGGTACAAGCGTACGAGGATAATGGTTTTGTCCACCACGGTTACTGGAACAGTGCCTCTTATACCCTAGAGTTTGCTTATGGCGACTGGGCGATGTCAGAAATTGCCCGCATGGCGGGTGATACGGATCTGCAGAACGAGTTCTTAACTCGGGCGGAAAACTGGCTGAACCATTGGGACCCAAGAACGGGGTTCTTACGCGCGAAAAACCATCCTGACAGCACATCACCTAACAAACCACCACTCGAGTTTTATCAGCCAGTGGATGAGGAAAGATT
Source organism: Vibrio sp. Isolate25 (assembly GCF_022398025.1). Classification (NCBI taxonomy): domain Bacteria; kingdom Pseudomonadati; phylum Pseudomonadota; class Gammaproteobacteria; order Vibrionales; family Vibrionaceae; genus Vibrio; species Vibrio sp. Isolate25. Next base: position 70,094 of record NZ_JAKEUT010000018.1, read on the forward strand.
GGATGAGTGTGTTTTGGTGGAATTCCCTAGCGGTTCTGGCGAAATGAAACCGCAATGCCCGTTATTGCCGTTTGACCCTTATTACGTCGACGAGTTTGCCTATACCGAGGGCAATGCATGGCAGTGGAAGTTTCAGCCGATGCATGACTACAAGCGCTTAAAAGAAGAGATCTATAATGCGGATGCAATACGAGGTAAAGACACTACTCCAGAGATAGCCTTCCGTGAAGATTTGGATGAGCTCTTTAATGCCAGTTCATCCAATACTGGCGAAGAATTACCTGATTTGACGGGCTACATTGGTCAATACATGCATGGCAATGAGCCATCGCATCATATCCCATACCTGTATGCGCTTACCGATGAACCTTGGAAGACGCAGGAATATCTCGACCAAATCATGTCCGAGATGTACACCACTGAGCCTACCGGACTGATTGGTAACGAAGATGTAGGTCAAATGAGTTCTTGGTATCTGATGTCCGCCATGGGCTTCTATCAAGTGACCCCAGCCGATCCAACTTACACTATTGGCCGCCCACTGTTTGACGAAGTTACCATTCCGGTAGAAGGCGGTGAGTTTAAGATTATTGCGGACAATAACAGCCCTCATAACAAATACGTCAAGTCAGCCACCATAAATGGTCAGCCTCTGGGTGAGAACTTCACCTTCAAGCACGATGAAATTAAAGCCGGAGGTACACTCCATTTTGTGATGACCGGCGATAAGTTACAGGCGCTTCAAGCGCAGTAAGCTGTGATAGCAATATAAGAAAATGGCTTGGCAATCTGTCCAAGCCATTTTTATTAGCGAGTGGCCGGGGTAAAAAGACTAAAGGGAGAAAACTGTATATATGTAACCTTTCTCAATGGTGGAGATATCTGTAAGGCAAATAATAAAATCGTTAACATTATTATATTCTAGGCAGTTTGTGGCGTAGTGTTTACTGTAAGATTGGTGTGCTTTCTGGATTTTTGTAACCTTAAAATGAAAGTGTGAGATGGCTCATTAGTACAAAAGACCGGTAGGGTGTATACCTGTAGGCAGAACTAATTCAAACATGGGTTATCTTGAATTAGCTTTGTGTATAGAACCCTATGCGTAGAGTGTAGCTAATGATTTTTAATGACTTAATTTCATCGGTATTAAATGAGCGAGAGCCATTTCATAACATATGGTTTGCGGGGGATTTTCACACACCGCCAGAATTTAGCTATCAGGTTAATTTCCCCCGTTTAGAATTGGTTCTTAGTGGGGAATATATTAATGAAATGGAGAGTCATGACCTCAAAGTGACTCAAGTTATTGCTCAACAAGGGGACGCGATATTTATTCCTCCCAATTGCTGGAATAAGCCGGATTGGGATACCGATTGTTCTGTGTTAAGCATTCTATTTGGTCGCCGCCAAATGGGCTTTAGCCTAGTCAGTAAGAGAAAAAATGAAGCAAGCTTTTTCGATATCCAAAAGCATAGTATTCAAACTCGTTCCGGCTTTGCTATTGATAACATTCTAGAGGCACTCAGTGCTTTAGCTCGTGAAAGCAACAAGAAACCCATGGATGAGCTTTTACTACAGGCACTACTGCAGTATTCAAAGAGTATGCTGGACACTCCAGTTGAGAAGAAATCCCATAATCGTGTTCAGGATCTGTATCAGGGGATTTGTATCTATATTCAAGAGAACTTTCATCGCCCAATTACCCGTGTCAGTATTGCATCACGTTTCAGTATCTCCTCTAACCACCTCTCTCGTTTGTTCCGCCAGCAGGGGCACATGACACTCGCGGACTACATTACATGGGTCAGGATCGATCGCGCTAAATTCATGTTGAAGAAGTATAACTTTAAGCTGAATGAGGTATCTATCCGCTGTGGATTTAAAGATGTGAATTACTTTTGTCGTGTGTTTAAAAATCGAACTGGCAAAACACCTACAGAATACCGCGCGTCTATCTAGTTAATATTAAACAAGTAACCTTGACATGGCGTACATAAGTAGCGCTTGTAAGTCGACACTGCTTCTTGTTAGTAGCAACCGCTCAGCGACTTGGCCTGTCAGTAGATTACGGGTGAGGTTGGTTGCTGCCATGATTTGCTCAGGCGTTGGTTTGGTTGGCATAACCAGAGCTATGGCGAGATTGACGTTGCCCATTTTGGACGCCCAATCTATTGGTGCTTCACTGGCAATAACAGCGACAGCAAGGTGCTCTGCATCCGCAAACATGACATGGGGGAGAGCGATACCAGGTGTGACACATGTGGATGAGCGCTCCTCTCGCTTAATGAGGTCGAGAACGAGCTTATCGGCTTGGAGTGGATGAATGAGCTGGGCTAATCCTTTGAGGCATTCGAACTTATTGAGCTCAGTGTAGGCTTTGGCGTAGTACCATTGGATCTCACAGGGTGGGCATATTTGGGGTATGCGTTCAGCAAGTTGGCTGCAAAACTGATAGTCGATATGAGAGCCAACCACAGTAAAGTGTTCCGCGATGATATCTTTGATGACAAAACAGGCTAGCTCCGCATCAATACCCTTTGCGGTGATCTGGCAAAGGTCACCATGTTGAAGACCCACTTGCAACATGGCAACGGACTTGGTGAGGTTAGCACTGCGGTTTTGCGTGATATTGATGATACGTAACGTACTTTTGAACTTTTTGGCTACCCGATTAAGGGGCAAGCTCACGTAGGCGCTGGCATTGCTATTGTCGACAAAAAAGGTGATTTGGTATTCGCTCATCAACAGACTTAGCCACGGCAATGCACTAGGAATACTTTATCGACATTAAGTAATACACTTTCGATTGAGATTTGAACTTGGTTGGAACCTTCAAAACGGCCGGGCTGTTCAATCTCAATATCGGACACAATCAATACGCGATCCGCTTGATCAATATCATGGGGGGTGAGTTGGTTTTCTATCCCCATCGCGCCTTGAGTTTCAACTTTAATCTGTACGTTATACTTTGGGGCTGCTTTGATGAGAGCATCCGCTGCCATATAAGTATGAGCGATGCCTGTAGGGCACGCTGTCACCGCTACGATTTTCATAGTTTATCCACCTATTTTTGGGGGATATTATCACAGCGCTTTGGAGGGGAATTGATTTAATATCAATAAACACAAGAGCACTATCACAGTTTAAATTTCACGTTACATTAATCCAGTAAATGCACCTTCTGTCCTGTATATCGAGGGAAGCGGGGTCGCTAGGGTATATACCGCGTGGAGCGTTTCAAGGTACCAATAATGGACATAACCAACCTAATAAAGCCGGAGACCATTTGCTTAGATCTTAAGGCCGAAACCAAAGAGGAAGTGCTCAAGGAGCTTGTGGGCATGCTCGATGCTGCAGGTAAGCTTGAGAGCAAAGAAAGGTTCCTCTCTGATGTTTGGCGGCGGGAAGAGATTGGCAATACCGGCTTTGATGAGGGGATCGCCATTCCGCATGCCAAAAGCGATGCGGTAGTTCAGCCATCTGTTGCTGTGGGCATTAGTCGTAAAGGCATCGATTACGGTGCTGATGACGGTGAGCTATCAGATGTTTTTTTTATGCTGGCATCGCCAAATAATGACGAGCACCACCATATTGAAGTATTGGCACAAATTTCTACCAAGATCATTGAAGATGGTTTTGTTGAGCAGCTCAAAGCGGTTGATACTGCCTCAGAGGCGCTAGAGTTACTAACTGGTACTCAAAATAATGCTAATGAGAGTGCATTAGGCTCTTCTGAGTATGTGCCTGTGAGCCCATGGGCTCGAAAGCTCAGTCGTATCAAAGAGCACCTGTTGTTTGGTACCTCCCATATGATCCCGTTTATAGTCGCGGGTGGGGTGCTGCTTTCCCTTTCGGTGATGTTATCCGGACATGGTGGTGTGCCCGAGGAAGGCGTTCTTGCTGATATTGCAGAGATGGGCATGGCTGGCCTTACACTCTTTACAGCGGTATTGGGTGGTTACATCGCTTATTCTATAGCGGATAAGCCTGGTTTGGCCCCTGGAATGATAGGCGCTTGGATCGCAGTGAGTCATTACAATACTGGTTTTTTAGGAGCAATTGTCGTCGGTTTTTTCGCCGGGTTTGTGGTTTGGTTACTAAAGAAGATTCAGTTGCCAGACAGCATGATGTCGCTTGGCTCCATTTTTATTTATCCGTTGATTGGTACGTTTGTCACCTGCGGGGCGGTGATGTGGCTGATAGGATCACCCATTGCCACAGCCATGACGGTAATGAATGACGTGCTCACTGGTATGGCAGGTTCTGGTAAGGTGATGTTAGGTACGGTATTAGGGGCGATGACCGCCTTTGATATGGGAGGGCCGATCAATAAAGTCGCGACCTTGTTCGCTCAAACCCAAGTCCATACCCAGCCTTGGCTGATGGGCGGAGTGGGTATTGCCATATGTACCCCGCCATTAGGCATGGCATTAGCAACCTTCCTGTCACCGAGTAAATTCAAACGTGAAGAGCGAGAAGCAGGAAAGGCGGCGGGTCTCATGGGGATGATCGGGATCAGTGAAGGCGCGATTCCTTTTGCCGCTGGCGATCCCGCGCGAGTACTCCCCGCGATTGTGGCTGGTGGTGTTGTGGGAAATGTGGTGGGTTTTATGTTCCACGTGACCAACCATGCACCATGGGGAGGTTGGATTGTGTTACCTGTCGTTGATGGCAAGGTTGGCTATATTGTGGGCACGGTTGCAGGCTCAATGACAACGGCTCTGATAGCCATTGCTTTGAAGAAACACGTAGTGGAAGGAGAGAGCCTTATTGCTCAGTCGCCAGCTTATTCATCCGTTATAGGTGAGGGCGAAGCGGATATTCTCGCGGTGACTTCATGTCCGTCAGGGGTAGCGCATACTTTTCTGGCGGCGAAATCTTTGGAAAAAGCAGCAGGTGCTGTGGGGGTTAAGATTAAGGTCGAAACCCAAGGAGCAAATGGCATCATCAACCGAATTACTCCCGCTGACATCGAAAAGGCCAAAGTGGTGATATTTGCTCATGATGTTGCAATCAAAGAGCCTGAGCGTTTCAAAAAGATGCGAGTTATTGATGTGAGTACCAAAGACGCCATGCTTAACGCTGCTGCGTTAGTACAGGCGAACACAGAATAATTAGCATCTGGTGCTGAAGCTTGGTTAGATTACACGATTTTAGGTTGTCCGTCTGAAGCGGTGGCACCACCATCAACGGGTAAATTCACACCATTAATAAACGAGGCATCCTCACTGGCTAAAAACGCGACTACCGCAGCAATTTCTTTTGGTTCAGCTGCACGCCCCAAAGGGATACGTTCATTAAACTTGTCGCGCACTAAATCTGGCCAACCATTAGTCATATTGGTTTTGACTAAGCTTGGGCATACGGCATTGATGCGAACCCCGTCCAAACCATGGTCCAGCGCCATTGCACGGGTTAGATTTACCACCGCTCCTTTCGTTGCACAATAAAATGCTGCACCCCAATCACCACCTAAACCAGACACCGACGCTGTGTTGATGATGCAGCCGCGGGATTTCAGTAACTCTGGTAAGGCAAATTTTGTACAGTAAACCACACCATCGATATTCACTGCCGAAATTTTACGCCAATCTTCTACACTACATTCCAGCACATTTCCGGGAATATGAATGCCCGCATTGTTGACTAGAATATCCAGTTGCCCGAAGTGTTCGACACAAGTTTGGATTAAGGCTGCCACTTGTTGAGCATCTGAGACATCGACTTTCTGCGCGGCCACGCGAGACTGATCAAAGTGCTCTAAAGCTTTTAGCAACTGCTCTTGCTCCCAGTCTGCTAGCATCAATTGAGCCCCTTCATCATAGAGACGTTGCGCAATAGCTAAACCAATACCATTCGCGGCACCAGTGATGATTGCCACTTTGTTGGTTAAACCTTTCATAGAAAAACTCCTTCGTTGTTAATTTGAAAAACAGGATCTTGTTGCTCTTCGCTTCTGGCTTGCATGAGTTTGTAGTTGTCTGAGTAGTCCACGGGAATCGCGACGACTGCTGGCCCTTCTACTTCCATTGCTTGGCGGAGAATAGGCATTAATTGCTCCGCTTGTGTCACGGCAAACCCATGCGCACCGAACGACTGCGCGTAAGCTTGAAAGTCTATCGGTCCAAACTTTACGCCTGAGATGCGTTGATATTTTTTCTGCTCCTGCATTTCCACCATGTTGTAAGCATTATCGACCCAAATGATATGAACTATGTTGCAATTTAAGCGCACTGCGGTTTCTAGCTCCATGCTCGACTGCATAAAGCCACCATCACCAGAAACTGACACTACCTTATGCCCAGGTTTTAATAAGCTCGCAGCAATTGCCCAAGGTAGCGCCACTCCCATCGTTTGCTGACCGTTCGAGACCAACATCTGTCGAGCGCGAAAACAGCTTAAATAGCGTGCTATCCAAATATGAAAACTCCCCATATCGAGACACAAGGTGGTATCGGGTGTGATGATTGCCTGCATGGTTTTGAGCAAGCTTAACGGGTGAAAACCTGCTACTCGCTGCTTAATCGGAGAGCTTTTGATGATATGCCTTTGTTGCGCCACTTCTTCTAGAATCGATACTGCCGTAGACGATAAACGGGAGCATTCGCGGATCTGTGTACAAAGTGTTTGTAATGTCGAACCAATATCGCCAACAATTTCGAGACAGGGTTGATAGTGCTGTTGATACTGCGCAGGCTCAATATCAATATGAATGATTGAGCAACGGCGAGCATTCCATAGTTCTGGGTCGTATTCGATGGGGTTAAAGCCGATGGTGATAATCAAATCGGCATCTTGCAGTAGCACATCCCCCGGTTGATTATTGAATAGCCCGACTCGGCCAGCAAAATGGTGATAATAGTGAATATCGACGGCCCCTGCCGCTTGATAAGTCCCCACCACTGGTAATTGCGTTTTTTGTAAAAATTGACTGATCGTAGAGGCGTTGGCTTGATCGCTGGCATGTAAGCCAAGCAGTACCACGCAGCGCTGTGCTTTATTAATCCGATGAGCGGCTTCTTCAATGGCGACCCGATCCGCATAACCGCTTGGGCGAAAACTAGGTGGGATAACTAAGTCTGTATCCGTTTGCTCACTTAAGACATCTTGTGGAATGCTGATAAAACATGCGCCTTGGCGTCCAGACTCAGCAATTCGAAACGCATTGGCCATGATTTCACTCGCTGCGTCAATATGCTGGATCTCTGCGCTGTATTTGGTTACTGAGCGAAAAATGCTCACCGTGTCCATGCTCTGGTGAGTCTGTTTTTGCTGGTAAGTTCGTTTTACCGCGCCACCAATAGCCAGCATCGGATCACCCTCTGCGTTGGCTGTTGCAACACCGGTGACTAAATTTCCACATCCCGGACCTGAAGTCGCCAAGGTCACGCCCGCTTTACCCGTCAAACGTCCCATGATGCCTGCCATAAACGCGCCATTGGCTTCGTGTCTTACCGGAATCAGTTGCACTTTAGTGTCTTCCAGAGCGTCAAATAAGCGATCAATTTTAGCTCCGGGTATACCAAAGACATACCGAACACCTGAGGTTTCTAGCTGCTGGGCAATTAACTGCGCGCCACTGCGCAAAGCGTGAGGGGATGACATAACATTTCCTTTTGACTGACTATGTGTTGAGTTATTTTTCAGCCGCTTCGATAGCGGCATGAAGATCTTTTGGTACTAGGTCGGCATCAAGAAAATCGCTTGATACTGGTGTATCAATCACAAGACGTGAGACACGACCTATTTGTAGAAAACCCGATGAAATTAGGTAGTCCTGAACATGGCCTCCGCCTGTTCTCGCTCGATTAATAAAATGTTCGTGATAGCCGGGGACATTAATTCCAGTGGTGTACCTAGGACTGCGAAATCCTGCCATCACACCGGATTGATGCTTAAAATGAAACGTGGGTTGCTGTTTTATTGCTTCGAGCATGGGCCGATACGGACGTTGCTGTTTAGGCACCGTGCGGGTTTGGACGAGTGGAAAACTCCCTTCAAGCCGAATCGCACAAAAGATGTTGTCACTAGGAATCAGACGATCGATAAGTCGATGGACTTCTTGACGGGTTAACGTGTCATTAATTGGCAGCTCAATGTCTGGTTTGAAAAAAGTGAACACCGCGAAAGGGGTTTTTTGATCAAGCTGAGCAGGATGTGCTGAGCCATTCGCGTGCAGTTGGAACACTTGATTATCAAAAGCAATCAATTCGCCATCTAATTGATTAAAAGTCCCTAAACCAAAATCACCGTGTTCAAGCAATTCAGCAATAGTTGTTGACCCTTCATAAACACCAGCAATCAAAGCACTCATCAGTGAAGTTTGATAAATCTCGCCTTCTCCTGAGCCTTGCTGATAGCGAGCAAACTGTTCTGAAATTTGCTGAGAGCAAGAACAGACTGAAGAGATAGAACGTTGCATAACTGAACCTAAATATGAATCAAGATGTATATTTAGATTGACTTGAGGCGCCCAACAAATCCAATATAAAAAAGATTTATTTTGATATGAAAAATATATGGATGAATGATGGAATTTCGCTACATGAAGTACTTCGTCGCAGTAGCTAAAGCGAAACATTTTACCCGTGCAGCAGAGCAGTTAGGCATCGCTCAACCACCGTTAAGTCAACAGATAAAGAAACTAGAAGAGGAGTTAGGCGTTACTTTATTTAAGCGCTTATCTCGCGGTGTTGAGCTGACCGCAGCGGGTGAAGAGTTTTATCATGATGCACAGCACATTTTACAAGAGGTGGAGTGTTGTCAGCGTAAGCTAGAGCAAATTGCGCGAGGGGAAAAACAGGAGTTACGTATCGGACTTGCTTCTTCAACGGCGAGTAGCAGTGAAGTTTTAGAAAATATTCGCAGGTTACATGAGCAATATCCGACGCTTAATTTAGTGGCTGTTGAGCACTCAATGCCCGAGTTGGTCACATTGATTAAACAGCGGCGTTTGGAATTCGCTTTTATGCGCCTGCCTTGCTATGCCTGTGAGTCACTTAACCGGCAGGTCTTATTTGATGATCCTCTTGTGGCAGTTACTCCGGCTAGCTATCGTTTGGTTGCTCATTCAACACTCGACTTGACCCAGTTAAATAATGAGAATGTCTTAATGTTCCCTCGTGATGCTGGCCCAGCGCTGTATGACCGTATTGAGGCGGCTTTACATAATGCGGGAGTACATATTGCTCGACCTTATGCTGCGCCACAATTGCGCACCGCAATTACCATGGCACAAGCCGGCTTTGGCATTGCGATAGTACCGTTATCTTTAACTGAACATCTTGATCAGTCAGTCGTTATACAGCAAATCAATGATATGCCTTTTGTCAGTCAGGTCGCATTGGTATGGGATAGCCATCATCATCACCCCTTAATTAATACCAGTATTCGATGCATGAATAGCCTTAAACATGATCGCTTGCATGCCTAACACATGTAATCAATATCAGACTTATGCACGGTATTTTTAATGGTCAGTTTGTCTGTTCATAGACATGACTTGATTCGATTGATATCCCCTACATTGGCCAAGAAACCACTGACCATACCGATGGCATAGTTAGTCATTGATACTAGTCGGTATTGGATAGGCCTAGCCTTCTTTGCCAGTATCCGGATTGCATGAAGCGCTGCTCGCTAGCGTAGAGAGAGTATCTAAGGCCAACATACTGATTAAAATCTGAAAAAACTTGGTCTTGATAGTGCGAAAGTGTAGAGGTTGAACGTTTAGCTAGTGCATCGTGAACACTCGACCCTGCAAGCTGTCCATGCATGAGTGCTTTGGTAATTCCTGCTGAACTGATGGGATCATAGCTAGATGCTGCATCGCCTACAGCCAGCCAGTTTTGAGCTACCACTGCACTTAAGATGCTGGAGCTCGCCCCACGTTTGAAAAGAGTAACTTGGTCGGTCAATCTTTCAGTGAGTCGCTCTTTCAGTGTTTCTCTGATGAGCTGAGTTTGGTTGAGCAGAGAGTACCAGACATTTAGGTTATCGAGATTTTGTTCCTGCATTTGCTGTGTGTCAGTGCAAAGCGTCACTATAAGCTTATTCCCGGGTAGCTTTGCTGCATACCACCACCCATACGAACAAGACTCAACCAGAGTACGCGTAGGCATTAATACTGGCTGTATTTGTGTCGCCTGATCATCAATAAGCGCACCAATATAAAGCACTTCATCAAAGGTATTACGCGCTATATCTAGTCTGCGAGCCGATACAGCGGCACAACCAGTCGCATCGACAACAAAATCAGTATTGATGGTTTGTCTCTCTGTTTTTTTGTTTAGTTGTAAACTAAAGCCGTGCTTGTTTTTGGAGAGTTGTGCTAGTCGCGAGTGTGGATTGAGATGGATTCCTTTATGTTGAGCAATGTCACTCAGTTGTTCTTCAAATCGCTTTCTATCTAAGTGGTAGCCTTGCCCATCAAGGTCGAACATAAAATCGTTCATACCCGGCTGATCACTTCCCCACAGGGAGAGGGAGCCTGGACACACGGTATGTTCTGCTAGCATGCGATCTAGGTGTTCACCAACTAGATCGCGTAGTATCGGTGTGGCGGCAGGTGGAATGGTTTCACCAATTTTTGCTTTGGCCTTGCCGTTGGCTTCGAATACGTCGATATGAAACTTTTCACCTGAAGCATTGGCGTGATTTTTCAGAGCCAACGCGGTAGCAAGTCCTGCAGGTCCGCCACCAATTATTGATACGTGGTAATCTTTCATAGGGTTATGACAGCTCTTCTTTTAACAAGCGGGCAAACCTTTGCTTGCCCGCAGTAGGTGACAATCGCCGATGGCCAGTTAATCTTCTGGAATGGCAGAGGTTAAGCCTGGCTGTACTAGATCACCCTCAGACTTATACTGGCTAGCGACTTCAATGAACTTGTCTACTCCGTAGTTGTTCCCTTGCTCAGCTTTGACTTGTATCCCTTGGATCACGAAACCTGTTTTGTGCCAGTTTTCAACGTAATCAATGTATCTTTGAAAGCGACCACGATTTTGTGGGTAATCGGTTTCTGTTCCTTCCCCGCGAACGCTGAAGAGCTGCCTGCCGAGAGACCAAGTCTGGCTGCTCTCGTCGAATGTGCATAAATCTACGGGATAGACTTGTACAGGGCGCTGCGCCGGCCAAGACCAATAAAGCGTATTGTTCCCCGGTGGATTAGGATCTGGCTCGTGTACTGCACAACTGTTGTAGTCTGTATGCCAAGGCTGAGCCATGAATTTAGATAGATCCCCAGGCTCGACAGGGTCTTTGTTTAGTGGAATGTAACCTATGTTTAGGAAGGGTTGATCAGGAGTGGCATCTTGATAATCGAGTCTTTGTTGGTTAATGCGAAATGGCCCTGCTTCTCCTTGCCACTTCTGCTGGTAAAGGTTTACATCACGAACAATGAAGGTGAGATCGATTCCGGGTGAATAACGTCCTCCCAAGCAGTTTTCTAAAACCACTTTATCCAGTTTTTCCCCAAGGCTGAGTGATGGGGCTTCAGCTTCGCTTATGCCGTTATGCCATTGCTTTAAAAGAAAATATTGAGTTGTGGAAAGTGATAAAAAGCTTTTTTGCGCATCACCTAATGAAAGCGGCATCATACGACCTTGCTCACTTTGAGCGGGATCGTTGGGATTGCGAATCAAACTGTCAAAGTTGGGAAATTTTACCTTAGGATCGTCAGACGGTTTGATTGCAGCTACAAACCGGTGACCGTTAATCGCTTGTCCGGGAAGATTGGTATTCCACTGTTGCAAAAAAGCGCCGTGAAATACTGGGAGTACATCTCCATAGAAAGAGGCGGCGTATTCAGGGTTGTATTTGCCATCAGCAAAAAGGTTTGGGATGAGATCTAGCTGTTCAACCCAAGTATTGAAAATATCATCCCAGGTTGAGACGACATTACGTGTCTGTGGCGCGTAGCTTGGATCGGTGCAGACAAACCATCCTGCAACAACGCTTGCTTGGCTACCATCATTAAATTTAATGATCGCGTTTACCGGACCGTCTGAGACATCATCGAACCAACCATCGTTATCGAGTGGATCTTCTAATGTTGGCTTATTGCCATCTGCATCGACAAAGGCAAATGCGTTACCGTAGCCCCCTGTAATGATCAATCTGCCGGTATCTGGCTCAATTTGTAATTGTCCAAGAGTGGTAATGTCCCCTGAGCTTGGGTTTTGATTTTCAAAATGATCGGCGGGGAAGCTAACTGGGTAATCGCAACTGGCTATATTACCTTCACTGTTGATATAGGTGCTCGGTGTTTTGGCGTCAAACTCGACAATTTTTCCTGACTCGGAAGATTGAATAGTGCGTGGTCCTGGGTCAATGACCAGTTTTGTCATTCTGTCATTGGTGTTTAGTACAGTGCCGTAAGAAGGATTACGAATTGGTGGTGTCTGACCATTGCGATAGGCATTTATGCCTTCTTCTTGCCCATTGGAGCTCTGGATTCCCCAGTTGTTGTTCTTTTTGTTGGCAACATGTACTGACCAGATAATGTCTTCGATGGTTTTGCCATTGACTACATCACCAATTTTCACTTCTTTACCGGCAGTATTACTCGGATAGCTATGTTGCTCGTCACTGTAGGCGAAAATACGAAAACGAGCTGCTTGACGTTTCACTTTTTTGTCGGGAGTGGAGTCGCGGAAGTCTTCGGCAGTGATAGGGGTATCTTCAGTGCCTGGTTTGATTGGTAATCCACCGAAGAGCCCTGTGTCTTTGTCTAACAACTCGCCCGCAGCGGTCTCTGGCGCAATGTAATACTCTTCACTGTTTCCGACTCGTGCGAAATTGATAGCCGGATGTACTCTAAAAATACTTGTCATAATTGTCTTTCCTTAGTGTTTGACTATTGCCCGTCATTACTTAGCTTTTTTGGCTTGCTTCAACTCTTGATCCCAGAAGTAGACATTCATAAAGGCATGGCTGATATTAAGGTTCGTTCCGGGTAGGGGATCCAAATTGACGGCTGGGGGAAAACGTTGTGATGTATTGTGACAGCGAAAGCAGTTGTTCATTGTGCTCTGGCTTTGAGTAAAGGTTTCAATAGTTGAGTTTGATAAACGTAACCCTCCAATAAGCAACTGGTTACCTGATGAGTCGACATCAGTCTGTAGATCCATATCAGGGACGAGGGCGTTCTCTTGGCGGAACCAAATTGCAGAAACCTCGAAGTAGTTTGACCAAACATCATTCTTATTCAGTTTACCGAGAACACTTTCATTCAGTTGATTGACGACTTTGATATTCGTTGGAACTGCAAACGACATTTGGGTTGCGAGATTGCCATCTTCGAATTGTCGACACACTTGCGTTACTGGCGATAGCTCTTGTGTTGCTTCATCGAGGGTGAGTGCACCGCCTTGGTTTAAATTACATTGCGAAAATGGAGTCTTCGCTTGATAAAACGTCCAATCCTTGTCAGATATAATGGTGCTTGGTGAATATTTAGAGGGAACGTTAGGAGCATTATTTTTATGTTCGAACGTTGCCCAGATCATTTCAGGGTGGTTTTTAACGACGCCTGCAATATGAAAACCGACTAGTGCCAATTTAACGTTAAGTGATTTGGAATCATCAACGACAATTTTGCCTCCTGAGTTTTTTAGCGCATAGACTGATGAGTCCATAGTATAAAAACCCGAAACATCCTCATTCGGCTGAACTATTTTCCAAGAAGCTTTAAATTCAGCCACATTGATAGGGAAAGTAGTTTCAGGATGCTCTTTTGCAAGCTTTTGAACCGTTTTATAGTTGGTTAAGTCTCTATCTTTCATGAAGTTAACGAATTCGGGGTTGATGTATTGAGAGTAGTAAACGGCACGACCATCTTGGTCCACTAATATCCCTTCCGTACCTGCTTGTAGGTATTCATCCATACTGTGAGCGGTCATGGTTTTCGTCATGCGAGGCATTAAATGTTCGCGATCAGAAATTCCAAGTAGATCATAGGGAGTGTCGAAGCCAAGAAACCTGGGTTTACCGTTTTCTTCTTGCGTTAGCCATAAAAACATTTGCCAAGACCAGCGATGAAAGTCGCAGCTAGTGTCATCTGAAAATTCATTACCATCGGGGAACGGGGTTTGCTCGTGTGGAAACCAATTGGTTTCGGCGACACATTGCTTATCGGAAGCGGGAGGCTCTGAGTCGGCGTATGCGACGGGAGCAGTAAGGGTACATAGTAGGCCTAGCCATGCGCAGTGTATTTTGTTGAGCATTTTTTATCTCCGTGTGAATGTTTATATTCAACTGGTTTATTATTCAGGGTTGAGTATAGGCCGGAGCTTATGGTTGGCCGGTTAAGGGAGGATTATTTGGCTTGGAATGGTCAAAATATATTCAAGTATTAGATTTAAAGCACAATAAATGGCCCCTTAAACTTCAGCAGTATCAATAGCTCCTTAACGACTGCCTATTGTTTTAAGTGTTTGCTTTTAAATGATATTTTTGTTTTTAATGAGGGAATTTGAAACGAATGACGCGAACTTTTTGACTAATGTTAGATAAGAGGCTAAGAGGATTAAAACTCGTGTGTGATGGTTTGGAACGGTATGAGTATTGAAGTAGTGAAAATCAAGCAGCACAGCAAGACCTGATTGCTGTGCTGCTTCCTGTATTATTTACCTGTGTAGGATGTTTTTCCTAGGGCTATCTCATAGTAACAAACTCTTCTGAGCCTGTTGGGTGGATAGCCACCACAGAGTCGAAGTCGGCTTTGGTTGCGCCCATCTTCATTGCTACACCGAAGCCTTGGATCATTTCATCGACCGTGAAGCCGATACCGTGTAGGCCGACGACGGTTTCTTCTTCACCGGCGCAGACTAGTTTCATCTTACATGGTTGACGATGCTTAGTAACCGCTGTGTACATTGCGGTAAAGCCAGACGTGTAGACTTTAACGTTGTCTTTACCGTACTTCTCTTCGGCTTCCTGGGTTGTTAGGCCGATAGTGCCGATTGGCGGGTGGCTGAATACCACCGTTGGCACTAGGTTGTAGTCCATCTTGGCTTCTGGTTTGTTGTTAAACAGACGCTCAGATAGCTGACGACCCGCTTTAACGGCCACTGGCGTTAGCTCAATACCACCTTCCATGATGTCACCGACACAGTAGATACCAGGCACGTTGGTCTGCTGGTATTCATCGACTTTGATGTAACCACGGTCATTGGTTTCAACACCTGTTGAGGCTAGGTTAATCGCATCGGTTGCCGGATGACGACCAATAGCCCAGATTAGCGTATCGACGTTTTGAGTATTACCGTTCTCTAGGTGAAGCGTTAGGCTGCCATCGGCTTCCTTAACCACTTCTTTTGGTACTGAGTGAGTGTGCAGTGTTGGGCCTTCCGCTTCCATCACTTCAACCAGCGTCTCAATGATCATCGGATCAAAGCTACGCAGTGGTGATTCTTTACGGCAGAATAGGTGAGTTTCTGTGCCAAGAGCGCTCAGTACGCCAGCAATTTCAACGGCGATGTAACCCGCGCCAATAACCGCTACGCGTTTTGGTTGCTCGTTCAGCTCGAAGAAACCGTTTGAATCGATGCCGTGCTCTGCACCTGGGATGTTAGGAATCGTTGGACGACCACCTACAGCGATTAGGATGTGATCGGCGGTGTAGTGCTCGCCGTTAACTTCAACAGTTTTCTCGTCAATAAACTTAGCGAAGCCTTTAATAACATTGACTTTGTTGTTGCCAAGTACGCGATCGTAAGACTGGTGAATACGACCGATGTAAGCTTGACGACTTTCAACCAGTTTGCTCCAGTCAAAGCCTTTCACATCAACGTCAAAACCGTAGTCTTCAGCGTATAGGTTCATCGCTTCAGCCACCTGAGCACCATGCCACATGACTTTCTTCGGTACACAACCTACGTTTACACACGTGCCGCCTAGATCCTGAGCTTCAATCAGCGCAACTTTAGCACCATACATCGCTGCTCGGTTTGCTGAAGCAATACCACCACTACCGCCACCGATACAGATATAGTCAAAATGAGTCGCCATTACTTTCTCCAATTATTGCGGGATTAAGGCGCTGTGCGACATGTGTTGCCCAGTCGCAAGCTCCCTGCGAGTTTTAATTCATTGTCTTTGATATGGAGGATAGATCGGTTGAACTCAATCTACCCTGTTTAATTTTTCTTCGGCCTGCGCTGTACATTGAGCGCGAGTGTCCGTTATTCCGGTACAATCCAGTCTACTTTGAAATGACCGGTTGCAGGCGCGATGGCTTCTTTGAGGAAAGGCAGAATGGCCTTCATCTGGCTTTCCAGCTTCCATGGAGGATTAATCACAATCATGCCTGATGCGGTCATCCCGTGCGCATTGCTGTCTGCCGCAACACCTAATTCAATTTGTAAGATCTTACGGATGCCAAGGCCTTCAAGACCTTCAATCATGTCTTCAATGTCGCAGCGATTAACGACCGGATACCAGATAGCATAGATCCCCGTGGCCCAGCGCTTATGACTCTGATAAATCGCTTGGACGACATCACGGTACTCTTTTGCCAGTTCGTAAGGCGGGTCAATCAGTACCAGACCACGACGCTCCTGCGGCGGTAAGCTCGCCTTCAATCGCTTGAAGCCATCTTCCTTATAGATGCTGACCTGACGGTCGCGATGAAACTCCTGCTCCAGTAACGGGTAGTCACTTGGGTGAAGTTCCGTCAAGACCATGCGGTCTTGTGGACGCAGATGCGCGCGAGCGACACGCGGCGAGCCTGGGTAATAACGCAGCTTGTCACTGTTGTTCAGTGCCTGAATCGATTCAAGGTAGCTTTGGATTTCTTCTGGAATCTCAGTTTGTTGCCAGACACGTGCGATACCGTGTTTGTATTCACCTGTCTTTTCAGACCATTCGTGGGTTAAGTCATAGCGACCCACTCCTGAGTGGGTATCATGGTAAACAAATGGCTTATCTTTTTGCTTGAGCGCGTTGAGGATAAGGCTTTGAACAATATGCTTAACCACGTCAGCATGGTTGCCTGCGTGGAAACTGTGGCGATAACTTAACAAATTGACACTCTCTAACGGGTGACCGCACTGGGTAATTTAATGGCTGATAGTATACGCCACTATTGAAAATTGCTGAACCTACCTATATTTACTATTTAAGACGAACTAGCAATAACCTAGACGAACTCGTCAGTTCGCTTTGCCAATAAAAGGAATCTTTATGTCTAATCCTCTTCTTAGCTTTACCGATTTGCCCCCGTTTTCTGAAATAAAACCTGAACATGTGAAACCAGCCGTTGAACAGGCGATAGCAGATTGCCGTGCAAAAATCGAACAGGTATTAGAAGGAAACAGCGACCCAAGTTGGGAAAATGTCGTTGCGCCAATTGAAGAAGTGGATGATCGTCTCAGCCGCATTTGGTCACCCGTGAGCCATATGAATTCGGTGATGAATAGCGATGAGCTGCGTGAAGCGTACGAAAGCTGCTTACCGCTACTGTCTGAATACGGCACTTGGGTTGGTCAGCACAAAGGTTTATTCGAGGCTTACAAAGCAATTAAAGCGAGCGAAGCGTTTGCAGGTCTGACGCAGGCACAGCAGAAAACCATCACAGATTCCTTGCGTGATTTTGAGCTATCAGGCATTGGTTTGCCAGCGGATGAACAGCACCGCTATGGTGAGATCAGCAAGCGTATGTCTGAGTTGGGTTCTAAGTTCTCCAACAATGTATTGGACGCGACTATGGGTTGGACCAAACATGTTGAAGATGAAAAACAGTTGGCAGGTATGCCGGAGTCTGCGCTGGCAGCCGCCAAAGCAGCAGCGGAGTCTAAAGAGCTGGAAGGTTACCTGCTGACGCTGGATATTCCGTCTTACCTTCCGGTGATGACTTACTGTGATAATCAGGAATTACGTAAAGAGCTGTATGAAGCTTACGTCACCCGCGCCTCGGATCGTGGCCCTAACGCAGGAGAGTGGGATAATAGTGAAATCATTAACGAGCAGCTAAAGCTGCGTTATGAAATTGCCCGTATGCTGGGCTTCAATACTTACAGTGAGAAGTCTCTGGCGACCAAGATGGCCGAAACGCCATCGCAAGTCTTGGGTTTCCTCAATGATCTTGCCAGCAAAGCAAAGCCGCAAGGTGAGCGTGAAGTTGAAGAGCTACGTCAGTTTGCCAAGAGTGAGTTTGGTGTTGAAGAGCTCAACTTATGGGACATTGCTTACTACAGTGAAAAGCAGAAGCAGCACCTGTTCCAGATTTCGGATGAAGAATTGCGCCCTTACTTCCCAGAACAAAGAGCTGTCAGTGGCTTGTTTGAAGTCCTCAACCGCGTATTCGGTATGAGTGTCAAAGAGCGAGAGGGCGTTGATGTTTGGCATGAGTCAGTACGATTCTTTGATATTTTCGATGCCAATGATCAGCTTCGAGGCAGCTTCTACCTTGACCTGTATGCGCGTGAGCACAAGCGTGGCGGTGCATGGATGGACGAATGCCGTGTGCGTCGAATCAATGCGAAAGGTGAGCTGCAATCACCGGTGGCGTATCTGACTTGTAATTTTAATAAACCGATTGGTGATAAGCCTGCGTTGTTTACTCACGATGAAGTCGTGACTTTATTCCATGAGTTTGGCCACGGTATTCACCACATGCTGACTCAGGTTGATACAGGGGCAGTTTCAGGTATTAATGGCGTGCCATGGGATGCGGTCGAACTGCCAAGTCAGTTCCTAGAGAACTGGTGTTGGGAGGAAGAGGCACTGGCGTTTATCTCCGGTCACTTTGAAACGGGGGAGCCATTACCAAAATCGATGTTGGATAAGATGTTGGCAGCGAAGAATTTCCAGTCGGCGATGTTTATTCTTCGTCAGCTAGAATTCGGTTTATTTGATTTCACGCTGCACACCGAATTTGACCCAGAAATGGGGCCTCGCGTGCTAGAAACCTTGGCTGAGGTCAAATCTAAGGTCGCAGTCTTGCCAAGCCTAGAGTGGAATCGATTCTCACACAGCTTTAGCCATATTTTTGCCGGTGGTTACAGTGCAGGTTATTACAGTTACCTGTGGGCAGAAGTGCTTTCTTCGGATGCGTTCTCTCGCTTTGAAGAAGAGGGTATTTTTAACACAGAAACCGGTAAGAGCTTCCTAAACAACATTCTCGAAATGGGTGGTAGTGAAGAGCCAATGGAGCTGTTCAAGCGCTTCCGTGGTCGTGAGCCGCAAATCGATGCCTTGCTGCGTCATTCAGGAATTCGTGCTTAAGCACTAAGGTTTGAGACTAAAATCGCCCTCCAATGGAGGGCGTTTCTGTATCGGTTTTAACCTTGTAACTTACTCTTAATTAGCTTATCCAGAGAAAACAAGCCAGGTCCCCAGACTACAACGTTGAGAATCATCAGGCCCCACAACTGATGGTCGTAAAAGCCTTTCTCCCACAGCAGTGGGTAGGATACGACGGCAATGATATTGAACACGAACAAGATGGCCGCCATTGGGCGGGTCAACAGGCCGAAGGCGATAAAGACAGGCAAGATCAGCTCAGCGGCGGTACCCATGTAAGCCGCTAATTGCCAAGGTAAAATCGGCACCTGATATTCGTACTCAAATAGGTACAGAGTACTGTCCCAAGAGGCAATTTTGGTCAGGCCAGAATTAAAAAAGACCCAAGCAACCCAGAGCCGACAAAACAGCAGTAACAGAGGCACAAAGACACATTGGGCTTTATCGACTAAGGCGTCGTAGCTCTCGATCATGTTTTTTATTGCGTTAGACATAGTAACAATCCTTATTCTTATTGGGCGAGAGAAAACCCAGAAATTAACTGGTTCTCCAGCAGCACTCCCAGATAAGGCAGGTGTGTTTCCGGGATTTCCCCTAGCGTGCAACCTGAGCTGAGATACTGAAGCAGTTCAAAAGGCAGCTGTTCGAGTGACATAGTCCAACATTGACCGTCGGGTTGACTGATGATCACGCCATATTCAGCCTGATTGAGCGTCAGCTGTTCGAAATCATTATTCTCAATGGCCAGACGCAGCGAGTACACCGCGTAGGGCGAATGAAAAGGCAAAGTGCCGGGCGAAAGATGAAAATGGATGTAAGGCTGCTGTTGTTCTGCGACTTCTGCCAGGCGAGCAATTGGTAGAATAGCCTCTGGTGCTTTGACACCACCTTGAAGCTGTTGAGAGACATCGATTTGCCATTCAAAACGCGCCACATCCGCCAGATAAGGCGCAGCCTCAACCACGGCAGGGAAAGCTTCTATGGTGGTTGCGAAATGTTCACCATAGTAAGTCACGTCACCAGAGCGAAGAGGGTGGTTGAGCACATGCTGACGAGCTAATTGTTCAAAGCACTCTTCACCCACCAGCGCCAGCACCATAGGGTAAGTGGCCTGAAGTACTTCGCTTAAGCTGATGATAAAATTGTTGCGGTAAATCTGCATTCGTTCGTCGGCACTGAAGGTATCAGAGCAGATATCACAGGCATCACCCGTCGCCTGATAGTGCAGAGCACTGGCGAAGTTCTTTTGCAGTTCTGCTAGAGATTGAGTCATGACGCCTTTCTCCCCTGCAGAGCGTCAAACTGAATCAGCCTCTCACTGGCTTTATGGCACTCTGCCAGTAACACGTCAGGCTGAGGAATATCCAGATCCCATTCAATCAGCGTATTGCGCGGACCGTGAGTTGTCAGCCATTGTTCGTACAGTGTCCATACTTCATCAGAAACAGGCTGACTGTGGGTATCAATCCAGATTTCACCTTTTTCCAGCTGCTTAATCGTAAAGCCTGCCAAATGAATTTCATCGACTTTATCGGCGGGAATCGCGTTGATGTAGGTCTGGCTATCAAAACCGTGATTAAAGGCGGAAACGTGAATATTGTTGAGATCAAGCAGTAGTCTGCAGTCGGTGCGCTTTTGTACTTCAGCCAGAAATTCCCACTCGGCAATCGTAGAGTGAGCAAATTTCACATAGCTCGAAGGGTTTTCTATCAGCATTGGGCGCTGAATATAATCCTGAACTTCGATGACATTGCGGCAAAACACTTCCAAGGCTTCTTCTGTATAAGGCAGTGGCAGAAGATCATTGAAATAGTGGCCGCCATTTTCACTCCAGCTGAGATGATCGGAGACCAAAAATGGGTCGACTTCATCAATGAGCGATTTGAGCTGTTTAAGGTGATTGGGATTGACTCTTTCAACGCTACCCAGCGATAAACCAATACCGTGACAGCTGATCTGGTAGTCATCCATCAGTTTGCGCAGGCTTTGTCTGGCTGGTGAATAGGGCTGAAAGTAGTTTTCACTGTGGATCTCCAGCCAAGATAAGGCAGGCTTATTGTCAGTGAAATAATCGATATGAGGAGAGCGCAGTCCTACACCCACCTGGTCGTGGTAGTTGTCCTTATTCACGAACTCTTCCTATGCGAGTAAAACAACAATAAAGGCGACCGGGTTGAGCCTAGGTCGCCTTATCCAATCGATTAAGAAGACTGAGTGCTACCGCCAGCTAGCTTGCCACATAGTCCTTTAGGAACGACTACAAAAGCATCTTTCTGGTTATCTTCTTTTGCAGTACCTGCACAAGAACTGGTTTTGGTTGCACAATCATTTTTACCTGCTTTCGAAACGCCGTAGCATTTCTCTTTTTCTGCAGCAACAGCCGGTGCAGCAGTGAGCATTGTGCCACCTAGAGCGAGTAGACCAGTAACAGCAGCAGTAACAGCAAGATTAGACTTTTTCATAGTAATTTCCTCAGACTTTTCCTTTCTTAGTGAATACCCAAGTAATCTCCGTCAAAACGGTTCTTAAGAGGTCACTTGGGTATTTTTCACAAGCTAATTCATCAACTTGCTTAATTAAAAGGATAGAAAAAGCGCAAATAAACTTTCAGAAAAATAATAAAAAAATACTCTCTTATTACTTTTGTATATTTAAGATTATGTTTTTTAAAGAAAATGCAACATAAAAAATTTGTGTTTTTTCTTCTGAAATAGGCAGGGAGTTTAGGTTATAATCGATTTTCATGTATAGATAACCAGTAGCTGAACTCATAATGGATCCTTCATTACTTCTTGACGGCCTTAACGATAAGCAGCGTGAAGCTGTTGCCGCTCCACTTGAAAATTTACTTGTCCTAGCGGGCGCGGGGAGTGGTAAAACCCGGGTGTTGGTGCACCGTATCGCGTGGCTGATGTCGGTGGAGCAGGCGTCTCCTTTTTCCATTATGTCGGTGACGTTTACCAATAAAGCCGCAGCGGAAATGCGAGGCCGTATTGAAGAGCTGATGCTGGGCAGCGCTTCTGGGATGTGGAACGGTACCTTCCATGGTATCTGTCATCGTATTCTGCGCGCCCATTACCTTGATGCCAAGTTACCGGAAGATTTTCAGATCATCGATAGCGATGATCAGCAAAGGCTGTTGCGCCGTCTCATCAAAGCGCAAAATCTGGATGAGAAGCAGTGGCCAGCGCGCCAGGTGAGCTGGTGGATCAACGGCAAGAAAGACGAAGGCCTGCGTCCAAATCATATTGATGCTTACCATGATCCTGTGACCAAAACCTATCTGCAGCTCTATACGGCTTATCAGGAAGCGTGTGACCGTGCGGGTTTGGTCGATTTCGCTGAAATTCTTCTACGTGCTCATGAGTTGTTGCGTGATAACAAGTTTATCCGCGAGCACTATCAGGCACGCTTTAAACATATCTTGGTAGATGAGTTTCAGGATACCAATAACATTCAGTACGCTTGGCTGCGAATGATGGCTGGTCCAGAGTCACACGTGATGATTGTCGGAGACGATGACCAGTCTATATATGGTTGGCGTGGCGCTAAGATTGAAAACATTGAGAAGTTCACCCGCGAGTTCCCAAGTGTAAATACCATTCGTCTGGAGCAAAACTACCGCTCGACCAAAACTATTCTGGAAGCTTCCAACACTCTGATTGCCAATAACACAGAGCGTATGGGTAAAGAGCTATGGACTGATGGTGTCGAAGGTGAGCCCATCTCTGTTTATTCTGCTTACAATGAGTTGGATGAAGCCCGCTTCGCAGTCAACAAAGTTAAAGAATGGCAGGAAAAAGGTGGTGCACTGAATGATGCCGCCATGCTTTATCGTAACAACGCCCAGTCTCGTGTACTGGAAGAAGCGTTAATTCAGGCTGGCTTGCCATACCGTATCTACGGTGGCATGCGATTCTTCGAGCGTCAGGAAATCAAAGATGCGCTGAGCTATCTACGCTTGATGGCGAACCGCAATGATGACGCGGCGTTTGAGCGTGTGGTTAATACGCCAACACGTGGTCTCGGGGATAAAACCCTAGAGACGATTCGTTTCGCGGCTCGTGATCGTGGCTGCACTATGTGGGAAGCCAGTGTTGCTTTGTTGGATGAAAAAGTCTTGGCGGGCCGAGCGGCGGGTGCTTTGGGCCGTTTTGTTGAGCTGGTTAATGCATTGGAAGATGATACCTGTGAAATGTCACTGCATGAACAGACCGACCACGTGATCAAGTACTCTGGTTTGTTTGCCATGTACGAGCAGGAAAAAGGTGAGAAGTCCAAAGCACGCATTGAGAACTTGGAAGAGCTGGTAACGGCAACGCGTCAGTTTGAAAAACCGGAAGAAGCGGAAGAAATGACCTTGCTTACGGCATTCCTGACCCATGCTGCGCTAGAGGCGGGTGAAGGTCAGGCCGATGAATTCGACGATGCGGTGCAACTGATGACCTTGCACAGCGCAAAAGGCCTGGAGTTCCCATTGGTGTTTATGGTCGGCGTCGAAGAGGGCATGTTCCCAAGCCAGATGTCCGCTGAAGAAGCCGGGCGTTTAGAAGAGGAACGTCGACTTTGCTACGTGGGGATGACACGAGCGATGGAGAAACTCTACATCACTTACGCTGAGATGCGTCGCTTGTACGGTCAGGACAAATACCATAAACCATCGCGCTTTATTCGCGAATTACCAGAAGGCTGCTTAGATGAAGTGCGTATGAAAGCACAAGTCAGTCGCCCGGCAAGTTCGGGGCGCTTTAGCCAGACTGTGGTCAAAGAGAGTTTCAATGAAACTGGCTTTAGCCTAGGCGCAAGGGTGATGCATCCCAAATTTGGTGAAGGGACGATCATCAATTTTGAAGGCAGTGGCCCACAGAGCCGGGTTCAGGTCGCTTTTAATGGTGAAGGCATTAAGTGGCTGGTAACGGCTTATGCCAAACTAGAAAAGATGTAGATTAGAGAGATGTTTCAGAGGATGGCTCTTTGACTCGACTACATCGAGCCTGCCTCTGTGCATAGGAAGCCAATGTACAGGGGCAAAACCTGAAGAAAAATAGATAAAGAAAAACCCCGAGGGCTTGCGCCCATCGGGGTTATAGTCTTACTCGCAGCAATCCGGCTACTAGAAGTGCTCCATGCATCAAATCCTTGATAGTATGCTGACGTCCTTCAGCTTAGTCCATTCATCGCCATCCTAGCGGTGTCCTTGACCCTATCCTGGTCTGCTAACAATCCTCGTTAGCTCACTTCGCTTGTTCCTTGAGCGGTGTCCTTTTCATCATCCTGATGATAAGTCCTTTCCTCGTCCAGAGGTGTCCATTTCCCATCCTTAGTAGTAACCATCCTAGTTACTATTGAGTCCGTTCAATGTCCTATTTGCTATCCTTGCCGATTGTTCATCCTGAACAACCGAATCTTCTTCCTGAAGATTACCAAATCCGTGGTAATTCCTGTTCCGTGTCAGCATCCTTCCGACAGGTTTAATATTACGTTTTTGACGGTATTCAGCAATAGCACAGAATTTGACTTATTGAATAAAAGTTTGGTTAAAATTAGAACGTTTTCTTTTATTACAATGACATACGCTTCGTAAGTTGTAATCTTCTCACTAAAAAAGCTATTTTTGCTCACCAGCCTGTAAGAGATCTCGCACAAGCTGGTGAGCAGATCGACGCTATTGGCCGATAGCGGCACCTTCGCGTCTTGGGTCTGCAGCGCCTTCTAATTCATTATTTTTGAATAGAATTGCGTGTAGGCCAGAATTCAAGTCACGAATATTCACTTCGAAACCCATTTTCTCTAACTCTGATTTGAATTTTTCTGCCTCTGTTCCTTGCTCAATATCTAATGTACCGAAGCGATTTAGCAAGTGTGGCTGGTTGATGGCTTGTTGAATATCCATATCCCATTGCGTGTGAGCAATGATCGCTTGGGCAACATAACCTATGATACGGCTGCCACCCGGAGAACCGATAGCCATATAAGGTTTATCGTCTTGCATGATGATGGTCGGTGCCATTGAGGAGCGAGGGCGTTTGCCCGGCTCTAAGCGGTTGGCGATAGGGTAACCGTCTTTGTGGGTACGGAAAGAGAAGTCGGTCAGCTCGTTATTGAGCAGGAACCCATTGGTCATCAAGCGTGAGCCAAACGCGTTCTCAATCGTGGTGGTGATCGACACCACGTTGCCCTCTTTATCAACCACATTGAAGTGGCTGGTAGATGGCAGTTCGATGGATTCATCACGGCTTTGGCGCTGAGCGTAGTCCCAAGGTGGTGTGCCCGCTGGTGCTGACCCCAGTGCTTTCCCTGGCGTGATCAGTTTCGCGCGCTGCTTAAGGTAGTCTGAGTTGATCAAACCTTGAGTTGGCATAGGGACAAAATCTTCATCGGCCATGTACATGCCACGATCTGCAAAGGCTAAGCGTGAAGCATCGGCGATAACCTGCCAGGATTTAGCGTTATCAGGGCCCCAGTTTTTGAGATCAAACTGCTCTGTCATCGCCAGAATCTGACCCACGGTAAGGGCGCCAGAACTTGGTGGACCCATTCCGCAGATGTCGTAGCTTTGATACGCAGAGCAGACAGGTTGACGCTGTTTGATTTGGTAAGCATCGAAATCAGCTTGTGCCAGTACGCCCGGGTTGCCAGCGGCTGACTGAACGGTGTTGACAATATCGCTTGCAATTTTGCCTTTATAAAACGCATCCGCACCACCTTTGGCGATGGCTTCGAGTGTCGCTGCATATTCAGGGTTCTTAAGTAATGTGCCTTGCTGTTTGACAGAGCCATCACTATTAAAGAAGTAAGCTTTTGTGGCAGGGAAACGCGACAAGCGCTCTTCATCCTTTTCAATTAAGGTTGCTAGACGAGGGCTAATGGTAAAACCGTTCTTAGCGACTTCGACCACAGGCTCAATTAGCTTTTTCCATTCAAGCTTGCCGTATTTCTGATGAGTATCCCACATCAGTTTTACGGTACCTGGTGTACCAACAGAACGGCCACCCACGACGGCGTCGTAAAACTGCATTGGTTCGCCATTCTCATCTTGGAAAAGGCGAGGGGTGGCGGCGAGAGGCGCGGTTTCACGGCCATCATAAGTCGTTAACTGCTGCTTTTTAGCATCCCAGTAAACCAAGAACGCGCCGCCACCAATCCCTGAGGACTGCGGTTCAACCAGACCCAGCATGAGCTGAGTGGTGACCATAGCATCGATAGCGTTACCGCCTTGCTTGAGGATATCAGCGCCCGCTTGTGTCGCTAGCGGGTTGGCGGCGGTGATCATCCAGTCTTTGGCCTTAACCAGTTGCTTTTGTTCTAAGCCACTACTGTGTTCTGGGGCAACTGAATCGGCAGCCTGATTTGCGGCAGCACCAACGGACGTTAGTAATAGGCACGTCGTTAGGAAAGTACGTTTCCACTGCATCTTGTTCTCCTTGTTATTTATGCAGCGACAAGAGTGACAGTGGAGTAACTTTGAGTCTAAGGATTTGTTATGGAAATGTAATCTTGAATCAAATTTTAGACACTTGAGAGCAGGGCAGACAGGGATTGCCACAAAATGCTCAGGCCGATAAGGGTGAATAGGACACCACAAAGGCTATCGATATATACGGCCAGAGAATGAATTTTTCGCTGCATACGTTGAGTTGATAAGGCCCACGCA
This sequence comes from Vibrio sp. Isolate25, assembly GCF_022398025.1. Lineage (NCBI taxonomy): Bacteria > Pseudomonadati > Pseudomonadota > Gammaproteobacteria > Vibrionales > Vibrionaceae > Vibrio > Vibrio sp. Isolate25. The sequence continues at coordinate 96,993 of NZ_JAKEUT010000018.1, forward strand.
AGAAATGAGAACCATAGTAAAGACAGCCCCCAAAGAATGACCAATGCCATTCCTTTACCAGTTAGTGACATGCTGGCTGGCACTAAGCTCGACATCAGGCTGACAAAGAACACCAACGCCTTTGGGTTGAGGATGTTGGTGGCAAAGCCGCGCGAGAAAGCCTGACGCTTGTTGCTTAGTAATAAGCTGGTTTGAGCGGATGGTTCGTCGTTTAGATTGTTGTTACGTAGTATTGACCAACTGGCCTTGAGTGCGCCATAGCCTAGGTAGAATAAGTAACTGCCGCCAGCGAGTTGCAGGACTGCAAATAAAGTCGGCTGCTGGTGAACAAGGTAACTGACGCCCGTTAGGCTCAATACAGAGTGAAGCAGAATGCCAAACGACAAGCCAAGCGCAATGTATAAGCCTGTCTGGCGACCGTAACGTGTTGCGTTTTGTACCACTAGCGCGAAATCCGGCCCAGGGCTCATTAAAGCGATAAAGTGTACAGTTGCTAACGTGGCAAGAATGGTCAGTTCGTTCATGGTAAGGCTCTTTAATAATTGATGACCGGATTGTGCCCTGTTCGAAAGCACAATAATTGTAAATTATTGGCACTGAACCTTAGAAGGGGGAACACCATAAGTGGCTTTAAACGCTTTGCTGAAATGGGCTTGGTCGTAGAAGCCAATCTGGTGTGCCACTTCGGTACCGCAGACACCGCTTTTGAGTAGCTTAAACCCCTGCTCTAAGCGCAGGCGGCTCAGCCAGGCGTAAGGTGTCAGACCAACTTTGGCTTTGAAATGGCGCTGAAATTGCGTTGGGCTGAGGTCACATAGCTGGGAGAGCTGTTCAAGTCTGACTGGCTGCGCCAGATTCTCCATCAGATATTCTTTTAACGTTGAGACTGACTGATTACCTAGCGGGACGATAGGCTTTTGCTCCAGAGCACCATAATGGGTGAAAAGCTGCTCGAAGCCTTCGTACGGCATACAGTCTTTCGCCAGCTGACTCAGTTGGTTATCGGCTAACGCACTGTGCAACTGAGCGAGAGGATTGAAGATGCGCGAATCGGAGACAATCAACTGATTGAATTGGATCTGAGCATTGTTTTGCTTCAGCTCTGCTAATTCACTGAACCACTCCGGTTCGACGGAGAACACGCGCACTTGATAGCCACTGTCGAGCATAGGGCGCCCGTCATGCAGCTCATCCGGTGGCATGATGACGATTTGCCCAGCGCCAACATTGTGGCTCTGACCTTGATAATGGAATTTTTGCTGGCCGTGTGTGATCAACCCGATATGAAAATCAAGATGATAGTGGCGCTGAAAGGCAAACTTCTGATAGTTGGCTTCAATCAGGCTAATCTCTTTATTTTGTGTCGTGTGGTAGCTGACCTGATCCATAAAACAAAAAAGCTTGGTGAAACTTTCACCAAGCTTATATCGGCTGTGTCACATTGTCTTGTAAAAAACGATCACTTTACCGTTGCGATTTTTCGTGATTGTTTATTGGTCTTAAGTCCGTCAAAGCTAAATACCATGAGTGCGCCCCAGATAAAGGCAAAGGTAATGGCCTTGTCTGTGGTAAAGGCTTCGCCATATACCAGTACTGCCAGTAAGAACATCAGGCTTGGGCCAATGTACTGAAAAAAGCCCAAAGTGGAGAGCTTAAGACGGGTAGCAGCCCCAGTGAAACACAGTAGTGGCAAGGTCGTAATGATCCCAGCGGAGATTAGCAGCAGGTTTAGGTTCATCGGGTTCGCTGCAAAATCGGAAGTTGGGGAATCGGCAATCCACAGTAAATACACCGCGGCGGCAGGTAGCATGATCAAAGTCTCAATGAATAAGCCTGTTTGGGCATCTAGGCTGACTTTCTTACGTAATAGTCCGTAAAAACCAAACGTCAGTGCCAGAGCAATGGCGACGGTGGGGACTGAACCAAAAGCGATCAACTGAACCATGACACCGCAAGCCGCAAGTGCAACGGCAAACCATTGTAGCTTGCGCAGTCTTTCGCCTAAGAACAGCATACCGAGCAGGACATTAATCAAGGGGTTGATGTAGTAACCGAGGCTGGCATCTAACATATGATTGGCATTCACTGACCAGATGAAAATTAACCAGTTCACTCCCACGAGCAGTGAGGTGGAAACCAGAAATAGCATTTTGGTTTTGGATCGGATCACATCGCGCACACCACGCCAGCGACGGCCAACGTGCAGTAACACGGCCAGTAGAACAAAAGACCACACAACGCGGTGACCTAAGATTTCAAACGGTGAAACTTCACTGATGGTTTTAAAATAGATCGGTGCAATCCCCCACATGGTGTAGGCACCGATGGCGAGAAGGACGCCTTGCCGTGCTCTCTGTTGCTCTTCTGCTGTCATTGACGTTTACTCAAAGGGTGATTTTTAAAAAGGAAGCATCCAGTATACGAATGAGTCAGTTAATCACCTAGCAATTTGCGGTTTTATTCATATCGTAACACTACTACAATGTGCCCTTTGCTTTCCTCCACTCTTGGCGCTATCGAGATATCAATGACCGCGACGCTGCTTGCTGAACAATCTGACCCTTCACTGACACCACAAAGCGTACTTGAGGATGTGTTTGGTTATCAGTCATTCCGAGACGGCCAACAGGAAGTAATCGATGCCGCTGTTGATGGACAGGACAGTTTAGTCATCATGCCGACGGGTGGCGGTAAGTCACTCTGTTATCAGATCCCAGCACTTGTCCGTGATGGTCTAACTTTAGTGATTTCGCCGCTGATTTCATTAATGAAAGACCAAGTCGATCAGCTTAAAGCCAATGGTGTGGCGGCGGAGTGTGTCAACTCAGCTATGCCTCGTGAAGATTTGGTTTCTGTATATAACCGGATGCGTTCAGGTCAGCTTAAACTGGTGTATGTGTCACCGGAGCGTGTCTTGATGCGTGACTTTCTCGAACGCCTTGAAAGTCTGTCGCTGTCCATGATCGCCGTTGACGAAGCACACTGTATCTCCCAGTGGGGGCATGACTTCAGGCCGGAATACGCTTCACTCGGGCAAATAAAACAACAGTTTCCTCATGTGCCTTTTATGGCGCTGACAGCAACGGCCGATGATGCAACACGCAGTGACATCATGCACCGTTTGCAGCTCAATGACCCACACATCTATTTGGGCAGTTTTGATCGCCCTAACATCCGCTACACCTTAGTAGAAAAGCACAAACCGATTTCTCAGGTGATCCGGTTTCTCGATACACATAAAGGTCACTGTGGCATTATTTATTGTGGTAGCCGCAAGAAAGTCGAGATGGTGACAGAAAAACTGTGCAAAAACCATATACGTGCGGCCAGTTATCATGCTGGGTTGGATGTTGATGAACGTGCCTATGTGCAAGAAGCGTTTCAGCGTGATGATATTCAAATTGTCGTCGCGACTGTGGCGTTTGGTATGGGGATCAACAAACCCAACGTGCGCTTTGTGGTTCACTTTGATATTCCGCGCAACATTGAATCCTATTATCAAGAAACTGGTCGTGCAGGTCGGGATGGCTTACCTGCGGAAGCGATGATGCTGTATGACCCAGCGGACATCAGCTGGCTAAGGCGCATGTTGGATGAAAAAGATGACGGGCCGCAAAAGCAGGTGGAAGCGCATAAACTCAATGCGATGAGTGCTTTTGCTGAAGCGCAGACGTGCCGCCGTCAGGTGTTATTGAATTATTTTGGTGAGTACCGTGAGCAGCCTTGTGGCAACTGCGACATCTGCTTGGACCCGCCCAAGCATTTTGATGCCACTGAACAGGCACGTAAAGCCTTGTCTTGTGTCTATCGGGTTAATCAGAGCTTTGGTATGGGTTATGTGGTTGAAGTTCTGCGCGGAATGCAGAATATCCGCATTCGTGAAAATGGCCACGACAAGCTCACTACCTATGGTATTGGACGTGAAAACAGTCACGATTACTGGGTGAGTATTTTCCGTCAGTTGATCCATAAAGGGATGCTGTTCCAGAACATTACTCGCAACTCGACCTTACAGCTTACTGAGGAAGCGCGCCCACTATTGCGTGGAGATACCGCTCTTGAATTAGCCGTGCCTCGTCTGGATACCGCCGCAAGAGCGGCTAAGTCCGATAAGCTCACCAGTAAAAACTACGACAAAAAGCTGTTTGCTAAGCTGCGTAAGCTACGCAAAGCGATTGCCGATGAAGATGGCTTACCGCCGTACGTGGTGTTCAGTGATGCCACCTTGATTGATATGGCGGAAATTTTGCCAACCTCTTATGGTGAAATGCTAGCGGTCAATGGAGTAGGGCAACGTAAGTTAGAAAAATACGCGGACCCATTCTTAGATTTAATTCAGGAGCACATTACTCATCATGGTTGATTCAGGGCAACAAACGGAATTTGGTTTACTTGAGTATCAAGCGCAACAAGGTCGTATCATCATTCGAGCTCCACGCTTTGATTTTGATAGTTTTCCTCAGCTGGCCGATAAGCTGATTACACTCCTTTCTGCGTCTGTGATTGAAAAGCAATGGGATGCTGATATTCACTCATGGTTGATTGATTTTGAGGGGTGTCAGCTGTTTCTTAAGTCCGAGCATTACAGCGAAAGTATCTGGTTGGAAGCTCTGAGTATAGATGCCAGCAAAGAAGAGTTAGATTACCTAGCGGGCCTGTTTCAGCGTGGATTTTAGCTAGGTTAACGATTGCGTAAAACCTGCCTATTGCGACTCATATTGGTTAATGTATAATCGCCCGCCGCGATATTTGTCGTGTCGGAGGTTTTTGCAATGTAATAGCTGAGTGTCAGTTTGCACAAACGGTACGACTTAAATATCACATTGATTTTTCATTTTACATTGTTGGTCAGAGTCCTTCCGTGGCTTGGAAGTGATTCGATTTGGGTTCCCTCACCCCCAAACCAAACTAAAAAGGTATCGCATGAGTAACTTTACCCCTGCGCAGCAGCGCAAAGCCCTTTTCTTATTAGTCCTGTTCCACCTGATCATTATTGCATCAAGTAACTATCTGGTTCAGCTTCCGTTCACCGTGTTCGGGTTTCATACCACTTGGGGCGCTTTCACTTTCCCGTTTATCTTCCTAGCGACCGATTTGACGGTGCGGATTTTTGGCGCGCAACTAGCTCGTAAGATTATCTTCTTGGTGATGCTGCCAGCTCTTGCGGTGTCTTATGGCCTATCCGTTCTCTTCTATGAAGGCGCATTCCAAGGCTTTAGCCAATTAGGCGAGTTTAACTTGTTTGTGGCACGAATCGCGATTGCGAGCTTTATGGCTTATTTGCTGGGTCAGATTTTGGATGTGCACGTATTTAACCGTCTACGCCAGCTAAAGCAGTGGTGGGTTGCCCCAACGTGTTCAACCTTATTTGGTAATGCGCTCGACACCATCGCGTTTTTTGCGATTGCGTTTTACCAGAGTCCTGATCCATTTATGGCCGAGCACTGGACAGAAATTGCGCTGGTGGATTATGGATTCAAACTGGTGATCAGCTTAGGTCTGTTTGTGCCTATGTATGGCGTCTTATTGAATTATTTGGTGAAGAAGCTGACAGCCGTTAACCCAGAGTTTAAAGTGGTCGGCGCTCAGTAAGTGTGAATCAAAACAAAGCCCGGTAGAGAATACTCTGACCGGGCTTTTTTATTGGGCTTGCTACTTAGCAATGATATTTAAGGGCCAGCCAATATCACTTTGACGGTTGGCTTCAATTTCTAACTCTGCGGCAGTCAGAGGGTTGGCTTTCAGCCATTGTTCTGCGATAGTCAAAGTTAGCTTATCGCCTTGAGATTGAAGAGTGATGCTTGGTTCTAAATCTGGGTTGCGACGATGAGTGAGAAGAACCGCCAAACGCAACAGGCGCAGGACTCGTTTAGCACTATTACCCGACAGTGCGTGTTGCTCTGGTAGAGACGTGAGCTGCTCACGGTAACGACGCGAGATTTCACCTAGAAAGTGTTTTTGTGCTCGGGTATAACCCGGAAGATCAAGGTTTTGTAGCAGGTAAGCACTGTGTTCGCCGCCTTTCTTGAAATCAATCGTCAGACCGATCTCGTGCAGCTTGGCCGCCGTTTCGAGCAAAATACTTCCCTGAGCTTCTGTAATCCACTGGGCTTCACATTGCTCAAGTAATTTACTGGCTAAAGTAGCCACTTGCTCCCCGTATGCGGTATCAATCTGATAGCGACTTTGTACACTGGCAATTGTGCGCGCACGAATGTCGTCTTGTTTGAGTTCATCGACCATTTCATACACTAGGCCTTCGCGCAGTGCGCCGCCAGCTAGTGTCATCGAATCAATTTCAAGCAGTTCAAAGATAGCGATGAGAATCGAAAGACCGCTTGGGAATACCAATGCGCGCTCTAGCGTTAGCCCTTCAATCTCCAGCTCTTCCAAATGATCCGCCAGCATAGCTTGTTTTTGCAGACGTTTGAGTTTGGCGTGAGTAATGACCTCGTCCATACCTTGCGCCAGCATAATTTCCTGCAAGGCCTGAACCGTACCAGAAGCACCCACGCACACGTCCCAGCCAATTTGAGTGTATTGCTCAAGGATAGGTCTCAGCGTTTCTTTGGCCGCTTCAATCGCATGATTAAAATTGGTTACGGTGAGCTGGCGGTCTTTAAAGTGACGTTCCAGCCAAGTGACACAACCCATCTTCAGGCTGGTCAGCGCTTTGGCTTCAAAACCTTCACCGATAATCAATTCAGTACTGGCACCGCCAATATCGACCACCAAACGTCGTCCGCAGCCACCTGATGTGTGGGCGACCCCTTTATAAATGGTCGCGGCTTCCTCCTCACCGCAGATAACGTCAATCTTGTGGCCGAGAATCTGATTCGCTTTCTCAACAAAGACATCCGCATTGGTTGCGGTGCGCAGTGTAGCGGTACCCACAATGCGAATGTGTTGAGCTGGGATATCCTGAAGTCGCTCGGCAAAGAGACTCAAGCAGTCCCACCCGCGTTGCATGGCCTCTTGGCTTAACGCATTGTTGCTGTCTAACCCTGCGGCAAGACGAACCTTACGTTTGATTTTGGCCATAGTTTGAACGCTGCCATCAATATGACGCACAACGAGCATGTGAAAACTGTTCGACCCGAGGTCGATGGCAGCGTAGAGCGGAGAAGAAACTGCTTGGCTCATAGACGACTTAAGAATCCTTTTGTTGACGTTGACGAGAGCGGTTGTGGTTACGACGGTTGCCTGAGCGTGAGCCACCAGTATTAGTGCGACGTTGCTGCGGACGGTTAGAGCGCAGACGTAACGGTGCTGGTAGATCTTCAATCAAAGCACTTGGGTCGTAGTCAGACACAGGAATCGTGTGTTCAATATACTCTTCAATTGGCGGAAGGTTGATCGCATAATCTTCACACGCAAAGCTGATTGAGTGACCACTGGCTCCTGCTCGACCTGTACGACCGATGCGGTGTACGTAATCTTCGCAATCGTCAGGTAGGTCGAAGTTAAACACGTGAGTCACTTGAGGGATGTGGAGACCACGAGCTGCCACGTCTGTCGCCACTAGCAGGTCAACTTCACCTTTAGTGAACTGCTCTAAGATGCGTTCGCGCTTCTTCTGCGGTACATCGCCCGTCAATAGTCCTACACGGTGGCCATCAGCGGCTAGGTGACCCCATACGGATTCACATTTGTGTTTGGTATTGGCAAAGATGATCGCGCGCTCTGGCCACTCTTCTTCAATAAGAGTTTGTAGCAGAGACATCTTGTGTTCGTTAGACGGGTAAAACAGCTCTTCCTGAATGCGGTGACCGGTTTTGACTTCCGGTTCCACCACAACGTGCTCTGGGTTGTGCATATGTTCGAAAGCCAGCTCTTGAACACGGTATGACAGTGTTGCTGAGAACAACATGTTCAAGCGCTCTTTGGGCTCAGGCATACGGCGGAATAGGAAACGGATGTCTTTGATGAAACCAAGGTCGAACATGCGATCGGCTTCATCAAGCACAACCGCCTGAATATTGTTCAGGTTGAAGACTCGTTGCTTATAGAAATCAATAATGCGACCTGTGGTGCCAATGAGTACATCGACGCCTTGCTCAAGCTTCGCCAACTGCTTGTCGTAGCTTTCACCACCGTAAGCTAAAGCTGCTTTGATGCCTGTGCTTTGGGTGAGAGGTTCTGCATCGTTGTAAATCTGAATTGCCAGTTCACGGGTCGGTGCCATGATGATGGCACGTGGTTGCGTTGGTTTACGACCCTCGTGCTCTGGAGTGTTCAGCAAATGGTTAAAAGTAGCCGTCAGGAAGGCTAGGGTTTTCCCTGTACCTGTTTGAGCCTGACCTGCGATGTCTTGGCCGGTGAGCAGTACCGGCAACGCCAAAGCTTGGATTGGGGTACAAAACTCGAACCCTTTTTTCTCCAAACCTTCAGTAACTTGGGGGTGTAAACCCAAATTGGCGAACTTTTGCTCTGTGATATGCGTCTTTTTCATGGCTATAGAATATCAGCTTAAGCTTGCAATACGAAAGTAAATACATTCCAATAGGGCATCTAAATACTGGTTATCATCCAACCAGTTCCGAAAAAACACATTGGAGTGGAAGATGAGTGATAAGATTTTGCAGCTAACTGATGACGGTTTTGAAGCCGACGTACTAAACGCTGCAGGCCCGGTTCTTGTTGATTTTTGGGCAGAATGGTGTGGTCCTTGTAAGATGATTGCTCCTATTTTGGACGAAATCGCCGACGAGTACGAAGGCAAACTCACTATCGGTAAACTGAATATCGACCAAAACGCAGGTACTCCACCGAAATTTGGTATTCGTGGTATCCCAACGTTACTACTTTTCAAAGATGGTAGCGTGGCAGCGACGAAAGTAGGTGCTTTATCTAAGACTCAACTAAAAGAGTTTTTGGACGCGAACCTATAAATAAGTTGTTCAGATAAGACCGTACATTGACCTCAATGTGCGGTTTTGTTTTTGAAGGCTAACAAAATCTAGACTAGGCTAGTATTTAGTGCTAATTTATCGCACGTTAAATAAACAAGTATCTCTTCTTGGTCGATCCTGTGACCAAATTCATCTTAACTAAATAACAGATCCTATTTTGACTAAAAAAGTATCCACCACAATGAATCTAACAGAACTGAAGAACAGACCTGTGTCTGATCTTGTCAAACTTGGCGAAAGCTTGGGCCTTGAAAACCTGGCACGTCTAAGAAAGCAAGACATCATCTTCGCCATCCTTAAAGCACATGCAAAAAGTGGTGAAGATATTTTTGGCGACGGGGTTCTGGAAATACTTCAAGACGGTTTTGGCTTCTTGCGTAGCGCAGACAGTTCTTACTTGGCAGGTCCAGACGATATCTATGTCTCTCCAAGTCAAATCCGCCGTTTCAACCTTCGTACTGGTGACTCGATTGCCGGTAAGATTCGTCCACCAAAAGACGGCGAGCGTTACTTTGCTCTGTTGAAAGTTAATACAGTTAATGATGACAAGCCGGATAACGCACGTAATAAGATTCTATTTGAAAACTTAACGCCACTGCACGCCAATGAGCGTATGGTGATGGAACGTGGTAACGGTTCGACAGAAGATATTACAGCTCGTGTTTTAGACTTAGCCTCTCCAATCGGTAAAGGTCAGCGTGGTCTAATCGTGGCTCCGCCAAAAGCGGGTAAAACAATGCTGCTGCAAAACATTGCTCAAAGCATTGCTTACAACCACCCTGAGTGTGAGCTAATGGTACTGCTTATCGACGAGCGTCCAGAAGAAGTAACCGAGATGCAACGCCTGGTTAAAGGTGAAGTGGTTGCGTCAACGTTTGATGAGCCAGCGTCTCGTCACGTACAAGTTGCTGAAATGGTGATCGAGAAAGCGAAACGCTTGGTTGAACACAAAAAAGACGTGGTTATCTTACTTGACTCTATCACTCGTCTAGCTCGTGCATACAACACGGTAGTTCCTTCATCAGGTAAAGTTCTGACTGGTGGTGTCGATGCAAACGCCCTACATCGTCCTAAGCGCTTCTTCGGTGCTGCACGTAATGTAGAAGAAGGTGGTAGCCTGACGATTCTAGCAACGGCTCTAGTTGATACTGGTTCTAAAATGGATGAAGTTATCTACGAAGAATTTAAAGGTACAGGTAACATGGAAATCCACCTGAACCGTAAGATCGCTGAGAAACGTGTTTTCCCTGCTATCGACTTCAACCGTTCAGGCACTCGTCGTGAAGAACTTTTGACTAAGAATGAAGAGCTGCAGAAGATGTGGATTTTGCGTAAGATTGTTCATCCGATGGGTGAGATCGACGCGATGGAATTCCTAATCGATAAGCTCGCAATGACTAAGACCAATGATGAGTTCTTTGATGCTATGCGTCGTCAGTAAGAATTTGTGATTCCAAACGCCATCGACATTGTCGGTGGCGTTTTTGTTTGCATTCTCATTTGATAGGGCTCACAATGAGCGAGAATGTTAAGAGGAGGTTAACATGCAACAAGGAATGTTGTCGTCGGTTCTCCTATGCACATCTTTATTGATTGGAGCGCCAACGGTTGCTGCGATGGAAATGCATCCAGACAAAGCCGAACAGTTACTTCAGGATCAGCAGATTCACTACAAAGTCGCTGAACTTCTCCAATATGCTGTCGAAAATAATATCGACTCGCTCAATTTCGCTCTCGAAAGATTGTCGCTTCCTCAACAAGAAGTGGCTCGCTACCTTTTACTCAAGAAAATTGAAGACCAAAATGTCATCTTGACACCGAAAATGGCTTTATTCGTTGAACAGCAAAAAGCCATGGTGCCGACCTATCAGGTACTGGAAAGAGGTGACGGTTATGAATTTTCTGTTCCTGCGTTTAATTATCCGGCAATAGCCAGTCGGTTGCTCAAGCAGTGGCACCAAGATCAGTCCACTCTCGATTTTGTTCTTAGTGCCGAGCGCGGTGAATTGGAACTGAAAAAGTGGCTGTCTGGTAGTGATTACCAGGTACAGGCTCGGGAAGCATTACTCATCCGTGAGTTGGACAGCTTATCACCTGAGGCGGTTGATAATTTAGTCGTTCAGTTGACCGGAGAAGCGGTTACCAGCTGGTTACCCTCTTCTCAAGTCATGGTTCGTTTAGCTCAGGTCAGTGAAAATCCAGAAGTCTATAAACTCCTTTGGTTGATGCGAGCAGATTTCCACAGCGAGACGGAGCTAAGCCGATTAGCTAAGGTGGGTGATGTCTTTGCAGTTAACCAGATCATGCATGCTGCTCATAACCCCAGTCTTAAAGAGCAAGCCATTAAAGAGTTGACTCGAATTAAACCCATGACTGAAGAAGTGAAAGCCTTCTTGATCGATAGAATGGCGATTCGTGATGAGGCCTCCATGGTGGCCACGGAATTAGCCAACCAGGGTTATTCCACTTGGCTAGAAGAGCTTGCTAGCCATAATCAAAAGGTACGTAGCAGCGCGATTTTGAACGTATTATCACAATAAAAATAACCTTATAGAAAAGAGGGATCGGAAGATTCCTCTTTTTGTTATACTGCTTGCACTTTAATCAGTCACAGAAGACCTATGAGTTTTAAGGATTTACGCGACTTTATCGCTCACCTTGAGCAGGAAGGGAAGCTTAAACGCATTTCCGAGCCTGTTGATCCACATTATGAAATGACAGAGATTAGCGACCGTACTTTACGTGCAGGTGGCCCGGCATTGTTGTTTGAAAATCCCATTGGCTACGATGTGCCTGTGCTGACCAACTTGTTTGGCACTCCTGAGCGGGTTGCGATAGGTATGGGTCGTGAAGACGTCAAAGACCTTCGTGAAGTGGGCAAATTGTTGGCTTATCTTAAGGAGCCCGAGCCACCACGTGGCTTTAAAGACGCGTTAGAGAAACTTCCTGTTTTTAGACAAGTCTTAAACATGCCAGCCAAAAGGTTACGTAAAGCTGCCTGTCAGGAGATTGTCTGGCAAGGTGACGAAGTTGATCTCGATAAAATCCCTGTGATGAGTTGTTGGCAAGATGATGTTGCGCCTCTGCTTACGTGGGGGTTAACCGTGACTCGAGGGCCACATAAAAAGCGCCAGAATCTTGGAATTTACCGTCAGCAGAAAATTGGTAAGAACAAAATCATCATGCGCTGGCTGGCACACCGTGGTGGTGCCCTTGATCTGCGTGACTGGATGGAAACCAACCCGGGAGAGCCTTTCCCTGTTTCAGTCGCATTTGGTGCTGACCCAGCCACTATATTAGGCGCGGTAACACCAGTACCAGATACCTTATCCGAGTATGCGTTTGCGGGCTTGCTTCGAGGCAGTAAAACTGAAGTGGTTAAATCTGTAAGTAATAACCTTGAAGTGCCTGCTAGCGCAGAGATCGTGCTTGAGGGTTACATTGACCCGAATGAGTATGCGGACGAAGGGCCTTATGGTGACCACACTGGTTATTATAACGAAAAAGAAAAACACCACGTCTTTACCATTACTCACATTACCATGCGTAAGGACCCGATATATCACAGCACTTACACAGGGCGTCCGCCAGATGAACCTGCTGTATTGGGTGTAGCGTTAAATGAAGTGTTTGTTCCGATCCTGCAAAAGCAGTTTCCTGAAATAGAAGATTTCTATTTGCCACCGGAAGGGTGTTCGTACCGCATGGCGGTGGTGACGATGAAAAAGCAATACCCAGGGCACGCTAAGCGAGTCATGATGGGGGTATGGTCTTTCCTTCGCCAGTTCATGTACACCAAGTTCGTTGTAGTGTGCGATGAAAGTGTCAATGCGCGCAGTTGGGATGATGTCGTGAAGGCCATGTGTGAGCATATGGAACCTGTTCGCGATACCTTAATGATTGACAACACGCCTATTGATTCTCTCGACTTCGCCTCACCGGTTGTAGGGCTTGGCTCTAAGATGGGCTTGGATGCAACGCTTAAATGGGATGCCGAAAAGGCCTCTGACCCAGAGCTAGCATCCGCAAGCCAAACAGCGATTACAGATGAGCAGTTACAACAACTTCGTCAGGCATTCCCGGAAATTGTTGATATCGCTTTACCAGAATCTGCGGGGGCCGATCGCTTCATGGTGGTATCGATGAAGAAAACGCATGCTATGCAATCGAAAGCGGTGCTCAATGGCGTATGGGAGTTTCTTAAGCAGTATACGGATGCCAAGTTTGTTATTCTCTGCGATGATGACGTCAATGTGCACGATTGGAATGACATTATCTGGGCAATCACCACGCGAATGGATCCTAATCGTGACACCGTAAAAATAGAAGCAAAAGAAGGTCGCAGTTCTAAGTTAGGTTTGGATGCGACCAACAAGTTTGAGGGAGAAGTCCAGCGAGAGTGGGGCATCCCAATCAAGAAAGATTCTCAGTTAGTTGCGCAGGTCGATGCAAAATGGAGTAAGCTGGGAATATTATGAGCCATTTGGTGACCTTGCAGCCGCAGAATATACAGTTCGATGTGCAGGAAGGGGAAACGGTATTGGAAGCTGCGCTCAACCATAACATCAGCTTCCCAAACCGTTGCCAAGTGGGAGCGTGCGCAGCGTGTCTGTGTCGGAAAATAGAAGGTCGAGTCACTTACCAGCTTGAGCCAATGCTCACAGAGAAAGAGCAGCAACAAGGCTGGGTGTTTGCTTGTCAGGCCTTCGCAGAAAGTAATTTGGTACTTACTTTTGAGGAGTAAGTAAGAGGAATAACATGACCATCCAATGTAAAGTAAAGTCTATTGAGCCGTTAGCTTGTAATACCCATCGAATTCTGTTGCATCCAGAGACACCAGTCAGCTTTAAAGCTGGCCAGTATCTAATGGTTGTGATGGGAGAAAAAGATAAACGTCCATTCTCTATTGCAAGCAGCCCTTGTCGCCACGAAGGCGAGCTAGAGCTTCACATTGGTGCAGCAGAGCATAACGCGTATGCTCTTGAAGTTGTCGAAGCGATGCAAAACGCATTAGAAAATGATGGTGACATCAGTATTGATGCTCCTCATGGTGATGCCTGGGTTAAAGAAGAGAGCGAACGCCCTCTGCTTTTGATTGCTGGTGGTACAGGCTTTAGTTACGTGCGTTCGATATTGGATCACTGCGTAGCTCAAAATAAGACCAATGAGATCCACCTTTACTGGGGTGGCCGAGATGAACGCCAGCTATATGCTAAAGATGAACTGGATGGTATCGCAGCACAGTTGAGCAACGTGCACTTTATTCCAGTAGTAGAAGAAGCGACTTCTGAATGGCAAGGCAAAGTCGGAAACGTACTTCAAGCCGTCAATGACGATTTTGATTCTCTTGCAGAATATGACATCTACATTGCTGGACGTTTTGAAATGGCGGGTGCGGCTCGTGAACAATTTACCCAGAACAAAGGCGCTAACAGTGACCGTATGTTTGCTGACGCGTACGCATTCATTTAAAACTGAATGAAATAGATAGATAAAAGAGGGCTTTTTGCTCTCTTTTTTGTTGTTTTGAACACATTTTCAACGAACGATGAGTTTTTTCAATTTTTTTTGAAAAAGGGCTTGCGCTATCAGAAGGACTCCCTATAATGCGCTTCCACTGACACGGCAGACGCCACAAGGCTTCAGCAATGTTAGAGAGGTGAAAAGCTTCTGAGAAAATAAGTTTGAAAAAGTGTTTGACTCTTCAAATTATCTCGCTAGAATGCACCTCCGCTTTGAGAGAAAGTTTCTTGAAAAGCACAGCTCTTTAACAATATAAACCTATCAATCTGTGTGGGCACTCGTTGATGATAATCCAAATAGTTTCTTCGGAAACAATTTAGGTTTCAATGAAACGAAGTGACCATTCGAATTGGGAAGCAGCCTTGAGCTGTTTTGTTTTACTTTTTCAAAAGTGAAAACCAATTAGAGCACAGTCAATTCAAACATTACTTTATGTAATGTTCAGTATTCATTGAGCCGACAAAATCTTAAATTGAAGAGTTTGATCATGGCTCAGATTGAACGCTGGCGGCAGGCCTAACACATGCAAGTCGAGCGGAAACGAGTTGTCTGA